>CBDCZH010000024.1:0-38845 GCA_965224485.1 Arcobacteraceae bacterium | reverse complement strand
ATTTCTACAATTCTGTTTTCATTTGCAACTGGATGGTTACCACCATGTTGACCAAACTTAAGCTTATAAGTATCATAACCGTGAGCTATTGATAACATTTGATGACCTAGACAAATTGCAAAAATTGGGATACCAGATGAAGTTAGTTTGACTACTTCTTCTTTTTCAGCACTTAGAGTTAAAGGATCACCTGGACCATTTGATAAAAATATTCCACCTATTTCTTTGTCATTGAATCTTTTGATTAAATCACTAGCTTTAAAATCAGATGGAATTACTTCAACTTCTAAACCAACTTGAACTAATTCATTTAAAATATTTCTTTTAACACCAAAATCAATTACTACAATCTTTTTTTCACTCATCATAGCTTTATTGTAAGTTTTTTCTTCATGATTCCAAGCACCATATTTATGAATATAAGTGACTTTAGTACTTACTTCTTTAATATAATTAATATCTTCAATTCTAGGAGCTTCATCTAAAAGTTTTTTTAACTCATTTTTAGATGAAACTTCACTTGAAGCTATCATCATCATAGCACCTTCATTTCTTACTATTTTAGTTAAATATCTTGTATCGATATCACAAATACCTAAAACATTATGTTCTTTTAACAAAGAATCTAAATCATTTTGTGCTCGGTAATTTGAATACTCATGATGATAATTTCTTACAATTACACCCTTACAATGAGCAGTTTTACTTTCCATATCATCTTCATTTACACCAACATTTCCAATTTCAGGCATTGTAAAAGTTATAAATTGACCAGCATAAGATGGATCTGTTATAATCTCTTGGTATCCAGTTAAAGATGTATTAAATACTATTTCTCCAACAGCTGTACCGCAAGCTCCAAAAGAGTTAGCTTCTAAAAAAACTCCATTTTCTAAATAAATCCAAATTTTTTGCATATTAAATCAACCCTCTTTTTATCAACTCTTCTTCATATAATCTTTCATAGATTATTGCATAATCATCTGTTCCTGGAATAAGTTTACGTTTATAATTTTTAATTTTTTCATAAACTTCCCCATCAGCTTCTTCAAAACCTTTTAAGAAGTCATCAATAGAAGCAAAAATTATATTTTTAACTTTATTATCAGAAACAATATAATGAATAAAATCTTCTTCCCATAAATAGTCTAAAATTTGATGTGCAATATCGGTGAATCTATCTTCGTTATTTAAAATAACATCAAACTCATTTGCAAGTCTTTTTTTAGTCATCCAAAATAACTGTCTATAATCAGCATGCAAGAATTCTATTTCTTCTTCTTGCTCATCTAACATATCAGCTACTTTTTCATCTAAGTCATATTCTTTATTAAGATCAGCAATTAAAATTCTATCAATTTCACTTGCAATTTCATCTTTTGTTTTTCTGTTTTCTACAAATTCACAAGTACTTAAATCTCTTGCAATTCTTCTAGAGATATATTTTGTGTGATTTAACTTCATTCTCATAATAATTATCCTCTAATAATAGTATCGTCTCGCTCTGGTGATGTTGAAATTATACCAACTTTAACATCAGTTAACTCTTCAATTCTTTTAATATATTTTTTAGCATTTTCCGGTAAATCATCATAGTTTCGTATTCCAACTACACTATCCCAACCAGCTATATCTTCATAAACAGGTTTAACGTTATCTAAGTCACTTGGCATATAAGTAATTGTTTCACCATTTACTTCATAAGCTATACAGATTTTAATTCTTTCAAAACCATCTAAAACATCTAGTTTCATTAAAGATAATTGATCACAACCATTTAATCTTGCCGCATGTTTAACTGCAATTGCATCAAACCAACCGCATCTTCTTCCTCGTCCGGTTGTAGTACCAACTTCTTTTCCTACATCAGCCATTCGCTCACCTTCATCAGTGAAGTCTTCAGAAGGAAAAGGCCCATTACCAACTCTTGTAGTATAAGCTTTTACAATTCCAGTTACTATTCCTATATCTCTAGGAGCTATTCCTAAACCAGTACAAGCTCCTGCACTTACACAAGATGAAGAAGTAACATAAGGATAAGTTCCATGATCAATGTCTAATAAAGTACCTTGAGCACCTTCTAGTAAAATCTTTTTATTCTCATCTAAAGCTTTCCATACTAAGTTTGTTGTATTTGCAATAAAAGGAGCTAGCTCTTTTTTATATAATTCTAATAAAGTTAATAATTCATCTGCTTCTGGAGTTTTTATCTCTAATACATCAAAAATAGATCTATTTTCTTCAAAATACTCAACAATAGCTTTTTGTAATTTTTTAGGATTTAATAACTCACCTACTCTAAACCCTGATCTAGAAATCTTCTCTGCATATGCAGGTCCAATTCCTTTTCCAGTAGTTCCAATAGCTTTATCGCCTTTTAGTCTCTCTTTTGCTTGATCAATTAAAGCATGGTAAGGTAAGTTTAAATGAGCTTTATCAGAAATAAATAATCTTCCTTCTAAATCAGAAAACTGTTCCATCTCTTTAATAATTGCTTCTGGACATAAAACAACACCATTACCAATAATATTAATCGCGTTTTTGTTTAAAACACCAGAAGGAATCAAATGTAGAGCATGTCTAACACCATCAACCCAAATAGTATGACCTGCATTGTGACCACCTTGGCTTCTACATACCATGTCATATTTTTGAGCAAGCATGTCAACCATCTTACCTTTACCTTCATCACCCCACTGAATACCTACAATTAAATCTGCTTTATTCATATTAATCCTCTAAAATTTTTAATAAACTATCTGTGTAAAATGCAAAACCAAGTGAACTTATACCTTCACTTGAATATTTACCACCTTTACATATAGTTAAATTGTTTTCAATTACTCTATAATAAACATCATCATAATATTTTAAACTTCCATGATATAGAGGAGCTATTACAATATTTGAATACTGTACTTCTTTAGCTGTATTTAAAAGTTTTTCTAATTCAATTTTAATTGAATTTGGAACTGTATTTATAATACTCTCTAAATCAGAAATATTTTTCACTTTAATTAAAGAGCTTAACCAATCACACTTAATATCAAAGAGTTCTGCTATCTCACCTTTTTTAAATAAATTAATATCTAAGTTTAGTTCTTTAGAAACTAATCTTGGAATATTGATATTTGATATTTGTAAAACTGGATTTATATCAAGTTTTGCCAAAATATTAGCAGTTAAATTTAAAATATCTGTAATATTATTATGATCAATCCACTCACACCCTATTTGATAATCTTCTTGCGAAGCATAAGAAAAAATAGGCTGAACATAAAACCATTTTTTGTGGCTTGTTGTTCGTCCTAGTCTTTTAGTAATAATTCTTACAACATCTAAAGTACTATCAGCTCTTAATGCAACCTTATGATTTAATTCATCTGAAAATGTTATTAATTTTTTATCATTTTCTATTGCTTGATGTTGGGAGTATGAAAAATTAGGAGTAACTATTTCTTCAAAATCATTTGCATCTAAAATTGCAGATAATTTATTTTCTATTTCTCTTTTTTTTCTTGCTGTTTTACCAAAGTATAAACGGCTTCCTTTAGGAATCTCATGTTCAAAAATCATTATTTTCCTTTAAACATGATTTGGGCAAATATTTTATTTGCACTTCCATCATATTCTCTTATTTTTAATTCATCTAAAGCCAACTCTATCGCGTTTACAACCCAAGCGGCTTCATAATCTTCAACTAAACCCATATGATTTATTCTAAAGATTGATGTTTTTACATGATCTTGTCCACCTGCAATATTTACATTATATTTTGTTTTTAAAATTTTTCTAATTGCAGGAGAGTTTTCATTAAAAATTGTTGTCATCGCATTTGCGGGAGTTTTAGGATAAATTACACAAGAAATCTTTTTTAATGCTTCTCTTGTAGCTCTTGCTCTTAAAGCTGTTTTCCCATATAAGTCTTCAAATCCACCATTATTTTTTATAAAACTTAATATTTCTCTTAAACCAATAATCAAGGTAGTTGCTGCTGTATAAGCTGTTGTATTCATTCTTTGTTTTTTAATTTCACTAGAAAGGTCAAAATAATAACCTGCTGGTTTTTTATTTATTTTATCTAAAGCAGCAGAAGAAAAACCAATCATTGAAAGACCAGGAGGAAGCATTAGAGCTTTTTGACTTCCTGCGATTAAAGCATCTATATTTTTTGTATCAATTTTTTCAACTCCAACAGCGGTTATACCATCTGCGATTATCATAATATCTTTATTGATTTTTTTAACTTCACGAGCTATTTCTTCATAGGGATGTCTTAATCCACCAGCACTTTCACAAATTTGAAGAAATATTGCATCAATTTGCTCATCTTCTTTAATTGCTTTAATTACAGCATCTACACTAACAGGAGTATTCCATTCGTTTTTAAGTTCGCGAAATGGTATATCAAAGGCTTGGCAGATTTTTCCAAATCTTTCACCAAATTTTCCAGAATTTATAGTTAAAGCTTTTTTATGCGTTAAATTTGTAATACAAGCTTCCATCGCACCAGTGCCACTACTTGCTAACATTACAGCCTCAGGCATATCAAAAATTTCTAATAATAGAGTTCTTGTTTCTTCAAATATTTTTTCAAACTCGGGTGTTCGGTGATGAATAGTTACATCACTCATTGCAGTTCTTACAAACTCAGGTACAGGAGTTGGTCCTGGAGTTAATAACATATTAAATTCCTTTTATGTGTATATGCTTTACATAAAGCGTAATATTTTATCCAAATATATATTACGTATTGGTTAAGTAAAGTATTAATAATCTTTATAAGTAAAAGCCTTGACAAATTATAAAAAAATGTGTATAATCACCATATTATATTACTTTTATATATAAGTAATATCTATAACACATAAAAAAAGGGATATCATGTCAAAAGAATTAAAAGAAAAAAAACTTAAGAAAATAGTATTAAAAGCTGTTAAAAAAGTTGTTAAGAAAAAAGAAGTTAAAGCATTAAGTAAGAAAGTTGCTAAAAAAGTTATCAAACTAAAACTTTCAAAAGCTAAAGTTGCAAAAAAAGTTGCAAAAAAATTAGTTAAAAAAGCTGCTTAATTAAAGAAGTGAGCATTTAGCTCACTTTTTTAATTTATACTAAAAGATACTTACAAATTAGAACTCCCTATTTATCACTATTAATAAGTAAATATTTTAAAATATATGCTTTTACATTTTTTATCATTGACATATACTACTAATTAGTAGTATACTCTTATTTAGGAGTACTTTATGAATAAAGTTAGTTTAATATCTTATGGGAAAAAAACAGATTTAGCGATGAAAACTTGGATGCAAGTTATCAAAACTCATGATCGTTTTTCTAAAAAAGAGTTAGAATATTTTAAAGAACATAAACTAACAATAAGTCAGTTTAAAGTCTTAGAAGTCTTATATCATCGAGGTAATTTAAATATAAGTGCAATTACAAAACTTACATTAAGTACACCAGGAAATATAACAGTAGTAATAAAGAACTTAAAACGAGATAATTTAATAATATCTCTATGCAATCAAGATGATAAAAGAGCAAATATCTTAAGTTTAAGTGCTAAAGGAGAAAAAATTATAAAAAAGATTTTTCCACAACATGCAAAAAACATAAATGAGTATATGGATGTACTAGATGAAAAAGAGCTTGAGACTTTATATAGTTTATTAAAAAAAGTATATAAAAAATAGTAGCTTTTTTTTATATAAATAGTACTAACTAGTAATAAAAAGTAATTTATTAGAAAAGGATAAAAAATGTATTTAATATTTGTATCAAGTTTAAATGAAAATATGAAATTAGCAAAAAAACTACAAGTAGAATTAAAAAATAAAGGTAAAAATAGTGAAATAATTAACCTAGTTGAGCTAAATCTTCCTATGTATGACTCTTTAAAAGAGGAAAAAGACGGAATACCAAAGGGTATTAATTCTTTAATTTCTAAAATGCAAGAAGCAAAAGCATATATATTTGTTTCGCCTGAGTATAATTTTTCTATTCCTCCAGTTCTTAGTAATTATATTGCATGGATTTCAAGAGCAGATGATGATTTTAGAAAAGTATTTACTCTAAAATATATCCAACTAGCAGTTCATGCAGGAGGTGGAGGAAGTGATGTAAGTTTGGCCATGAGAAATCAATTTACACGTTTAGGTTCATTTGTAATGCCTAGAGAAATAATTTCTACCTATCAAAAACCTATAGAAGATGGAAGTTTAAAAAAAATATTAGATCAATTTCTTAGCGTAAGTAAATAAAAGGAGAAAAAATGTTCAAAAAATTATCGAAGGAAAATATGGGTACATCTAATCTTGGATGGCTTAAAAGTAGGTTTCATTTCTCATTTGCACAATATAGAAATTATGAAAATATCAATTTTGGAGTTTTACGTGTACTTAATGATGATTTAATACAGGCAAAAACTGGGTTTGATACACACCCACACCAAAATATGGAGATTATATCTTATGTCGTAAATGGTGAAATTTCTCATAAAGATTCTATGGGCAATGAAGAAGTAGTAAAAAGAGGTCAGGTTCAATATCTCTCAGCAGGAGATGGAATATCTCACAGTGAACATAATAAACACGAGTCAGAGACAATAAGACTATTACAAATTTGGATAGTACCACCAAAAGAGTCATTACCAAGGTTATATGGCCAAGAAAACTATAAAGAAGAAGAAAGAAAAAATACCTTATTAAAGATAGTCTCTTCACAAAAAGGAGATGCTAAAATAAAGATTCATCAAGATGTAAATATGTTTGTAAGTCAACTAGATAAAGATAAAGTCTTAGAATATGAAATAAAAGAAAAAAGACAGGTTTACTTTGTACAAATAGAAGGTTCTTCTTTAGTTAATAATATTAGCTTAAATGATGGGGATGCCCTTGAGATTAAGGAAGAAAAGTTTTTAGAGATAAAAGCTTTACAAGAGTCTCATTTTTTGTTTATTGAAATGTCACAAAGTTAATTAATTTTTAAATAAGTGTAACCACTATGGTTACCTAATAGAAAACCATTTACTTCTTTAGACTAAACTAGGAAATATAAATTTTGAAAAAAACTCCATTTTTGGTATTTTCAACATTTATATAACCTTCTAGTCTATCTTCTACTAACATTTTAAGAATAGGCAAACCAGTTCCTGAATTTTCTTTATTTATTTTACTACTGATACTATATTCAAAAATCTTATCTATAGGTTTTATTTTAATGCCACCTGCGTTATCTTGATACTCTATCTTATAAGCATCTTTTATCTTTTCAATATTAATAGTAATTTTATTATTCTTAGCATTAGTAAATTCATCTAAGGAATTATCAATTAATATAAGCATTATATTAGAAAATATATGTTCAAAACCATAGATATATTCTATGTTTTTTGTTTTAATTTCTATTTGTGTATTTTTTAAGAGTATTTTTGAATTAATCATTTTTTTAATATTTTTTATTGATTCTTTTGGTGAAAAATTATTTTTTATAACTTTTGATGAATAAAATGATGAAAACTCATCAATAATATTTTTCATAAAATTAATATCATTTTTTAAAGAAGGCAGTTGTTCTTCAAAATGTTCTAATAAGGTTTCTTGCTTGTTACGATATATTGATTCTAATAAAGTAAGAGAGGTCCCTAGATTAGTCAAGGGATGTTTCCATTGATGAGTAATATGTCCAATAGCTTGTCCCATTGAGCTAAATCTTGATTGCTCTAAAAGATGTTCTTTTTTCTTTTTTAATTCTAATAATTTGTTTTTTGTTTTTTGAAACTGCACTAAGGTCATAAAAAATAAATCTATAGTAATACCTATAGGATAAAAATATTTATTGATTTCATTATAAGAAATTAGTCCAAAAAGATTTGAGGCATGACAAGTCATACCTACAAACAAAATTCCTTGTCCAAAAAAGTAGTATGATGATCCAGATTCCTTTTTAAAATACATATATGCAGACATACAAAACAAAAATAAAATATTAAATATTATAAAGAAAAAAAGAACATTAAATATAGAAAAATATTTTTCATCAACATATTGGGCATATAAAACAATCATAGTTATAAGAAGATGCATGGCAATCATAACTTTTAAAACATAAGAAAGTTTTACATATCTTTCTTTCATGTTAAAAAAATATAAAGGAAAGAGCATCAATAGTATTAATGAAAAGTTTGAAAGATTCCATGTGATACTTGTAATAATTTCTAAGTTTATTCCTAAATCAAGAAAATATAAAACACCATTAAAACTATAAAGATAAATAGAGGAAACTACAATATTTAAAGCAATAAGAAAAAAAGTAAACTCTTTATATGTTGTATATGCCAAAATATTATATAAAACAAAAAGAACTACAATTCCCATAAGCATACCAAATATGAAAAGTTTATATGTTTCATTTTGTATAAAATAACTATCTTTTTGTATAGTCCAACCAATATTATGTAAATGATAATTTTTTATTTTTGCAATAATTGTAATATTTTCATTTTTTTCAAGTTTTAATCTAAACATTGAATATCTACTTATAATTTCTCTTTGATTTTGTTCTCTTAGATCTCCTAGTTTATGAGTTTTAATCAATTTATTATTTTTATAAATATAAACATCTATTTTATTAGTACCTGCAAGTGAGTTAAAAAAAGCTAGGTTTTGAAACTCTTTTGAACTATTTCTTAGCTCTATTTTTGTCCAAAAAGCTCCTTTACTAATACCTCTATATATTTTTTTAGCAAGTTTTAAATTTTTTAAAAGAAGTATATCTTCTGAAGTAAATTCATTTTTACTATCTTCTATAAAATAAATATAACCTAAAGAGTTTTGTTTTATAAAATTTTCACTTATATCTAAAATATTAGAAGAATATAAATTAATTGTTAGGGCAAATACAAAGAAAACTTTAAGCACTCTATTTAAATCTCTTCTTCAATTTTTAGTATATAACCTAAACCTTGAATATTTAAAATACTATCTTTAGTTAGTTTTTTACGAAGCCTATGAATTATATTCTTTATTGCTTGAGTACTTTTATAATCATTTTCATTTATACATAAAGAAATTGTATGAGTGTTTACAAGCTTATTTTTATTTTTGATAAAAAGTTCTAATATCTTTATTTCGCTTTTTGTAAGAGTTATTATTTCATCATTATTTATCAAAACTTTTGTTAGTACATTATATTTAATAGTATTTGTAATATTTTCATTTAAAAGATTATTTTCTTCCATGTTTTGTATTATTTTTAGTAAGGATTGTATTAAAACTGTATATTCTATAGGTTTAACTAAATAATCACTAAGATTTAAAGGTATAGCATTTAAAAGTTTTTCTTGGTCTGTAAAATTACTCATTATAAGAATAGGTACTTTTTTATTAATTTCTCTAATAGCTGCACATAAATCGTATCCACTCATTATAGGCATTACATAATCAGTAATGACCACATCTATTTCACTCTTTTTATAAATTTCAAGTGCGCTAGAACCATTATTTGCAGTTTTAATATCTTTAAAAAAAAGAGATAAGGTCATTTTTAAATTTTTAAGTAGTTTTTCATCATCTTCAACCAATAAAAGTACTAATTCTTTTAAGATTATTAGTTTGTTTTCTTGCATAGTAGATCTTCCTTCAAGCTTGAATTATATTATCTAAAAGTACCAAAATAGTTTCAAAATAAAATTATTTTAAAATTCATTTGAAATTATTTATTACTATACTTTAATATAAGTATAAATCTACATCTAAATATAAATATAAAAGTATATAGATAAAAGAAGATAGGAAAACAATGAAATTATTAAAACCTAAAATATCACTAATAACAGCTGCTTTATTAGGAAGTGTAAGCATAACTTATGCCTCTCCAAGCGGTGGTATTGTTACAAGTGGAAGCGCTAGTATTTCTCAAAATGGTTTAGTAACTAATATAAATCAAAGTACCACAAAAGCTTCTATAAACTGGAACAGTTTTAATATAAAAAAAGGTGAAACAGTAAACTTCAATCAAATAAGTAAAAACTCTATTACATTAAATAGAGTTATTGGAAATGAAAGAAGTATTATAAACGGGGCTTTAAATGCAAAAGGACAAGTTTGGATTTTAAACTCTAATGGTATTTTATTTGGTAAAGATGCCAGAGTTAATACAGCAGGATTATTAGCTAGTACTAAGAATATAAGTGATCAAAACTTTCAAGCAGGAAATTATAACTTTAAAGGTAATTCTAGTGAAACTATCATAAATCTTGGTGAAATATCTATATCGGATAAAGGATATGCAAGTTTTATAGCAAATAAAGTTTCAAATGAAGGGACAATAAAAGCTTTAAGGGGAAGTGTAAGATTTGTTGGTGCAGAGGAAGTAAGTATAAAGCTAAATGGAAATTCAATAATAGATTTAAGGGTAAAAAAAGGATTACTTGATGCCCTTGTAGAAAACAAAGGAGCAATTTATTCAGATGCAGGTGAGATATATCTAAGTACTTATGCTCTAAATGAATTATTGAAAGGTGTAGTAAATAACAAAGGTATTATTGAAGCAAATTCATTGGATGGTGTTTCAGGATATGTAGAACTTTTTGCCCATGGGGGAGAAGTCAAAGTAGGAGGCACAATAAAAGCTGAGGGTGGTTTTATAGAAACTTCTGGTAAAAAATTTACTATTGTTGAAGATGTAGAAATTAAAGCTGATAAATGGTTAATTGATCCTGTAAATATTACTATTGATGATACTTTATCAAACGCTATTGAGTCTGCACTTGTAAGTGCAGATGTAAGTATTACTACAGATGGAGGGAATACTCCAAATACTTCTTCTAGCCAAAGTACAGGAGATGGCAATATTATAGTAGATAGTGAAATCACTTGGAATACTGCTAAAACACTTACCTTAAGTGCCGCAAGAGATATTTATATAAATAAAGATATTACTGCAAATAATGATAATGGAAAATTAGAATTACACTTTGGGCAAGATAGTGTAAATATAAATAACACGGCAAAATATCATATCAATGCAAAGGTAAATTTAAAAGCTGGAGATAACTTTAAAACAAAAATAGGAAATGATGTAGCGGTAACAAATTGGAGAGTAATCACAGAATTAGGTGCTCAAGGCTCAGTTTCTGGAACAGACTTACAAGGTATAAATTTATATTTAAATATAAATTTACCCAAAAATTATGTTTTAGGTGGAGATATTGATGCTGCTGCTACTTTTGATTGGAATTCTGGCTCTGGATTTAAATCGCTGGGACTGGATGTATATAATTTTAAAGTAAAATTTGATGGTTTAGGACATACAATTTCAAATCTTACAATAAATAGACCAGATAAAGACTATATTGGTCTTTTTAGTAGGATAAGTGAGTCAACAATACAAAATATAACATTAGTTAATTCGAGTATTAAAGGAAAAGAGAAAGTGGGGGCAATAGCTGGCTATATTACTATAACTACTATTACAAACGCTAATGCTTCAGGAAATGTATCTGGAACTAATAATACTGGTGGATTAGTTGGTTATATACATAATATTTATGATTTGGATAACAATTCTTCTTTGGATAACTCTTTTTTTTCTGGTGGAAGTGTAAGTGGAAGTTCAAATTTTGGAGGCTTAATAGGAAATTTTAATGATATAAATAAAGTTGAAAATAGTTTTTATAATATAGATGCTACTAAAATAAATGAAAAAACTTCTATTGTTACCCCTTATGGTTTATATGATAAACAATTTACTGATTGGTCTCAAGATAAAGTACTAAATATTTCTGATTATTTCACCTTGAATAATGGTGTTTATGAAATATCTACGATAGATAATTTAAAAGATATTTTAGGATTTTCTTCTTTATCTGCTAATAATTTTAAATTAATAAATAATTTAGATTTATCAAGTATTAGTAATTTTTATATTCCAATTTTAAAATCAAACTTTGATGGAAACTCAAAAATAATTTCAAATCTAAATATTAAGTTAAATAATCAGTATCTTGGTTTTTTTGGATATTCAAATAATGTAAAGATTACTAATTTAGGATTAGAAAATATTAGTATTGAGGGAAATGAACGTATTGGAGGATTGCTTGGATATAGTTATAATTCAATAATAGAAAGCTCATATACAACAGGATCGGTAAGGGGTACAAATTATATAGGAGGATTAACTGGATTATGTAAGGGAAGTATTAAAAACTCATATGCAACAGCTTCTGTAAATGGTGAATTATATATAGGTGGAATTATAGGTAGTTTAGAATTTGATTCAAATGTTAACTTGTTCTTAGAAGGAGAAAATGAGAGTTTAATTAAAAACTCATATGCAACAGGATCTGTAAGTGGAACTGAAGCTGTAGGAGGATTACTTGGAGATTCCTATAAAGGCTCTATTACAAATTCATATGCAACCGGATCTGTAAGTGGAAGTAAGAATGTAGGAGGATTACTTGGACATTCCTATAAAGGCTCTATTACAAATTCATATGCAACAGGATCTGTAAGTGGAACAAATTATGTAGGAGGATTACTTGGAAATGGCCACGAAGGCTCTATTACAAATTCATATGCAACAGGATCTGTAAGTGGAAGTGATGATCTAGGAGGATTAGCTGGATATGTTGATTCGGAAACTATAAAAAACTCATTTTGGAATAAAGAAACAACAGGACAGATAACAAGTGAGGGAAGTAATGATTCTTATGGAAAAACTACGAAAGAACTAAAAAATATAAGTACATTTAATAATTTTGCTACACCATGGGATATAGTAGAAGACTCATCTATAAAAAAAGGAAGCCCAATCTTATCTTGGCAAGTAGGTAAATCCGGAGTTTCTAAACCTTTATGGCTAATAGGTACAAACATAGAAATTACTCCAGTCATAATAAAACCAGAAATAGAACCTAAACCAAAAGTTAAAATAGAACCTAATCAAGAGATAGAAAAAATAATAACTTCAATAGTAAATAAAGAAGCTATTAAAATAACTCTTCCAAAAATCCAAACTACTACACCTCTCAATCGTGGTAAAAATGTAAATATAGCATTTTTGATAGGTGAAAATAAAATGATTGTCTCAAAACCAATTGAAGGACAAGCTACAACAAGAATATCACTAAGCGAAGCCAAACAGATACAAGCAGATGCACTAGGAATAGATAATGTAGATGAAGTAAGAGTCTCACTTTCAAGAAGCTCAATTATTCAATTAGTAGATGGTGGAGTAAGTTTACCTGATGGTATTGAACAAGAATTTTATATAGCAGATAAGAAAGAAGGGAATATAAAATGAAAAAAAGAAATCTAATAGCACTAAGCTTAATAACATCATTATCTTTACAAGCAGCAGTAATTCCAAATATTTCTGATGCTTTAAAAGAAGTAAAACCACCAAAGCTTGAAAAAGAAAGAAATGATATACCTTCACTTAAAGTAGACAAAGCACATATTCCAAAAGCAGAGCAAAATGCTAAAAAAATAGAAGTTAAAAACATTTTGATTAGTGGCTCAAAATATATAGATAATAAAATCTTAAAAACAATTGTAAAACCTTTTGAAAATACAGCCTTAAGTTTTAGAGATATGCAAGATATTGCTGCTTTAATAACTAAAGAATATAGAGAAAAAGGTTATTTTGTAGCAAGAGCTTATATTCCAGAACAAAGTATTCTTTCTCAAGAAGGAATGTTAAGAATCAATATTATTGAAGGAAGTTATGGCATATTTAATCTAGAAAACAATTCATTAGTAAAAAACTCAATTATACAAGCAAACTTAGATGATATAAAAGATAAAGATATAGTATCAACTACTACTCTTGAAAGAGTAATGCTTATTATCAATGATACTCCTGGTGTACTTGTAAATAAAGCAGAAGTCAGACCTGGACAAAAAATTGGTACTAGTGATTTTATAATTGGAACTAATGCAAGTAAAAAGTATAATGGATATATTTTAGGTGATAATTATGGTTCTATTTATACAGGAAAACATAGAATTATGGTAGGTGCTGATATTAATTCACCTTTTAAAATAGGTGATAAAATAACATTTTCAGCTTTAAGTTCTGAAAATACTGGACTTTTAAATGCTAGCTTAGCTTATAGTTTTCCTCTTTATTCAAATGGATTAAGAGGTGATATTTCTTATTCTAAAACCACTTATACCTTAGGTGATATTTATAAATCTCTTGATGCTAGAGGAGGTTCTAATAGTATATCTTTTAAAGTAACATACCCATTTATAAGATCAAGACTAGAAAATTTAAAACTTTATTTTGATACTTCGTATAATAAAATGGAAGATAAAATATTAAAAAATAGTTCCCAAAAAAATTCTGTTATCCTAAAAATAGGAACAGATTATACAAAAGACTTTGTACTATTTAATAAAAATTCTCAATCAAGACTAAATTTCTCTTTACTAGCAGGATCTTTAAACTTTAATAATAAAGAAGATGAAAAAAAAGATGAATTAGGCGCTAATACTAATGGTAATTTTTATAAAATAAACATAGAACTAGGTCAAGATTTTGAAATAAATGATAAAGTTAGATGGGAAAATTCTCTTCAACTGCAATATGCTTTAGGTAATAAAAATTTAGATGGAAGTCAAGATTTAAGTATTGGTGGTATTTATGGCGTTAAATATTATCCAGATGGTGAAGGAAGTGCTGAAAATGGGTATATATTTAATACAGAACTATTTTATACTCTTCCTAAGTATAAAGAAGTAAACTCTTCTATAAGTATTTTTTATGATATAGCTAGAACTTATATGAGTCAAGATATAACAAATAAAAAAACAAAAACATTACAAGATTTTGGTATTGGATATTATGCTTCATATAAAGATATGTTCATAAATACTCATTTATCATATAATATAGCTCATGATGTAAAATCACAAGAAGATTATTCTTCAAGATTTATGATACAAGCTGGTTGGGTATTTTAGAATATTACACTATTTATGTATTGTGCAATAATAAATATAATATTTTTAATAAATTTAAAAGGAATAAATAATGGAAAATAATGAAAATTTTAGATGTAATCATACTTCTAATTTTCCAAGTATCTTAAAAAATTTAAATGCTTCAATATTAATTTCGACATACCAGTCTAAAAAATTAATTACATTAAGTGAGCGTGAAAATAAGCTTGATGCAAATTTTATTGAGTTTGATAGACCTATGGGAATGTATACTGCTGATAATAAAATTTGGGCAGGATTTGGACATACCATATGGGAGTTTACAAACTTAGAAAATGCGGTATCCAAAATAGATGAGAAAAAAGTTTATGATGCATGTTATTTACCTATGAATATAAACATTACTGGAAGTATAGATATTCATGAAATGGAATATTGTCAAGATAATCTTTATTTTATAAATACAAGTTTTTCTTGCTTGTGTATTGCTGATCACAGTAATAGTTTTAAACCTATTTGGAAACCACCTTTTATATCTTTATTACAACCTTTAGATAAATGTCATCTAAATGGATTTTGTACACGTGATAATGAACCTAGATACGTAACTTTATTAGGCCAATCAGATCAAGCTTTGGGTTGGAGAGAAAAAAAAGTTAATGGAGGAATGTTGATGGATATTACAAATAATGAAATATTAGCAACAAATCTATCAATGCCTCATTCTCCAAGATGGTATAAGAATAAACTTTGGTTTTTAGAATCGGGAAAAGGTTTATTATCATATTTAGACCTTGATGCTAAAAAAATAACTGAAGTCGCAAAAGTTCCAGGATTTACAAGAGGAATACAGTTTGTAGGAGATTTTGCATTTATTGGTTTATCAAAAATCAGAGAAAGTGCAATGTTTAGTGGATTAGAAATTACAAAATTGAATAAAAGAGTTTGTGGTGTATGGGTTGTAAATATAGTAAGTGGTGAAACAGTTTCATTTGTAGAATTTACTCAAGGAATTGATGAAATATTTTCTGTATGCATTGTTCCTCATAAAAATCCAAAAATTCTTCATCATAGTCATGATTTATCAAAAATAAATTATTTAGTATCAAATGAAGATTTAGCTTCTGTTCAAATGCCAAGTGAAGATATAGAATTAGCAGCTCCCTTATTTGAAAAAGGAATGGATCTTTTTAATGAAAACAAAAAAATAGAAGCAATAGAACAATTCAAAAAAGCATTAGATATACAAGCTGATTATCTTCCTGCTACATTAAACATTGCCATTGCTTTAGGAGATTTAGGAGAGTTTGAAAAAGCCAAAGAACTTCTTTTTAATGTAATAGAAAATGACGCTTCAATAGAAGAAGCTTATAATTCTTTAGGATACTTATATTTTAAACAAAATGATAAAGTAAATGCAAAAAAATACTTCTCAAAAGCTTTAGAAGTAAATCCAAACTACGAACAAGCAAAAATATCTTTAAATGTTTTAAAAGAACAATATGGAGTTCAATAATGAAGAGTTTTACAAAAAAAGATTTAGACAATGAATAATAATATTTTTATCTCAAAAGACATTGTTACAAAAGAATTAAGAATGAAAAATCAAAATCAAAAACCATTTATCATTTGGATTACAGGATTAAGTGCAAGTGGTAAAACAACACTAGCGAATGAACTTGAGATAGAGTTATATAAGAAAGGATTAAAAACATACTTACTTGATGGAGATAACTTAAGAACTGGATTAAATAAAGATTTAAGATTTTCAAAAAAAGATAGAGAAGAAAATATAAGAAGAGTAGCTCATGTTTCTCAGATATTGTGTGATGCTGGAATAGTTGTAATAACAGCATTTATTTCTCCTTTTAAAAAAGACAGAAAACATGCTAGAAGTTTAGTTAAAAATGATGAGTTTATTGAAGTGTTTCTTAATACTCCACTAAATATTTGTGAACAAAGAGATCCAAAAGGTTTATATAAAAAAGCAAGAAAAGGAGAAATAAAAGATTTTACAGGTATTGATTCTATTTATGAAAAAGCAAATGATGCCGAAATTATTCTTGGTGAGAATTCAATTAGTAACAATGTAAAACTAATATTGAAATATTTATCAAAAAATGAAATAATCCAGTTTTAGAACTTGATTATTAATATAATTAACTATTTTTTAATTACGTCAAAGAAAACTATCTTATCCCAATAACTTCCTTCTATTTCAAGCTTTACCATTATCTAAAAGTACCAAAATAGTTTCAAAATAAAATTATTTTAAAATTCATTTGAAATTATTTATTACTATACTTTAAAATAAGTATAAAGATAATATAAGATAGGAAAACAATGAAATTATTAAAACCTAAAATATCACTAATAACAGCTGCTTTATTAGGAAGTGTAAGCATAACTTATGCCTCTCCAAGCGGTGGTATTGTTACAAGTGGAAGCGCTAGTATTTCTCAAAATGGTTTAGTTACTAATATAAATCAAAGTACAACAAAAGCTTCTATAAACTGGAACAGATTTAATATTAAAAAAGGTGAAACTGTAAACTTCAATCAAATAAATAAAAACTCTATTACCTTAAATAGAGTTATAGGAAATGAAAGAAGTATTATAAACGGGGCTTTAAATGCAAAAGGACAAGTTTGGATTTTAAACTCTAATGGTATTTTATTTGGTAAAGATGCCAGAATTAATACAGCAGGATTATTAGCTAGTACTAAGAATTTATCTGATGATGATTTTAATAGTGGAAAGTATTTATTTAAAGGTAATAGTTCACAATCTATTATAAATCTTGGAGAAATAGATATAAGTGATTCTGGATATGTAACTCTTATAGGAAAGAATATTTCAAATGAAGGAAATATAAAAGTAGTTCGTGGAAAAGTACACTTAGTAGGAGCTTCTGAAGTTCTACTTAGTTTAAATGGAAACTCTTTACTTAACTTAAGTGTAAAAAAAGGTGTTTTAGATGCTTTAGTTCAAAACAAAGGTGCCGTTTATACTAAAGGTGGAGAAATATATCTTACTACAAATGCTCTTGATGATTTACTAAAAGGTGTTGTAAATAATACAGGAATTCTTGAAGCACAAAATTTTAATGATATTACAGGAAAAATAGAACTCTTTGCCCATGGAGGAGAAGTTAGAATTGCTGGAAGTTTAAAAGCTAAAGATGGTTTTATAGAAACTTCTGGAAAAACTTTTAAAATGAATGATAATACTACTATTCAAGCAAAACAGTGGTTAATAGATCCTACAAATATTACTGTTGAATCATCAGGAGCTAGTAGTTTAACTGGTTCTAGTATTAAAGCATCTTTTATACAATCTACTTTAAACTCTGGAACAGGAGTAACACTTCAAGCAGATAATGATATTTTTATTAATGAAGATATTACTTGGAACAAAGGTCTTTTAAGCCTAAAAGCAGGAAATGATATTAATGTATTCTCTGTTCTTGATTTAAGTTTTGGGACTGGTACTTTGGCAATGAATTTTGATGAAACAAATGGAAACATTAGATATGGTATTTGGAATGAAACTGCCTTTAGGGGTAAGGTTAATTATGGTGCGAGAATTGGTATAGGACTATTAAATATAAATGCTAAAGATTACACTATTATAAATACAAGTAATGATATAGGAAATATTTCTAGTTCCCAGTATTATGCAATAGGAAAAGACATTGATTTCTCTTCTGATCCTAAAACTGGAGATTGGATTTCTAAAGTTGAAGGTACGTTTGATGGATTAGGAAATACAATAAATAATTTTCAGACTACATCAACATTTGCTTATCAAGGAGTATTTGCTAGAAACTATGGAACAATCAGAAATATAGGAGTTAATAACCTTAAAATTATAAATAAGTATGATGACCAATCACTTTCTTTTATATCGCAGAACTATAGTGGAGCTAAAGTATTTGGAATAAAACTTTCTGGAAAAACAGATTTTACTCAAAATGTAGAAGTAGGAGTACGTCAGAATGCTATGACAGGACTCTTAATTGCTGATAATTATGGTAGCGCAAGTGAGTTATCTCAAACAGGTATTATAGATATTAACGGATTTTCTATAGGAGGAATGATTTCTCTAAATGAAGGTATGATAAAAAATGTTTATAGCAATGCAATTCTTACTATTAAAGCAACATCAGCAGTTTCTAAAATGGGTGCTATTGTATGTTTTAATCCCATAGGAATAATAGATACTGCTATATTTGCTGGTACTTTTAATTTTTTATCAAAAGATTTTTCTCATGGTTATTTGGGTGGTTATATGAATGGAATAGGTGGGATTGTTGGTTATAATTCAGGAAAGATTAAAAATAGTACTTTTTCTGGAATAATAAATACTGGTTCTTTAGTAATTGGCAACGTAGGTGGAATTGCAGGTAAAAACAGATCTTTAATTAGTGATAGTAAGGTAACAGGAACTATAAATATAGGGATAGACGATTCTATAAATATAGGGGGTATTGTAGGATATAATTCTGAGGATGAAAGCAATTCTCTTTATGGTTTAATATTAAATTCAACATTCAATGGAACTATAAACTCATCTAAATCCTTGTCTAATGTAGGTGGTATTGTTGGGAAAGATAATTCTGTAACAAAAGTTTCAATTAAAAACTCAGTATCATCAGGGAATATAAATTTAAGTAATTCTTCAAGTAAATACATAGGTGGAATTGTTGGATATCTTGAACCTACAAGTTTTATAATGGATAATAAGGCAGATACTGATATAGTTTCTGTAAATGGATTAACTCCTACTATTGATATAGGTATTTTAAGTAATAATTATCATGGAAAATTAATTGGAAATGGTTCAGCATCAAATATTATTAACTCTATTACAAACTATACACTTTCTGATATTCTTAGTGGCTATATTTACAATGGAGCCCAAACTTCTTTAAGTTCACTTTGGAACTCTGAAACTATTTTTGGTTCATCTTTTTATAATTCATGGATAGCAGGAACAGACTATAATTTTATATATAATGGAAATATTGTAACAGGATTTAAAGATGTTAACACTTATTCTGGTATTAGCATCAATGTTTTAAAAGCAGATTTTAGTACAGCATCTACTGGAAATACTTCTGGTACATTAAAGATTAATCCCAAAGCAATAAATATTTCTGGTTTATCAGCCTCAAACAAGACATATGATGGAACAACAGATGTTAATATTAGCTCTTGGGGTGAAGTATCAACAGGTATAGGAGCAGAAACACTAACTCTTAATCACGGAACAGCAAAATTTTTAGATAAAAAGGCAGGTACACTTAAATCTGTAAAAGCAAGTGGCTATTCTTTGGCAGATGGAAATAGTGGTGGTTTAGCAAGTAATTATTACTTACCTTCAACAACAGCTTCAACAAGAGCAAATATTTCAAAAAAAGATATAACTTTAGAATATTTGGCATCAAATAAAGTATATGATGGAACAAAAAATGCTAGTGTTCAAGAAATTAGAAGTGCTATTATAAGTGCAGATAAGGTAAGAACTAGTCAAGATTCTTTATTTGATAATAAAAATGTAGGAATAAGTAAAACAGTAAATATATCTAATATTACTTTAGCAGGTGCAGATGCAAATAATTATAACTTAACTTCAACAACAGCCTCAAGCTTAGCTAATATAACAAAAGCTGAAGTAAAAAAATCAATAACTGTAAGAAACCCAAAAGTAGAAAAAACAATAACTGCAATTATAAATACAGTTGCAATAAAAGCTCCAGTGCTACAAAAAACATCTAAGCAAAATTTCACAAAAACAAAACTTGATTTTGGAAATAAGATAGATAAAGTAACTATTGTTTCAAAACCAATACTTGGTGAAAAAACTAAAAAAGTTACCCAAGAAGAAGTAAGAATCATGCAAAATAGCAAAACAACTATTGTACCAATTGGAAGAGACTCTTTAATTCAATTAATAAATAGTGGCGTTACCCTACCACAAGGTGTACAACAAGAGTTTTATGTAGTAGAAGATAAAAGAAGATAGGAATAAAATGAAATTAATAAAAAATATAATCATACTTACAGTAGTTTCTGCAAGTGTATTACTAGCAGCTCCTCTTGGAATATCAGATGTTCTAAAAGAAATTAAACTTCCAAACGAAATTTTAAAAAAGAAAAAAAAACCATTAATAAATATATCTGGAATAAATAAATACAGTGCTGCTATGAAAGATGATAAAAGTGGAAGAAAAGTATTTATTAAAGATTTTATAATAAAAAATGCTTTTAATATAGATAAAAAAGAGTTATATAAACTTCTTAAAATATATAAAAATAGAAAGTTTACATTTCTAGAATTTCAAAATATAACTTCTATTATTACAAAAGAGTATAGAAATAGAGGTTATTTTGTTGCTAGGGCTTATATTCCTAAACAAAGTATGAAAAATAATATTCTTACGATTAATGTAATTGAAGGGCAATATGGAAAGTTTAGACTTGCAAATAATTCTTTAATAAAAGATTCTGTTATTCAAGGTTTCTTAGATAATACGAAACTAACAGGAAGTGTAAGAACTGCTTCTGTTGATAAAGCTTCCTTAGAGCGAACAATGTTACTTATTAATGATTTACCAGGTGCTGTAATTTCTAAGGCAAATGTAAAGCCAGGTTCAGAAGTAGGAACAAGTGATTTTGATATTAGCTCTAGTACCAAAGCTGCTTATGCTGGTTATTTATTAGCTGATAACTTTGGTGGATATTACACAGGAAGAGATAGATTAATGGGAGGACTTAATATAAACTCTCCTTTTAATATGGGTGATAAATTATCTTTTTCTGCTTTAATAAGTAATGGAGAAGATTTAGTAAATGGAACAATTTCTTATAGTATGCCTTTAAATTATAGTGGACTAAAAGCCAAACTTTCTTACTCTGATACAAGTTATTATCTTAGTAAAGATTTAAAAGACTTAAAAGCCCAAGGAAATTCAAAATCTCTTAATTTAAACTTATCTTATCCTGTATATAGAAGTCGCTTAGAAAATCTATATACGTATATAAATTTAGCAAGTAATAAACTTCAAGATGAAACAAAAAGTATAAATGATATAAGTGAAAAAACATCAGACATAATAAGTATTGGTTTAGATTATGATAAAAGTGATGTATGGTTTGATATAGAAAATCAAACAAAACTATCTTTTAGTCTAAGTCATGGTAGCTTAGATTTTAAAGATAAAGATAAAAAGAATGATGATAAAAAGGGAGCAAATACCCAAGGAAGTTTTTCTAAGATTAATCTTGAGATTTCTGAAGATATGTATTTCACAAATAACTTCTATCTTGAAAGTTCATTTTCTTTTCAGTATGCACTTGGAAATAAGAACTTAGATGGAAGTGAAGATTTCTCTGTAGGTGGAGCTTATGGGGTAAAACTATATCCAAGTGGAGAGATTAATGCTGAAAATGGATATTTATTTAATATTGAAGCTAAGTATGCCTTAGAAAAAATAGCTGGAGTATCTAGTGTTATAGGACTATTTTATGATGTAGGAAGCACTTATATGGCTAATAATAGTGTAGATTATCAAAGAAGAACTTTACATGATATAGGACTTGCTTATTATGTAAACTATAAAGATTTTTTCCTAAATATTCAAGCAGCTTGCGCAATTAATAATGAAGAAATCACAAGTGAAAAAGATAGTAATTCTAGAGTTTTAATTCTTACAGGAATGAATTTTTAAGTAAATAGATTTTACTTAAGAATAATTTTTAGCTATAAAAAAAGGGTAACCATTATGGTTACCCTTTTTTAAAAGTTAAAAAGTTTTAAATATATTCAACACCTTTAGAACCTTCTTCAATATGACCTATAACATAAGCATCACTTGAAGATAAAACTGCATCAACTTTTGAAGGATTTACAACTAATACCATTCCAACACCCATATTAAATGCTCTATACATTTCATCAAGTTCAACATGTTTTGACATTAATTCAAAAATAGGTAAAACTTTTATTGAGTCTCTTTTTACAACAGCTTTTAAATGATCTGGTAAAACTCTAGGTAAGTTTTCAGTAATTCCACCACCTGTTATATGTGCAAGTGCATTTATATTTTGTTTATTTTCTTTAAATTCTTTTACATAAATTCTAGTTGGTTCTAGTAAAACATGTTTTAAAGCACGTCCATTAAAATCATCATCTAAACTCATACCTAGTTTTTCTAATAATAGTTTTCGTACTAAAGAGAAACCATTTGAGTGAATTCCTGAAGAGGGAAGTGCCATTAAAACATCACCAGCTTCAACTCTTTGAATTCTATCTAATTCATCTTTTTCTGCAATTCCAACACAAAAACCAGCTAAATCGAAATCACCCTCTTTATACATTCCCGGCATTTCAGCAGTTTCCCCACCAACTAAGGCACATTCAGATCTAATACAACCCTCAGCTATTCCTTTTACAACTGCACTTGCTTCTTCCACATTAAGTTTAGCTGTTGCATAATAATCTAAGAAAAACAAAGGTTCACCAAAGTTACATAATAAATCATTTGTACACATTGCAACTAAATCAATACCAACTGTATCAAATATTTTTGTATCAATTGCAAGTTTTAGTTTTGTTCCAACACCATCTGTTCCTGAAAGTAAAACTGGCTTTTTATAACCACTTGGTAATTCAAAAGCACCTGCAAATGAACCAATACCACCTAAAACACCAGGAATCTTTGTTGATTTTACATAAGGTTTAATATTTTCTACAAAAGCATTCCCTGCATCAATATCTACTCCTGCATCTTTATAGCTAACTGTGCTCATTTATTTAACCTCTTCACATTTTTTTTTACAATTTTTAAACAATTTAGAAAACATCCATAATGAAGGGCAAAAATCTGTAAATGCCCAAATTAAGAGCATTAAAATCACAAACACTTGCAAGATAATTCCGAAAATTGAATTTATACTTATCAAATAAAGTGATAACATTAGCATCACTGACATTAAAATTCTCTGTAATTTTTGTGCATACATAATATTCTCCTCTTAGTTTAAAAATTTTTTGGTATTATAACAAAAAATTAATAAAAGGACGTCTTAATGTCAAGTGTTGAAAATAAGAATTTTTCATTTAATGAAATGATGGTTCATGTACCTTTATGTACACATAAAGAGGCTAGTAAGATCTTAGTTGTGGGTAATATTGATGAAGATTTCAAAGAAGAAGTAAGCAAGCATAAATTAAGTGTAATATACAGCGATTTAGATGGATTGAAAGCCTATGATCAAAAAGACCTTGATCTTGTAATTTTAACAAGTGGAAAAGTTGATGCATTATTATTGGCAAATATTAATAAAATATTAAAAGATGATGGTTTATTTACTTTAAAATCTACTTCTTATACTAAAGATGCCGATAAATTAAAAGCAGATTTACTCTGTGTTGGTGAAAGTTTCTGGATTGTTATGCCTTTTTCTTTTGGTCATACAACAGCTATCTTAGCATCTAAGAAATACCATCCAACAGCAGATATAATTTTACAAAGATCTGATTTATTAGATGATTTAAATTATTATTCAACAGAAGTACAACATGCTTCTTTTGTTTTTCCTGCATATATAACTAAAGACTTAACAGGTATTGCAAAGCGATAAGCTTTGCAGTACTTTGCACAAGAAACTTCCTAAATCTTCTTTAAATTTAAATTATTGTAAAGTTTTACATGAATAAAAAAATGTTTACACATGCTATTGCTTTAACAGGTGGAATAGCAACAGGAAAAAGTACTGCATGTTCTTTATTAAAACTTCATGGTTTTTTAACAATTGATGCTGATCAAATTGCACATAAACTTTTAGATGAAAACTCTAGTATTATTGCAAATATGTTTGGAAGAGAATATGTAAAAGATGGAAAAGTCCTAAGAAAAGATTTAGGAAAAATAATTTTCTCAAATGAAAGAAATAAGTTAAAACTTGAGGCTTTTATTCACCCATTAATAAAAAAACAAATTGTAAAAGAATCTCTTATATTTGAAAAAGCAGCTAAACCATATTTTATAGATATTCCACTTTTTTTTGAAAAGATGAACTATGAAATTGATAAATGCTTAGTAGTATATACTCCAAAAAACTTACAAGTAAAACGTTTAATGTTAAGAGATAAAATAGATGAAGAAGAAGCAAAACTAAAAATATCAAATCAAATGGATATAGAAGATAAAAAAACAAAAGCTGATTATATTATTGATAACTCATACAATTTAAAAGCTTTGCAAAACGAAATTGAAAGAGTAATAGGAGAGATTTTATGACATATACAAAATATAGTGCAAGTGGAAATGACTTTGTGATTTTTCATAGTTTCATAAATAAAGATTATTCACAAGAAGCTATCTCTTTATGTTCAAGAACGGAGGGTATTGGAGCTGATGGTTTAATAGTGTTACTTCCTTGTGAAAAAGACGGTATTGATTTTCAATGGTTATTTTATAACAGTGATGGAAGTGTAGCCTCCATGTGTGGAAATGGAACTAGAGCTTGTGCCCATTATGCTTATACAAACAATTTAGCTAATAAAAACCTTACCTTTCTAACAAAAGCAGGAAAAATTTCTTGTGAAGTAAATGGAAACATTGTACAAACACAAATGACAAAACCTAACATTTTAAAAGAGAACTTCACACAAGATGGTTTTACTTGGTTTTTAATTGATACGGGAGTTCCTCACTTAGTTACTTTAGTTAATGATTTAAACTCTTATAATCATGACTTATGTTCAAAAATGAGATATGAATATAATGCAAATGTAAATTTTGCTTGCATAAAAGATAAAAAGATTTATGTAAGAACATATGAAAGAGGAGTTGAAGGTGAAACTTTAGCTTGTGGAACAGGAATGGTAGCTTGTTTTTTAAGAGCAAAAGAGTTAAATCTTGTAGAAGATAAAACCTTTGTTTATCCTAAGAGCAAAGAAGAGCTAAGTATTAGTAAAATAGATGAAAAAATATATTTTAAAGGTACAGTTAAAAAAGTTTTTATAACAAATATATAAACTTCTTTCGTGTAATAACGTAACAAGGAAGAAGTGTGAGACCTCCTTAAGAATACTTGTTTATAGCTAAGTTTAGATATAATTTACACTAAATTATTATAAAAGGGGCATAAGAATAAATGAAAAAAATCACAGAAAATGACATAAAACAAAGTGTAGCTGATGCTATTCAGTATATTTCATATTACCATCCAGAGGATTTTGTAAAAGCCATGGTTGAAGCTTATGAAAATGAGCAAGGGGAGTCTGCTAAAAATGCAATTGGGCAAATATTAATAAACTCTAAAATGTGTGCTATGGGTCATAGACCCCTTTGCCAAGATACAGGTTCTATTAATGTTTTTGTAAAAGTTGGTTTAAATGCTCCTTTAGAAATAACAAAAGAGCTTAATGATATTATAAATGAAGGTGTAGCTTTAGGTTATAAAGACCCTAGTAATACATTAAGATATTCTATTGTTTCTGATCCTGCTGGTAAACGAGTAAATACAAAAGACAATACTCCTGCTGTTATTCATGTAAGTGTTAATAATGGAGATACTATTGATATTACTGTTGCTGCTAAAGGTGGAGGTAGTGAAAACAAATCTAAATTTGCTGTTTTAAATCCAAGTGATAGTATTTATGATTGGGTTATGGAAAATGCTAGAAATATGGGTGCTGGTTGGTGTCCTCCTGGAATTATTGGAATTGGAATTGGTGGAAACCCAGAAAAATCAATGTTATTAGCAAAAGAGTCTTTAATGAGTGAAGTTAATATTCATGAATTAAAAGCAAGAGGAGCTAAAACTGCCTTAGAAGAGTTAAGACTTAAATTATACGAAGATATCAATAAAATTGGTATTGGAGCTCAAGGTTTAGGAGGACTTACGACTGTTTTAGATGTTAAAATTCTTGATTATCCCTGTCATGCCGCGTCGCTGCCTGTCGCTATGATACCTAACTGTGCAGCTACAAGACATATACATTTTGAACTTAAAGGAGATGGTCCTGCTATTTTTAAAAAACCTAACTTAGACTTATGGCCAGATTTAGAACTACCAATGGATAGTATTAAAAAAGTAAATATTAAAGATTTAACTCAAGATAACTTATCTCAATTTAAATCAGGTGATACTCTTTTATTAACAGGTAAAATCTTAACAGCAAGAGATGCTGCTCATAAAAAAATAGTTGAATACAGAAAGGCAGGAAAAGCCTTGCCTAATGGTTTGGAGCTAAAAGATAGATTTATTTATTATGTTGGACCAGTTGATCCAGTTGGAAAAGAAGCTGTTGGACCAGCAGGTCCTACAACGGCAACAAGAATGGATAAGTTTACAAAAGACATGATGGAAATCGGAATTCTAGGAATGATTGGAAAAGCTGAGAGAAAACAGCCTACTATTGATTTAATTAAAGAATACAAATCAATGTATTTAATTGCAACAGGAGGAGCTGCTTATTTAATCTCTCAAAGTATTAAAGAAGCTAAAGTTGTTGCTTTTGAAGAAATGGGAATGGAAGCTATTTATGAGTTTGATGTAGTAGATATGCCTGTAACTGTTGCTGTTGATACACAAGGTGTATCAATTCATACAACTGGACCTGCTAAATTTAGAACTATATAATCAACTTATTTATACAAATAAAATAGAGTGTTTTGCACTCTATTTTATACTAATTACTAAAAATTAACTTATTTAAGTCAAGTAAGTTAATATTAATTATCAAAATTAATTTACTATCTGTTATAATTTTCTTAAATTAAAAGGATACTTATGGATTACAGAATTGAAAAAGACACTATGGGTGAAATAAAAGTACCAAAAGATGCTTATTGGGCAGCTCAAACTCAAAGAAGTATTGAAAATTTTCCTATTGGTAATGAAAAAATGCCAAGTGAAATAATTGAAGGTTTTGCTTATTTAAAAAAAGCATGCGCACTTGTAAATAATAAACTTGATAGATTAGATGAAAAAACAACAAATGCTATTTCAGAAGCTTGTGATGAAATAATTGATAAAAAACTTGAAGGTAATTTTCCTTTAGTAGTTTGGCAAACAGGATCTGGAACTCAATCTAATATGAATATGAATGAAGTAATTTCTTCAAGAGCAACAGAACTTCTTGGATCTGATTTTAGAAAAAATAGATTGATTCATCCAAATGATGATGTAAATAAAGGACAAAGTTCAAACGATACTTTTCCAACTGCTATGAGAATATCTTTTATACTTGAAATTCAAAAACAATTAATTCCTGCTATCAAACTTTTAAAAGAAACTTTTGAGTTAAAAACTAAAGAGTTTAAAGACATAGTAAAAATTGGAAGAACACACTTACAAGATGCAACTCCTTTAACATTAGGACAAGAATTTTCAGCTTATGTAGATATGTTAAATAAAGCATTAATGCAAGTTGATGATTCTATGAAATACTTACAAGAACTAGCAATTGGGGGAACAGCTGTAGGAACTGGTCTTAATTCCCATCCAAATTTCTCACCAATGGTTTGTGAAGTTTTAAATGAACTTACAAATAGTTCTTATAAATTTGTTTCTCATCCAAATAAGTTTCATGCTTTAACTTCACATGATGGAGAAGTTGTTTTAAGTGGAGCTCTAAATGCTCTTGCAGCTAATTTAATGAAAATTGCAAATGATATTAGATGGTTAAGTTCAGGACCACGTTGTGCAATAGGTGAACTTAATATTCCAGCAAATGAACCAGGAAGTTCTATAATGCCAGGAAAAGTAAACCCAACACAAAGTGAAGCTATGACTATGGTAGCAGTTCAAGTTATGGGAAATCATACAACTATTGGAATTGCTGCTTCTCAAGGTAACTTTGAGCTTAACGTATTTAAACCAGTGATTGCTTATAACTTATTACAATCAATTAAACTTCTAAGTGATACGATGAAAGCATTTAACAATAAATGTGCAATAGGAATAGAACCTAATTTAAAAAACATCAAAGCTTATTTAAATGATTCTTTAATGTTAGTTACAGCTTTAAATCCTCATATTGGTTATGAAAATGCTGCAAAAATAGCAAAAACTGCCCATAAAAATGGAACAACATTAAAAGAAGAAGCTCTGAAGTTAGGCTTCTTAAGTGAAGAAGAGTTCGATAATTATATTAAACCAGAAGAGATGACTTACGCAAAGTAAGCATTTCTTTACCTTAGCTTTTTTTATTTAAAAACATATTATTTATGAATTTAAAGTCCTTTACTCCTTGTATTTTGTGATATATTTATACTATATAATTTTTGCAAGGGGTATACAATGAGTACAATGACAAGATTAAAAGAGTTAAAATTCGAACTTGAAAGTGTAAAAAGTGAAAAAGCAAAATCTATTGCAATTCAAACTCTTCCTCAAATAAACATGATGCTAAAAAAATATGAACAGTTATCACAAAATACAGAAATGATTAACAATATAGATATAGCAGTTGAATCATACTTGAATGATGAAAATACTTCATCTATGATTGGTTTTATTAAATCAATTGATAAGTAAGATATTTAAATAAAAGAACTTACTTTTTATTTAAGAGGACTAAACTTCTTTTGTTGTTATAATATTTAATGAAAAAACTATTACTTATTTTAATACTATTAAACAGCTTACTTTATTCATACAATAAAGAGTTTTCTTATAGAAAATATATTCATGTAAAAGAGTTTTACAAAACTTTGATACAAGATACTGTTAAACTTGGATTAAAATACAATATTCCACCAGCTGCACTCTTAGCAATTGCAAGTGTTGAATCAGGTTATGGAAGAGGTTATGTAGCTTCAATTAGTGGAAATATCTTAAGTTTAGGAGCTAATAAAAATGAAAAAGCTCTTCCTTCTTTATACCTTCCTAATATAAAAGAACCTTATAAAATAATCTATAATCCTAGTGAAATAAAAAAATATACTTCACAAGAACTTAGATATAAACAAAGAGAGAAAAGTTTAAAAAAAGATTATAGACCAGAAGGCATTGCAGGAACTACAAATAACTTAGATTTTTTTGATAAAAATCTAAGTAAAAAACAAAAAGCTAATATGCAAAATATTAAAGACTTTTGCACAAAATGGATATCAGAAAAAAACAATCATCTTGTTTTTCGTAAGGCAAGAATGTATTTAGAGCAAGAAGTTAAAAAACATGGGAAAGAGATACTTTTTTCAAAAAAGTTAAATGAAGATTTTATAAAAAGCATAGGAGGGAAAAAAAACTCCTTTAATTTTAGAGCTTCTTGGAGTAAAAAAATTATACAAGTTCTTAAAAAAACAGGTTTAATTAACTTATCCTATGAAATATCTAAGGGTAAAAGTTTTAAACAAAGTTGGGAAGGAAAATAGAATAAATAAAAAGTTTTATTTATTCTATTCTTTAAAAACTATACTTTCTTTAAAAAACAAGTTTTTAGATATATTTTAACTCCATTAACTCTACCTTCTATATGAGTAGGATCATCACCTAAAGATATATTCTTAACTACAGTTCCTCTTTTAGCAGTAAAGCCAGCCCCTTTTACTTCTAAGTCTTTTATAATAGTAATGCTATCACCATTTTCCAAAGTACTTCCATTGGCATCTTTAACTATTACACCCTCTTCTTTTACTTCTAAACCTTTATTAGCCCAAGCTTGAAGCTTATCATCAAGGTACAACATATCAAGCATATCTTGAGGCCAACCTTCATGTGATATTTTAGATAAAATTCTATAAGCTACAACTTGAACCACAGCTACTTCACTCCACATAGAGTCATTTAAACAGTGCCAATGATTAGCTTGAAGTTTTGCATCATCACTTAATTGTTCTTTACAAATATTACATACACAAATGCACTCATCAATACTTACAGATCCCTCTTCTACTTCAAAAACACTTAAGTTCTCTTCACTTGCACATAGTTCACATTTCTTAGAGCTTCTTTTTAATAAATCTTCTTCTAAACTCATATTTATACCTTATATTTTTTTGTATTGTATCTAAAAAGACTAGTCATTATAAATTAAGCGAAATCCTATTCCTGAGATATTTTCAATAGACTCTTTACCTATTTTTTTTCTTAGTTTATTGAGTAGATTTTTTAAAGCTGAATCGCTTGCTAAAAAAGAATCTTCCCAAATATTTAATTTAATTTCGTCATGGGGAACTACTCTATTTGAATTTTTAACAAGATATTCTAAGAGATGAAGTTCACTAGAAGTTAATTTTATCTCTTTTTGCTCAGAACTAAGAAGAAGTTTATTATTTATATCAAAGAGCACATTATTTTTAAATTTTATTTTAAATGAGTTTTGCAAGAGTAATTCATTTGCTGCCTTTAACAAAACATTATACAAAGAATCAAAGTTAATAGGTTTAATCAAATAATCAACTAATTTTAGTTTTGTAGCATCTAATAAATAATTAGTATCAAGATGTGCCGTTAGTAAAATGATGGGTATTATAATATTATTTTCTCTGATATTTTTACAAAAATCAATTCCACTTTTACCAGATAGGTTAATATCAGAAAGTATAATATCTATTTTATTATTTTTATATGTTATTACAGCCTCATCATAAGACGAGCAGGCTAACACCTTGCCTAATATAAGATTAAGAGTAGAGGTGATATTTTTTCTTATATTCTCTTCATCTTCTATATATAAGATTGTTAAATCTTTCAATATATTACTTACTGCACTTTTATCCATGTATCAAATCCTTAATAAAATATTATTTATAATGTATAAAGAAATAATATCAAATAACTTAATAATATTTTAAGTTATACTTCTATATACTCGGGTTAATTAAATGCTTATAATAATTGTAATTATTATGATACAATAATTATTCTCCATACGAAAGGATTTATTATGAAAATAATAACAAAAGCTCTATTTTTAAGTTTCTTACTTATTTTTTTAACAAATTTGAATGCATTATCTCTAAAAGAAGGTATTCAAGAAACTATTAAAAATAACCCCGAAATTGCAGCAGAGCTTAGTAATCAAGAAGCGTATAAACACTATGTAGATGAGAAAAAAGGTGCTTATTTACCTAGTCTTGATTTTTCAATTTACACAGAAAAAAACAAAACAAAACAAAGAGCTGAAAAGAGCCCTCCTTCAGACAATCAAGTTACGAAACACGGTTGGAATGCAAATCTTAGCTTAGAGCAAGTTTTATACAACGGTGGGTTTACTGGTGCTGAAGTTGATGAATTAAAAGCAAGTGAAATTGCAAATAAACACAGAAGTAAATTAAACATTGAATCAGTTCTTATAAATTCTTTAAATGCTTATTTAGGTGTCGTGCAATATCAAGAACTCTTAGCTTTATCAAAAGATATGATTCAAATAAATGAAGATAACTTAATTACGGCAAAAGATAAAGAAGAAATATCTGGAGAAATATTAGAAACATTTCAAGTAAGTTCAAAACTTCATTTTGCCCAAGAAAAATATCAAGAACAAGAAGAAGAGTTAGATAAAAATGTAAATGATTTTAAAAGATATATTGGACTTGCAACACCAGATCTTCTTTGTAGACCTATTATTAATTCAAATAATATTCCTAAGACCCTAGAGGAAACACTAGAACTAGCTGTTATTAATAGTGATAAAGTACTAGAGGCATTAGCTAAGATAAAAGAACAACAAGCAAAATTATCTAAAGCTAATTCAAGATTTTTACCAACATTAAAACTTAGACTAGAAAGTAAATGGGATGATGATTTAGAGTTAGTTAATAATGGAAGAGAAGAGGAATATCTAATAAGACTAAATATGACTTGGAATTTATTTAATGGAACTAGTGATTATCATGTTTCAAAAAGAGAACAAAAGTTCTTATTAGAAGCAAAAAAGAATCTTGATTCAATTACAGATGAAGTAGTTTCAAATGTGAAAAAAGCATATTTTAAATATCAAAAGAATCTACAAAGAGTTAGTACTTTAAAACAATTAAAAGAAGACAATATAAATATTGTAGACATATATAAACAAGAGTTTGAAGCAGGTACAAGAACATTTATTGATATATTAAATGCACAATCAGAATTATACCAAGCAGATACTTCTTTAGTAAATAGAGAGTTTGTATTATTAACAGATTATTATGAACTATTATTTAACTTATCAAGTCTTAGTAAAACTATTCTAACAAGCAAAAATCAAACTTGTCAAAAAACTGTTAAAAAAGTTAAAAAAGAAGTTCAAGACGAAGATTTAGGTGATTTAAGTAATGAAGGAAATGATACGAATGAAGATACTGAAACATTAAGCCAAGATTTAGATATGAGTGAAACCTCTTATTTAGATTCTCCAAAAGAGTACTATACTATCAATCTTGCAACATTTAATAGTTTAGATTCAGCAAAAGAATACATGAAAAACAATCAAATAGAAGATCTTAGTTTTTCTTTTAGTTTTGGAGCAGAAATTAAACAAGCAAAGATTATTTATGGTATTTATAAAACTCTAACACTGGCAAAAGAAGCTATGAAAAATCTAAGTGAAGACTTATTAAAAAACAGACCTTATATTGATAATCTTGGAAAACACCAAGATTTATATAAAAAATATAATTAATAAATCTTATCCATAAAAAAGTTAAATATTTAGGTATTTAACTTTTTATATTTCATTCTTAATCATATTAAACCTAAAAGTTAGTTATGTTATAATTTAGTAATTTTACGAATAATTTTCATAAAAGGTAAAGCTTGAAAGATACTAATAAAGAAAAAGATATTTTATCTTCAAACGAAGATGAATTAAGTAATAATAGTTTAGATAAACTTCAAAATAGAAGAACTGTTGACACATTTTTAGATTGTTTATTATTTTTAACTAAATACCATAAACGAGAAACCTCCGCCGAATCAATTATGCACTCCCTTCCTATTCATAATCAGCTTATGAACTATAGTATGTTCACTCAAGCATCTGCACGTTTAGGATTAATTACCAAGAATGTAAAAAGAGAAAAAATCTCGGATATTACAAAACTTGCTCTTCCTTCTGTTTTATTATTAGGTAAAAATAGAGCTTGTATTTTATTAGATTATGATACAAAAGACGGCATTGCTAAAGTTATTATCCCAGGTATTAACTTAGGTCAAATTGATATGCCTATTGATAGATTAGAATCTGAATTTATGGGTGAAGTAATAATCATAAAACCAGAATACAATTTTAAAAATAGAGTTGATAAAGAGATTGTAATTGAAAACCCAAAAGAGTGGTTTTGGGATACAATGAAAAGAAATATTGGTATTTATAAACAAGTAGCAATAATATCTTTATTTATAAATTTATTTATTTTAGCAACTCCTTTGTTCACTATGAATGTATATGATAGGGTATTACCAAATAATGCTATGGAAACAATGTGGGCACTGTTTATTGGTATATCTATTATTATGGTTTTTGATTTTGTTATGAAAATGGTAAGAACTTACTTTCTAGGAATTGCTGGTAAAAGAGCAGATACCGTTATTTCTAATAAAATATTCAATCACTTATTAAATATAAAACTAGCCTCAAAGCCAGCATCTACGGGTCAATTTGTTTCAAGACTGCAATCATATGAAAGTGTAAGAGAGTTTTTTACTTCAGCAACCATGTCAGCTATAGTTGACCTACCTTTTATTTTTATTTTTATTCTTGTTATTTTTTTTATAGGTGGTCCCTTAGGTTATGTAACATTAAGTATTGTTGTTATTTTAATTTTAACTTCTTGGTATATGCAAAAACCTTTAAAGAATATAGTTGAAAAATCTGTAAAAGAAGAACAACTTAAACAAACAACCTTAATAGAAACAGTAACAGGTCTTGAAATAATAAAAAGTGTAAGAGCCCAAAATAGAATGAGAACACACTGGGATAAATCAGTAGCTGCTACTGTTCATTATGCAGAACAGGGTCAATTTTTATCTCATAGTATTAATTATTTTACTGCTTTTATGTCTGGCTTTTCTAATATAATTATTGTTGCAGCTGGTGTTTATTTAGCAAGCACTGGAGGCATTACTATGGGTGGTATTATTGCAGCAATGATGTTAAATGGTCGTGTTATTGCTCCCGTTTCTCAAATTGTTGGAATGATTATTCGTTTTGATAGAACTATGTTATCTTTAAATAATCTTGATGAAATCATGAAAATGCCTGTTGAGAAAGAAGATAAAAACTACATCTCTCGTCCAAATTTAAAAGGAAATATTGAGTTAAAAGACTTAGAATTTACTTATAGTGAAAATAAATATAAAATACTAAAAAATATAAATCTTACTATTAAAGAAGGTGAAAAAGTAGCAATTTTAGGAAAAATTGGTTCTGGTAAATCTACTTTACTAAAACTTATGATGAACCTTTATGAACCAGTTTCGGGTTCTGTTTTAATAGATGGTGTGGATACAAGACAAATTGACCCCGTTGACTTAAGACGTTCTATGGGAATAGTGCCACAAGAACCATTCTTATTTATGGGAACAATTAAAGATAATATTACAATTGGGGAACAATTTGCAACAGATGAAGAGTTATTAAAAGTTGCTAGAATTGCTGGATTACATGAATTTTTAGATAAACATGAGGCTGGGTTTGATTTAATTGTAGGTGAAAGAGGTGAGGGATTATCGGGAGGGGAAAGACAAAGTGTTACTTTAGCTCGTGCTCTAATTTCAAATCCTAATATAATAATGTTAGATGAACCAACAAATGCTATGGATAAACAAGCAGAAACGTCATTTATTAATAAACTAGAAGAAATTATAAAAGATAAAACATTAGTACTAGTTACGCATAAAACATCTTTATTAAGACTAGTTGATAGGGTAATAATTGTTGAAAATGGACAGATTATTGCAGATGGTACGAAAGAAGAAGTTTTTAAAAGTTCTTCTATTATGAAGAAAAAGGAGAAATGACATTATGGCAAATAATTTTGATGAAGATATGAATTTTATAAATAAAATGTATGCTAATGCAAATGAAGAACCTGAAATTAGAACTAGATTTATATACATCATAATAATTTCTTTTTTTCTTTGTGCTTTATTATGGGCTTCTTTGGCAAAAGTAGATGAACTAGCACGTGGGAATGGAAAAGTAATTCCTACAGATAAGATACAAAAGATACAAAATCTAGATGGTGGAATTATTTCAGAGATTTTAGTAAAAGAAGGACAAATTGTTAAAATTGGTGATGAATTAATGAAAATTGATACAACAAGATTTAAAGCCTCTTTGCAAGAAAATCAAGCAGAATATTTAAGCTTATTAGCTGTAAAAACAAGATTAATAGCAGAAGATAATTTTTCACTTAATAAAAAAACTCCTAAATTAATTTTTCATTCTAGCCTTATGAAAGAAGAGAATATAGATTATATAGAAATAGAAAAAAATCTTTTCAAAAACAGAACTAATGAGTTAAAATTTAGCGTTAGAGTTTTAAAAAATCAATATGCCCAAAAGCTTTTAGAAATAAAAGAGATTCAAAGTACTATTTCTAAATTAAGAAAATCTCTTGTTTTGATTAAAAAACAAAGAAAAACTATGAAAAGATTAGTATTAAGAAAGATTAAATCTTCTTATGACCTTTTAAATATTGAAAAAGAATTTACTCAAGCTGAGGGAGATTTAGAAACTGCTTTATTAACCTTTCCTCGTGCAAAACTAGCTGCAAAAGAGGCTCAAAACAGAATAGATGAAAAATTACAAAACTTTAAAGCAGAAGCTTCTAATGATTACCAAAAAATTCAAAAAGAGCTTAGAAAGTATGCAGCAAGATTAGTATCAGAAGAAGATAAACTAGATAAAACTGTCATTATATCTCCTGTTGATGGAATAGTAAAACAAATTAATATAAACACAATAGGTGGAGTGGTTAGATCAGGAGTTGATTTAATTGAAATTGTTCCACAAAGTGAAGTTTTATTAGTTGAGGCAAAAATTGATCCTAAAGATATTGCTTTTATAAATCCTAAGCAAAAAGCAATTGTAAAAATAACAGCTTATGACTTTTCAATTTATGGAGGATTAGAAGCTAAAATTGTTGAAATATCAGCTGATAGTATTATTGATAAAGAGAGTAAAGAACAAAAATCTTATTATAGAGTTTTAGTTAAAACAAATAAAAACTATCTTGAGCGAAATGGTGAAAAACTTCCAATTATTCCTGGAATGATAGCTAGTGTTGATATTATTACTGGTAAAAAAACCATTCTTGATTTTATAATGAAACCTATATTAAAAACAAAAAGTAATGCTTTACATGAGCGTTAAAAATGTAAATAAATTTTAAATTTCTACTAATAATTTATTTATTTATTTATTATAATAAAGAGACTTTTTTGAGACTTTTTTATTGTAAGATAATAGATATAATTATTATTAGGAGTTAAGTATGTTAAAGTTAATTGTAAACCAAGATAATGAGGCTATAGAGTACCAAGTTAACGACTTTATAGATGCGGATATTTTTAGAAATACAAATCAAATTGTTTTCCAAGATAGTGATAAAACTATTGTTTTATCTGTTGATAAAGATTCATTTTATATTTTTGACAAAATTATTGATACTATTGTAAGTTTAGAAATAAATAGCATTACTGAGCTGAAAAATTATTTTGATGAAGCTACGTCAACAAAAGAGCTGATTAGTGAAGAATTATCACAATTACAAGAACTTCTTGTAACAATTGACTTTTCTTACGAAGTATTAGACTCTATTGAAACTGCATTTGGTGCTGAAGTTCAGGAGCAGAACTCTTCTCTTTTTCAAGATTTTGAAATAAGTACACAAAATGAACATGCTTTAACACAAAGAGATCAATTAGATATATTGAGAAATAATACTTTACAATCTCCTGAAAATAATTCTTCTAATAATTTTAGCACAAGAGGGTTCTTTCCTGGTATTTCAATACCAGATTCTCCTACTTCTGTTGAAATTGAAACAGGAAGCGATAATATTTTAAGTCCTACTGAACTCGCTCTAGATACAAATTTATATATAACTTTACCTTCTACTACACAAGCAGGGTATAAGATTGAAATTGATTTTAATAATAATGGAATTATTGATTTAGTACATACAATAACAACTTCAGAGCTTACAGGAACAATTACAATTGTAATTCCAGCTGGAACATTAATTCCTAATTCCGGTGAACTAGTAACCGTAACTGCTACAATAAAAGATTTTACGGGTAACTCTAGTACTCCAACTAAAGACACTGTTTCTTCAGATGTAACTGCTCCTGATTCTGCAAGTTTAGTTGAAATTGATACTGGAACTGATGGTGTTTTAAGCTCAAGTGAATTAGCTACTGATGTTAATGTTGAAGTTACTCTACCAAGTACGTCTGAGATTGGTGATATTATTGAAATTGATACTAATGGTGATGGTGTTGCCGATGCTACTCATACTATAGTTTCTGGTGAAGAAGGTGGTGGAACTATTACTGTTGCAGTTCCTGGTAGCTCTTTTACTCCTGATTCTAGTGGGGTTGTTACTGCTACTGTTACAATTAAAGATCCTGTTGGAAATTCAAGTTCTCCTACTTCAATTACTGCTCCTACTGATACTACTGCTCCTGATCCTGCTACTACTGTAAGCATTGATGCTGGAACTGATGGTGTTTTAAGTTCAGCTGAATTAGCTACTGATGTTAATGTTGAAGTTACTCTACCAAGTACGTCTGAAATTGGTGATATTATTGAAATTGATACTAATGGTGATGGAGTTGCCGATGCTACTCATACTATAGTTTCTGGTGAAGAAGGTGGTGGAACTATTACTGTTGCAGTTCCTGGTAGCTCTTTTACTCCTGATTCTAGTGGGGTTGTTACTGCTACTGTT
>CBDCZH010000023.1:0-149449 GCA_965224485.1 Arcobacteraceae bacterium | reverse complement strand
ATAGTTTCTAATGGTTTTGGATTTATTGCTGGTAAATCAGGTTTTATTTTTAAACCTTTTTTTGTAACAACTCCAACACCTAAACCCGAATAAAGCTCTAAAGAGTTTTGTTCATTTTCAAAAACTTGTGGGTTATGAAAAGTTTTATTAAGCTCTAAATTTTCTTTCTTATAACTTAGAGTAACTATGATTTCACAACCTTTAGTTACATCCAAGTCATCATTATCAACTTTTATTTGTTTTTGTAAATACATCTTCTTTTGTAACTAAAAAAGCCTCTAAGGCTTTTGCAAAAGCACTACAAGTATGTACTCCTGTTGTATATCCACTTCTTAGGACTCTTGTTTGTGTTTTAGGAACTTTTTTTCTGTTTTCTGTTTGCATTATTTATATAAAGAAGGCTCGCTCATTGGAACTTGCTTAAAATTAGTTTCGTTTATATCTTTGTTATTTGCAAGATTTTTAAACAGTTCAACCCATTGCTCTTTTTTAAACTTATGAATATTTCTAAGCCAAAGATTATTATTCTTTTCATAACCATTAGCTTTAGTATTTTCATAAATATTAGCAACGCTTCTAAATCTACAGGCTCCAAAACATCCTGTTCTTGATATTTTGATTCTATTTTCACCTTTTGCTAAGTTTACTTCTTTTAAAATATCTCTTAAATCAGCTGCTAAAGTATCACTTTTATGCGCACCTTTACATCTTTCATCATGGCATACAAAAATTTGTGTTTTAAAGTGCATTATAGGTTTTTCAGGAACTAGTTTCTTAGGTTTACATGCAAACCCATCAACTACTTCACTACCCATAAGGTTAAAAACTTTATTTTCCATTATATTTTTCTGTACCATCATAATCTTTTATTAGTTTAAATATAGAGTGTAAAGTTGCAACTGTCATTGTTGAGCTTCCAAATCTTCCTTGCATAATAATACCAGCAACATCAAAATGGTCACAAAATTTTCTTCCATAAGCTTTTGATTCAACTACATTTACAAAACCAACTGGAAATAAAAGCAAAGCAACCTTAGATAAGTCAACTTTTTCCTTTATTAAAGTATTAATCGCTGCATATATAAAAGTAGGGGCATTTCCACAAGCTAAAATCATAGGCTCATCTTTATGTTTTTTAATAGCTTTTACAACTGCTGCATAAGATCTTGTAGTTTTATTTTTTTTAGCATCTTCATAAGTAAAGGGTTCATTTATATAACAAATAACTTCGTTTCCATATGTTTTTAAATAAAACTCACTAAGTCCTACTTTTATCATATTTACATCAACTATTATTTTTGCCTTAGCTAAAAGAAGGTTTTTCACTTTTAAAATTGCATCATTTGAAAAATATATATTATTTAATACTTCTTCAAAACAAGTACTTGTATGAATTAAACGTGATATTACATCAACTTGTTCAGGAGTGAAATCTTTTACCTTAGGATAATTTTGTATTTCTTCTTCTATCATCTCAAATGATTTTACTGATATATCTGCACCTATATTAATAGGTGGTTCTTCTAATTTAAATTCCAAAATAATCCTTTAAAATATTCATATTATTTCTAAACATAGTATGTAAATATGTTCCATAAATTTTATTGTTTTTCCAAGAGCCAATTTGGCCTGTACCTCTTGGTTTTTTACTTAAAATCTCAAAGCCATTTTCAAACTCAAGTGCTTGTGTATAATGAAAAGAGTGACCTTTTATATTATTTGTGCAGTAATAATATCCTAATCTACTTCGTTTATCTTTAAGGGTAAAGTTTACATTTAAAATACCTGTCATAATTTTATCATCAACACTATTTCCTAAATATAATAAACCAGCACACTCAGCATAAATGTGTTTATTTTTAGCATGTCGTAGAAGTGAGTTCTTAAACTTTTTGGAGTTTTTAATTCTTTCATAAGCCTTAGTGGTTTCAACATAACCTCCAGGAATATATACCACATCAGAGTTTTCGCTTATTTCTTCATCTTTACAAGCATTTATAAACTCAACTTCTTCAAACATTTCTTTTAAAAACTCAATATTATCATGATAAATAAAAGAAAAATTTTCATCTTTTATTATGGATATTTTTTTATTAACTTTATTTATTTTGGGGAACGGGTATGTTTCTTCTTCTGTTTTTTTCTGTGTTTCTTCTTTTCTTGCACTATTTTCATAAAAAGAAACTTTTTTAAGTTTTTCTAAATCAATATGTGCTAATACTTCTTTTGATATATTTTCAAGTATTTCTTCTTTTGCATCAGCTAAATCAAGACCTAAATGCGTTTCTTTTAAAACTACTAAGTCTTTTTTAATCCACCCTAATACTTCAATATCATCAAAGTCACTTAAAATTTGTTTTTTAATTAACTCATAGTGCATAGAAGATGAAAGTTTGTTTAAAACTACTGCTTTTATAGTATTATCATCTGTATATGTTTTTAAACCTTTTAAAACAGCACTTATAGTTATATATGAACCTGAACCATCAAGAAGTAAAATAGTTGGAATATTAAGTAATTTACTTACATCATAAGCAGAACAACCCTTATCTCTTCCATCATAAAATCCCATTACTCCTTCAAGTATTGAAATATCTTCATTTGCATACTTCTTATAAATATAGACAACTTGTTTTTCATTCATAATAAAAGTATCTAAATTAATAGAAGCTCTTTTGCATACAATTTCATGGAATTGTGGGTCAATATAATCAGGGCCTATTTTAAAAGCACGAACTGATTTTTTAAAATGGTACAACAATGCTGTTGTTAGTATAGTTTTACCGCTATTAGAGGCAATAGCTGAGATACAAAGTGCGTTCAAGTTTACTCTTTACATAATTTAGATTAATTTTGATATAATCATACTATGAAAAATCTTAGAGGTTATAAAAAATCATATTTTAAATTAGCAGTTATAGCTATGTATTCTACAATATGTAATCTTTCTAAGATAGAAATTAATATGATTTATCATAAAAAATCTTATGAAAGTAAGATAAATACCTTAGATCCACCTATATTTTTACTCTTAGTCTAGAACTAAATTATACAAACAAATTACAAAATAAATAAATTAGAAAATAAAAATATATAAGGAATTTACATGCATATAGAAGCAGGTGTTGTACAAGGTGCTAAAATGATTTTAAGTTATGGAACTGCTGCAGTTTCATTTGGTATTGCTGGTAAGTTAGCAATAAATAGTATAAAAGAGTCTGGGTTTTTACCTTTAGTGTTAAAAACTTTAATAACTTCTATTTTAGTGTTAGTATTTTTTGAGGTTTTTCCTCATCATGCAATTGGAGTATCTGAGGTTCACCTTATTTTAGGTTCAACTCTATTTCTAATCTTTGGTGCTAGTGCTGCTGCTTTTGGTTTAGTTATTGGTTTATTAGTACAAGGTTTACTTTTTGCCCAGTTTGATTTACCTCAATATGGAATTAATGTAACAACTCTACTTATGCCTTTATTTGCTATGTCTTATCTAGCTAAAAAGATTATTCCAGCAAATATTGCATATAAAGATATTAAATATAAAGATACTTTAAAATTATCACTTGCTTATCAAGGTGGAATAGTAACATGGGTTGCATTTTGGGCATTATACGGACAAGGTTTTGGTGTTGAGAATTTATCTTCTGTATTTACTTTTGGTGCTGCTTATATGAGTGTTGTAATCTTAGAGCCACTAATTGATATAGCTGTTTTAGCAGCTGCTAAGTCTTTTTCTTCTTTAGATAACTCTTTTGTATTTACAAAAAGGTTATATAATACAGCTAACACATCTAATACAGCTCCATAAATGAAAAGATATAGACATTACGACAAGACAAGGGCAATAGTCCTTTCTTGTTTTGGTTCAGTAATTGAACAAGAAAAATACCTAGAATTAAAAGTTTTAATAGAAAAAAACTTTCCAAACTGTGATGTTTTTTTGGCTTTTTCTTCAAGAATGGTTTTAAAATATCTACAAAACGAAGAGTTCAAAAACTTGCCCCAAGTTTTAGCTGATGTTGATATGTTAGGATATAAGCATATAATAGTATCTTCTATAAATATTTTTCCAACAGATGAACATGAATACTTAAAAAAAATAGTAAGTGGTTTTAACTCTTTCTCATATGCAAATATAAACTATACAAATGCAATTATTACTAAAACAAAAGATACAACAGACTTTTTTAAAGATTTAAATACACAAGTAAGTAAAAATAAAAAAGATCAAAACAATGCAAACTTATATATCATTCATGGAACTCCAAGGCTTGATACTGCGGGAATTGATTCTATTTCTTATGCAAGTGAGTTTTTAAAAGTACTTGATGATAAAAACTATTCTTGTTCCCTAGAAGGAACATTCCCTTATTATGACATTAAAGAGTCTCTAAAAGCTAAAATGAAAAAAGATGGAATAAAAAGTGTTCAAATCATTCCTTTACTTTTAGTAAGTGGAAATCATTACTTAAAAGATATGCACGAGATTAAAGATGATTTAAGCGATACTTTCGAATCTTATATTACTAAGAGTTTATCAAAAAACAATGAGTTTAATTTAATACAATTAGATAAAATAAAAGAAATTATAATTAAAAATATACAAGAGTCATTCATTATGTCTGGTATAAGTTTTAAGCAAAGTACTTTTTAAGGATATAAATGAAGTTATATATGGTTTCCTTAGGCCCTGGGGATTATGAGTTAATAACAATAAAAGCCCTAAAAGCTTTGAAAAATTGTGATGCTATTTGTGTACCTACTAAAAGCAAAGGTAGTTTTGAGAAATCAATTACTTATAAGATAATAAAAAATCTTATGAGTGAATTTGATTTTACTAAAGAAATTATTCCTATGTATACTCCTATGAAGTTTTTAGATGAAGATTGGCAAAGACAAGTTGAAATTATTGCTAATAGTTTTAAAACACATGAGAGTTTAGCTTTCGTTACTTTAGGAGATTGTGCTGTGTATAGTACAGTTTATTATTTATTAGAAAAGTTTGAAGTTCAATATAAAGATATTTATGACAACTGTGAAGTTATTCCAGGTGTTACTTCTTTCTCACACGCCTCTGCTAAGGTTAAAAAAGCCTTATGTAAAGGTGATGAAACCTTTAAAATAACACCTTTATTAGATAAAGAAGTGCCTTGTACTACTGTTTATATGAGACCTAAAATTGGTATGCAAACTTCAAGTATAAAAGAAGAAGGTAGTATGTATACTTTTGAGAACTTAAACCTAAAAGATGAAAAGATTCTTTCTTTTAAAAAAGAAGAAGTAGATAAGTATATGACCTTATTTATAGATTTTATTAAATAAGCTTAAAAATTAAAGTGTTAAATACTAGATATAAAATATAAAATAGCGAAAACAAATACTAACAAATCAAGTCTATGTTTTAAAGATATTGCTTTTAAAACATGGCTTTTTTTAATACTATTTTTAATATCTCCAAAATAAGCTTTTTCTTTAACTTTTCCAAAATAAGAAGTAGGGCCTCCTAAACTCACATCTAAAACTAAACTCATAGCAGAAATTGGATGACCAGCATTTGGACTATCATGTTTTTTTCCATATTTATAAAAAGAAAAAAGAGCTTTTTTACATAAAAATAATAAGGCTATTAAAACAGCAGTTATTCGTGAAGGAATATAATTAACTATATCATCAAGTATGGCAGAAACTTTTCCATATTTTTCATATTTCTCATTTCTATATCCAACCATAGAATCAAGAGTATTAACAGCTTTATATAAAAAAGCCCCAACAATACCAAAAAAAATCATATAAAATAAAGGTGCAATTACTCCATCACTTAAATTCTCAGCATAAGTTTCAATACAAGCTTTGTTTATCTCTTCTTCACTAAGAGTGCTTGTATCTCTGCTAACTAGCATGGATATTGCTTCTTTAGGATTCTTTGAGCTTATAACGCCTTTTACGCTTTCATATAACATTTTAGAAGATATAGCAAAAGAGCATAAAAAAGCTTGTATAAAAATATTTTCTATAAAAGAGAGTATAAAAGTTATAATAAATACTAAAAGAAGTAGGGAGCTTGTAAGAAAAAAACCTCTTAGAACAGAGTTTTTATAATATTTTTTATTAAAAAAAGATATGTAATTACCTATTAAAACTATAGGATGAGTTAAAAACTTTATTTTTTGAGAACTCAGCAAAAATAAAATCAAGGAAATAAGCTAAAAAAGCAAGACTTAGATACATTTTTGAACTTCATTTAAAGCTTGTTTTAAAACCTTTATACTCTTTTTATTTTTAAGAGCAATTCGTACATAAGAAGAGTCTAAAAAATCAAAGTTGCTACAATCTCTTATCATTATTTTATATTTTTTTAATATTTCTTGTAAAAAAGAAGCAGATATATTTTCTAGTTTTATTAAAAAGAAATTAGCATCACTTTTATATATTTTTTTAATAAAAGAATAGTTTCTTAGAAGTTTTTCCAATAAAATCTTATTTTCATTATTTTTACTCTTAGCTTTGTTTTTAAATTTTTTATCTCTTAGTGCTTCTTGTAAATAAACTGAGTCAAAAATAGATAGTTTCCACTTAGCTTCACATTTTCTAAGTTTTTTTATGTTTTTACTAGATGATATAAGGCTTCCAACTCGAATACCAGCTGAACTGTAAAATTTTGTCATTGATTTTAAGATATATAATTTGTCATAAGTTTTAAGATATTTAAGGGCTGATTCTTTATCACAAAAGTCTAAAAAACTTTCATCTATTAAAATAGTAGCCTCTTTTTTTATCCACATCTTAATTAAACTCTTTAGCTTATAATATCTTCCATCAGGAGTAGAAGGGTTTACAAAAATAACTAAAGAGTTCTTTTTGATTTTTGATTTTATATTTTGGAATCTATTTATAAAACTTGTTTCGTACTTATGTATTTTGGCTGCTTTTCTATACTCTAAATAAGCAGGAGAATAAATAGTACAGTGTTTTTAGGTTTAAAAAAGAAAAAAGTTTAAAAATAGCAGAACTGCCACCATTAAAAAGTTCAATATTAGAGGTTTTTACTTTATAGTTTTTTGCTATACTCTCATACAAGTTTTCATAGGTAGGATAATCTTTTATATTCAAAGTATTAAAATCTATTTTTATCTTAGGTTTTATAAAATTTATATTAGATGATAGATCAATAATATCAGAGCTTTTGCAAGCTAGGCTTTTTGCAAACTCTTCTATGTTTCCACCATGTTCAAACTTTTTTTGCATAATATCTTTTCGTTTTAATTTAATTTATTTTAAGAAGATAATACAATAAAAATAATATAAAAACTTTAAAAAAGGTTTTCCTTGGGCGTAAAAACAAAACTATCCCTTAATCAAATTAATTTATTAATAAAAGATACAAATATTGTAATAAATAGTATTAAAGAAACTACAAACGGTCTAAGTGATACCACCTATATACTAAGTGATTTAAACAATAAATATATTTTTAAACTATATGAAAATTCAAGTATGAACGATATACAAGAAGAGGTAAAAATACTACATTCTTTAAAAGAATTAAAAGTAGCAAGAGTTTTAAGTGATGTTAAAATACTTTTAAATAAACCAGCTGTTTTATATTCATATATAACAGGTGATATATCAAAAGATATAAATATAAAACAAATACAAGAAGTAAGTGCTTTTTTAAGCTCTTTGCACAATATAAACTCATATAAAGCAAAGAATAAAAATATATATGATAAAAAACATTTAAATAAAATGTACGAAAAAATCACTAAAAATGAAGAGTTTTTGTCAAAATATAAGTTTATAAAAGACCTAGATTTAAAAGAAGATTGTCTAATACATGGGGATTTATTTCCAGATAATGTAAAGTTTATAAATAATACCTTTAGTGGAGCATATGATTTTGCCCACTCTTGTTATGGTAATTCATTTTTTGATTTAGCTGTATGTATTGTATCTTGGTGTTTTTCAAAAAATTACGAGTTTAGTTTTGATTTTTTTACTATGTTTTTAAAAACATATAATAAAAATAGAGCTAAGAACATAACAAAAGAGTTTTTAAAACCATATCTATTATACGCCTGTTTTTATTATGCTCTTCAAAGATTTTTACGTGAAAATACTAAAAAAGGTTATTATAAAGAGTATATAAAAAAATTCGATATTATTTTGGAAATAATTTAAAGAAAATTAAATACTACAAATTGATTAGAAAATATATTTATGATACAATTACTTTAATTTAAATGGAGGTAAACCTAATGAAAAGAGACTTAGCCGTAAATATTTTAGAAACATTTATGAATAAGAATTGTGATAAGTATGAAATTCAAAAATTAGGTTTATTTGGTTCTGTTGCAAGAAATGAAGCTACATCTTTAAGTGATGTAGATATCTGTATTAAAACAAAAAATGCTGATTTATTTGCTATGGTTCATATAAAAGAAGAGTTAGAAAAGCTATTTTCTACTTCAATTGATATTGTAAGAATAAGAGATAAAATGAATCCTTTTTTAAAAAATAGAATTGAAAAAGATGCTATTTATGTATGATAAGTCTTTAGTATTAGAAATCTTAACTCAAATAGAAAATGCGATTAATGTTACGCAAGAAAGATTTAAAGTAGTAAATAGTGTAGATTACCTTACTTCTACACCTCAAGGTATGGAAAAACTGGATAGTCTTTGTATGCAGTTAATTGCCATTGGTGAGAGTTTAAAAAATATTGATAAAATTACTAATAAAGAATTATTGATTAATTACCCAGAAGTTGATTGGAAAGGTGTTAAAGGTATGAGAGATATTATTTCACATCATTATTTTGATATTGATGCTGGGGAAATATACTTTGTATGTGATTCTAAACTTGATTTACTATTTGAGACAATTCAAACTATTATGAGTGATTTATCAAAATAAATATTTATTAGTTTATTTATTAAAATAGTTTGAAATAACTGGCTTTTGCTCTTGTAAACTTCCAGTTCCCGCTTTCTTACTTTTGTATTGACAAAAAGTAAGCAAAAACAACTACGTTTCGGAGGCCTCCGGCTACCTAAAGTTTTTTTATTTTCTTGCTTAAAAATATAACTTATATAATGAAATTATGTGAATATGATAGTATATTTGCATAGAGTTTAAAAAGATAATATATTGAACTATAACTAAAGCGGTTATAAAAATAACTAGCTTGATAGTGAGTTAAATAGTTATACTTTAAATTTGAGTGGCAACAAGAACAGATAATATCTAGTTCGAATTTTATAAGTCTAAATTTGGTGTAACACATTATCGAGTAGGAGAAACTCCTACTCTAACGAACTCTTTATATTAATACAAAGGTTCAAGTATGTATTCTATCGGATTAGATGTAAGTAAGTCAACAATTAATATCTATGTGCCTATTAATGAATTAGATTTAGTAATTACTAATGATTTAAAATCAATTAAAAGCTTCTACTCAAAGTTAAAAAAACTATATAAAAAAGAGTTTGATAAATTAGTTTTTGTATATGAGCCTACAGGTACTTACTCCTTTACTTTAAAAAAGTTTTGTGCAAGTAAAAATATTAATTGTTTTATTGTAAATCCTAAAAAAAGTGCTAACTTTGCAAAAGTAATAGGAAATAGAAACAAAAATGATATAGAAGATGCTAGATTGCTCTCACAAATGATTATAACTGCAAGAGAAGAAGAAATAAAGATTCCTATCATTAATGATAATGTTGAAGCAATTAAAGAAGCTATAACCTGTTATAAACTAATTATTAAGCAACAAACACAAAATAAAAATCATGCATCTTCGTTGAAAGCAAAAAGTGATTCTTCTTATGTACTTAAAGAATTAGAAATGCAATATAAATTCTTAAAAAAACAAGAAGAAAGAATAATTAAAAAGATACTTACTTATCTTTCAAAAGATAAAAAGTTGTATCAATCATTTTTAAATATTCAAACAATTGTAGGTATTGGTCAAATATCAGCAATTATATTAATATATCACTTTTTACAATATCCAGATGCAAACCAAAGACAAATAGTTTCTTTAGCAGGACTTGATCCAATTGAAAAAAGTTCAGGAACTTCAGTACGAGGTAAAACAAGAATATCAAAAGCAGGCTCAAAGATTTGTAGAGGAACATTGTTTATGCCTGTATTGGTAGCAGTACAAAAAAATGAAAAACTAAAAGAGTTTTATGAAAGACTAAAAGGAAATGGTAAACATACCACAGTAGCTCAAATAGCAGTTATGAGAAAGATGATAGTCATAGCTCATAGTTTATATAAAAATAACGAAAGGTTTGATGTGAATAAAAGATAAAATTTCTTTTTAAAACAGTAAATACTTTATTATATTTTAAGGTGGCAACTCACTAAAACATGCCTGAGGGCATCTTTCTTAACGATCAAACAGAAATTTTTGGGTTACGCAATAAAATAAAAAAACTTACTCACGAGGTTTGCCTTGTGCTAAAGAGCACAAGTTTTCCCTGTTCCCCTGCAAATGTAGCAATCAACGGAATAATCTTTTGTCTGCTAAAGCAGATATAGTTTTGATACATATTTATTTAAATAATATTCCTTTATTTCCTTTTTTTATAGTTTAAATAATATTAAAATTTAGTAATTACTTGTTAATTTTAAGTTTTGTGACACAAACTGTGACATGTTTTTTGTATACTAACTTACTAAAAGTGGAGATTACACTTCCCTAAGGTTGTAATTGAAAGGAATAAATAATGAAAAAAATAATATTAGTCTTAGTATTTACTTTAAGCTTATTTTCACAAGGAGAAGTTTCTAAGATAATAACTCAAAATAGTAATAAGGACAATATAACTTTCGCTATTCAAGAGTTAACGATTGAAAAAAGAGGTTGTTGCTCATGGCATGGTGGAGTTAAAGGTTGTTCAGGTGGTAGAGTTACTTGTAATGATGGAACATATAGCCCTTCTTGTATGTGCTTAGGTGGTCAGCCTATTTCTGATATAAAAACTAATTAGTAATAGAAAAATAAAATACACCTTATTTACTATGTAAAAAGTATCAATTTATAAGTTAAAACATTTTAACTTGCAGTTATTCTTTACAATATTTTATCTGTGAGTTGATAGACGACTATTGTGTTGGTTTTGGCAGATAATCTATATATTTCTAAATAAACTGTGATATCTTTTTTGTATACCTATATTCAATCAAAGCGAATAGAAATGGTATTTATCTTCGTCTTCTAATAAGTATAAAAATGACTTAATTGAAGAATTAATTAAAAAAAAGAAATGTGAGTCAAAAATTAAAAATAGAGATCTTACCTCTAAATCTAAAATAAAGATAGCGACTGACCTAAAATAGTAACTTTTAATTAAAGTAATAGAAGAATAGATTCTTGAAAACTATTAAACCTAAATAAGAGTTTCTTGCATAAGTATGTTTTCAAACTATATCTGCTTTAGCAGACAAAAGATTATTCCGTTGATTGCTACATTTGCAGGAGCTAAAATTTTTTTATTTATTTACGTAACCCAAAAATTTCTGTCTGAGTGTTTAAAAAGGTGCCGTAAGGGCACGTTTTAACGAGTTATATTTTTAAGTAAATCAATAAAAAAACTTTAGGTAGTCGGAGACCTCCGAAACGTAGTTGTTTTTGCTTACTTTTTGTCAATACAAAAGTAAGAAAGCGGGAACTGGAAGTTTACAAGAGCAAACACCAGTTATCTCAATTCACTTTAAAATATAAACTAATAAATATATTCTAATTTTAAAAACTATTACAAATGGCAAGTGCAAAGAAAAAATGCACCACTAAATAGCTTGAATTAGTTACAACTAAATTCTAAAAGACCTACTCTTATCATATCTATAATATTAGAATGATGAATAAACTATCTAACATTTTGTTAGATAAGGCCTAAAATCCAATATTATTAGTACATAATGTATGTTTTACATAGTAAATAAGGCTTTAAACCAACATTAAAATAATAGTATAAATTATTAATTATCTACAATAAAATCATATTTTCTAACATTTTATTACTAAGTACCTAAGTTACAGGCTTTGTTTTATGTAGAATCTAACATTTTAAGTGTATGATAATATCCATTATTAAGTTATTTTAATATAAAATGTACGACTAATTAATAGTTATATTACAAAGATATGGTGAAAATATACTTATCTGGCCATTTAGTCAATTAAGTAAATTCATATCAAGTGATAGAATAATAGAGATCAATTTTAATTAAATAGAAATCTATTTTAATTTTTACTAATAAGGAGTAATGATGAATTTAAGTTTTTTTTCTTCTGCCGAAGGTATCGCGATTGCATGGTTATGCACAGTAATCGGATTTGGATATGCTTTTCTTCAAAAAAAAGAAGTTTATAAAACAAAACAAATTCTAAATTCAATGAATATATCATTTAGTGAGTTGAGAATTAAGAATGAAAATCTAAAAATAGAGAATAATAATCTTGTTCAAAAAATTGAAACTAATGATATTCATGATAATTATCAAGATGTAAAACAAGTTGGTAAAAATAATGTTAACCAAGGTGTGGTAAAAGGTGATGTGAATATTGAATTGTCATAAGGTACTTTGATGTGTAAAAATCAAGTTAAAATTGAAAATGTTGAAGGTGATGTTTATACAGGGAAGTCGCCTGAAGAAAATATTGACTCTATTATTAATAATATTATTGAAGATATTGTTTCTACTTCTGTAAATATTGACCGATTAGATCGTACTTTCCCTTCTAAAATAAGAAATAAAATCAATCACAATGATTTACGTAAAAATAGAAGAATTATTCTAGAGTATAAATCATACTCTTCACAGATTGAGAAGGCATATAAAATTGCCGACGAACGAGTAGTTAATGGCAAGCAAACAGCTATGGGTATGTTAAATAAAATGTATTTTGAGGCACTAGATAAATTTGACATTGACCTATTTGACATAGATATGGATAAAATCAGAGAAAACTCTGACGATATTGTTGATAATATTATAAAACAGTTGAGAAAATTTGTTTATAAATCATCAAATGTATCTGTGTATAAAGAGCAAGTTGAAATAGGTATTAATGTTGTAGTTGCACATGCATTTGTTGAGTGTTTAGTTTTGGAGAATCCCAATGCTCCCCGTTAATGGATCTAACCCAAAAATAAATATATTGTATATTGGCGCTTATATATTAAATAAGTTGAATAATCAAACACACAAGAGTATGAAGATATTAGATTTATTCAAAGTTGTGACAAGAGAGTTATCAATCTCCATTGATCATATAATACTTGCATTAGATTGGCTTTATATAATTTCTGCCATTGATGGTAATAAGAAAGAGGTTTATATTAATGAAACTAATTAAATTAGAGTTAGAGATTGACGGAAAGGTAGTCCGTGAAATAAAATTCCGTGATAATTTAAATATTATAACAAATAAGAAAAATGTTGATACTGCAGGAAATAGTGTTGGTAAATCAACATTGGGTAGAGTATTGGATTATTTATTTGATGGTTCAATTAGTCCAATATATATTGATGAAGAATTTAAAACTTCAAATAGTCAAATCGAATTATTATTTACAAATAAAACGGTTTATGTTATATTAGAGTATATTGGATTAACGAATATTTCTTCTATCATAAAAAGACGATTATCACCTGAAACTGAACTACAAGATTATTTTCTGAATTCTAAAGAAGTAAAGAAAAAGGAATATATTTCACATATTATGGAAACAATTTTTAATGTTTCCTCTGAAAAACCAACAATACGTAAATTAGCGCCAAAATTTTTTAGGACTAACTCTCACCGAATGTTACATACTGTGAAATTTGATAATGGAAGAAGTATTTCTAAATCTGATATTAGTACAGTGTTTTTATATCTTTTTAATTTTAGTGATACAGAAATACTTACTAAAAGAGCTAAATTAAATACAGCTATTAGCAGATATACTAAACAATTAACAGCTTTTAATGGTGTTATTATTGAGCAAAAAATGATTGGGTCAATTAGTAAAATCAAAAAAGAAATTGAAAAACTTGAAAATTCTATAAATTCAACAGATAAAGATATAGATAAACTTGAGTTAGTTAAAAATATTAATGAAATTGATGATGAACAAAATTCATTAGCGTATAAAATACTCTCGTTAGACTTAAAGATTAAAAATATAATAATGACTAAGGAAATACTAACAAGTGATGATCAAATCTATTTAATCGATGAATTAAAATCTATTTATAACTATGCATCTATTAAAATAGAATCTGTAATAAATGATTATAAAGAATCATTGACTTTTCATAATCAACTTATATCCACAAAAAAAGAGTTTGTAATAGATGGTTTAGATGGTTTAAAACAAGAAAGATTAAATTGCAATGAACAAGCAACAAAGCTTAAGGCTGCTAAAGATAATCTATACTTAGAACTAAAATCAAAAAAGAAAATAGAAGATTTATCTGATACGGTTAAAGAAATTGGTGAGTTAAATAAAAACCTTGTAAAGTTTAGTTCAATAATTGAGCAGAAAGATACTATTCAGACAAAAAAAGATAATAAAGATACAGAATTAGTTGAACTTTCTAGTGAATTAAAAAAAGAACTAATCAATGTTGATAAGTTTGAAACTACATTAGTCAAGAATTTTAAAAACTATACAAAAGAATTTTATGATGTTGAATACAAGTTTAGCCTAAATTTAGACAAAGATAAAAGTGAGTGCACACCTTCTGTTGATGAAATAGAATCAAATAATGAAGGTGGTTTAAAAAAACTTGAAGTAATATTATTCGATTTGTCTTATATTAAAACAGTATGTGATGAAAATGTACCTAGAGCTAATTTTGTGTTACATGATTCAATTGATGATATCGATATAGAACATATTAAAAAAATGTTTTTGGAGTCTAGTAAATTATCAGGACAACATATTCTGTCAATGCTTTCAGATAAGCTTACCGAGGATCAGTACAAAAAGTACAAAGAGTATATAATATTAGAACTTTCAGAGGATGATAAATTCTTTACTGTATAAGTTTAAAAACTACATCTTTAATAAAAATATAATTTATTGAAATTAAAGAGAATAAAAGGCAGATGCTTTTTTGCTAAGTATAATAAATATAACAAGGCCTCGCAGCGAACGCAAAGCGTCGCTGAAGTCAAACGTTAGCTATCACAAGGAGCATAAAATGACATTAGAAGTTTTAACAACATTTATATTAGTAGTTGTTGAAAAATTCGAAAAATTCGAAAAATTCAAAAATTCTGGGGACACAATACCAAATTATTTACTAAAGTAAAAAGTAAAAAAATTGTGGTGTAACTTCAAGTGGTTTTGGGGTCTCGTATCTAAATGATATAATGAATGCAGAGAGTTTAATTGGTTAATATATTGAAAAGGGTGTCAAAGCGGTTGATATAACTTAAAAATATCAATTAGCTTGAAGGTCAGTCAAATAATTACACTTTAAACTTGAGTGACGACAGGTTTTGGTGCCTGTCACAAATTAGTAAATTTCTTAACTAAATCTTATGATTTATTTCTAAGATAAAGAATAGAGATGCTATTTTCAATTATTATAAATTTAATATAATGTAATACCACTAAGTTCAATTCTCTTAAGTTTTGATATACTTGTATAAATAAATTACTGGAGTTCCTTATGCAAACAATAGCAGTTCAAATTAAAGATGACTATGTATCAGACTTCATGAATTATGTTAAAAAGCATAGTGGAAATATCACTATAAGTAAAGATAAAAATCTAGAACTTGATCCATTTTTTTATGAAAGAAAAAAAGAGTTAGAACAAGTTATTGAAGAATGTGAAAATGGTACAATGGAAATGTTATCACAAGAACAATATGATGACGAAATGAAAGTGTTTTTTAAAGATTTAAAAACTAATGCAAATCTTTAGAACAAGACTATATAAAACTAAACTATTAAATATATTAAAACACATAGCAAAAGACAAAATTAGTGCTAGTGAAAAATTTCATAATAATTTAAATGAACAAATTGAAAATTTAATACATTCTCCACTTAAATGTAGACAATCAATTTATGCAAATGATGAAAAAATTAGAGATATGGTATTTAAAAAATACACTATTCAATTTAAAATATATGAACATAAAATAAGTATTTTAAATATATTCAATAAAAATAAACCTTAAAATTACACTCACGAAGTAGAAAATCTAATAAGTTTTGTAAATTCACCGGAATTATGTATATGCAATGATAATATAAAAAAATATATCACAATCTTCGAATTACAGCCCAGAGGTAGGAAATCTAAAAAATATGTGTCAAAATTGTGCTGGTGTTTTTACTCAAAGACCAGTAAGACCTAAAAACAATTTAAAAAACAATAATTTTTCAGGTAATGATCATGCTGGCACTAAAATTTATCATTTTCCAGTTGATTTAACTAATCATCTTAAATTTTCAAATAAATTAAAAAACATACCTACAAATGAACGATAACTATAACAAGTAACTTGACAATCAACTTTCTTTACACTACAATTGTATCTACAAAAGAAGAAAGGATTTAACTATGAAACAAGCAATAAATATTAGACTTGAAAAAGATGTAATTCAACACTTAGATGAATATGCAAATGAATTAGATAAAACAAGAACTAGTTTAATTGAAAAAGCAATTGATCTTTATTTTGACAAGCTAGATGAAATGGTAGCAGATAAAAGAATAGACAATTTAAAAAGTGGTAAAACTAAAGTTGTATCACTTGAAGTTGTATTTGCTCAAGCTGGAATTAATGTTTAATATTGCTTTTGAACAAGAGGCTAAAAAAGAGTTTTTAAAATTAGACAAAGCATCTCAACAATTAATTGGAAATAAAATTATAGATTTACAAAATGGTAATTTTTTAAGTGATAAATCACTTAAAGGAAAACATGAGGGTAAGTTTAGAAAAAGAGCAGGAAACTATAGAATAATATATTTAAAAGAAAATAACTTATTGGTAATTACAATAATTAGAGTAGCACATAGAAAAGAAGTATATTAAGCCAATAACAAATTAATAGATTTCTTAAGTAAATTTTGTAGCTATTGGCACCTATAAAATAGGCGCCTTTTATAAATTTAATTAATTACTATCACTTCTTCTTTGCTTATAACTAGATCTATCTCTAATTGTTGATTCAGAAGATCTTCTTTCACTACCTTGATAGTTTAAACTTAAACTACTTTTTCTTCTATCTTGAATCTCATCTTTACCAATAAATTCTTTTTCATTAACACTATCAACAATTTTTTTAGATATACCTGAAGTATCAATTGCTATATTATATGTTTCACTTGCCGCTAATGCAATTTTCTGTGTTTGTTGATCTTGTTGGGATACTGCTGAATTAATTTGTTCAATACCACTTTGTTGTTCTTTAGAAGAGTTTGAAATATCTTCTATTAAATTTAATGTTTTACTAATATTTTCATTAAGCTTTGAAAAACCATTAATCATACTTTGTGATACTGTTTTACCCTCGGCGGCTTTAATATTTGCGCTGTTTACTAATTCTTTTATTTCTTTTGCAGCTTCAGCTGATCTAGTTGCTAGATTTCTAACTTCTTGTGCAACCACTGCAAATCCTTTTCCTGCTTCACCAGCAGTTGCCGCTTCTACTGCTGCATTAAGTGATAAAATATTTGTTTGAAATGCAATTTGATCAATTACTGTAATTGCATCATTAATTGATATAACTTGTTCATTGATTTCATCCATAGATTGCATTGTTTTATTTGCTAAATCTTGACCATTTTTTGTTGATTGGGTTAAGGAGCTAGCATATGTAGACATTTGACTAATTGATTGATTATTGTTTATTATTGTACTTGTTATTTCTTCTAAAGCTGCTGCTGTTTCTTCTAGGGAAGTTGCAGCTGAGTTTGAACTTATATTTAAAGTCTCTACATTATTAAGTAAAGTAGCAGATGATGAATTTAGAGTTAATCCAATTCTTTTATTATATTTTAGCATTTCTGTTATTGAATCACCTAAAGAGTTAAGACCAGTTCCCAATTGTTTCAAGTGCGCTTTTGTATTTTTTGTATCAATTTTATTTAAATAATTATAGTGAGTATATTCATCTAAAACTTTCAATACTGAGTCTATATTAAATTCAAAATTATCAGCCATTTTATTTAAAAGATTTGCAAGTTCATTTAATGAAGAATCTGAAGTTTTTACCTCTATTCTTTGTGATAAATTTCCAAGTTCTAACTCTTTTAATAAAACTAAAGTTTTAGAAATTAAAACTTTTTCATCTTCTATTAATAATTTTGTTTTTTGAATATTTTTATTAACATTCATTGACATCATGCCAATTTCATCTTTTGTATTAATATTAATCTCTTCTACATCATCTCTTTGTTTATTTAAATAAGCAAAAAATCCTAATAAACCTTTTTGAAATTCTTCAATAGGTTGTATTATTGTTTTTTTAGAAATATAAATAATTAAAAAAGAAATCAAAGCTCCTGCAATTAATGAAATTAGAATAATTTGCCAAATAATATCTGCAATTTCTTCTTGGGCATGTTGTTTCATAACAAGAATTCTATTTTCTATATTATCAACATAAGCACCAGTTCCAATTATCCAGTTCCATTCTTTAAATCTTTTAACATAAGAGAACTTCTCTCTATTAACTGTTTTATCAGAGTTTTGCCAAGAATACGTAACTAAAGCACCTTTATCATTTTCTAAACTTTTTTTAATCATTTCTTTAAAATAAAAATTACCATGTGCATCAGTTTTTGTAAGTAAATTTTTACCTATTAACTTAGTTTTATATGGATGCATAAGCATTATTCCATCAGTATTATTAATCCAATAATAACCATCTTTTGAATATTTTATATGAGATATTTCATTTAATAACTCTTTTTTAATATTTTCTAAATTATTATTTGATATTTCTTGTTTTGATTTTTCATAGTACGTTTGAATTACTGTATAAACTATTGAAATATAATTTTTTAATTCTTCTTCTTTTTCTAAATAGGCAGATTTTTTGTAATTCTGTATATTCTTTTGGGTTAAATAGTTAATTGCAAAAATAGACTTGATTGCAATAATACTTGAAATAATAATAATTGTGGACAAAACAATTATTAACAACTTATTTTTTATCTTAAGACTCATAAACATACTTTTCCTTTATAATAGTAGTTATCATTATGAGTATAGTATCGTTATTTTCTTAAACTTAAATGAAAAAAGTGGCTAATTAACATACTTTAAGTAAGATATTAATAAATTATTTATTTTTGACATAAGTAAATTTTATAATTAAATTGTGTTTTACACTTATAAAGTAAGTAAATCATTTAGCCTAATTAATTTAGTAAAAAAGAACTTATCTTCTTCTTCTCATCGAACTATTTAAATATAAGTATTATATTTCTAAATTATAACATTCTTAAAATCATTCAAAAGATATTACAAAATATTGTTATATAATACTTTTAAATATGAGAAATATAAGGTTTTAAAGTGATTAAAAATATTATGGGCAAGTCTGATTTTATTGAGAGTTTACGTGGTAAAAAAGCTACATTTTTATTGAGTTTAAGTAATAGTGATACTTCTTCAATCAAAGGTATTACACAAGCTGGAATCCCTGGAAAAATGTATTTAACACCAAGTTTGGATGCTGAGTTTTTATGTACAGGAGAAGTTAGAAGTTTAGGTGAAGTTGCTAGTACTTCTAAAGGTGTTCCTACTCCTGCTCTTATAACTAGAGCTGTTCATTTATTAAAACCTTATTCTTCTCTTGAATTATTAGACCTAGGTCTTTTACATAAACCAAAAATTGATTATTTTAAAATACATGATTTTGATATAAAAGCTAGTGATAAAATTTCAAGTGGTGCTAACATAAATGCCCAAGAAGTTTTTCAAAAAGCACTTAGTTTTGGTCAAAACTATACAGATGAAAATGATTATATAATTTTAGGTGAATCAGTTCCAAGTGGTACAACAACAGCAGCAGCTAGTGCTATGGCTTTAGGCTATGAATGCGTTGATTTATTTTCTTCTTCTTTTAAAGATGTTCCTTCTTCTATAAGAGATCAAACTATTAATCAAGCATTGAAAAATATCAAAGCAGGTGATGATATTTTCGCAATTTTAGGAAAAGTATCAGATAATATGCTTATTTTTACTGCTGGTTTTGTTTTAGGACTTAATAATAAAAAGAAAATTATATTAGCTGGTGGTACACAAATGGTAGCTGTTTTATTAATAATAAATTCATTTTTAAAATCAATGAATGCTTTATCTTCTTTTTCTACTTCAAACTTAGCATTATGTACAACAAAATGGGTAAATGATGATAAAAACTCTAGTATTAAAGAGCTTTTAGAAATGCTTGATTTCAAAATCAATGCTTATTATGCTGATTTTGATTTTTCTTTATCTTCACATGCAGCACTTAAACTTTATGATAAGGGTGAGGCAAAAGAAGGAGTTGGGGCAGGGGCAGCTTTAGTATATGCTTATTTAAATGGTATTAATAAAGAACAAATAACTAAAAAAGTTGAAGAGTTTTTACTGTGATAATACTTTTTTATGGAGGTCAAAAATCAGGTAAGTCAAAATTAGCTGAAGAAAAAACCCTAGAATTATCAAAAAATAAAAAACCATTTTATCTAGCAACCTATGATAATTCATATAATGACAAAGAGATGGCAAAGAAGCTTTTAAAACATCAAAAGCAAAGAAAAGATAAATTCATAAGCATAGAAGAGAGTTTTGATTTAAAACAAGTTATAAAAGAAAATGAGACTTATTTAGTTGACTGTCTTTCTATGTGGATATTAAATAACTTAGAAAAGCAAGAAGAGTATTTTTTAAAACAAATAGATTTACTTTGCAAAATAAAAACAAATATAGTTTTTGTTTTAAATGATGTAAACCATGGGGTAATTCCAAATGATAAAGAATCAAGAAAATTTGTTGATTTAAGTGGAATAGTTGGACAAAAAGTAGCAAGTTTAGCATCTGAAGTATATGAAGTAAAATTAGGCTTGGGAATTAAACTAAAATAATGAAAAATATATCAATTTTTGGAACAAGCAGTGATGCTGGAAAATCTACTCTTACTTTTGTTATAGGAAAACTCTTACAAGAAGAAGGCATAAGTGTTGCTCCTTTTAAAGCACAAAATGTCTCAAATAATGCTTATGTTTGTGATGATGGAAGTGAAATAGGAGTTGCTCAGTATTTTCAAGCACAAGTATTAGGTGTTCCTACTTCTTATCATTTAAATCCTGTTCTTTTAAAATCTGGTAAAAACTCTATGGCTTCTTTAATAGTTGATGGAAAAGTTGTAAAAAACATTGAAGTTAGGTCTTATTATAAAAACTTAGATAACTTAAAACCCTCAGTTAATAAAGCTTATGAGTATTTAAACTCAAAATATGACTGTTTGATATGTGAGGGTGCAGGAAGTCCTGTTGAGCTTAATTTAATGGATAAAGATTTATCAAATATTTATATAGCAGATACGTATAATACTAAGATTATTTTAGTTGCTGATATACAAAGAGGAGGTGTATTTGCTTCAATTTATGGAGTTTATAATCTACTTCCTTCTAAAATTAGAAATAATATTGTAGGTGTAATAATAAATAAATTTTGTGGAGATATTTCTTTATTTGAAGAGGGTGTTAGAATAATAGAAGAAGATTTTAAAATACCAGTTTTAGGAGTATTACCTTATACTCCTTTTAACTTAGGTTTTGAAGACTCAGCTTCTTTGATGAATTATTCGCAAGATACTAAAAACTCTATTATAAATGTAGGAGTTATTGCTTATCCTACTATGAGTAATTATAATGATTTTGAGCCTTTAATTTGTGATAGTCAAATAAATGTACACTTTATACAAACTAATGTATCTTTAGATAAGTATGATTTACTTATTCTTCCTGGCTCGAAGTTAGTGATTAAAGATTTGTTATGGTTAAAACAAATATCTTTATTTGAAAATATAAAAAACTATGAAAAAACTATTTTAGGTATTTGTGGCGGTTATGAGATGTTATTTTCTTCTTTAGAAGATAAATACTGCTTAGAGAATGAAAAAGCCCTAAAAGAGCTTGGTTTTGATTATATAAATGATGTTATTATTTTTGAAAAAGAAAAAATACTAAAAAAAGATACATATGAAATTTTCTCTTGCAAAATAGAAGGTTTTGAAATTCATCATGGAAGTAGTTCAAAATATCCAATATCTTATGAAAGTAAAAGAATCAAAGGCACTTTTTTACATGCAATTTTTGATAATGATAACTTAAGAGACAAAATTTTTACAGAAATCAATGAAAACTACAAGAGTTTTAATTTTTCTAAGTTTAAAGAAAAAACTATAAATTCTTTTATACAAAACTTTAAAGCTAAATTAGATATAAAAAAGATAATAAAAGCAATAAAGGAATAAAGTGGCATATTTAGACTGGTTTGATAAACATGCAATAAAACATGAAATAATTATGAAGAAACTAACTCATCTTAGTGATGATGAAGTTATAAAATATTTTGAATATGACAATATGGTAAAAAAAGAAAAAGATTTCTGTCCTTTATATGAAAAAAATAAAAAATGTCATGAAATGGAAAACTTAAACTGTTATTTATGTGCCTGTTCTAATTTTAGATTTAATGATGAGGGTTTTAAAGAAGTTAGAAAAAAGAAACTTTTTTCATATTGTAGTATTGATTCAATAGATGGGGCCCAATTTGAAGGTGATACCTATATTCATCAAAACTGTGCAGGCTGTCAAGTACCACATTTAGTACCCTTTATAAAGAAAAAATTCAACAGAGATTGGAAAAAAATTATGAAAAAAGTACCATGTACAAAATCTATTTAGCTTTTAAATTTTCGTTTTCATATTTTTCAATTTTGCCTATGTCTTTTAAAGATGAAGATGATTTATCAAATAAAAAAGTTTTAGCCTATATGCTTTCTTTTTTACCTTTAGTTGGGCTTGTTCTTGGAGTTTTAAGTATAAGTCTTTTTACTCTTTTAGAAAATCTTTCTTATTTAGCAGCAATATTAAGTGCTTGTTTTTATATGCTTTTGTATGGTTTTATTCATACCGAGGCTATAATTGATGTAGTTGATGCTTCTTATGCCAAACATGGAGATAAAGATGCTTATGCAGTTATAAAAGAGCCTACAATTGGGGCTATGGGCTTATTGTACTCTTGTGTTTTTACTATTTGTAAAATTTCAACAATAGTATATATGTTTATAAATGATTTTATCTTATATTTTTTAGCTGTTTTAATAATAAGTAGATTATTGCTTGTTTTCTTAGTATATTTTAAAGATTTCAAATCATCTTTCGTGAATTTATTAAAAGAAGGTTTGAGTTTAAAAATTTTACTTATTTCTTCTTTGTTTTGTATGGTTTTTGGAAGTTTTCTTATAGGATTTGATTTTATTTATCTCTTTTTATCTTCTTTAGTTTTTGGATTTTTATTTATAAACTTCGTAAAAAATAGCTTAGGTTTTATAAATGGAGATGTTTTAGGTTGTACACTAGAGTGCTGTGAGTTGTTTTTATTTTTACTTGTACTTTTATGGCTGTAACTCTTTTAAGACATGGGGCTTTAGAAAAAAAGCTGCAAAAAAGATATATAGGACATAGTGATATTATTTTAGATGAAAATTTATTTGAAGAAGAAAAAATAGAGTTCTTAAAAAAACAAAGTTTTGATGAAATTTATAGCTCAGATCTTTTACGTTGTACTCAAACACTAGATAAAATGGGGTTTACTTATAAAAAGGATATTCGTTTACGAGAAGTGAAATTTAAAGATAAGTTTGAATTGAAAAATTTTGATGAAGTCTCAAAACTTCCTTGTTTTAAACAAAAATACTTAAAGTCACAAGAATCTTGGCATGAATATATATGTGAAGAGTCTTTTCTTGATTTTACAAAAAGAATAGTAGCGTTTATAAACTCTCTTGATTTAAATAAAAATATACTTATTTGTTCTCATGGGGGAGCTTTAAAAATTCTTAGCCAATATTTAAAAAAAGAAGAGTGTTTTATAAAGAATATAAACTTTGAGTATTTAGATACGGAAGTAATAAATATAAGTTAATCTTATAATTCTTCTTAGGTAATTTTAACATTTGAAAGGGTATATTACGCTTTTAAGACCTAGTTTGGTTTTACAAGTATTTTTATGTTTTTAGGTAAATGTGCAAAAGGAATTATTTTATTCTTAATAAAACTATTTTTTGAAAAACTGGCAAGTTCAACTATCATTTTTGGTTTTCTTAAATTTAAGACTTGATAAGTAATAGAGTTTTCTTCAAAAGTAATATTTTTATTTTTAAAGTTGATTAGTTCTTGTTTTTTTGCCATTTTAAACCTTTATATATGAAAGTATAACAAAGGAATATTAAAATGAATGAAGAGAGTATAAAAAAGATACCAACAAGGTTACAATTTTTCCCTGTAATGATGTTTGCAGTTATTATGGGATTAGCTGGTTTAAGTATTGTTTATCAAAGAGCACATGAATTATTGGGTTTTCCCTCTTTTTTAGCTTCTGCTTTTTCTTATTTTACAATTGGTTTATTTTTTATAATTCTTTTTACATATATTATAAAATTTTTCAAATATAAAGAAGAAGTTAGAGCTGAGTTCGCCCATCCAATAAGAATAAACTTTTTTGCTTCAATTTCTATCTCTTTTGTTTTAATTTCAATTTTGTTTAAATCAATAAATACTGACATCTCCTATATCTTATTTTTAATAGGTGCCATATTACATCTTTTTCTAACTTTTTATACTTTAAGTTTTTGGATTAGTAAATCTTTGGAAATGCAACACTCAAATCCTGCTTGGTTTATACCAATAGTTGGAAATTTAATTGTTCCAGTAGGGGGAGTTTCATATTTTCCTAGTTCTATTTTAATGTTTTATTTTTCAATTGGAATCTTTTTTTGGATAATTATGTTATCTATCATATTAAATAGAATCATTTTTCATAAAGCATTTGCTGCTAAGTTTATACCAACACTTTTTATCTTTATAGCTCCTCCATCAGTAGGGTTTTTAGCATACTTTAAACTAACGAACGATATAGATTTTTTTGCCTTAGTTTTATTTAATATTGCACTGTTTTTTACTTTTTTATTATTCTTTATGTATAAAAACTTTTTAAACATTAAGTTTTTTATATCTTGGTGGGCTTTTACTTTTCCTCTTGCTACTATTACTTTAGCTACACTTTTAATTTTAGAACAAACAAAAGAGAGTTTTTATATATATTTAGCATATATTTTTATATTTATCTTATCTGTGGTTGTTAGTATTGTTTTATATAATACTATTTTACATATGTTTAAAAAAGAAATTTGTATTATGGAATAAATTTTCTTTCAAAGAAAAAGGGTATAATTTATCTTTAATAATAAGGATAAATATGAAACATAGATATATAGGAAGAACAGGCTTAAGAGTTAGTCCTATTTGTTTAGGAACTATGACTTTTGGAAGCAGTACTACACAAAAAGAAGCTTTTAGAATTTTAGATGAAGCTTATGACAAAGGTATAAACTTTTTTGATACAGCTGAATTATATCCAGTACCTCCAAAAGTTGAAACTGGTGGAGATACAGAAATAATAGTAGGGAAGTGGCTTAAAACTAAACAAAGAGACTCTATTATTTTAGCCTCAAAAGTTTCAGGAGCTGCTTCAGGTTGGTTTGTTCCTCCTACTCGTCATGGTTTAACTTCCCTTGACTCTTTTCATATTAAAAAAGCAATTGAAGGCTCACTAAAAAGGCTTGGGACTGATTATGTAGATTTATATCAAATGCACTGGCCTGATGAAGTTGTGCCTATTGAAGAATCACTTAAAGCCTTTGATGACTTAGTTAAAGAAGGTAAAGTAAGATATATTGGTAGTTCAAATGATACAGCTTATGGATTAAGTAAAGCCAATGAGATTTCAAAATATAATAATTTAGCAAGATTTGAATCAATACAAAATAATTTTTCACTAATTAATCCAAGAGCTTTAGATGAAATCTCAATACTTTGTCAAAAAGAAAAGATTTCATTATTACCATACTCTCCAATAGGAGCAGGGATGTTAAGTGGAAAATATAATTCAGGTTTATTCCCAAAAGATTCAAGATTTGGTGTATATATGAGTAATAAAAATCCAAGAGTTCAAGCAATGGCAACAAAGTTTGTAAATGAAAAAACAATAAAAGCTTGTACACAGTACGTAAAACTTGCAAAAGAGATAAATATCTCACCTGTTACTTTAGCCGTAGCATGGACAAAACAGTTTAATTTTGTAGCTTCAACTATTATAGGAGCTAGAAAGATTGAGCATTTAGAAGATAGTTTAGCTGCACTAAACTTAGATTTGAGTTCTGATGTTTTAGGAAAGATTAAAGAAATACAAAAAGATATTATGTATCCAATGGGATAATTAAATATAAACACCTTCTTTTAACTACAAATAACGATATGAATCCCTTAAATAAGGGATTTGTATTAACTGTCTATGACTAAATACAAATAATAATAACTAAATACTTGATGTCAAAAGACTGATACTACTGCCCTTAAAATAAGAATACCTTTAAAATATAATAGATTTATTTTGAATAATTAAACAATGTGTTAAAGTTTTTTTATATTGAAATAATTTAAAATAAATTTTATATGAAACTTCCTCTTTTATAACTGTAATGTAACTAACTTGTAATAATTTAATGACATAATCACTAAAATTTAAGGAGATAACATGAGATTAAAAGCACTTTTATTTATTGCACTTTTTACAATAACACTTAATGCCACTACTAATATTTCTTTTTGGCATGCAATGGGAGGAAGATTAGGAGAGGTTGTTAATGAACTATCTGATAACTTTAACAAATCGCAAAATCAATTTAAAATAACACCAATATATAAAGGTGGTTATGAGGACACGATGATTGCAGGGATTGCTGCTTTTAGAGCGCATAAATCACCTGATATCATTCAAATATTTGATGCAGGTGCTGCAACTATAATCAATGCTAAAAGTGTTGTTTATCCTGTGGCTGATTTATTTGACAAATATGGAGTAAAATTTAATGCAAATGACTATATAAGTGGAGTTAGAAACTTTTATGCTGATTCTAGCGGTCGAATGATTGGTTCTCCTTTTAATAGTTCTACTCCTGTAATGTATTATAATAAAGATATTTTCAAAAAAGTAGGTATTAAAAATCCTCCAAAAACATGGGAGGAATTTGAATTAATTTCAAAAAAACTAAAAGCTAATGGTTATATTGGACTTTCTCAAAGTCATAGCCCTTGGATATTTGCAGAAAATTTTCAATCAAGACATAATATTAAATTAGCAGATAAAAATAATGGTTTTGATGGCTTAGCAAGTAAACTAAATTATAATAACACTGCTATGCAATATCACTGGAATAAGATTTATCAATGGAGTAAGCTAGGATATTATAAGTATTATGGAAAAGGATGGGGTGATAATCAACAGGCTTTCTATGATCAGAAAGTTGCTATGTGGTTGGGATCAAGTGGTTCATTTGGTGGTTTAAAAAAAGGTGCAAAATTTAAATTTGGTACATCTTATCTTCCTTATTGGAAACGTTATATAGATGAGGGGGCTCAAACATTTATTGGAGGAGCTGCACTTTTTGTATTTAGTGGAAAGAATGATGATAAATACAAAGGTATTGCAAGTTTTTTACAATATCTTTCAAATGCAAAAAATCAGTATTTTTGGCATAAAGAAACTGGATATGTACCTATAACTAAAGCTGCTTATAAAATGGCTAGGGATGATGGTTATTATAAAAGAATTCCAGATGCTGAAATTGGTATTAAACAGTTAAGTCTTCCTACAAAAGAATGGACTAAAGGATATAGACTAGGGAACTATGTTCAAATAAGAGAAATAATGCATGTTGAATTTGAAAAGATTCTAAATGGTAAAATAGAAGCTAAAGAAGCCTTATCTAATATAGATAAAAAAGGTAACAAGTTGTTAAATAAATTTTCTAGAACATATAAGTAAGGAGAAGAGTGTACCTAATTTTAGGTACACAAGATATATGAAAAAAGTAACCTTTAATAATAAATTTATTCCATATTTATTTATCCTTCCTCAAATGTCAATTATACTTATTTTTTTTATATGGCCTTCAGTTACGGCAATATATTATTCTTTTATTATAGAAGATGCTTTTGGAATAAGTTCTAAGTTTGTTTGGTTTGATAATTATGTTGATGTTATTTTTAATCAAGAATATTTATCAAGTGTAATTTTTACATTAATTTTTTCCTTTTCTATAACCTTTATTTCCTTATCTCTTGGGCTGTTTTTAGCATATAAGACAGATAGAATAATCAAGAAAAAGGGCTTGTATCGAACATTGTTTATGTGGCCTTATGCTATTGCACCTGCTGTTGTAGGATTAATTGCTTCTTTCTTTTTTAGTGCAAGTAATGGAGCTTTATATGATTTTATAAATGAATTAGGAATAATCTTTGAACCTAAACGTGATCCTTTGGCCGCACAAATAATGTTGATATTTATTGCTTCTTGGAAACAAATTAGTGTAAACTTTATTTTTTTCTTAACTGGTTTACAAAGTATTCCTAAATCAATACTTGAAGCTTCCTTAATAGATTGTAAAAGTGATAATAAAAGATTTTGGAGCATAGTATTTCCCCTTCTTGCACCTACTACATTTTTTCTTCTTATAACAAATATTATTTATGCATTTTTTGAGACTTTTGGATTAATTGATACAACAACAAAAGGTGCTCCTATGGGAGAGACAAAAACATTAGCTTATAAAATATATCAAGATGGTTTTTTAGGCGCAGATATTGGAGGTGCTTCGGCACAATCTGTTATTTTAATGATTTTTATATTACTTTTAACAGTGATTCAATTTAAATATTTAGAAAAAAGGATTCATTATTAAAATTTCTGATTTTCTATCTCATGTATTTTTAATATTATCTTCTTTAGTATTTTTATTGCCAATATGGGTTATATTTGCTTCTTCAACGCATTCTCCTGAAACTATATTAAATTATGGTTTACAATTTACATTAGGAGATAATTTTATAAATACTTATAAAAGTATCTTATTTGATAATAATGGATATACGAAGCAAATAACAGCACTTAAGATGATTCTTAACTCTTTAATACTGGCCTTAGGATTTGCAATTGGAAAGGTAATTATTTCATCTATGGCAGCATATGCAATTGTCTATTTTAGATTTAAAATGGCAAATTTTCTTTTTTGGGTAATTTTTTTGACACTTCTGTTACCTATTGAAGTTAGAATTATTCCATCTTTTGAAGTACTTGCTAAGTTAAATCTTTTAAACTCTTATACAGGTTTAATTATACCTTTAATTGCTTCTGCAACTGGTACATTCTTCTTTAGGCAATTTTATAAATCAATTCCAGATGAGCTTCTTGAAGCTGCTAAAATGGATGGTGCAAATAGCTGGCAATTTTTTATTGATATACTTTTACCTTTATCTAAAACAATGATGGCTTCTTTGTTTATTGTTATGTTTATTGTAGGTTGGAATCAATATTTATGGCCCATTATGATGGTAACAGATCCTCAGTATTCAACTATACTTTTAGGAATAAAAGAAATCTATCAAAGTAACTTTGAAGGTAGTTATCTACCTGAATATAATAAAGCATTTGCGATGATTATTTTATCTCTTATAATCCCAGTATTAATAGTTGTACTATTTCAAAAATGGTTTGTTAAAGGCCTAGTAGATTCAGAAAAATAAGGAAAGTAATGGCATATCTAGAACTAAATAATATTTCAAAAACTTACAACAAAAATAATATTATTAAGAATATAAATCTTCATGTAGAAAAAGGTGAGTTTGTTGTTATTGTAGGACCAAGTGGTTGTGGTAAATCATCTCTTCTTCGTATGATTGCAGGATTAGAAGAAGTTACTAAAGGTGATATATTTCTTTCAAATAAATTAATTAACGATGTTACTCCAGCAGATAGAGATATAGCAATGGTTTTTCAAAACTATGCTCTTTATCCTCATATGAATGTTGAACAAAATTTATCTTATGGTTTAAAAAATAGAAAAATAAATAAAGAGATAATTTTAGAAAAAGTTAAAAATATATCTAAAATTCTTCAAATAGAAGAGCTTTTAAAAAGAAAACCAAATGAGTTAAGTGGTGGACAAAAGCAAAGAGTAGCAATGGGAAGAGCAATAATAAGAGAACCCAAGATTTTTCTATTTGATGAACCTTTATCAAACTTAGATGCAAAATTAAGACATAAAATGAGAATAGAAATTAGAAAGCTTCATGACAAGTTGGGTATTACTTCTATTTATGTTACTCATGATCAAGTTGAAGCAATGACGTTGGCTGATAAGATTGTACTTATTAATAACGGTATTATTGAACAAATTGGTACTCCATCTGAAATATATAAAGAACCAAAGACGGTATTTGTTTCTAAATTTATGGGTTCTCCTCCTATGAATATAATCGAATTAAAAGTAGAAAATAATTGTATTAAAATAGATAATAAAACGCATATGTTAAAGAATGTAATAGATGAAAATAAAATCTTTTTAGGTATTAAAGCAGAAGATATTTCTTTTAAAGATTTCACAAATAGTATCAAGATAAATATATATATTGATATGATTGAACATTTAGGAGCTGAAAGCTTAATATATACAAAAATAGAAAATACACAAATAATAATCAAATGCAATGTTTTTATAGAATTTGATATAAAAAATATAGATATTTATTTAAACCCTGATAAATTTTATTTCTTTTCTTTTCTTAGTGAAAAAATAATTAAGTAATCTTATTTAGAGGTAATAATCTAGAAATACAAATAAGATAACCCAGTATTTCTAGATATTCTAATACTATTTCTCTGGATTGTACTTTAGTTTTAAAATTTTCATGATAATCAAGGTCTGTTTTAGTACATGAGAAAAGATTTAGAAAGTGCACCAAAAGAATATTTCCTTACTTTTTTCACCTCATATTATTCCACTAATTACCTTTTCTTCTCATATTTTAACTATTTCATATTTTTTAATAAATTAATAAAAAATAACTTTTAAGTCATTTCAAAAGAATAAACTTCTTCAAATAAAAAATATATTTAATATGGAGGCAAAGATGGAGAAAGTAATAGAATCATATATGGGAATAGATTCTCAAGGTAAGAAAAGTAGAGTACCCGCAAAATTAGATAAATTATTAACAGCATCAGGAGTAGTACTAGCACTATTTATGATGGGACATATGTTATTTGTATCAACTATATTATTAGGTGAAGATGTAATGTATAAAGTTACAAAATTATTTGAACTTGATTTTTTATTTGAAGGTGGAATACCAGCAGTTGTTAGTGTTATAGTATTTTTTATTACCTGTATATTTATAGTACATGCAATTTTAGGTGTACGAAAATTTCCAACAAGTTACAGAACATACTTAAGAGTAAAAGAACATACTAAACTAATGAAACATAGTGATACATCAATGTGGATGTTCCAATGGATTAGTGGAGCAGTAATGATGTTTCTATCAATGATACATCTATATATAATGTTTACACAACCTGAAAATATAGGACCATATGCAAGTGCACATAGAGTAACAAGTGAATATATGTGGGCTTTATATATAGTTTTATTAATTAGTGTTGAGATACATGGATCAGTTGGATTATATAGAGCAGCAATGAAATGGGGATGGTTTGATGGAAGTAATCCAAAACAAACAAGAAAAAATCTAATAAAAATTAAAAAAATAATAAGTTACTTCTTCTTAATTTTAGGTTTTATTACATTATTAGCTTATGTAAAAATTGGACTAGAACAAGATGGTAATGTTAAATATGTACCTAATAATGCACAAGTGCATCAAACGTTATATAAGTAAAGGTTAAATAATGAAAATTAAATATTGTGATGCATTAGTAATAGGTGGTGGGTTAGCAGGACTTAGATCAGCAGTAGCAGCTGCACAAAAAGGATTAAGTACAACAGTTTTAAGTTTAGTACCAGTAAAAAGATCGCACAGTGCAGCAGCTCAAGGTGGAATGCAAGCCTCTTTAGGTAATGCAAAAATGAGTGAAGGTGATAATGAAGATATTCACTTTAGTGATACTGTAAAAGGAAGTGATTGGGGCTGTGATCAAGAAGTTGCAAGAATGTTTGTAACAACTGCGCCTAAAGCAATTAGAGAATTAGCTGCGTGGGGTGTTCCTTGGAGTAGAATACAAAAAGGTGATCATCAAGCAGTAATCAATACAAAAAAAACAACAATACATGAAGCAGATGATAAACATGGCTTAATAACAGCAAGAGATTTTGGTGGAACTAAAAAGTGGAGAACCTGTTATACAGCAGATGCAACAGGACATACAATGTTGTTTGCAGTAGCAAATGAAGCTTTAAAATTAGATGTTAATATTGAAGATAGAAAAGAAGCAATAGCTCTTATTCATGAAAAAAATAGATGTTATGGGGCAATTGTAAGAGATTTAATTACGGGAGAAATAGTAGCTTATGTTGCAAAAGGAACATTAATTGCAACTGGGGGATATGGAAGAATTTATGAAATTACAACAAATGCAGTTATTTGTGAAGGAATTGGAACAGCCATTGCTTTAGAAACAGGTATTGCAAAACTTGGAAATATGGAAGCAGTACAATTTCACCCAACACCACTTTTCCCATCAGGAATTTTATTAACAGAAGGATGTAGAGGTGATGGTGGAGTTTTAAGAGATAAAGACGGACATAGATTTATGCCAGATTATGAACCTGAGAAAAAAGATTTAGCCTCAAGAGATGTTGTTTCAAGACGAATGATGGAACATATGAGAAAAGGTAAAGGTGTTGACTCTGTTTATGGAACACATTTATGGTTAGATATTTCTATTTTAGGACGTTCTCATATTGAGAAAAACTTAAGAGATGTTCAAGAAATTTGTGAAGGTTTTGCAGGAATAGATCCAGCTGATGAAGGTAAAAAAGGATGGGCTCCGGTTCATCCAATGCAACATTATTCAATGGGTGGAATTAGAACAAAACCAACAGGTGAATCTCAAAACTTAGCAGGTCTATTTTCAGCAGGTGAAGCAGCTTGTTGGGATATGCATGGTTTTAATAGACTGGGAGGAAATAGTGTTTCTGAAACAGTTGTTGCTGGAATGATAGTTGGGAATTATTTTGCAAATTATTGTATAGATAATGATCTTGATATTAAAACTTCTGTAATACATAAACAAGTAAGTAAACAAGAAAATTATATGAAAGAGTTGCTTAATTTAAAAGGTAATAAAAATATTTTTACTATTAAAAATGCAATGAAAGTCTTAATGCAAAAACACGTTGGTATTTTTAGAGATGGTAAGGGATTAGAAATTGCAGTTAAAGAGTTAGAAGAGTTGTTAAAAGATGTACAAAATATTAGTATACAAGACAAAAACTCTTTTGTAAATCCTGAATTAGAAGAAGCATATCGAGTTCCTATGATGTTAAAAATAGCACTTTGTGTTGCTAAAGGTGCCTTAGATAGAACTGAGAGTAGAGGTGCTCATACAAGAGAAGATTATCCAAAAAGAGATGATGAAAAGTGGTTAAAAAGAACTCTGACTTCTTGGAATGAGGGAGATACTATGCCAACTATTGATTATGAAGAACTTGATATTATGAAAATGGAGATACCACCTGGTTTTAGAGGGTATGGAGCTAAAGGGAATCTAATTGAAAATCCTTTAAGTGCAAAAAGACAAGAAGAAGTTGATGCTATTGAAGAAAAAATGGAAGAACAAGATCAAGATAGATATAACATTCAAGATGCACTTATGCCCTTTACACTTCAAGAAGAGTATAAAAGAAAAAATATTAGACTAGGAGATAAATAATGTCAAGACAATTAACAGTAAAAATTTTAAAATATAATCCACAAGATATTAATGATAAACCATCTTTTAAAGATTATATTATTAAAGAGACAGATAGTATGACAATATATATAGCTTTAACTAAAATAAGAGAAAGCCTTGACCCTTCTTTAAGCTTTGACTTTGTTTGTAGAGCTGGTATTTGTGGTTCTTGTTCTATGATGATTAATGGAAGACCAAAACTTGCTTGTAGAACTTTAACTAAAGACTTACCTACTGAGATTATGATTTTACCAATGCCTACTTTTAAACTTATTAAAGATTTATCTGTTAATACTGGTGTTTGGATGGATGGTATGAGTAAAAGAGTTGAGTCTTGGATTCATACTTCAAAAAAGACTGATATATCTAATCTAGAGGAAAGAATTGAACCTGAAGTTGCAGATGAAGTATTTGAACTTGATCGTTGTATTGAGTGTGGATGCTGTGTAGCAGCTTGTGGAACAAAACTTATGAATGAGAACTTTATTGGAGCAGTTGGATTAAATAGAGTTGCTAGATTTGAATGTGACCCACATGATGAAAGAACTCATGAAGACTATTATGAATTAGTTGGAGATGATGATGGTATTTTTGGTTGTATGACTCTTTTAGCTTGTGAAGATACTTGCCCTAAACATTTACCTCTACAAAATAAAATATCTTATATGAGGAGGAAATTAGCGACGGTAAAATAAAAATTAAAAAATCACCCTGTTTTTAAGTAAAATCAAGCCTCAAAGACTTCTTTGGGGCTTTTAAATTAATTCTTTTTACTTTTTATATGAATATTTATTCACAAATTTCAAAATTCTTTTTAAAATCATAAAAACATCACTTTTAGTTCATTTTCAAGTTATAAACTTTATTAATCGAAAAGATTAAACTATATAAATAATTTTATTTTAAGTTTAATTCTAAATTAAAAGGATTGATAATGACACAAAGAATGGAACATGATTTAATAGGTGATAGAGAAATACCAAAAGATGCGTATTATGGAGTACAAAGTTTAAGAGCAAAAGAAAACTTTAATATAACAGGAGTATCTCTTTCCATGTTTCCTACATTTATTACTTCATTAGCAAAAGTAAAAAAAGCAGTTGCTTTAGCAAACTATGATTTAGAGTTATTAGCAGAAGCTAAGAAAAATGCTATTTGTGAAGCGTGTGATGAAATAATAGCAGGTGAACTTCATGATGAATTCATTGTTGATATGATTCAAGGAGGAGCTGGAACATCTGTTAATATGAATATAAATGAAGTAATTGCAAATAGAGGTTTAGAAATATTAGGACATGAGAAAGGTGAATATAAATATTTACATCCAAATAATGATGTTAATTTATCACAATCAACTAATGATTCATATCCTACTGGATTAAGAATAGCACTTTTTGAAAAAATTTATGAGTTAATGGAAGCAATGAAAGTTTTGAAAAAAAGTTTTGTAAAAAAATCTGCTGAGTTTAATGATGTAATAAAAATGGGAAGAACTCAACTCCAAGATGCAGTTCCTATGACTCTAGGTCAAGAATTTCATACTTATGTAACTATGATAGATGAAGATATACAAAGATTAATAGAAGCTCAACAATTATTAAGAGTGATGAATTTAGGGGCAACTGCAATTGGAACAGGAATTAACTCTCATCCTGATTATGCTTGTTTAGTTGAGAAAAAACTTCAAGATGTAACGGGAAGACCATTTGTAACAGCAAAAGATTTAGTTGAAGCAACTCAAGATACAGGAGATTATGTTCAAATATCTGGTGTTCTAAAAAGAGTAGCTACGAAAATTTCCAAAATTTGTAATGATTTAAGACTATTAAGTAGTGGTCCTAGAGCTGGGTTTAATGAAATTAATCTTCCTGCAGTTCAACCTGGTTCTTCAATTATGCCAGGAAAAGTAAACCCTGTTATTCCTGAAGTTGTAAATCAAGTTGCATTTCAAGTAATTGGAGCAGATTTAACTATTACTTTAGCTAGTGAGGGAGGACAATTACAGCTTAATGTATTTGAACCAGTAATTGCATATAACTTATTTAATTCAATCAATATGATGAGAAGTGCATTTGAAACATTAGCTTATAAATGTATTGATGGAATAACTGCTAATAAAGAGCATTGTAAAGAATTAGTTCTAAATAGCATTGGGTTAGTAACAGCTTTAAATCCAACAATAGGATATGAAAATTCTACTTCTGTTGCAAAAGAAGCACTAGAAACTAAAAAATCAGTATATGAAATAGTTTTAGAAAGAGAGCTTTTAACAAAAGAAGAGCTTGATGAATTAATTAAACCAGAAAATATGATTAAACCAAGAATGGTTTGTAAAAAATAATAAATTTATTTAAATAAAAAGGAGAAATAATGTTAAGTTTAGAAATAATTGTTGTATTGGCTTGTATATTTTTAGGTGCAAGAATGGGTGGAATAGGAATTGGTTTTGCTGGTGGACTTGGTGTACTTATCTTAACTTTAGGTTTTGGTATGAGTCCTGGAAGTATTCCTATTGATGTAATTTTAATTATTATGGCAGTTATTGCAGCAGTTGCTGCTATGCAAACTGCTGGTGGTTTAGACTATATGGTAAAAATAGCAGAAAAAATCTTAAGAAAAAATCCTAAGCATATTACATACTTAGCACCTGCTATTACTTATTTTATGACACTCTTAGCAGGTACTGGACATACAGCATACTCAACACTTCCAGTTATTGCAGAAGTTGCAAAAGAGCAAGGAATTAGACCTTCAAGACCTTTAGGTATTGCTGTTGTTGCTTCTCAAATTGCTATTACTGCTTCACCAATTTCAGCAGCTGTTGTATTTATGAGTGGAGCATTAGAGCCACTAGGGGTGGGATATATTGAATTATTAGCAATTACTATTCCTACGACTTTTGCAGCTTGTATGATTACTGCATTTGTAAGTAATTTTCTTGGAAAAGATTTAGTTGATGATGAAGTGTATCAAGATAGACTAGCTAAAGGACAAATTAAATTAAGAGGCGAGTCAAATGTTGAGATTAAAAAAGGTGCAAAACTATCAGTTGGAATTTTCATATTTACTATTTTTTCTGTTGTAACCTATGCTACTTTAATATCTAAAAAAGTAGCAATTATCGTAGACCCCTCATTGCCAAGAAATGCTGCAATTATGGTTTTTATGTTAGCTTGTGCAACAGCGATTACATATTTTACTAAAACTGACACTTCTAAAATAATTAACTCTTCTACATTTAAATCAGGTATGAGTGCTTGTATTTGTGTACTAGGAGTTGCTTGGTTAGGAACTACTTTTGTTGAAGCTCATCTTGCTGAAATTAAAGGTATTGCAGGAGATGTTCTAGGTAAATATCCTTGGATGTTAGCAGTAACACTATTTTTTGCAAGTATGTTACTTTATTCTCAAGGAGCAACTACAAAAGCTCTTATTCCAGCAGCACTATCTTTAGGAGTAGATCCAGTAACAGCAATTGCTTCTTTTGCAGCTGTAAGTGCATTATTTGTATTACCAACATACCCAACTCTATTAGCAGCAGTTGAAATGGATGATACAGGAAGTACAAGAATTGGTAAATACGTATTTAATCATCCTTTTATGATTCCAGGTGTAATTGCAATTACACTTAGTGTTGTTTTTGGATTTATGTTAGCAGGTATTGTTTTGTAATGACAAAGATAAGTGCTTTGAGTGACTTTTGTTCTTAAAGCACTTATAAAAGGATGACTTATGAAGAAGATATTACAAAAATTAATAATTTTAATGCTTTTAGGTGCTACATCTTTAATGGCTAAACCAAATATTGTAATTTTAGCAACAGGAGGAACAATCGCAGGAACGGGTGAGTCTTCAACAAAAAGCTCATACTCAGCTGGCGCTGTTACTGTTGATAAATTATTAAGTGCAGTTCCAGCTATTAATGAATTAGCAAATATCAAAGGTGAGCAAATATCAAATATTGGCTCACAAGAAATGAATAATAAAGTTTGGCTAAAACTTGCCAAAAGAGTAAATACTTTACTTAAAAAAGATAGTGTTGATGGTGTAGTTATCACACATGGTACTGATACAATGGAATCAACAGCTTATTTTTTAGATCTAACAGTTAAAAGCGATAAACCAATTGTTTTTGTTGGAGCTATGAGATCAGGTTCTTCACTTAGTGCTGATGGACCTTTAAATCTTTTTAATGCTATAAGTGTTGCAATTGATAGAAAAACATTTGGAAAAGGTGTTCTTGTAGTTATGAATGATGAAATCCATAGTGCAAGAGAAGTTACTAAATCTAATACATCTTTAGTAAATGCTTTTACCTCTCCAAATGCAGGTAAAATTGGAATGGTGTATTATGGAAAAGTATATTATTATATGCAAAGTCTTAGAAAACATACAAAAGATACAGAGTTTGATATTGATAAAATAACTTCTTTACCACGAGTTGATATTCTATATGCACATGCACAAGATACAGATATTTTTGTAAATGCGGCTATTAAAGCAGGAGCAAAAGGAATTATTCATGCTGGTATGGGAAATGGGAATCCTTTTCCTAAAACATTATTAGCTTTAGCAAAAGCCAGTAAAGAAGGAATAGTTGTTGCTAGAACTTCAAGAGTTGGTTCAGGTAGAACAAACTTACATGCAGAAGTTGATGATAAAAAGTATGGTTTTATTGTAACAGATAATTTAAATGCACAAAAAGCTAGAATTTTATTAATGCTAGGTTTAGAAAGAACTAATAATAAAAATAAATTGCAAGAAATGTATTTTACATACTAAGAGTAAAAAGGAGAGTTTTTACTCTCTTTTTTTATTCTATTGGATATAATTTTATTTTTAGGAGAACTTTATGAGAGCTTATATAAACTTTTTAACACTTTTTTTACTTTTACTTTTTAGTATTAATTCATTTGCTGCAACAAGTAAAAATATTCTAATAATTAATTCATATCATAGAGGTTTTCAATGGAGTGATGATGTAATTAAAGGAATTGAAAAAGTAATATATTCAAGTAATATTAACTCAAAAATTTTATATATGGATTCTAAAAGAATCTCATCAGAAAAATATTATAAAGAATTAAAAGATCTTTATAAACTACAATTAGAAAAAGAAAAATATGACCTTGTTGTTGCTGTTGATAAGTTTGCTTATGACTTTATTTTAAAAAATTACTCTGAAATTTTTACAAATGAGCTTATACTTTCAGTTGGAGCGGAACAATTTTCAATAAAGGAAGTAAAAAAATACAATTTGCAAAATAAGGTTTCAGTAATACTTGAGAAAAGAGCTATCCTAGAAATTTCAGAAATAATTTTAAAATTAATACCAAAATTAAAGAAACTATATATAATTAATGATAATAGTGAAAATGGTGATGATTCCGATATTTTTATAAAAAATACAATTAATAAAATTAATAGTAAAGTTGAAGTAAATTATATAAGGTCTTCAACAATTTTAGAGTTAAAAGAAAAGTTTAGTAAAAAAAGAGCAAATGAAGCTGTTTTTTTTATTCGATTTTATAATAACAAATATGGCAAGTTATATAGAAATAGTGAAATTGCAGAATTGATTGATAATAGTGCAATACCTGTTTTTACTACAGATACACTTTTTTTAAATAAAGGCTCAACTGGTGGGAAATTAGTTCCAATAGAGAAGTTAGGTATTTATACAGGTAAAAATATTTTATCTATTATAAATGGCAAGATAAAAGTACCTTTTGTAAAGACTTTTGATATTTATAAATATATTTTTGATTATAAAAAGCTACATAACTTTAAACTTAATATAGAAAATCTAAATTTTAAAACAGAATATGTAAATTCACCAGAAACTTTCTTTAATAAACATAGAAAATTAATTGATTCTGTTTTTCTAATTTCTCCATTTCTATTATTCTTAATTGCAGGTTTAATTCATAACATTTATTTACGTATTAAAAGCGCAAAGTTATTAAAACAAAGAATGGAATTTGATAAAGTTCTCTTAGATGCAATTGAATCGCCAATTGTATGGCAAGATGATACAGGTAGGATTGTAGATTCAAACTCTAGATTCTGTAATTTGATGGAACTTCCTTGTCCTAAAATAAAAGGGAAAACTCTAAAAGATTATCTTAAAAAGATTACGAATGCAAACTCTTTAGTAGATGCCTTAAAAAAGTTTGTAAATAATACTTTAGAAAATAATGAAGTAACACTAAAAAATACAGACAATAAAGAACAGATATACCTTATTAATCAGACGAAATATACAGAAGATGTTTATAAAAGCAGTGGTACGGTAACTATTTTTACAGATATAACAAAAGAAAGATTTGCGTTAAGAGAGAAAATAAAACATCAAGAGTTTATAATTCAACAATCAAAATTAGCAGAAATTGGAGAAATATTTTCATCCATAGCTCATCAGTGGAAATCTCCTTTAGTTGAGATTGCAACAATTGCACAAGAGCAATTATATAATGAGAATGGGGATGAAAAAAAATCAAAATATGTTAATGATACTATGATTCAAGTTAAATATATGACTGAAACAATAAGTAACTTTCAAGAGTTTATAATGCCTTCTTCAAAGAAAATTAGATTTGATATAAGTGAAGCAGTTTACAGAATGATGTCAATCATTGAACATAATATTAAATTTAATTATATTGATGTAAATATTACAGTAGAAGAAAATACAAATTTAATGGTTTGGGGTTATAAAAATGAGTTAATGCAAATATTATTAAATATTGTTAATAATGCAAAAGATGCGATAATAAAGAATAAAAAGAAAGGGGGGAAAAGGTTTAATTCGTATCAACATAAAGAATGTCAATAAATATCTAGAACTTGATATTGAAGATAATGGAGGAGGAATTCCCTTTAAGTATATATCAAAAATATTTAATCCATATTTTACAACAAAAAAAAATGGACATGGAATAGGTCTTTATATGGCAAAACTTATTATAGAAGATAAAATGAATGGAATTATTTCTGTAAAAAACATACCCTTTGGAACAAAATTTAATATTAGATTGGATGTAGAAAATGAAAATATTAGTACTTGAAGATAATACAAGATTATGTAATCTAATTAAAAACTCACTTACTAAAGAGAGTTATAAAGTAGATACTTTTTGTGATGGAGAAGAAGCTTTAGGTGCTATATCAGATGGCTATGAATGTTATATTTTAGATATTAATGTTCCTTCTTTAGATGGAATCTCAATATTAGAAACTATTCGTATGTATCATAAAGATATACCTGTAATTATTATTAGCTCAAATTATGAATATGAAAAAATTAAGTTGTCTTATGAAATAGGTTGTAATGATTACTTGAAGAAACCATTTTTTATGTATGAACTTATTCATAAAGTTAAAAAATTGTGTTATTGTGAAATTAAGATATTAGATTTAGGGGATGGTGTTTATTTTGATTATTTCTTAAACACTATTTATCTAAAAATGGTAATGATATAAATCTAGCCAAAAAAGAAATATTATTTCTAGAATTATTAGCAAAAGATATACATAGGGTTTTCTCTTTTGAAGAGATAGAAGAATATGTTTGGGAAGGTGAACCTACTACTTTAATGAATATTAGAGCTTTAGTTAAGAGATTAAGAAAAAAAATACCAGAAAAGTCTATCAAAATTGTCAAAGGACTGGGCTATTCCTTAAATCTAAAAATTTAACAATAATTATTTTGATTTATTTATACATAACTTAAAAAAATGAGGATAGATTTAATCTATTACTTCTTTTAACGGGAATAAAAGTTTAATTTTATACTCTTCTTTTCTTATCTCCCTCTTAATTATTTCATTTTCATATAAGATTATCAATCTCTAACTAAACTTAAGTTAAATAGTTTAAGAAAGAAGAATGAAAATATACTTAATTATAGATATTTAGATATAAAATAAAAGATATCTTTTTGACTATATAGCTTTTATATCTCAATATTTTATTTTGTAAAATCAAGATACAATAAGGGATATACTACTTAATAAAAATATAACTAAATATTGTATTGTGTACCATCTAAGATAAGACACAGATATATAGTTTCTTTGAGTTACTATAATATGAAGTTGTTAAAATGCAAAGCATTTTAAAATTAATAATAAATTTTTTTAGAAGTACAATAAATAGGGGGTTTAAAGATGCAAGTACGGGTATATTATGAAAATGCATTTAACTTTGCAATTCCCGTAAAATCACTACTTTAGCCACTATAAAATAATAAATTAATATTATATATATATTCTTTTAATTATATTTGGGCAGGATTTTGGGCATAAATTGTATTTATAATAAATATCTTAACTATAATTCTTCATCATAGTTAATTATGACTATACGAAATCCTTTTGATTCTTTTTTTAAAAGAATATACAACGTCCAGTATATTAAAAATTTATTATGTGTCTTGTTTGAAAATAGCGTGAGAAATAACTTTGCATAGTAAAAGATAAAGAGTGAAGTAATTTTAGGCAGCATAGGTAGCTAAATTACTTCATATTCAGATGATTCTTTAATTAAACTATTGGCTCATAACCATTAGTAATTTCTTTATTATAAGGTGCAATAGCTAATAATTTCAAATTCTTACCATATAATAAAATTATTGTTTTACTTTCATCTATTTTTTCTATTTCTTTAAAAATATCATCATTCTTTAATAGAAATTCTTTCAATTCTTGTTCTGATTTAAAAATTTTATTATCATACTCATATTGAAAATTCTTATTGTTTATATTTTCTTTAAAAATTAAAATATTGTAGCTACTTAGATATAGGGAAATCTTTATATGTGAAAATAATTGTTTAATTGTAGTAAATTTACAATTTTGTATATTGAAATTTTTAAATTTTTCTTTATAGTGTTTTAAAATATCATTTTCTATTAAAATTTTTACATAATCATTATAAGTTGTTTCATCTTGATAACTGTAATTATTACAATCACTTAAATCTAGCTCTCTTTCTTTTAAAGAATTTAAAAATGATTATACTTCTTTGAAAAAGGATAAAAACTTTTATTATGAAAATAGATATCCTTTGGGCTCTTATCATCAGTACCTAATGCAAAAATTCTTAATAATTCTGTTTTCTTTATGCCAAATTTTTTTGAAATATTTTCTAATTGTTGATTTTCATCTTCAGTTACAGTAATTTTAATTTGTATACTTTTAGGATTCTTTATTTTTGGTCTTCCAACTGTTTTCTTATTATTTTCCATAATATCCCTTAAAATTAATATTAGTTTAAGAGTACTTAATATAATATTAGTACTAATTAATAAATGGTACTTTAAATTATATTAAGTACTTCTTGTTTTATTAATGAATCTTATCAAAAAAGGAATAAAAATGCAACTAGTAGTAAAAGGAAAATGTATTGGAATTTATGAAAGACCTCCTTTCATAGATAAAAAAACAGGAGAATTACAGCCATCTGTTTATGGGTTACAGCTAATTTCAGAAATAAAATTAAAAAATGGTGCTCTCAAGGCAGAGCTTTACGACATTAAAATGGATGAGCAAACATCAAAAATTATAAAGGTAAAGAAAATAGCAATATTGAATTAGCAGTTAATTTGTATTCTAGCCAAAATATTTCAATGAGTGCAGTTTAAAACTGGAATTAAAAAAGCTAAAATAATTTAATCCCTTTTATTTTAGTTTTGTTTTAAAAAGGAGAAGTAATGACTAGTGTAGAAGAAAGTTTTTTAAAGAAGCAGTTAGAAATATTATCAAAAAATAGATTTAAATTATTTGATTTAATGGATTTAGTTAATTCAATTAGATTTTTAACTATTGACCCAGATGATACTAAGGAAAAATTCACAAATGAATATCTTGATATAGATATTTATTCATTATTATCTAGTATAAATAATATCTCTACTATATTAAAAAAAGATTTAGATACTTTGTCTAATTCTTTAGATTGTTTAGAATTTAATTTAGAAAATTTAAAAAAGATTCCAAATGAGTAATAATGAAGTTTCTAACATACTGAATAATTATCAGGATACTAAAAAGAAAGAGAATGAAAAAGCGACAAATGAGCGTCAAGCGAATGAGGAGCTTTTCTTGCCTACTTATAAAAAAGTTGTGTACAAAAAGGTAAAGTATTATGGTTTATCTCAAAATAATTTTAATCAAGTACAAAAAAAAATAAAGAGACAAGATGAGTTTTTAAAAACAACTTTTTATCATGATAAAATTAGAAATATTGATATCCCTTTAAAAAATCTTATTGTTTCATCAAATCATAATCCAAATAGGTATTATGCTCAGATTCAAAATATAGTTAATACAATGGCAACTGAGGCAAAGTTTAACTCTTTAACTCCTATTTTTATGACAGTTACTTTACCAAGTGAGTATCATGGAAAAAGAAAACATACAAGAACTGGTAAATTAATAAGAAATCCAAAGTTTATTGATGATGAAAAACACACACCAAGTGAGGGTGCAAAAGAAATAACTAGGATGATTGCTGACTTGAGAAATGAAAGAAGTTTAAGAAGTATTCCAAAGTATATGAAGCATTATTATAGAGTTAATGAACCTCATGAAGATGGAACACCTCATGCTCATATTTTAATGTTTGTTCCTCTTCTCTACGTTGATGGAATCAAAAAGTCATTTAATAGGCTTTTTATGAGTACTTCTTCGACTAAGAAAGCAAATGATATACAGTTAGTTGTTAATAATGCAGCAGCTTATGTAATGAAGTATATTAATAAAACTCTTCCACTTTCAAAACAAGAAACTTTAACAGAGAAAGAAAAATATATAAATGCTTGGTATTCTCATAATAGAGTTAGAAGATTTTGTGCAAGTAGGACATTGGCTCCTATGACTTTATATAAATTGCTTAATAGTAGATATACGTTAAGAGAGTTGACTCACAAAAAAAGAAGTGGAGAATTAAGAGAGATAGTTCTTGCTGATGATAGGTCTAAGATAATGGAATTATTTGATGGTGATGAATTAATTTATGAGAAAAACATCAATTTTTCCGTAGTTAGAGGCGATTTAGCAAATAGGAATTTTGGTGAATAAGGAATTTGAAAAATGGCTTTTTATACCATTTTATTTTTTGCCAATATTATTTTTATTATTGAAATAATAAAAGGATAAAAGATGAATAGAAAAATAGAAATTAATCTAGCGATATATAGTGATGATGATTCAATGGACATTGAATTTGATTTAGAAGAGTATTTAATTGAAAAAGAAATAGGATATTTTTTATTTCGCATTGGCAATCAGTTGGAATTTATGATAAATGATGTTAATAAAATTAAATATGATTTATTTATTGAATTTTTAAGAAAAAAGAATTTGATATTTTTAGAGCAATAAATAAAGGATAAGTTATGACAATTGAAACAAGATTAGATAATTTACAAAATCAAATGAGTAATTTAGTAGAATTATTACAAATTAGTATAAGTTCCTTAAATACTAAAAAGGCAGTAGCAAGGTTTTTTAAATAAAAGTGAGAAAACTATAGATAATTATATCAAAAAAGGTATATTTATTAAAAATAAGCATTACTTTATTAATGATAATGAAAGAATAGTATTTCTATCAGTTGGTATTGTAGATTTGAAAAGAAATCCAATTCAAAAACTTAAAGTTATACATCAAGTTAAAGAAATAGAAAAAGAGCCAATTATTTTAAGTGAGACTTCGTCTCGTATACTAAAAAATGTCATTTAAAAAGTGGATTCTATAAAAGTAGTATATGGAAATTTAAAAATATCAATAAGATCAATAAATAATTATTGGTGGCTAGATTTTTATTATAACAAAGAAAGATATAGAAGAACTACTAAATTAAAAGTTAATGATAAAAATCTAGTATATATTAAAAACTCTATAATTCCAGAGATTGTAACTGCTTTAACTGGTGATTTAGATATTGATTACCTTGAAAAAGAGTTAACTTTGGAAGAATTTTCAATACAATATTTTGAGGTATACAAAGGAACTGTAAGAGAGCATGTTTATGAAAGAAACTTTGCACATTTTAAGAATCATATTAACTCATACTTTAAGAAACATATATTAAAAAATATAAAACCAATAGAACTTGAGAAATGGCAATTAATATTACTCAACAAATATAAACCAAATACTGTTGTTAAGTATCGTTCTATATTTTATTCTATATTTGATAAAGCATTACAAAATAATCACATAAAAATAAATCCATTGACAAGAGTAAAGTCACCATTATCAATAAAAAAGAAAATGAAAACTTTAGCAGTTAAAGAAGAAGATAATGTTAATCCGTTTACTTTTAAAGAAATAGAAGAAATAATATCTATTGCGAAAGGCAATTTATATTATATAATTTACTTTATGTTTTTAACTGGTATTAGACCAGGGGAGCTTATTGCATTGACTTGGAAAGATATAGATTATAATAAAAAAAGAATAGCTATAGAAAAAACAATAGTTAACGGTAAAGTAGGGGAGGTAAAAACACAATCAAGTGTTAGATATATTGATATGATTCCTCAGTTAGAAACTATGCTAAAAAAGCTTTATAAAGAAACTGGAAATTATGAAAATCTATTCATATCTTATTTGAAAAAATCATTTTACTCTCATGATATTTTAAATGTAAGATTTAAAAAACTACTTAGAGAAATAGATATCAAAGAAAGAAGTTTATATAATCTTAGACATACTTTTGCAAGTCATATGATTTCAAATGTGCAAAATGGAATTGATATACTTTGGGTATCTAAAATGCTAGGTCATAAAGATTTATCAATTACATTACAAGTTTATGCTAAATATATTAAGGAAGATGATAAAACAAGAATTATTAAATTAGATAATATAGGCAGTATTATAGGCAGTATTTAAAATATTAAATTTATAAAATCTATAAACAAGGGGGTTTAGAGTGAAAATACGGGTATATTATGAAGATACAGATTGTGGTGGAATTGTTTATCATAGCAATTATATTAACTTTTGTGAAAGAGAGCTAGGTCGGAGTTGTTTTTTACTAAGGGAAAACTTCCTCATGAGGGTGATGAGTTTTTTGTTGTTAAAAGAGTTGAGGCTGATTATCTTAAGTCAGCTAAGTTTGCTGATCTTTTAGATATTAGTACAAAAGTTATAAATAAACGTAATAGCTCTTTGGTTTTAGAGCAAAAAATATATAGAAATGAGGAGCTTTTATTTAAAGCTTTAGTAACTGTTGTTTTTATAAAAAATGGAAAACCTAAAAGAATTCCAGAGTCATATTTAGAAATTTTACTCTAAATATAATATATTCATTTTAAGGATATTTATGAAAAAAATAGTTTTAATAATTTTATTCTCACTTTTTGTTTTTGCTAATAGTAAATTATATTTTTTGCCAAATGAAGCAGGGCAAGCTAAGAGTAAGATTATTAAATTGATTGCTTCATCTAAAAGAAGTATAGAAATATCAATGTATAATTTTTCTTATAAAAAATTTGCTAAAGAGTTAATAAAAGCACAAAAAGAGGAGTTATAATTAAGGTATATTTTGATGAAAATAAGATAAAACATAATGATAAAATCTATAAATTACTAAAGAAAAAAGGTATTTTATGCAAAATCTTAGATAAAAAGAATCATCTTAAAATTGCTTTATTTGATAAAGAAAAATTGCTCTTAGGAAGCATAAATTGGACTAAAGAATCTTTTAAAAACAACTATGAAATACTGTATTATACGAATGAAAATAGGGATATAAAAAAAGCTATTTCTTTATTTGAATATTTACAAAAATAGTGATTTTTTTAAGAAGTATCAAGTTGTTAAACAGTAGAATAAATAAATTTATATAAGGAATTATTTTGTTAGAATTATTTGTTATTGCATATTGTGTATATTTTGTTTTAAATATCTACACTTCTTTTATGCAAGTTGATTTTGTAAAAAAGCTAAAAATTTAAAAGCAGTTATATTAGATGATGATAAATATATTGAAGCTGCTAATTATAGTATTGATAAAGAAAGAATGGCAATTATTTCGTCATTTTATGGTTTTGTTTTATTCTTTCTTTGGATAGGTTTTGGTTTGTCATTTTTAGACTCTTTAATTATTATTGATTCTTTTTGGTTAAAAGCAGTAATTTTTGTAGATGTTTTTATTATAATAAATTGGTTCTTAGAACTACCATTTGCACTATATTCAACATTTAAACTTGATAAAAAATATGGTTTCTCTAATATGACTGTTTCTTTATACATAAAAGACACTATTAAAAGCTCACTTTTATTTTTAATCTTTGGTTCTGCTGTTATTGCTGGAATAGCTCTTATAATTGAAAACTTTCCTGCTTGGTGGATATGGGGATTTGTATTTATTTTTGCTGTTATAATATTGATTAATATGTTATATCCATTAATTAGAGATAAATTCTTTGATAAGTTTGAGTCTTTAAAAGACAAAGAACTTGAAGTAAAAATTGAGAAACTTTTAGATGAAGTTGGTTTTAAAAGCAAGGGTGTATTTTCAGTAGATGCTTCTAAGCGAGATAATAGACTAAATGCTTACTTTGGAGGTCTTGGTAGTACTAAGAGAGTAGTATTGTATGATACTTTAATAGAAAAATTATCACATAATGAGCTTTTAGCTGTTTTAGGACATGAATTAGGACATTTTAAAATGGTGATATTCTTAAAAATATCGGAATCATGGGTTTAATTATGTTTGCATTTTTTGCAATTTTTGGAAATCTTGGTGATGAGATATTTTTAGGACTTCATTTACAAAATGAACCTTATTCTATAATCATAGTATTTTTAATGTTTTCACCAATTTTATCATTTTTCTTAATGCCTTTGATTTCTGTAATTTCAAGACATAATGAATATGCAGCAGATGAGTTTGGTTCAAATTTATCTTCAAAAGAGGATTTAGTATCTGCTTTATTAAAACTTGCAAATGAAAACAAATCTTTTCCTTTATCTCATCCTTTATATATATTCTTTTATTTCTCTCATCCTCCATTAACTGCGAGATTTAAAGAGTTAGGTTATGATATACATTCAAATACTAGTGATGCATTAAAAGGTGATTTTAAAGAAGATGAATAATGAAATATTGATAGTTGTAAGTGTAATAATTGTATTTGTTTTAGCCTTAGTAATAACATGGTTTATAACTAAACAAAATTATGAGAAAAAGTTAAACAAACTTAATTTTGAAGCGAATTTAGAACAAAGCTCATTAAATAACGCTCTTAATTCTCAAAAAGATCTTTATTTGCAAGAATTGAATAATCAAAATATTTTGCATACTAGTAAACTAAGTGAAGCTGAACTTAAAAACTCTACTTTAGAAGAAAAATTAGATTTTATGCAAAATTCTTTTGAAGAAAAACTTGCTCTTCTTGAAGAGTCTAAAAAACAGATGAAAGTAGAGTTTGAAAACTTAGCTAATAAAATATTTGAAGAAAATAGTAAAAAGTCAAATACAAACTTTGAGCATGTTTTAAAACCTTTTAAAGAACAACTTGAAGGTTTTGGAAAAAGAGTTAATGATATTTATAGTGAGGAGACAAAACAAAGAACCTCACTTCTAGGAGAAATCAAGAACTTAAAAGAGTTAAATAATCAAATTTCTTCAGATGCCCTAAATCTAACAAAAGCTTTAAAAGGTGAAAATAAGACCCAAGGCGATTGGGGTGAGATGATTTTATCTAAAATCTTAGAGCAAACTGGATTAAGAGAGGGAAGAGAGTACTCAACTCAAGGCTCATATACAAGTGAAGATGGAAAAAGGTTAAGACCTGATGTTATAGTTCATCTTCCTCAAAACAAAGATGTAGTAATTGATTCAAAAGTTTCACTTGTTTCATATACAAACTATATAGAAAGCTCAAATGAAGATGAAAAACAAAAATATACAAAAGAGTTAATTAAATCCATTTATGCTCATATAAAAGGTTTAAGTAGTAAAAAATATGAAGATATTAAAGATGTAAACTCTTTAGATTTTGTACTTTTATTTATTCCTTTAGAGGGTGCTTTTATGCTAGCAGCTTCTAATGACAATCATCTGTTTAAAACAGCCTTTGAGCATAATATTATGTTAGTTTCACCTTCAACACTTTTTGTAACTCTTAGAACTATTGAAAATATATGGAGATATGAGCATCAAAATGAAAATGCTTTAGTAATTTCTAAAAAAGCAGCAGATTTATATGATAAGTTTGCAGCTTTTGTAAAAGATATAGAAGATATTGGAACAAATTTAAATAGAACTTCTAAAGCTTATGATAGTGCGGTAAATAAACTAAGCTCTGGAAAGGGCAATTTAATAAGAAGAAGTGAAGAGTTTATTGAGCTTGGAGTTAAAGCTAAGAAAAAAATAGATACAAATAAATTATTGGACTAAAGAATGAGTTTAACCTTAGAATTTGTTATGAACTTTTTAAAACTCTTAGATGCTATGAGTTTATATGTAATTTTAGGTCTAGGAATTGCTGGTGTTTTAAAACAAGTAGTTCCTGATAATTTTGTATCTTCACATTTAGGAAAAAGTTCAACTTCTTCTGTTCTCAAAGCTACAATTTTTGGTATTCCTTTACCTGTTTGTTCTTGTTCTGTTATTCCTTTAGCTCAAAGTTTAAGAAAAGAAGGGGCTTCTAAAGGTTCTGTTCAAAGTTTTTTAATTTCTGCTCCAATAACTGGGGTTGATTCAATTCTTGCCACTTTTTCTTTTTTTGGTCTTATTTTTACAGCTTTTAGAATTATAAGTTCTCTTATCATTGCAATAATAGTGGGACTTCTTCAAAACTTTTTTGAAAAAGAAGATAATATTGTTGATAACGTAAAGAGTTCAACAAAACTAAAAACTAAGGTTTTTACTATCTCTAAACCAGACTCTTTAACCAAAAGTGAAAACCTAGTTTTTTCTAGTTCTAATTTTAGTAAAAAGTCTAAGAAAAAATCTTTTAGCCTTAAAGAAGTTTTTACTTATGGGTATGGTGTTTTATTTAAAGATATGGCAAAGTCTTTATTAATTGGACTTCTTTTAGGTGCTTTATTTACAACTTTTATGCCCCAAGAGTATGCAAAACTTCTTTTTGATAATCAAGTATTAACATATATAGTAATTTTACTTTTTGCTATGCCTTTATATACTTGTGCAACAGCTTCTTTACCTCTAGCTGCTGCTTTAATGCTACAAGGTATGAGTGCTGGTGCTGTTTTTATTTTTTTAACAGCTGGGCCAGCTACTTCTGCTGTTACTATGAGTGTTGTTTATAAAATGCTTGGAAAAAAAGCATTAATTGTTTATGTAAGCACCATTGCTTCTTTAGCTCTTGTTTTTGGTTTTGCTTTTGATACTTTTTTCTCTGATTTAAATATCTTAAATATATCACATGATATGGATGAAACATCATTTTTTAGCTCACTTTCCTCACTTTTAATGTTGATTTTGATTTCTTATCATCTTTTTAAAGAAAAATTTTCTAAGAAAAAAGACTCTTGTTGTTCTTAACTCAAACTTTGCTATTATAAAAATAAATATTAAAAAAGAAAAGATAAATGGAAGATAAAAATAAAAATAACCCACTTCATGGTATGACCTTAGAAAAAATCTTAATAGAGTTAGAAAAACATTATACTTGGGAAGGTTTAGATCAACGTATTAAAATTAATTGTTTCTCAATAGACCCTTCTATCAAATCAAGTTTAAAGTTTTTAAGAAAAACATCTTGGGCAAGAACTAAAGTAGAAAAACTATATATTTCAATGATTAATAATCTTAAAGACAATAAATAAAGCTAATAATGGAAAATATAAATTTACCAAATTATATACTTGAAAATGAAGACAAATATAAAATTATAAGTAATAATTATAGAAGTCAATATTTTTTAGAAAAGATAAGTCCTTACTTCGTATTACTCATATGATGATTATGTTAAATAAAGGTTCCAAAGTATTGCATTTAGAGAATAAAGATATGCAAATAGATACAAGTGAAATTTTATTTTTAGCTCAAAATAATTACTTTATGAGTGAAAAAATAAATCATGAGAATAGTTTTGAATCTTTATTGATATTTTTTGATGATGCTTTTGTAATAGATTTTATAAAAAAGTATAAGATAAGAATAGATGTAAAAGAAGAAAATTTACTTATAAATATAAAACGAGACTTATTTATAAGTTCTTGTATCTCGAATATAAATGAGTATTTCTTATATGATATTGAAAATAAAATTGATTTATTGAAGTTAAAAACTCATGAAATATTTTTATATACCTTAGCAAAAGATAAAAAACTATTTTTGTCTTTTTTAAAGCAGATAATAAATACAAAATCTTCAAGAATAAAATATATTTTAGAATCAAACTTAGATATTATAAATGATGTAAGTGATATGTGTAAACTAACTAGGCTTAGTAATGCTGTTTTACGAAAAGAGATGCTTACTCTTTATAATGAAAAGCCAAAACAGTGGTTAGATAAAAGAAGATTAGAGAAAGCAGTTTCCTTACTTAAAAATACAGAGAAATCAATAACTTCAATAGCTACATCTTGTGGATACTCAACTGTATCTTGGTTTATAATCCAATTTAAAAAATATTATAAAACTACTCCTTTTTTATATAGAACACAAAACTTATAAATCTTAGAACTTTTCTTATACTTTTAATTTTTTAATTTTACTATCCTTCTTTAAACAAAAGGAGTTAGAAAATGATTAATAAAAGTTTATTTATATTTGCAACAATCAATCCCAAAGAGAAATACTTCAAAAGAGCAAAAAAAGCACTTCTTAATATTTTAGAACCTACACAAAAAGAAGAAGGTTGTTTAAACTTTGAACTTTATGATGATGGGAGTTTTTTATATCTTCATGAAGAATGGAGAGATGAATCTTGCTTACGTATACATCATGATAAATCTTACACAAAAGAACTTTTTGAAAAATATAATAAGTGGCTTTTTAATCCTGTAGAAGTAATTAAAATGAAAAAATCAATAAAAAAGGATAAATAATGAAATCACAAAGATATATTGATGGTTGGAATAAATTAAAAGAAGTAGATGGAGAAGCTGGACAGAAAGTTATAAATTCTTTAAAAGATATTGCACCAGATTTTGCTGATTTATTAATAGAATTTCCTTTTGGTGATATTTATACAAGAGAAAATTTAGATTTGAAATCACGTGAAATTGCAACAATTGCAGCACTCACTGTTATGGGAAATGCAGCAGCTCAGTTAAAAGTTCATATTCAAGCTGGTTTAAATGTAGGGTGTACAAAAGCAGAAATTGTTGAAATAATAATGCAAATGTCTGTGTATGGAGGTTTCCCTTGTGCTTTAAATGCTATGTTTGTAGCAAAAGAGTTATTTGAAGAAGTAAAAAATGATAAGTAAAAAATATGAATTTTATGTATTTAGTCTTTTAGTTACAATGTTTATGTCTTTTGTTATATCAGGTGTTTTAGTTCTAGTAAACTTAGGCTTCTTAAATAACTTTTTATTTATTTGGGCAAGTGCTTGGTGGAAAGCATGGTTAGTTGCTTTTCCTTCTGTACTTTTTATAATTCCAATGGTTAAGAAGTTTAATGTTGTGCTTATAAAAGATTAATAAATATTGATTTGGCTATGATAAAACAAGAATTAAAAGGTATAAAATGAAAAATTATATTATGAATAAAACAGCTTTAATTACAGGAGCTACATCTGGAATAGGGAAGCAATTAGCCTTTGATTTAGCAAGTATGCAAACTTCACTTGTTTTAGTGGCAAGAAATTATAAAAAGCTTGAAGAAATTAAAGAAGAAATCTTAAAAAATCATGATATTAAAATTTCTATTTTACAGTTTGATGTAAGTAATAAAGAGGCTGTTTCTTCATCTTTAAAACTATTTTTAAAAGATAATCAAGTTGATTTTTTAATAAATAATGCTGGTTTGGCTTTAGGATTAGAGAAAATAGATGAGGGTTGTGAGCAAGAGTGGGATGATATGATTGATACAAATATTAAGGGATTATTATATGTATCAAAAGCAATAATTCCTCAAATGAGACCTTTAGAAACTGCTCATATAATCAATATAGGTTCAGTTGCAGGTAAAACTGCTTATCCTAATGGAAATGTATATTGTTCAAGTAAAGCAGCTGTACACTCTTTAGGTGAGAGTATGAATGTTGATTTGTATGGAACTAATGTAAAAGTAACAACTATTGCACCAGGAGCTGTGCGAACAAACTTTTCAAATGTAAGATTTAAAGATGATAAAGACAAGATAAATGCAGTTTATGAAGGTTTTACACCTTTAATGGCTAGTGACATATCAGATGTTATAATAAATGTTTTAAATACAGCAAAACATATAAATATTCAATATCTTGATATTATGCCAACTGCACAAAGAAATCCTTATATGCTTTATAGAGGAAAATAGATTTTATAATTTTTGTCGTTCTTATACTTGATAAAACTGAGAAAAAAGTAAAATATCATCAGAGTTTTTATTTTCTTTATGCTCAAGTATAAGTTCAGCTATGATTTTTCCAACAGCTGGCCCAAATGTAATTCCTAACCAGCCTAAACCAGTTGCGTGAACTAAGTTTGAATATTGTTCATCAAAACCTAAAATTGGCATATCATTAGGAGTAAGTGGTCTAAATCCTGTCCATTCTATGCAATCTTCATATAAAAAATCTTTAGTATATAAAGATAAATTATGCTTAATACTATTTATTTGTTTTTTTACTATTTCTTCATTATTCGAGCCTAATTCTAACTTAGAAGTTATTCTTACTGTTTTTTCTCTTGGAGTCATTGCTATAAATAAATCAGCAAATAAAGCAGCAGTTTTAGGTCTTAGATCTTCTTTCATTATAAAAGTTAAAGAATAACCTTTTGCTTTTGTAAGTAAAAAAGAGCTTTTTGCTTGTGAAGCTAAAGTAGAATTTGCTCCTGTACTTATAATAAAAGTATTTGCTTTATATGATTTATTTTGAGTATGTATTTTATTTAATTTAGAATTTGAAAATTCAAGTTTTTGCACTTCTTCATTATAAATAAACTCTACGCCTTTATTTATCAAATAGTTTTTAAGCTCAAGCATAAGTAGGCCTGGATCTAAGTGTCCATTTTGTTTTAATAAAATAGAACCTATTATTTTATCATTTACACAAGGCATATACTCTTTTGTTTCTTCTTTATTTAAAATCTTATATTTCTCATTATTTTGGCATAAGTTTATTTTTTTATCAAAACTTTTTTGCTCTGTATAAATCATTAGAAGACCATCTTGTCTAAAATAAAAGTCCATTTTATCTTTTTTGTTCATTTTTTTATAAGAATCAAGGGATATTTTGCCATACTTTTCAAATAAAGCTAGGGTTTTTCTTAGTCTTTTTTCATTTGAATTAAAAGCAAAAGAAGATAACCACTTATAAAGGTTTAAATCTAAACTAGGGTGTAGATTAACAGGAGATTCTCCTTTTAACATTAGTTTAAAAGTATCCAATAAGACTCCAGGAGAGCTTAGGGGATTTTTACTAAAAGCTGAAAGCAGACCTGCATTTCCAAAAGATGTTCCAGAGCTTATATCGTTTTTATCGATTACTGTGATTTCTTTATTGCTTTTACATAAAAAATATGCGCTCATTAAACCAACAATTCCGCCACCTATAATTATTATATCTTTTTTCATAAAAACTCCAATAGTTTATAAAGTATAACATACAAAGATGTATTAAAATAAATAAATTTAGATATTATATATTAAATATTGCAAATAAATTATTATGTGTATTATACGAAGGATTAAAATGACTTATAAAAATAAAGAGCTTTGTAAAATAAGAACAATTACAACTTTTTTAACACTTAAAAAAGATAAAAACACCTGGGACTTTGAACTTAAAAAAGCTTATTATTTCTGTAAAAAATTAAGTAAAACGTTTAATAAAAATGATTATGAAGTACAAAGTATTCGTATAGTTACAAATGCTTTTGGAGAGTATTTAAATACTAGCTCATTAGCAGATTCTAAAAAAGACTTATCTTTTATAAAAACAATCTTAGATAAATTAAATGACTCTAAACTAAGAATCCGTTTTGCAATTGGGGAGGCTAAAACGTATGAAGAAATAGCCTTACTTCCTGAACTTATTCGAGATTATGGGGATTTATGCAATGCTTGTGTTAATGTAAAACTTGATAGTTCTGGGGTTTTAGATAATGAACTTATTAAACATTGTGCAATAGCAGTTAAGAGAATTTCTAAAATAACACCAAGAGGTGAGGGTAATTTTAACTTTACTGTTAATTTTAATTGTAAAGAGTTTATTCCTTATTTTCCAGCCTCTTATTTTAATTCAAGTTCACAAAACTCTTTTGTACTAGGTTTAGAAACACCTGATTTATTAGTTAATGTTTTAAAAAATCTTCCTTTTAAATATACAAGTGAAAAACATAATGAGTTTTTTAAACTAGCTTCTATTAAAATGAGTGAAGCCTTGCAATATCATGTAAATAATATAAAAAAACTTTTAAAAACAACTTCATTAAAAGGTTTTAATTTTGTAGGACTTGATTCTTCAGCAGCTCCTTCAAAAGAGTGTTCTTCTATGATTGATGTTTATAAGTTATTAGGAGTTAAACATTTTGGAAACTCTGGAAGTATAGAAGTTTCTTCTTTATTAACAAAAGTCTTCAAAGGAGTTAAAAATATGCCTTTAGTTGGTTTTTCTGGTCTTATGTTAGCAGTTATTGAAGATCGGGGTTTAGCAAAAGATGTTAGTAAAAACAAATATGATATTAAGGATTTACTTGCTAATTCTGCTGTTTGTGGAATAGGTTTAGATACTGTTCCAATTCCTGGAAATACAACAAATAAGAAAATAGCTGCGTTGATGAGAGATACTGGAACTTATGCTTACAGATTAAATAAACCTCTAACTGTTAGACTTTTTCCTTATCCAGGATTAAAAGCGGATGAGAAAACAAAATATGAAAGTAGTGATTTATGTAATTGTAAAATACTAAGTGTTTCTTAAATAAAGAACTACTTAGTTGCTTTTTTTATAAATAAGGATAAATAAATTCCAAAAGCTATTAAAGTAGCTCCTAAAATATGATAAAGTTCTAAACTTTCTTTTAAAAAAACAAAGGCTAAAATCGAGCCAAAAATAGGCATAAGATGTGTAAATTGTCCTGTTTTAGAGGCTCCTATTTCTTCAATTCCTATATTCCAAAAATAATAAGATAAAATTGATGTGAAAAAAGAAATATAGATAAAAAAGTACCAAAAGTTTTTAACTTGTTTGATTTCTTGTTCTATAGAGTAGTTTTGATATAAATATAGAGGTAAAAGTAGAATAAAACCAATAAATACAATAAGAATAAAGAACTCATAAAAGTTAAGCTCTTTAGGTTTAAGTTTTACTAAAACTGAGTATAAAGCCCAGCAAAAAGAGGAAATAATAATCCAAAAATCACCAGCATGATAAGATAAGTCTAAAATATTTAAAAAATCGCCTTTTAACACTAAAAAAACAACTCCTATAGTAGAAATTACTATTCCTAAAATTTGTAATTTTGAAATAAAATTTTTAAATATTAAAGAAGATAAAAGCAATATAATTAAAGGCGTGCTTGAATTAATTAATAAAGCATTTGTAGCACTTGTACTTTTTAAAGCAGTATAAACAATAGTATTGAATAAAGTGATTCCTAAAAAAGCCAATAGAGTAATAATAAAAATATTTTTTTTATAAACGTTAAGTATTCTTTTTATATCTATAAAAAATAGTGTGGGTAAAATAAATAAAAGAGTAAAGCTCCATCTAAAAAAAGCTAGTTCAATAGCTTCTATTTCTGTATGTATAAACTTTCCAATTATAAAATTTCCAGACCAAAAAAGTACACATAAGCTTATTAATATATATACTTTTGTAGCTTTCATTTTATTTTAGTTCATTTAATAATAAAATATCTACTAAATCATTAGCTTTTATATCTTTTGAGTCTTGCTTTTGAATTAACAAAGCAGGGCTTTCTAGCATATTTGTCAAAATTGCACTAGTACCTTGTTTTTTACCTTCAAAATCTATTTTATATTCATTATTTTCATATTTTACATTACAAGCAGTAAAAATAGTTTTTGGCATTTTTAGCTTATAATCTTGAGCTATTCTAGCTTTTACAAGAGGTAAGGATTTATTTGCGCCTTCTAGTTTATAAATCATAGGAAGTACGTATAAAATAGCACAAACAGTTGAAGAGTAAGCAAAACCAGGAAGGGCAATGATTAGTTTTTCATCTTTTTTTGCAATTAAGATGTGCATTCCTGGTTTAATAATTACTCCATGAAATAAAACATCAGCTTTTAACTTATCTTTTATAACATCTTGTACAAAATCATAATCACCAACAGATACTCCACCTGTTGTTACAAGAATATCGCAATCTTTTAAAGCAGAGGTCATAAGATTTGTAATTGAAGTTATATCATCTTTTACAATTCCTAATTGTAAAGTATTTGCACCTGCTTTATTACATAAGGCTTCAATTGTTAAATGATTTGAACTTCTTATTTGTGAATCATTTGTTTGAACTTCACCTAGGTCTAAAATTTCACTTCCAGTACTAGCAACTGCAACTACTGGTTTTTTATATACATATACTTGGGCTATATTTAAAGAAGCTAAAACTCCTATTTCAGCAAAACCTATAATAGTATCTTTTTTAATTAATACTTCATTTTCTTTATAGTTTTCACCTACCTTTCTAATAGCAAAACCTAAGGGTACTTCTTTTTTAATATGAATTTCCCCATTAATTACTTCCACATTTTCAATAGGTATTAAGGTATCAGCACCTTTTGGCATAAGTGAGCCTGTAAAAGTTTTAATACAAACCTTATTACTTACACAAGCTTGTACAACTTCACCAGCTGGGTTATTTGCAATGATTTTGATTTTTTTTATTTGTAAATCTTCATGTTTTATAGCATAACCATCCATAGCAGAAGTTACAAAAGCAGGGCTGTTATGATCTGCTATTATATCATCACATAAAACTCTATTTCTTGCATTTGATATAAAAAGTTTTTCTTTTGATTTTTTACTAAAGTTAAGTTTGTTTAAAATTTCTAATGAAGTATCGTAGCTAATAAAGTTTCTCATATATTTTGTCCTTTAAGTTGCAAAATATTACCACAAAAAATAAAAAAATCACTTTAAGTAATAAATATTTATTTAAAAATAAGATATTATTTTTAGCTGTTTTGAAGAATAAAGTCTTTGTATTTGCAAGCAGTGTTATAACTTACTTTTGCACCTTTGGCTACTTGATAACAGTTATACTTTGACCCAAAAGTCTCATCATATTTACTGTGTTTTCTATTTAGTTTTTTGCTAGGCTTGTCTGGTTTTAGTGTCTTTTGCTGTTGCGATAGAGCAACCCTAAACATGGCAAAGAAATAATTATCTATGCAGCCATTTCGATTTGTAACCTTTTTGACTGAAGATAAAAACGTAAAGTAACTTTATTACAATTAATAAATAACATTCTTTTATAATTGGGTTCTAATTATGAAAAAACAGATATAATAATAATCGAAAAGATTATTTAAGGAGAAATATATGTCAAAAATTTTACAATTAGGTTACGGAATGCAAGGGAAAGGTTGTGTTTATGATTTATTAAAACATGGGAAATTTTCTCAATTAACAATAGTAGATTGTTATGACAATTTTCATAATGATTGCATAGATCTCGCTGATGATAGAATAGTATCAGTTCATGCAAGAGGTGATGATATCACTAAAATAACTGAACTTATGAAAGCTCATGATGTTGTTATTGAGCTATTTCCTCCACAATTTACCTTGGATATGGCAGAGCTTGCTGTAAAACTAGGAGTTAATTTGCTTACTACAAGTTATGTGAACAATCCATCATTTGCAAATGATGTTGAAAAACAAAAACGAGTCACAAAAATTAAAGAGCAAGCCGTTAAAAACAATGTAATAATATTAGAAGAGTTTGGAATGGATCCAGGTATAGATCTTGCCATGGGAAAAATGGCAATCAGCCAACTAGACGAAGTCCATTCTATGCATTCTTATGGTGCTGGTTTTCCTGATTTAGATGTGGCAAATAACCCGCTTAAATACAAATTCACTTGGTCAATTATAGGCGTTATAAAATCTTACTTGCGACCTGCAACTATATTAAAAGATGGAAAAGTTAAGACTATTAATAAGGATGAAATATTTTCTAAAGCAAATAGACATAATTTACAAATAGCAGAATTTGATGAAGAGCTAGAATGTTTTTGTAATGGTAATGCTGTCTCTTATATATCTAGATTTGGCTTAGGTGATAGCTTGAAAGAAATGGGGCGATATATTTGTCGTTGGGCAGGTCATGGTGATTTTTGGGAAAAAATGGCTAAATGTGGCTTTTTAGGAGATAAGGAAATTGATGTCAATGGCGTAATGGTTAAGCCTGACGAATTTTGTGCTAGCTTGCTTGCCAGTCAAGATCAATTTTTCTATAAAAAAAATGAATCTGATGCCGTAATTGTTAGGGTCGAGGTTAAGGGCATTAAAAATGGAGAGAAAAAACATTTTATATTACAAATGCTAGATACATTTAATCATGAGCAAAATTTATCGGCTATGCAAAGAACTGTAAGCTTTTCAGCATCAATAGGATGTACGATGATTTTAGAAAATAAAATCAATACTCCAGGTTTACTTTGTCCTATAGATATTAATATTGAAGAATATTTTAAACAACTAGAAAGGCGTTCTTTAACATATGATATTTATGAAAAGAATTGGGATGGAAAACTATGAAAGTGTCAAAAGATATGAGAGATAAATTAGTTGTTTTTTGTTGGGAAGATGGGGGTAATCCTAAGGGGCTAGATAAACTAGCGACTCTTAAGGGTAATAGTATGAATCCATCTAGCTATGCTTGTGCTGTTGAGTTTATTCAAATTGACAAGGCAAATTATAAAACTGTGATAGTTGAACCTTCACAAATAGTAGTACAAAACATGATTGAACAAGCAAAAAATATATATAGTCAAAATGGTGTTGATAAGCATAATGTCAAAGGAATTTTTACTAGTTGTGGTTTTAATATAATATTTCAGCAACAACTATCTAAAGCATCGCCAATACCAATTTTTAGTTCGGCTTTATTGCAAATACCTTTTATCTTAAATGCAATTGGCGATAAAAGTATCGCTATTATTACTGCAAATAAACAATCATTAAGTGACAAACATTTGGAAATTGCAGGTGTTAACGTGGAAAATAAGCACAGAATTAAAGTTTATGGTTTGGAAAATGCATCTGAATGGAAAAAAATTCATTTACATTCGCAAGAAGGTTTAGATTTAGATTTAATAAAAAAAGATGTGGTTGGTATATCTATGAAAGCATGTAAGGAAAACGAAAACATAGGTGCAATTTTGCTTGAATGTACAGATTTACCTCCATTTGCTCAAGATATATATGATGAAACAGGTGTAATAGTTTTTGATTATATGAGTATGGTAAATTCTATTTATTAAAATAATTTATAAGGAGTTATGAGGGAAAAAGAGGAAGAAGAAAGAAGTATGCCTTAAAATGGACACTTCTAATGATGATCCGGAGATATATATATTGCAGCAAGCATAAATATTTTTGCTTATATTAGAATAGTAGATTCTATATTTTTAATAATTTTTAAGGAGATTATAATGAAAGAAGAAATTGTGATAGAAGAAAATAAAAAAAAGGTACCTTTAAAATGGGCACTTTTAATAATAGCTGGTGTTACGGTTATAATTATGGTATGTTTACTTTGGCTTAAACTGCCTACTCGAGGAACGCTGATTCTTTGTCTAATATATCTTGGAGCAGCTGCGGTATTTCTTGGCAATACACTAAAAGATGTTGAAAAATATATTTTAGATGGCTTTAAAAACGCTTCTTTGATCGTTGGTATATTCCTAGCCGTTGGTCTTATCATTGGGTCATGGATTGTTAGTGGAATTATACCAAGTATTATATATTATGGGATTTCGTTTTTAACACCCTCTACATACTTAGTAACGGGTTTGATTTTGTGTTCCCTTACATCATATTTTACTGGTACATCATTTGGTACTATCGGTACTGTGGGAGTCGCTTTAGTTGGAGTTGCAGGGGCTATTGGTGTGCCTTTACCAATAGCTGGCGGAATGATTATATCAGGTGCACTCTTTGGTGATAAAATGTCACCATTTTCTGATACAACAAATCTTTCCGCGGCAACTGCAGGAACACCTTTATTTACTCATATTCATTCTATGTTATATACTGGTGGACCAGCCATTTTAATAAGTCTTTTACTATTTGGTTTTATTGGTCTTCAATATGATGCTTCTAGTGATATACAAATAGTTAAAGCTGCTGACATTTTAGCAAACATTGATTCTGTTTTTCTTATAAGTCCCCTGTTTTTGGTAATTCCAATATTGACAGTTGTTATGATTGCTCGTAAAATTCCAGCAATTCCAGCAATGGTTATTAGTGCTATGATTGCTACTGTAGTAGCGCTTATCTTCCAACCGTCTTTTTCTGCAAGAGAAGTTATAGTTGCTTTATTTACAGGTTTAGATTATGAGTTTACAAATGCTGACACTGCTAAATTACTTAATCGTGGTGGGATTAGTAGCATGGCATGGATTATTACAACTGCTTTGATAGTTCTAGCTTTTGGAGAGATTCTAAATCGTACTGGTGTACTAAAAGCCATACTTAAATCTGTAGAAAAATGGATTACTACTCCTGCAAGGTTAATAATTATAACAGTTTTTTCTTGCCTTGCAACAAATATGTTAAGTGCAAGCCAATATGTTTCAATTATCATTCCAGGAGAAACATTGAGACCTGAATATAAGCGCCTTAAAGTTGATCCTAAAGTTTTATCGCGTACCTTAGAAGATAGTGGTACGCTATTTGCGTTTTTGGTACCTTGGGGTAATGATGCAATATTTGCGGCAGGTGTATTAGGAATAGCAACACTTGATTATGCTCCATATGCATTTTTCTTACTTATCTGTCCTGTTTTGGCTATATTATATGCTTTAACAAATACAGCTGTATGGTATACAGATGGCAGGGATTTGAAGAAAGTAAAAAAATAATTCTGCACCCCTTTGATTTTTTAAAAAAATCAAAGGGCTCAGAGTATTTGATTTCATCCAAAGAATGTGGGCTATAGTTATTCTCATATATGAAGTCGCATATCAATTCCTCCAAAGAAGTGTTGCTAGGCATAAACTGTCTTTTCTTCTTTAAAGCCCCAAACTGGAATGACCCCAGAAAAATAGACAAACTTAATTTAGTAAATTAATGTAATAATGATTTAAATCATTTTATTTAAGCAAAGGGTTAAAAATGGGAAGAATAAAATATACAGAAGAGTTTAGAATAGAAGCAGTAAATTATTTATTAAAAATGGATATAGTATCAGGGAAACAGCTCTAAGACTTGTAGTAAATAAAGATTTAAAAGATTAGAATCTCCTGACGCAATAAAAAAGCATCAAGAAATAGATTTAAAAGATGTAGAAATTAAAAAACTTCATAAAGAGCTAAAAAGAGTTACGAAAGAGAGAGAGAGACATACTAAAAAAGGCCGCGGCACCCCAAGAGTATTTCCTCTTTTCACTCACAGCATGTACTTTGCAAGCCACATAAATTAAAATATTTTTATATTAAAGAACATAGTTCAATTTATAGAATTAGTAAACTATGTAAAGTAATGAAAGTACATGCCCTGAAAGAAATACCCTTGGGGGTGCCGAAGTGGTTATTATGATGTATAAGAAAAAGCCTAGAAGTATGGCTGGTTCAATACATAAAGCACATTCAAATCTTTTAAAACAATATTTTAATACATCAAATCCTAGTGATATTACTTACATTCGCACACATGAGGGCTGGTTGTATCTTGCAACTGTATTAGATTTATTTTATAGAAAAATAATAGGTTGGCAACAGGAAGTAGACAAACTACTGATTTAATTGAAAATGCTTTATCTAAAGCAGTATTGAGAATAAGTAAAAATGAATCTAACGTTAACTTAGCAAAAAGTCATAATATCACTCTAAGTATGAGCAGACGTGGTAACTGTTATGATAATGCAGTGGCTGAAAGTTTTTTCAAAACAATAAAAAGAGAATTAGTTAGAAAAGAAGTGTTTAAAAGAAGAAAAGAAGCAAGTTCGAAGATATTTAAATATATTGAAATGTTTTATAATTCAAAAAGAAGACATAGTTATGTGGGAAGTATTTCTCCAAATGAATTTGAAAAAAGGTATCATGAAATGATCTCAAAATAGTAGGTTTTTGCAGAGTAAGTAAATGTCTAGTTAAGTGGGGTCATTCCATAGAATTTATATAAATCTTTAATTTATAATAAAAAGTTTTTTTTGAAATCTTGGCATAATATTTCTAAAAGATGAAGAGGGAAAAACATTTTTAAAAAGTAGCCTAAACTAAAGAGAGTTTTTAAACTTAACTAATTAAAAATTAGTTAAGTTTAGTCTTAATGAGCCATAAAAATAGGAATATTACTATTTTCTAAAATATATTTAGTTGTTCCACCTAACATAAGTTCTCGTAAACCTTTTTGTCCAAAAGCACCTGCAATAATTAAATCATAATTACCTTTTTGTGCATATTTTAATAAAGCTTCACCAGGAGTTTTAGTAGTTTTAACTATTTCGTAAGTAGTACTAATATCATGTATTTCTAAGTACTCTTGTAGCTTTTTAATATTTTTCTCTGTTGGAGAATATTCTTTTGATGTTATTATCTGTACTTTTTTAGCTTCTTTCATAAGAGGAATAGCTTCTGTTAAAGCTCTTGAGGCTTCAGGAGAATTATTCCAAGCTATTAAAATATTGTTAGTTGAAAAACTTGTCATTTCTCTTGGAAACATTAAAGCTGGTTTTCCACTTTTTATTACTGTTGTTTCAAAAGTAGCTGTTAATCTTCCATTATGAGGCGAAGAAACAATAACTAAATCACAATATTTTGATTCTTGTTCTATTAGTTTACTTCTATAACCATCTCCTGTAATTATACTTGCACTTGGCTTATCTTTGATGGCTTTTTTTGAGTTGATATTGCCCACTTTATTTAATTCTTCTTCAAAAATTATTTCATGTTTGTGAAGATCTTTTTCTTGATTATGCTGGGCAATTGCATTTAATTCTCTTAAAATTGTATCAGGTAAACTCTCATCAATATGCATTATTTGGCTTGGTTTTGCTTGCGCTTTAAAAATTTCTAAATGGGCATTGAAATATTTTCCAATAATTAACGCACCATGAATTCTCTCTCTAAGCTCTTCTCCTCCACCAATAGGGAAGAATAATTTTTTGTATGTCATTGTTTTTCCTTTAATATATTTATAATATATCAGATTTTAACATAAAAATAGTAAAATAGTTAAGAAAATTTAATTAAGTGAGAATAAAATGAATATTTTGGAATTTAAAAATGTAAATATAGGTTATGATTATAGATATTTAGTTCTACAAAATATAAATATAAAGATTAAAGAGGGTGAACATTGGTGTATACTAGGAGCAAATGGTTCTGGTAAATCTACTTTTTTAAAACTAATTTCAAATGATTTGTATCCCAATACTCATTATACCTTTACTAAAAAAATATTTGAAAAAGATACTTGGGATATTTTTGAACTTAAAAAACATTTAGGAATAGTTAGTAATGACTTACAAAATGAGTTTTATTATCATTGTAATAATGCAAGTGCTTTTGAACTAATTCGCTCATCTTTTTATGCTTCTTTAGGTAAGCAAAAACATCATATATATACCAAGCAACAAGATGAAAAAACAAATGAAATTATACAGTACTTAAATATAGAGTATTTAAGAGATAAAAAAGTACGTCATATGTCAACTGGTGAATTACGTAAGTGTTTAATAGCAAGAGCCCTTATCTTTGATCCTAAGGCTTTATTATTAGATGAACCAACAAGTGGATTAGATATAAAAGCACAAAGAGAGTTTTTAGCTTTAATGAAAAAACTATCAAAAAAATTAACAATTATTGTTATAACCCATCATATAGAAGAAATTATAAGTGAAATTACTAATATAGCTTTAATAGCCAAGAATAAAATATATAAACAAGGTTTAAAAGAAGATATTTTAACAAGCCAAAATATATCTGAAGTTTTTGATCTTCCTTTAGAACTTCAAAGCAATAAAGGAAGATATTTTATTAAATAGTTTTATTTTTTTTAAATTTTTGTTTTATTGTATTTGCTTGTTGTACTAATAAACCTATAACTATAAGAATTAAACCAATAATCGTTGAGTATAAAATTTCTTCTCCTACTAAAAAATATATAAATATTAAAGATAAAAAAGGTGCTATAAAAATCAAGTTTGCTATTTTTGCCGTTGAAGTAGTTAGTTTCATAGCTTGTAACCAAAACATAAAAGTAATACTCATTTCAAATAAACCAATGTAAATGGCCCCACCTAAACCTTTTAAAGGAATAAGAGAAAAATCTTCTACATATGTAAAGTATATTAAAACAAAAGGTAAAGCAATAACAAAATTACAAAAAAGCCCAACTATTGGCTTAACTTTTAGTTTTGTATTAAATATCCAATATAAAGACCAAATAACTGTTGTTAATAAGGCTAAAAATACTCCATATAGGTTTGAGAACTCCAAAGAGAAGGGATGACCTTTTGTTGCAATAATTAAAACTCCAAAATAACAAATAAAACCTGCAAGTAAATCAGTAAACTTTGCTTTATGACCTAAAAGTGGAATACTTAAATATGTAAGCATTAAAGCCCAAGTAAAATTAATTGTTTGGGCTTCTTGAACTGGTAAGAGGTCATAAGCTTTAAATAAAATTATATATTGTAAAAAAGGATTTAAAATACCTAAAAGAAGTATAAGTTTAAAGTGTTTTTTAAAATGACTTATTACTTCTTTATGCAGTTTTTTAATAAGTACTAGAATTAATAATACTATAACAGATGTTAGTACAGAGTATAAAACAAGCTGGGCTACACTTAATATTGCAAGTGTGATTTTAAAAACACTTGCAACACTAGACCAAAGGAAAACGGCTATTAGTGCGTAAATATAAGCTTGCTTTTGATTTTTAATATCAAAATTTTCCATAGATACTCTTTTCTTTAATTTAAGATTTTTTTAAGTTTAAAATAAAAATAGATGTGATATACTGCTGATATATCAATTAATATATCACGAATATATTAATAACCATGATACAAACAAAAAAATTAAACTAAGTTAAAAGGATTAAATCAAATAATTTATTTGATTTAATTTTTAAACAAAAGGTAAGATAATGGAAACAACTAATACAGATTGGCTTTATACAGTTATGCCCGCCGTGTTTACATGGCTAAAAGAGTCAGAATCCGGTGCCATTGAAATTGACTTTGATGAAACACGAAGACAGGCTGAATATGTTTTAAAAGCGGAAGGAAAGGGCGGAAGCAGAATGGGCGGACTTGTTGCTTCTGGTACTTTAGGTGAGAATAGTTACCTAAGTCGCGAACAGCGTCTCTCACTACTTAAATCCCTTTCTTGCGTTGCTAAAAAATATAATGTTCCATTGATCAGTGGAGCTGTGGCAGAAACTAAAGAAGAGATTGCTAAAATCATTGCAGGACTAGCAACGGTTGGTGTAGATACAGTTATGGTTATGCCTCCAAAAACGTTAGATCTTCCTTCAAATGAAGATATGTATGCGTACTATGCTCTTGCTGCAACAGCTGCAAAAGAGGCAGGAGTAACAATTATGCCTTACAACAACCCTGATGCAGCCGGATATCATGCGATCTCAATAGATACTCTTAGAAAACTAGCTAAGCTACCTGAAGTAGTTGCTCTTAAAATATCAACTATTGATGTTTCAACTATTGAAACACTAATGTTGCAGAACAAAGATTTAAAAATCTTGGCAGGTGTTGATACTGTTACTGTATATGCTGGACTTGCTGGAGCATGCGGTGGTATTACAGGTGTAGGTACTATCTTCCCAAAAGCTAGTGTTACTATGCAGGAGTATGTTTTAAAAGGAGAATGGGCAGAGGCTTTTAAAGTTTCTCAGGCTATGAACTCTATTTCATATCTTGATGGTCAGCCGCTGCTTATGGAATACCTTAAGTTTGCAATGGGAATTCATCATAATGATGCTGTTGGAGGACTTCGAACTCTTGGTGTGAAATTAACAAAAGAGCAAATAGAAGATGTTCGAGCAAGATATACTCTAGCAAAACAAAGAGTTGAAGCCTTGGGTTTATTAGATTAACCCTTACAAATATTCAAAAAGAGAAAGCTGTGTTTTTACTGGGCTTTTTGTGTCAGCCTTCGTATTTGCACTCGTGAGTATTACATATAAAGTAATAAGAGATGTTAGTACATTATAAATAATTGTGCAACACTTGGTGTTTGAAGTATTATTTTAAAGACACTTACAACTGTTGAGCATAGAAAGACGTAAATCAAAGCATATATATATGCTTTTAATTTAAGTTCATTTTAAGTAAAAAGCAAAAATAGCTGTGATATACTACTTGATATATCACGTGATATATTACTTATATATTGATAGTATGATAGAAACAAAAAAATTAAATTAATCTAAAATGCTTAGTATGAAATGTAAATTTATTGGAGTTTATCCAGCAGTTACAACTACCAGCATTATAAAAAAAGGATATAAATTGAGTATACACGGTAAAAACTTTATTGGAAATGTTTTATCAGCAAAAGGTGATAAAAGTTCAAAATTATATGATATTAACAGTAATGTTGCTTTAGAAGGTGAATTCTTTCACGCAACAAAAGATGAAGTTAAAGAAGTATTGAATAAGGCTAATGGGGCTTTTATTATGTATAAACAAACTTCTCAAATACAAAGAGCTGATTTTTTAGATGCAATTGCAGAAGAAATCATGAACTTAGGTGATGAATTAATTGTAAGAACTATGAGTGAGTCAAATCTTCCTCGACCTAGAATTGAAGGGGAGAGAGGGCGAACTATTGGTCAAATCAAGATGTTCTCAAAACTTTTAAGAGAAGGTTCTTGGGTTGAAGCTAGCATAGATGAAGCACTTCCCAATAGAGCTCCACTTCCTAGAAATGATTTGCGAAAAATGCTAAGACCTCTTGGGGTTGTTAGTGTTTTTGAAGCAAGTAATTTTCCTTTAGCATTTGCTTGTGCAGGTGGAGATACAGCTTCAGCTCTAGCAGCTGGGTGTCCTGTTATTGTAAAAGCTCACTCTTCTCATAGTGGAACTTCTGAATTAATAGCAAGTGCTATTATAAAAGCAGTTATAAAAACAAATATGCCTGATTGGTACATTTTGTATGGTTCATGGAAGTGGAAGAACTGTAGGACAGCAAATTGTTTTAGATGAAGTAATAAAAGCTGTTGGTTTTACAGGTTCAACAAATGCTGGTATGAAACTTTTTGAATTAGCAAATAGTAGAAAAACTCCAATTCCTGTTTTTGCAGAAATGGGAAGTATTAATCCTTGTTTATTTTTACCATCTTCTTTAAAAGATACTAAAAAATTAGCAGCGACATACTCTTTTTCTATTACTTTAGGTTCTGGACAATTTTGTACAAACCCCGGACTAATCATAGCTTTAAAAGATGAAAAACTTTGAAGAATTTAAAAAAGATTTAGCTGAAGAAATTTCTAAGGTTAAACCTTCTGAAATGTTATCTAAAAGTATTCAAGAAGCTTATGAGAGTAATAAAGACGAAGCTTTAAAACAACATGGAATTACTCTAGTAGCCCAAGCCTTTGAAGATAATTTAGCTTCACAAGGAAAAGCTGTAGTAACTTCTGTATCTGCTCTTGATTTTATTAAAAATCCAAAACTACAAGAAGAAGTTTTTGGACCTTATTCAATAATAGTTGAATGTGATGATATTAAACAATTAGATGAAGTAATTTTTAGTCTTGATGGACAATTAAGTGCAACTGTTATGGGTGAAGAAAATGAAATGAAAACTTTTGAGAATCAAATTCTTGCCTTAGAGAATAAATGTGGAAGAATACTATTTAATGGTGTTCCAACAGGTGTTGAAGTTTGTGCTTCAATGCAACATGGTGGTCCTTTTCCAGCTGCAACTGATGCTAGATTTACTTCAGTTGGAACAGGAGCTATTAAAAGATTTGTAAGACCAGTTTGTTTTCAAGATTGCCCATCGTTTTTACTTCCTCTTGAGTTAAGAGATGAAAATCCTTTAAATATTTTACGTTTAGTAAACGATGAGTATTCTAAAGAAAGTTTATGAAATTCTATTCAAAAGATGAAGTAAATAAAGCACTAGATTATCCCTCTTTAATAAAAGCTTTGAGGGAAGCTTTTATAAAAGATATAAAAGTGCCAGCACGACATCATCATGATTATAAGAATCCAACAGAAGGTATTGATTCTACTTTACTTTTAATGCCAGCTTGGAGTGAAAGTGAAGCATTGGGTGTAAAAATAGTAACTGTAAGCCCTAATAATGCAAAATATGACTTACCTGCAATTCAAGGTTTGTATCTTTTATTTAATGCTAAAAATGGATCTATTGATGCTTTAATGGATGGAAAAGCTTTAACAGCTAAAAGAACAGCAGCTGCTTCTGCACTTGCTAGCTCTTATCTTAGTAAAAAAGATTCTTCTTCTATTTTAGTTGTTGGAACAGGGGCTTTAAGTGAACAATTAGTTCGTGCTCATGCTAGTGTTAGACCTATAAAAGATGTTTATATTTGGGGTAGAGATAAAAAGAAAGCTTTAGACATAGTTGATAAGTTAAAAGGTGATTTTAAAGCAATTGCTATTAATAACATAGAAGATGAAATATCAAACGTAGATATTATTTCTTGTGCAACACTAAGTTCTACTGCTTTGATTTTAGGAAAGTATTTAAAGCCTGGTCAGCATGTTGATTTAATTGGGGCTTATAAGCCTGATATGAGAGAAGCTGATGATGCGTTAATTAAGTTAGTTGATATTTATATAGATACAAATATGGCGAAAAAAGAAACAGGTGATATTAAAATTCCTTTAGATAAAGGTCTTATAAATGAAGCTGATATTAAAGCTGACTTGTTTAAATTATGTAGAGGTTTACACAAAGGTAGAGTTTCAGAAAACTCTATTACTCTTTTTAAATCAGTAGGTCATGGCTTAGAAGATTTAGCAGCAGCTAGATTAGTAAAAGAAAAATTTAACTAAGGAGTTTAAGATGTCTAGTAAAACATTTTTTTGTGTTGATGCTCATACTTGTGGTAATCCTGTTCGTGTTATTTGTGGGGGAGCACCTTTATTAAAAGGTGATACTATGAGAGAAAAAAAGACAGCACTTTTTAAAAGAATTTGATTGGATTAGAACTGGTCTTATGTTTGAACCACGGGGTCATGATATGATGAGTGGAACAATAGTTTACCAGCCTTCAAGTTTGGATTTTGATGTCTCTATTTTATTTATTGAAACTTCTGGGTGTTTACCTATGTGTGGACATGGAACAATTGGAACGGTTACAGTTTTAATCGAAAAAGAGATTGTTACTCCAAAAGTTGAAGGTGTTTTAAGAATAGAAACTCCAGCTGGTTTAGTAATTGCTACTTATAAAAAAGACTCACAAAATAGAGTTAAATCTGTAAAAATTATTAATGTTGCTTCTTTTTTACACTCTAAAGATTTAGAAGTAGAGTCATCTGTTTTAGGAAAATTAAAAGTTGATGTAGCTTATGGTGGAAATTTTTATGCAATTGTAAATCCCCAGGAAAATTTTAAAGGAATTGAGCATTTTAAAGCTTCTGAATTAATAGCTATGAGTTCAAGCTTAAGAGCTAAATTAAATGAGCTTTATACTTTTGTTCACCCCCAAGATGAAACTATATGTGGCTTATCGCATATTGAATGGACAGGAGAAGTACTTGATAAAAGTTCAAGTGCAAGAAATGCTGTTTTTTATGGAGAAAAAGCAATAGATAGATCACCTTGTGGAACAGGAACTAGTGCAAGAATGGCACAACTGTACTCACAAAAAAAATTGAAAAAAGGTGATGAGTTTATTCATGAGAGTTTTATTGGTTCTAAATTTATTGGACGTATTGAAGATGAAGTAAAAGTAGGTTCTTATGATGGAATTATTCCTTCTATTGAAGGTTGGGCAAAGATTACTGGTTTAAATACAATTATTATTGATGATGATGACCCTTATGCTCACGGTTTTGTGGTGATTTAGTATGAGTAAAGATATTGCAATTATTGGTGGTGGAATAAGTGGAATGTGTTCTGCTTATTATCTTTTTAAAAAAGGTTATAAAATAAGTGTTTATGAAACAAATGAAATAGGTAAGGGCTGCTCGTATGGAAATGCTGGTCTAATAGTTCCTAGTCATTTTGAAACACTTTCTAATCCAGGAATTATAAAAAAAGGAATTAAATGGATGTTTAATCCTAATTCGCCTTTTTTTCTAAAACCAAGTTTAAATTTAGATTTATTTAAATGGATTATAAAATTTAATAGTTTTTGTAATACTAAACATGTAGAGATAAATATAAGCATTTTTTACGAGATATGAATGTAAAGAGTTTAGAGCTTTATAAAGAATTATATGCATGTGATGATTTTGATTTTGATTTAAAACAAAGTGGTTTATTAATGCTTTGTAAGGAAGAAAAAAGTCTTATAGAAGAAGAAAATTTAGTAAAAAAAGCAAAAGAGCTTGGTTTAGATGCAAGAATATTAAATCTAGATGAGTTAAAACTATTAGAACCAAAAGCTTCTTTTGATGTTTTAGGGGGCTTCGTATTATAAAGAAGATTCAAAAATAAACCCTTATGATTTTATGATGGCAATTAAAAAATTTTTAGAAAAAAATGAAGTTAAATTTTTTGAAAATTGCAATATTAACGATATTAATATAACAAATAACAAAATAACTTCAATAGTAGATGATAAATTAAATCTTTTTGAAGCAGAGGAGTTTGTTTTTACCACAGGTATTTATACCTCAAAAATTGCAAAAAAGTTTAATCTTAACTTACTTATGCAAGCTGGAAAAGGTTTCTCTTTTATAAAAAATAAAAATGAGGCTTTAAATTTTTCTACACCAATGATATTAGCAGAGAAAAAAGTAGCTATTACACCTTATGAAAATATGGTTCGTTTTGGTGGAACTATGATGCTAGGTGATAATGATTTATCAATTAATAAAAGACGAATTAATAATATACGAAAAGCAGCAAATTCATATATTAATAATTTAGATATACAAGAAGATGAGATGTTAGATCAGTGGGCTGGTTTACGACCTTGTTCTCCTGATGGTATTCCTTATGTTGGAAAATCTAAAGAGATAAAGAACTTAACAATAGCAACTGGGCACGCGATGATGGGAGTTTCTCTTGCGCCTTTAACTGGACAAATAGTATCTGATTTAATAAGTGAAACAAATATTAATGAAGATATTAAAAAAATGAGTTTATATAGATTTACTAAATAATAATAAAGGAGGTTCTAATTTTACGTGTCGAATAAAATTGTATATAAAAAATGGGAAAATAAAATTAATCAAGGAAATAAAATGAAATTAATGAAAAAAATTAGCGTTTGTAGCAGTATCAGTTTTAGCATTTGGAGCAAGTAGCGCAAGTGCAGACAAGTTAGATAAGATCCTTTCAAAAGGTACAATTAGATGTGGAGTTGTTCTAGATTTTCCACCTATGGGTTATAGAGATGCAAAAAATAAACCAGCAGGTTTTGATGTTGAATATTGTAAAGATTTAGCTAAATCTTTAGGTGTTAAATTAGAGCTTAAATCTATGTCTTTTGCTCAAAGACTTCCAGCTCTTAATGCAGGTAAAGTTGATGTTGTTATTGGTTCAACTTCTGATACGTTAGAAAGAGCTAAATCAGCAGGTTTTACTATGCCTTATTTTGTATTTAAATTACAAGCTATGGTTAAAAAAGACTCTGGAATTAAAACGTTTAAAGATTTAAAAGGAAAAAGAGTAACAGCAGCACTTAGTACAACTCCTGAAACTGAGTTTTTAAAGAATTTAAAAGCTAATGGATGGAATGAGTCTGATTATTTTTCTTCTAAAAAAGAGAGTGATACTCACTTAGCTCTTCTTCAAGGGAAGGCTGATGCTTTAATTACAACTGATACTACTATTGTTGAATTATTAAAGTTAGACAAATATAAAGATTATGAAGCTGGACCATTTGTTCCAGGTTTTGATGATTTTGTTTCTATTATTGTAAAAAGAACAGAATATGGAATGATTAATTTTATGAATTTATTTATTCACCAACAAGTAAGAACTGGTAGATATAAAGAATTAAATAAGATGTTTTATGGTGACTCTCCTGTTAGAAAACTAACTGTAGATGGAATATATTATTAAGTTACAAATTTTAGAGGCCTAGGCCTCTAGATTTGTATATTAATATAAGGAATTAATTATGTTTGATTTTGATTATACCTTCCACTGGATAACAGTATGGAACGTTTTTCCGCAAATGTTAAGTGCAGCCGTTGTTACTTTAGAAGTAGCACTTATTTCTATGTTTTTTGGTTTAATAATAGCTGTGTTTTTATCTTTAGGTAAGGATTCAAAAAATGAATTATTACGAACTCCTAGTGTTGTTTGGATTGAGTTAGCTAGAAATACTCCTGCGCTTTTTCAAATATATATGGCTTATTTTGGTTTAGGAGCCTTTGGTATTCATTTAAGTCCTTATATCGCTGTATTAGCAGCCTTGACTTTTAATAATGCTGGATATTTAGCTGAAACACTAAGAGGTGGTTTCGCTTCAATTCCAAGTACTCAAATGTCTGCTTCAAGATCATTGGGTATGACTAAGTTACAAACGTATTGGTATATTATTTTGCCTCAAGTTTTAAGAAAAGTTTATCATCCAATGACAAATCAAATGATTTGGGCTATTTTGATGACTTCTTTAGGAACGTTAGTTGGAATGTTAGAGTTAACTGGTAAAACAGATCAGTTACAGTCTTTATCTTTTAGAACATTCGAGTTTTATTTAATTACAGCAATAATGTATTTTGTTATTGCAAAAATAGTTCTATTAGCTTCAAAACTTTTATCTTATAAAATTTTTAGAGGAGATACAGTATGAGTAATAAACAAATTAAATATGTAATTTATACACTGTTATCTTTATATATTATTTATAGTGCTTTTGTTGCAATAAAAAACTCTACATTGACATATTATGATTTAGAATTTTTATTAGAAGGACTAGTACGAACTATTTATATTTCAGTAGTATCTATAATAATAGGAACATTTTTTGGTCTTATTTTTGGTTATTTTAAAGCAAATGCTGGAACAATCACTAATATTTTTCTTAGTGGTTTTTTAGATATTTTACGTTCAGTTCCTTTAATTATACAATTTATTCTATTTTACTCATTTATGGGAATTTTAGAAATTGATATTTCTATTTTTTGGGTAGGGGCTATTGTTTTATCTTCATATACCTCAGCATTTGTAACAGAAGTTGTAAGAGCTGGTATTGATTCAGTTCCTCAAACAACAAGAAGAGCGGCTAGGTCTTTAGGTCTTTCTTATTGGCAAGATTATAGATATATAGTTTTTCCTTTGGGTTTAAGAACAGTTTTTCCTTCATGGATTAGTATTGTTTTATCTGTAATTAAAGATTCAGCTCTAGTATCTGTTATTGGTTATTTAGAGATTTTAAAAACTACAGAAGAGTTAATATCTAAAACTCAAGAGGCATTATTATTATTAATAGGTGTTGGGGTATTTTATTTTATAATTTCTTATCCTATTTCATTATATGCAACGCATTTAGAAAGGAAATTAAAAATATGATTGAATTAAAAAAAGTTCATAAATCTTTTGGAGATTTAGAAGTATTAAAAGGTATTGATTTAACAGTAAAAAAAGGTGAGGTTTTATCAGTAATTGGAGGTTCTGGTTCTGGTAAATCTACTATGCTTTATTGTATTAACGCAATTGAGAATATTCAACAAGGTGAAGTATTTGTTGATAATGTTTCAGTACATAGTAAAAAAACAGATATTAATAAATTAAGACAAAAAATTGGTATGGTTTTTCAGCAATGGAACTCTTTTCCTCATTTAACTGTCTTAGAAAATGTAAGCTTAGCACCACAAAAGGTTTTAGGTAAATCAAAAGAAGATGCTGAAAAAATTGCAAAAGAGCAGTTGATTCATGTAGGTCTTGGTGATAAGTTTGATGAGTTTCCTTCAAGAATGTCAGGAGGCCAACAACAAAGACTAGCAATTGCAAGAGCCCTTGCAATGGAGCCTGAATATATGTTGTTTGATGAAATCACTTCAGCTTTAGATCCTGAGTTAGTTGGAGAAGTACTTGATACTTTAAGACTTTTACGAAAAGAAGGAATGACCATGATTTGTGTAACTCATGAAATTGCTTTTGCAAGAGAAGTATCAGATAGAGTTGCATTTTTTCATAAAGGTGTAATAGAAGAAATTGGAACACCTGAAGAAGTTATAGGTAATCCACAAAAAGAGAGAACGAAGCAATTTTTATCAAAGGTTTTAAATTAAACTTAAAATGAATAATTACTAAATAATTAAAAAAAGGATATAGATGTTTTTAAAAGATAAATCTTTTGTTCTCTTCTTAATTCTTTTAGTAGTTTTTTTATGGGCTGGTAATTTTATAGCTATTTCTTTTTTAGTTAAAGAAATAGAAGCATATACAGCCCTTGTTTTGCGTTTAACTCTTGTATCTTTATTATTATTCCCTGCTTTATTAAAATTACCCTCTTTAAAAGACTTTTATTATTTATGTTTAACAAGTATAGTTTTAGTTCCTGGTCATTTTGGACTTCTATTCTTATCTTTAGAACTTACAAAAAGTGTTGGGGCAATTTCTGTTATCTTACAAATAGCTATTCCTTTTTCAATATTGTTATCTTGGTTTATTTATAAAGATAAAGCTTCAGGTTTAAGAATATTTGGTTTATTAGTCTCTTTTATAGGAATAATTGCTTTACTTTTTGATCCAAGTTTATTACAAAGTCAAATTTCTTTTTTTATAGCCTTAGCTTCTGCTTGTTGTTTAGGTTTATATTTTATTCTTGTAAAAAAAATAAAAGAAGTAAGCAGTATTTCTCTTATTGCTTGGATTTCTACTTTAGGTATACCTATGATGTATTGTTTAATGCTTTTAAATAATCAAAGTATTACAAGCCTAATAGAGAGTTTTTCAAAAATAGAGCAAAGTATTACATATTATGCATTTTTGTATACAGTTCTAGCTTCTAGTATTTTAGCTCATAGTATATGGGCATATTTAGTAAAAACGCAAGATATTAGTTTTATTTCACCTTTTTTACTTCTAGTTCCTATGGTTTCTATAATATTAAGTGCAATATTTTTAAATGAGATTTTGAGTTTTTCTTTTATTCTTCTCTCAAGTATTATAATTGCAGGAATATTTTTAGTTTTTATTTCAGATAGAAAAGTTATGCAAAAGGATAAAAATGAAAATTTTAGACAAAATAAAAAACTCTAAAATATCAAAAGGTTTTTTAGAAGTTAAAACAATTGATATGCATACATGTGGCGAACCTTTACGAGTTATTATTGATGGTTATCCTTTAATTAAAGGTTCTAGTATTTTAGAAAAAAGAAATTATGTTAAAGATAATTTAGATTATTTAAGAAAAGCTTTAATGTATGAACCGCGTGGTCATGCTGATATGTATGGAGTTTTAATTGTAGAACCAGAAAATAAAGATTCTGATTTTGGAGTTGTTTTTATGCACAATGAAGGTTATAGCACTATGTGTGGTCATGCTACCATTGCAATTACTAAATTAGCAGTGCTTTTGGGCTGGGTTGAAAAAACTTACCCTATAACACATATAAAAATAGATGCACCTTGCGGACAACTTGATTCATATGCAAAAATAGATAAAGAAGGTAATGTATTAAGTGTTAGTTTTAACTGTGTTCCATCTTTTGTTCTTGCCTTAGATGAAAGTATTGATGTACCTTCTATAGGTAGGGTGGTTTATGATTTAGCTTATGGTGGAGCTTTTTATGCTTATGTAAATGCAGATAAAATTTCACTTTCTTTGAATAAGGATAATTATGATAAAATCATCTCTTATGGGAAGAAAATTAAACAAGCTATTATAAAAAACAAAGATAATATAAAACACCCTTTTGAAGAAGATTTAAGTTTTTTATATGGAGTCATTTTTATTAGTAAATCAGAAAACTTCCATAGTAAAAATGTATGTGTTTTTGCGAATGGTGAAGTTGATAGAAGTCCAACTGGTTCAGGAGTGTCCGGACGTGCTGCTATTGCTTATAAGAAAAAAGAACTTTTATTAAATGAAAGTATACGAATTGAGAGTATTATAAATACAAGTTTTGAGGTAAAAGTTATAAAAGAACTTACTTATGGACCTTATACCTCAGTTATCCCACAAGTTACTGCAAATGCATATATTACAGGAGAACACAAGTTTTTAATTGATTGTGATGATGAATTAAAATATGGATTTTTTTTAAGATAAAGGATTGAATAATGCCAGAAAATAAATTATCATCAAGAGCATATAGAATTTTAGAAGAGTTATTAGTTACATTAAAGTTAGAACCAGGAAAAACATATTCTGAAAAAGAGTTAATGGTTTTATCAGATATAAGTAGAACACCATTAAGGGAAGCTTTATTAAAACTCTCATATGAATCTTTAATTAATATAATACCAAGACGTGGAATAGAAATATCAGATATTAATATGACAAACCAATTGGCTATTTTAGATACAAGACGAGTATTAGATAGACTTTTAATAGCAAGAGCTGCTAAATATGCAACAGCTACAGAAAAGAGTAAAATCTTAGAGTTTAAGAACTTAATGCAAGAAGCTGTTAAAAATAAAGATGTCATTGAGTATTTAAGAATTGATAAAGTTCTTGATCAAACTATTTTTGAAGCTGCTAGAAATGATTTTGCTACAAGAGCAACAACACCTTTACATGTTAGAAGTAGAAGATTTTGGTATTATTATAAAGGTATTGAAGACTTAGAAAAATCTGCTTTAGTACATATTGATTTAATAGAAGCAATTATTAATTCAGATGAAGAAAAAGCAGTTGCGCTATCAGATAAAATTATTAATAATTTAGTGGAGGTAGTAAAAAAGTATATTAATATTTAATTTTACGTAAAAAAAATCAAAAAAAACACCCTAACGTAGCATTAACGTAGCATTATGCTACTTAGTCATACATTCACCCTTTTTTAGAAAAAATTTCTATTATTTTTAAGTTAATTTTAATTTTTCCAATGTAATAATCATTAAGAAAAATAAGTACTACTAAAAGTAGTACTTAAATTAATTTAAAAAAGTGGATGTATGGCGAAGCAAAAAAACTCTAGAGCTGTTATAAAAAATGTTATTAATAAACATACTAAAAATGGCAAAAAAGAAATTTCTCAACTTACTATTAAAATAGACAAAAAACTAGATAAAGCTTTAATCCTATTATCAACACAAATTAACATTTCTAAAAATAGACTAATTGAAGACATCTTATATGAAAGTGGAATCATAGAAGAAGTTGATGAAAACTATGAAGGAGAGAAACATGAGTAGTTTTCCTTCACAAGATGAAATAATTCAAGCAGTTTTAAGAGGAATCAAAATTGCAAGAAATAACTTTGCTACTTGGACAGGGGATGAATTATATCTATCTTATGCTCCTGCTAAATTTTTAAGCATACATGTATCTCAAGAAATTGCAAAATTGCAAAATTTTCCTGAAATTTTCATGGATGCGACAATAGCTGATATTTTGCGATGTTCTTTACCTAAAAGAGATGGATTTAGAGAATTTATGAAAAAGAATTATTTATCACCTGAAACAATATGTTTAACTTTAGATGAAAGATTTGAGCATAAAACAGATAATGATTCTGTTTCAAGAGTTGTTATGTCTTTAAAAAATGGTGTTAGAAATGTAAAAGAAGAGTATAAAAATGAAATTCATAAAATATGTAAGATATTAAATAGAGAAAATAAAGATGATTCTACTTTAGATTATGGTCTTTTTGCTTTTTATCTTGATATCTCAAATACTGCTAGAAAAAAAGCTCCACAAAGGTTAAAAGATATTATTGAATCTTTTGACGAAATTGTAAGTGAGTATGTGAATGTAAAATCTAACTTTGAAGGAGGAGAAATTATTGATATTGCCAATATCGGGCAATGGTCTGTTGGCTGTTATATAATAAAGCCTATCTTTAAGTAGATTTATTTAAAAAAAAGAGGAGAATAAATGAAAATTACAAAACTTGTTGGTGCATTAGCACTAAGTGTTACACTTTGTACTGCATTAAGTGCAGCTGATACTGTTAAAATTGGTGTTCAAGCTCCAATTACTGGAAAATATGCAAATGAGGGTCAAAGTATTGAAAACTTTGTTAAATTAATTGTTGATGAAAAGAATGCCGCTGGTGGTCTTTTAGGTAAACAAATTGAAATCGTTACTTGTGATGATGAAGCAAAAGCTCAAAAAGCTGCTGTTTGTGCTAAAAAACTAGTAAATGCTGGTGTTTTTGCTGTAATTGGTTCTTATACTTCAGGAGCAACAGAAGCTGCTCAAACTACATATTATAGAAATAAAGTTCTTCAAACTTCTGATGGAACAAGTGATAGTTTAATTAAAAGAAAATATTGGACTTTTTTTAGAAATTCATTTCCAAATGCTTCACAAAGTGATTTTACAGCTGAATATATGGTAAATACTAAACAATATAAAAGAATTGTAGTTTTATCTGATTATTCATCATATTCAACTGGACTTGGTGATTCAACTGAAGCTTCACTTAAAGCTATTGGTGGAAATGTGATTTTTAGAGGTAAGATTAAATCTGGAACTCAAAACTTTACAGCAATCTTAACTAAAATCAAATCTATGAAACCTGATGTTATTTATTACTCTGGTTATTATACTGATGGTGGTTTATTAAGATCACAACAAGCACAATTACAAATTCCAGCTGATTTTGTAGGTGGAGATTCAAATGATAATCCTGATTTTCATAAACTAGCAGGTAAAGCAGCAACTGGAACAATTTTAATTAACTTTCCAACTCCTGAAATTTTACCATACGAAGAAGCTAAAAAATATTTAGCAGCTTATAAAGCAAGATTTAAAATGGATCCTCCATCAATCTGGCCTGTTACTAATGCTGATGGATTAAGAGCAATTATTGAAGGTGTTGAGCAAACCAAATCTTTTGATACTAAAAAAATCTCTGAATATATTAGAAATGATATGAAAGACTTCCCTGGAATTACAGGTCCTTTTAATATTAGAGAAGATGGTGAAAGAGTTGGTGCTAAATTTGTTGTTTATAAAATGAGCAATGATGGTAGTAAAACAGTAGTTACCCAATAATTGAAATAAGGTTATTATAAAATGGATATTTTTTTTCAACAGTTAATTAATGGTTTAACTATAGGAAGTTTATATGCACTAGTAGCTTTAGGATATACAATGGTTTACGGTGTGATGAAGTTAATTAACTTCGCACACGGTGACCTTGTTGCCTTTTCTGCATATGTAGGACTTACTGTATTTACACAATTTTTTGGATCAAATGCTTACTCTTTAGTTAGCATTATTATAGTGTTTTTATTAACATCAATTATTGTAGCTTTTGTAGGTGTTCTTCTTGAGCGTCTTGCATACAGACCTTTAAGAACTGCACCAAGACTTAGTGCTGTTGTTTCAGCTCTAGGGGCATCTTTAGTTATACAAAATGCAATTATGTTAATTTGGGGACCAAATATGAAAATATTCCCAGCTGATATATTCCCAAGTACTTCTTGGAATTTTGGTGGGGTAATAATTTCTTTTACACAATTAGTAATTTTAATACTTTCAGCCGTTTTAATGATAGCTTTATATATTTTTATTAATAAAACAAAAATGGGAACAGCAATAAGAGCTAGTGCTATTGATCAAGATGCTGCTAAACTTATGGGTATTAATGTTAATAGAATTATTGTTATTATTTTTGTAATTGGTTCTATGTTAGGTGCTATTGGTGGACTATTTATTGGTATTTATTATAGAGGTTTGACTTTTGATATGGGTTGGTTATATGGCTTAAATGCTTTTATTGCAGCTATTATTGGAGGAATTGGTTCTATTCCAGGTGCTATGTTAGGTGGTTTATTATTAGGATTATTTAATGCTATGATTTCTGGTTATATCTCAACTGAGTGGGCTGAAACATTTACCTTTATATTGCTTATTATTATTTTAATTGTAAGACCTACTGGTTTATTAGGCGAAAAAATAGCGGAGAAAGTATAATGAATAAAACAACACTAATTACTACTTTATTTATGGCAGTAATGGCTATTTTTCCGTTTTTAGTTGATTCTGCTTGGTTAAGTATAGGAATTACATTTTTAGTTTTTGCAGTAGTTGCTTTTTCTCAAGATATTATTCTAGGACGTGCTGGTATTTTTAATATGGGTCATGCTATCTTTTTTGGAATGGGAGCATATACAACAGCTATTTTAAATGTTCATTTTGGAATGGAGATTATTTATACTCTTCCTTTTGCTATATTAATTCCTATGATTATTTCAGTTTTAATAGCTGGTCCTATTATTCACTTAAGAGGTGATTATTTATTAGTTGCAACTATTGGATTTAATATTATTTTTGAACAAGTTTTATCAAATGATGTATTTGGTCTAACAGGAGGACCTAACGGTATTTTTGGAATAGATGTAGTGCGAATATTCGGATATGAACTATTCTCAGATACTGCGATTTATTATATGGCTTTTGCTTTATTACTTATTACTTTTGCAATTATCAAAAATCTTGATGCTTCTAAATATGGAAGAGCTTTGTATTATATACATAAAGATGAAATTGCTGCAAAATCTATGGGAATAAATATCTCATATTATAAACTTTTTGCTTTTGCATTAGGAGCTGCTATTGCAGGAGCTGCTGGAGCTATTTTTGCTATTCAATACTCAGCTGTAAGTCCTGAGTCTTTTAACTTCATGCAAAGTGTTATGTTTTTTGCAATTGTTCTTGTAGGTGGATCTGCTTCAGTGCCTGGTATTATTATTGGAACATTCGTAATGTTTGTATTACCTGAATTATTTACTGAATTTAAAGAATCACGTTACTTAATCTTTGGTGCGGCTATGGTTTTAACAATGATTTTAAGACCAAATGGTGTATGGCCAGCTTCTTTTGGAAATATTCCAGATTTCTTAAAAAGAAAAACCCTTAAGAAAACTAATGAAAGCAAGGAGAAATAATGGAATATGTTTTAGAAATAACTAATGTTTCAAAATTCTTTCATGGTTTAGTTGCTATTGATGATTTAACTATAAAAGTTAAACCTGGTCAAATATATGGAATTATAGGCCCTAATGGTGCTGGTAAAACAACACTTTTTAATTGTGTTACTGGTATTTATACTCCTGAAAAAGGAAGTATTAAATATAAGGGTGAAGATATAACAGGTATGAGTCCCCATAAAATTGCTCAAAGAGGAGTTTTAAGAACTTTTCAAAATATTAGACTTTTTAAAGAAATGAGTGTTGCTGAAAATATTATAGCTGGAACACATACTAAGTCTAAGCAAAAATGGTATCACTCAATTATACATACACCTTTTTATAAAAAAGATGAGCTTAAACATTGGAAAAAAGTAGAAGAATTAATGGACTTTTTTGGTTTGAGTGAATTTGCTTCAACTCCAGCAGGAGATTTATCATATGGTAATCAAAGAAAAGTTGAAATGGCAAGAGCTCTTGCAGCTGATCCTGAAATTCTAATTTTAGATGAACCAGCTGCTGGTTTAAATGAAAATGAAACTATTGAGTTAACTAGAATTATTAGAAAAATCAAGGAAAAAGGTCTTGGTATCATGATGATTGAACATGATATGGAGCATGGTTATGAATTTAACTGATTATATTACTGTAATTAATTTTGGAAAAGAAATTTCTCAAGGAAAACCTTCTTTTGTTCAAGATGACCCTAGAGTTATTGAGGCTTATATTGGTATTGATGATGATGAGGAGGATGAATAATGGTAAATAATGAAATATTATTAGATATTAGAGATTTACATGTATCTTATGGCGCAGTTACTGCTATTAAAGGAATCTCTTTACAAGTTAGAAGAGGTGAGATTGTTACTATTTTAGGAGCTAATGGAGCTGGTAAAACAACTACTTTACAAACAATTTCAGGTTTAATAAAATCTAAATCTGGTCATATAATTTTTGATAAAAATGATATTAGTAAAACAGAAGCTCATGATATTGTTAGTTTAGGTATGTCTCACTCTCCTGAAGGGCGAAGAATCTTTGGAATTTTAAGTGTTGAAGAGAATTTAATGATGGGTGCTTATACATTAAAGGACCATGATAAAGAGACTTTAGAATGGATTTATGATATTTTACCCAAGACTAAAAGAGAGACGTAAACAGCTAGCTGGTACTCTTTCTGGTGGTGAGCAACAAATGTTAGCAATTGGTAGAGCTATTATGAGTAAACCAAAACTTTTAATACTTGATGAACCTTCTTTAGGACTTGCACCTATTTTAATAAAAGCAATTTTTAAAGCAGTTAAAGAAATAGCACAAAGTGGTGTTACTGTTTTATTAGTAGAGCAAAATGCAAAAGCAGCTTTAAAATTGGCAGATCGTGCATATGTTTTAGAAGTTGGTAAAATAACTCATGAAGGTACATCACAAGAGCTTCTTAATTCAACAACAATACAAGAAGCATATTTAGGTAAAAAACACTAAATAAAAACTAAGTAGCAAGAAAAGGGAATTAATCCCTTTCTTTGATGACCTTCTTGCGTTTATTAAGAAAAGCTACATAAAATTTATTTAAAAAGATTAATTTTAAGGAAATTGATAATGAATGAAAAAAAGATAATAAAAGAAGCAATAACTCTAGCTTCAAAATGGCAAAATAGAGCAACACAACTTGTAAGTGATTTTGATAAAGAATTTTATATAAAAATGAATAAAATGTTAGATCATCCAAAAGATAAGGCTTTATTAATTGAGTTAATGGATCAATGTTTTAGAGCAGAATCTAAAGATAGAATAGCAAATCAAATTATTTTTTTATTGCAAAAACATGGAATGGCTCACTTCTTTACAACAAAAGATAGAACTCTTTTATGGTTTTTTCAAAATATAGGTAAATATGTTCCAAGTATTTCTGTTCCTATGTTTGTAAATCAAATAAGAGAAGATACTAAAACTGTTGTAATAAAAGGAGAATCAGAATATTTTAATAAGCATTTACTTAAGCGTAAAAGTGAAGGAACTAGAGTTAATATTAATCTTATTGGTGAAGTGGTTCTTGGTGAAGAAGAAGCAGAAGAGCGAATGGAAAAGTATTTAAAAGCACTTGAGAATCCAAATATTGATTATTTATCAATTAAAATATCAACTATTTTTTCACAAATTAATCCTTTAGACTTTGAAGGAACTGTTGAGATTTTAGTAGAGAAACTTTCAAAAATTTATGCACAGGCTAAAAAATATACTTTTAAAAATCAAGATGGAAAAGATGAATATAAGTTTATAAATCTTGATATGGAAGAGTATAGAGACTTAGCAATTACAGTTGAAGTATTTAAAAGAACTTTGCAAAAAGAAGAGTTTAAAGATTTATATGCTGGAATTGTACTTCAAGCATATTTACCAGATTCATTTCTTTGGCAAAAAGAGTTAACTTCTTGGGTTAAACAAAGAGTACAAGATGGTGGAAAAGCTATTAAAGTTAGACTTGTAAAAGGTGCTAACATGGAAATGGAAGAAACAGAAGCTTCTCAAAAACATTGGGAAATGGTAACTTATACTAAAAAACTAGATACTGATTCAAATTATAAAAGAATGGTTAGATATGCATTAGATAAAGAAAATGCTCCATATTTACACCTAGGAACTGCTTCTCATAACTTATTTGAACTAGCTTATGCTACAACTTTGGCAAATATCAATGAAGTAGGGCAATACCATACTTTAGAAATGTTAGAAGGTATGAGTGAATCTGCAAGACTAGCTATTAAAGAAATTTCAAAAGAAGTTATCTTATATGCACCAACTGCTTCAAAAGAACAGTTTACAAATGCAATTGCTTATTTAGTTAGAAGATTAGATGAAAATACTGGTCCTAGTAACTTTATTAGATATTCATTTGGTTTAACTGTTGGTTCAAAAAACTGGAATATGCAAAAAGATATTTTTGAAGACTCTTTTAAAAATGAAGAAAAATCTTTTGTTGGAGTTAAGAGAGTACAAAATAGACTAGATGAAAAATGGAATGAATTTTCAAATTCTGCTTTTGATACTGGTATTTATCATGCTGAAGCTGATACTGATTTTATTTTAGATGAAAATAAACAGTGGGCAAAAAATATTGTTAAAAAATGGAAGTTTGATAAAAATACTGTTCATAGTATTGCTCCTGTAGTTGTTGCTGGTATTGATATAATTGAAAATAGAATTATAAAAGATGCTATTGATAAATCTCAGTTAAAAGATGGTGTTTTAGCAGGAAGATTTGCAAATGCTAATGAGGCTGATATTAAAAAAGCAGTAGAAGTTGCAAGAGAAGATATTGATGGCTGGAGAGATAAAACACATAATCAAAGACATGAAGTATTAAAACAAGTTGCAATTAAAGTGCGTGAAAGACGAGATGATTTAATTGGAGTGGCTGCTGCTGAAGTTGGAAAAGTGTTTTCTGAGACTGATGTAGAAGTATCTGAGAGTGTTGATTTCTTAGAATTTTATCCTTATAGTATAAATTATTTCAAAAAATATGAAAACTTAGAATTTTCTGGACGTGGTGTTGGTGTTATTATTCCTCCTTGGAATTTCCCAATTGCTATATCTTTAGGTGGAATAGCTGCTGCTTTAGCTGCTGGAAATACTGTTATTATTAAACCAGCTTCAGATGCTGCTTTATGTTCATATGAAATGTGCAAGTGTTTTTGGGATGCAGGAGTTTCAAAAAATACTTTACAATTCTTAGCTTGCCCTGGTGCTTTAGCTGGAGAGCATTTAATTAAAAATAAAGATATTGATTTTGTAATTTTAACAGGTGGAGAAGATACTGCTCATGCTATGTTAAATGCAAGAGAAGACTTATATTTAACTGCTGAAACTGGTGGAAAAGATGCAACAATTGTAACAAATATGGCGGATAGAGAACAGGCTGTTAAAAATGTTTGTTTAAGTGCTTTTTCAAATTCAGGTCAAAAATGTTCTGCTACATCTTTATTAGTTCTAGAAGATGAAGTTTATAATGATGCAAATTTCAAAAAAGCTTTAATTGATACTGCAAATTCTATGAGTGTTGGTTCTGTTTGGGATTTTAAAAATAAAATTGGAACTTTAGCTAATAAGGTTAGTGGAAATCTTAAACAAGCTATAGATACTCTTGAAAGAGGTGAATCTTGGGCTTTAGCACCTGCTTATGTAGACAATAACGAATATATGTTAAAACCAGCTATTAAATGGGGTGTACAAGTAGGTAGTTTTTGTCATAAAAATGAACTTTTTGGACCAGTTTTATCTGTTATGAGAGCTAGTACTTTAAAAGATGCTGTTGATATTGTTAATTCTACTGGTTATGGTTTAACTTCTGGAATTGAGTCTTTAGATGAAAGAGAAGTTACTTATTGGAAAGAACATCTTAAGGCTGGAAATCTATATGTTAATAGAGGAACAACTGGTGCTGTTGTTCTAAGACAACCTTTTGGTGGAATGGGAAAATCAGCAATAGGAGCTGGAAGAAAAGTTGGAATATTTAATTATATTACTCAATTTGTTAATTTTAAAGAAGTTAAACATCCTAAGGTTCAAAAAGAGTATACAAGTGAATTAACATCATTTATCTCAAGATGTAAGGTTATTTCTAATAATAAAGAAGATTTTGAAAAACTAGAAATTGCTTTACAATCATATATTGAAAATTATGAAAATGAGTTCTTAAAAGAAAAAGATTATTCTAATGTTAGAGGTGAAGATAATCACTTTAGATACCATGCTTTGCAAAAAGTACTTATTAGAGTAAGTTCTGATGATAGTATTTTTGAAGTATTAGCAAGAATTTTAGCTTCAAGAGTTGCTAAGGTTAACTTTAAAGTTTCAATTGATAATAATGATGCAATAAAAGAACTTTTAGCTAGTTCACCTGAGTTATTTACTTCAAAAGATAGTTTTAAAGAAGAAAAAGATGAAGATTTTGTAAAATATTTTAAATCATATGACAGAATAATTTATTCTAATATAAATAAAGTTCCTTCTTTAGTATTTAAAGAAGCTAACAAACTTAGTCTTTTTATTACTAGAATGGAAGCTATGATGGAAGGTAGAATTGAATTATTGAATTATTTCATTGAGCAATCTATTTCACACTCATATCATAGATATGGGAATATTGGTGCAAGAGGAATAGAATAGATGCCTTTAGATTTTTTTAATGTATTTGTAATCATTTCTCTTATTGCAATAGTTTTTTTATATATTAAATATAAAAGATCTGACAAAAAATATCCGGATGAATTTTAAAATAACGTGAAATTAATCCCCTTTAAAATAGGGGATTAGTTGTAATTGTAGATGTAAGGTATATTTTGTTTATTTAACATTGCATAAAAATTTTAGTTTAATTTAAGATTAAAAAAAATTTAAACCTTATATTTAAGTATTAGTATTTCTTCAAATAACATATTTCCAAAACCTTCAGGCAAATCTTTATTCTGTTCTTCTACTAAAGTAATAATATCTTTAATTTGTATGTCTTTCATGTTTTTGGCATGAGGCAGAATAGTTTTTTTTATTTCTTCTGTAAAACTAGTTATTTCTTCTGTTGTCATTTTTATTCTTTTTATTAGTATTTAAGTGCAAGTATATAATATTTTAATAAATAAAAGATAAAAAAATATCTCTTTTAATATTTATTTTAAAAATAACTAGCACTTACTTGAATTAGTGAATAATCTTCTGTACCTAAGCATAGAAGAAAAGCTTTTTTCTTTATTAATATTTTATCTTTTTGTTTACTAAGTGTTAATTTATGTTATAATCGCGAAAAAAATAGGATATATTTAAATTGATAAACTTAAGCAAAAAAATATCTAGTGTAGTTGGAAGAACAAATGCACAATATGGACTAATTAGCGAAGGTGATAAGGTATTAGTTGGTTTTTCAGGTGGAAAAGACTCAACTACTTTGTTACATGCTTTAAATCATTTAAAAAGAGTAACTCCTTTTAAATTTGAATTTAAAGCTGTTACTGTTACATATGGAATGGGTGAACAAGTTGAATTTTTAGCCAAACATTGTGCTAAGCACGGTATTGAGCATGAAATTGTTGATACCAAAATATATGAACTAGCAGGTGAAAAAATTAGAAAAAACTCATCTTTTTGTTCATTTTTCTCAAGAATGAGAAGAGGGTACTTATACTCTACTGCAATTGAACAAGGTTACAATAAATTAGCTCTTGGTCATCACTTAGATGATGCCGTTGAGTCATTTTTTATGAACTTTTTATACAATGGAGCTATGCGTTCTATGCCACCTTCTTATAAGGCACAAAATGGTTTAGAAGTTATAAGACCTTTGATTTTTTGTAGAGAGAGACAGCTTCGTGCTTTTGCTACAAGTAATGATATTATGGTTATTGGTGATGAAGCCTGTCCTGCTATGAGATTTGATGTTAAAATGCCACACGCAAGACAAAAAACAAAAGAATTATTAGCTAAAATGGAAGAAGATAATCCTCAAATGTTTGTTTCTATGAGAACTGCTTTTAAAAATATTCAAACATCAACTTTTTTTGATAAAGAATTATTAGATTAAATGAAAATATTAGTATCATCATGTCTTTTAGGGCAAAACGTAAGATATGATGCTTCTTCTAATAAAGTAGATAGTTTAGATGTAATATTACAAAATCATGAAGTTTTTGCCTTCTGTCCTGAAATAGAAGGTGGACTTTTAACACCAAGAGACCCTGCTGAAATAAAAGGAACTAAGGTTCTAAGTAAAAATGGACTTGATCTTACAAAAGAGTTTGAAAAAGGTGCTTTAAATGCTTTACATTTGTGTAAAAAGAATAATATTTCTCTTGCTTTATTAAAAGCAAAATCTCCATCTTGTGGAAATATAAAAATTTATGATGGAAATTTTACTAATACCTTAATAAATGGTTCTGGTATTTGTGCTAAACTTTTAATACAAAACGGTATTAAAGTTTTTAATGAGTTAGAACTGGAGCTTTTGATTGAGGAACTTTTTTAAGTTGGTAGTTTTTTAAGTTTTTAAGTTTGTAGGTTAGTAGGTTTTATCTTGTAGGTTTTTTTGTTAGTAAGAGTTTTTGTTCACAGGGGGAACTTAAATAAACTCTTTTACTAATAGGGATAGTTCGTTTGGGTTTAATACTCCACTTACTCTTTTTACTTCTTGGCCATTTTTATAAAGAACTAAAGTTGGAATAGATTTTATATTATATTTTGCACCTAAGTTCTGCTCATCTTGTGTATTTACCTTTGTAAAAAGTGCTTTTAAGGGGTACTTTAATGCCACTTCTTTAAAATTAGGACCCATAACCTTACATGGACCACACCAAGGTGCCCAAAAATCAACAATTACTAAAAGGTCTGAATTTACTAGTACATGATCAAAGTTATTTTCATTTAAATTAATAGGATTTGTATCTAAGAGTGAACTTTTGCACTCTCCACAGTTTGCTTTTTTATAAGACTCTTTTTTTGGAATTTTATTTATTTTTTGGCAACTTGGACATACTATATTTAATTTTTCCATAAAAATCCTTTTAGGCTTTAATATTAAGTAAAGAGTCTTGTACTGCATTTTGAGTACTAATAACTCCAGCATTTGCTTCATATGCTATTTGTGTAGGTATTTGATTTACAATTGCATCAAGTAAGTCTTGTGTTACTTCTTGATTTTGTTTTGGCGCTTTGGTAAGACTTGCAATATCTTTAGCAAAATCATTCATTTGTGTTTGCGCTTGTTGCATAGCAATTATATTTTGATTTACAGAAGAGATTTGCATAAGTACTCCTTTTTATATATTAAGATAAGTATATTATAATATTAAAAAATTGTAAATAAAACTTTTACTCTAATATAATAGTACTTCTAAAGATTTTTTAAAACTTTATTTTAATTTCTCTTTAACACTTTTTTAACTAGTATGAAACTATGTACATATCTATTTTATACCTACATCTTTTTTCTGCATTTATATTTTTCTTTTATATTCTTATTGATAGATTTTATATTAGATTTTTCTTAAGTAAAAGTAGGGCAGATATTTTATACAAATATATTTTAAAACCAATGTTGATTCTTTGTTTTCTTCTTTTTATAAGTGGAGCGTATCTTTTTATAAATTCTAAAATTTCTTTTTTATTGATACTTAAAGCTATTTTTGCAATATCTTTGATTTTAGCTTTTTTTTACTGCCCTTTTTTTATGAAAAAATATAAGAATGTATTTTTTAGGATTTTTTTTAGATTTTTAGTGTTTTTTTTACTTATAGGAACTATTTCTTTAGGTTTTTATCTCTAAGATAGAGATAAAAACCTAAATTCTTTATATATTTTTAGTAGTCAATTGCTACTTTATATTTTGGATCATCTTCTTCATAAGAACAAAAAGGCCCAGCACTTTTTAAAATCTTTTTACAATCTTCGCTTAAGTGCCTAATACTTAGTTTCTTTCCAGCTTCTGCATATTTTTTAGTAATATTATCAATAGCTTCAACACCAGAAATATCCATAACTCTTGCATCTTTAAAGTCTAATATAACAAACTCTGGGTCATGTTTAAAATCAAAGAGTTCAAAAAATGAGGTAGTTGAACCAAAAAATAAAGGACCATCGAATTCATATATTTTTTTACCATCATCATCATTATATGTTCTTGAACGAACTTTTGAATGATTCCAAGCAAAAACTAAGGCTGATATTATAATTCCTGTTATTACAGCAATTGCAAGATCTGCATAAATAGTAATAATAGTAACAGTAATTAGAACAAACTTATCATGATTTGGCATGTATCTAATTCTATTTCCACTCTCCCACTCAAATGTTCCAATTGACACCATAAACATAATACCAACTAAAACAGCAACAGGAATCATAGCAATATAAGAAGATAAAGATACTACAAAAGATATAAGTAAAAGGGCAGCAGTAAGAGCTGATAATCGTCCCCAACCATTATTTGTAAAGTTAATAATACTTTGTCCAATCATAGCACAACCAGCCATTCCTCCAAAGAAACCACAAGTAACGTTTCCAATTCCTTGAGCTATACACTCTTGGTTTCCACTTCCTCTTTTTCCACCCATTTCATCTAAAACAGAAAGAGTTAAGAGTGATTCTATTAAACCAACAAGGGCTACTAAAATAGAGTAAGGAAGTACTGTTAATAAAGAGTCAAAAGTAATATGAAGAGTTGGAAGTGCAAAAACCGGAAGATTTCCAGAAATATCAGCTAAATCTCCAACTCTTTTTGTATCTAAATCAAAAGTTATAACTACTAGAGAAACTACTATAATAGCAACCAATCCTGAAGGAATAGCAGATGATATTTTAGGAAAATACTTAACTAAAATCATAGTTGCAAGCACTAAAGCATACATAATATAACTCTCACCTTTAAATAAAGGTATTTGAGCCATAGCAATAACAATAGCAAGACCATTTACAAAGCCATACATAGCAGGTTGGGGAACTAGTCTTATTAGTTTTCCTAGTTTAAATATACCTATTAGAATTTGTATGATTCCAGCTATTATAGTTGCTAATAAAATATATTGTAAAATATATGATGAAAGCTCCCCACTAGAACTTAGTGAGTTTAATATTTCTTGAGGTAAGGCTTCTTTTACTTTAACTCCAAGCCCAATTAAAACAACAGCAACAGCACCCGTTGCTCCTGAAATCATTCCTGCTTTTCCACCAATAAGAGCTGTTATTAATCCTAAAATAAAAGCAGTGTATAAACCAACTAAAGGTGAAACTCCTGCAATAATAGAAAAAGCAATAGCTTCTGGGACTAAGGCAATTGCAACAACAACACCTGATAAAATATCACTTTTAGCAGATTTACCTATAAATGTATCTTTTATATTTAACAAATATAATCCTTAATAATAATTACTTATAATTCGCGATTTTATCTAAAACTTATTTAAGCTTTGATAAAGAAAAAAAGAAGAGCTAATATTGTATTTTCTACTCTTTACTTTAACTATATTTTGTTATAATAATTTTATGAAAAAAGATTTTATAAAGTCAGTTAGTTTTAAATTCATTGTGCTTTTAATAACAATAATGTTAGCTCTGTTTTCTGCTAGTTTTATTTTTAATACACAAATTGATAAATTAAAAAAACAAATAGATAATATCTATTTTGGTAATTTTGTACCAGTACTTAATCTTCAAAAAATTGTAACAAATTATAAAGATGTGATTTTTTGTATAAAAACTAAAAAATCAAAATGTTCAATTACAAAATATAAAAGAACTATAAAACAAAAATGGAAATTATATGCTAAAGCCTATAAAACAGTTCATGAAGAAGTAGTAATCTCTAAAATTTCAAAAGATTTAAAAAGTTCTTTTTTGGGTAATAATATTATTAAATTTAATATAATGATAACAAAAATAAATTTTTTAATTTCATATGAGATAAAAGAAGCTGCAAAACAGCGAAAAAGTTTTTTACTTGAATATAAAGAGATGAAAGAATATCTGTTTTATAATATGGTTTTAATTGCTTTATTTTGTTTTTCAATAATTATGTATATAATTTACTTAATTATAAAAAAAGATAGTCAACTGGTGGTTTTAAATAAAAAATATAAAATGGCTGCAATAATAGATTCCATGACAATGCTGTACAATAGAAATCATTTTGATACTATTTTTGATAACTTACCAAAAATTTCTAATTCAAATTCTTGGGAAAGTGCTTTTATAATGTTTGATATTGATTATTTTAAACAGTATAATGATACTTACGGTCATGATATGGGTGATGTTGCTTTAAAAGCAGTTGCGTTGGAGCTTAAGAAGTATTTTAATAAAGAACATGAGTATGTATTTAGATTAGGTGGAGAAGAGTTTGGAGCTATTTTATTTGATGTTGATGAAATAATTTTACAACAATGTTTAGAAGATATTAAACAAAAAATTATGAATCTAAATATTGAGCATAAAGGTTCAAAGGTAAAAAATATATTAACAGTTTCTATGGGAGCTGTTATTTATTCACCAAATAGTGATATTTCGCCTAATAGATTATACAAAAGTGCTGATGAACACTTATATACATCAAAGAATAATGGTAGAAATCAATATACATTTTAAAGGATAATTTTGGGTTTTTTATTTAATAAGAATAGTCATTTCAATTTAGCAAATCTTGCTACATTTTTTAATATAGCAGCAGGTGTTTTAGCAATATATTTTATAACTCATGGAGAGTTTTTTGGAGCAGCTTTATTTGCTTGGATAGGTGGAGCTTTTGATATAGTTGATGGAAAAATAGCAAGAAAGTATAATCTTTCAACAGAATTTGGAGTACAACTTGATTCTTTTGCAGATTTTTTATCTTTTGTAATAGTTCCTTGTATGTTCATATATTTTGCTATTATTGATGGTAAAGAGTTCGAAATATCAGCTGTTTTGGTTTTATTTGCTTTTGTATATTATATAATTTCAGGCTTGCGAAGATTAATTCAGTTTAATATTGATTCTACGCAAGGTGAAGTTGAGAAATTTTTTACAGGAGTTCCTACTCCCTTAGGTGCTATTTTATTATGGCTTGTTTATTTAGTATTCTTGGCTGGTTTTTTAAGTGAAACAATAGTTTTAATCTTAATGATAATAATAGCTTATTTATTAAACTCTAAAATCAAAATACCGCATCCTTAGATGATATGTACAATAGACTTAGGCTCTAATTCTTTTAGAGTCTTAATATATGATTGCCAAAATCATAAAATCATAAATGTTTATCATGAAATTGTTGGTATGGCTGATGGTTTAAATGAAACAAAATGTATATCTTCACAAGCTCAAGATAGAGTAATAAAAGCTGTCCAAAACTCAATAAAAGAACTTTCTTATAATCCTACACTTGCAATTTGTGTTACTACTGCTGCTATGAGATTAGCTATAAATTCTAAAGAAGTTCTGCAAAATTTTAAAAAAACAATAGGTCTTAGTTTTACAATTATATCAGGACTAGAAGAAGCTAGACTTACTCTTTTAGCTGTTAAATATGCTTTAAAAAGAGAAAAAATACTTAAAAAGAATTTTATTGTTTTAGATATTGGTGGGGGTTCAACTGAGCTAATTATATCTAATGAAAAAGAAAATTTTTCACATAGTTTTAACCTAGGAATTGTAACTTTAACACAAAAGAATCTTTCTTTTAAAGATTTAGAAATCTATTTAGATAATAAAAAAGATGAAGTAAAAGTATTTTTAAATAAACATAATATTAATACAAAAGATTATGTTTTCATAGCAACTGCTGGAACTCCTACAACTATTGCTGCTATTAAAAATGGCGAAGATTATTTTTCATATGATAAGAATAAAATAAATGGAACGTATGTAAACTTAGAAGATTTAAAAACTTGTTTAAATATTTTTAAAAACTCTTCAAAAGAAGATATTATTAAACTTGTGGGACAAGGAAGAGTTGAATTTGTTGAAATTGGAACATATATTTACAAAAGTTTTTTTGAAGTACTGCAAAAAGATGAATCTTTAGTTTTTGATGATGGTTTAAAAGAAGGTGTTGCTATAAATTACTGTTTAGAACAAAAAAAGAAAGATTAGAAAGTAATTATTTACTTAATAATCTAATACTTTGTTCTTGAACAATATTGGCTTGTGTTCCTGCTAAAAAACCTAGGTGTGAGTTAATATTTGTTTTGGAAAAATCAGCAACTTCTGCTCCAAAATCAATATCCCTTAAAGAAGAATTTTCTTTAGATAGATCTATTTGCTCTCCTATAGTATTTTTTGCATTATTTACCATTCTTTGATCTGTATCATCAACTCTAAGTATAAAACTATCAATTTGTTTACTTGCAGTATTAGTATCTATTAGAGCTTTAGTTAAATCTTCTTCATTTGAAAAATCATTACTTTCTAAGTTTTGAGCTAAGGCGCTTAGAACTTCTTTAGTTTCTGGTTTCTCTAAGGTATAAACTGATTGTTGTGTTGAAATAGTTACGGTTTTTTCATCATCTTTCTCAACAGTTAATAACTTTTCATTTTTATATGTTGTATTTTGAGCTATATTATTAAATTCTATTAAATTTTTAGAAATATCTTCTTTTAGATCATTTTTATCAAAACCTTTTTCTACATTGTTTTTTGCTTCATTTAGCCTATCTTGAACATTAACTAATTGCTCTTGTTGCTGTGCTAAACCTTTTTTAGAAATTTGGTTTATTGCTACACCTTCATTTAGTGTCTGCAAAGAATATGATAATTCATCTCTTTTTTTATTATAAATATCTGAGATACTAAGATTTAAAGCATCATCTTTTGATACTTTTTTAATATCAGAATTTTGCTCATTTTTATGTATTATTGCCGGGGAACTCTGGTTTAGATTTATTATTTCATTATTAATACTATTTACATCCATGACTTATCCCTTACACATTTTTTTACATTATATATAAAAAATAATAAAAAATCCTTTAAAGAAGCTTATTAAGTACTTATTATTAACACTAATTTAATAATAACTTTTGTAAAATACAAATAATTTTATAATAAAGAGGATAGCATGAAAATAACTGGCGCAAAAATGGTTACACAATCGTTAAAAGAAGAAGGGGTTGAAGTAGTCTTTGGTTACCCAGGTGGTGCTATTATGAATGTGTATGATGAAATTTATAAACAAAGTGATTTTGAGCATATTTTAACAAGACATGAACAAGCTGCTATTCATGCAGCTGAAGGATATGCAAAATCAACTGGAAAAGTTGGAGTTGCAATAGTTACAAGTGGTCCAGGATTTACAAATGCAGTTACTGGCTTAGCTGATGCTTATATGGATTCAGTTCCTTTAGTTGTAATAACAGGGCAGGTTCCTTCAAATATCATAGGAACTGATGGTTTTCAAGAAATAGATGCAGTTGGAATTTCAAGACCATGTACAAAGCATAATTATCTAATATCTTGTGTAGAAGATATACCAAGAGTAATGAAAGAAGCTTTTCATATCGCAAGTACTGGAAGACCAGGTCCAGTGCATGTTGATATTCCTAAAGATATAACAGCTGCTCTTGCAGAGTTTTTATATCCAAAAGTAGTTGATTTACCAACATATAAACCTACAATTAATTATAATAAAAAGCAATTAAAAAGAGCGATGGAAGCTCTTAGTAAAGCTAAAAAGCCACTTTTATATATAGGTGGTGGTGCTATTTTATCAAACTGTGCTTATGATATTAGAGAGTTTGCTAAATTAACTAATATTCCAGCTGTTGAAACTTTAATGGCAAGAGGAGCTATGGGTCATGATAATCCACTTTTCTGTGGAATGTTAGGAATGCATGGAGAATACGCTGCTAATATGGCTGTTCATGATACTGATCTATTAATCTCTCTTGGGGCAAGATTTGATGATAGGGTTACAGGAAGATTAGATGAATTTGCAAAAAAAGCAAAAGTAATTCATGTAGATATTGATCCTACATCTATTGATAAATTAGTAGAAACAAATTTCCCTATTGTAGGGGATTTAAAAGTTACAGTAAAAGGAATGATTGAATTAGCAAAAGAGTTAGAGTTTAATGATTTCTCAAATTGGGTTGAATTAGTACAAGAGTATAGAATTAAACAACCTTTACGATATGAAGATGTAGGTGATAAATTAAAACCTCAATGGCCTATTCAAAGAGTAGGTGAGCTTTTAGGTTCTAAGGCAATTATCTCAACAGATGTAGGTCAGCATCAAATGTGGACTGCTCAGTTTTATCCTTTCTCATTTCCAAGACAGTTTAATACTTCTGGTGGATTAGGAACAATGGGATTTGGACTTCCTGCTGCTATGGGAGTTGCAAGAGGTAATCCAGATAAAATTTCTATAAACTTTACAGGCGATGGTTCTATTTTGATGAATATTCAAGAATTAATGACTTGTATTCAATCTGATTTACCTGTAATTAATATCATTTTAAATAACAATTATTTAGGAATGGTTAGACAATGGCAAACTATGTTTTATGAAAATAGATTAGCTGAAACTGATTTAAGTATACAGCCTGATTTTGTAAAATTAGTAGAAGCTTTTGGTGGAAACGGTTATCGAGTTCATACAAAAAAAGAGTTTGATGAGGCTTTAAAAGACGCAATAGAGAAGAAAAAAGTTGCCATGATTGAAGTATTAGTATATAGAAATGAAGAAGTATTACCAATGGTTCCAAATGGACATGCTTTAAATGAAATGACTTTATTAGGAGATAATAATGAATAATTTTAATCACTATTATGATAGTGAAATTACAAGAAGAGTTATCTCTGTTGTTGTTATGAATGAGAATAATGTTTTATCAAGAATAGTAGGGCTTTTTTCTGCAAGAGGTTATAATATTGATTCTTTAACAGTTGCGCCTATGTCAAAAAGTAAATACTCTCGTATGACTATTGTAACAACTGGTGATAAAAGAGTTATGGATCAAATTGTAAAACAGTTAAATAAATTAATTCCTGTTTTACGAGTTAATGAACATAGAAATGTTGTTGAAAAAGATACTGTATTAATGAAATTTTCAATTAATAATCATTTAGCTGATATTGATGTAATAGCAAGAGCTTATAATGGAACTATTCAAAATGTTACGAATGAAGCTATTATTGTAAGTGCAACAGACTCAGCACAAAGAATTGCAAATTTTATTTCAGTAATGGAAAAATTTAACCCTTTAGAAGTAGTAAGAAGTGGAATTGTTGCAATTGAAAGATAAAAAAACTGTGAACTTAAAAAAACTTTGTTACGAACTTAAAATATCTTGTAATGAAGATATTGAAATATCTTCATTAAATACATTAAATGATGCTTCACAAAATGAGATAACTTTTTTAGAGAATAAAAAGTATTTAAAAGATTTAAAAAATACAAAAGCTGCGGCTATTTTTATAAATAAAGAGTTTGCGCCTTTAGTTCCCAAAACTTCTATTGCTTTAATTTGTGATGAACCTTATGTAGCTTTAGCTTATGCTTCTAAATTTTTCTCATCTTCTATTGTTCAAAGAAAAGGAGAAAGTGCTGTAATTCATGAATCTTCAATACTTGTGCCAAGTGTTAATATCGGTTTTGGGGTTAACATTGCAAAAAATTGTACTATTTTAAGTGGAGCTTATATTGGAGATAATGTAAGTATTGGTGAAAATACAATTATTCATGCTAATGTTACTATATATAAAGAGTGTATAATTGGAGCAAACTGTATTATTCATTCAGGAACAGTAATTGGAAGTGATGGTTTTGGTTTTGCACAAAAAGATGGTAAATATATAAAAATTTATCAAAATGGAAATGTAATCATAGAAGATGATGTGGAAATTGGTGCTAATTGTGCAATTGATAGGGCTGCTTTTAAATCTACTCTTATATGTACAGGTGTTAGAATTGATAATTTAGTTCATATTGCACATAATTGTATTTTAGAAAAAGGCTGTATCTTAACTGGTCAAGTTGGACTTGCTGGTTCGTCTGTTTTAAAACAGTATGTAATCATGGGAGCTCAAAGTGGAGTTGCTGGTCATTTAGAAATTGCACCTTTTACAACAGTTTCTGCCAGGGGTGGAGTTACTAAAAGTATAAAAGAGCCTAAAAAACAGTGGGCAGGTTTTCCTTTAATGGAACATAGAACTTGGCTTAGATTACAGGCTAAAATATCAAAATTACTTAAATAAAGGCTATAAAATATTTAAAAAAATCTCATCATTAATCATCTTATTTATTATTGTTTATTTTGAATATTCAACTATTTTTACTCAAAAAGAATCAATAGGTCAAATTGGATTTATCTTTGCTTCTTATTCACATAAATACTTTGGATACCTTTCTTATGCCTACTTGTTACTATTTTTATATCCTTTATATCTAGTAACTTACAAAAAATTTAATTATATAGATTTTTTAAGTAAATTCCTAACTATTGTAGTTTTGATTTTTTCTTTACTTATTTTGCAAGCTTTACTTTTAGAAAAAGACATACTTTCAGGAGAAATTGGAAATATAATTATTACTTCTTTAAGTCCATATATTGGTAATGCTGGTTTATGGATAAGTGTTTTGATTGGTTTAGTGATTTCTTATATTGTTTTTTTAGAAGATAGTGAATTTTCTTTGCGAGCGTATGCTAAAAAAGTAAATGAATCAAGATCTAGTACTTTTATACAAGAAAACCCAAAAAGAATAAAAACAAAAAGTATAGATCCTAAAAAAAGAGAAAAAAGAAAAGAAGAAAATATTGTAGTAAAAGAAGTAGGGGATACTGCTGAAATTCTGATTGAAAGCTCAACAGTAAAAAATAATTCCTTAAAAAAAGAAGAGAAAAAAGAAGTAGTAGAAGAACTTGAGTTCACAACAGATACTCACTCTGTAATAGTTGAAGAATTAGAAGAGAATAAAAAACTTCAAGATCAAATAGAGTTAGGAGTAATAGATAAACCAAAAGACTTTAAACTTCCTTTAACTTCATTTTTTCAAAACTCTCCTAAAGAGAAAGTATCAAAAGTAAATGAAGCTTTAATTGATGGGAAAATTAAAGATTTATTGGAAAAATTGTCTTTATTTAAAATCGAAGGTGATGTTGTTAGAACCTATACAGGTCCTGTTGTTACTACTTTTGAGTTTAAACCAGCACCTCATGTAAAAGTATCTAAAATATTAAACTTGCAAGATGATTTAGCAATGGCTTTAAAAGCTGAAACAATAAGAATACAAGCTCCAATTCCTGGAAAAGATGTAGTTGGAATAGAAGTTCCAAATGAAAATATGCAAACAATTTATTTAAAAGAGATGTTAGAGTCTGAAATCTTCCAAAACTCTAAATCTCCACTAACAATGATTTTAGGAAAAGATATTGTTGGTAAACCTTTTATAACAGATCTTAAAAAACTTCCACATCTTTTAATTGCAGGAACAACAGGTTCTGGAAAGTCTGTTGGAATAAATTCAATGATTTTATCTCTTTTATATAAGAATTCACCAGATAATTTAAGACTTATGATGATTGATCCTAAGATGCTTGAATTTTCAATGTATAATGATATTCCTCATTTATTAACTCCAGTAATTACAAAAGCTAGTGAGGCAGTTACTGCTTTAGCTAATATGGTTTGTGAAATGGAAAGACGTTATACTTTAATGGCTAAAACTAGAACTAAAAATATTGAAAACTATAATGAGAAATCAAAAAAAGAAGGATTCGATGCTATTCCTTATATTGTAGTTATTATTGATGAGTTAGCTGATTTAATGATGACAAGTGGAAAAGAAGTTGAAGTCTCTATTGCAAGACTAGCACAAATGGCAAGAGCTTCTGGAATTCACTTAATAGTTGCAACGCAGAGACCTTCTGTTGATGTAGTTACTGGATTAATTAAAGCAAACCTACCAAGTAGATTAGCTTATAAAGTAGGGCAAAAAATAGATTCTAAGATTATTTTAGATTCTATGGGAGCTGAGTCTTTATTAGGAAGAGGAGATATGTTATTTACTCCTCCTGGAACATCTTCTTTAGTTAGACTTCATGCGCCTTGGTCAAGTGAAGATGAAATAGAAAAAGTTGTTGAGTTTTTAAAAGAGCAAAGAGAAGTTGTTTATGATATGAATTTTGTTAAACAAAAACCAAGTGATGGTTCATCTTTATCAAAGCAAGATTTGATTGAATTAGATGAACTTTATGAAGATGCTAAAAATATTATAATAAGTGATAAAAAAACATCTATTTCTTATATTCAAAGAAAACTTAGAATTGGATATAACAGAGCTGCTACAATTATTGAACAACTTGAGGCAAATGGAGTTTTATCAGAAGCTAATACTAAAGGAAATAGAGAGATTTTGATATAAATTCCCAAATTCCTAATTAGTTTATAAAAATCTTATTATTTTTTTAAGTATCTTTTGTTAGAATAATTATATAAGTAATTAAATATAAGGAGTTGTCATGAATACAAGTATTGTAGGAAGACATATAGAATTAACAGATGCAATTAAAGATTACGTAAATAGTTCAGTAGATATTTTCAAAAAATATAATTTGGATATTATTTCAGTAAATTCAATTATTGATAAAGAAGAAAGAAACAGTAAGCCTGTTTTTGTTTTTGAGTTTACATTAAATGTTGCTCATTTAGATACTATTGTTGTAAAACAAAAAGATAAAGATTTATATTCGGCTGTTGATATTGCAGTTGATAGAGTTTCTAAAGTTTTAAGAAGACATCACGATAAAATTACAGGGCATAAAGCTACTAAATTAACAGAGCTTGATGCTTTAAATGTTCAAGATGAAGTTGCTATTGAATTAGAAAAATTTGAAAATGAAATAGTTCCAACTAGATTAAGTTCTTATAAACCTATTGAAATTGAAGAAGCTTTATCTGATTTAAAAGCTAGTGATGCTGGTTTTAAAGTTTTCTATGATAAAGATGATAATATGAGAGTTTTATACAAAATGAAAGAAGATGATAAATTCGGTTTATACTAGAATTTCTTAATTTTTTAATAAAAAAGGTATTAGCATGAGTGCTAATACCTTTTTTTGGTTATAATAAGAAAAAAATTGTAGGAAAATAATAATTTATGCAAAGTATAAATAATAATAGAGATGATTTACTCAAAATTGCCCTTGTGGGACAGCCTAATGTTGGAAAAAGTTCATTGTTTAATAGAATTGCACAAAAAAGAATTGCGATTGTATCTGAGCAAGCTGGAACAACAAGAGATATTAGAAAACATGAAGTTAAAATATTAGAAAGAGAAGCCTTACTTTTAGATACAGGTGGAATTGATGATACTAATGATGCTATATTTTCAAATGTAAAAAGAAAAGCAATAGAGTGTGCTAAAGAAGCTGATATAGTTCTTTTTATCGTTGATGGTAAGAATATTCCTGATGATAAAGATAAAGAATTATTTTATGAACTTCAGGCCTTAGGTAAAAAACTAGCTTTAGTTGTTAATAAAATTGATAATGATAAAGAGTTAGAGAGACTTTGGGATTTTTACGAATTTGGTGTTGCTGAAGAAAAAATGTTTGGTATTTCAGTTTCTCATAATAGAGGTACAAAAAACTTATTTCAATGGATTTGTGAGCAACTTCCTTTAAGTGAAGAAGAGCTTAGAAATTCTGAAACTAAAGATAATGAAAATGATGAAAATGAAGATATCTCTGATATTAATGAAGAAGAAGAGATAGATGATAATAGTATAAAAATTGCAATTATTGGACGAGTTAATGTTGGAAAGTCTTCAATTTTAAATGCTTTAGTAGGCTCAGAGCGATCTGTTGTGTCTCCAATAGCAGGAACTACAATTGATCCTGTTGATGAATTTTTTCAATATAAGGGTAAAGATATTACTTTTGTTGATACTGCTGGTTTAAGAAGACGTGGAAAGATTGAAGGAATTGAAAAATTCGCCTTAATGAGAACACGAGACATGCTTGAAAAAGCAAATTTAGCTTTAATTGTTCTAGATGCTTCTTGTGAATTAGTTGATTTAGATGAAAAAATAGCTGGTTTGGTTGATGAATATGCCTTAGGAACTATTATTGTATTAAATAAATGGGATGAGAATTTAGAAACATTTAAAAAATTTGAAGAAACAGTAAGAAGTAAGTTCAAATTTTTATATTATGCTCCAATTATTGCAGTATCTGCTAAAACTGGAAGAAGCATGGATCGATTAAAAGATAAATTAATTGATATTCATGAAAATTATTCTCAAAGAATTTCAACTTCTATTTTAAATAATACTATAGAGGAAGCTGTTAGAAGACATGCTCTTCCTAGTCCAAATGGTGCATTTTTAAGAATATATTATTCAACTCAGTTTGAAACAAAACCTCCTAGAATTGCATTAATTATGAATAAACCAAGATTATTACATTTCTCATATAAAAGATATTTAATTAACTTTTTAAGAGATAAGATTAACTTTGAAGGAACACCTATACATCTTGTTGCACGTGGAAAAGGTGAGCGAGAAGGTAATGATATTGATGAGTTAGACTTAGAAATCGAAGAAAACGAAAGTCAATTAATTTAAGTATATATTCTAGTGCTTTTTTTAAGCACTAGATTCTTATATAAAAAATCAAAGAAGATTTTCTTCTTTAAAAAGCTGAGCGTAAATGATCTCTAAGGTTTATATTTTAAGTGAAATAAAATTCCCAAATGTTATAAACATTCCTGTTTTAAAAATTAAATACATACAATCAAATACTAATTTATCTTCTTATGATGCCCTATTATTTACTTCAAAAAATGCAATTTATTCTTTAAACTCATTTAATAAAACTTGGCAAAACATACCATCTTATGCAATTGCAAAAAAAACAGCAGATATTATAAAAAGTGAAGGTGGATCTCTTTGTTTTACAGGAGAATCATCTCATGGAAATGATTTTGCAAAAGAGTTAGCTCCCTTATTAAAAAATAAAAAAGTTTTATATATAAGAGCTAAAAAAGTTGTATCTTCTTTGGTTTTATTATTAAAAAAACAAGAAATAGATATTAATGAACTTATAACTTATGAAACAGCTTGCAATGAGGATTTAAAAGAAATAGAAATAAGTAATAATGCTATTATTATTTTTAGCTCACCTTCAACAATTGATTGTTTTTTTAAAAGATATACTTGGAAAAAGAGTTTTAAAGCAGTTGTAATTGGAAAAACTACAGCTAAATATCTACCTTCTTATGTAGATTTTAAAATAAGTCCTAGTACATCTTTAGAAAAATGCATAGAACTAGCCCAAAGTTTATAATTTTAAACTTCACTTTAAGCAATATTAGTTAGAATACTATTATCTAAGTAGTGCGGGATTTCCATTGTTGAGGGTCCGATACTGTATTTATGTGTGTAATTGTAGAATATACGGTGTGTAGCCTTTCATTGTGTTTAGGCTCCTAAAGTATAACTCTTACGTACAGTCATTGGCTTTTATGGGCCATTTGATGGTCAACGGCTACTTGGGTAACTTACAATTAAGGACTTTTAGTGAATATTTTGATACTTGGTAGCGGAGGTAGAGAGTACTCTATTGGTCTATCCCTTTATAAAGAAGAAAATCATAAGTTATTTTTTATGCCAGGAAATGGTGCAACATCTACACTTGGAACTAATATAAATATTAATAATTATGAAGAATTGGCACTTTGGGCAAAAAAAAGTACTATTGATTTAACAATAGTAGGTCCTGAAGCTCCCTTAGTAGATGGTGTTGTTGATATATTCAAAAAACATGATTTAGTTATTTTTGGCCCTAGCAAAAAAGCTGCACAGCTTGAAGGTTCAAAAGTATATATGAAGAATATATTAAAAAAATATAATATACCAACAGCAGCGTTTATAGAAACATCAAATGAGAAAAAAGCTCATGATTTTATTGAAACTATGAATTTACCAATTGTTGTAAAAGCAGATGGTTTATGTGGTGGAAAAGGTGTAATTATTGCACAAAGTATAAAAGAAGCAAAGAAGGCAGCATCTGAGATGTTAGCTGGTTCTTCTTTTGGAGATGCTGGAAAAGAAATAATAATTGAAGAATTTTTAGATGGTTATGAATTATCAATTTTTGCAATTTGTGATGGTGAAGATTATATTGTATTACCAGCCGCTCAAGATCATAAAAGAGTAGGTAATGGAGATACAGGTGTAAATACAGGCGGAATGGGTGCTTATGCTCCAACACCTTTAGTAAATGATGACATTTATGAAAAAGTAAATAAAAGAGTAATTGAACCTACATTAAAAGGAATGAAGAAAGAGGGTGCTTCTTTTGAAGGTGTTCTTTTTATTGGTGTTATGGTTGTAAAAGGTGAGCCGATTATTTTAGAATATAATGTAAGATTTGGTGATCCTGAGTGTGAAATCATTATGCCTTTATTAGAAACACCAGCTTCAGAGCTTTTTTATAAGGCTTCTACAAAAGATTTAAAATCACTTGATTTAAAAATTAAAGATGAATTTGCTGTTGGAATTGTAATGGCAAGTGAAAACTATCCTTATAGTTCAAGTAAAGACGCTGAGATTATTATAGATGAAATAATTGATGAAGATATTAAAAACAATACTCATATTTCATATGCTGGTGTAATAAAACAAGATGATAAACTTTTTTCTTCAGGTGGAAGAATTTTAGTGTGTGTAGGTTTAGGAAAAAGTATTAAGCAAGCAAGAAATAGAGCTTATTCTTTATGTGGGCAAGTTCATTTCGCTGGAAAAAAAATCAGAACTGATATAGCATATCAGGCATTGAAATTAGATAATATATGAATAATTTAAATAATACAGCCCAAGATTTGAGTTTAGCCCCAATTTATAAAAGATTTTTTGCTTTTTTAATTGATGATATTTTAGTATCAGTTATTATTTTTGCTATTTTTTGGGATTCTATTGCTAATAGTGCTTCTGATATGGAAGCTATGGTTGATGTAGTAAATGGTTTTGTACTGCCTATTTTATTTTTAAAGTTTATTTATCAAACTTTATTTATTTGGTATTATGGAGCTACTGTTGGTAAGATTATAGTAAAGATTAAAGTAATTGACTATAATACTTATGAAAGAGTTGCATTAAGTTCTGCCGCTCTACGTTCAGTTGGAAGAATTTTAAGTGAAATGTTTTTTTACTTAGGTTTTTTGTTTGCATTATTAAATGGTGGAAAACAAACCTTTCATGATAAAATATCTAGGACTTTAGTTGTTAATGTATAAAAAAATATTACCTGTACTTATTCTTTCTTCTTTATGCTTACAAGCAGAAGAAAAAACCGATTTATTTGAAATTTTAGCAAATAATGTAAAAACTAAACAAAATATAACTGAAGCTAGCGGGGATGTAGTAATTTTTTCAAAAGATTATTATATAGCAGCTAATAGGGTTATTTATGATAAAAGTAATAATACTTTTGAACTCTTTGATAATGTAATTATATTAAAAGATAATAAACTTTTTACTCAAAGTGATTACTCTTTTTTAGATTTAAATAAAGATGAGTTAATACAAAGTCCTATTTTACTTTTAAATAATGATTCTAAAATTTGGTTAAGCTCAAAAAATTCAAGTAAAAAAGAGAATAATATATTCTTTAACTCTTCTGTTTTGTCTAGTTGTGATTGTATTGATCCAGATTGGACTTTTAGATTTAAAGAAGCAAAGTTTGATACGAAGAAACAATGGATTGATATTTATAATACAACTATTTATATAAAAGATGTACCTGTTTTTTATACTCCTTATTTCGGTTTTCCAACTGATAATACAAGACGAACTGGACTATTAAGACCTACTATTGGGTATTCAAGTAAGGAAGGTCTAATTTATGAGCAACCAGTTTATTTTGCTCCTAGTGCTTCTTATGATTTTGAAATAACTCCAAGTGTAAGAACAAAAAGAGGTTATGCTTTACATACCCAATTTAGAATAAAAGACTCACAATATTCTTCACTAAAAATTTCAAATGGAATTTTTGTTGAAAAAGGTGAGTATTTTAAAGAAAATGCTTTAGAGAATAAAAAACATTTTGGTTATAACATTGATTATGAAAGATCAAATTTATTTTCAAAAGGTGAATATAATGATGAATTATTATTATCTATTAATTGGTTAAATGATGTAGATTATGCTTCTTTATTAGGAGATGGAAATGATGAGGAAAAGTTAAAATCTTTTGTAAATTATTATTATGATACTCCAAAATATTATTTTGGTTCATATTTGAAATTCTTTTTAGATACAAAGAATTTTAGTAATGATAAAACCTTGCAAGAACTTCCACAACTTCAAGCACATAGTTATTCTAAGAGTATATTTTTAGATAAATTATTATATTCAAGTGATTTTAAATATACAAATTATACAAGAATTGATGGAGTTACCTCTGATAAGTATGAATTAAAAATACCTTTATCATATAATTTTTCATTTTTTGATGATTATTTAAATCTTACATTAAAAGAAGAGTTAAGCGCAATCAAATTTAACTATTTTAATAAAACATCACAGTATGATAATGGTACTTTTGTAGAACTTAATCATATCGTTTCACTATCAAGTGATTTAATTAAATCTTATGATAATTATTTACATACACTTAATGCAAAGGTAGAGCTTTTAATTCCAAATAGTGTAAAAGAAAAAGGAGCTTTATATAATATAAATACACGTAAAGCTGAGTTAGAACCTTTTTCTTTAAATAAAAGTATTAAATCTTTAACATTTTCTCTAAATCATTCTTTATATGAAAAAGAGAGTTTAAAACAAATTATTAATCACAAAATCAGACAGTCTGTAATATATGAAGATAATTATAATGCTAAATTAGGTGAATTAGAAAATGAACTAACTATTAATTATTTATTAGGAAGTATTCAAAATAAATTAATTTATAATAATATTGATAAACAATTAGTTGAGTCATCATCATCTTTTTCGCTAAGATATTTAAATTATTTTATAAATCTTGATTATTATATGTCAAAAGATACTCTTAATTCTTCAAGAGAGAATTTAGAGTCTTATGGAGTAAAAACAGGTTTTGATTTTTATAATGACTATTCTTTATCATATTATGAGAATTACAACTTAGAAAAAGATATAAGAAGTAAACAAGGACTTGCTTTAAACATAGATGATAAGTGCTGGGCTTTAAATATTTCTGTTGAGAAAGAGATTACTCCAACATCTAGTACTAATATAGATGTTATTAAACAAAATGTTATATATTTTAGATTAACACTAAAACCGTTTATAACGTTTGAGTTTTAGATGAAGAATTCAATTTATTTTAAAAATAGAGTAGATGCAGCAGAGAAGCTAATTGATATTTTACCAATACAAAGTATGAAATTAGAAGATTGGGTTGTTGTATCTACTTCATTTGGAGCTTATCCTATTGCTAAAATAATATCAAATACTTTGAATTCTAAGTTTAAAATTATGTTTTCTTATAAAATTTTTGCACCTAATAATGCTGAGTGTGAAATAGCAATAATTACGGAAAGTGAAGAAGTTGTAATACATGAAGAGTTAGTTAAATCTTTTGACATATCCTTAGATTATGTTTTTTCAAAATCTAAAGTAGCTTTTGAGGACTTAATGTATGAATATGTTAATAAATTCAGAGATGGTCAAAAGATTCAAGATTTAAGTAATAGTAATGTTTTATTAGTAGATGAGGGTTTAAATACAGGTTTAACAATGATGGCTTGTATTAAAACAGCAATTAATTTAGGTGCAAAATCGGTATCTGTTGCAACTCCAATTATACCAAATGCATCAGTACCAACAATAGAGTCAATTGCAGATGATTTATATTATGTTAAAAAAATAGCTCATTTTACATCAATTGATGCATATTATGAGTTTTTAGAAGATTTAACATTTGAAGATATTAAACAAATAAAAGAAAGAGGATAATAATTATGTCAACAGTTTGTGAGTTTGAAATACATGGAAAACAAGAGATTTTTGAATTTAAGAAAGTAGCTAAACAAGCTAATGGTTCTGTATTAGCGAAACAAGGAAAAGCGGTAGTAATGGCCGCAGTAGTAAGTGAGTTTGATAACCCAGTTAGTGAAGATTTTACACCTTTAACAGTGCAATACTTGGAAAAAACTTATGCCGCAGCAAAAGTTCCAGGAGGATTTTTTAAAAGAGAAGCTAAACCTTCTGAATTTGAAACTTTAACATCAAGAGTAATTGATAGAAGTTTAAGACCACTTTTCCCTAAAGGTTATGTTTATCCAACAACTATAACTGTAATAGTTTTAAGTGCTGATAAAGATGTAGATATTCAAGCTTTAGCTTTAAATGCAGCAAGTGCAGCTTTATATACTTCTGATATTCCTGTTAAAAAATCTGTTGCTGGAGTTAGAGTTGCTAAGATTAATAATGAATTTGTAGTTAATCCTAAATTTTCTTTAATGAGTGAATCTACTTTAGATTTATATGTTGCTGGAAGTAAAGAAGAGTTATTAATGATTGAGATGAAAGCAATTTCTTCTGAAGATATGGTTGAAGTTGATATTGAGGCATTTTCAAAGGTTCATAAAACAAATGAAATGAATGAAGATGAACTTGTACAGGCAATATCTATTGCTCAAGATGCCTTAAGAGAATCAAATGCAACGTATGAAAGTGGCTTTGAAGAAGTTTGCAAAACTAAAGCAGAAGTTGAATTAGTTGAATTTGCAATAAAAGAAGAAGTGATTTCATATGTAAGAGATAACTTTTCAAAAGAAATTAATGAAGCAATTAAAAAACTTGCAAAAAGTGAGAGATCAACAAAACTTAAAGATGTTGCGAAAGATATATCTTTAAATGAATATTGTGTTTCAAAAGAATTAGATTATGCAAGTATTTATCAAGCTGTTAGCATTGTAAAAAGAGAATTAGTAAGAGCTATGATAGTTCATGATAAAATAAGAGCAGATGGAAGATCTTTAACTACAGTTAGACCTATTGAAATAGATATTAATATTTTACCTTCTGCTCATAGTTCTTGTTTGTTTACAAGAGGAGAAACACAAGCTTTAGTTGTAGGAACATTAGCTGGTCCAAAAGACGGTCAAATGTATGAAATTTTAACTAAAAAAACAACTTCTATGGATAATTTTTTAGTTCATTATAATTTCCCTGGTTTCTCAGTTGGAGAAGCTAAACCTATTTTTAATGTAAGTAGAAGAGAATTAGGACATGGAAACTTAGCAAAAAAAGCATTAGAGTCGACAATTGACAAAGATTTCACAGATACGATTAGATTAGTTTCAGAAATTTTAGAATCAAATGGTTCTTCGTCTATGGCAACTGTTTGTGGGAGCTCACTTGCTCTTAAAGCAGCTGGAGTACCTATTTCAAAACTAGTTGCTGGTGTTGCTATGGGAATGGTTGTTGAGGGTGATAAGTATTCAATCTTAACTGATATTATGGGTTTAGAAGATCATGATGGAGATATGGACTTTAAAGTTGCTGGAACAAAAGATGGAATTACTGCTTTACAAATGGATATTAAACTAGGTGGTATTGAGTTGGATGTTCTTAAAGAGGCTCTAAATCAGGCACAAGAAGGTAAAAATCATATTTTAGCTCTTATGGAAGAAGCTGCATTAACTATAGTTCCAAGTCAAGCTTTACCATTAATTGAGCAATTTGCAATTGATCCTAGTAAAATTATGGTAGTTATTGGAAAAGCAGGTTCAACTATTAAAGAAATTATTGAAAAATTCTCTGTTTCAATTGATTTAGATAGAGATAGTGGAAATGTAAAAGTAAGTGGAGAGTGCAAACAAAGTGTACTTGATGCTTGTGAACATATTAAATCTATTTCAAATAACGCTCCAGCTAGAAGAGAGAAAAAATCTGTTAATTTTGAAGACTTGTATAAACTTGATGAAGTATTAATGGCAAAAGTTGAAAGAATTGTTGATTTTGGTGCATTCATGGTGTTACCAAAAGGTGGTGAAGGTTTATTACATATTTCTAAGATTTCAAAGCAAAGAGTTAATAAAGTAAGTGATGTACTTAGTGTTGGAGATGAAATTGAAATTAAAGTATTAAAAGTTAAATCAGATAGAATAGAATTAGGTTCTACTAATATTTAAAAATTTATACAGTGTTTAAGTTTTTTTTGTTATTATATGTTAAAGATTATTATTTAATTAGATTATAAGGAGAGTTTATGGCTAAGCTTCTAATAGTAGATGATTCAACCATGTTAAGAGATATGTTGAATTATGCTTTGAATGAGGGTGGTTATACGGATGTTGTTGAAGCAGTTGATGGAGTTGATGGTTTAAAAAAAGCTCAAGAAAACAATTTTGATTTAATTATAAGTGATGTAAACATGCCAAATATGGATGGTTTAACACTTATTAAAGAGCTTCGGAAATTACCAATGTATACGAAAAAACCGATTTTAGTTTTAACAACTGAAAGAAGTGATGAGATGAAGGCGCGAGGAAAAGAAGCAGGAGCTACTGGTTGGATTGTTAAACCATTCGTTCCTGATCAGCTATTAAAAGCTGTTAATATTGTATTAAGTAGATAAAGGGGCTAAGATGTCATTTGATATATCTAAATATAGAGAAATGTTTTTAGAAGAAGCTGAAGAACTTTTTGAATCAGCTAATAATGTTTTATTGGAAGCCGAGAATAACGGTTCTTTGACTGAAGAAGAAATGGGTCAGTTATTTAGAGATGTTCATACATTAAAAGGTAGTGGGGCTTCTGTTGAACTAGCATTGTTTGCAGAATTTACTCATGATGTTGAAAATCTTATGGATAAATTAAGAAATCATAAAATAGCGTTTATACCAGAAATGGCAGGAACGTTAATTGATGGTTTAGATGTAATGAAAGAATTACTTGATTTAGAAGTTGATGAAGACCTGGATAGAGCTACATTTGAAGAAATGACAACAGAACTTCTTGTTCAAATTAGAGCTTACTCTAGTATGGAAGAAGCTGTTGAAAAAAAAGTTGAAAAAGTAAAAGAAGAAGCTGTTGCCGTTGTTCCAAACAATGACTCTTTTGATAATTCTGATTCTTTTTTAGCAAAAAATCCATATGGATTTTTTAATGATGAATTAAATGTTTCTATTTCTAATGATGAAGTAAGTGATCATTTTGGTTTTTTTGATGATGTAGAAGCAGTTAGTCCTGATTCTGTAATGGAATCTAATACTTCAACGCAAGAAGAAGTATTATCTTCTCAAGAGAAATTAAATCAAGAAGTTCAAAAGAAAAATGAAGCTGCACCTGCTAGTAAAGATACAAGCAAGATAAGAGAACCAAAAAAAGCAGCAGCAGCTAGTAATATTAGAGTAAATCTTGATAAAATTGATTTATTAATGACTAATGTTGGGGATTTAGTAATAACAAATGCAATGCTTACTCAATTTACTTCTACAATTGAAGATGTAAAAGTAAGAAATTCAGTTTTAGAGCGTTTAGACTTACTTGAGCGACACATAAGAGATATGCAAGATTCAATTATGAGTATTCGTATGGTACCAATGGAATCAATTTATTCTAAATTTCCAAAAGTTGTAAGAGATATCTCTAAGAAACTTGATAAAAAAGTTGAATTTAAACATTTTGGTGATGGCGTTGAAATTGATAAAGCAATGATTGAAGGATTAACAGATCCTTTAATGCATATTATTAGAAATTCACTTGACCATGGTATAGAAACACCAGAAGCAAGAGCAGCGGCTGGAAAGAATGAAACTGGTGCTATTACTATTTCAGCAGAACAAGCAAATGGTCAAATGGTTATTACTATTGAAGATGATGGTCATGGTATTAATGCTGAAAAAGTGGCTTTAAAGGCACTAGAGAATGGTCTTATTGATGAAAAACAATATGATACTATGACTGATAAAGATAAAGCAATGTTAGTATTTGGAGCAGGGGTTAGTACTGCTGATGAAGTTACTGATATTTCAGGACGTGGAGTTGGAATGGATGTTGTAAAGACAAATATTCATAAACTAGGTGGGGCAATTGATTTAGATACACAAATTGGAGTTGGAACTACTATTAAAATTATGCTACCTCTAACACTTGCAATTTTAGATGGTTTAGATATTGCAGTTGGAGATCAAAAGTATATCTTACCTTTAAGTTCAATTGTAGAATCACTGCAACCAACATCAGAAATGATCAAAAAAATTGGTGATGGAACACAAGATTTATTAATGTTAAGAGAAGAATTTATTCCAGTTGTAAGACTTCATGAATTATTTGGAGTTAAAAAAACATTTACTAATTTAGAAAATGGAATGTTAATTGTAGTAAAATCCGGTACAACAAAAGTTGCCTTATCTATTGATGAATTTTTATCACAACATCAAGTAGTTGTGAAACCGCTTGATAAAAACTTCAGAGCAGTTCAAGGAATAGGAGCTGCAACAGTAAGAGGTGATGGTAGTATTGGATTAATTCTTGATGTTTTAGGAATAATTAATGCTCAATTACAAGTTGAGCGAACAAACCAAGAAGTTAAAAAAGCATCGTAAAATGGATGATAACTTACATTTACATCAAAAAGTTAAGTCTATTTTATACTCGTTGACTGGAATTACTTTAGCTGATAATAAAGATATTATGATAGCTAATAGACTTCATAAGTTAAAAAGAGATACTAAGTTTGCAGGCTCAATTGAGCAATTATTAGAAGAGATTGAAAAAGGTACTCATGTGACTACCTTTATCAACTCTTTTACAACTAATAAAACACATTTTTTTAGAGAAGATTTTCATTTCATTGATTTAAAAGATAGAGTTTTGCCTGAATTTGCCAAAGAAAACAAAAAAATTAAAATGTATTGTTCTGCTTCTTCAACAGGTGAAGAACCTTATTCTATGGCAATGACTATTTTAGAAGCTGCTAAAGAAGCAGGAAAAAAGATATCCTCAAGTATTATTGCAACTGATATTGATACAAATGCTTTACAATATGGAGCAAATGGGGTTTATAGATTTTCAAAATCTTCTAAAGAATTCCCTGATTGGATAAAACCTTCTGATTATTTTAAAAAACGAATTAATAAAACTTTAGCAATGGAAGAAGTTTTAATAAAAGTTAAGAAAAATGTACAAGAAATGGTAACATTTCAATCAATGAATTTAAATGATAATAACTATCCTTTTGAAAATTCACAATTTGACGTAGTTTTTTGTAGAAATGTATTAATATATTTTTCTGCTAGTGATCAAAATGATATTTTAAAAAAGCTATTTCGTCATCTTAAAATGGGTGGTACTTTATATATTGGGCATTCTGAGTCTCCTCATGATTTAATTAATTATACGAAAAGAGTAGGGCAGAATATTTTTATAAAAACTAAGGAAATTTCTTGATTATAATTGGGCATAAAGATGGAAGTATAGAAAAAACCTCTACTACTAGATATACTCAAAAAATCAAAGGATTAAACGTGCATACCGTAATTGGTGGTGAATTTGCTGTTGGACCTGATGATGATCAAATTGCATTTAAAACTCTTTTAGGTTCTTGTGTTGCAATTATTTTTTATGATACAGTTGCTAGAATAAAAGGAATGAACCATTTTTTGCTTCCTTCTAGTAATAATTCAAATGATGATATGAAATATGGTTTATATTCAGTTGAAGCTATGCTTAATGAGATGTACAAATTAGGTTGCCTAAAAGGTAATTTAAGAGCTAAAATATCAGGAGGCGCTGATATTATGCAATTAACTTCTATGGGTGCTAGTATAGGACATAGGAATGTAGAATTTGCAAAAGATTTTTGTAAAACAGAAGGTTTTAGAATTATGAGTGAGCATACAAGAGGTGAACATGGAAGGCTTATCCTCTTAGCTAATGAATTTGAAACTTTCATAAAAGTAACTGAGAAATCAGATACTGATGCGAAAATTGCAAGTGATGAAAAAGCTCTACAAACAGAAATTACAAAAGCTCCAGTTATTAAAGAATACTCAGGTGGTGTTGAGTTATTTGGTGATGATGCTAGTAAAAATGAACCAGTAATGGAAATTGAATTATTTTAGGATAAAAATATGTATACAGTATTAGTAATTGATGATTCCCCTTCAATGAGAAGAATTTTAAAGGATATGATTAACTCTATTGAAGAGTTTACTGTTGTAGCAGATGCTATTGATGCTTTTGATGCTAGAGAGAAAATCAAACTTTATGAGCCAGATTTAGTAACAGTTGATTTAAATATGCCAAAAATGGATGGAGCTGTTTTTTTAAGAAATCTTATGAGACTTCATCCTATGCCTGCTGTTGTAATTTCAGGTGAGGGTGCAAGAGGAAATGATATTTTTGATGATGGCGCAGTTGGTTTTATAGAAAAACCAAATTCTAGTGATTCAATGAGTGCTTTTCAAGATAGAATAAAAGACACCCTATTAAATCTTACTTTCTTACTTAAAAGATATACCTTGAAAAAACCAAAAGCTGCAAAACAAATAAAAAAAGCAAGCCAAGAAGTTACCAAAAGAGTACATCCTGATGATGTTTTAAAATCTTCACCAGCTTCTTTTTTAGGAACTAAAGTTATTGCAATTGGATCTTCAACAGGAGGGGTAGAATCGCTCTTAAGAGTTTTCAAAAAACTTCCTTCTAATTTACCTCCAATTGTAATGACTCAGCATATTCCATATGGATTTTCAAGCTCTTTTGCACAAAGATTAAATGATCATTCAGAAGTTAATGTTTGTGAAGCAAGTGATGGTCAAATTTTGCAAAAAGGACATGCTTATTTAGCACCTGGAAATATGCACTTGAGTATTGAAAAACGTGGAAGCAAAGAGTATATAACAAAAGTATTTGATGCTTCAAAAGTTTCACAGCATAAACCAAGTGTTGATATTTTATTTAGATCTGTTAATAACTGTGCAGGAACATCAGCCATGGCAGTTATTATGACAGGTATGGGAGATGATGGAAGTATTGGTATTAAAGAGTTACATGATAATAATGCTTATACAGTTGCCCAAGATGAAAAGTCTTGTGTCGTTTTTGGAATGCCTAAAAAAGCCATAGAAGCAGGGGCAATTAAAGATATAATTTCTTTAGAAGATATTCCTCAAGCTATAATTGACTTTTCAAGTAATAAAAGAAAATAGTTCATAAAACTATTTTCTTTACTCTCTTTTATTTCTTTTCTTTATTTAGGCACCTTTGTCTTTTTATAAATCATCCATAACACAAGTTGCAATTTTTAATCTATTTTTATCAAAATGTGTATAAATTCTTGAAGTGTTTAAATCAGCATGACCAAGAGCTTCTTGCACTAAAATTAAATCATGATTCTTTTGATATAATCTTGTAGCAAAAGTATGCCTTAGCATATGAGCTCCATTCTTTTCTTTTCTAATTCCTGCATTTAATAAAATTTTATCCATAATATAAGATACATAAGGTTGAGATAAGGGTTTTGCCGTTCTTGAGCAAAAGAGCAAATCACTTGAAGGTTTATATTCATACCACTCAGATAAATCTTTTTGTATATAATGCTCTTTAATCATAGCAACTCTTTGTTTATTTCCTTTTCCCGTAATTAGAAAAATATAATATTCTCCTTCTTTATGCATATCTTTTTGCCTTATACCTAAAGCCTCAGAAACTCTCATTCCTGTATAAAGTATAATTTTAATTAAAAGTCTATTTTTTGCAAGCGAATAATTTTTAAATACTGTTGTCTCCACAGAGTGCAAAAAGCGTTTAATCTCATCATCATGCATAAAAGTAGGGAGCTTAACAACTTTTTGGCTCCCTAGTCCTGAAATATGTTTTAGCTCAATATTAAAAACAAAAGAGTTTCCTCTAAGGTCTTGATTTTGTTTATCAATATATTTAAAAAGTCCTAAAATTGCCATACGATAGTTTTTCTTACTAGCATCTGATAAAGAAGAAGTTTGTACTGCTAAAAAATCAATAATAAACTCTTCATCAATTTCTTTCATGGAAGCAAAACCTTTTTTTTCAAAGTTTTCATACAATTTAACAATAGGAGTTATGTATATATTTATTCCTAATAAACCAATTTTTCTTGCATTTTTTGCTTGTTCTTGTATATCACTTATGTATGATAACTCTTTATGTAAAATGTTTAGTATTTCTTGAAATTTATCCTTATTAGTAACTAATCTATTAGATAAGGTGATTAATTTATAGCGAATAAAGTTCTGAATCCAAAAGCGAAATGTTCTAGAAAAGTTATCATGGAAGTCTAATTCATATTTCATTGTTTTCCTTAAAATGCCTATATATCTATCTTAGCATTAAAATACTTAAAAGCTAATTTATGAAAACATAAATTTTCACAGTTTATACTATAAGAAGACAAGTACTCTATTTCTTAGAATTCTCATCTTTTATTTCTTTTAATACATCTTCAAAAGAACCTTCTATTGTTTTATAAATTGAGCATGATAACATTAGGTTCAAAGGATAATTAAAATCTTCTATAACTCTTTTATCTTTATCACATTTAACATAATTTATGATTTGAGTCTCTTCTTCTTTAAAGGTATTTATATAAGATTGTTTATTTTCTAAATAGCCATAAACCTTTTTACCTTTAGCAAAAGCATAAGCACATTCCCAAACAGTTCCGCTATCTGGTTCTTTTCCTCTAAAACTATTTAGATTTGCTATTATTATGTCTGCTTTATTAATAAGTTTTATATTTTGCCCATAAATATCTTGTGCTATTTTTTCTTTTTTTTGATTAAAATCTACTTCATTGTCTAAAGGATAAAGTCCATTAAAGTTATACATAAGGCACAGCTTTTTAAACTTTTGCCCTATTTTAATTGAATCAAGCTCGAAAACATCAGGTCCAGCTATATAAATACTTACCATAAACTAGACGTCTCATTTTCACTTGTATCTTCATTCATTTCTAAGTAAATATTTTCCTCATAATCATAATAGATAGAATAATCATCAATTAAAATTGATTTTTCAATATTTCTTTTATTTAAATATGTTTCTTCTGTATATGAACAAAGATCAGATAAATAATAATCGACCATAGAAGGAGCCATAGTATTAATTGAGTTTTCTAGAGCATCAAAAGTTTCCACCCCAAAGGTATTATATAAAGATGTTTTATTTAAAAGAATAATCAAAATTTATTTATTAAAACCATTAAGAAGTGTTGCCATTCTATTTAAATCCAAAGAATCATCATCTTTTTTAGCTTCTAGTGGCTCTTCTTTGTGTAAAGAAGAGTTTTGAGTATTGAAAATATCATTATTTAAATTAAATTTTTCCTTCTCTTCCTCTTTTGGCTCATTTTCTTCTTTGATTATAATATCTTTTAATTCTTTTTTAGGTTTAACTCCTAATAAAGATTCAATTTTTCCTAACATTGAGTTTATATTGCTTTCTTGCTTTTGTGTATTTTCATTAAGTTCTTCAACATTATTAGTTAAATTATCTTTTTCACTCTTCATTTTAAATAATTCTTTTTCTAAACTATCGTTTTTTTCTTTTATTTCATTGTTTTTTTCTTGTAATTCTTCATATGCTTTTATTAGATTGTTTAATGCTTCGCTTAATTTTATAACTGTATTACTATTTGTGTTCATCAATGCTTTCCTTGAATAGTTTTGTAATTTTAATTATACTAAAATTAGCTAATAATCCCATCAATTTTTAACAAAGAATCAACACTTGGTTCTTTATTTGTTAAATCATAAAAAAGTTCATCCATATTTTTAGAACCACCCTTTTGCAAAATATTTTCTTTGTATTTTAAAGCTAATTCTTTATTTAAAATATTTTTAGAATTAATAAACATATAAAAAGCATCTGCACTTAATACTTCTGCCCATTTATAAGAATAATATCCTGCTGCATAACCACCTGCAAAAATATGAGAAAAACTATTTTGAAATTTATTATATGAAGGCGCTTTTAATAGTGAAAAATCATCTCGCACTTTATTCAATACTTCTTGTACTTCTTCTTCATTCTTTCTTGTTTTTTGGTGTAAGATAAAATCAAAAAGAGCAAATTCTACTTGTCTTAATGTGCTTAAAGAAGATTGAAAATTCTTAGATTTAATAATTTTTTCAATTGCAATATCTGGAAGAATTTCTTGTGTAATATAGTGTTTAGCAAAAAGTTTTAACACATCTTTTGAATAGGCAAAATATTCTAAAAACTGAGAAGGAAACTCAACTGTATCCCAAGAAACTCCAGAAATTCCACTTACATATGCTTCAGGTACTTTTGATAAAAGATGATGCAAAGCATGTCCCATTTCATGAAATAAAGTAACTACATCATCATGGCGAAGTAAAGATTTTGTATCTGATGTTGAAGGTGGAAAATTACAAACAATATAAGCAGAAGGAAGATGTAAATTATTATGTTCATCAACATAATGAGTCTGCCAATTGTTCATCCACGCCCCTGCTCTTTTATCACTTCTAGCTTCTAAATCAATAAAAATCCTTGCAATAATTTTGTTGTTTTCAAAGATATTATAAACACTTGCTTTTTCATCCCAAGAAGAAGCTTCAACTTTTTTAAAACTTATATTAAAGAGAGTATTTAAAAAATCAAAAAAACCAGCTAATACAGACTCTTTTTCAAAATATGGTCTATAATATTCTTGGTCAATATCATATTTAGCTTTTTTTAACTTATCACTATAATATGATAAATCATAAGATTTAATATCTGTAATATTATCCTTCTCTGCAAGCTCTCTAAGCTCTTGTAACTCTTCTTTTGCTCTATTCTTAGCCTTACTTCCTAATTCTTCTAAAAAGCTTATTACTTCTGTCTCATTTTTTGCCATTTTAGTACTAAGTGAATATTGTGAATAAGAATCAAAACCAAGTATTTTTACTTTTTTATCTTTAAGTTGTAGTATTTCAACAATCAAATCTGCATTTTGTGGAGCTCTTGTACAATAAGACTTATATATCTCTTCTCTTTTTTCTCTATTAGTCCCATAAGTAATATAAGCTAGATAAGAAGGCATTTGTAGTGAGAACTTATATTTTGTTTTATTATCTTGTGTAAATGAAGCAAGGGCTAAATCTGATTTAGGTAATTCTTTTACATCTTCATAATTATCAATTATCATTTCATAAGCATTTGTAGCATTTAATATATTTTGTGAAAATTTATGTGAAAGTTCACTTAGACTAAGATTTATTTTTTTAAGTTCTTCTTTTTTATTATTATTTAAATGTGAACCTGATAATTTAAAGTCTCTTATTTCATTTTCTAGAACTTTATTTTGTATACTATTTAAAGATGTTTTACCTTTAAACTGTATATCAATTAAAGCTCTATAAATATCATCATTTTGACCTAGCTCAGTTTCATAAATTGAGATAAGAGGAAGGCATTCTTCTTGTACCTTATTTGTTATTTCTGAATTCTTTACAGAATCAATATGGAAAATTGGAGTTATGAATTCATTTAAACTCTCCCCTACTTCTTGATATGGTTTAACAAAGTTTTCATAGCTTTTATTTTGTATTTTTAAAAGTTGTATTATTATATCTTTACTAGCAGAAAGTTTTTCTTCTAGTAAACACTTACTTTGCTCTAAATTATCACTTATAAATTCTTTAAACACTTTAATCCTTTTTATTGTTATTTTTGTTCTTCTTAACTATTGCTAGCTCTTTTGTTACTTGCTATTAAACTCTAATAAAAATCCTCTATCAAAATTAGAATAATCTTTATAAAATTCTATACTTTTAACTCTTATATCTTTGCAAAAAGTTCTAATTGAATCTTTTTGATCGTATCCAAATTCACAGTATAAATATTGTATGTTTTTATGCGAAACTTGGCTAATTAAATCTTTTAAAAGCTCATCTCCTACTTCTCCACCAAATAAAGCATTTGAAGGCTCAAACCTAACATTATGTGGTAAAACATAATCATCTTGGATATAAGGTGGATTTGAGATACACATATGATAATCATCTTTTGTATCTTTTAATAGATCACCTTTTTTAAAGCTTATTTGTTTTTCTACTTTGTGTTTTTTTGCATTTTTTAATGCTAATTCTAAAGCATCTTCATTAATATCAATAGCAGTTATTTCTATGTCTTTTAGTAGTTTTGCAAGCATAATAGAAATAATCCCACTACCGGTCCCTACTTCTACAATCTTAGGATTTTTAATCTCTTTTAAAACTTCATATGCCTTTTCAACTAAGATTTCAGTTTCTGGTCTTGGAATTAAAATATTCTCTTTAATAATAAAAGTCTCCCCATAAAAACTAACTTGATTAGTAAGATATTCTATTGGATAATGTGTGGCTCTTTTTCTTACGAGTTTATCTAATTCTTTGGTTTTTGTAAATTCATTATTTGCATTTAAATGTAACCAAATTATATTTTTATCAAGTAAATACATGATTAAAATTTCTACTTCTTTTGAGGGAATATGTGTTACTTCTTTTAAAAAAGTTGAGTACTTTTTTACACAATCTTTTATTGTCATTTATTTCCTTTATCTTTGTATTATACATAGGCAATATTATATTTAGCCTAAGTATAATACGAAAATTTTTTAAGGAAGAATAAAAAGGGCTAGCTCATCACTTATAAGATAGTTTTTATTATATAAACGCTCTTCCTTTATATAAATCTTATTTTCTTCATCTAAAATCTTAACTTTTTGCAACTCTTCTTTTGTAAATAAACTTAAAGCTACACCATTTGAGCACCTTAGTCCTAAAAGTACTTTTTCAACTTTTATATCATCTTTGCTCAAAGGCTCTTTTTCATAATCTAAAGGAGCATTTATATACTCTTGAATATCTTTTTTAGGATAATATCTATGATTTTGTACATAACCAACAGCCCCTGCTCCTACTCCTAAATAATGATTATGTTCCCAATATCCATAATTATGTTTAGATTCATACTTTTTTTCTTTTGCAAAGTTAGAAATTTCATATTGCTTAAACCCTAAACCTTCTAAGTAGGCAAAAATTTCATATGATAAGTCTTCATCATCTATTTTTACCTTGCTTTGATTAAAGAATTTTGTACCTTCTTCTATGATTAAAGAATAAGCACTTAAGTGATTAATTTCTAAGCTAGATATTAGGTCAAAATCCTTCTTTAGACTCTCAAAAGTATCTTTATGAACCCCGTAAATAATATCACAGTTAATACCTTTAAATCCTATACATTTGGCATTTTGTATAGCTTTTATAGCACTTTTACTATTATGCGAACGTCCTAGAAATTTAAGCTTATCATTGTCAAAACTCTGGACTCCAAAACTAACTCTATTTACTCCAAAATTATACATTGTTTCAAGCCATTCTTTACTGGCAGAATTTGGATTAGCTTCTGTTGTAATTTCTGTATCTTTATTTAAATATGGTTTTAATATTTCAAATATTTCTTCATATTCACAAGCTTTTATACAAGAAGGAGTTCCTCCTCCTAAAAAGACTGTTTTGAGCTTTTTATTTTTATGGAATTTTTCTAAATCATGTTTTATCTGTACGCTTAAAGCCTTCATGTACTCTTTTTTTAAATGAAACATATCTACATATGAGTTAAAAGCACAGTAAAAACATTTACTGTCGCAAAATGGAATGTGTATATATAAAAGCAATTTTTAATCCTAAGTTTAATATAATATTTACCTAATTATAAGGAAAAGTTTATTTATGGTTGATAAAATTAATAATATACCTAAAAATACTAATGGAAAAAACTATAGACCTAATGTTGCAGCTATTGTTTTATCAGCTTCTTATCCATTAAAGTGTGAAGTTTTTATTGCTTCAAGAACAGATGTTACTAATGCTTGGCAATTCCCTCAAGGTGGAATTGATAAAGGTGAGACATCAAAAGAGGCTTTATTTAGAGAGTTAAAAGAAGAAATAGGAACAAATGATATTTCTATTATTGCAGAGTTCCCAGAATGGGTATCTTATGATTTTCCTCCTGCAATTGCTAAAAAGATGCATCCCTATGATGGACAGGTTCAAAAGTATTATTTAGTAAAGTTAAACTCTGGTGCTAAAATTGATATTTCTAGCCATCATACAAAAGAGTTTTCAGAGTATAAGTTTGTACCTGTTAAAAACATATATGATTATATTACTTTTTTTAAAAGAACAGTATATAAACAAGTAATAAAATATTTTAAAAGCGAAGGTTATATTTAAAAAATGTTAAAAGTTTTAAAATTCGGTGGAACTAGTGTTGGAACATTAGAAAGAATTCAAAATGTCGCCAATATTATTAAAAGTATAAAAGATGATGGTCATGATGTAATTGCAGTTGTTTCTGCAATGAGTGGTGAAACAAATAAATTAATAGATTTAGCTAATAATTTTTCTTTAAAACCAATGAGGTCTGAGTTAGACGTACTTCTAAGCTCAGGTGAGCGAGTTACTTCTGCTTTATTATCAATTGCTTTAAATGAGCAAGGATATGAAAGTATTTCAATGAGTGGGGAAGAAGCAGGTATTTTAACTAATAATGAGCATACAAAAGCAAGAATAGAATCAATTGATACTACAAATATGCAAAAATGTATAAAAGTGCAAAAAATTATTATAGTTGCTGGTTTTCAAGGGATTACACAAGAAGGTAGAGTCTCAACACTAGGGCGTGGGGGAAGTGATTTAACAGCTGTTGCAATTGCTGGTGCTATTAAAGCAGATGTTTGTGAAATTTATACCGATGTTGATGGTATTTATACAACAGACCCCCGAATTGAACCAAAGGCTAAAAAACTAGAAAAGATTTCATATGATGAGATGTTAGAACTAGCTTCTTCGGGAGCTAAAGTTTTACAAAATAGATCAGTTGAAATGGCAAAAAAATTAAATGTAAATTTAGTATCAAGAAGTTCTTTTACTCCAGAAGTAGAAGGTACTTTAATTACGAAAGAAGAGAATATTATGGAAAAACCATTAGTAAGTGGAATTGCTTTAGATAAAAACCAAGTTAGAGTTGGAATGTATGGAGTAATTGACAAACCAGGCTTTGCAGCGAATGTTTTTACTTCTCTTGCAAAAGCTGATGTTAATGTTGATATGATTGTACAAACAGTTGGAGTAAATGGTGTAACTGATTTAGACTTTACTATTCCTACTGATGATTGGGATGTTTGTAAAACTGTAATGAATGATTTCTCACAAGATACTAAAAGAATAGATTATAATGATTTAATTTGCAAAGTTTCAATTGTCGGAGTTGGAATGAAGTCTCATGCTGGCGTTGCTGCAAAAGCTTTTTCAACTATGGCAAATGAAAATATTAACATAAGAATCATTTCAACATCTGAAATTAAAATTTCTATGATTATTGAAGAAAAATATGCAGAATTAGCTGTTAGGTCTTTACATGAAGCTTATAAGTTGGATAAATAGTGCAAGAATTTTTAAATTGGACAATTGATGCTATAAGAGAAGATAAACTTATATCTCCTTGGTTAGAAGAAAAAAAATACGAATGGACTCCTTTAGTTTCAAAATCAATTGTAAATATTTTAGATAAAGGATGCTCAGTAATTATAATTACTGATTATTCAAGAGATTGGTTTTTACAATATGTTTTATCTAAAATCAATTCAAAAAGTTTAAATAGACCATACTTACCTTTTTATGATTTTAAATCTTTTTATAAAGATATAGAAAATGCTAAAAATGAAGATGATATTTCATATATAAAAGATATGTTAAATATCTCTTTTCCTAATGGCTACTGTTTTTGGTATATAGGACGAAGTCAAGATGTAAGGGCAACTATTCCTAAAGTTTCTAAGAACTCTTTTTTATGGCTTTTAGATGAAGAAATGCCTGATGCTTTTAATTTAAAAAGTTCAGATGAAGCCTTGGATATGAAACTATTGCAAATGTTTAGACTTTATAGTAAAACACTAAGTGCTGCTTTATTTGCAGAAATTAATGTAGAAAGCTAGAAGTGTTAGAAATTAAATCCTCTCATATTTTAATAGTAAACTCACTTGATGAAACAATAAGTGAGCTTCTTAAGAATTTACCCTTGCATAATACTAGAGTAATAAGAAATGAAGAAAAAGATGATTTTTTACTTGCTCAAGCAAAAGAGGCTTTAAAAGAGGCTTATATCTCTTCTAATTCAGTAAAATATATAATTTTATGTGGACAAACATTTAGAAATGAAGCTCAAAACTCTTTACTTAAAATTCTAGAAGAACCTCCTTTTAATGTTGTTTTTATAATCATAACAACAAGTAAGGCAAGTATTTTACCTACTATTTTATCACGAATGCCACATAAATATTTGAAAACTTCTGTTATTCAAGTAAAAAGCCAATTAGATCTTTTAAATCTTGACTTAAAAGAAGTATATAATTTTTTAAAAGATAATCAAAAAATTCCTAAAAATGAAGCTAAAAGTATAATAGAAGGTATTTTATTCAAAGCTAACTCTCAAAAAATAAAGTTTAATCAAAAAGAGTTAGAACTTTTTTCTAAATCTATTAAACTATTAGAGTTAAACTCAAGACCTATAAATATTTTGAGCACACTTCTTTTATCTTTACTTCAAAGAAAAAGATAAAATGAAAAATGTAGAAATAATGGGAATTATTAATGCAAATGATGACTCTTTTTTTAAAAATAGTAGGTTTGAAGGTAAAGATGCTATTTTAAAAATTGAACAAATGATTGATGATGGAGCTGATATTATTGATATTGGAGCAGTATCAAGTAGACCTGGAAGTAAGGAAGTATCAAAAGAGATAGAATTTCAAAGAGTAGAAGATATTTTTAAACTTATTTACTCTTCTAAATTATATAAAGAAGTTAGATTTTCAATTGATTCTTATACTCCTTATGTAATTAAATATGCACTAGATTGTGGTTTTAGTATTATTAATGATATTACAGGTTTGAAAAATGATGAAGTTTGTACTCTTGCATCTGCATATAAGGCAAAAGTTGTAATAATGCATATGCAAAAAAATCCCAAAACCATGCAAGATAAACCATCTTATACAGATTTACTAAAAGAGGTTGAAGAGTTTTTTAAACAAAGAATTAAAAAAGCTAAAAGTTTTGGAATAGAAGATATTGTTTTAGATATTGGCATTGGTTTTGGTAAAACATTAGAGCATAATATAAAATTAATACAAAATCTTAACTCTTTTAGCTCTTTATCTTACCCTTTATTAATAGGAGCTAGTAGAAAATCACTTATAAATCAAATTGTTACAAGTGATATAGAAGATCGTTTAGCTGGAACCTTAGTGATACATTTAGAAGCTATAAATAAAGGAGCTTCTATTGTAAGATGTCATGATGTTAAAGAACATTTTCAGGCACTAAAAGTGCAACAAGCTCTTCAACAAGTTTTATAACTTTATTCTTTTTTTAGAAACTTTTATAGAATTTCGTGTAAAGAATTTGCTTTTTGCATCCATTTATTTAAATCTTCATAATCTTCATTAATAAGCATTTCTTTTATTTTTTTCATATGTTCATCAAAAAGATTGATTGAAGCTAATAAATTTTCTCTATTTTGCCTAAAAATATCACTCCACATATCTGGATTTGACTTAGCCACCCTACTCATATCTTTAAATCCACCAGCTGCTAAAGCAATAATAGACTTAGGATCTTCGTGATTCATAACTGTATTTGCTAGGGAAAAAGATATTGCGTGAGGTAAGTGAGACATATAACAAGCATGAATATCATGTTGAGAACTATCCATAAAAACAAGTCTCATTCCTATATTTTGAAAAAGTTCTTTAGCTCTTGTTTTATGTAAGTAGGAATTTTCTTCTAAATCACAAAGTACAACAGTATGCCCTTCATAAAAATCATCTTTGGCAGCTCTTGGTCCACTTGTTTCAATACCAACCATAGGATGAGCTGCTATAAAGTTCTCTCTTATTTCTTTTGGAATATTATCAACAATTAGTTTTTTAGTAGAACCTAAGTCCATAATAGTCGTATTTTTACCAATATCTAGTAAGTTTGGTAAAAACTCTATAATAGCCTCAACAGGAATTGCTAATATTATTAGGTCTGATTTTTCTTTTAATGTGTTTATATCAACTAATTCATCAACTAAATTGAGTTCAATAATTTCTTTAATAGTTTTTTCATTTTTAGCATAACCATATATTTTTTCAGCCAGAGAATATTTTTTTACAGCTTTCGCTAGAGACCCACCCATTAAACCTAAACCAACAATTCCAATGTTCACTTTATTAAACCTTTTTTATAAATTATCAAAATTATTATACCTTAACCATCCTATAAACTTTATTTTGTTATATTATTGACTTTAAATTTAAATATTATGAGGGAAAGTCTGTGAAAAAGTCTCTTTATATAAGTTCAATAGCATTAGCATCTTTGTTAAGTGCAGAACAAGTACAATCGGTAAAATATGTAAACCTATCAATGATATCTCAAAATGTAGCTAATGATGCACTTGGGTTTGAGATTGGTGATAATATAAATAACAAACAAATTAATAAAGCAATAAAAGAGTTCTATAAATTTGGTTATTTTAATGATATTACAGTAAAAAGTAATAATGGTAATGTTGAGTTTTTGTTTAAAGAAAAACCAATTGTAGCAAATATAGAAATGACTGGTTATAAAACCAGAGATGATGATCTAAAAGAGCTTTATAAAAGAATTGGTCTTTCAAAAGGGACTATGTACTCTTCATCTAAGCTAAAAAAAGCAAAGAAAGCTTTATTAAAAGAGCTTGAGGGTGAAGGTTATGTTTATTCAGTTGTTGAAGTTGAAGTTGAACACTTAAACGAAAATTCTGTTTCAATACTTTTTGATATAAATAAAGGTGATGAAATAATAATAGAAAAAGTAAATTATTATGGAATTAATAATTTAGACATAGGTGATTTAGAAGACGTTACAGCTAATAAAGAAGAAGAATCTTTTTCTTGGTTTTTTGGAAGAAATGATGGTGAAGCTAAAGTTGATCAATTACCATATGAAAGCAGAAGAATTCAAGATGAGTATTTTAAAAATGGTTATTTAGATTCTCAAGTTAAAGACCCTTTTATGAAAGTAAACTTTGCAAATAATAGTGCTAATTTAGACTTTTTTATAAGTGAAGGAAGACAATATTCAACTTCTTTGATTAAAATTTATGTTGATAATGAGATTATTGATGAAAATACTCTTTATCCTGATTTAAAATTAAAAGTTGGAAGAGTTTTTGATATTTCAAAACTAAGACGTGATAGTGATTTTATACAAACCGCTGTTGCTGATTTAGGTTATGCTTTTGCTCAAGTTAAGTATGATATTAAGAAAAATCAAGAAGAAGGTAAAGTTGAAATTATTTTAAATGTAATTCCAGGACAAAAAGTATATATAAATGATGTTTTTATCTCAGGAAATACAAGAACACTAGATAGAGTAATAAGAAGAGATGTTTATTTAGCTCCTGGTGATTTATTTAACCTTACTGATTTTAAAGACTCTAAAAATAAACTTCAAAGAAGTGGTTATTTTGAAGAAGTTATTATTGAGCAAAAAAGAGTAAGCGAAGACAGAATGGATTTAATCGTAAAAGTTAAAGAAACATCAACTGGTAATATTATTATAGGTGGTGGATTTGGTTCTTATGATGGATTTATTATTAATGCAGAAATAAATGAAAAAAATGTTTTTGGTTCAGGGAAAACTGTTGGTTTATCAATTGATAGATCAGATAGAAGATTGAATTACAAAATTTCATACAAAGATCCTGCTATTAATGATAGTGCATATACTGGAACTTTTGAAATACATAATTCTGACACAGAAATTGATTATTCTGATCCTGATTATTTATTAGATCGAGAAATGCTTGGTTTTACTGTTGGTGTTGGAAAAGAATGGATGAGAAACTTATACGCTGGAGTGAAATATAAATTTGACTCTATTAGTGAAAAATATACTGATGAAGATACAAGTGATTCATATATTCCTTCTAATTTTAAAAATGATGAAGATTATATTTCTAGTTCATTAGTTCCTTATGTTTCATTTAACAATACTGATGATTATTATTTTCCAAGAAACGGTTTTAATGCAAAAGCTTCTTTACAATATGCAGGAGTTGGTGGAGATGCTAAGTATGCAAAACTTAATTCATCTGTAAAATATTTTTACTCGCTTGAAAATGCATTAGATTTAGATTGGGTTATTAGATATAGAGCTAAATTAGGAATGTTAATTGATAATGGTAAAATCACTCAAGGTGACTCTTTTTACTTAGGTGGAACTAGTACAGTAAGAGGTTATAAATCTTATGCTTTTGGTCCTGAATCATCTTCTAATGAGCCTGCTATGAAAAATATGTTTGCAAACTCTATAGAAATATCTTTACCTTTAATTCCTTCTTCTAAAATGAGATGGGGATTGTTTTATGATTATGGAATGATAGGACAAGACTCTTTTAATGATATTAATAGATCAGGAACAGGAGCTTTAGTAGAATGGATTTCTCCTTTTGGACCAATGCAATTTATTTTTGCTCAAGCTTTAGATAATGAAAAAGGTGATGAAACATCATCATTTGAGTTTTCTTTAGGCTCACAATTCTAAAATGACTAAAAAAATGATTACTTTAAACACTAAGAAAAGAATTAATAAAGAAGAAGCACTTGATTTAATACAAAATGCTTCTTTATTGGAACTTGGTTTATTATCAAGTTTAAAAAAAGAAGAACTTCACCCTCAAAAAATAACAACATTTGTAGTTGATAGAAATATTAATTATACAAATGTTTGTTGGGTTGATTGTAAGTTTTGTGCTTTTTACAGACATTCCAAAGATGCAGATGCTTATATACTAACACATGAGCAAATTGATGAAAAAATTGAAGAACTACTAAAAATAGGTGGAACTCAAATTTTAATGCAAGGTGGAGTTCATCCAAAGCTTAAAATTGATTTTTATGAAGATTTAGTTGGACATATCCACGAAAAGTATCCTCAAATCACCCTTCACTCTTTTTCTGCTATAGAAATAGTTTATATTGCAAAAGTTTCTAAAATTACTATTTTAGAAGTTCTTAAAAGATTACAAAAAAAAGGTTTAAGTTCTATTCCAGGAGCTGGGGCTGAGATATTAAGTGATGAAGTAAGAGATGTAATTGCTCCTAAAAAAATGAATGCTAATAAGTGGATAGAAGTTCATGAATTAGCACACTCAATTGGTATGAAAACAACGGCTACTATGATGTTTGGAACAGTTGAAAGTGATGAAGATATTATAGAGCATTTTGATATGGTAAGAAAACTACAAGATAAAACAGGTGGTTTTAGAGCTTTTATTATGTGGTCTTATCAAAGTAGCAATACTAAACTAGGAGAAGAACTTCCAGATATTCAAGTTCAATCTTCAAATAGATATTTACGTCTTTTAGCAGTAGCTAGATTGTACTTAGATAATGTTAGAAATATTCAAAGTTCTTGGGTTACGCAAGGATCTTATATAGGACAAATGGCTCTTAAGTTTGGAGCAAATGATCTTGGTAGTACAATGATGGAAGAAAATGTAGTCGCAGCTGCTGGTGCACATAACTGTATGCAGCAAGATGAAATGATTGAACTTATTAGAGATATAGGTGAAAATCCTGCCAAAAGAAATACAGCATATGAAACCTTAGAGCGGTTTTTTTAACAAATGAAAAAGATTCTATTTTTTTTATTTTTTTTACAAGGAATATTAATGAGTGCGCAAATAAAGCATATTGAAATAAATGGTATAAAAATCCCAGTTATTTTTGAAGAACAAAAATCTCTACCAACTTTTAATTTACAATTAGTTTTTAAAAATTCTGGTTATATACAAGATAAAGGTTTAAATGGTTTAGTTAATTTAAGTGCAAAACTATTAAATGAGGGTACAAAAGAGCTAGGAAGTGTAAAATTTGCACAAAAACTAGAAGAAAAAGCTATTTCTTTACATGCTTCAAGTGGTTTAGAAACTTTTGTAATTGAACTTTCTAGTTTAATAGATGTTAAAGAAGATGGAGTTTTATATTTAAAAGAGCTTTTAAACTCACCTAATTATTCTAAAAATACCTTAGAAAAATTAAAAACACTACATATTGGTTCTTTAAAAAGAAAAGAAAATGATTTTGATTATTTAGCAAAAGTTCAATTAAATTCATTAGTATTTAAAGGAACACCTTTAGAAAACCCTTCTAGTGGGACAATTAAAAGTATTTCTTCTATAAAACTAGAAAATATCAAAAATTTTATTTCTAAAAAAATAGTATTAAATAATTTGATTATTGTAAGTGGAGGAGATATTAACTTAAAAAATTTGAAAAAGTTAATAAAACCTTTATTAGAAACTATTAAAATTGGTGAAAAATCTAAATTAGATAAATTTACAGCAAGTTCACAAAGTGAAGAAAAAATCCTAATTAAAAAAACGGAACAAGCATATATCTATTTTGCTAGTCCTTTTAATATTAGTGTAAAAGATGAAAATACATATAAAGCAAAAGTAGCTTCTTTTATCTTAGGTGGTTCTGGTTTTGGATCAAGGTTAATGGAAGAAATTAGAGTAAAAAGAGGACTTGCTTATAGTGCTTATGGTTATATTTCAGTAAATAAAAGTTATTCATATTTTACAGGATACTTACAAACAAAAAATGAGACAGCTAAAGAAGCACAAACTTTAGTAAAAGAAATTGTTTCCACTTTTGTAAAAACAGGTGTTACACAAGAAGAGTTAGATGCAGCTAAAAACTTTTTAACTGGTTCTGAGCCTTTAAGAGTTGAAACTTTATCTCAAAGATTAAATAGAAGTTTTACATATTTTTATAGAGCTTTAGATCAAGACTATTCTAAAAAAGAACTAGAAAATATTGAAAATTTAGACTTAAATGATTTAAATGAATATATAAAAGCTCATAATGAGATTAAAAAATTATCATTTTCAATAGTAAGGAACTAATTTGTTAAGATTTGCTCCAAGCCCTACTTCTGATGTCTCTATTGGGAGTTTAAGACTTGCCATATTTAACTATATTGTTTCAAAACAGTTAAATGAAGATTTACTAATAAGAATAGAAGATATAAATAAAGAAAAAAATATACAAAATAAAGATAAAGAGATATTAGAACTTTTATCTTTATTTTCAATTGATTATACAAGTGTAGTTTATCAAAGTGAGAACTTAAAATACCACCAAAAAATTGCGATGAAACTTTTGATGGATAAAAAAGCATTTTCTTGTTTTTGCTCTGATGAAAAGTTAGATGAATTAAAAGATTTAGCAAAAAAAGAAAATAAACCATATATTTACGATGGTTTTTGTGGAACATTATCCCAAGAAGCTGCTTTTACTTGTAATGCGCCTTTTAGCATAAGAATTAGAAAACCTCAAAAGAGCATACAATTTACAGATTTAATAAAAGGCTCTTTTGATATAAAAGCTTCAGATTTAGATTCTATTATACTTTTAAAAAGAGATAAAACACCTACATATGACTATGCCTGTGCTATGGATGATATGATATATGATATTTCAACTGTAATTAGAGATGAAGATTATTTAAACAATACAGCTAATCAAATACATTTAAGAGATTGTTTATCTTATGAGAAAAAAGTAAATTATGTTCATTTACCTGCTCTTATTAATGCTAAAACAAACAACAAAATGGCTAAAGAAGATAGAATAAATTCTGTTAAATATTTAATCAAAGAAGGATTTTTACCTTCTTCTCTTGCTAATTATTTAGTTTCTCTAGGAAATAATACTCCTGAAGAAATTTTCACCCTAGAAGAAGCAATTTCTTGGTTTAAACTTGAAAATATTTCAAAAAGTGCTGTTAAGTTTGATATTGAAGAATTAAGACTTATTAATAAAAAACATCTTCAAGACTTAGATGAACTAAGACTTTCAAAACTTTTAGGTTTTGCTGATACTGATATTGGAAAACTTGCAAAAGTTTATTTAGAAGAGTGTTGTACTCTTACTGAAATCAAAGTAAAAATAGATTCTATTTTTGCTTGTAAGTCTGCTTTTAAGGGCCAAGAAAAAGAGTTTAAAGTATTATTTACTTGTTTAAAAGAAGCTGATTTTATTGCATATTTCCAAGATTTTAAAGATTTTATTACAAAAAGTACATCTTTAAGTGGAAAAACATTAGATAAAAATTTAAGATATATCTTAACACAAAATGAAAATGGACCAAATTTAGAAAAAATCTATCCATTTATTAAAAACTATTTAGGAGAAATTATAAAATGACAAATGCACTATTAGGTTCAATTTTTACGATAGTTCTAGCTGTAATATCTTTATATAAATGGGTGATAATTATATCATCTTTATTATCTTGGGTTAAACCAGATCCTTATAATCCTATAGTTCAAATGTTAGATAGATTAACACAACCTGCTTATTTACTTGTAAGAAAATACATTCCAACTACTTTTGGTGGAATGGATTTAGCTCCACTTATTATAATTTTTGCACTAATCTTTCTTGAAACATTTTTGAGTAGATTATTTATTGGAATGTAGATAAATAATGTTTTTAAAACTACTAATTAATCTTTTTTTACTAAGTATTTTTTTAAATTCTAACGAAATAAATTTATTATCTTTAAGTAAAGAAACAAGAAGTATAAAAAAAGATTTTTATATTTTGGAATTTTTAAAACAAAAAGATATAAAAGAAGAAGAAGTAATAAAAGCCTTAGGTATGGCAAAAGAAGTTAGAAATAAACTCTTTTTTGCCTATGCTAAAGCTTTAAAACATGATGAGACATCAGCAGTTTCACAATGTATGCAAAGTAATATTAGTTTTTTAATTAATTCTTATGATGATTGTATTATTGCTGGTTTAAGTATAAAAAAAGCAAGTACTTTAAGTCTATTCAACTTAGATCTAATTATTTTAAAAACTAAGAAAAAATATAAAAAGTTTACTAGTGTTTTGAAAATAATTAACTCCCCTCTTCCTTTTTCAAGATTAATGTCTTCTAATATTGATGTTTTTTATAAAGTTTATTTAGGTGTTAGTGATGAATTTTTAATAAACAAACTAAATTATAGAATTCCTACAAGAATACTTAATAAAATTAAAAATGATCCACGTTTCTCTTCTTTATTACAAAAAATTATAAGTATGAAAAAAATGTTTTTAGCACAAAAATCATTTTTCACCCTTAAAAATGAAGATTATAGCTTTGATACATCTTTTTATCTAAGTCTTAATTTATTACAACATAATAAAAAAGATGAGGCATTTACCTCGTTATCTTCGTTATACTCTAATAATTTATCATCTATAAATAAGAATAAAATATTATATTTCAAATATTTTATCAAAAAAGATAAGTTATTTTTAGAAGATATTATAAAAAATAAGCTAAATGACATATATACTTTATTTTCTTATGAATTATTAGATAGAAAAAGAGATAAAGAGTTTAAAAAAACATATTTAACTCCCTTAAATGCAGACATAGATAAAGAATTACATAAAGATCTAAAAAAATATTCTTTAAACAAGCAAGTTATCTTTTTATCTCTAATAAAAGAGCTTAGTAATTTTGATAAAAATCTAATTAAAAATGAATATAAACTAGGTTTAGCTCAAATTAAGATGGAAGATTTTGATAAAATCTATGCAGAGAATAGTATCTTAGTTAATGAAGATATTAACTTCTCTATTATATTTAGCGTAAAAAATTCTCTTAAATATTTAGATGATTATTTAAAGTCTTTAGATGAAGACAAGGTACAAAACCTCTTGTTTAGCCTTTTCTCATATTTTCAAAGTATAAAGGAAGAAGAGTTTTTTGCACTTAAATCTTCTTTTTTCTTACAAATTGAGCTTTATAAAACCCCTTATATAAAAGAGTCTATGAAGAAGGTTTTAGTAAACTACATTATGTATAATAAGCTTCTTTTAAAGAAAGAAATTAAAATACAGGAATTAATAAAAGAAGGTCAAAAAACTAAAAAATCAAAGGTTCTAAAAAGTAAATAAAGCTGATTTAGAATCTTTATATTTTAATTTTAACTCTTGTTTCTTTTCTTTATTATTTTTAAAACGTATAATAAAAGATTTTGCCCAAGGATTTTTATAAACTAAATTATTATACATTTTATGATCTTTTTCTAATTTGCTTATTGAAAGTAAATTTTTATTATTTAAACTAGCTTCTATTAAGTTTTTATTTATAGGTTTTGTTGAATCAACTTCAAAAAGACTAAGTATAAAACTTTTATCTTCTTGCATATAAACTTCATTTAAATATGTTACTGTAAACATAAGTTTTATTTTATTATCTTCAATAATGTCTATTTTTTTTGTACTATGTAGTGCTTTTGCATATATTTCATTATTATTAAAATTACTTACAGCAGAATAAGTTTGACATCCACTTAAAAATAGTAAAAATAAAGGTGTAATATATCTAAATGGTTTTTTCATTAAATTCTTTCCTATATAATCTATTGTGGCGGTATTTTACACTAAAGATACTTTAACAATCATTTAGATAAAATCGCTATATGAATACAAAAAGAAAAAAATTAGTAGTTGCTTTTACGGGGCCTTCAAATAGTGGTAAAACTACTTTGATAGTAAAGATTTCAAATATACTTCAAGATAGTGGTTTTAAGGTATGTATTGTAAAACATGACCCTAAAGATAAAGCAAGGTTTGATAGAGCAGGAAAAGATAGTGATAAGTTCTCCCAAACAGGTGCCGACGTTGCTGTTGTAAGCCCAAATAGAACAACTTTATTCAAACAAGAAAGCTCAAGTATTGAAGAAATTATTTCAATGTTTGGTGATTTTGATTATTTATTGGTTGAGGGTTTAAAAACCTTAGATTTACCAAGAGTTGCAGTATTTAGAAATAGAGTTGATGAGGCTTATTTTGAAGTAACTGATGCAATAGCAAGTGATAATAGTATAGATTCTTTCCCTTCACACATGATAAGGTTAGATTTAAACAATCCAGAAGAAATAATTTTGTGGATAAATAAAAATGCAAAAAGAGTATAATAATGAATGAAATATTTGAAGCAATTAAAAAAACTGCTATTGAAATAAAAGAATTAATTGAAGTAGGAGATACTGCAAAAAGTGAACAAGAAAATTCAACTGGTGATACTCAGTTAAAGCTAGATATTGCAAGTGATTTAATAATTGAGCGAATTTTTGCTGATGTATCATGTATTAAATCTATTGTAAGTGAAGAGCAAGAAGAAATAAAACACTTAAATGAAGATGGTAAATACTTAATTGCATATGATCCTTTGGATGGTTCATCACTAGTTGATGTAAATTTATCAGTAGGGTCAATTTTTGGAATATATGAAAATGCTTTTACAGGAAAGAACCTTGTAGCTAGTGTTTATGTAGTTTTTGGACCAAGAGTTGAGTTAGTTATTACTACATCTGATGTTAAATTATATAGATTAATTCATGGAAACTTTGAATTTATTCAAGAAATTAGATTAAAAGAAAAAGGTAATTTAAAAGCTCCTGGTTCTACTCAAAATTGTTGGACAGCACATCACAAAAAAATGGTTGATGATATTTTCAATGATGGTTATAGATTAAGATATTCAGGAGGAATGGTTCCTGATTTGCATCAAATTCTTATTAAAGGTGGAGGATTATTTTCTTACCCTGGAACAAGTGATAGACCAAAAGGAAAACTAAGACAATTATTTGAAGTTTTTCCTTTTGCTTTAACATATGAAAAAGCTGGTGGTGGGGCTATTGACGGACATAAAAGAGTATTAGATGTGGAAACTACTCATATTCATGATACCTCTCCTTGTTTCTTTGGATCAAATCATGAAATTAATAGAGTTCTAGAAGTTTATAAAGAACATGCATAAAGAACTAGATGAATGGCAAGAAAAACTTGAAATAGTTTTAAATGAATTAAAAAAATGTCAAGAAACTAATGATTTAAAATCATGTACACCTTGTGACAAGTTCTTTTCTTGTGAACTAAGAAAAAAATATATAGACTCAGTTTATGCATCTATGAGTAAGGGTTCAACTGGTGGATTTGAATTTTAATAAAAGAAAGATAAGGTAAAGAATGATTAATAAAAATGTATATATAACAACACCTATTTATTATGTAAATGATATAGCTCATATTGGACATGCGTATACTACAATAATTGCAGATATGCTTGCACGACACTCACGATTAAGTGGAAATAAAACATATTTTTTAACAGGAACTGATGAGCATGGTCAAAAAATAGCGCAAAGTGCTGAAGTTAGAAATAAAACGCCAATGGAATATGCAACAGAAGTATCTGATAAATTTAAACAATTATGGAATGATTTTGATATAACATATGATAAGTTTATTAGAACAACAGATGAAGAGCATAAAAAAGGTGTTCAGAAAGCATTTTTAAGTATGTTCGATAAAGGTGATATTTATAAAGGTGAGTATGAAGGATTTTACTGTGTATCTTGTGAAAGTTTTTTTACAGAAAAACAGTTAATAGAACAAGAGTTTTGTCCTGATTGTGGGAAAACTACAACTATTGTAAAAGAAGAAAGTTACTTTTTTAAACTATCAGCTTATGAAGATAGACTTCTTAAATGGTATGAAGAAAATGAAGATTGTATTTTACCACGTGCTAAAAAGAATGAAATTATTAATTTTGTAAAAGGTGGTTTAAGAGATTTGTCAATTTCAAGAACATCTTTTGATTGGGGAATTAAACTTCCTGCTTCTTTAAATGAAGATAAGCATGTAATGTATGTATGGTTAGACGCTTTAATGAATTATATTACTGCTTTAGGTTATGGTAATGATGAAAAGAATATGGACTTTTGGCCAGCTAGTACTCATTTAGTTGGAAAAGACATTCTACGATTTCATGCAATTTATTGGCCAGCTTTTTTAATGTCTTTAGACCTTCCTCTGCCTTCGCATATTGCTGCTCATGGTTGGTGGACTAGAGATGGTGAAAAAATGTCTAAGTCAAAAGGTAATGTTGTAAACCCTAAAGAAATATCAGATGCTTATGGCTTAGATGCGTTTAGATACTTTATGTTAAGAGAAGTGCCTTTTGGACAAGATGGGGATTTTTCACAAAAAGCATTAATGGATAGAGTTAACTCTGATTTAGGTAATGACTTAGGTAATTTACTTAATAGAATTATTGGAATGAGTGGAAAATACTTTGAGTTTAAAGTTTCTTCTGTTGATGTGAAAAAATATCATCAAAAAGAGCTAAATGAAGTTGAAGCTATTTTAGAAAATATTGAAGAATATATTTCAAAAATGCAATTAAATAGATATTTAGAAGACTTGTGGAAAGTTTTAACAATAGCAAATAAAGCAATAGGTGACTATGAACCATGGGCTAAAATGAAAAATGGAAAAGAAGATGAAGCTATGGCACTTGTTGCTTTAATAGCAAATATTTTAACTAGAGTTATTATACTTTTAAACTCAGTTATGCCTGAAAAAACTCAAAAAATCGCTTCTTCTTTAGGAGTTGAAATTACTAATGAAACATATATTAAGTTCTTTAAAAATAAAGAGTTAATACATGATACTATTATTACTAAAATAGATGCACTATTTCCTAGAATTGAAGAACTCTTACTAGAACAAGCTCCTAGTATTGATTCAAGTAAAAATGCAAGTGAACTTAAAAATAAAGATGTAAAAAATAAAGAGGCAAGTGAAGAAGATGCAAATATAATTACTATAGATAAATTTTTTGAAACTTCTTTAAAAATAGGAACAATAGTAGAAGCAATTGAAGTACCAAAATCAAAAAAACTACTAAAACTACAAGTTGATGTAGGTGAAGATAAAAATAGACAAATTTTAGCAGGAATAAAAGAATACTACAGTGCTAGTGAACTTATTGGTACTCAAGCTTGTGTAGTTAGTAATTTAAAACCTGCTAAATTAATGGGAATGTTAAGTGAAGGAATGCTGTTAGCTGCAAGAGATGAAAATGGTTTATGTTTAATTAGACCTGAAAAAAGTAAAACTGCGGGAACAAAAATATCATAAGAGCTTATTTTGAAAATATCATCAATTATTGATATTATAGATGGTGAGTTAAAAAACTCTCCGTCTATATCTTTTGTATATAAAATTAAAACCAATGCCAACAAAGTAAACGAAGGTGATATTTTTATTGCAAAAAGTGATGAAGGCATTAAAATAGCCCTAAAAAATGGTGCTTTTGCAATTATTTATGACTATGAAACTATCATTTTAGATCTTGAAATTGCTTGGATAAAAGTAAACTCTTGTTTTACTGCTTTAGTTAAATTAGTTAGATTTACTCTTTCTTCTTTGGAGCTTAAAGCATATTATTGTGATAAATTTACCCACGAACTCTTATATACATGTAAAAGCCTAAATAAAAACATGAAATTCATATCAAATAATCTTGAAGACTCAATTTCTGTAATTGAAAATATTAATAATAATGATATTTTATTTTCTAATAATAAAACTCTTTTATCTATGATTTATCCTGATAATTATAATTTTAATAATAAAAGATATGAAGTTGCTAATCTAATAACACACTCTTTATTTGAAAGTTCTTTTTCTTATGAAGATATATACTTTTCTAGACTTAAAATAGCTTCTTTATATGTAAATAATTTTTTAGATGTTTTTAACTTTTTAAATAAAGACCAAGATATTATAAAACTAAAAAAACTAGATATTTTAAGACCTTTATTTATTGATAAGTTTATTAATATTGTAGATTATGGGAAAAGTGATAAATTTTTACTTGCACAAAAAGATGAAGATTTGTTTTTAAATGAATATTATTTCATAAAAGATAATTACAAGTATGCAAAAACTATTTATATATCAAATAAAGAAATAAAAGATTTTAAGGAAGAACACTATCTTATTTCATCGCTAGATGAATTAAAAAATACATTAAAAAATAAAAAATTTAATTGTGCGTATATTTTAGGCTTTGATTTATTAGAAATTGAAGATATTTTATTAAAACAAAGTAATAAAAATTCTCTATTTTAAGATATAGAACAAAGATTTGCTAAAGTAAAGAGCTTTTATTATCACAACTAAAAGTATTTTTCTAATAAACTGTTCCAAAAGAACTAAGAACTTTTCCTAAAATACTTATTTCACTTGAATTTAGAACTTGTTTAGGATAATCATTATTATCAGAAATAATATCTAACTTTCCATCTACTCTTTTTTGTATTCTTTTTACAAAAAGTCCATTAATATTTGTAAAAGCATAAATACCATCTTTTATATTATCCTTTTTACTCTTATCTAGAAAAATTATATCATTTGAGTTTAAGGTAGGTTCCATTGAATCCCCTATTACATTAATAGCATCAATATTCTTTAAATTCTTCTCTCCACCTAAATTATTTACAAAATATTGAGGTATTTCTAGTTTTTCATAAGAATCTTCATTTTCAAAAGCACCACCACCTGCAGAAACAGCAACTTCTGGAAAAAATTTAATCCAATACTTATCTGTACTATTAACTAAGGAATCTGGACTTTGTCCGTATAAAAGCCAATTAATTGATATTTTTTTAATAGCACAAAAATCAAGTATATTAGAAAAAGGTATTTTACCTCTATTTTTCATAGTTGCAAAATTTGCTTGAGATAAATTTAATGCTCCAGCTACATCTTTATCAAAAACTTTTCCTTCTTTTCCATCTGTACTTAAAATATCTTTAAGTTTTTCAATAATCTCATCAGCAAATAACATATCTTATCCTTTTGGTGTAAGTTTATAATTCATTATATTACAAAATGAAATATTTTTCAAGTATTTTTAAAAATATATTATAATTTGTCATAAAAAAGGATTTAAAATGCAAAATAGAATGTTCCAAACACGAAATATTATTTTAAATATTATTTTAAATATTATTAAAAAAGCAGATTATTTTTTATATACCTTTGGTAATAAAATATTGTAATAGTGATTAAAAACACAAATTTCAAAATTTCTTAAAAATAGAACGCAAAATTAATTTTAATAAAGCATTATTACTATAATATTACTTATTAAATTTCGGTGGTACCACGGAGAGGGAATATGGAAATAAATGTAATTAGTGAAGCGTTAAAGTTTATGGTTTTAGGAATGGGTGTAGTTTTCTCATTTTTAGTAATTTTAATTTTTGTTCTCAAAGGCCAAGCGGCATTATTGGGTAAATACTTTCCTGCTAAGGAAAAGGTAAATAAAAAAGTACAACCTAGTGTTGTTACTTCTTCGTCTAAAAAAGTAGCTGCTATTGTCGCAGCTGTACAACATCACAAAAATCTTAAAGGTTAACATAAATGGCTAAAAAATATATTGATGTCATGGATACTACTTTTAGAGATGGATTTCAGTCTGTCTTTGGTGGTAGAGTTCTAATGAATGATTTTTTTCCAGCTGTAGAAGCTGCGAAGGAAGCAGGAATTACACACTATGAGTTTGGTGGAGGAGCAAGATTTCAATCTTTGTTTTTCTATTTACAAGAAAATGCTTTTACTATGATGGATAAATTTAGGGATATTGTTGGCCCTGATGCTAATTTACAAACACTTGCGCGTGGAATAAATACAGTAATGCTAGATACTGGTTCAAGAGAACTTGTAGATATGCATGCAAAAATGTTTGCAAAACATAGTACTACTACTATTAGAAACTTTGATGCTTTAAATGATGTTACAAATTTGGAGTATTCTGCTGAATGTATTAAAAAATATGGATTAAATCATGAAGTTGTTGTAACTTTAATGGATTTACCACCTGGGTGTAAGGGTGCACATGATGTAGCTTTTTATGAAAAAACGCTAAGAGCTATTTTAGATAGTGGAATTGCTTATGATTCTATTTGTTTTAAAGATGCTTCAGGAACTTCATCACCACAAAAAATATTTGAAACTCTTAAAATGGCTAGAAAACTTACAGGAAAAGATACTCACTTAAGACTACATACTCATGAAACAGCTGGTGTTTCAGTTGCATGTTATTTAGCTGCGCTTGATGCAGGTGCTGATGGTATTGATTTAGCCGCTTCTCCAGTATCAGGAGGAACATCTCAACCTGATTTATTAACTATGATGCATGCGGTAAAAGGTATGAATTATGATCTTGGTGGTTTAGAAATTGATAAAATTCTAAAATATGAAGAAGTTTTAAAACATCAATTAAAAGATTATTTTATTCCTCCTGAAGCTACTCAAGTTTCTCCTTTGATTCCATTTTCACCAATGCCAGGTGGTGCATTAACTGCTAATACTCAAATGATGAGAGATAATGGAACTTTAGATAAATTCCCAGAAGTAATAAAAGCTATGAGAGAAGTTGTTGAAAAAGGTGGTTATGGAACTTCTGTAACTCCTGTTTCTCAATTTTATTGGCAACAAGCTTATGCAAATGTTATTTTTGGACCTTGGAAACAAATTGCTCCTGGATATGGAAGAATGGTTTTAGGATATTTTGGTAAAACTCCTGTAACTCCAGATGCTGAAGTGATGAAATTTGCCTCAGAAAAATTAAAACTTGAACCAACAAGTGAAAATCCTTTAGATATAGCTGATAGAGATGAAAAGAAAACAATGTCTTATTGGAAAAAAAGATTAGAAGAAGAGAAAATCCAAACAAGCGAAGAAAATATTTTTATAGCTGCTGCTTGTGATGAAAAAGGAATTGCATTTTTAAAAGGTGAAAGTCCTTTAAATGTAAGAAAAACTGATGATGTATGCAGTGATGACAAAGAATGTAACTTAGGAGAAGGTAATAAAATGAATAATGCAAATGGAAACTATACAGTAGTAGTTGATGGTCAAAAATTTAATGTATCAATTGCCCCAGGTAATGCTGATATTCAAGTAACACCAGCTGCAAGTAGCCAAGAAGCTGCTGTAACAGAAGGTTCTGGTGAAGGTTCTGAGATTCAAGCTGTTGTAAATGGAAATGTTTGGAAAGTATTATCAAAAGTTGGAGATAAAGTGGAAAAAGATCAAACTATTATGATTTTAGAAGCTATGAAAATGGAAATTGATATTACAGCAAGCAAAGCTGGAACAATTACTTCTATTACTGTAAATCAAAATGATGCAGTTGAAGAAGGAGATGTATTAGCTACTATTGGCTAATTAGGAGAGATGATGAAAAAAAGCCTATTAATATCTATTTTTGTACTTTTAATGACTGTTTTTGCAAGTAATGCTTTTGCAAGTGCAAGTACTCATGAAAAAGTTCAAACAGAAGAAAAAGAGTATGTAAGTAAGTCTTTAACACAACTTATTGTGTCATTTTATGATACAACTGGATTAAAAGCAATTATTAGTCCAGAAGTTGGTATAAAAGATGCGCATGGTAAAGATATGACTATTTTTGCTCAAAGTATTGGACGAGTAATAATGATTCTTATTTGTTTTATACTGTTTTATCTTGCAATTAAAAAAGGTTTTGAGCCTTTACTACTAATTCCTATTGGTTTTGGTGGTTTATTAGCAAATATTCCTATTGCAAATATAGCTGGTGATCACGGAATGCTTGGTATTATTTATAATATGGGAATAGCAAATGAGTTTTTCCCTTTATTAATTTTTATGGGTGTTGGAGCTATGACGGATTTTGGTCCTTTATTATCGAACCCTAAAACTGCCCTTTTAGGAGGAGCTGCTCAATTTGGAATTTTTGGTTCACTTGTAGGAGCTGTTGCATTATCTAAGTATCTTCCTGGTATTGATTTCACTCTTCAACAAAGTGCTGCTATTTCGATTATAGGTGGAGCTGATGGCCCTACTTCAATTTTTATAGCCTCAGCTTTGGCGCCTGAATTATTAGGAGCAATCGCAGTTGCTGCTTATTCTTACATGGCTTTAGTTCCTGTTATTCAACCTCCCATCATGAGAGCCTTTACAACTCCTGATGAGAGAAAAATCAAGATGAAAGCTAGCAGAAAAGTTTCTAAATTAGAAAAAATTGTGTTTCCTTTAGTAGTTTTAGTCTTAGCAATACTTATTTTACCAGATGCAACTCCTTTAATTGGAGCTCTTTGTTTTGGTAACTTTGCAAAAGAATCTGGTGTTGTTGAGAGATTATCAGATACTATGCAAAATTCACTTATTAATATTGTTACAATTTTCTTAGGACTTGGTGTTGGGTCAAAACTAGCATCTGAGCAATTTTTGGTTGCTGAGACTATGGGAATTATGGTTATTGGTTTAGTTGCATTTTCAGCTGGAACTATGATGGGTGTTTTAATGGCAAAAGTTATGAATAAACTCTCATCAAAAGATAATCAAATCAATCCATTAATAGGAGCAGCTGGAGTATCAGCTGTTCCTATGGCTGCAAGAGTTGTATCAAAAGAGGGTCAAAAATATGATCCATCAAATATTCTTTTAATGCACGCAATGGGTCCAAATGTTGCTGGAGTTATAGGTTCTGCCGTAGCTGCTGGTGTACTATTATCAATATTTAAATAAAAATTAGGAAAGAATAAAATTATGTCTGACATTAAAGACCACTTAGGATTAAAAGACGTACAAACTGTGCATAGAAACTCTGATATTGATTTATTAATTGATCACGCTGTTAAAAATGAAGGGGCTAAAGTCTCTTCAACTGGCGCGTTGATGATTGATACTGGTATTTTTACAGGTAGAAGCCCAAAAGATAAGTTTTTTGTTAATCAAGATCCTTCAAATAAATATATTGCTTGGGGCGATATTAACAGAAAAGTTACTCCTGATGTTTATCTTGAGTTATTAGGAACTGCTAAAACTCAATTAAGTGGAAAAGATTTATTTATTACAGATGTATACTGTGGAGCCTCTTTAGACTCAAGGCGATCAGTTAGATTTATAACAGAAGTAGCTTGGCAGGCAAACTTTATTCAAAATATGTTTATAATGCCAAAAACGCAAGAAGAACTTGATAACTTTAAACCTGATTTTACAATTTATAATGCTTGTAAAACAGTTGATATGTCATATGTTTCGCATAAGATACACTCAGAAGTATTTGTTGTTTTTAATGTAGAAGAAAATACTGCAATTATTGGTGGTACTTGGTATGCAGGTGAGATGAAAAAAGGTGTTTTTTCTATGATGAATTATTGGCTTCCTTTAGAAGGTAAGCTTTCAATGCACTGTTCAGCAAATATTGGAGAGAAAGGAGATACTGCCTTATTCTTTGGTTTAAGTGGAACGGGTAAAACTACTTTATCAACTGATCCAAAACGTGCTTTAATTGGTGATGATGAACATGGTTGGGACGATAATGGTATTTTTAACTTTGAAGGTGGCTGTTATGCTAAAGTTATTAACCTTGATGAAAGTAGTGAACCAGAAATTTTCAAAGCTATAAAAAAAGGTGCTATTTTAGAAAATGTAGTTGCCGATGAAAATGGTGTTGTTGACTATACAAATGCAAGTAAAACTGAAAATACTAGAGTTTCTTATCCCTTAGACCATATCGAAAATCATACTCCTGATATGAAAGGTGGTCATCCTAATAATATTATCTTTTTATGTGCTGATGCTTTTGGAGTTTTACCTCCTGTTTCAAAACTTACTAAAAAACAAGCAATGTATTACTTCTTAAGTGGTTATACTGCTAAAGTTGCAGGAACTGAGAGAGGAATAACTGAACCAGTTGCTACTTTTTCTTCTTGTTTTGGAGAAGCATTTTTACCTTTAAACCCTACAAAATATGCTGAGTTATTAGGTAAAAAGATTGATGCTCATAATGTTAATGTGTATTTAGTAAATACAGGATGGACAGGTGGTCCTTATGGTATTGGTAAAAGAATGAGTATTAAAAATACGAGAGCTTGTATAAATGGAATTTTAGATGGTTCTATTAATGAGGCAGAATTTGAAACTTTATCAACATTTAATCTTAAAATCCCAAAAACCCTTGAAGGTGTTGATACTCATGTGTTAAATCCTAGAAATACTTGGGAAGACAAAGACGCATATGATGAAATGAAGAAAAAACTAGCATATATGTATGTTAAAAACTTTAAAAAGTATTTAACACTAGAGAGTGAATATGATTATACTTCTGCTGGGCCTAAGTTATAATAAACTAAAGGCTCTAATTAAGGCAATAAAAAAGGGAAGAAGTTGTAAACTTCTTCCCTTCTTTTAAAGTTGAAAAGTTAAAGTAAAACTAGCCTTCTATTTGAATCTCTTCAATAATTTCTAAACCAAAACCATTTAATCCAATATATGAATGTTTTCCACCAGAAGTTAATAGTTTAATTCCATTAATTCCTAAAGCTTTTAAAACTTGTGCTCCAATACCATAATCTTTTTGAGACTCTCTATTTGCTTTATCATCACTTAAAAATATCAATACACCCTCTTTTGCTTGTAAGAAGTTAATTGCTTTTAACATTGAAGATAATTTATTGTCATGTAAAAATAAATTTAAATCAGGTATTACTGTATGAAACTTAACATGAGTATTTTTTTCTGTTTTTCCAAATAAAATAGCAGTATGAATGTTTCCTAAATGATCTTTGAACTCTTTTTTTATAACTTTACTTCCAAAAAACTCTATATTAGTAGATGTTACTTCTTCTACTAAGGTTTCATTAGCTAATCTATATTCTACTAAATCAGATATATAGATTTGTTTCATTGTATGTTTTTGTGCAAAAATATCCAAATCATCACGTCTAGCCATTGTTCCATCTTCTTTCATGATTTCACAAATAACAGCTTCGCCGTTAAGCCCTGCTAATTTACATAAATCAACAGAACCCTCAGTATGACCAATTCGAACAAGAACGCCACCGTCTTTAGCAATTAAAGGGAAAATATGTCCAGGTCTTACTAATTCTACTTCTTTACTAATAGGATTAGCTAGTATTCTAATAGTATCATCTCTCTCCCCTGCACTAATACCTGTTAGAGCCTCAGATGCATCAACAGAGACTGTAAAAGCTGTTTCATATGAAGAGGTATTAGATGCAACCATAGGATTAAGTTTTAATCTATTAGCAGTATCTTTAGTAACAGCTACACAAATTAAACCTTTTGCATGAGTTGCCATAAAATTTACTTTTTGATTAGTAGATAATGCTGCTGCGTAAACTAAATCACCTTCATTCTCTCTATCTTCATCATCTAACATGATAACCATGTTACCTTTTCGTATTTCTTCTATTGCTTCTTTTACTCTTTTTATAGCTGACATTTTTATCTCTTTTTTATCATATTTATATATATTTGAAATTATAGCAGAAATTACGAAATTTACCCAAAAAACACTTGACAATGTTAAACAATTTTACTATAATTTCGGCACTTAATTGATTGGGGTATGGCCAAGCGGTAAGGCAACGGCTTTTGGTGCCGTCATTCGAAGGTTCGAATCCTTCTACCCCATCCAATTTTAAGTAGATTCGCGGAATAGAGCAGCACGGTAGCTCGACGGGCTCATAACCCGTAGGTCACAGGTTCAAATCCTGTTTCCGCAACCAAGAAGAATGTATTAAAAGATGTCAAAGTAGCTCAGCTGGCTAGAGCGCTGGTCTCATAAGCCGGAGGTCGAGGGTTCGAGTCCCTCTTTTGACACCATTCTTTTTTATAAGTACAACTCGTACTTATACTTCAAATTCTTAATTTAATTTGAAACTTTTTAATGTTGCTGGTGTAGCTCAGCTTGGCTAGAGCAGCTGATTTGTAATCAGCAGGTCGGGGGTTCGAGTCCCTTCACCAGCTCCATTTTCACAAACAAAGCTTTTATTATCTTCTAAAACTTTATGCGCAATTATAATATATTCAAATACTTTATTACTGCTTTGTTTTGAAAACAATTACACAAAATATCTATAAAACTCTAAAACCCAAAAAAGATGGGTTTATCTGAGTTTATTCTGTAGCTTTATTAATAGCATCTTTTGTAGAATCATAAGCATCTTGTGATACTTCTTTAGTATTTTTCCAAGCATCAGAACTATCTTCTTTAACTCCACTCCATGTTGCACTACAAGAAGAGAATAATAAACTTATTAGTAAAAGATAAATAACATTTTTCATCATAATTCCTATTTTTAAATTATTATATATAAATCAGCCTTATATATTGCACTTTTTCTGTGAATTTATATTTTTAGAAACTATCCCATGAATTATCATCAGAAATTGAACTTATTACCTTAGCTTTATTTTCATCTTTAGTCTCTTTATCTAAAGTAACACTTGTACCAACTTCAATTTTATCAAGCTTTATACTATTTTTACCATCAAACTCTTTTTCATTAGCATGAGCTACAACTAATTTTGCAATTTTATCTGTTTGTTCTGCTACTTTTTGAGTGTCATTTGCTATTGAAGCATTTTGCTGTGTTTGCTGATCTAATTGTG
>CBDCZH010000022.1:0-4765 GCA_965224485.1 Arcobacteraceae bacterium | reverse complement strand
CTCAATGAAATCCCCTATTCCAGATCATTTCTCAGAAATAACTCTTCTATTTCAGAGTTGGTTTTTACTGATTTTTGACCTTTTTTTGAAGAATTCCGTATGAATTATGGCTCTAGAACTACTGTTTTTATTAAGGTTTAGTAAAAAAAATAAATATATTTCTATAAATAGGTAACATCAATAAAAATTCTTTCATCTAATATTTATTATATCCCAAACTAAATATATAAGCAATAGAAAGAATTAAATTCTTTCTACTGCAAACAAATATTCCTATAACAGCAATCATTACATTTTGTTTTAGCTTTTGTAGCTTCGGGAAAATATCCTGAATTTATGATTTCAAGAATTTTATTTATTATTTTTTTTACTGTTTTTTTATCAGAATCTAATATTTTTATTTTTTCTATATGATTCTTACTTCTTGTATAAACAAGATATCCTCTATCAACTTTTTTATCGAAGTTATCCTCTATCATCATAGAATACATTATAAGTTGAGTTTTATACGTGGAGAATACCTTATTTTTATACTCAGCAAATTTATAGTCCAAAGCTCCCATAGTTCCATCTTCAAAAGACAATATCTCATCTATTTTTCATGAATATTATATCTATCAGAGTATAGATCTTGCTCTCTTAATTTCTCTGTAACTTTTATCTGCTTTCTAAGATAATCTATATTAGTCAGCTCCTTATAACGATGTACTTCTCTTCCCTTTGTTACTTTATACCTACTCTCTTCATTCTGAGCAATATTAAGGACTTTCATAAAATAGATAAATCTAGGACAATAGAGGTATTCTATAACTATACTGGGTGTTATACTCATAATATTCATAGTTTCCTCCTACAAGAAAAATGCTGATATTTCATCCGTTACCAAGCCTTTATCAAATGCTTGCCCCTGAAATATAGAAGCATTAAAAATCTTCTTTACACATGGGGAAAATATATACCGAGTCAGTTTTATGATCTATTAACTCCTCACTTTGGAGAACTATTTCATCTAATCTATTTTTTTTCACATCTCCAAAAAATACTGATTTTTGCACTCTATACAAACCACTTTCCAAAGCTAACTTTACAATTAATCTTCTTGTTTTATTCTTCGTTATATCATACATAAACCAAGTTAACACTATTCCTCACCTTCTTTTCTCATATCTATTATCAATGAATTTGCCAAAGTATGACTTTCATGTTGAATAATTTGAAGATTACTTAAATTTCTTCCATGATACCTTTTCTTTTTATCCATTTTTTCAGAAAAAGCCTTCAATAATAAAGTTTTTCCAGCTTTATTTAAAGAATATCCACAACGAATTTTATCAAAATGAAGTTTATTTTACTTGACTTGTGCAAAAAATAAATAAAAAAATAGACACTCTTTAGTGTAAAATTGTAATTACGACAAAAACAATTTAAACAAGGAGTGCCTATCTATGAACATCTTATCTTTAAATTCTGATTTTAGCAAGTATTTTTCTCAAATTAATTTTAAATTTTCTTTACCTCAAAGAAGACATCTATCTACTTTTGTAGAAGGATTACTTACTTCTGATGGGAAAAAAACTTTATCTAACATATGTAAAAATACAATGTTTTCTAAAGATAGAAGTACATTTAATAAATTTTTAATTTATTCTTCTTGGGATGAAAAAGAACTAAATAAAACCAGAAAAATAGATTCTTTGAATAAAATGAAAGAAGCTGAAGATAAAAAAATGCCATATTTTTTCTCTATAGATGATACAATTTTATCTAAAAATTCTTCTTCTAAAAATATTGAAGGGTTAAGTTTTAATTATTCTCATGTTAGTGGCAAAAGTGAATGGTCTCATTGTTTAGTTGCGTTACATGGTCATTCAAATGGATTATCATTACCTTTAGATTTCAAACCATATTTAAGTAAAGAATATTTTGATCAACAAAAAGATAGAATTTTTAAAAGCAAGTTAGAATTAGCTCTTGATACACTTAAAAATATTGAATTACAGCGCGAAAAAGAGAGTTATGTTTTAGTTGATAGTTGGTATACTTCTGAAAAATTCATTAATGGATCTCAAAAATTAGGTTTTCAAGTTATTGGATCCATAAAATCTAATAGGATATTTTATCCAAATGGTATAAAAAACAAATTAAATGAATTTGCAAATAAAATTGATAAAGAAACTCTTGATGTCGTTACCGTCAAGGGGGTCAAACATCATTTTTATAGATATGAAGGCTCTATAAAAGGAATTGAAAATATAGTAATTCTAATCATCTGGCAGAAAAAACATGGAGAATTAGTAAAACCATTTTATTTAGTCTGTACAAATACCGCTTTAACAACAAAAGAAATCATAGAATATTATGGATATCGTTGGGAAATAGAAGTAAGTTTTAGGTACAAAAAACAAAGATTAGGTCTAAATGATTATGAAATGAGAACTTTCAAAGGAATTGAAAGATTTTGGAGTTTAGTTTATTTAATCTATAATTTTGTAGAGATAGAACGCTATAAATCAAATGTTAAAGATAATCTTGGAGCAATATTAGATAAAATAAAAATAAAGAATAAAACTGATTTTATAGGATTTATTTATGATAAATTTAGTGAAGGTAAATCAAAACAGGAAGTCCTATTAAATTTAGGAATTCCTGCATAAAAAAAATATTGTAAAAAAAGTTCTGATTTTGTGATACAAAAAAATATCGGAATTTTAAAATTTGCACAAGTCAAGTTATTTACTTTTTTCATACTAAATAAAGCAAATACTGTTTTATTTGCTATAAATCTATACTTTTCAATAATATCAAATACAAGAGATTTCTTGTTATAATTATCTGTATGAAGTATCCAACAAAGGGATCTAATCCAGCTATAACTAGAGCTTTTTCTATCTTACTATAAAGAACCCCAAAGGCATAATTTAACATACAATTAAATTCATCTTGTGCAGGTCTTCTACTCCTTCCATGAAATTTATAAGGTTCTGGAATTAAATAAGCTAAAGTTTTATAATAACATTTGCTTGAATTTCCTTCGTAACCTCTCATCTTTCCTTGCCAATTAGTTATATCATTATTCAATAAATAAATATGCTCTAAATGCTTTCTCATTTTTATTATTTCTAATTCTATATTATCTGCTTTACTATGTCTTTTATACTCCAGTTCTTTCAAATGGTCTATTGAATTTTCTATTTTATTACCGATCCACTCCTTTATAAGGTCGATGGATTCTTTTCCTTCAAATATCTCTATCTGTTTTCTTCTAATAGATGCAATCGATCCAAATCTACTATGCCAAAACCTTCCATATGGATCCCCATATTCATTTAACATCACAACATCTATATTATTTTCCACTGCCAAATAAATTGCATCTGAGGTTAATCTAGCATGTGTCGATATAATAATACTTCTAACTTTTTTAGGAGAAATCTTTGTTTTTTTACCGTCTACCTCAAGTTCAAACATCTCTCCACTCTTATGAATATATGTACCATAAGAATTAATATATAAATCCATAGCCATAGAATACCTCCTAGAATTCCATCATTGTTGGAAATTCTTTCTTCATTATCATCAATAAATCCTATTTTTTCATCATAAACTATTTTATAATATTTAGAATAAATAACATTACTACCGATTTCTTCTTCTACAATATCACTATATTTTTTTAATTTATCTTTATAGACATTTTATCATATATTTTCTTAACTCTTTCTTCAAAATTCGACTTCCCTATGTACATCATCTGTAATTGTTTCCATTCCAATATTCTGATTTATTAATTCTTTTAACCTCTCAATTTTTTTATCTACATTTTTATTTGGAGATATTATTACTCCTATTTTACTTACTACCTCATCTATTAGTTGAAAACTTGATACAGGTTCTTCTTTTTGCTTAGGTTCATAAAATATAGAATAATTTAAATGTCTAATACCATTCATAATATTTCTACTTTTCACACTAAAGTCTATTTCTTTAAAATATTTATTTGTATAACTATAAAAATCTTTCGCTTCTATATGTCCTTCACCTATAATTTTTTTAGTTAAATTTATTATATCCGTTAAATAAATATCCGAAGAATCCTTTTTATTATGAATTAAATTAAATAGATATAATGTCCTTTTTTATCTTTAATTCATTATTTCTATTACTTCTTCCCCCTGCTTGCACAATAGATTCTAAAGGAGCTAAATCTCTATATACCTCTTCAAAACTAAAATCTACTCCTGCTTCTACGAGTTGTGTTGAGATAACAATTATTTTTTTATTTATATTTATACCTTTTGTAATTTTTCTTATTAAAGAAGTTCTATACTCAGGTAAAATATTAGTTGTCAAAGAATATAATTCATAATCTCCTGCATATTCTTCTTTTAACTTTCTATATATTTCTATAGATAATTTTATTTTATTTGTTATTATTAAAGCGGAATTCGAATTAAATTTCTTCCTAAAACAATCTATAAACTCTTCTATTTCTATCTCTCGTAACTTTTCTATTAAACTTAATTCTACTCTATTAAATTCCTCATTTTCAAAAAAAAATTCTTCATTTACTAAACTTCTTCTATTTTTTTCTTCTACTAACCTTGGCTGTGTTGCTGTTAATAAAATTATATTTGTTTTGAAAACATTTGCAAACACTTCAAATACTTTTCCAACTAACTTATAGTAATCATATTTTATACTTTGAATTTCATCTAAAATAATAACACTATTAACAATATTATGAAACTTTCTCAACATACTATTC
>CBDCZH010000021.1:0-11195 GCA_965224485.1 Arcobacteraceae bacterium | reverse complement strand
TTTTTCTATTTATTACTTCATTTTTTAAAAGTTCATCTTTTGCATTATTAACTATATTTAAAAAAGCTTGTTTAAACTCATTCTTATATCCATAAATCGTAAAATTTGTATCTTTATTTGCTTCTATGTTTATATGAAGATAATTATATTTTATATTATGTTCAACTATACACAAAATAGAATTTATAGCTTCTAAGGCATCAAAATATACTTTTTTATTTGAAGGCATAATAAAATCTTGAAAATCATTTATAGTATCATTCATATACCTAACTTGAGTCATAATATCATTTACATAAGACTCATCTTCTTTAAATGAAGAATCATTAGAGTAAAAACTCTCTTGTGCTATTGTTGTTATTTCAAGTAAAGGAGATTTCCATTGATGAGCAATTGAAGAAAAAATCTCTCCTATTTCTGCTAGTTTTGATTGTTGAATTATAAACTGTTTCTCTCTTTGTCTCTCTTTTTGAATATTTCTTTCATCTGTAATATCCGTAAAAATAGTTACAAAGCCATTTTTATTTTGGTTCTTATCATAATATTTTTTTTGTTTTATAAGATATATTTTTTTTTATTTTATCTTTATTTATACATCTAAAGATATGATATTTAGATCTATTTTCTTGGTACTTTTTAAGATAAGCAAAAATATCGCAGGCACTTTGATTAGAAGCTAAATCTTGTGGTTTTTTACCATATAATTCTTTTTTAGGAATATTTATTAAAGAAGAAAACTTGCTATTTAAATCAATAATTACACTATTCTCATCTTGCCAGAATATTGGACTTTGTATAGCATTTAATAAAAATCGCATCAAATCTAATTCTTTGTTTTAACTTCTTTTCCATACTTTTTTTCATATAAATATTATGAATCAGCATAAATATTAAAATAATTAAAAAAGGGGAGATGATAAAAACAAAGCTTATAAACGTTTTATTTTTATCATAAAAACTAAGATTTTTATTTACTAATATATACTCTTTTAGAAGTTTTTTAGGAAAAATTAAAAACTCTTTACTTTTTTGTTCATCAAAAACATAATCTAAATCTTTAAAAACTTCAATTCTTGTTTTTTTAGTTTTTAATATATCTTCTGACATTAAAGCCCCATATAAACCAAACTTTTCTAAGTCAATAATTTTTCCAGCTAAAGCGCCTGTTTTTATAAAAATACTATCAGTTACAAAAACAGCTACTTTTGAAGATTTAATAAAACTTGCTATTTCTTGATTCTTATTTAAATAAGCATCTTTATTTTTATAAAAACGAATAAACAAAATAGCTTTAGTTTTGTCTTTTGTATTAAACATTTCTTTTAATTCATCTAAGTTATTTGCTCTTAAGTACTTAAGTTCATAGTTTTTCTTATGATTTCTTAAAACTTCTTGAATTAGAGGTTCTGTATGTTTTGCATTAAGACTTTTATCATTTATAATATATAAAGTCTTTAAATTTAAAAAAGATTTTTCAATTAATTCTATATTTGATTTTAAATCTCTTTTTTCTAATAAAACAGAAACTTTTTCTAAATTATATTTTTTTGATTTTAAAGAAGAATAATTTTCAATTCCTAAGGCTAAAACATGGGTATTATTAAATAACTTTTCATAATTGTTTAAAACAAAATCATAAGCAAACCTATCAATAGCAATAATCAAATCATATTTTCTATTTTTTAATTGAACTGCATAAAGTTTTCTTAAATTTGAAAAATACTCTTTACTAGTAATACGCTTAGAATCCATATATAAAATATTTGTTTCTATTTTGGAGTTTTTATAAAATTGTTTTTCTATAGCTGACAATATCTCATCACTAAAGGCATATCCTTTATGATATGAGTTTATTATTAGAATATTTTGTTTTGATAATACAAAAGTACTTAAGATAAATAACAAACATATAATTCTTTTTATTCTATTCATAAATAAAGTATATATAAAAATATATTAATTTAATATATTAATTTAATTTATGTAATTAGATTCTAAATTTTAGAAATATTTAATAAATATACTTAAATTCTCCAAGATGTCATAGTAAAGTCATTTTACAGCAATATAATTTTTTATCGATACATTTATTTGTATTAAATTTATATATTTTAGAAGGAGAGATGATGGAATTTTCGATACAACTTTTTATTGTATTAGCCGTACTATTTTTTGGAGCAAGAAAAGGTGGCTTAGCGTTAGGACTTTTTGGAGGAATTGGTGTAGTTATTTTAGTATTTGGTTTTGGTTTAGAACCAGGTGCGCCTCCTATCAAAGTTATGTTAGTTATGTTAGCTGTAATTTCAGCAAGTGCAACACTGCAAGCTTCAGGTGGTTTAGATGTAATGCTTCAATTAGCAGAAAAACTTTTAAGAAAACATCCTAAATATATTACAATTTTAGGACCTTTATCAACTACAACACTTACTTTTCTTTGTGGAACAGGACATGTAGTTTATACTATGCTTCCTATTATTTATGATATTTCAATAAAAAGAAACATAAGACCAGAGAGACCAATGGCAGCTAGTACAATTGCAGCACAAATGGGAATAATTATGTCTCCTGTATCAGTAGCTGTTGTTTCACTTGTTGCTATGTTATCAGGTCATAATATGATAAATGGAAAAGAGTTAGATTTAATTCAATTATTATCTATTACAATTCCAGGAACTTTATGTGGTGTTTTAGCACTTGGTATTTGGTCTATGTTTAGAGGAAAAGATTTAGATAAAGATGAAGAATTTCAAGCAAAACTAAAAGATCCAGAAATGAAAAAATACATTTATGGAGAAGATAAAACTTTACAAGGTGTAGACTTACCTCAATACCAATGGAATGCAATGTGGGTTTTCTTAGGTGCTATTGCTATAGTTGCCATCTTAGGTGCTTTTCCTTCTTTAAGACCAATAATCAATGGTAAAGCGTTATCTATGGTTTTTGTAATACAAATGTTTATGTTAAGTGCAGGAGCTATAATCTTTCTTATTGCAAAAGTTAAACCAGCACAAATTGCTTCAAATGAAGTATTTAAATCAGGTATGGTAGCTTTAATTGCTGTATATGGTGTTGCATGGATGACAAAAACAATGTTTGGTGCTCATATTGGAGAAATCAAAGAAGTTTTAGGAGATGTTCTAATTCAATATCCTTGGACTTACGCATTAGTATTAATATTTGTATCTAAATTAGTAAACTCTCAAGGTGCTGCTTTAGCTGCTATGGTTCCTTTAGCACTGTCTTTAGGTGTTGATCCTGGTATAATTGCTGCTTTTGCTGCTGCTTGTTATGGATATTATATTCTTCCTACTTACCCAAGTGATTTAGCTGCAATTAGTTTTGATAGATCTGGAACTACTAGAATTGGTAAATATGTTATCAATCATAGTTTTATTATTCCAGGAATTATTGGAGTTTCAACTTCTTCTACAATTGGTTATATTTTAGCTAAATTTTACGGAATTATTTAATATATATTTATTAGATAAAAAAAGGCTCTAGAGTTTAATTCTAGAGCCTTTTTACTTTTAGATTTAATTTTATTTTTTATTTTATTTTTTATATAAGTGAATTAATTTTATCAGCAAAAGCTTGTTTAGAAGAAGCTCCTACCATTTGGTCAACAACTTCACCATCTTTTAAAAATAAAATAGTAGGAATAGATCTAACTCCATATTTAACAGCTAATTCTTGCTCTTCATCTGTATTTACCTTACAAATATTAGCTTTATTATCAAACTCATTTGCTAATTCTTCAATAATTGGAGCAATCATTCTACAAGGTCCACACCAAGGTGCCCAAAAGTCAACTAAAGAAACACCATTTTTTGTTATAGCTTCGAAGTTTTCGGGTGTTAGTTCTATATATTTTCCCATTAATTTTCCTTAAAATCATTTAATTTATTATATAAAGTATATCTTCTTAAACTTAAACATACTGCAAGAAATGAATCTACTAATTTAGTATAAATTGTTTTTTGGATAAAATAGGCGATTAAAAAAAAATATTGGATAAGTTATGGATATAAGAAAAGAGTATTTAGAATTTTTTAAAAATAAAGGTCATGAAATCATTTCATCAATGCCTCTAGTGCCTGATGATCCTTCATTAATGTTTGTTAATGCAGGAATGGTTCAGTTTAAAGATATTTTCACAGGTGCAGTTCCAAGACCTTCAAATAAAAGAGCAACTACATCCCAATTATGCCTAAGAGCTGGTGGAAAACACAATGATTTGGAAAATGTAGGATATACAGCAAGACATCATACTTTATTTGAAATGTTAGGTAACTTTTCTTTTGGTGATTATTTTAAAAAAGATGCTATATCTTATGCTTGGGAATTTATTACTGTTAATTTAGAACTTCCTGTAGATAAATTATGGGTAACAGTTCATGACAGTGATGATGAAGCTTATGATTTATGGAAAGAACATATAAAAGAAGAACGTATTATTAGATTTGGAGATAAAGATAATTTCTGGTCTATGGGAGATACAGGTGCCTGTGGTCCATGTTCTGAAATTTTTTATGACCAAGGAGCTGAACATTTTAATGGTCCTGAGGATAAAATGGGTGGTGAAGGTGATAGATTTTTAGAAATCTGGAACTTAGTATTTATGCAGTACGACAGAGACTCACAAGGAGTTCTAAATCCACTTCCAAAACCTTCTATTGATACAGGTATGGGATTAGAGAGAGTTATTGCTATTAAAGAAGGTGTTCTAAATAACTTTGATTCTTCAACTTTTGTACCAATAATTTCAAAAATTGAAGAAATTACACAGAAAAAAACAAGTAAAGAAACTATAGCTTCATATAGAGTAATAGCAGATCATTTAAGAGCATCTGCTTTTATGTTATCTCAAGGAATTTTATTTGATAAAGAAGGTCGAGGTTATGTTTTAAGAAGAATTCTTAGACGAGCTGTTAGACATGGTTATTTATTAGGTTTAAGAAAACCATATATGGCTAAACTTTTAGATACTTTAATATCTTCACTTGGTGATGTTTATAAAGAGTTAAAAGAACAAGCTGATTTTATAAAAGAGCAGTTAACATTAGAAGAAGCTAGATTTTTTAAAACTATTGATTCTGGTATGACTTTATTTAATGAAGAGCTAAAAAATACAAAAGATATTTTTTCAGGACAAGTTGCTTTTAAACTTTATGATACTTACGGTTTTCCTTTAGACTTAACTCAAGATATGTTAAGAGATCTTAATATTCCTGTTGATTTAAAAACTTTTGATGATTTAATGTCACAGCAAAAAGCAAAAGCAAAAGCTGCTTGGAAAGGTAGTGGAGATGCTGCAAAAGCTGGTGATTTTAAAATTTTATTAGAAGAACATGGACTTAATACTTTTGTAGGTTATAAAAAAACTTCCAATAGAACTAAAGTTTTAGCACTTTTAGATGAAGAGTATAAAGAAATCACTATATTAGAGCAAAATAAAACAGGTTATGTTTTATTGCAAGAAACTCCTTTTTATGCAACAAGTGGGGGACAAGCAGGTGATATAGGTGCTTTAGAAGATGATGAGCATATTGCTATTATTGAAGATACTGCTAAATATTTTGGTCTTAATATGTCTAAAATTAAAGTTGAAAACTCTTCTATATCAGTTGGGGAGAGTGTAACAGCTGTTGTTGTAAATAGAGCAGAAGTTGCAAAACATCATAGCGCAACACACTTACTTCAAAGTGCTTTAAAAATGGTTTTAGGTGAAACAGTTTCTCAAGCTGGATCCCTAAATGATATTTCAAGATTAAGATTTGATTTTACTTATCCAAAAGCTATGACTACGGCTCAATTAGAAGAAGTAGAAGATTTAGTAAATTCTATGATTGCACGTGGAATTAAAGGGAAGGTAAAAGAATTACCAATAGAAGAAGCCAAAAAAGAAGGTGCTATTGCTATGTTTGGTGAAAAATATGGTGATATGGTAAGAGTTGTAAGTTTTGAAGATGTATCTGTTGAATTTTGTGGGGGAACTCATGTAAAAAATTCTGCTGATATTGGTTCTTTTTATATAGTAAAAGAATCAGGAGTAAGTGCAGGGGTTCGTAGAATTGAAGCTGTATGTTCACTTTCTGCAATTAAATATGCAAAAGATATAATGACTAAAATGAGCGAAGTTCAAAAAGAAGTTAAAAATATTGATGTTTTACAAGGTATTGCTAAACTAAAAGATCAAATAAAAAGCTTAAAAGTTGAATTATCTGAAACTCAAAGTGCAAATGTAAGTCCTATTTATGAAGAAATGATAGGAGATATAAAAGTAGTAGTTGATATAGTTACAACAGGTGATATTAAAAAAATAGTAGATGATTTAAAAAACTCAAATCCTAAATTAGCAGTCTTATTGATTCAAGCAAAAGGTGAGAAAGTAATGTTAGTTGCTGGAAGTAAAAACACTTCTATAAAAGCAGGTTCTTGGATAAAAGAAATTGCTCCTATTGTTGGTGGTGGTGGTGGTGGAAGACCAGACTTTGCCCAAGCAGGTGGAAAAGATATTAGCAAAATTAAAGAAGCAAAAGAAGCTGCTTTAGCTTATGCTAAAGAAAATATTTAGGTTTTTTATATGAAAGATTTTATAATTGAACTTTTTGCTAACTATGCTTTAATTATAGTTTTCTTTCATGTTCTCTCAGCTGTAATTTGGGTGGGAGGAATGATAGCAATTCGTTATTCAATACACTACTCAATGCAAAATATACAAGAACCAGAAATTAAACTAGCAAGAACATTGGAAAATCTAAAAAGATTTTTTAATCTTGTTATTCCTTTTATTGCAATTTTAGTTCTAAGTGCTGTAATACTTGCAATTGGTCTTGGTTTTAAAGGAACACCTTTATATGCCCTAGTTCATGTAAAAGAAGGTATTTGGACTCTTATGAGCTTAGTATTTATATATATTTATTTAAAAAGAAATAAAGCACAAAAACTTTTTTTGCAAAATGATTTTAAAGCAGCAAAAGAAGAACTTGAGCCTATTGATAAATATTTCATACCTTTAAATATAATACTTGGTTTATCTCAAATATTATTCGGAATAATTTTAAGAGGTTTTTAAAAAATGAAAAAATACTTAGCACCTAGCTTTTTACTAATTACTCTTTTTCTTTTTACTTCTTGTTCTAGTAAAAATATAAATCAAACACTAAGAAGTCAAAAATCATATTATAATAAAGCAGAGTTTAAAAATATAAATATTTCTCAAGCTCTAATCAAACATTATAAACAATGGTATGGAGTAAAATATAAATATGGTGGAAATACTAAAAGTGGTATTGACTGCTCTTATTTTGTACAAAACGCTATTTTTACTTCATTTGCTAAAAAAATACCAAGAACAACTCTATATCAATCTAAATATGGAATAAAAATATCACAGAATCAACTTCAAACAGGAGATTTAGTCTTTTTTCATACAAATAAAAGAAATACTCGTCATGTTGGAATTTATTTAGATTTTGGAGATTTTATGCATGTTTCAACTAGCAGAGGTGTTATGATTTCAAATCTTTCTAATGTTTATTGGAAAAAGCATTATTGGAAAGCTAGGCGAATTTTAATTAAATAAAACTAATTATCATAACTATATATAAAGGAAAAATCATCAATTCAAAACTTAGTATAAAAGACCTAATTTATTTTCCCCTTGCTTTTATTTTAAGCTTTATTTATAAGGGCAAAAAGAATACTTATGAAAACTTTTTTTCTATAAAAGTTGATTTAGACAAAGAAGAAGAACTTCAACTTCTTGAAGACTTAAAATGTAAAACTATTAGCTGTGATATAAATTTAAATAATTTAAATAAAATAGAAGAATATGTAAAAACTTTAGAAAAATTAAATACTTTAAATAAAACAAATATAAGTATAAATATCATTCAAAATCAAAATTATTGTAAAAATGATGAAGACTTAGAAAAAGAAATTCTTACTATTTTTTCTTCTTTTAATCATTTATGTACAAATTTTGAAATATCTCAAGAATATAAAAATGCTTTTCACTCTTACAAGTATTTAGATTTTTATAAAATAGCTCAAAGCCTAAGAGATAAAAAGTTTAAAAATTATATTTTACTAGGACCTAATATAAAAGGTTTTGATTTTCAAAGCTTAAGTAAACTGCTTTTTACAAAAGAGTTAATAAAGTTTGATAAAGTTTCATCTTCTTTATATGATCAAAAACAAAGTTTTCCAGAAGAGAAAATGCGTTTTTCATTAAATTTAGAAAAACAAATAAAAATCATTCATGCTTTAAGTACTTTAGCTCTAAGAGCAAATAATAAGATAAATCTTAGTTTTTGTTATAATATAGATGAAAAAGATAGTGAAAAAAAAGATAGTGAAGAGATACAAGCCCAGAATCTTCTTAGATACTATTTAATAGCCTTAGGAACAAAAAAGGTAGAAGAAGTAAGATATTTAAACATAAGCTCAAAACAAAGAGGTTTGACTTATTTAAAGGGCAAAGAAACTATAAAAAGAAAATCTTTTTATGCTTTTAAAACTATGCTAAATTTACTTCAAGATTCTAAAGTTATAAAATATACTCAAGCTTCAGGTTTACATGTTTTAACACTAAGTGATAAAAATAATAATAAAGTAGATGTTGTTTGGGTTCAAGGTAAAGGTTCTGTTGAATTAGATAAGGCAAATAAGGTACTTGATTTATATGGGAACAAACTAAAAGGTGATATAAAAATCACCTCAAGCCCTATATATGCTTATCACTAAATCTATTACTTAAAAGAAGTATAAGAGTATTATTTAATCAATCTGATAAATAATATTCTATACTTGAAACTACTCTAACTCTTTTTATATGAGGTGTATTTTTATCTCTTGGATTTATTGAAAACTGTCCCTGTCTTGCTTTTTTGATTTTTCCTAATTTAGATGAAGAATCTTTTGCAAACTTTAAAGCAACTTTTCTTGCATTTTTTGTTGACTGCTCAATCATAGAAGGTTTTATTTCATTTAGTTTTGTAAAAAAGTACTCAATTCTATTTTCATATCCTTCTTGCGATAAATTAATACCTTGTTTTCCTAAAAGAGGAAGTTTTGCCATAGCTTTTCTTATTTTATTAATATTGTTTGAATATATTGTGATTGTTCTGCTAGCTAAATATCTAAATTTTATAGTTGTATTTGAAGAGTATCTATCTGCTAATTTATCAAAAATTATGGGATTATATATAGTTATTTCATTCTTTAAAATAGCATTGTTTTGTAAAAAATTGTTTACTTTTGTACTTTGTTTTTCTATTGAAGAATAAAGTTCATTTAAATCATTAGATAAGAGTGTAAATTTTATAGGCCATAGAACTAGATTAGCTTTTATATCTTTTTGTGCTAAACCTTTTACTAAAACTGTTCTTTCATACTCTTTTGATTTAATTAAAGCAGAAGATAAAAAATATCCCAAGCTAGACAGCCCTAAAAATATAAAAAATCCTAAAATAATTATTGATTTGTTATTTGTTTTTTGCATAAATGTCCTATTTTTTATTATTGTTTTATTATGATTTTATCATTATACTTTCTTTATTTAAAATCCACCATATAAATATATAGCAGCAGGGATGAAAACTATTGAAATAATTGTACTTAGAAAAACAGTTAATGATGTTTTTTCAGGTTTTGCATTTAATAAGACTGCTAAAGTTACTGAATTACCAGCGAGGGGTACAATTGAGAACAAAAACATAACTTTGTATAAGTCTTCATTTAAAAAGTTTATATATGTTTTATCTAAATAAATAAATAGCAAAGTTGATAATGGCCAAAAAATAAACTTAATTATAAAAGTAATACTTATAAATTTTTTATCCCAATTATCATCTGAGTTCTTTAAACCCAAAAGTCCCATACCTAACATCATCATTCCTAAAATTCCATATGCCCCTTTAAATTGAGCAGTGTAAGAGCTAATTTCTTCTGGAATTTTAAAACCTAAAAGATTTAATGAAAGTCCTAAAATAAACGCATATAAAATTGGTAAACGAGATATTTTCAATAAAGACTCTTTTACTGTAAAGTTTCCTTTTGCTGTTACATAAAAACCTGTTGTACTCTCATATAAAAGTGAGGCTAGAACTGTAAATATATAAATATCTGCTAGGGCGGGCGGGAAAAATATAATAGCTAAAGGTATTCCAAAATATCCAGTATTTCCAGTTCCTGCACTAAAAGCCAAGATATTTCCACTTGGATTATTCCAAGAATTTTGCCAAAAATATAGTGAAGAAAAAGCAATAAGTGAAGAAAAAATATATAAAAATATTGGCAAAAAAGCAAGTGAGTAATTAATTTCTACACTCAATGTTGCTGAGAATACAACAATTGGACCTAGAATATAAATCAATAAGGCTGCTATTGATTCTCTTTGTACAGCTAAATATTTAGAAGATAAATAACCCAAGATTACATTTATATATAAAGGGAATATTTTTATTAAAATTAGAAAAAAAAGTGACATAAAAAACCTTAAATATTTAAATACGAAGATAAAATAAACAAAACTATAACACAAATAAGATACATTTTAAAGCAATAAAAGATATTGATTTTTAAAATATCTAAAGCTTTAATATCATACCTAGCTTGAAGTGTTAAATTAAGACCAGAAAAAGGAGAAGTTGCTACAGTTAGACTCCAAGCCATTAAAAAAGTAACTGCTAAGAGAGTATGATTAACATGTGATAAAAAATCAGAAAGAATAGCAATAGTAATAATAGGATGAATACCTAAAAAAGATAAAATAATAAAAAATAAAAGCAATAAAGAAGCAGTAAAACCATCAAATTTATTTATACTTGTTTGTATATCAAAATCAGGTAATACAGCTAAAAACAATACTGCAAAAAGTCCAGCTAATAAAAACAGGGCCAACTCCATTTTCATTTTTGGCAGGTCTTCATAAATATGATTAAGAAAAAGACTAGAAGCTTTTTTTATATTGTTTTTAACAAACAAAACTATCAGGCATAGAAGTAAAGAATATAAAGATATTAAAACAATAACTTTTAAATCTTCATAATAATATTTTGTCAACAAAACAAAAAAGGCAAGAGTAAAAGGAAGAAATAAAGCCTCAAAATGCATAGGATAACCAGAAAATTCTTTTAGTTTAGAATCATCTTTTACCTCATAAAAAGTTATTAGAAAAGATATAAAGGCTA
>CBDCZH010000020.1:0-21087 GCA_965224485.1 Arcobacteraceae bacterium | reverse complement strand
TCTTTAATAAATTGTAAAATACCATAGTGTAAAAAATCTGATATTACAAAAATATATGCAGTTTTCATTATATAAATAACTCCTTATTGTACTTCTTTAAAAATGAATTAACTATCTTTGCTTTTGAAACAGCATTATATGAAAGTTTAGGAAATGAATTTTTCCATCTTTCTTGTAATCTTTCATCATCATCATTATTAGATTGATTTTTTTTGAAATAATGAATATTTAGCATTTCAATAACACCATCAAGAATTAAATCTGGTGAATTTTGCATAAAGTGATATTTATCAAAATCTTCTATAGTTTTTTTAATATTGTCATTATATAACCAAGTTAAATTATTACTTAAATAGTCTTTAATTGAAACTATTTTACTGTCTTTTTTTACTAACATAGGTAGATACATATCTCCTTCATTAAAAGGGCAGACAGTTAAAGCAGGAGAGTTTACTACAAATATTGGAGTGTTAAATAAAGGAACAACTGTTAGTGGTCCAGAAGAAGCACCCATATAAAATAAACTTTTTGACATTAGGTATATATCAATAAATTCAGATTTTATACTACTAGCTGGATAATTTATTACATACTCTGTAAGAGGAGCGGACATAGTTTTATTCCTTCCTAATTTTACAATTTTTATATTGTTTTTATGTAAATATTGTAATGATGGTAGATAATCATGTTCATTTTTCATACAACGATTTAAATCATAGTTTAAATCATCTCTTAAATGTAAAATAATAAACTTATCATTTTCTTTGATTCCTAGATGTTCCAATACTAAGTGTTTTGCTTTTGTTATGTCTTTCTTAGAGATAAAAAGAGTAGGAACTTCTTTATTCTTATATTTAAGAACATTTGAAATAGAAGTAGGTATTCTATTAAAATATGCATCATTATTATCTTCAAGTTTTAAATTTTTTGTAATAGTAAAAAATCTATCTATAGTTTGAACTCTATTTAAACTTGCATTTATTCTTAAGAACTTATAATTGAATAAAGGCCATAATAAGTGAAAAACATAAGGATTTGAAATTACTGTATACTTTTGTTTCCATAAATTTAATAAATAATTATTTGCAGTAATAGAACTATCTACAAGTATGATTTTTTTATAATTTTTGTATTTAGGATTATAATAAACATAGTATGGCTCAATTCCTAAGTGTCCAAAACCAGTAAATCTGAAGTTATACATCAACTTATATTTAAATAAATAAAGAAGTACTGCTATTGGTAAATATAAAAATGTTAATAATGGCTCAAAAAATATAAGCGTTTTTACAAATATATTTTTTAAAAAAACATTTCTTTTAACTTTTAATTCTAAATTAAATGAAATAATATTTTTTTCTGTAAATAATTTTTCTTTTAGTAGATATTTTGTGATTTCGTTCTCTCTTCCTAATACGGAGATCAAAATATACTGAATATTGTACTTATTAAGATTATTTGGATTATCTATATAAATATCTTCATACTTTTCTCTTTCTTTATAACTTTTATCTACAATTAAAACAATATTTTCTTTTATTTGAGAATATATATATTTACCAATTAATCCAAATCCATATAAAATGATTTTTTTATTTTTATTTTTAATATCTAGAATTTCTTTATTTAGAATATTAAATTGTTTAGAAAATTTAATATTTTCATTGTCTTTTTTAAACATTTTTGTTATCTTTATTGAATTTTAAATATACTTTATTTGCAAGTTTATACCGTTCTAATGTTCCTATATCTATATGAATACAAGTGTTCTCAAAGGTATTGATTTTTTTTAATAATTTAGGAATCAGATCTATACTTAAATCAAGGTCCTCTTTTTTAAGACTTTCTAAAATAGAAAAAATATTATATTCAAAAATATATACTGCTGCATTTGCTAAATTAGAAAGAGGGGTTAATGATTTTTCTTTAAAATCGTTAACTATTCCTTTTTTATCTAATAATACTGTTCCACAATCTATAAGATTATCTGGTGTGAAAAGCATCATTGTCATTAGCGTTTTTTTATCTCTTTGTTTATGTGCTAATATAAAGTTTTTGTAATTACAAATTGAAAGATTGTCTGCATGAATAACCATAAATGCTTTATCTTTAGTAAAAAAAGATTTGTTTTTTACTAAAGTTCCTCCTGTGTTTAATAGCACTTTTTCATAAGTAGTTGTAATTTTATTTTTGTACTGTGATTTAGAAATAAAATCGTTAACTTGCTCATATAAATAATGAGTATTTATTAAAAATTCTCTTATTCCAGCTTCAATTAATGTTTCTAGCCATATTTCTAATAATGGTTTTTTATTTATAGGAACTAAACATTTTGGAATCGTATTTGTTAATGGTCTTAATCTTGTACCTAAACCTGCTGCTAGTAATAATGCTTTCAAATTTTACTGATTTCTTGTATTATTTCATCTTTTAAAATAGGAATATTTCCAATTCTACTAACTTGTATTGAAGCTGCAATTGATCCTAAGTAAGAACTTTCCCATATATTAGCCTCACTTGATAAGGCTAGAGCTGCACAAACCAACAAACTATCTCCTGCGCCACTTATATCTTTAGGATTATGATTTAAAGCAGGTATGTTATCTGTTAGAAGGTTGTTTTTATCTGAGTTATAAATCATAATACCTTCACTTCCTAATGTTGTACAGATATACTTAGGATTTGATTTATTTGAAAGTTTTTCTCCTAAAACTACTAGTCCAGATTCAAAATCATTAAGAGCTAGTCTTATTTCTCTCTCTGTTGGAGTTACAATATACATATTCTTAAATTTTGATATATCTCCTACTTGAGAAGAACTTTGAGAATCTGCAACTACTTTTATATGATTATTATGGGCTATTTCACTTATCTTGTCTATAATATTATTTGACAATACTCCATATGAAAAATCAGAGAAAATAACAATATCCAAATCTTGGCTTATAGTATTAAAATATGTTAAGATTTTATTTTCTAAATCACTTGTCAATTGATGTTGTTTAAGGTGATTAACTCTTAATAAAGTTTTTCCATTAGCTCTAAATCTTTGTTTTAAAGTGGTACATCTTGTACTATCATTTTGTAAATAAGTATTAATATTTAATTCTTCTAAATAATTATTTACAAATAAAGAGTTCTCATCTTCTCCTATAACAGAGATATATGATACCTTAGCTCCTAGAGTTTTTGCATGAGAAGCCACAATAGCTGCTCCTCCTATGAATTTTTGTGATGAGATTGGGCTTACTACTATTGTAGCGTCTTCTTGACTCATGCCAATAGGGTCACAACTTATGTACTCATCAACTATAGTATCACCAATAACTAATACATTTAGTTTTGAAAAATTTTCAATAATTTCTAAAAGTTTATTCTTTTGTATATTATGTCTATTTATGAAGTTATAAGAATGAGATGTATGAGAATAATTAAATGAATTAAGACTTCTTTCTATTAAATCAAAAGAAGAAAAACTTATATCTCCAGAAGTAAATAATAGTTTCCCTCCATATTGATTAAGTATATTTTCTTCTTCATTATTTAAATTTTTATGTTCTCTACCTTTTACTACAATATCAGGTTTATTGCTTTTAATATAGTCAAGTTCAGAATTTTTAAGTATAAATGATTCATCAACATAATTTGTTGATTTAATAGACTCTAATCGTATTTTTTCATTAAAGGTGTTTTTATTGTTGATTCTTTTATCAGGATATACACCTACTGTTAGATAATCACCACACTCTTTTGCAAATTTCAATAGTCTAAGGTGCCCAGGATGCAAAATATTAAAGATGCCATGTACAAAAATTTTTTTCATTTTAATAATCTTATTTCTAATATTATATTATAATTTATCATTAATTACTATTAATGGTCTTATAACTTGACGTTCTTGTAAATCATTCATGGCTTCATTAATTTGATTAAGAGAGTATTTCTTATCAAATAATTTTTCTAAGGGTAATTTACCTTCTTCATAATATTTAGCTAAAAGTGGAATGTCTTTATCTGGATTAGAAGAACCTCCCCAAGAACCTTTAATTTGTTTTCCACAAATAAAATCATATGGATCTAAACATATTTTATCTCCATTTTTAGGATGTGAAGCAAATACACATAACCCACCATTGTTTTTTACACTCTTAAATGCTAGTTCTATTACTTTCGCAAGTCCTGAACACTCTACAGAATAATTTACACCTTCGTTCTTTGTAAGTTCAAGTATTCTTTTTAAAGTATCTTCTTTCTTAGAATTTATTAAATGTGTAGCTCCAAATTCTTTTGCTAATTTTAGTTTAGAATCTTCAATATCAATTGCAATTATTTTGTTGCATTCAAAAATCTTACTTGTCATTAACGCACTTAGCCCAATACCTCCAAGTCCAAAAATAGCAATTGTTGATTCTTTTTGTAGCGATATCTCATTTATTATAATTCCGGCACCCGTAGGAATTGCACATCCAAATAGCACCCCTATATCCATTGGAATACTTTTAGGAAGTTTTACTAATCTATTTTCTGAAACAATTGAATATTCACTAAAAGTAGTAATGTTTCCAGAATTTATTTTTTTACCATCATACAAATATGTTGCTGGTAGTGCATTAATTCCTTTTGCTTTTATCCATCCTAATATTACTTTGTCATTAGGTTTTACTTTTTTGACATTTTCACCTATTTTTATAACTATACCTGTACCTTCATGACCTAATAAATGGGGTAACCACTTGTCTTCTCCTCTTTTGCCTTTAATTTCCATTAATTGAGAATGACAAACTCCACTATATGCAAGTTTAATTAAAACTTGACCTTCTTTTAAAGAAGGTATTTCTATTTCTTTTATCTTTAGTGGTTCATTTATTTTAAATAATATTGCTGCTTTCATTGTTTTTATGATTTATCCTTAATTATTTAGTAGTAATGTATATTTTTATTATATTTTAAATTTTCTAAAATAATTTATTTTTGTATAATCTCTTTTGTACATAAAATGATAATTCTTAAATTTTATAGTATTTATTTTTTTATAAATAAAATCTGCAATAATTTTAGGGCTAGGTATATTATTTATATTCTTTGATTTATTAAGTCTTTTGTATGTATCACTAGAAAAACCACCCAGAAGGAAGGTAACTGCACATAGCGATTTATTCTCAATTACTAAATTATCAATAAAGCTATTTAAACTAGCTTTTGATGAATTATATAATGAAAAACCAGGATTATTAGGATAAATACTTGAATATGCAGATATATTAATAATAAAACTTTTATCTTTTAAATATGTAATTAGTTCTTGATAAAGAAAAAAGTATGAAAAGAAATTATTTTTGTAAATTTTCATTATATCATTTATATTGCAATCATTAATATTCTTTTTTAATTGGTATGACGCATTATTAACAATAATATCAAAAGATAGGTTATGTTTATTAATATAAGTTAATAATTTTTTTCTATCTTTTTGTTTACTTATATCTATATTTAAATAAGTAGTATTTTTTATTTTAACTGATTGTTTTATTTTTCTAGATATTAATAAACACTTATATTCATCGTGAATAAAATTGTTTGCTAACTCTTTTCCTAAGCCTTTACTTGCTCCAATAATTAAGATACTTTTCATCTTAGTCTTATTCAAATATTGGATTTTCATAAAAATCATTCTTTGTTTTAAATTCTTTTTTAAATATACTTTTATATGTTATTTTTAAGTCTTCAATATTTATATATGGATATTCTGAAATATTTTTAAATAATAATTGAATTTCCTTATCAAGAAATAAAAATACTTTACAGTCAGAGTATGCTGAAAAATTTATTTTATGTAAGGAAATAGCTTCTAATAAGAATTTTAAAGCAATATCTGATGCATTGTTATTCATTAAGAATACTGCATATTTTATAACATTTTCAGTTAAAATTGTTAAATCTTTTTCTTTAAAAATTATATCTCTTTTTTTAATCCAAACTGCATCAGTACTAATCAAAGTCCCATATCTATCTGATTTAGTAAATATACTTGAAGCATAACCTTTTCCATTATAATCTAGATTTAGTAATTCAAATCCTTTTTTTGTTAAAAATGAATGTAGTTCGCTAAATGTTGTTCCCTTTTTATGAAATTCAATAAAAATTACCTCAGATCTAATTGCTAGAATATTATCTAATTGTATTGAAGCTCCTTCTAATATGTATTTTTCATAGCCTTCAACATCTAATTTTAAAAAATCTATTTTAATATCACTAAATAAATTATCAATAGTATCTGTTTGTATTAAATTCTTATTTAATAAGTTTGTTTCTTCAACCATGTGGTTAAAATATTCTAGCTCTTTTTTATTTATATCAAGTAGACTACTTAAAGCTTTATGTTCATTAATATTTAAGAATATTTCTTCTTTTTTATTAGATAATCCAATATTACTTACTTTAATGTTATCGAGTTTTTTATATTTATTCTTTAATCTTTTAGCCTCTTCATTATCAACTTCAAATAAAAATAAATTAATTAATTCTTTTATATTTTCCCAACTTGGATGGACTCCATATCTTGCACCTGCATCTATTACATTAAATTCCATTTCTTTTCCTTATAATTTAAATTATCAATAGTAATTAAAATGGTCCTTTAAACCAATTTCCTGGTATATCATGATGTTCTTTTTTCATAAAATTTTCTAAATTAGCTGTTTTATTAAATACTTTTGATATCTCTTCTACAATATTTTTTGCATCTTTATAGTATTCTTTTGTAAGTTCATAACTTGTAGGGCAATGATTATTACATAAGGCAATAATTTTAGGAGCATTTTCTAAAATATTAAAATTATCAATAACAACTTTTGAAACTATATCACTTGCAATAGAACCGAATTCACTTGCTGTATCTAAAACACATAGATTTTTTGTTTTTTTAATAGAAGTATAAATTGTTTGCCAATCTATTGGACTTATTGTTTTTAAATCTATAATCTCGCAAGAAACATTATATTTTTCAAGTTCTTTAGCTGCGTGAATAGCTTCTATGCTCATATAAGACATAGAAACAATAGTTATATCGCTTCCTTCTCTTAATATTTCGCACTTAGATAATGAAACTCTAAAATCATCATCTATAGGAACATCACAAACCATATTATGAAGCCATCTATGCTCTAAAAATAATACAGGATTAGGATCAAAAATACTCTCTAATAAAAGACCTTTAGCATCTTTAGCAGTTGTTGGCATTACTACTTTCAGTCCAGGAACTTGAGCAAACATAGCTTGCAAACTTTGTGCATGCGTTGGTCCTTGTCCCCATCCTCTTCCTATTATTAATCTTATAGTTATTGGAACATGATGCTCTTTTCCAAACATAAAATGAAATTTTGCTGCATTATTTATTAACTGATCCATAGCTAAAAGAAAGAAGTCAAGACGTTGGTGTGTCATTATAGGTTTTAGTCCTGCAAGAGATGCACCAATAGCTATTCCTGTCATTGCATTCTCAGAAGTTGGCATATCGAAAACTCTATCTTTTCCAAATTTTTCTTCTAAGCCTTTTGTAGTATTAAAAACTCCATGAGGATCAGTAACTCCAAGACCATATTTAATTACAGAACTATCAAGTCTCATTGCAGTTTCTAAAGCTTCATTTATTGCTTGTGCAAATGTTATCTTTCTCAATTTGATTCCTTAAAGGTATAACTAGTTAATTCTTCATATTTTGGCCATGGAGATTTCTTTGCAAAAATAAAAGCTTCATTTATTTCAGTTTGAATTTCTTCTTTTGTTGATTTAATAAACTTTTCTAAATCATGTTGATTTATATACTTCTCTAGTAAAAGTAAAGGGTCTTTTTTTAGAAATAGTTCGTACTCTTTCTTCTCCCTATATCCTAAGTCGTTATCATAATTTGGACCACAGTGTTCTCTAAATCTATAGGTATCTAATTCAATAAAAAATGGTTTCTTTTCTTTTTTTACATAATTTATAGCTTCTTGCAACTTTGTATAAGTATCTTCTATATTATATCCATCTGCATGTGATGATTTTACACCAATTGCAGTAGCTAATTCATATAATTTTCTTCCCTTTGGCTGTCTTACTTCAAGGTTAGAATAAACTGAATATAAGTTATTTTCACAAATAAAAATTACAGGTAAGTCTTTTAATGCTGCAAAGTTAAGAGATTCATAAAATACTCCTTCTTCGCAAGCTCCGTCACCTAAAAAAACTGTTGAAATTTTATTATCATTTTTAATCTTTGAAGAAAGGGCAAGCCCCACTCCTATAGGAATAGTTCCTCCTACAATTGCTGTACTACACATAAAACTAACACTTTTATCTACTAAGTGCATAGAACCACCAAGTCCATGAGAACATCCTGTTTCTTTGCCATATATCTCAGCAATCATTTTCTTTAGATTTCCACCTTTAGCAAGATAATGAGCATGTGCTCTATGAGTACTAACTGCATAATCCTCAGTTGAAATAAAGTTTGCATAAATAGCTGGAACTAATTCTTGTCCTATACTTAGGTGAACAGGGCATCTCATCTCTTGCTCATTGTATCTTTTTGCAATTTCTTCTTCACAAGTTCTTATTTTATAAGCTATTTTGTAAATATTCTTTAATTCATTGATATCTATATTCATGCTATCACTTTATGGTATAAACCAATAATAATCACCTGTATATCCAACTTCATCAAAAAATGAAATCCATTCATCCACACTCATAATAGTTTTAGCAGTTAAATTCCACTGATACATAGCTTCTTTTTCTTCATCGTTTCTATATGCATCAACGGTTATAAAACTATTACCGCAACTTACTCTTTGTATCTCTTTTAAAGCTTGTGCACACTCAGCTTTTTCCAAATTGTGAATTGTATTAATAGAAATAACAAGATCAAATGAGTTATCATCAAAAGGCAAATTCTTTGCATTTGCTACTTCTAAAGAATTTTTTACTTCTTCTTTTGCATTTTTAATTGCATAAGAAGATATATCAACACCTTTTATAGTAATACCTTCAATTCTTTTTTGTATATCAAAAAGCATAAAACCTTTTGCACATCCAATATCAAGTACTCTTGAACTTGAATTTAGATTGAAATGTTTTTCAAAAGTAGGAATAACAGGTTCCCAAAATCTACTCATATATGAAAACCCACCATATCCATGGTTTCTATCTCCATCAAAAAAATCTTTTCCAAATTTTCTTGCAATTTCCCTATCCTCAGGTGTTTTTGAATTGGCTCTTTGCTTTAAATCTCTTTTTGTTTTTGGATAATTTTTTAATAAATCAATTTCTATTCCCATTTATTCTCCTAATTGAAGTTTTTTCATAACTTTTAAATTATAATATTTATCTTCATCTTTTAAAATATTTTTATTAAACTTTTCTGTAATTTCATCTATTGCAGTTTGAATTCCATATAAAGGTTTAAAGCCAGTTTTTAGGAGTTTATCAGAATTTAATCTATATGATCTTGGGTCATTTGATTCACTTATAATAATTTCAGCTTGAATTTTAGAACTTACTTTTTTTGCAATTTCTAAAATTGAAATATTTTCAAATCCTGCATTATAAACACCTGTAAGTTTATCATTGTTTAAAAAATGAAGATAAACATTAATCATATCTTTAATATGAATATTTGGTCTTGTTTGGTCTCCTCCAAAAACTGTAATCTTTTTATTCTTTAAAGCTTGCATCGTTAGCATATTTACAGATACATCAAGTCTCATTCTTTTACTGTATCCACAAACAGTTGCAGGCCTAATAATTACTGTATTTATTTGATCTTCATAACTTAAAAAAACTCTTTCACTAATCATTTTAGTTTTATTATAATCACTAAGAGGAACTAGTTCTAATTCTTCAGTTACTTGTTCTTCATCTTTTATTCCATACACACTTCCACTACTTGCATATACAAATTGTTTCACCTTGTTTTTTATTGCTTTTTCAACTAATTGTTTTGAGGCAAGGGCATTTACTTCCCATGTTAGTTTTGAATTTAAATCGCCAGTAGGGTCGTTAGCAATATTCGCTAGATGAAAAACAGTATCTATGTTTTCCATGGGAATTGAATCAATATCTAAAATATCAGCTTTTATTATTTTTAAGTTTTTATCTTCTTCTAAAAAGTTACCAAACCACATAGTATCAACTACTGTAACATTATGGCCTTCTTTTAGTAATGCTTGAGTAAGAACAGTACCAACGTAACCTGCTCCTCCTGTTAATAAAATATTTTTCATTTTTTACCTTATTTTTTATGTATGTAATTCATTGGTTGTTTTAATAATTGCTCATAATTATCTTTAACCCAAGATATAGTTTTCTCAATTCCATTTTCTAAAGAAATATTATCATTCCAAGATAGTTCATCTCTAAGTTTGGAACTATCTAATAAATAAGCTCCATCTTTTCCTTTTCTATCTTCGCTTATGATTACATTATCTTCAAAATTAACCTCAAGTTGTTTTGCTACTGTTTCAACTATTTTTCTAATTGAGATATTTTGTTTTGTGGAAATATGATATATTGAGCCAAGTTTTCCTTTTTCCATAATTTTTGTTGTGGCAGATGATACATCATCCATATGAATAAAAGACCGTATAGAATGACCACCGCCATGAAGAGGAAGCTTTTTTTTACTTAAAAAAGAGATAATAGCTTTTGGTATAATTCTATATAATTGCTGATGCTCTCCATAAACATTTGCTGCTCTTGTAAAGATTACAGGAAAGTTATACGTGTCATAAAAGTTTTTTAAACTCATATCCGCAGCTGCTCTTGATGTTGCATAAGGAGTGCTTGGATTATAATTTATACTCTCTTTTATTAATCCTTCACAAGATCCATAAACTTCAGGAGTTGATATATGAATATACTTATCTAAAAAGTCAATGTTTTTTAATTGATTGTGAAAATTTATACTAGATACAGTATTTGTCATAAACCAATCTTGTGGAGTATTCCAACTCTCTCCTACCATGCTTTGAGCTGCGAAATTAACAATATGGGAAATCTTTTCTTTTTTTATTAATGAAATTATTCTGTTAATATCTTTATTTAAATCAAATTGTTGATATGTAATATTATGTATATTTTTATTTGTTTTATATGGTAAAAAAACATCAGATATTTCTTTTGATCTACTTACTGCAAAAATTTCCTTATCAATATTTAAATTATAATCAATAAAATTTGAAGCAGAGAAAGAATTACTTCCTATTACAAGTAATTTATTTTGCACTATTATTTACCTTTTCTTCTTTATTTTTAAGTGAAATATAATAAGAAAATAATAGGTGATCAAGTATCATATGTGCATCTTCAACTAATCCATATTCCCCTTTAGTTGTTTCTATATGGAAGTTTATATCAGAAAGTTTTTTTAATTCTCCTCCATTAAACCCTGTCAGTCCTATGATACTAGTCCCTTTCTCTTTTGCATACTTAACTGCTTTAATTATATTTTGAGAGTTTCCACTGCAAGATATTGCAATAAGAACATCTTTTCTCTTTATTTTATCTTTTATTTGAGTATAAAAAATATTTTCAAAACCAATGTCATTGGCTATTGCTGTGCAAATTGAAGTATTATCACTTAAGCTCTCAACATTAAAGTTCTTTATATCTCTAATCTTTAATCCTATGCCTAAATCATTTGCCATATGAGATGAAGTTGCTGCACTTCCTCCATTTCCAATAATATATATTTTGGAGTCAGTATTATGACATTTATCAAGTTCTTTAACAATTCTATCTATTACATCTTCATCAAAATTTTTTAAGATAGTAATCAGATTATATGTATACTTATTTACAAAAGATTTATCCATTTAAATAGTTTCTCCTTTTCTGAATTGTTTTATTTTACTTCTAAGTTTTATTTTCTAAGTATTTTCTTATTCTTATCATATGATTTTTAAATTTTAAATTTGTTAATATTAGATTAATAGTATCGTAATAATGAACTTCAAATTTATTGTTTCTTGAATTAAATACATATTCATTACTTGGATTTTTTGTAAAAAAATCATTGTAAATTATTTGCCATAATTTATAATGATTTTCTTGAATAACATCTTTTTTTATTTTAAGATCTTTTAATAGTTCATAATGAATGCTTCCTTCTTTTATTGAAGAATCTGAATCAAATAGATAATTTTTAACATAAGAATCTCCATTATAATATGAAATATAAATATTCTTATTGTACTTTGTTAATAAGTTTACTAAAGGTAAATAACTATTATAAGGAAAGTTAAATTGTACTCTATAATTAATTGAAAAAATCTCTACCTCTTTTGCCATTTCATATATATTTGATGCCTGTACTAGAATAAGTCTATTTGTTTCATTTATGAAAAGGTTTTTGATGAGATCATGACTCTTTTTTGAAAAATAAAAAGCTTTTAAAGTAATGTGAGGAAATCTTTTACTTAATTCTTTTAAATACTCTATAAACTTTATATCTTCAATGTTTTCTTCACTAGCTAAAAATCCAATACAATCTTTTTTATATAAATCTTTTATTTTCTCTTCATCTATTTTCTCTTCTAAAGATCTTAAAAAGAATATTTCATTATATTCTTCATGTGAAGGATTTAATGTTTGACTTGGAGATTTTAATAGTTGAGTGTTATCTTTGGTTTTAAACTCAATTTTATGTTTTTCTCCAATTAGTTCTTCTTTTATTTTATAAGTAAAACAAAAACCATTTGTATCATACATATCATATTTATCTTCTATACTTTCAAGATTTTTATTTGCATAAAGAGTTTCTTCTAAAACATCATCAATATAAACATCTACTTTATACTGTTCTTGTGAATAAATTTTTTTACAAAAACCTTCAAAAACAATATGATCTTGGGTATGTATTGCACCATAAATTTTCTCTTCTCTTTTGTTTAAAGACATGAAAAATCCTTATTTAATTTATATGCTATTTTAAGTAAATTATACTTAAAGTATGATTATGATTTAATTTAATCTAAAGAAATGGATAAGAGTATATTTCTTTGAGATCTTTTACTATTAAGTCGTATTGTTTTTTTATAATTTCCTTGTCTTCACATGCGAAACTATAAGGTTTTATTAGTTTAAAAAATTGATTTATAATTTGAATTGAACTAGAGTTTGGATATGAAGTATTTAAAGTTTTAAAGTTTTCCTCGAAGCTATTTATTCTTGAAGTTTTTAGCTTTTTTAAGATTTTTTGCTCACGTTTTATATCTATTTTATCTTTAGAACTTAGAGATTCTAAAACAATACTATTTAAGTTGTTTTCTAATTCTTTCTTTACTTCTTCTTTATTTATATTGCTTGATTTTTTTATAGATAATTCTGTTGTTTTTAAAGCTTTTATATCTAGAAATTTTGCTCCATCACTAAGGTTATATATTTTTGCTTTTGTATTTTTTGTTATTTTATTTATTGATTGAATCATTTGTTTATATAACATAAAAGTTAGAACTGTTTCTCTAAAATTTCCTTTTACTTCATATAAATCATTTTTACTATCTATTGCTTGATTTTTTAAAATATTAGTTTTTTCATTTTTTACTTTTCTACTTGTATGTGTACCATCATGAGTTTTTCCTCTTTTTGAGACACTTGCATCAAAACCAAGCATATAAATCTCTTTAGCACCTAATCTTAGTATTAAATCAAGTCCAATATCTCCTACAGTTACTCCTGTAAAAATCCCACAATTATAAAAACACTCTACATTATCTTGCATGAAAAACAGTTTTTTAGAATCAATTTTCTTTATTACTTCTTCATCTGTTTTAGTTGAGCTTATAATAAGTGAGTCTTTATAATACTTATTCTTTACATCAAATTGTCTAAGAACTTGTTTATTCTGACCATCAATACTTAAAATTACATCAGGAACAATATCTAAAAGTTCACATCTTTTTAATGCTCCTGCTGCACAAACAAGTATAAAACTATCTTGATTCATATATACCCACTCAATATTTTCACCTAAAGAAGGACCAGCCCCTAAAAATAAAATAGGTTTTGAAAAAAAATCTTGTGAGTTTTGCAGTTTTAGTATTTTTCTTTTTTGATTAAAATACCTAAATGACCTTTTTAAACTCACTAAATATTCGCAAAAAGGGTAATTAAAAGGATCATTATTAGCGAATGTTGAGCTTAAAAATTCAATATTTGAAATAGATTTTTCGCATGAGAGCTCAAAAAATATTTTGTTATTGTATTGCTTTTTATAGGCTAAAAAATCTTTTATTTTGTTTTCTTTCTCTTTTATATTTTGGTTTATACAAAAAAATATTTTAGAGTTTTTCTCTAAATCTTCATAATCTGTTAAAAATAAAGATAATCTAAAAATTTCTATTTCATCTTCAAGAATTAAATAAATTTTTGATTTAAGTATTTTATGAAAATCATTTATATGTACTCCTAATAAAGTTCCTAAAAAAATAAACTTATCATATGAATTTTCTTTTCTTTCAAGTTCGAGATATTCATTGATAAATTTATATGCACTAAGTTGATTTTTATAAAATACTTTTTTTTCTAAAAACTTGTTTGTAAGAAGATTAAAACAGGATTTATTTTTTAAATCTTTAACTCTTTGTTTTGCATCAAAGAAAGGATCACAATTGTATGTTTTATTTTTATTAATATCAAGAAGCTCAAAATGATTATTTTCAAAATCTAAAAAATAGTTTTCTTTTTTAAGTTTTTCAAAATCTATAATTTTTTGGTATGTTTTTGTATGATTTAGACGTAAAAAGTTTATATTTTTAGCATATATTGTATTTATTGTATTAAAAAGCTCTTCTAATTCTTGGTTTTTACTCATTGAATAGTATAATACTAAAAATATTAAAATAAGGTTACTATCTCATGTCTATTGAAACAGCACAAGAAGAACTTCAAAATGCATTACTGACTACATTTTTAGCAAATTTATCTTTTTTAAATGAATATGATAATAAATTATTTCAAAGAGTTGATGCTTTCTCTCAATTAATTACAGCAGGTAAATTCAAAGAAAATTATAGATTAGAGTTTATTAAAGAAGATGGAGATTTTGATATCTATGATATTAAAAATGAAAAGTTTTTATATAATAATAAACCAAAAATATATAATAGAAATGCTTATCATAAAATAGATTTTACTTCAAAAGGTAGCCTTTCAACCTTAGATGAGGAACTTTTTAGAGGTTCTTGGTTTGACATTTATTCTGAGTGCGAATATATGTGTAATTTTGAATATTCAAATATGAGATTGGCTAATGAAACCTTAAAATACTTTGATATTCTAAGAGATAATTTAGCTACTTATAAATTTAAAAAGTTCAAGTATGTAAATAAATTTGTATTTGTAGGAACACTTTTAGGAAGACATATTCCTTTAATGGCAGAAAAATTACATGCAAAAAACTTTTTTGTTTGTGAAGAGAACTTAGAACTATTTAGATTATCTTTATTTGTAGTTGATTATTCTAACCTTGCAAGAGATGGAAAAACTGTTGTTTTCTCAATTATGGATGATTCCCATGAATTTTCTTCTCATTTAGAACGTTTTTTATCAAACGATTCACATGAAAATTATTGTATTAGATATTTTTCTACTAACCATAATGTAAAAAACTCTTTTAATAATCTGATAAGTTCAGTTCTAGCACATAAAAGTACATCTTTTAACCATCATATGATGTTAGAAAATATGTGGAAAACTATGACTTCTAGAGTTAATAAATATAATATCATTCAAATAAAACAAAAAAGTGAAGATAAACTCTTAAATAAAAAAGTTCTATTTGTAGGTGCTGGTCCTTCTTTAGGAGATAATATACAGTGGTTAAAAGAAAATAAAGATAAGTTTTTAATTATAGCCATCGCAGCAACATATAAAATACTTTTTAAACATGGTATAAAACCCGATATTGTGGCAACACTAGATCCTCAGTATTCTGTTTTAAATACAAAACATTTTGATAAAGAAAATGTAAAACTTCTAAAAGATTGTTATGTTTTATCAGCAATAAATACAGATCAAAGAATTTTAGATAGATTTAACCAGGAAAAATTATTCTTATACGAAATGCTTAAACCTATACACTCTTTAAATATATGTTATAAAGGTTTCTCTGTTGGTGAAATGACGGCAAGTATTATTTTAGCTCTTGGTTTTAAAGAAATGTACTTGCTTGGACTAGATTTCGCAATTAATCAAGAAACTGGCTCTTCACATACTAATGAGTATAAAAGTAAAGAGTATGATATTGATTTTAAAGATAAATTATATGATGAAAGTTCAGACGAGTTCTCCTTAGATAAAGAACTAATAACTGTAAAAGGTAATTTAAGAGAAGAAGTTTATACAAATAGACTTTTTTATCTATCTTTAGATGCTTTAAGTTCAAATTTTACCCTAATAAAAAAACCTTTTCAAAAAATCTATAACTTATCAAATCATGGAGCTTTTATCTCTTCGAGTATTCCAATAGCTACAAAAGATTTAAATTTACAAGACTTTAAAGAAGAAAATTTAGATCTAAGTATTGGAAAATATTTAAAATCAATTTCTAAAAAATCTTTAGATAAAGCTGATTATAATGACTTACAAAATGAATTAAAATATTTATTAAAAGTAAAAGAAGATTTTAAACTTTTATCAAATAATGAGTCTAAGAATATCTCAGAGTTTAAAGAAAAAGTAAATAAATTAATTGAGGCACTTCTTTATCCAAGTACTTATTGCTCTTTTGTTCATGTTGTATTTATAAGATATTATGATGTGTTTTTACAATATATTTATTATGCTTTAAATGATCAATCATTAAAGAATGAAAAAGAGAAAATACAAAAAATAGAAAAATTATTTCTAGAAGAAACTATTGGTTTATTAGATAAATATATTTCTTATTTAAAAGAGGTATAAAAAAACCTAAGTCTAAAAGACTTAGGTTTAAAAATATATTATATAAGACTATTATTGTAATAATCTCAATACATTTTGTTGGATAGTATTAGCTTGTCCAATTGCATATGAACCCGCTTGAGAAATGATATTTTGTTTATTAAAGTTTGCACTTTCATCCGCATAATTAACATCTCTAATAATAGACTCAGCCGCTTTAACATTTGTTTCTTGCGTCATTAAGTTTCTTACAGCAGATTCAATTTGATTTTGAGTCGACCCAATATCAGCTCTAAATCCATTCAGTTTAGTAATTGCACTATCAACCTGCGTTTGTGCAGCAGATGCCATTGCTTTTGTAAAAGCAACAGATCCACTTGCAGCAGTTGCACTAACATTTGATGATAATGTTGTAAGGTTTAATCCCGTAGTATTAGATGAAATTTGACCAGTTGAAATAGTACTACTTGCTTTCTCTCCAACTTGGAAAGTATGCGTACTTGCACCTTTTGTAACATCATCTGCATCAGAGATTAATTGTCTACCATTATAGTTAGTTTGTTGACCAATATTATTAAGTTGTGTTAATAATTTTGTAACATCTTTTGCAATTGCTTCTCTACCTGCACTTGAAGTAGTATCAGTATTTGCTTGAATTAATTTAGCTTTAATAGTATCTAAAATATTTGATTGCTCAGCCATTGATTTATCAGCAATTTGTAATAATGTAATAGCAGAGTTTCCATTATCAACACCTTGACCAATTGATGTAGCTTGAGTTCTTAGTTTATCAGCAATTGCTAGTCCAGAAGCATCATCAGAAGCTTTGTTAATTTTTAACCCTGAAGATAACTTTTCTAATGAACTAGAAATTCTATTACTTGTGTTTGTAGCATTTTCTCTTGCAGTTAAAGAAGAGACATTTGTATTAATAATCATAATAAATCCTTTTAATTATGAACGACTTGCTTTAAAAAAAGCGACGGAAAACATTCTTGTTTTACCAAGCATAGAGTCTTAACTCTTTGGTATCCATTGATACCTATACAGCAATTAGGTCTTCATCCCTAATCTTTTCAATAGCTTCAATAGTTTTAATATTACTATTAACCCTAGCTTTCATGCTATTTCTTTTAATATGTTTAGATAGTATTTTCATATATTTAGAATAATTTCTAGAGCCCATTTCAAAAGTACAAAGTTTTCTTTGAATTTTTAAAATATCATCTGTAAGTGAATTTAAACTTCTCATATGTAATCCTTTCTTAAACACATAAAGAAGTATGACATACCATTTCTTATTATTAGCTTAAGTCAATTTAAACATAAAAAAAGGCTAAGATAAATTCTTAACCTTTTTTTTAAAGATGATTATAAAATAACGAGTTACTTCTTTTGCTAATTAGTGATTATTGTAATAATCTCAATACATTTTGCTGTACTTGATTAGCTTGCGAAATTGCATACGAACCAGCTTGAGAAATTATATTTTGCTTATTAAAGTTTGAACTCTCTTCTGCATAATCAACATCTCTAATAATTGATTCAGCGGCTTTAACATTTGTTTTTTGCGTCATTAAGTTTCTTACTGCTGATTCAACTTGATTTTGAGTTGACCCAATATCTGCTCTAAAACTATTCAGTTTAGTAATAGCAGCATCTACTTTAGTTTGTGCTCCTGAAGCCATTGCTTTTGTAAAAGCCACACTACTGTCAAGCTTAGTTGCACCTACTTGAGCTGATAAACCAGTAAGGCTTAAACCAGTAGTATTTGCTGATATTACAGTAGTAGAGATTGTATCACTAGCTTTCTCACCTACTTGAAAAGTATGAGCACTTCCACTTGCAATTCCATCAGCTCCTGATATCAGTTGTCTTCCATTATAATTAGTTTGCTCACCAATATTATTTAGCTGCTCTAATAATTTTGAAATATCTTTTGCAATTGCATCACGTCCAGAACTAGATGTACTATCTGTATTTGCCTGAATTAGTTTAGCTTTTACAATATCTAAAATATTTGATTGCTCAGCCATTGATTTATCTGCAATTTGCAGTAAGGTAACAGCTGAGTTACCATTATCAATACCTTGACCAAGTGAAGTAGCTTGTGTTCTTAGTTTATCTGCAATTGCTAAACCAGAAGCATCATCACTAGCTTTATTGATTTTTAATCCAGAACTCAGTTTTTCTAAAGAGTCTTTTATTCTTGAATTTGTATTTGTTGCATTTTCTCTTGCTGTTAGAGAAGATATATTTGTATTAATAATCATCTTTTAACCTTTTTAACTATATTTATATAGATATCTTAGCTAAGAAAATTACTTTTTAATTAAAATTGCACCGCATTCTATATGCTTTGTATAGGCAAATTGATCAAATAAAGCGAAATTTAAGAGTTGGTGTGTATTATCAAGCTCTTTTAAGTCTCTATTCAAAGTTTCAGGGTTACAAGATATATAGATAATTTGTTCATACTCTTTACATAAGGCTCTAGTAGTATTATCTAATCCAGCTCTTGGAGGGTCTACAAAAATAGTTTGCTTTTTATAGGCTTTTACATCTAAGCCTTCTAATCTTTTAAAAACTCTATTTGTATTTAAAGCAAGAACGAAATCTTCTGCACTCATTCTTACAAAGTTTATATTAGAAACTGCATTTAACTCACAGTTAATTTTTGCAGATTTTATAGAAGTTTTTGAAATTTCAGTTGCTATAACTCTCTTATACATAGTACTTAAAGGAATTGTGAAATTTCCTCCACCACAGTATAGTTCGCATAAATCATCAGTTTTTTTAGAAGTTTTAAGAACCCATTCTATCATTTGTTCATTTAATTTAGTATTTGGTTGAGTAAATCCACCTTCTTGATATTCAAAAAAGAATTCTTTGTTATTTATACTTAGTGTTTCTTTTATATAATCTTGTGAAACAATTACTTTTTGTTTTCTACTTCTTCCAATTATTTTTATTCCTAAATCTTTTTCTAACTCTTTTGCTAATTCTAACCATTCTTCATCTAGTTTTGTATGATATATTAACGTTACTAACATATCATGTGTACTTGAATTTAAGAATTCACAGGAATAAATTCTATGTAATAATTTTTCATTTCCTTCAATTTTCTCTAATAATTTAGGCATTAAATTCTTTATATCAAGTGAAACAATAGAACAACTTGTTATTTCTAAAGCTTTTTTATCAAAATCATTCATAGCATAAGACAAAGTTGCTTTGTCTTTTTCATCATAATTTTTCCAAAGTCTAAACTCAGCTCTATTTCTAAAGTTTTCCCTATTACTTTTTATAATATCAAACTCTAAAGATGTTAAGTCTTTAAATCTCTCTTTTTCTCTTTGTATTTTAAACTCTAATTGTTCTTCATAATCTTTATCATATAACGTACAACTTCCACATTTACTAAAATAATCACAATTCATTTTTACTTATTCCTTACTAATTCTTCAATACTTTTTTTTATTTGAGTTACTTGATCTTTATTATATATTCTTATACTATTATACCAAATTGAGGTTTGATTTTTAAGAAGCCATCTAAAGTCAAAATTCTTATCTTTATATATAACAAAAGTACTTACTCCTAAAGCTCCTGCTAAGTGAGCAACTGCTGTATCAACTGATATTATTAAATCCATAGACTTTATAGCAACAGCTGTATCATAAAAGTTTTTAAAAGAACTTCCTAAATCAGAGATATTATATTTTTCTGCTTCTTCATTTTCTTCAATTTGTAAAGAGTGAAAATTTGTATTTTTAATATTTAATAATAATTCTAGTTCATCAAGTTTTAAAGAACTCTTATTTTTCTTTGAACCTTTCCACGTAAGACCAATATTAAAAGTTTTTTCTTTGAGATTTTTTTCTTTAAATTCTAAAATATCTTCTTTTTTAACATCTAAATATTCTTTATTTGTATTTAGTTTTTCTAATTTTAGATAAAAAGGTATGCTCATAAGTGCAAGCATATAATCATATTTATCACTTGATTTTATTTCGCTTAAGAATTTTATATTTGGAAAGTTATATGAAAAAAGTTTATTTAAAGCATTTTGAACACCAATAGAAATATTTTTACATTCTAAATCATTTACAAATCTAATAAACTGAATATTATCACCAAATCCTTGTTCATGGTATATCAAAAGAG
>CBDCZH010000019.1:0-231177 GCA_965224485.1 Arcobacteraceae bacterium | reverse complement strand
ATTAGGTATTGTCTTATCTAAAGCAAAACTAGAAAGAATTTCTAATAATCCTCAAGAATTTTCGCAGGAACAACAAGAAGATATTGGAAAATTATTAGAAAAAATTGATGAAGATGATGATGTTCAAGCTATTTATACAAATATAGCCTAAGTTATTTACATAAGTTTTATTAGTATTCTAAGTTTAAGTATGAGTGTAAAACTAAACTTAGAATACTTTATCTTCGTCTTTACTAAAAAGAGATAGGCCTATTTGGATTTTTCTTTAGTTCTTTTATAATCTTAGTAATATTTTTAATTCTTGTACTTGAATTTGGATGAGTTGATAAAAACTCAAGTGTTTCTTTTTTCCCTTTTGACATATTCTTCCAAAAAGCTAAAGCTTGATTTATATCATAACCAGCTTTATACATTAAATAAATTCCAATTTCATCAGCCTCACTCTCTTGTAATCTTCCATAAGGCAATAAAACACCATACTTAGTTCCAACTCCATAAGCTAAATTAAATGAGTTTGTATATTGTGGGGCTTGTGAGGATAAAACAATATTTCCTAAGAATTGCACACCTTTAGAAAGCATAGAAGAACTCATTCTTTCAGCCCCATGACGTGCTAGAGCATGAGCAATTTCATGAGACATAACTGTTGCTATTTGATCGTCATTTTTAGCCACAGTTAATATACCTGTATAAATAACTACCTTTCCTCCAGGTAAACAATAAGCATTTTTAGCCTTATTTTCTATGAGGTTAAATTCCCACTTATACTCTTTTTTATTTACAATTTTTGCAAGATTTTGTCCTATTTCTTTTACTTTTAAAGACTCTTTAGTGTTTTTTATAACACTTGATTTTTTTAAAGCTTCTTTATAAGACTTTTCACCTAAAGCTAATTCTTGTGAACTTGAAATTAATATAAATTGTGATCTATTTGTAATAGGAGCTTTAGAACTACAAGCTACAAATAATAGTGATATTAGTAAAATATATATACTTTTTAAAAACATTAATTCTCCTTGATTTTATGAATAATTATAACATAGAAACCCTAGTGCTACTTAAATATATTTTTATATATTATTTTTTTTAATAAAATTCATAATCCTTTTGATTGTTTTTTGTAATTAAGTAAAATAATTATAGGTTTTAATATTATGAATAAAGAATCTCTCTCTTTTATCTATCTTCTTCTAAAGTATAAATAAAAAACAATAAGTAAATAATTTTTTAGCTTAAAGTAATTAAAAAAATAGTTAAACTAAAAATATTCATACACAAAGAAATTAATATTGATTCTTAATTTATGTTTTATTAGCCTAATTATGTACAAAAGTTGTACAAAAGAAAACACTCTTGTACAAAACAACTTCCTTTTCATTGTGTATCTAAAATAGGCATAAAATCGAAAAAAAAGATGAATAAAGAGTCTTTATCTTATAATTTGGCGATTTTTGTAACTTTTTTTTTACACTTGAAAAACTTGTACAAGATATTACAATAATTGTACAAACGATGTAAAAACATTATGTTATACTAGTTTTACAAATTAATTAGGAGTTATAATATGAGTTTAATCGCTGATTATAGAGCACATACACAAGAAAGAATAGACGAGGGTGGTTTACCACCATTAGCACTAACTGCTGATGAAACTGCACAATTAGTAGAATTACTAAAAGCAGATTCTGTTGAAGATGCTACTTATGTACTTGAATTATTTACAGATAAAATTAACCCTGGTGTTGATGATGCTGCTTATGTTAAAGCTGCATTTTTAAATGATGTAGTTCAAGAAAAAGTTACCTGTAGCGTGATTTCTAAAGTTGATGCTATTAAAATTTTAGGAACTATGATGGGTGGATTTAACGTAACTCCACTTGTTGATGCTTTAAAAATAGATGAAGTTGCACAAGTTGCAGCAGAACAATTAAAAAATACTATTTTGGTATATGATTCATTTAATGATGTTAAAGAATTAAGCGATGCTGGAAATATTTATGCAAAAGAAATTATTGAGTCTTGGGCAAATGCCCAATGGTTTACTAATAAACCTGCACTTGAAAAAGAAATCACATTAACTGTCTATAAAATTCCAGGTGAAACTAATACTGATGATTTATCTCCTGCAACTGTTGCTTTTACAAGAGCAGATATTCCAATGCATGCAACTTCAATGTTACAATCACGTATGGAAGATCCATTAAATAAAATGATTGAACTTAAAGAAAAAGGGCATCCTTTAGCTTATATTGGTGATGTTGTTGGAACAGGAAGCTCAAGAAAATCTGGTATTAACTCAGTGCAATGGCATATGGGTAGAGATATTCCAGGAGTTCCAAATAAAAGAACAGGTGGAGTTGTAATAGGTTCTATAATTGCACCAATTTTCTTTAATACTGCAGAAGATTCAGGATGTTTACCAATTGAAGCTCCTGTTGATAACTTAGAGACAGGTGATGTTATTACTCTTAAACCTTTTTCAGGTGAAATTTTAAAAAATAATGAAGTAGTATCTACATTTAATATCTCTCCAAATACTTTACCTGATGAAATGAGAGCAGGGGGACGTATTCCTTTAATTATTGGAAAAGGTTTAACTGCAAAAGCAAGAGAAGCTTTAAATCTTCCTGCATCAGATTTATTTATTACTCCAACACAACCAAAAGATGACGGTAAGGGATTTACTCAAGGTCAAAAAATGGTTGGACGAGCTTGTGGTATGGATGGTGTTAAACCAGGTATGTATGTTGAACCTATCTGTACAACAGTTGGTAGTCAAGATACAACGGGACCAATGACTAGAGATGAGATTAAAGAACTAGCAGCCCTAAGTTTTGGAGCTGATTTAGTTATGCAATCATTTTGTCATACTGCTGCTTATCCAAAACCAGCTGATGTTAAATTACAACATACACTTCCAGAGTTTATAACTTCAAGAAGCGGTGTTACTTTAAGACCAGGTGATGGTGTTATTCATTCATGGTTAAATAGATTATGTTTACCTGATACTGTGGGAACTGGTGGAGATAGCCACACAAGATTCCCAATTGGTATGAGTTTTCCTGCTGGATCTGGGCTTATTGCTTTTGCAAGTGTTACTGGATCTATGCCTTTAACTATGCCTGAGTCTGTATTAGTTAAATTTACAGGTGAAATGCAACCAGGAATTACTTTAAGAGATATGGTTAATGCTATTCCTTATCAAGCTATTCAAGATGGTTTATTAACTGTTGAGAAAAAAGGTAAAAAGAATGTATTTGCTGGAAAAGTAATTGAAATTTCAGGACTTCCACAATTAAAAGTTGAACAAGCTTTTGAATTATCTGATGCAGCTGCTGAGAGATCAGCTGCTGCTTGTTGTATTCAATTAGATAAAGAACCAATTATTGAGTACTTATCTTCTAATATTGCATTAATTGAAAAAATGATTGATGAAGGTTATGAAGATGCTAGAACTCTTCAAAGAAGAGCAGATAAAATGAAAGAATGGATTGCAAATCCTGAACTGATTACTCCTGATGAGGATGCTGTTTATTCTGATACTATTATTATTGATATGAATACAATTACTGAACCATTATTGTGTTGTCCAAATGATCCAGATGATGTAGATACTTTAACAAATATTTTAGCTGATCCAAAAAGATTAACTGATAAAATTGATGAAGTATTTGTAGGTTCTTGTATGACAAATATTGGATTATTTAGAGCTTTAGGAGAAATTCTTAAAGGAGAAGGTGAAGTTCCTACTAAATTATGGATAGCACCTCCTACTAAAATGGATAAACAACAATTAACTGAAGAGGGTTATTATTCAATCTTTGGAGCAGCAGGTGCGAGACTTGAAATTCCTGGTTGTTCTTTATGTATGGGTAATCAAGCAAATGTTAAACAAGGTGCAGTTGTATTCTCAACATCTACACGTAACTTTGATAATAGACTTGGAAAAGATTCTCAAGTTTATTTAGGATCTGCTGAAGTTGCTGCTTTAGCTGCTTTATTAGGAAGACTTCCTACAAAAGCAGAGTACTTAGATATGGTACCTAAAAAAATCACTGCTGATAAAAGAGCAAATATTTATAAATATTTAAATTTTCACGAAGTATCAGCTTCTGAGTTAACAAATCTAGTTCACTCTTAAAAGTTGTTCTTAAATAAAGAGGAGAAATCCTCTTTATTTAAGATAATTTATTTTTTAAATCAAAAAGAGAATCAAAAATAAAAAAATCCTTGTTATTTTTAATATTTTTTGCTAATTTATTTCCTGTATTTATCCATCCTGCTTTTATTTTACTAGTTAAAGCACCTTCAATATCAGTTTCATAAGTATCACCAACCATAAGGGTTGAATCTTTTTGTAAGTTAAATTCTTTAAAAATATAATTGAATCCATATACATGTGGTTTACCAAGAGTAAGTACTTTATGTTCTGTAAATTCTTCAATTAAATTAATTAAAACTCCACATTCTAAATCATAATAATTTTCAACTGGAATTAATTTATCTGGATTACTTGCAATTATTTTACAATCTTTGTGTGCAATATTTATAACTTTTGATATATGCTTAAGTTTAATTTCATTATTCATTCCTAATATTATGTAATCTGGGTTCTTATTATTTTTGATTCTATCTTTATATAATAGTTTTTTTAAACTCTTACTCCCTAATACATAAATGTTTTGTATATTGTTATATGATAAATAACTATTAATAATTTTACTTGTATTAATAATTTGTTTAGTTGAAATATTTATTCCAAATTTATTTAATTTATTCTTATAATGTTTTAAATTAAAAGAAGAGTTATTTGTAAAGAAGCAGTAATTGATTTTTTTAGAATCTAAAAATTTTATTATTTCTTTTATACCTGGTAAAGGCTGATCTCCTCTATAAAAAACACCATCTAAATCAAATATTATAAAGTTTATTTTCTCTAGTTCTTTTAACATTATTTTATTCCTGTATGTAAAAATGAATTAACAAATTGTTTTTGAAATATCAAAAATGCTAATAATAATGGTGCAATTGATATTAATGTAGCTGCTGATATTATTGACCATTGAACTCCTGATTCAGGTGCTGCAAATATTGCTAAACCTACTGTAATAGGACGTACATCTTGAGAATTAGAAACAATTAACGGCCATAAAAAATTATTCCAATGATAACTTATAGATACTAATGCATATGCTAAATATGTTGGTTTTGCTAAAGGTATGTAAACTTTAATTAGTACTCCTAAAGAAGAGCAACCTTCAATCCTGGCTGCATCATCAAGCTCTTTAGGTATTGTTTTGAATGTTTGTCTTAGTAAAAATACTCCAAAAGCAGATGCCATATATGGTAAGGCTATTCCAAATATACTATCAGTAAGATTTAAAATTGCAAGTGTTTTATAGTTTTGCATAATTAATATCTCTGGTACAATCATAAGTTGAATTAAAAGAAGAAAAAATGCTGTATTTTTTCCTCTAAATGTATATCGTGCAAAAGCATATGCAGCTAAGGTACATAAAATTAACTGAGATATCAAAATTATTGTAACTAATATTGTTGTATTTAACATATATTGAAGAAAAGGTGCTTGTTGCATTACAGTTGAAAAATTATTAAAAGTAATAGGTGCAAAGATATTAAAATTAACTGCATAATACTCAGAGTGAAAAGCTGCCCAAAAGATATATAATAAAGGAAGTATCCATAGTATTGCTAATAGCCAAGAACTTATAAATTGTAGTCTTTTCATAAATGTCTCTCTTATTTATAATGTATTTTCTTTTCTAGAAAACCAAATTGAATTATTGAAATTATTAATAAAAGTAATAATAAGACCATAGTAAGTGAAGAGGCATAACCATAATCAAAAAAAGAAAAGGCAACTTCATAAATATAATATAAAAGTAGATTAGATGCATTATCTGGTCCACCTTTTGTCAAAATAAATAAATGATCAACTAATTTAAATGAGTTTAGAATTGCATTTATTAAAATAAAAAAAGTAGTGGGCATAAGTAATGGAAATGTTACTTTCCAAAATATTTTCCAAGATGAGGCACCTTCTATTTGCGCTGCTTCATTTAGCTCTTTTGGCAATGATTGTAAAGCAGCAAGGTAAAAAATCATAAAAAAGCCAGCCTCTTTCCATACTGTCATTACAATGAGTGATTCAAGAACAGTATTACTATCTCCTAAAAAATTTTGTTGAGAGAATCCAAAAAAAACTAATATTTGATTTATTAAACCAACTTCAGGTGCATAAAAAAATAGCCATATATTCGCAACTGCTACCATTGGTAATATTGTTGGTGTAAAATATGCTAATCTTAAAAAAGACCTACCTCTTATCTTTTTAAATACAAATAATGACATAATTAAAGATAATATAATAGATAAAGGAACACTAATTAATGCAAAATATAGGGTGTTTTTTAATGTTTGTATAAATACTGGATCTTCTAATAGCATAGTATAATTATCAAGACCTAAAAAAACTTTAGGTCTGATAACTGTTTGGTTTGAAAAAAATGAATCAAATAAGGTACTTACTACTGGATAGTGAGTAAATAAAATTAATAATAAGAATGCAGGTAAAAGTAATAACCAAGCGTGAATTTGTTTCATTAATATTCTTTATCTTACTTATAAGGTTTTAAAAGCTTAGTTGCTTGTTTTTGAGCATCAAAAAGTGCCTGTTTTGCTGTTTTTTTGTTTGTTAAAGCTGCTTGAATTGCATCATCAAGTATTTTTCTAACTCTTCCTGTTTGATAAGTTGATAATTCTGCTGTTGCATATTTTAATTGATCTCTAGCTACTTTAGCAGGAGGAAACTCTTCTACATACTGTTTTAATGTTTTTGTATTATATGAAGCTTTTGAAATACCAATATAACCAGTTTGTTTTGACCATTTAGCAGAATTTTCAGGACTTGTCATAAATTTAATTAATTTAAGTGAAGCATCTCTTTCTTTTTTACTAGTATCTTTGAAAATGTAAAAATTACCTCCACCCGTTGGTGTTCCTCTTGTCAAACTAGCGGGTAACATAGCTACACCAAAATCAAATGTAGCATTTTTCTTAACAATTGTAAGATTTCCTGTTGAATGCCACATCATTGCTGTTTTTTCTTCTAGAAAGTTCTTTCTTAATGTTCCCCATTCAATAGTTCCTTTTGGCATGATATTATATTTTTGTGATAAATCTTTCCAATATTCTAAAGCTTCTACTGTTTTCTTGTTGTTAAAATAAGTAGTTTTTCCATCTTTACTCATTAGCGTTTGATTATTTTGTTTTGCTAAAGCACCAAACATCCAATAAGGGTAACCCGTTGATGGTATCATTACTCCCCATTGTTTATCAGTTTTTAATTTTTTACCCATAGTTACTAATTCTTTCCATGTACTTGGTACTTTTTCTGGGTCTAAACCAGCTTTTTTAAAAGCATCTTTATTATAGTACATTACAATTGTCGATCTTTGAAATGGAATACCCCAAGTTTTTCCTAATGTTGTACCATTTTCCATCAAAGCTGGATAAAATGATTTAAGCCATTGTTTATCTTCTTTGCTTTTAACAAGATCAGAAAATGAAATAATTGCATCTTGTTCAATTAAATCATATACATCAATTGAAAACATAACAGCTAATTGTGCAGGTTTACCAGCTTTTAAAGCAGTTAAGGATTTATTCCTTGCATCATTATAATTCCCAGCATAAATAGCATCAACATCAATATTTGGATTCAATAATTCAAAATCTTTAACTAATGAATCAACAACTTTTGTCAATGACCCACCAACAGATACGGGGTAATACATAGTAAGTTTGGTTTTTTCCGCAAGTGCAGATGTTCCAACTAGTAATAGAAGACAGAGAACTGATTTTTTAACTTGTTTTAACATGTTCTTTCCTAAATAATAGAATCATAAATATGATTTAAATTAAAGATTAGATTTCTCTTCTCTCTCCATATGAATTAAAAGTGTGTGCTTTCTTTTCATTCCAATTAACCCAAACCCTATCACCAATAAAATATTGTGTATGTCCTTTTATTCTTACTAATAAAGGAGATGTTTCATTTCTAATTTTTAGTGCTAAAATAGTATCACTTCCATGGTAATCTTGGAATATAATTTCTCCTTGAATACCTTCATCCTGCTTGTCTATAAATAAATCTTCTGGTCTAATGCCTAAATATGAAATATCTGTAGTGACACGGTTTGAGTAAATTTTTTCACAAATTAATTTTAAATTTTTAAAGTTCAAAATATTCATAGGTGGTGTTCCTATAAATTTTGCAACAAAAATAGTTTTAACTTTTTCATATAATTCTTTTGCTGTTCCTTCTTGTTCTATATCTCCTTTATTTAATAATATTACTTGATCTGCCATGCTCATAGCTTCTGTTTGATCATGGGTTACATATAAAACTGTCATTTTAAGTTTTTCTTGTAATCTTTTTATTTCAATTCTCATCTCATGTCTTAACTTTGCATCAAGATTTGATAAAGGTTCATCCATAAGGCAAATCTCATTCTTTGCTACAAAAGCTCTAGCTAAAGCTACTCTTTGTTTTTGACCTCCTGAAAGTTCAGATGGCTTTCTATGCAATAAGTTTTCTAATCCGACTAGTTTACTAACTTTTTCTAATCTTTCTTTTTGTTGTTCCTTTGAAACTTTTCTAACTTTTAGTCCAAATAAAATATTTTCTTTAATATCTAAATGAGGAAATAAAGCATAAGACTGAAAAACCATAGATAAACCTCTTTTTGATGGTTTCTCTTTTGTAATATCAATACCATTTATAAAAACTTGTCCAGAACTAGGCTCTTCTAATCCTGCAATAATCCTAAGTGTTGTTGATTTACCACAACCAGATGGCCCTAGTAAAACAGTAAAACTTTCTTTTTCTATTTTGAAACTCAAATTAGGCAATATTTTAGTATTTGAATAACTTTTTGTAATATTCTTCAATTCTATATGTGTCATTGTTTTATCTTTCTTTATTGTTATAAAAAAGTTTTACGTTATTTTCTTTTAATATTTTGCAAATATTAAGAGGAGGTTTCTTATCACAAAAAAAAGAATTTATATCTGAAATATTTCCACTTCTTATATATGCTTTTCTTGTAAATTTAGAACTATCAGCAAGTAAATAAGATTTCTTAGAATATTTTTTTATTGCTTCTCTTGCTAGAATTTCTTCATTTGTAAAGTCAAGTAGTGAACCATCTTCTTCTATTGCACCAACTCCAAATATTCCAAAATCAACACTATATTTTGAAAAAAAACTACTTATATCCGAATTTAAAATATCTCTATTTTTATTTCTAAGCTTTCCGCCATTTAACGTAATTTCAAAAGTTGGATTATCGCAACAAGTTAAAGCAACATTTATATTATTAGTAAAAATTTTTAAGTTTTTATGATTTAGTAACTCTTTTGCAACAATTTCTGGACTTGTTCCTATTGAAAAGAATAAAGAAGAGTTATTTGGTATCTCTTTTGCAATTAGTTTCGCAATCTTATTCTTTTCATCATAGTGAATTATTTTTCTTGTTTCATATGAAATATTCTCTCTACTTTTAGGCATTTCAACGCCACCATACGTTCTTCTTAAATAACCAATAGTACATAAATATGTAACATCTTTTCTAATAGATTGTAAACTCACATTAAATATTTTACTTAATTCACTAATTGTTGCTATTTTCTCTTGTCTTACTTTTTCTAAAATATAAGCTCGTCTCTCTTTTGGATTCATTTTAACCTTTCGTTTACAAGTAAAGTTGTCTTTCAATCGAAACTAATCATTGAAATATTAGTTCAAATTTATTACAGTTTAGTTACATTTTAAAATATTGATAATGTGGAATTTTTTATGCTATTAGTTTTTATTATTTTAAAGTGCTAGTATTCAATTATTATTAATACTAATTGTAATAACATAAGTTTATATACTACCTTTGTAATGGAGAAGAATGTCTAATAAAGAAATAAAAAAAAATCACATTATTCAAAACTCGTTAAAACTTTTTGCAAAGAAGGGTTTTTACAATACTACAATTCCTGATATCGCAAAATCTATGAAAATGAGTGTTGGTAATATTTACAACTATTTTTCTTCTAAAGAAGAATTAGCAAAGCTTGCTATTAAATACTCAACTAATATTTTAGCCGCTGAATTAAGAGAAGTTAATAATATGGATATTAGCTCGAAAGAAAAAATATTTTTATTTTCAAAAAGGTATTTTTATAATATTAAAAATTCTCCTGAAGTTATTGAATATTTTTTAAGAGTTTATTTATCAAATAGAGAAGTTTTTTCTCAAGGTTGTGAAGGTTTTTTATGTGTTGGTGATTTTGTTACAGAAGTAATGATTTTGCTAGATGACGGTGCTTCTAAGGGCGAATTTAGAGAACAAGATTTCTTTTCTGCATTTTCCATGATTATGGGAAGTTTAGGTGGTTTTGCTTTTTTAGTTGGTGAGAATGTATTAGAAAAAGATATTTTATTATACTCAGATGATATAGCCCAAAATATTTATAGAGCTTTAAAGAATGACACATAAACCAAAAGTTGTTTGGTTTCAAGCAATAACCTGCAATGGAAATACTCACTCTTTTTTAAGCTCAAATTCAAATAGATTTGAGCTTTTTTTAAACTCTTTTGATTTAGTTTATCATCCCTCTTTAAGTATAAATATTTCTTTAAATGATATTTTAAATTCTAGTGAAGAAATAGATTTTTTACTAATAGAAGGAGCAATATCAAATGATAAAAAATTCTTTCAATTATGTGATTATAGTGCACAAGAGTGTTTAAATAAACTAATATTAAAATCAAACTTTGTAATTGCTGTTGGTTCTTGTGCTTCTTATGGGGGCGTTCATGCAAAATTTGAAGAAGGTTTAAAAATACAAGGAGTAAATAAGTCTTTAGTAAAAACATACAAATTAAAAAATCAACTTATTAATTTAACTGGCTGTCCTATTCATCCAGAATGGCTTTTACAAACATTATTTACATTAAAAAAACAAGGTTTTATAAGCCTTGATAGTGAAAATAGACCACTTGAAATATATGGAAACTTAGCCCATCATGGATGTACAAGAAATGAGTATTTTGAGTGGAAAGTTGAAGCTAAAGGTTTTGGAGAAAAAGAGGGCTGTTTGTTTTATTCTCAAGGCTGCAGAGGACCTATGACTCACTCAAATTGTAATAAGATTTTATGGAATGATGTAAATAGTAAAACTAGAGCTGGAATGCCTTGCATTGGCTGTACTGAGCCTGATTTTCCAAGAGAAAATCTACTTGAAACAAAAAAACATATAGGAATACCCTTTGAAACTCCTTTAGGTATTTCAAAAAGAGCATACCTATCTATTTCAGGTGTTGCTAAAACATTTAAAATACAAAGATTGAATAATAAGCTTTTACGTTAGGATGATATGAAAACAGTTGATATAATTGAGAGAATTGAAGGTGAAGCCAGACTTAGGCTCTCTTGGAAAAATAAAAAAGTTTCAAATGCTAAAATAGATTTTTTAAACTTTAGAGGATATGAATATATTTTAAAAAATAAGCCTATTTTAGATGCGTTAGTTTATACTCCAAGGATTTGTGGAATTTGTGGACAAGCTCATCTTTTAGCAACAGTTAAAGCCTTAGAAAATATATATAAAAATGAAAATATTGAACTAGCAATCACTAATAAAGCAAAAATATTAAGAGAACTAGGTTTAAATATTGAAATTATTGATTCTCATATAAAATGGTTTCATATGTTTATAATGCCAGACATTGCAAAACTTTCTAAAAAAGAGTATTTAAATTATGAGGTGTTTAAAGGCAAATCTTGGTTAAGAGCACAAAAAGAAGCTAGTGAAGTTATAAAAGCATTAGCTGTTTTTGCAGGACAATGGCCACATACTTCATATATGGTTCCAGGTGGGGTTATGAGTGATCCTACATTATTAGATATTATAACAATGGAAAATTATCTTGATTTATGTGTAAAGTATTTTCAAGACTGTATCTCTGGTGTTTCTTTTGATACTTATCTAAGTTTTAACTCTGTCTCTTCTTTAAGTTTCTTAAAAAAAGAGCTAAAAGATTTTATTGATATCTCTTTTGAAAATTCTTTAGAAACTTTTGGTAAGTCATATGATAATCATTTAGTTCTATCTTCAAGTTTAAACAATAAAGCAGGTTTATTAAAAGATAAAAAGTTACAAGATATAAATATGTCATTAATAAAAGAGAGTGATGATTTTACATTTGATGTAAATAAAGATAAACAGTTATTAAAAAAACATACCTGGGCAAAAGCAGTTAAATACGATGAAAGCTTTTTTGAAGTAGGGCCTTTATCAAGAGCACTAGTGTCAAGAAGAGAATTTATTACTGATATTCATAAACAGTATAATGATAGTATTTTTACAAGAGTTATGGCTAGAGTTGATGAATTAGCACATCTTTTAAATTATTCAAAAGATTTGATTTCTAAAATTAATATTAGTGAAGAATCATTTATCGAACCAAAGATTAGTCTTAAAAATATAGATTATGCAAAAGCTTCTTCTTGTGTTGAAGCTTGTAGAGGTTCTTTAGTTCATGAAATAGAGATTAAACATGGTCTTATTTATTCTTATGATATTATCACACCAACGGTTTGGAATTTAGGACAAGGCACATTAAGAGATCAAGGTATTGCTCAAAAAGCAATTATTGGTTCAAACTCTTTAGAAGAAGCTACTTTAATTCTTAGAAGTTTTGATGTTTGTTCTGTTTGTACTACTCATTAATATTAGGTTTACTTAATAGTTCTAAAATACGTAAAATAAATTTATAATTTGTTTTACTTTAATAACAAGTAAAAGTTTATTTTAGTATTTTGAATACATATTCAAAAATGGAGTTAATATGAAATTATTATATAAAATTGAATTTAATACAACAAACTCTTATTATAAAGATATTATCACTTCTTTAATAAGTGAATTTAATGTTAAAGCTAAGTGTAAGCAATACATTGATTTTGTTCTAATCATCTTTGATGACAAGAAAGAAAAAATAGAGACTTTTTTTACTTTTATGGAAAGAAAACTTCCTTTATCTATTTTTTTAGGAAAAGTTGAAGTTATTGATTCTTATGATAAAAACTTAGAAGAATTAGTTTCTTATGATGTAAAAATTAATTTATCTTTATTTACAAATGATGAGATAAATGCTTTAATAAAAAACTCTAAAATAGATTTTTTTAATGATATAAATAAGATAAAAGATGGTGGAATCTCAAGGTTAGAGACAAGCAATGGTTTAAAAAATATCTTTTTACCCTCACTTAGACATAAAAAAGATTTTGAGCTAAGAGGCCATAAAGTTAGATTATTAATAACAAATATAAGTAAAGTCTCACAAATTTTAGATATAAGTGAAGAAGATAAAGAACTTATTTGTACTATTGAAAGACCTTTAGTAAAGGTACGATTAAAAAAAACAGCAAATAAAAATAGTAAATATTCTAATACAGATTATATATATGTAAAAATTGCAGATGATAAAGAAACTGTATTATTTGCAAATGCTTTGAATAATGAAGAAATATTTTATCTTATGTATGTTGCAGATGAAATATACCAAAATGCTTTAAAAGTAATTTCTTTTAATAATCAGAATATTATAATTAACGGAGATAAGGGCTTATTTCCTAAAATTGATTATGTGACAAATGAAAAATATTATTCTGCAAAAAATTATTTTGATGCAAATAAAGGTGTCTTTAACTCTATTTTAGAAAAACATTATAATAAAGACAAGAACTTTATAGGTGTTTATTTCTCTATTGATTCTAAAGAATCTGCGTTTAAAGTTAAAAAAGACAAAGATATATTAGATCTAATAAAAATACCAAATATTAAAAATAACTTTTTACACTATTTAGATAAAATCTCTTTAACTTGCCAGCAATCAGAAGAACTTATAAACAAATATAAGGAAAAATTTCCAAGTTTTTTCACCCATTTAGAATTTGATAATAATTCAAACTCTTTTAAAACAATGCTTAATCATCTTGCTTTACTTTTAGGTTTAAAAAACTTTAAAGATATCAATGATTTATCTTTGATGTGTAAAAATGAGGATCTATCTAGTTTTGAAATAAACACTATTACAGTTAATAACAAATCTTATTTAGATTTTAGAGAAGTATTATTAAATGTAATTTCATTAAAACTACAAGATTTAAAAAATGAAGATATAGCTTTTATCTTTTTTAAATCATTAAGTCTTTATATTTCTAAAACAATAAAAGAGATGAAGAATATTGATAATATTATTTTATGTGGAAACCTTTTTTCTAATAAAATTTTATTAAAATTTACTTATGAATATTTACATAATGATTATAAAATTATCCTTCCTAAATCTTATCCCTTAGATTATTAGTAATTTTAAGTAAAATCAATAAATTATTTTAGATAGAATTTCATTATTTTTAATTTACTTTATATTTTTTTATAAAGTAAATTAAAATAAAATTACATATAAATTATATAATAGTTATATAAAAATATTCAGTTTTTCTTAATCCTAAATCTACTTAAAATCTAAAAAATGTATAAAAAAGTAACACCACACTTTAACTAAGCTTAAATAATAGTAAATATTAAGCTAGTATTTAGTTTCGTGATGTTAATTTGTTTCTATATATGAATATTCATTCACTATTATAGTTTCATTTTCACAAAATAAGATAAGCTTATTTTGAAAATTATTTACTTAAATTATAAATGATTAATCATTCACTAGTTAGAAGGAATAAACTTGGAAAATAATGACCTATTTAAAAGCTTAGAGAAACGTTTAAGCACACTTGAAAAATTACCAAAACTTCATGATGATAAAACAATTACATCTGTTATGGAAGAAAAAGGTGTTTCTAGAAGAGATTTTATGAAATGGGCAGCTGCTATGACTGCCATGTTATCTTTACCAGCAACATTTACACCCTTAGTTGCAAAAGCTGCAAAACTAGCAGATAGATTACCTATTATTTGGTTGCATATGGCAGAATGTACTGGTTGTTCTGAGTCTTTATTACGTTCAGACGCTCCTACTATAGATGCCTTGATTTTTGATTATATTTCACTAGAATATCATGAAACTCTAATGGCAGCTGCTGGTTGGCAGGCTGAACATAACTTAGAATCTGCAATTACTAAATATAAAGGTCAGTATATTTTAATGGTTGAGGGCGGAATTCCTTCTGGTGAGCAAAGTTACTTTTTAACAATTGGAGCTAAGGGACATACTGGTGAACACTCTGCTAAAGAAGCTGCACAAAATGCTGCTGCTATTTTTGCTATTGGAACTTGTTCTTCTTTTGGAGGAGTTCAAGCAGCACATCCAAATCCTACAAATGCACAACCATTAAGTAAAGTAACTTCAAGAACAGTTATAAATGTTCCAGGTTGTCCTCCTAGTGAAAAAAATATAGTTGGAACTTTATTACATTATATTTTATATGGAACACTTCCTGCACTTGATGCTTATAACAGACCAAAATGGGCTTATGGCTTAAGAATTCATGATTTATGTGAAAGACGTGGTCATTTTGATGCTGGTGAGTTTGTTGAAGAGTTTGGTGATGAGGGTGCTAAAAAAGGTTATTGTTTATATAAAGTAGGGTGTAAAGGGCCTTATACATTTAATAACTGTAGTAAAAATAAATTTAATTCACATATGTCTTGGCCTATACAAGCAGGTCATGGCTGTATTGGATGTTCTGAACCAGATTTTTGGGATACTATGGGTCCTTTTGAAGAACCTGTTGCAAATAGATTATATGATTCAGTTTTTTCTGGACTTGGGGCTGATGCTACTGCTGATAGAATTGGTGTTGGTTTATTAGCCGCAACCAGTGTTGGAATAGCAGCTCATGCAGTATTATCAAAATTTAAAAACCCAAAAGAAGATGAGGAATAAGAATATGGCAAATAAAAGAATTATAGTTGACCCAATTACTAGAATTGAAGGACATTTAAGAATAGAAGTTGAAGTTGATGAAAATAATGTAATTAAAAATGCTTGGTCTTCATCTACTTTATGGAGAGGTTTAGAAACAATAGTTAAAAATAGAGATCCAAGAGATGCTGGTTTTTTAATGCAAAGGATTTGTGGTGTTTGTACTTATTCTCATTATCGAGCTGGTATAGAAGCTGTTGAAGATGCTTTAGGAATAGAGCCTCCATTAAATGCAAAACTAACAAGATCACTAATGAATCAAGCACTATTTTTACATGACCATATTGTTCATTTTTACCACCTTCATGGTTTAGATTGGGTAGATGTTGTATCTGCTTTAGATGCAAATGAAGCAAATGCTTCAAAACTAGCATTTAAATATAGTGATTTACCTATATCAACAGGTGAGAATGATTTAAAAGCAGTTAAAAAAAGAGTTGGTGAGTTTGTTGCTAAGGGACAATTAGGCCCATTTGCAAATGCATATTGGGGACATGAAACCTTTAGATTCTCTCCTGAGCAGAACTTAATTGCTTTATCTCACTATTTAAAAGCCTTAGAGATACAAAGAAATTTAGCTAAGTTAATGGCAATTTTTGGAGGTAAGCAACCTCACCCTCAAAGTTTAACTGTTGGCGGAGTTACTTGTATTATGGATTTAATGGATCCTTCACGTATGGGTGAGTATTTAACATTTTTTAAAGAAGCCGCTAATTTTGTGGAAAATGCTTATTATGCTGATATTAAAATGGCAGCTGAAGCTTTTGGAAGTGAACCTTCTGTTGTAAGTCAAGCTGGAACTATGAACTTTATGTCTTATCGAGAAATGCAATTAAATAGAAATGATTATTTATTTGACACAGGAATTATTAAAGATGGTGATTTAAGTAAAGTTTATCCTATAGATGAAGATTTAATTACAGAAGAAGCAACGCATTCTTGGTATGCCAATGATGAACCTTTACATCCTTATGATGGAAAAACGAACCCTAATTATACTGGTTTTATAGATAAAAAAACTGTAGGACCGCATGGAGAATTAGTTGATTCAAAAAGTATAAATGAAAAAGGAAAGTATTCTTGGATTAAATCACCAAGATATGATAAAGAAGCTATGGAAGTTGGTCCTTTGGCTGCTGTATTAGTATCTTATGCAAAAGGTAATAAAAAAATTGTACCTATAGTTGATGAGTTTTTAGCAAAAACTGGTTTGCCTGTTTCTGCACTTTTTACAACATTAGGAAGAACAGCTGGAAGAGCTATTCAATCTATGGCAATTGCTAAACATGGTTTAGAAACATTTTTTGCTTTAATTGAAAATCTTAAAGTTGATCAAGAAACATATACTTCGTATAAAATAGATAAAGACAAAGAGTATAAAGGTAGATTTATAGGTGATGTTCCAAGAGGAATGTTATCTCATTGGGTTAGAATTAAAAATGGTGTAATTTCTAATTATCAAGCAGTTGTTCCTTCAACTTGGAATGCAGGGCCTGAAGACTCTAGAGGTTTAAAAGGACCATATGAATCAAATCTTGTAGGAATGAAAATAAAAGATATTACTCAACCTTTAGAAATTATTCGGGTAATTCACTCTTTTGATCCATGTATTGCTTGTGCTGTTCATGTTATGGATACAAAAGGAAAAGAATTAGGTGTTTATAAAGTGGATCCAGTTTATCAAACAAGTTGTTAGGAGAATAAGATGATAAAAAAACATTATGAGTTTTCATTATGGCTAAGAATTACTCACTGGACTAGAGCTATTACTATTGTTATTTTAACTGCAACTGGATTTTATATAGCTGTTCCTATTTTAGCTCCTGCTTTAAACGCAGGGGAGCCTACAAATTTTTTAAATGCTTTATTTAGATCTTGGCATATAATTTTTGGTTTTGTTTTAATTTGTATTACTATAGGAAAATTTTATCTTTTTTTCTTTGATAAAGAGAGTAAATTAGAGAGAGCTTCTTTTAAAGATTTCATATCTCCTAAAGTATGGATACAACAAATAAAATATTATATGTTAATTGATAAACATCCCCATGGTGCAGGGGTATATAATCCCTTACAATTTATTGCATATATTACTGTATATGCAACAATTTTACTAATATCTTTAACTGGAATTATTATGTATGTTCATGTTTTTCACGAAGGTTTAGGTGGTTTTTTCTATGATATAATGAGACCAATTGAGGTTTTAATGGGTGGACTCTCTGTGGTTCGAGAAATTCATCATATTACAATGTGGGTATTTATTATCTTTTTACCTTTGCATATTTATATGGCAGTATTTAATTCAGTTTATCAAAAAGAAGGTGCTTTAGATTCTATTTTCTCAGGTTATAGATGGATAAATAAAAAATAATGAATATTTTACTTTTAGGAATAGGAAATATCTTATTCCAAGATGAAGGAATGGGTGCTCATTTTATACATTATATTGATGAAAAATACTCTTTTACTTCAAAAGAAAATACTTTATCAATAGTAGATGGTGGTACCTTAGCCCAAAGATTAATTCCCTTAATTGTTAAATATGATGAAGTTCTTATCATTGATTGTATTGAGGCAAATGATTCAAAAGCTGGAGATGTATACTTTTTTGATTTTTTAAAAACTCCTTCTTTTGTAAACTGGCAAGGAAGTGCTCATGAAGTTGAGATGTTACAAACTTTAAATATGATTCAAATGCAAGGTGATTTACCTTCTACTCATATTTTAGGAATTATTCCAAAAAGAATAGCAGATGATACTACTTTTGAGTTAAGTTCTGAAATTATTAAAGCTTGTATTACAATGGAAGAAACAATACTTAAACATATAAAATCTTTGGGTATGAATGTAAAAGTAAGAAATAAAGAAACAAATATTAAGAATATTGCACAAATATCATATAAAAGAGAAATAATAAATGATCCTACAGTTTAAATTTAAATATCTAAGTAATAACGGCACACTCATAAAGTTTATTAAAACATGCGCAAGTTCATTTGAGTGTGAATATAAAGTTTATAAAGAAGATGAGTTTATAGTTTTATATGTACAAGCACCCTTAGAAGTTTTAGAGCTTTTTTCAACTTCTTTAGGCACAACTCTTCCTATGTCAATTTATTTATATGAAACCCAAGTTGTTGATGTTGCTTCGTTTCCTATACAAGAATCAATAAATATAAATGATGATTTTGTTTTACCTTTTTGTACTTCTTGTTTAAATGAGGTAAATAATAAAAAAAGCAAGAATTATTATAATTCTTTTACTTCTTGTGAAAACTGTACAAATATAAAGAATAAGTCTGAGTTCATTTTAAGAAATAAAGATTCAAGAGAAACTTTTTTATCCAATGAAAAAAGTTTTGCTTATTTTGCAAGTCTAATAAATGATAATAAAAGTATTAAAATTAAAACTTTTAGTGGAACAGCAATTTTTTCTAAGATTTCTAATATAGATAAATGTAAATCAATTTTATGTACAAATTTATTTAACTTATCTTCTATCTTAGTTGCAAGTAAAGATGAAGTTGTTGCCCTTGCAAGTATAGAAAAACCTTTAATAAACTTAAAAATAAATGAAATCTATAAAAATAAAACTTCTTGTTTAAAAAACTCAATTGATGTCCGTTTTGCTAATGATTTTATTTTATACTTATTAAGTCTTGAGTTAGAAAAATTAAATATACATTTTATTGCTTATGATGAAAATATAGAAAATCTTGAAAATTCTGATAGAAGTGAAGGTAAAGAAGACATAAAACACTCACAAGCAGATTATATTTTAGATTTTGAAAATACTTTTAACTTAATTGATATTCCAAAAATAAAAATTCTTTCAAATAGTAGAAAAATAATTCTTGAGTCTTTTTCTTATAAACAAGAATACTTAGGAATATATAATAGTTTTTCTGATCATAATAAAGGTCAGTTTATGGTACTTTTAAATGAAAATAACTTATTAAATAAATCTATTATAAATTTTTACTTTTCATCTACAAATGGTGATAATATTTCATTGCATTCACAAAAAGTTGATGGTTTATTAGATATTTTAAATATAAAACTTCCTTCTTCTATAAAAGAGTTATTTGAAGAAATAAAGAAAGATGAAACAGGTGAAAGTCTTTTAAATAATTATAAGAAAATATTTCCACTAGAGTATGAAAAAGCTATAAATACCGCTTTGGATAAATCGAATCAAAACTCTTTTTCAAGTTTACTTAAAATTGCTAAAATTATTTTAAACTTCAAAAATGATATTTTGCAAAATGCTAATAATGCTTTATTAGATAAAGGACCTAGAATTGATTATAAACTCTATGAGAGTAAGAATTTTTATAATAAAGAATTTGATTATACAAAACTTTTTAAATCAGCCATTAGTTTTAAGTTAGCAGGCGTAGATGATATAACAATTAGTTTAGGTTATATAGAGAGTTTAGCTCATTTTATAGCAAATGTTGTTGATACTACAGATACATGTTTTTCTCTTGATGGTGTCTCTTTATGTGGTGATATGTTCACAAATGATTTATTTTCAAAAATTGTGCACAAAAGTATTACAAAAAACTTCAAAATTTATTATAATAAAGACTTTCCAATACAGTTATATTAAGTAGGTTTATGAATAATTATAAAATAAAAGTAAAAGGTATTGTTCAAGGAGTAGGGTTCAGACCTTTTATTTATAAGCTTGCTATTAAACTTGACTTAAAAGGTTTTGTAAATAATGATTCAAGTGGTGTAAATATTGAAGTTTTTACTTCTAAGGAAAAATTAAATTTATTTTTAAAAAAAATAAAAAAAGAACTTCCTGTTCTTGCCAAAATTACTTCAATAGAATTTTTGAAACTTCAAAAAAAAGAGATTTTCTCTTCTTTTAAAATATCAAAAAGTCTTATAAATAAGAGTAAGAATACTATGTTGCTTCCTGATATGGCTATATGTAAAGATTGTATGGATGATATTAATGATCCATTAAATAAAAGATATAATTATGGATTAAACAATTGTACTAACTGTGGCCCACGATATAGCATAATAAAAAACCTACCTTATGATAGAATTAATACTACTTTTAGTGAGTTTATTTTGTGTAAAAGCTGTGAAAAAGAGTATTTAGATCCAAATAATAGAAGATACCATGCCCAAGCAATTTCTTGTAAGAACTGTGGCCCCCAAATCACTTTATACGATGAAAATAATGTAAAACTTTTAAAAAATGAAGAAGCCATAAAAGAACTAGCAAAACAGATAAATCAAGGTGAAATAGTAGCAATAAAAGGTCTTGGAGGATTTCATTTAGTTTGTGATGCTTTAAATACTAAAAGTATAGAAAAACTAAGAGCATATAAAAACAGACCTCACAAACCATTTGCAGTAATGTTTAAAGATATTTTTAGTATTAAGCAATATGCAAAATATAGTAAAAAAGAAGAAGAAGTTCTTCTTTCAAAAGAAAAAGCTATAGTTTTAATTTCAAAAAAACAGAACTCTTCTTTAAGTCCTTCCCTAGCTCCAAATATTAGTAAAATAGGCTGTTTTATAGCTTATACACCATTTCATCTTATACTTTTTAAATATCTTAATAATCCAATACTCTCTACTAGTGCAAATTTATCAAAAGAGCCTATTATTACAGATAAAGATGAACTTATAAATAAATTACCAGGTATTTTCTCTCATGTTTTAGATTATAATAGAGAAATTATAAATGCCTGTGATGATTCTGTTGTACAAATAATAAATGACGAAAAAGTTTTTTTAAGACAAGCACGTGGTTATGCACCTTCTTCTTTTAGCTTAGATAACAATGTAGATAAAAAAATACTAGCTCTTGGAGCAAATCAAAAAAGCACTATAGCAATTGCTTTTGATAATATTGTAATTAGCTCACCTTATATAGCAGAACTAGAATCCTTAAAAAGTTTAGAATATTTTAAAAGAACAATAAATACCTTTAAAAGAGTTTATGATTTTACTCCTGATATTATTGTTTGTGATAAACATCCTACTTATGAAAGCACGAAGTGGGCAAAAGAACAAAAGATAAAACTTGTTCAAGTGCAACATCATTATGCTCATGTTTTATCTTGTATGTTTGAGTTTAATTTAAATAAAAAAGTTTTAGCTTTTTGCTTTGATGGAACTGGTTATGGAGATGATAAAAATATTTGGGGTGGTGAAGTTTTTGTTTGTGACAAAAAATCATATAAAAGAGTTAAACATTTAAAATATTTTAAACTCTTAGGCGCAAATAAAGCAATACAAGAGCCTAAAAGAGTAGCTTTAGGACTTTTATTTGATAACTTTTGCCTAGAAGAGGTATTAAATTTATCAAATGCTTGTGTAGAATCTTTTACAAAAAAAGAGATTATTTTATTTCATAAAATATGGAATAAATCTTTAAATACAGTAAATACTAGTTCAATTGGAAGACTTTTTGATGCTTTTTCTTCTTTTTGTAATCTTTGCCAAATACAAACATATGAAGGACAAAGTGGACTATTATTAGAGAGTTTTTATGATAAAAATATAAAAGAGTCATATTCTTATAAAATAAGCAAAAATGAAATTGATATAAGTTTAGCTATAAAAGAAGTAGTACAAGATAAGTCTAAAAAACTAATATCTTCAAAGTTTATAAATATGATAGTTTCTCTTATTTTAGATATAACAAGGGAATATAAAGACTTAGAAATAATTCTTTGTGGAGGTGTTTTTCAAAATAAAACACTTTTAGAGCTTATTACTTATAAATTAAAACAAGAAAATAGAATTTTTTATTATAATAAAAACACTACTTTAAATGATGCAAGTATTTGTTTAGGACAGATAAACTATTTAATATAAACAAAGAGTGCAAAGTACATCATCACACCCATCAAAGAAGTTAAACTAAGGGCTGCAAAAACATATTTCCCCATTTTTTTATGACTTAGTCTCTGTTTATGCGTAAACTCTTTTTTCTTATATACTTTAAGTGTTGCAAATAAGAGATAAACCCAAGCAAGTACACTTATTATTGCTATATTAATATGTATTGTTAAAAAAGCAAAAAGAGCAGAAAAAGGAATTAAAGATTTTTCTTCAAAATGAATAAAACCACCCTCTACTCTAACTCCTACTTCAAAAACAATTATTACTAATAGTGTGACAACAAAAATAACAACTTGTGATTGTAAATGTAATTTTATTTTTTTATTTATTGCAGCTTTTATAGATAAAGCTAATAAAAAAGGTAAAAATGAAAAATAAATAGTTGTTAAATCCATATACAAAGAGGCTTGGGTTCCCAAAAATCCCTCTTCAAATAATATACTATCTTTAAACATTTTTATCCTTAAGTAAGTTATTGTGTAATACTACAATAAATTCTTAAAATAATTATTATGGTAAATAAGGTCTTGTTAAATTTTGTACTTGGGTGTTACTTACATAAACAGAATCTTCAATTCTTGCTCCACCAAAAGGTTTAAATCTATTTATCACATCCCAATTAAATTCTTTTTTACCATAATGCTGTTTTAATAACTGATCAATTATATAAATACCTGGCTCTATTGTAAAAACATTGTTATCTTCTATAATTTTATTTAATCTTAAAAAAGAGTGTTTACTTGATTTAATATGTGCTTTTCCTTCTTGGGAAGAAATAGTATTTCCTATATCATGTACCTGTAAACCTATATAGTGACCAACACCAGCTGGTGAGAAAAGTTTTGTATACTCTTTTTCATATATTTCATCACTTGATATATTCATAAACTTAAAATCACTTATAATTTTAGCTGCATCTAAATGCATTTGTTCTTGTAATACTTCATAATTCATTCCAACTTTTACTTTAGAAATAATATTTAAGCAAGAATCATTAACAGCAGATATTAAATCATGAAACTCTGTATGCTCTTCTTTTGCGAAGGTTCTTGTAATATCAGCATGATAACCATTATATGAAGCCCCAGCATCAAGCAAAAATGATTTTGCCACAAAAGCTTCTTTTTTATAATCAACATAATGTAAAATAGCAGCACTTTGATCAAAAGCAACAATATTTTCATAAGGTACTTCGTTTTCTCTATATGAAATAGCTTCTAAATAAGCTAAGTGTGTTTGTATCTCACTTTTACCTTCTAAAAAGGCTTTTTTTGCAGCCATATGTGCAATACTAGCTATTTCATTTGCTTTTATCATACATTGTACTTCATATTGCGATTTATAACATCTATGATAATGTATATGATTTATTATATTTATGTCATTTATACTTTTAAAACCATAGTTTTTAAATCTTAATTCATTTTCTGCTAAAAGTGCTGTGTTTTTTAGATTAGAACTTATAATTTTTCTCATATCTTCTATATTATTATAATAAGATATATCAAAAAATGAAGTCCACTCACCTTCTATTTCTTTTGGTTGAGAATCCCAAAAATCAATTTTTTGCAATATTATTAGTTTTGGTTTTTCTCCACTTTTATATATTATAAATGAATTAGGATTGTTTAAAATAGGAGCTAGGTATTTAAAATTGGTATAAACTTTATATGGATATCTATTATCATCCAAATAAACAGTTTTAACATCTCCTGAATAAATAACAATTTCTTCATAAGAATGTTTTTGCATTACATTATCTAAAGTATTTAAAACTTTCTCTAGGTGTTCTTTGTATAAAGTTTTCATAATGAAGGAATAGCCTTTAATAGTTTTTTAGTATAATCTGCTTTTGGATTTGAGAAAAGCTCTTCTACACTTGTAAGCTCAACTACATCTCCAAAATACATAACCATAATTCTGTCACTTATATGTTCAACCACAGATAAATCATGTGAAATGAAAACATAAGTTAAATCAAACTCTTCTTGTAAGTCTAATAATAAATTTAGAACTTGAGCTTGAATAGATACATCTAAAGCTGAAACAGGTTCATCACAAACAATAACTTCAGGTTTTAAAACTAAAGCACGAGCTATTCCAATTCTTTGTCTTTGACCTCCTGAAAACTGGTGGGGAAATCTATCATACCACTCTTTTTCTAAACCGACTTTTTTCATAATTGCATAAACTTCTTTTACTATTTCTTCTTTTTTTAAAGTAGTATTAAGAAGTAAAGGTTCTGCTATTATTTCACCAACTGTCCATCTTGGGTTTAAAGAAGAATAAGGATCTTGAAAAATTATTTGAACTTTTTTTCTATAATCTTTCCATTCTTGGTCAGTAAAAGTAGCTATATCTTTACCCTTAAAGAATATTTGACCTTCTGTAGGTTGCTCTATATTTAAAAGTAGTTTAGCAGTAGTAGATTTTCCACAACCACTCTCTCCTACAATTGAATAAGTCTCACCTTGAAAAACTTCAAAATTTATTTTATTTACTGCATTTATTTTTTGAGAATCTTTAAATAAACCTCTTGAGATTTCATAAGTTTTTACTAAATCTTTTATTTGAAATATTACTTCTTTTGAACTCATCTAATCTCCTTTTTAAAATCTAAATAATTAACTTTATCATCAACAGTATCTAAACGCGATTTTCTTTTCACTTTTCCAGGTATTGGAATTGAATTTAATAAAGCTTTGGTATAAGGATGTTTTGGATTTTTAAATAACTCTTTGACACTAGCTTGTTCAACAACATGACCTTTATACATTACAATTACTTCATCTGCCATTTGTGAAACCACAGCTAAATCATGAGTAATAAATAAAATAGATGTACCTTTTTTCTTTTTTAAATCATTCATTAAATCTAATACTTGAGCTTGAATTGTAACATCTAGGGCTGTTGTTGGTTCATCTGCTATTAAAAGTTTTGGTTCACAAGCCATTGCCATTGCAATCATAACTCTTTGACGTTGACCACCACTTAGTTTAAATGGATATTCATTATATTTATCAATTGCCTGAGGAATACCAACTTCTTCAAAAAGTTCAATTACTCTCTCTTTTCTTTGTATTTTATTTAAACTTTTTTGATGTAGTTTTAAAACTTCATCAATTTGATAACCTACTGTATATGAAGGATTTAAAGATGTCATTGGTTCTTGAAAAATCATTGCTATTTCATTTCCTCTAATAGCTCTCATTTCATTTTCACTTTTTTTCAATAAATCAGAACCTTCAAATAATATCTCTCCATTACTTACTCTACCAGGTTCTTCAACAAGACCCATAATGGATAAAGAAGTCATAGATTTACCAGATCCGCTCTCTCCAACGATACATAATGTTTTTCCTTGTTCTAGTGAAAAATTTATAGAATTAACAGCTGTATTTATTCCTCTATCAGAAAAAAATTGTGTTTTTAAGTTTTTAACTTCTAATAACATTATCTATCCTTCATTTTTGGATCTAAAACATCCATAAGACCATCACCTACAAGGTTAAATCCCATAACAGTTAAGAATATTGCAATACCAGGATATATAATCATCCATGAAGCTGTTGTAATAAATTGTAATGAATCAGCTAACATAGCTCCCCATTCAGGAACAGGAGGTTGAGCACCTAGTCCTAAAAATGATAAACCAGCAGCCTCTAATACAGCTGAGGCAAATCCCATTGTAGCTTGAACAATAATAGGTGTTGTACAATTTGGAAGGATTACTTTACTTATTAATCTAAAAGAATTTGAACCATTTATTTTACTTGCAATTACATACTCTTTTTCTTTTTCAGCTAATACTGAAGCTCTAACAATTCTAGCAAAAGTTGGAATTCCAACAATACCAATAGCAATCATTGCATTAAATAAATCAGGTCCTAAAATTGAAACTATTACAATAGCTAGTAAAATAGCTGGAATTGATAACATAATATCAACAACTCTCATAATTAAAATATCAACTTTACCACCAAAGTATCCAGCACTAGCTCCCATCATTAAACCAAATACTAAAGAAATTGAAACAGAAATAACTCCAATCATTAAAGAAATTCTAGCCCCATGAATTACTCTTGAGAATAAATCTCTACCAAAATCATCTGTTCCTAAAATATGAGCAAAACTTCCAGCATCAGTCCACATAGGAGAAATTAATCTATCATCTAGGTTTTGAATTAATGGATCATAAGGTGCAATAATTGGTGCAAAAATTGCACAAGTAATTAGAACTATTACTATATATAAACCAACTAAAGCTGATTTGTTTTTTTTAAATTGTCTATAAAATTCTAATATTTTATTTTCATTTTCCATTATGATAGCCTTATTCTTGGGTTTACTACTGCATATAATACATCTACAACTAGGTTAACAAGAACAAACATAGAAGCAATAATTAACGTTGTTGATTGAATTATTGGAAAGTCTCTTTGATTAACTGCATTAATTAACCATTTTCCAATTCCAGGCCATGAAAATGTAGTTTCTGTTAAAATTGCACCTGCAAAAAGTGTTCCTACCATTAAACCAATTACTGTTAAAACTGGAAGCAGGGCATTTTTTAAAGCATGAATCATAATAACTTGTAGTTTTGAACAGCCTTTTGCTTTTGCTGTTCTTATATACTCTTCTTTTAATACTTCAATCATTGAAGCTCTTGTCATTCTTGCAATAATTGCCATAGGAATAGTTCCCAGTGCAATTGCTGGTAAGATTAGGTGTTTTAAAGCATCCCAAAAAGCATCATAATCATTAACTAATAAAGAATCAATTAAAAATAAACCTGTAGGTCCTTCTATATCAAATTCATATCCTAATCTTCCAGATACTGGAAGCCAAGCTAATTCAACAGAGAAGAAATATATAAGCATTAAACCTAACCAAAATACAGGCATAGAAACACCAGCTAAGGCAGTTGACATAGCAGCATAATCAAAAATAGAGTATCTTTTAACAGCTGATATAATTCCTGCAAATAATCCTGCAATTACTGCAAAAAACATAGAAAATAGTGCTAATTCTACAGTTGCTGGAAATCTTTCCATAAACTCATCAATAACAGGTTCCCCAGAAATTGTAGAAATTCCAAAATCACCTTGAACTGCATTAGTTATAAACATAATGTATTGTTCAACTAAAGGTTTATTTAAACCCATTTGTTCCCTTAACTCAGCAACACTAGCAGCACTTGCATGCTCACCTAACATAACTAAAGCAGGATCCCCTGGAGCCATATGTACCATTGAAAATACTAGAAGTGAAACTCCTAATAATGTAGGTATTGCCCATAATAATCTTTTTATAATATAACTTAACAAAAAATCTCCTTTGTGTACTTATAAAATTAAAATTCAAAAATTTTAATTTTATAAAAACTTTTTTTTAAGATATTAAGTAGAAGAAAACTTCTACTTAATATATATACTTATTTTTCTAACCAAACTTCTTTAAATCTTCTTTTTCCTACAGGATCTAGTTTAAATCCATGTACTTTTTTAAGCATTGGTGCAACTACAATTGAATGAGCAACAGGTTTCCAAGGTGCTTCTTCTTGAAAAATAACTTGAGCTTTTTCATATAAAGCAGTTCTTTTTGCAACATCTGTAATACTTTTAGCTTCTTCAATTAATTGTGAAAATTCGTCATTTTTCCAAAAAGCTCTATTTTGAGCAGGTTTAGTCATAGCAGATTGTTTTGATAATAAAACATTTAAGAAGTTATCTGGATCACCATTATCACCAGTCCATCCTAATAATACCATGTCATGTTCACCCATTGATGATTTTTTAAGATAAGTTCCCCAGTCATAAGAAACAATTTTAACTTTAATTCCAACTTTAGCTAAATCAGCTTGCATAGCTTCAGCAACTTTTCTTCCATTTGGATTATAAGGTCGTGCAACTGGCATAGCCCAGATATTTGTTTCAAAACCGTTTTCATAACCAGCTTCTTTTAATAAAGCTTTTGCTTTTTTAATATCATAGTCATAACCTTTTAAGTTTTTGTTATATGACCAAATTGTAGGTGGAATTGGATTAGTAGCAACTGTTCCTAAACCTTCATAAACAGATTTTACAATTCCTTCCATATTAATTGCATGAGAAATAGCTTGACGAACAAGTTTATTATCAAATGGTTTTCTTTCTGTATTAAATGCTAAATAACCAACATTTAATCCTTCTTGTTTAACTAATTTAATGTTTTCATCAGCTTCTAAACCAGCAACTTCAGCAGGATTTGGAAAATCCATGATATGAATTGAACCAGTTTTAAGTTCAGCCGCACGAACAGCATTATTAGTTATTACTTTAAAAATTAGTTTATTTACATAAGGTCTTCCATTCCAATAATTCTTATTTGCCATAAAGATGATTTTGTCATCTTTAACCCATTTTTTAAAAATAAATGGTCCTGTTCCAACTGGTTTTTTACCTAAATTTAACTCTTTACCTTCTTTAACTAAAGAATCAGCATAATCAGAAGATAAAATCATTGAGAATTCCATAGCAACATTTCCAATAAATGGAGCTTCTGCTTTTTTAAGTGTAAACTTAACAGTATATTTATCAATGGCAACTACATCTTTAACAATATTTGTCATATCCATTGCAGACCAATATTTAAATGCTCCTCCAAATTTATTGAAGTGATGTGTTTTATCAAATTGTCTTTTAAAAGAGAAAACTACATCTTTAGATGTAAATTCTGATTTTTGCTTAAAATATTCAGTTTCAGAAAAATATACACCTTTTCTTAGTTTAAATATATAAGTAAGACCATCTTTTGAAATTTCCCATGATGTAGCAAGAGCTGGCTCAATTTCAGTACTTCCATATTTAAATTGCACTAAGTTATCATATAAAGCTGAAGCTGCATAATAACTCTCCCCATCTGTTACATGAGAAGGATCCATAGAAGTAGAATCCCCACTTCTTCCAAATACTAGTGTTCCACCAATTTTAGAATTTCCAACTTTTGAAACTTCCTCTTTTTTTTCTGTCTTTTTTTCTACTTTTTCTCCACAACCAATAAATAATCCTACTGATAATAGAAGCATAGAAAATAACTTTATAAATTTCATCACTTTTTCTCCTTTTTCTTTAAGATAAATCATATTAACTAATTGAAGTGAGTAAAAAGTGAGTAAAAGAATATAGATTTTTAATAAAATATAATCAATATGATATAATCTGTAATGATTAGAATGTTTAATGAAAAAAATATACCAAAACTAATAATTTTATCACCTATTATTACAGGAACATTAATTACTATATTAACTGTTTTCTTTTTTATAAAAACTCAAAACAATAACTTCCATGAAGAGAGTTTGGAAATTGAAAAACAGTTCAAACATAATCAAAGAATTCTTTTAAAAAATAGAATAAATACAATTTCAAGCTATCTTGAATATCAAGAATCTATATACTTAAATAAAACTATACAAAAAGTTGTTAAAAGAACTTATGTATTAAGTAAAAGACTAAACTATCTTAATTCAGATTTAAATATAAATACTGAAAAAGAAAAAGATATATTAGTTAATCTAATTAACTCAAAAATATTAAAAGACAACTATTTCTTTGCCTATAATATTAAAACTAATAGTATTATTCAACCTTTAAATAAAGATATTAAAAAAGAGTTTTATGATGATGGGAAGTTTTTTGAAAACTACTTGTTTTATGAAAAAGGAAAGGTAATCACTTTTGAAAAAAGTGATAAAATAGTATATTTAAAATATTTACCAAAGTTAAACTGGATAATAGGAAATATTGAAAATATTCAAAGTGATATAAACTTTATTAAATATGCTTCGTTAAAATATATAAATAGTGTAAATACGAATAATATATCAAATATATGGATATATGATAATAATCATAAACTTTTAAATCAATTAGATTTTCCTAAAATAGTAAATAATAAAATAAATAAAGATAAAAATAATATCATTAAAAAAATTGTGGCTAGTGCTAAAAATAACCCAAATGGAACACTTATATACTATAAATGGAAAAAAAGATAATGAAACTTTATATTCTAATAAAATTGGATATACCTATTATTTTGAAAAATGGAAATGGGTTATTGGAACATCTTTATATCTAGATGATATTCAAAAATCAATTTTGAAAAATAAAAAAAAGCTTGAGAAAAAAAATAAAAAATATATTGAATACATACTTATAATATCTTTATTTGTAATGGCTATTGTAGGATTACTTTCAGCTTTTATTTCAAATATAATTTCTCGTACCTTTAAAAGTTATCAAAAAAAAGTAAAAGCAAAAGAAGAAAATTTAGAGCTTTTAAATAAAGACTTGCAAGATAAAATAAAAGTTGGAATAAAAGAAGCTCAAGAAAAAGATAGAGCTATGTTACATCAATCAAGGCTTGCAAGACTTGGAACTATGATTTCAATGATTGCACATCAATGGAGACAGCCTTTAACAGAAGTCTCTAGTATTTTAATGGAGCTTGAAACTGCAACTAAATTTAATAAAGTTGATAAAAAATTGATTTTAGAGTGTACTAAAGATAGTAATAAGTTATTAAGTTATATGTCTCATACTATTGATGATTTTAGAAACTTTTTTAAACCAGATAAAAAGAAAGTAAACTTTTCTTTAGAGCTTGCTTGTATAAAAGCTTTGAGTATTGTTGATGCTTCTTTAAAAGATTTAAATGTTAAAATCACAAAAGATTTATCTGATGATTCTATGGTATGTGGTTATCCAAGAGAATTTTCTCAAGTTATTTTAAATATTTTTTTAAATTGTAAAGATGCTTTTATTGAGAATGATGTAAGTTCTGCTTATATAAATATTTTTATAGGTAAAAAAGACAATAAAGCTCTTATTTTAATAGAAGATAATGCAGGTGGAATAAAAAAAGAAAACTTGGATTTGATCTTTGAACCATATTTCACAACAAAAACAAGTTCTAAAGGTACTGGACTTGGGCTTTATATGTCAAAAATGATAATTGAAAAAAATATGAATGGTAAGTTAAGTGTAAGAAATAAAAAAGATGGTGTTATTTTTGTGCTTGAAATCTAAGGAAAAAAATGAATGAAGCAATAACTAGACAGTTTAAAAACTTCTCAATTTTATGTGTTGAAGATGAAGATGGAATTAGAAAAAGATTAATAAATACTTTAAAATACTATTTTGATGAGATATATGAGGCAAAAAGTGGAAATGAAGCTTATGATTTATATTTAGAGTATAAACCAAATATTATAATCACTGATATAGAAATGAATGATGGTGATGGTATCTCTTTAGTTAAAAATATTAGAAAAGTTGATTTATTTACAAAAATTATAATGTTAACTGCTTACTCAACAGAAGAGTATTTAGTGAAATTAATAAATTGTAAAATTGATCACTTTATTTTAAAACCCTTAAATTCTGATTCTTTATTAGAAGGTCTTACTTCTGCTTTAGCTTCGGAGCTTAATCAAGTAGTTCTTTTAGCAAAAGATCTTTATTTAGATGCAAATAAACGAGAGTTAAGTTATAATAATGAGACTATTTTATTAAGAAAAAGAGAAAAAGATTTTTTACTTTTATTAGAAAAAAACAATAATTGCTGTATTAGTACTTACAGCCAAATAGAAGAAGAAATATGGGAAAATAAACATATGAGTGCTTCTGCTTTAAAAACATTTATAAAAGAGCTTAGAAAAAAAATACCACTTGATATTATTGTAAATATACCTCAAAGTGGATACAAACTAAAAGAAGAGTAAAATATAAAAAGGATAGTTTATGAATGATAGATTACATGAAATAATGGCTAAATGTGTTATTTTACATAATAAATTGCTTGATGAAAAAAAGATTAATAGTGTTGAAGATGTACAAAATGAACTAAGTGCTTATGAAGATGATATTCAAGAACATTATTTAAAACTTTTAATGCAATACTATTTCCAAAACAATAATTTAGAAGGTTTAAAAGAACTTCTTTTACAAGGTCATAAGTTTGACTTGCGTTTTGAAGATATTACTCAAGCTTTTTTACATATTACAGATGAAAACTCAGTTCTTGAATTTTATGAAGAACAAGTAGTATTATTAAAAGATAAAATTGAAGAAGAAGAGTTATTACAAATACAAGATTATTATGAAAGAAATAAAGATTTAAAAGAAGTATTAATTTTTCCTTTAACTCTTATAAAAAAGAATAGGTATGTATGTGCCTATGCCTACAAACATAGAGCAAAATATGGTGATTTTTTTTATAAATGAAGATTTATTAGACAGTATACAAAGAGACCTACCTTATTTATTAAAATAAAGTTGATTTAAAATTTCATTTTGTTCATTATGTAAATAGTTGAATTTAAACTCAGCTTCTTTTAAATATAAAAAAAAGTTTTCTTCTTTAACTCCTTTATATTTTTTCAATGAACCCTCTAAAAAAGTCCAAAAAATACTTAAAGGGGTTTTATAAGAAGTTCTTGAGTTTATTTTATGCCAAGATAAATACTTCTCATAATTCTTAGCTTCATTAATATTTTCATATTTAGTAAGTTTTGGTAATAAAAGTGTAAAAATTTTATTATTTGAATAAAAACCTATTATATTAACGGCTTGATTAATAAAGGTGTTCTTAGAGTTTTTTGCTCTTTTTGAGAAATAATAAAACTCCTCATATTCGCTTTTTTCATGTTTTGAATCAGTATATAAATCATCTAAATAAATACAAAGTAGTTTTCTAAATAAATCGTATCTATTTTTAATAGACCTATAATTAACATTGAGTTTTTTACTTGCTTCATAAGCAGGAATATTTAAGCAAAAAAACATAATGATTTTTTTATCAAATAATAGCTTTTTTAATGAGTATTTTTTCTTACATTTAGGACATTTTATATAAGAGTTTTTTAATGTATATAGTTTTGTACTAGAACAAGATGGACAATTCATTTAATATTTTAGCATTTTAGTTCTAAAAGTACATAAGTGTGAGCTAAAATTATACTTTATTTATATTAATTTTATTAAACTGTAGGTAAATATATATTCAATTAGGAAAATAATGGAACAAACAGCTTTAATAATAATTTTTTTGGTATGGAATTTTACATGCCTTTGGCCCTGACCATTTATCAGCAATAGCAGATTTCTCACTTGGTAAAAATAAGAGAAAAACAATGCTTATAACTGTACTTTTTGCCTTTGGTCATGGTATTTCACTTTTAATCTTTGCTAAAATTTTAGAAGTTTATGCTTTATCAGCAGAGATTCTTTCTTATGGGGATACTATTTCTGCTTTAGTGATTTTATTTATGGGAGTTTATTTATTATATATGGTTTATGCAAATAAAATTCATTTAAATAAACATATACATGAAGGTGTTGAACATTTTCATATATATTTTGGAAAAGAGCACTCTCATTCAAATAAAGATATAAGTTCTGCTTTTGCTATTGGTACTTTAATGGGAATTGGTGGAGTTAGGGGTATGTTAATTACTCTTGGTTTAGTCCAAAATCAAGAAGTTAATATTTATATGGTATTTGCGTTTACTTTAGGAGTTATGTTAGTCTTTATCTCTTTTGGTGCTTGTATTTTATATATTAATAAAAATTTATTACATTCAAAACAAAATATTAGAAGAGTATTTACCTTTGCTGGATTAGTTTCAGCCCTTGTAGGCTCTTCTATGTTAATTTCGTAAAAAAAGGAACAAAGATGTGTCAAGATTGTGGTTGTAGTATAGTAGAACATGAAGAAAGTAGTGAGCATCAAATAGCACATGAGAATTTAGAGCATAATCCCTTATTAAATGATAAAAAAACAATATCTATTATAAAAAAAATACTAGATAAGAATAATCATGAAGCTGCTCATAACAGAGCACATTTAGATAAAAACAATGTTTTAGGAATAAATCTTATGAGTTCTCCTGGTTCTGGTAAAACAGCACTATTAGAGAGCTTAAGTGATATTCTAGAGACTAAATTTGCTGTTATTGAAGGTGATTTAGAAACAAGTAAAGATGCACAAAGATTAGAAGAAAAAGGAATACAAGCTATTCAAATACAAACAGGAACAGCCTGTCACTTGGATGCTTTTATGGTACATAAAGCCTTACATAAGATTAACTTAGAAGATATTGATCTTTGTTTTGTTGAAAATGTAGGAAATCTAGTTTGTCCTGCTTCTTATGATGTAGGAACACATTTAAATATTGTACTTGTTTCTATTCCAGAAGGTGAAGATAAGATTATTAAATATCCTGTAATGTTTAGAACTGCTGATTTAATACTTATTACAAAGACTGATTTATTACCTCATTTTACTTATGATATAAAAAATGAAAAAAAAGAAGCTAGAAAGTTAAAACCAAATGTTGATATTATTGAAGTATCAACAAAAGATGAAAAAAGTTTACAAAAAGTTGCTGCTTGGATTAAATTTAAAATGGAAAATAGATAATGTGTCTTTCAATTCCTTCTAAAATCACTAAAATAGATAAAGAGAATAATGTCTGTACAGTTGATACTATGGGAGTATCACGAAATGCTTCTTTAGATTTAATAGATCAAGACGTAGAAATTGGAGATTATGTTTTAATTCATATTGGTTTTGCTATGAACAAAATAGATGAAAAAGCAGCCTTAGAATCCTTAGAAGTTTATAAAGAAATAATTGCACAAATTGAAGAAGAAGATAGGATTGCTGCTTTAGAAGAAGTTCAAAACTAATGTCTACTTTAAAACTAAAAGATTTGTATGATGGGTTTAGAGATGCTAAGAGTATAAAAGCCTTAGCAAAAGCTATACAAAAAGAAGCAAAAAAACTAAATCATCCTCTTAGAGTTATGGAAGTTTGTGGTGGTCATACTCATACAATTATGAAATATGGATTAAATCAATTAATGCCTAAAAATATTGACTTTATTCATGGCCCTGGCTGTCCTGTTTGTATTATGCCAAAAGAGAGAATTGACCACGCTTATGTACTGTCTTTGTTGCCTGATGTTATTTTAGTTACCTTAGGTGATATGATAAAAGTTCCAGGTTCTAAGGGTTCTTTACAAAAAGCAAGGGCAAAAGGTGCTGATGTTAGATTTGTTTATTCACCTTTAGATACGTTAAAAATAGCAAAAGATAATCCTTTAAAAAAAGTAATATTTTTTGCAATAGGTTTTGAGACAACAACTCCTATGACTGCTGCTTTAATAAATCACGTAATAAAAAATGATATTAAAAATATTCTTTTTCATATAAATCATGTAACAATTCCTCAAGCCATGTTAGAGTTAATAAGCAGCGATGATGTTCAAGTAAACTCTTATGATAATAATATTGATGCTTTTATAGGCCCAGCTCATGTTTCTGTTATCTCAGGGGCAAAAATATATGCACAGTTTCCAAAAAAGCATAATATTCCTGTAGTAGTTGCTGGTTTTGAACCCTTAGATGTAATGCAAGCACTTTTAATGATAATAAAACAGTTTACACAAAATAGATGTGAACTAGAAATTCAGTATAAAAGATCAGTTTCTTATGAAGGAAATATCACAGCTCAAAATTTGATAAATAAATATTTGCAAAAAGCAGATGTTTTTAAATTTAGAGGTTTAGGAAGAGTAAGAAAATCAGCAATGAAATTAAAAGATGAGTACGCTTTTTTAGATGCTGAAGTAATATATAAAGATATTCTACCAATTGATGAAATAGATGATCATCATTTATGTATTTGTGGAGATATTATGAGAGGACTTGCTAAACCAGATGAGTGTACGGTTTTTGGAACGGCATGTAAACCAAGTAGTCCTTTAGGTTCGTGTATGGTAAGCTCAGAAGGTGCTTGCTCTGCCTACTACAAATACGGAAATTTGATTTAAAATTTTGATTTAGAAAGTAGATTTTTGCACAACTCTGCGTTGGGTATTTTAACTTAGACACTCACATACGTTTGTATGCTCCTGCCTAAGTTTAAATACCCGCCTTGATTTGCACTAAAAATCTAAATTCTAAATCAAATTTAATATTTTATAAAAAAAGTAAAACAGAAATAAAACAAGAAAAGTAATTACTGAAAGTAAATTATAAAAGCGAAGCGTAACTCTTAACTCTTCATTTTTCATTTTTAACTCTTCATTTTTCACTTTTCTTTCATTGAAGGAACGAAAATGAAAGAAATCTCTTTAGCGTGTGGAAATGGTGGGGAAGAAAACAATGAATTAATATCAAAGATTTTTTATAAAAACTTTAAAAATGATATTTTAGAAAAAAGTGAAGATGCTGCTGTTATACAAGGTGGAACTTTAGCTTTTAGCACAGATAGTTTTACTGTCTCTCCCCTAGAGTTTCCAGGGGCTGATATAGGAAAGCTCTCAATTTGTGGAACGTGTAATGATTTAGCCATGATGGGTGCTCGTCCTAAGTATTTAACTTGTGCTGTTATAATTGAAGAAGGTTTTTCTTATAGAAAGTTAGAAAAAATAGTAAATTCTATGAAAAAAGAATTAGCTATAAATGAAGCTATTATAGTTTCAGGTGATACAAAAGTAGTACCCAAAGGTGCGGTTGATAAACTTTTTATAAATATATCTGAATAGGGGAAATACAACAAAAAGGTATTTCGTCTAATAATATAAGCCAAAATGATATTATTATTGTTTCAAACCAAATTGGAAAACACGGGGCTACTATTTTTGCAGCAAGAGAAGGAATCGAGCTAGAATCAAACCTGCAATCAGATTGTGCTTCTTTATGGCCTGTAATTAATGAACTAATCAAAAATGGTATTAAAATAACAGCGCTAAGAGATGCAACAAGAGGTGGTTTAGCTGCTGTTTTAAATGAGTGGGCAAAACAATCAAATATTTGTATAGAAGTAGAAGAAGAAAAAATTCCTATATGCCAAGAAGTACAAGGTCTTTGTGAGCTTTTAGGTTTTGAGGCTTTAAATTTAGCAAATGAAGGAACTTTTGTTTTAGCAGTTTCTAAAGATCAAGAGAAAAAAGCAATGGAAATTCTTAGCTCACATGCTCTTAGTAAACATGCAAGTGTTATAGGTAAAGTTACACAAAAACACTTGAAAAAAGTAATTTTAAATACAGCTTGGGGAACGCAAAGATTTATTGATTCTCCTAGTGGTGAATTACTTCCAAGGATTTGCTAATGCATGAGTATAGTATTGTTCAGTCTTTAATAGATTCTTGTGAAGAACATGCAGTAAAAAATAAAGCTAAAAAAGTTACTAAAGTTATAATAAAAGTAGGAGTTTTAAGTGGGGTAGAAATAGACTTATTGCAAAGTGCTTTTGATACTTTTAAAGAAAAAACTATTTGTGACGGTTGTGAGTTTATAATTAATCCTCAAAAAGTCATAATTTTATGCAAAAGTTGTGACAAAGAATCTACTCTAGAAAAAAATGAATTTTTATGTTTACACTGTTCTTCTAACAATATAAAAGTTTTAGATGGTGAAGATATGTATCTAATGAGCTTAGAAATGCAGTAATAATTTATTAAAAACGTAGCATTAGCATAGCATTACTAAAAAATAAATAAATTTATACACATATTTATAACTTTTTATAAAAAAAAAAGAATTTTATAATTTTTTCATATATTTATTTAGATTAATATGCTAACCTTTAATAAATAAAAGGAGTAATGAATGAAAAAATTTTTAGGATTAACTCTTGCAACAGTTTTAAGTTTAAGTGTTGTAAGTGCTAAAGAGATTAAAATTGGTGCTATTATGCCAATGTCAGGACCCATAGCAGCTTATGGGCAAGTTACAAATGAAGGTGTTAAATTAGCACATAAATTACAGCCTACGCTTAAAAATGGTGATACAATTAAAATTGTACTTTTAGATAACAAAGGTGATAAAGTTGAAACAGCAAATGCAACAACTAGGCTTATCTCTTCAGATAAAGTTGTTGCTATTTTAGGTGCTTTAACATCTACAAATACAGCTCAAGTAATAGCAATTGCAGATAAGAAAAAAATACCAGTTATTGCCTCAGTTGCTACAAATGATAAATTAACTGCAAGAAGAACATTTGCAAATAGAGTTTGTTTTACTGATAGTTTTCAAGGTGAAGTTGTTGCAAATTATGCAATAAATGACTTAGGTTTAAAAACTGCAGTTATTATTGTTGATCAAGCTCAGGTTTATTCACTTGGACTTGCTAAAGCATTTCAAAAAGCTTTTAAAAAAGCTGGTGGAAAAATACTTAAAAAAATCAAAATCACTTCTGGAGATAAAGATTTTAAAGCAGTAGTATCTCAAATAAAAAGAATAAACCCAGACTTTATGTTCTTACCTCTATATCACCCAGAAGCTTCAATGATAGCACGTCAATCTAAACAATTAGGATTAGTTAAACCTATGTTTTCAGGAGATGGTGTTGCAAATCAGACATTTATTGACTTAGGTGGAAAATCTGTTGATGGTTATATGTTTACAGACTTTTTTGATTATTTAAATCCTCCTTCAAAAACATCTGCTAAATTTGTTGCTTTTCATGAAAAAGCTTTAGGAAAAAAAGAAGTAAATTCTTTCACTGCTTTAGGTGCCGATACTTATAATGTATTAATTGCTGCAATGAACAGATGTGAAGATCCAAGTAATTCTATTTGTATTAATAATGAGATTAAAAAAACTCTTAATTTTGATGGAGTATCTGGAATGATTTCTATTGATAAAAATGGAAATGCAACAAGATCAGCTGTTATAAAAATAATAAAAGATGGTGTTGCAGTTTTTAAAGCTACAGTTAATCCTTAGTTATTTTATTAAAAATCACAAGCCTAGCTTTTAGCTAGGCTTTTTTATATTATAAAGACTAAAAGATAACAGAATATGAAAATTTAGTTTTTTTAATATAAATATATGCTAGACAAATCAGGAGAATAAATGGATCTATTAACCTTCATGCAACAAATGGTAAACGGTTTTAGTTTGGGCAGTATGTATGCTCTTATTGCAATTGGTTATACAATGGTTTATGGTGTTTTACGACTTATAAACTTCGCACATGGTGATATTATGATGGTTGGTGCTTTTTTGGGTTATAGTTTAATGTCAGTTTTAGAACTTTCTTTTCCTGTAGCAGTTTTATTAGCAATAGTAATATCTGCTCTTTTAGGTATGTTTATGGATAAAATTGCTTATAAACCCTTAAGAGAAGCTCCCAAAATCTCTTTATTAATTACTGCAATTGGTATCTCTTTTTTCTTAGAAAATTCTTTTACTGTTTTTGCAGGAGGAACACCAAGAGCTTTTCCTGTTCCTGAATATATGGAACATATTTTCAATCTTTCTGGAGTTATTTTCTCTGTTGCTTCTATTATGGTTCCTATTGTTACATTATTTTTGCTTCTAGGAATTTTATATGTTTTATATAAAACAAAATATGGTATGGCTATTAGAGCTTTATCTTTTGATATTAAAACAGTAAATTTAATGGGAATTAATGCTAATAGTATTATTTCAATAGTTTTTGGTTTAGGTTCAGCCCTTGCTGCTATTGGTGGAATTTTTTGGGCAGTTAACTATCCTAGTGTTGAACCAATGATGGGAGTTTTAGTTGGCTTAAAAGCTTTTGCAGCTGCTGTTGTTGGAGGTATTGGTTCTGTTTCTGGAGCTGTTTTAGGTGGTTTTATTATTGGTTTTACAGAAGTAGTCGTAATTGCATTTTGGCCTGATATGAGTGGATATAAAGATGCTTTTGCTTTTGTTTTTTTAATTTTAGTATTACTTATAAAACCAACTGGTATTATGGGTGAAGATTTAGAAAAGAGTAGGTTTTAAGATGAATGAATCTATATTTACAAAAGATAGAATAATAAATTTAGCCATTATAGTTACAGCTATGTGGTTTATTTGGTTTGCTCAAAATTATTTTGATGAGTATACTATTAGAATTTTAAATAATGTTGCAATATTTATCATTTTAGCTGTTTCTTATAACTTAATTAATGGAATTACTGGACAATTTTCACTTGAACCGAATGGTTTTATTGCAATTGGAGCTTATGTTACTGCTATTTTGATGGTTGATAGTGAAACAATGCTTTATCAATATGATATAGAAGATCCAAGTCCTTGGATTTTGATGTTACAAGCTGATTTTGTTTGGGCTTTATTATTCTCAGGTATTATTTCTGCCTTATTAGCTCTATCTTTAGCGTTTCCTGTTTTTAGAGTAAGAGGTGATTATTTAGCTATTGTAACTTTAGGTTTTGGTTTTATTATTAGAATTTTAGCTATTAATTCTCCTGAGATTACTAATGGTTCTTTAGGAATAAATGATATACCAGAAGCCTCAAACCTTTATTGGACGGGGGGACTAGCTATTTTAGCAGTTCTAGCCATATTAAATATAATTTACTCAAAATTCGGTCGTGCTATGAAAGCTGTACGTGATGACGAAGATGCAGCAACAGCTATGGGAGTTAATACTTTTAAAATAAAAACTCTTGCATTTACAACATCTGCTTTTTTTGAAGGTGTTGGTGGAGGTTTATTAGCTGCTTTATTAACTTCAATAAGTCCAGATTTATTTACCTTTTTCTTAACTTTTCAGCTCTTAATTATAATTGTTTTAGGTGGTTTAGGAAGTACAACAGGTGCAATTTTAGGAACAATTTTTGTAATGGCTGGTTTAGAATATATGAGATTTTTAGATGAACCTATGAATCTTTTTGGTTTTCAAACAGAAGGAATGCCTGGTATGAGAATGGTAGTATTCTCCTTAATTTTAATCTTTGTTATGCTTTTTGCACGTGAGGGTTTAATGGGTAAAAAAGAGTTAAAAGGTTTATTTAAAAGAAAAAAGGCAGACAAATGATTTTAGAAGTTTGCAATGTTAGTAAGAAATTTGGTGGAGTTACTGCTATAAATAATACTTCTTTTGCTGTTAAGTCTAAAGAAATTTATGGTTTAATTGGGCCAAATGGTGCTGGTAAAACAACTATGTTTAATATAATAACAGGAAACTATGAGCCAAGTGAAGGCGCTATTAAGTTCCATGGGCAAAGAATTGATGGGATGAAACCTTTTAAAATTGTTCATAGAGGAATAGCTAGAACTTTTCAGAATATTAGATTATTTAAATCAATGAGTGTAATGGATAATGTTTTAATAGGTTTTGATTATCAAACAACGTATACTTATTTAGAATCTATTTTTAGACTTCCTCGATTTTTTACTGAAGAGAGACGTGTAAAAAAAAGAGCTAGTGAAATAATGGAAGTTTTAGGAATTAATGAATTTGCAAATGAATTAGCTACTTCTTTATCTTATGGTCAGCAAAGAAAGGTTGAAATAGCACGTGCACTTGCTGCAAATCCTCAACTTCTTCTTTTAGATGAACCAGCAGCTGGTATGAATCCACAAGAAACACATGAATTAGCAGAACTTTTTTTTAAAATTAGAGATGAGTTTGATATTACTATTTTATTAATTGAGCATGATATGAAGTTTGTAAATAAATTATGTGATAGGGTTATGGTTTTAGATTATGGAAAAACTATCTTTGAAGGTGATATTAAAGATGCCATTAAAGATGAAGAAGTTATAAAAGCTTATCTTGGAGATTTTAAACATGCTTAAAGTAAAAAATTTAGAAGTATTTTATGGGCTTATAAAAGCTGTAAAAGGTATAGATTTCGAAGTTCCTAAAGGTGAAATTATTTCATTAATTGGTTCAAATGGTGCGGGTAAAACATCAACCTTACAATCAATTGTAAATGATGTTAAAAAAACTGGTCAAATTATTTTTGAGGGTAAAGATATTTCAAAAGAACAAACTCATAAAATAATACAAAGTGACATTGCTTTAGTTCCTGAAGGTAGAAGATGTTTTCAGAATCTAAGTATTGAAGAGAACCTTAGAATGGGTGCTTTTAACAATGATTCTAAATATGAAGAACTTCAAGAAGAGATGTTTAAACTATTTCCAAGACTTGTTGCTAAAAAAGGTCAGTTAGCTGGAACTATGAGTGGAGGTGAGCAACAAATGCTTGCAATTGCTAGGGCTTTGATGTCAAGTCCTAGACTTCTTATGCTTGATGAACCATCATTAGGACTTGCTCCTAAAATTATTGGTGAGTTATTTGATACAATTATTAGACTAAAAGAAGAAGGTATGACTATTTTATTAGTTGAACAAAATGCTTTTGCTGCTTTAGAAGTTTCAAATTATGCTTATGTTTTAGAAAATGGTTTAGTTGCCCTTGAAGGTCCTGCCAAAGATTTAATTAATTCTGATGAAATAAGAGCTAAGTATTTAGGTGCTTAGCTCTGTAAGTAAAAAAAATTAAATATAAAAACCTACTAACTTACTAACCAAAAAACAACATCTTAAAAAAACTAAAAAACTAATATTTCAGATATAATAATAAAAAAATTATTAAGGTCTTATTTTGTTACCCTTAGGTGATTATATACAAGTTATTATAGGTATTATGGCAATCTTTTCTCCCTTTGCTGCTATTCCTATTTTTATATCTTTAACAAGTGAACACTCACATGCTGAAAAAATGGAAACAGCTAAAACTGCTGCTTTTGCTGCTTTTATAGCTGGTCTTGTTTCTATATGGATAGGGCAGTATATCTTAGGCTTTTTTGGAATTTCAATCTCTTCTTTTAAAATAGCAGGAGGTATTTTACTTTTGCTAATGGCAATTAATATGCTAAATGCTAAGATGCCAAAAGCTAAAAATACAAAAAGTGAATTAAAGGAAGCAAAGAAAAAAAGTGTAAATATAAAAGAAATTGCTGTTGTTCCTTTAGCAATTCCTTTAATAGCAGGACCAGGTGCCATTTCTACAATTATAATTTATTCACAAAAAAATGATGGGATTTTTCACTTACTTATGATGAGTCTTATAATATTAGGTGTTGCTTTATATATTTGGTTTGCTCTTAGAATGGCAACTGCAATTTCAAAAAAACTAGGGCTTACAGGAATTAATATTATTTCAAGAGTAATGGGACTTATCTTAGCCTCTATTTCAATTGAGTTTATAATTTCAGGACTATTAACAGTTTTCCCAATTTTAGGACTTAAGGCCTTATAGATGTTAGATTATGAAGATTATGTAAAAATATTTTTTGGAATTTTTGCTATTATGGGACCTTTTTCAGCAATGCCGATTTTTGTAAATCTAACAGCTGGAAAATCAAAACAAGAGAAACATCTTTTAGCTAAAAATGCTTCTTTTGCTGGTCTTATAGTTGCCTTATGCTCTGTTTGGTTAGGTACTTATATTTTAGGATTTTTTAATATCTCTCTTTCTGCTTTTAGAGTTGCAGGTGGTATTTTATTATTAAGTTTAGCAATAAATATGATAAATGCTAAAATTCCTGGATCTAAACAGACACCTGAAGAGTTAGAAGAAGCAAAAGTTTCAAATAGAGATTTAGCTATTATTCCCCTAGCAATTCCGCTTATTATGGGACCTGGTGCGATTTCTACAGTAATAGTTTTTTCAAACTATTCAAGTGGTTTTATACATTTAAGTATTATGAGTTTAATAGTAGGAATTTTAATTTTAAATATTTTCTTATTTTTGCGAGCGGCTGCTTATTTATCTGAAAAATTAGGACTTATTGGAATTAACGTTATTTCAAGAATAATGGGTCTAATTTTAGCTTCTATTGCTGTTGAGTTTATGGCTAGTGGTTTGATTAAACTTTTTCCAGGCTGGGCTTAATTTTTTATCTATTTATAAAGTATTAACTATTGTATCTTATACTTTAACTTAATATAAATAGAATATAAAACATAGGATTTTTAATGTTACTAATGAAACTACAAACAAGAGAAAAATTTGCATTTTTACAATTATCACATTTTCTAGCAAGAGTAGATGGTGAATTTAAACAAAGAGAAAAAGATATAATAAATGAATATTGCTCTGAAATGGGAATAGAAAATTCAGGTGTATTTTTAATAGAAGATTTTAATTTAGAAGAAAATCTAAAAGAATTTAAATCACAAAAAAGTAAGAAAATTACTATTTTAGAACTTATGGTATTAGTACATATTGATGAAATTTTTGATATAAAAGAGTTTGAACTTACTAAAAAAATAATGAATATTTTTAAATTAAATGAGAAAGATTTATTAGATTTTTCTTTATGGGGAAAAAGAGTAGCTTCTTTATATAAAGAGTCAAAAACCCTTATAGAATATTAATATTTCCTCTTTTTACGCTTTTCTATGAGTTTCTATAATCTTCTATGATTTGCCAAACGAAGAGGAGTTTTGTCTGTTTTTTTCTTTAAAACAAAATCTTCTCTTAAGGTATTAAAAGCTGAATCTTTTTCGTAAAAAGATTTATACATATGTACTAATTCTTCTTTTCTATATGTTTCTAAACTTTTATATTCTTCATCTTTTTCTCTATTTTTTTGTTTTTCATCTAAAAAATCATAAAAATCATCACTTTGGCTTAAGTTTTTAGCAAAAAGTTCTAGGTCTTCTTTATATGTTTCCCTATTATTTGAAAAAACTTTATTTACAAAATTTATTTTTAAGGCTTTTTTAGAACTAAGAGGTAAGCAATTTTCTAATAATTGATTTGCGTTTTGTTGCCCTACTTTAGAAGGAAGTAAATATGTATGATATTCACTTCCTTCTAAACCTAGGGTTTTATAATGGGCATTTATAATAATTCCCTCACGTGCTAAAACATAATCACAGGCAAGAGCTAAGATGGCTCCTCCTGCTCCTGCATTTGAACTTAGAGCTGATATGGTTATAATATCACTTGTATTTATAATGCTTTTTACAATATCATTCATAGCATGAATATTGCTCCAAGCATCTTCTTCTTTTTTTAAAGAGTCTTGCATTATATTTAAATGTATTCCATTTGAAAAGAAATCATACCCACCTTCTAAAACTAGAACTTTTATATCTTTTTGTAAAACTAATTCATAAGCATATTTAAGTCTAACACACTGCTCAATACTCATAGCACCATTATAAAAATCAAAACTCAAGTATCCCACTTCATCTATTTGTTTATAAGTTATTTCTTTAAAAGTTTTAAGATTTTGCTCATTAATTAAAGCTATTCTTGACTCTTTTATTCCTTTTAGTTTATCTTTTAATACAGTTACACTTGGAAGTTTAAAAGAGTTCTCTTTTTGCTCTTTTAACTGACTTATCCAAATTGAGCTATTTTTTGTACAAATACAAATTGCACTGTTTCTTTTAGCAAGTATATCTCCTGCTTTCTGCTCTTTTTGTTTAAATTCTATACTTTCATCTATAAAAGCATCATATAAATAATAGTTTTTATCAAATAAAGTACATAATACACCAGGATTGGAATCAGAAGCATATATTTTCCTTAAAATATCTTCTGAGCTATCTTTTAAAAAATCAATTTTTCTACTTTCTTGCTTCATAGAAACTCTAAGTTTCCCTTTTACTTCTTTTCTCTTTGTATCTAATACTTGTGCTTTAAAATTCTTATCTTTTAATTTTAAAAACAGTTCTTCTAGGCATTTTATACTAGCATCACTAACTTCATTTCTATATATTGAAGCTTTTGAAGCAGCTCTTAATATAAACTCGCCACTAGCCCATATATCACCAGCATCCATATGTTCACTTGCTTGTAATAAAGTAACTCCCCATGTCTTCTCTTTATTTAAAATTGCCCAATCTAATGAAGAAGGTCCTCTATCTCCAATAATTCCTGGATGAATTATTAAACATAAAATATTTTCATAAATCTCTTTAGGTATTTTTTCTTTTAAATATGGAGCTAAAATAAGTTCTGGATTAAATAAATTAACTGCTTCAATCATATGATTACTTGAAATTGAAAACTCAAGAGAAACTTCATGTTTTAAATCTTGTAAAAAAGTATGAACTCTTTGTGTTAAAGCATTATATGATGTACAAATAAGTAAAATTTTCATTTCATTTCTTTTCTTTTATATTTAAATAAGATTATAGTAAAAATTATATAAATAATAATTGATTTTTAGATAGAATTGCTTTATGAACATAATTCAAAGCTTAAATATTAAAATTGATAAACTCTTAAAACAAAAAAATGACTTGATACTTGAAAACCAAACCTTAAAATACGAATTAGATTCTATTAAAAATAAAAATGATGAGTTAGTAAGATACAATCAAGATATGCTTTTGAAAATTGATAGTACTTTAACCCTAGTAAAGAGTAAAGAAAATGCCTAGTAAAGAATTGACTTTTCATATTGATAATTTAGCCTATACAATAAGTGTAGAAAACTCTTTAGAACAAGATTTATGTAAATATTTAACAAAAGATAAGAATATGAGTACGAAAGAACTTTTAGTAGCTTATATAAGAATGACCCAAGAATTTAATGAATTTAAAGATGATGTGCAAAAAATATCAAATAAAATATCAAATGACTAATGAAAAAATCATTTACACTCTTAGAGCTAGTTTTTGTAATAAGTATCTTAGCCTTGTTGTCTTACTTTGTACTTTCTTCTAGTTTCAAGGCTTTAGATAAATCAAAATTACTAAAAATAAAATCAGAAATATCTTTAATCAAATATGAGATTCAAGAAGTTTTTACAAAATCCTTACTTTTAAATAATAAAGAAGAATATATAGAGTTTTTAGATGATGCTTCAATAAATGTAGAAAATGAAACTTTATTTGATGGGTATAATGACATTATGCTTTTAGACCCAATGATTTTTTCAAGTACGAAGGAGCAAAAGATTTTAGGAAAATGGATAAAAATAGACAGAAGAAAATATAGAATTTATATAAATTCAGATAACTATGTAGATTTTTCTTATGATCAAAATAAGGGAACTTTTTCTTGTTTATTTTCTTCAAAACTTTGTAAAGAATTAAATTAATGAATTATTATGAAGTAGCTTTATTAAAATCTCCCTTAGCTAATCTTACGTATGCAAGTGTAAAAGAGATTAATATAGGTTCTGAGGTTTGTGTAAAACTTAGAAATAGAAAAAATCTAAGTCCTGCTGTTATTATAAAAGAAGTAGAACAACCTAGTTTTAAATGTGTTCAAATAGAAGAAATAACTGATAAATATTTTGATGAAAAAATGTTAAGTATTGCTTCTTTTATTTCTACATATTATGTAAGCTCACTTGGTGAAGCTTTAAGTATTTATACTGCTTTTGACAAAAAATTCCAAGATAATGAAGATAAAAAAACATTTGATAGTAAAATTAGTTTTTCTAAAGAACAAGAAAAAGCTTATGATTTTACACAAAAAAACAAACAAGCTTTAGTTTTTGCAAATACAGGTTCCGGAAAAACAGAAATATATATTAAAAATATCGAAAAAGTTTTAAATGAAGGGAAACAAGCAGTTTTATTAATGCCTGAAATATCCCTAACTCCACAAATGCAAAATAGACTAGAAAAAGTATTTAATACAAGTGTTGCTATTTGGCACTCAAAAATTACAAAAAAGAAAAAAGAAAATATAATCGAAGCCTTGTTAAAAGGCGAAATAAAATTAATAGCAGGAGCTAGGTCTTCTTTATTTTTACCCTATAAAGACTTAGATTTGATTATTATTGATGAAGAACATGATGAGTCTTATAAAAGTGATTCAAAACCTAGATATAATGCCAAAGATATAGCTTTATATATGTCTAAAAAACTAGATATTCAAGTAATTTTAGGAAGTGCTACTCCTTCTATTGTTTCTTTTCATAAAATTCCATATATTAGGGTAAAAGAAACCTATTTTAAAACAAATAAAAGTATTATTTTTAACTCTTCAAAAGATGACTTAGATGATAGCATTAAAGACTCTATTGCTAAAACTCTGGAAGCAGGGCATCAAGTTATTGTTTTTTTGCCTACTCGTGCAAACTTTAAATATCAAATATGTACTTCTTGTGGACAAGGAGTTCAGTGTCCTTATTGTTCTGTTTCTATGAGTTTACATAAAAATGCTCTTGCTTTAAAGTGCCATTATTGTGGTTATTCACAAAGAATACCAGAGTTTTGTCCAAGCTGTCAAACAGGAGTAATTCATAACCTACGAGTAGGAACTGCTCAAATTGAAGAAAATTTAAATGCTTTATTTTCAAATAGAGTTATTAAAAGATTTGATAGAGATTCTATAACAAGTGATAAAAAATTAAGAGATGTTTTGACTGATTTTAATAATAATAAAATTGATATTTTAGTTGGAACTCAGATGTTATCAAAAGGTCATGATTATCATAATGTAAAACTAGCAGTTATTTTAGGAATTGATTCACTTTTAAATATGAACTCTTATAAAGCAAGAGAGCGAGCTTTATCTTTACTTATTCAAATTTCAGGAAGAAGTGGAAGAAAAGGTGAGGGTGAGGTTATTATTCAAACCCAAAATGAAGATTTTTTCCAATATTATTTAAAAGAAAAAGATTACCAAGAGTTTTTAGAAGAAGAGTTAGAGTTTAGAGCTGATTTATATCCACCTTTTTATAAAATGGCAAAAGTTATCTTCTCTCATACAAATGGTTTAAAAGTAAAAGATGAATTAGATTATTATGTAAATATTTTTAAAGATAAAAAAGATCTTGAATTAGTAGGTTCAGGGCAAAGTGCAATTTTCAAAATTGCAAATAAATATCGCTATGAAATGATTTTACGTTCACAAAACTTAAAAGCCTTATTACAAAGTTTACATAGTATTAATTCAAGTATGGTTAGTATTGATATGGATAATATTCACTAGTTTTATAAGTTCAGTTATGCAGATATAAGTAAGCTTAATCATTAATACTTTTTATATTTATTTATAGTATAATTTAAAAAAATTTAACATAGGAAAGATAATGATTTTTACTAAAGAAGAGTTTACGAAAGTAGTTGAAGATATTCAAGGTCAATCTTGGTATAAAAATCCAATTGGTTTTGGAATTGCAAGAATTGATAGAGGTCAGTTAAACCCTGAAAAAACACTACAAGCAACTTTTCCTGTAATTAACTGGAATGAAAACCATGGTTCTGCTGCAATTTTTTTAAATGCTTTAAAAGAATCTGGTGAAAATATAGATACAAGTAAATCAGAATTAGTTTGTAATTTAAGTGATACTTTTTTAACATCTTGTATAGAAGCTTTTAGACCATTTATTCCAGAAGCAAAAGGTGAAAATCATAAAAATATTCAAGTAATTTCTACTTTAGCAACACTTCCTGTTGATTCAGGTATGACATCTGATGATTATAAAGTAGTATTTATTTTTGAAGACACTGCTGTACAAAGTACAGAAGCTGCATATTTAAAACTATATGCTCTTTCAAGTGCAAAAGCAAAACTTTTATCTTTAAATCTTGATGGAGTTTTTGGAAAACTACATAACTGCGCATGGATTGGAAATGAACCTGTTGAATTAGATTGGTTAAGAGAAAATGAAATTTCATTAAAATTATCTGGAAAATACCCAGAAATTTCTTTTGTAGATAAATTCCCTAGATTTTTATCTCATATTATTCCAGCTGATAATACAAGAATTTTAGAAACTTCAAAAGTAAGATTTGGAGCACAATTGGCAGCTGGAACAACAGTTATGCCAGGAGCTTCATATATTAACTTTAATGCAGGAACACTAGGAACTGTTATGGTTGAGGGAAGAATTTCATCTTCTGCTGTTGTTGGTGCTAATTCTGATGTTGGTGGTGGTGCTTCAATTTTAGGAGTACTAAGTGGAACTGATGGAGTACCTGTTTCAATTGGTGCAAATACACTTTTAGGTGCAAATTCTTGTACCGGTACAGCAATTGGTGATTCTTGTATTTTAGATGCAGGAGTAACAATTTTACCAGGAACAAAAATTACTTTAAGCGAAAAAGCAGTTACAGCTATTAAAGAAATTAATCCTGATAAAGAGATTAAAACTATTATGAAAGGTATTGAATTTTTAGGAGTAAATGGAGTTCACTTTAGAGTTAATTCAAGTACAGGGCAGACTATTGCTATGAGAAGTACGAGAGAAGTTAAACTAAACGCAGACCTACACTAAAAAAATGCTTTTATAGCATAATCTTTTAAATTTACTCTGCGTTGGTCAAGAAATTTAAATGCTCATGTACTATTCGTACACTCCGCTTTAAATTTCTTAACCGCCTTGATTAAATCTAAAATCTCACACTCTAAAAGCATTTTTGCAAAAGAGGAGTAACTCATCATCTTTTTGCTTTACTCTGCGTTGAATCTTGAATTTTAATGATTCGTTTTAGCTTTATGCCTTTTGGCATGAAGTTTAAACTCTCGTACTACATGTACGCTCCGCTTAAAATTCAATCTTCGCCTTGATTAAAACAAAAATATAATACTTTCCTCCACTTTTTACTAATAATTTAAATCTAAAAATCCAATGGACTTTTTATCTCATCTTTATTTAACTCTTTTACTACGTGAGTATATATCATAGTTGTTTCTATACTTTTATGACCTAATAGCTCTTGAATAGAGCGTATATCTGTCCCATGTTGTAAAAGATGAGTTGCGTATGAGTGTCTAAAAGTGTGAGCTGATACCCTTTTGTCAATATTAGACTTTCTTACGGCACTCCTTATATTTCTTGAAAATGTTACTTCTAAGATATGGTGCCTTCTAACTATGTCACTTCTTGGATCTTTTGAAACTTTATCCATAGGAAAAATATATTGCCATTTTGTTTCAAACTTTGATTTAGACGATTTTTTATCCATAGCATAAGGAAGTTCCACACTTCCATACCCATCTATAATATCTATGGAATGTATTTCTTTTACTCTTTTAATTTGTATTAAAATACCTTCCTTAATTTTAATAGGTAGAGGAACTGTTCTATCTTTTTGTGATTTACTATTATAAACATAAACTTTATTAAAATCAAAATCTATGTCTTTTATTCTAAGATTTAATAGTTCACTCATTCTTAATCCACATCCATACATTAGTTTCAACATTATTTGGTATATTCCATTTGTATTTAATATAATTTTTTTAACATCTTCAATACTTAATACTACAGGAATATGATTTCTTTCTTTTGCTCTGAGTGCTTGGGAAAAGGTGCCTGGCACGAATGGCCATTACATTGCAGTTGACACTAAAGAGCCTAGTTTCTTTTAATGACTTCCTTATTACTGATGCTGAAACGCAGTGACAAAATCCTGCTTGCAGGCAAAATAAACTCTCAAACTCTAGCTTCCTCAAATGCATGAAAAATTCCGAGTAAGTTATTTATTATCCAAAAGTTCAAATACTAATTAAAGAACATTACTAATTATGTATTAGAACTACATCTGCTTTAGCAGACAAAAAATTATTCCGTTGATTGCTACATTTGCAGGAGCTAAAGTTTTTTTATTTTATTGCGTAACCCAGCCATAACTGTTTGCACGTTAAGAAATATGCTGGGAGCATATTTTAGTAAGTTTTAGGGCTAAGCAAGAAAATAAAAAAACTTTAGGTAGTCGAAGACCTCCGAAACCGTAGTTGTTTTTGCTTACTTTTTGTCAATACAAAAGTAAGAAAGCGGGAACTGGAAGTTTACAAGAGCAAAAGCCAGCTATTTCAATGCACTTTAATACTTAAACTAATAATTGTAAAACTTTTACAGTAAATTTCGGTGACAGTTGCCACCTTAAAAAACTTGAAATTTGGGTGTAATTTTTTAGGGTAAGCAGATCACTATCAGCATTGTTTGAGGCACATAAGATAAATTAACAACTCTACAACCTTTTGTACTCTAAATAGTCTTCTATTGCAATGCTTCGACTATTAAGGAGTGAATTTGGATAAGATACTTCAAATAATTCATATGAAATTAAATAATTATGTTAGTAAACTGCTACATTTTATCAAAGAAGAAATAGTTAAATACCTAATCAAGTCTATTTATGTGACAATACAAAATCAAAAAATATATTAGCAAATATAAATACTAAGGAAATATTAAAATGGAAACAATTTATTCAAAAAAAAATCATCAAGAAATTAACACTAAAGTTTTATTTAAATCTTCTGAATTTAAAGAGAGTGTAATGAAGGAATCAGCAGAAAAATTTGCACTTATAGCATGCACAACAAGATATATGCCAGAGATAGTTCATAATGGAAACTCTAGTAATATAATTTCTTTTTTTGATAAAATGAATAAGTTATACTTCAGTGAGCGTTCTATTAAAAAGATAAGTGACCTGTCATCAAATAGCTCTTTTTTCAATACAGAAACTCAAGAATTTAACCTTGAAGTAGCAGAAAAAGAGATTAAAGAATCAGATGAGTTTTCAAGCATAGAAGATATATTTAAAGCATGGGAAGAGTACCCTGTAAATCAAGTTTCATTTTTAACTCCTCTTTATCATATAGGTTATTTTTAGTTTTAGCAGAGATTTCAAATAACAAAAATTTAAAAAATAAACTTAAAAACAGAGCTTCAAGTTTTTTAAGAGCTTACTTTAAATTAGAAGAATATAAAGCTTTTATTATTTATAAAGTTGATGTAAATATAAAATCGTTAAATTTTACAGAGCTTATAGCCCAATGGATGTCTTTTATTAATTCATTTTTAAGTGATTTTTCTGTTTATTTAATTAAATCTAAACAAAAAGTGACTTATGAAAATAAAGATGAAGTAGTGTTAAATTTTAAAAATTTAATGCAAGATATTAAACCAAAATCTCTTAATATTAATGAAGAAATTTTAACTTACTTAAAATAGAATTCATATCAGGCATCAATTAGTAAATTTCTTAACCAAGACTTTAATTTACTCGCTGTATCATTTATTATTGAGGTGTATTATGGCTCATAAACTTCGTATTAATGAATTAGCTTATTACCATATTGTTTCAAGAAGAAATTTGAAAGCTTCTATTTTTAGCGAAGATTTAATAACTGGGACAATACCAAATTATTAAAAGAATAAAGATTTTCTACCCCTGGGTGTAATTTTTAATTTTAAAAAAAGAGGAGTTTAGTTTGGGAGTTCTCCAAAATTATATAATGATGATGTTATTAAATAATTGAATTACAAAAAAATGTAATAAAAAGTTTCTTAATAATAAATTATGCTTAAATTAAGTTAAATTTAAATATAATTAGTGCCAAAATTTAAAGAAAGTAGGTAATTTTATTATGCCAGGTATTAAAGTAAAAGAACAAGAGTCATTTGATGAAGCATACAGAAAGTTTAAGAAACAATGTGATAGAAATCTTATTGTTACTGAAGCTAGAGCAAGAAGATTTTTTGAACCAAACACAGAGATTAAGAAAAAGCAAAAAATTAATGCTAAAAAGAAAATGCTTAAAAAACTACACATGCTAAGAAAATACGAAGCTAGATTATAATATCTTAATTCAATGTATAGAAAGAGACAGTTTTTTAACTGTCCTTTTTTGTTTATAGAAATTAAACCCAAATTCAAACTACACAAAATAAATAATGTAAAGATATTAATATTAACATATCAACTGACTATCAAACTACTGCTTATAATAAAAACGATTTAAATATTTCCTCTAATCAAAAAACAAATGAAGCGAGTTTTGAATCAGTATTAAAGCAAGAAGAAAATATTGTTCAAGAAAGTAAAAAAGGAAGATTCAATAAATTTTTAGAAAAACATAATGTTTTTGAGTCCTTGTCTCTATCAAAAGAAGATATAGCATTATTTAAAGATATTCTTAAAGATGATAATTTAAGCTTGAAGGAATTAAAATCTCTTCCATATGAAAAAGTTCAAATGTTACGAAAGGTAATGCAACCAGAACACTTATCAAAAGAAGAATTTCTTAGAAAGCCTATTGTCCACACAAAATGCTTAAATGAACAAAAAAATAATTTAAATCAAGTAAACGATATGTTATGGGCAACTTCATCGACACCTAATCAAAATTTTAATAAAGCACTTTTTGATACATATGCAAATATAGATTTAGATAGGGTTAGAGTTGATTTTTCAGATTCATTAAGCAGTTTTAATATATTAAGAACAAAAGTTAATCCACTTACTGGAGCAGTTTCAGTTATTAAAATTGATTATAGTCTAATGAATTATGATTTTTATATTCAAGATAATATTAAAGCTATGTTAGATAAGAGTAATAACTTTGTTCTTTCAGAACAAGAACGAATTAGGGCTAAATTAGTTTATTCTGAGTATTTAAATTTTCAGAAAACGTATAATGAATTGAAATTAGGGGAACGTAATACCTAATTAATGTAAGTAATAAGGCAGTAGTATTCTATATAAAATGACTTTATATATATTATTGAACACTCCTTATTAAGTCAATGTTTACACAAAATTATAAAGAATAACTTTCTTTAAATTGTGTACCTTTAAATTCTACACTATCTTTTAAGTTTAGTTGAAACATAATATTAGGATTAGTATTTATATCTTTTTTCTTTATATAATACTGTGAAGGTACATTTGTAATACTTAATAAATATCTACTTCCAATATTTAAATTAGATAGTCTTGAATTCATTGTTAATAAATATTTGTTATTGGTTTTTTTTATTGTGTAGTCTTTACTTATAAAATCCATTTCTTCTTTAAAATCCATTATATCTTTACCTGGTATTTGAGTATTTCCAATTTTTTTTCTTCTAAATACAAGACTAATATCAAAGTATTTTTCTATTTCATTTATTGGAATAAAAAGTAAATCATTTAAACTTAAATTCTTAAAACTTTTTTGAGGATATAATCCATTCAACATTTTTTTTCATTATAAATTGTTTTTACCCAATTAAACAGGATACTATTCTCAATATCTACATGAATAGATGCTGTATTAACTCCTGCAAATAATGAATAATTAGAATTTAAATATTTTATTATTTTTTGTGTATACAAATTGGATTCATTTTTACTTTTATCACAAAAGCTAAATTTATTATTATCTGCTATTAATACTATTTGTCCTGCTTGAGTTGAACCAAACTTTGCTTCAATAGTTGTTATAACTTGATTTACATTTCTTACTGTTATATGGGATGTTGTTGCATCATATCCACCTTCCATTTTAAAATTAGCATTAAAATATTTATTTAAAAAATCTGTTGCTTCATCTTGAAATATTTCCCACTTTTGTAATGCCATAATCTTGCCTTTAAAATAAACTGCAGTATTATAGCTGATAATTTCAATTTTTAAAATATCAAATTATTATAAATAATGCTAAAATAAAATTTATTAAAACATTCAAGGAAGAAATTTAATAAAAAATTTCTTGCTAGTCTTAAGAGCTCTTATTTAAGAAGAATAAAATAGTTAGTAAATAAGAGAAATAGAATAAGTTCTTGCAAAGAACTCAAATCTTAGATTAAAGGAGTATTACTTGAATATTGAATATAAACTAAACAAAAATATCACATCATTAGAATTTATTGAAATATTGAAAAATTCAACATTAGGAGAAAGAAGACCTATTGATGATTTAGAAACAATCAAAGGTATGCTTAAAAATGCAGATATTATTATTACAGCTAATATAAATAATAAAATCATTGGTATTGCAAGAGCAGTAACAGATTTTACTTATTGTTGTTATCTATCAGACTTAGCAGTAGATAAAGAATATCAAAAAAAACGGTATTGGAAAAAAACTTATTTCAAAAGTTCAAGAACAATTGAATGCTAAATGTAAAATTATATTACTCTCAGCACCTACTGCAAAAGAGTATTATCCTCTTCTTGGATTCACTCAACATAATTCAGCTTGGACAATAACTAAAAAAGATAAGCTAATATAAAGATGGGTATATAGGAAAATATTGTAAGAAGAACAAGGGTATTAATGTGATGATTATCGCTTCAAGTTTGACTTACAAAGTAGAATTAAAAATAAAGGAAATAAATGCAAGTTGATAAAAATGAATATGTTCATCATTTAGAAAAAGTGTGTTCTGATTATAGTATGAATGCTTTTGATGTTTATAATATCTTAATTAGTAAAAATGATGATCTTTTTCCTCTTTCTTTTGAAACAGTTAAAGATAAGGTATTAAAAGATATTGATTGCGATTTATTGAAAAATATTTTTACTATTGAGGAATTAAAAAGTATTTTTTCAAATACTAAATTAAGAAAAATTAAAAATATTAAAACAAGGAAGTTTATAGAAACTTTTAATTAAAATAATCTTAGTATAAATAATAGAACAAAAGATTAACCACTAGACTTTTTTTACTAAACTAAATACTTATATTATAAATATAAGAATAATAGGAGCTAAGAAATGAATTTAGAAGAATTAGAAAAAATACTTATTTCAAAAAAATCTTCAAATAAAGAATTTCCATTTAATGACGATATTATGGTTTTTAAAGTTATGAATAAAATGTTTGCTTTATTAGCTTATAAAGAAAATCAACTTAGAATAAATTTAAAATGTTTACCTCAAGATGCTCTTGCTTATCGAGATATATACGAGTGTGTAAAGGAAGGCTATCATATGAATAAAAAACATTGGAATACTATAAGTATAGATGGTTCAATGCAAGATGATATTTTAATTGATATGATAAATGAATCTTATGATTTAGTAGTAAATAAATTAAGTAAAAAAGAAAAAGCCAAACTATTATCGAATGCTTAGTTTTAAGAGAAAAAAGTATCTTATTTTTAAGTTTAAAGTATGAAATTATTTTTTTAATAAACTTGGACAGTAGCATAAAATTTAATTAAGCTACTGCCTTATACTCATATAGAACTACTCTTCTTTATTTCTTTTTTTTAATTAAAAAGACTAATGAGTTCTTTCTTTTAGAGAATCATAAGCTTTTTTATAAGCTGCTGATTGATTATGATCTAGAGTTAAGGTCATTGGTAAATCTTTTAAGAAATCCATAATTACTTCAATATTGTTGTTTGCAACTTGCGCTCTTGCTAGGGCTGTACTTGCTTTTTTTTCGGCACTCATAGGTATATCCTTTTAAAATATTTATATAACACTTAGATTATATTTAAAAAAAACTTAAAAATAGAAATAAATTATTTAATATAAGATTAATAGTAAAACTTTAATACAAAGGGTTCGAATATCAATTTAGACTTACATTATTTATAAGTATAGAAATTTAAAAAAATTATCAGGCTTTACTTATGTTGGCATATAGTTAATTAGCTATACTAAGAAAAAAATTGTCTCTGTAATATTATTATAATAATACATTTATTTTAAAATGCAAGATTTTTTACCACTAATAACAATTTTAATTTTAGGGCTTTTTACCAAATCAAAGGACTATATTTAATGAATGAAACAAGCAAAAACCAGAAAAACCTCTTAGTTTTAAATAAACCTAAGGCTTATATTGTTACAAGATCTGATGAACTAGGGCGAAAAACAGTTTATGATCTTTTACCTTCTTGGGTTTTTACTGAACAATGGATGCCTATTGGTCGTCTTGATTTGGATTCTAAAGGACTTTTATTATTTACACGTAATGGTAAAATTGGTAATGTTTTAACTAAACCAGGTAATTGTATAAAAGTATATGAAATTTGGATTAGGGGACATGTTACAGATGAGCATATTTCTCAAGCTATGTCTGGGATTCCAAGTAAATATGGTTTATTAAAAGCTTTAAGTGTTAGTAAAATTGGAATAGGTGGTGCTAAAACAAAACTTAGAGTTGAGATTGATGAGGGAAAAAATCGTCATATAAGACGACTTTTTGGAGCTCTTAAAGATCCTAAATTTGGAACACCCTTAAAAGTTTTAGAATTAAAAAGAATTAGTATTTCTAGTTTTAACCTTGATGTTAAAAGTGGAGAGTGGCGTTTTCTTAGTGAAGAAGAAGAAAAAAATTTACTTAAAAATATTTAATAATTTACTAGGGTTAAGTTCTTAACTTTAACCCTTCTAATCCTTAAGAAACAGTACTTTTACAAGTCTTATCTTCTGTAATTTTCCCATTTTCTTTTACATATTCTATTCCCCATTCTAACATCTCTTTAAGAACAGGTTTTAATTTTATTCCTATTGGAGTAAGTGAATAAACTACTTTTGGAGGTACTTGAGCGAATACTTCTCTTTTTATAATATTTTTTTCTTCTAACTCTTTTAATTTTATAGTAAGAGTTTTTTGACTTATTTCATGTATATCTTCACATAATTCTTTAAATCTTTTGTCATTTTCTAATAAGTACCAAATAACAGCTAGTTTCCATCTATCATTAAAAATATCCATTGTTACAGAAACTGAACATTTGTACTCTTTATCATTTATATAATACATTAAAATCCTTTACTTGAAAAAATTATATCTTTAAATTACTTAAAACATCATTACTTACATAAAGTATTGTAAGGGAAATTTAAGTTGTATACCTATATAATCCTCCAAAATAAAACAGAGGATAAAAGATGAATGAATTTTTAAAATCATTTAATCCTGTAAATCAAGAATTTATAGGTGAAGTTAACGTTACAAATGTTAGTGAAATAGATGAAATAGTAAATAAATCTAAAATAGCTCAAAACAAATGGCAGAATTTATCAATTGATGAAAGAATAGAACTTGTAGTTAAAGCAGCAAACAAATTAGAAGAAAAAATCCAACCCTTAGCTGTTTTATTAAGTAAAGAGATGGGAAAAAGCTTAAATAGATCACTTGGTGAAGTATCAGGTTGTGCTAATGATGTTGAGCACAAAGCAAGTGAGATAAAAAAAGCAATTCAAACACAAGTATTTCAAGCTTATGGATTAAGTACAAAAATGCAATACAATGCTTTAGGTGTATGTGCTGTTATTGCTCCTTGGAATTATCCTTTATCGATGGCTCATTGGTTAATTATTCCAGCTTTAGTTGCCGGAAATAGTGTTGTTTTTAAACCCTCAGAAGAAACACCTTTAATAGCTCAAGCTTATGTTGATATTTTAAATGAAATCTTACCAAGTGATGTTTTACAAATAATTCATGGTGATGAGAAACAAGGTAAAACTTTGGTTTGTTCTGATGTTGATCTTATTGCTTTTACAGGTTCTAAGGATGCTGGTATTGATATTATGAAAAATGCAGCTTCTTCTCTTAAGAGATTAATTATGGAACTAGGTGGTAAAGACCCTTTAATAGTATTAGAAGATGCAAATATAAGTAGTGCTGCTAGATTTGCTGTTGCTAGTAGTTATGAGAATTCTGGTCAAATGTGTACTTCAACTGAAAGAATTTTTGTTCATAAAAATGTATTAAAAGTTTTTGAAGATAAGGTTCTTGAATATGCACAGCAATATAAAATGGGAACTTGGGATGATGAGCAAGCTGATATTGGTCCTATTATTAATAAAAAACAAAGAGATAATATTTTAAATCAAATACAAGATGCTAAAGATAAAGGTGCTAATGTTTTATTAGGTGCCACTTCTCATCCAGATGCTTTTATTACTCCTAGTGTTTTAAGTAATATTACTGATGATATGTTACTTTTTACTGAAGAAACTTTTGGACCTATTGTTTCAATTAGTTCTTTTACTGAAGTACAAGATGTTATAAAAAGAGCAAATAGTAGTGAGTTTGCTTTAGGTGCATCGATTTTTGGAGTAAAAGATGTAGACATAATAGCTAAACAATTAGATGCTGGAATGTTAGGTATTAACCAAGGCAGTGGTTCTATTGGAGATACACCTTGGGTTGGAGCTAAAAAAAGTGGTTTTGGTTATCACGGTTCACCAGATGGACATAGACAATTTACTCAAGTAAAAGTAATTACAAAGTCTCAAAGATGAGTACAATAGAATCTGATTTTTATGTTGTTGCAAGAGAAATGGGTTCTTTTAGTCCTTCTTTACCCGCTTGGGCAAATAAAACAAAGAATACAATTCCACTTTCTTTAAATGAAAGTAAAGTTACAAGACTTGAGGTAAAAAATGTTCCAGGTGCTTTTCAGTTATTAAATGTTTTCTCAAAAACTGAGTGTAAAAAAATCATAGAAACAAGTGAAAACTTAGCTTATAATAAAGATGCAGCAGTTTCTCTAGCAAGAGATATAAGACATAATGAAACCTTAACTTGGATAATAGATGAAGAAACTCATAATATAATTTGGAATAGAGTAAAAGATTTTGTTTTTGATAAAAAAGGAATTTTTGAGAATAAAAAAGCCTTAGGAATAAACAAAAGATTTCGTTTTTATAAATATGAAGAAGGTGATTTTTTTAAGGTTCATAGTGATGGGGCTTGGCCTGGAAGTGCTGTTGTTAATAATAAATTACTAAATAATGCTTACGACGATAGATTTAGTCAAATGACCTTTCTTATTTTTTTAAGTGAGGATTTTGAAGGAGGGGAAACTCAATTTTTTATTGATAAAAATGATTCTTCTAAACCAACAAGAGATATAACACAAGTAAATATTGTAAATATTAGAACACCAGCTGGGGCAGTACTTTGTTTTCCTCATGGACTTCATCCTTTACACTGTTTACATAGTTCAGCACTAATTACATCAGGAATTAAATATGTTATAAGAACTGATTTATTATTTGAAATATAAAGATGTTACTTACCTAAAGTAATGTAAGGGATATTTAAGTATTAAAGGTATATAATTTTCAAGAAAAGAAAGGTTAGCATGAATAATTTTACATATTACAATCCAACAAGAATAGAGTTTGGTAAAGCCAAAGAAAACAAGATAGGTGAATATTTAAAAGAAGCCAGTATTAAAAAAGTATTATTAGTTTATGGAGCTAGTAGTATTAAAAAAAATGGTCTTTATGAAAAAATCATAAACTCACTTAAAAAAAACGATATAGAATTTGAAGAACTTCAAGGAGTTGTTAGTAATCCTTTATTAAGTAAAGTAAATGAAGGAATTAAACTAGCTAAAGATAATAATATTGATGCTATTTTAGGAGTAGGTGGTGGTTCAGTAGCTGATAGTGCTAAAGCTATTGCTCTTGGAACTAAATATAAAGGAGATGTTTGGGACTTTTTTATTAATAAAGTAGAAATATCTCTTGCTTTACCTGTTTTTACAGTTATGACACTTAGTGCAACTGCTAGTGAAATGAATGGAAATGCTGTTATTATAAATGATGATACAAAGCAAAAATATTCAATAGCATCAGTTCTTTTAAACCCAAAAGTATCTGTAATAAATCCAGAATTAATGGCTACTGTATCTAAAGAGTATTTAGCATACTCTGCAGTTGACGTTATTTCTCACTGTATAGAAGTTTATTTTACAGCAAGTTCTCATCCTACTTTTAACTCAAGACTTGTTGAATCAATTATTAAAACAATTATAGAAACAACAGAAGTTTTATTAGAAAATCCAAATGATTATGATGCACGTGCTGAGTTTGCATGGGCTGCTATTCAAGGATTAAATGGTCTAACACCAGCAGGAACACTAGGTGGAACTTTTCCTAATCATATGATAGAACATTCTCTATCTGCTTTATTTAATGTAGCACATGGGGCTGGTTTAGCTGTTGTTATTCCTGCATGGATGAAATGGTATAAAGATCAAAATATATCTCAATTTAGAAGATTCTCAAAGAGATTTTTAATAGTGATGATGAAAATATTGGAATACAAAAATTTGAAAATTGGTTTAGTAAAATTGGTGCACCTACTACTTTAGAGCAATTAAATATTCCAAAAAATAAAATAAATGATTTAGCTAAAAATGCAAATGCTTTAGCAAAAGTATGGGGCTTTGATGACTTATATCCAAAAGAGGCAATAATTGAAATATTAGAAAAAGCATAAAATATACTTAGGAGTTAATTTGTCAAACATAACAATACTAGCAAGTATTAAAATTAAAGAAGAGTTTACAAAAGAGATTTATTCTTTATTGGTAAATGTACAAAAAAGTACCAAGGAAAATGATGAAGGGTATATTCAATATGATTTACACAAAGATTTAGATGATGAAAATAGTTTTACTTTTATTGAAACTTGGGAAAACGAAGAGTTTTTAGATAAGCATATGAAAAAAGAACACTTTAATTTATTTATTAAAAGTGTAGATAATAAATTAGAATATTTAAAAATTAGTAAATTAAAAAAAATATAAAAGGCTTAGAATATGAAAAATGAATTTATGAAAGCAATGGATTTTAGACATGCTTGTAAAGTATTTGATGATACAAAAAAGATATCAGATGAAGATATAAAATTTATTCTGCAAAGTGCAAGAAAATCACCATCTTCTTTTGGTATGGAAGCTTGGAAGTTTTTAGTTATTACAAATGATGAATTAAAAGAAAAATTAAAACCTCTTTGTTGGGATCAAGCTCAAATAACATCTTGTTCTCATCTTGTAATAGTATTAGCAGGAATAAACAGTGTAAAAGTGGAATCAGGAGAGGTAAGAAAAAGATTTTTAAGAAGTAAAAGTTCAAAAGATACACTTGATTTTTATATGGGTCTTTATGCGGGGCATTTAAAAGATACATTAAGTAGTGATGAAAACATTTATGCTTGGACTTCAAAACAATCAGCTTTTGCAGCTGCTAATATGATGACTGCTGCTGCTTTTATTGGAATTGACTCTTGTCCAATAGAAGGTTATGATAAGAATAAAGTTGAAGAAGCTTTAGGCCTTGATTCAAAAAAATATCAGTTATCTATGGTTTTACCTTTTGGATATAGATTAAATGCTCAATCAGAACAATTAAGACTACCTTTTGAAGATGTAGTTGAATTTATAGATTAAAATAGGATAAGGTATGAAAAAAATAGTTTATTTTGTGTTTAAGTATTTATTAGGAATACTATTAATAGTTGCAGGAAGTGCTCATTTTACAATAACAGAATTTTATTTGAAAGCTGTTCCCACTTATCTTCCTTTTCATGAGTTTATTGTGTATGCAAGTGGAATATTAGAAATCTTTTTAGGTATATTATTACTTGTTCCAAGAACTACAAGAGTAGCAGCTATTGGAATCATCTTACTTTTTATAGCTATTTTCCCAGCAAATGTAAATATGTATTTTAATCATAGTGATTTTCCTGATATGAGTGAAACTTCACTTTTAATAAGATTGCCAATACAGTTGATTCTTATATTTTGGGCTTATTTGTATACAAAAAGAAAGGAGTTATTATGAATATTTATGATTATAAAGTAAAAGATATTGATGGCAATGAAATTTTAATGGCAAAATATAAAGATAAAACTTTACTTATTGTAAATGTTGCTAGTAAATGTGGTTTTACCCCTCAATATGAAGGTTTAGAAGAATTATACGAAACATATAAAGATAAAGATTTCATGGTCTTAGGTTTTCCTTCAAATGAGTTTTCAAAGCAAGAACCAGGAAATGAAGAAGAGATAAAAAGCTTTTGTTCTTTAAGCTACAACGTAAAGTTTGATATGTTTTCAAAAATAGAAGTAAATGGAGAGAACGAAGCTCCTTTATTTAAATATTTAAAAGAACAACAAGCTGGTGTATTAGGAAGTAAAAAAATCAAATGGAACTTTACAAAATTCTTAATTAATAAAAGAGGTGAAGTTATTAATAGATATGCATCTATTACAAAACCACTTTCTTTGAAAAAAGATATTGAAGAAATATTATAAGTCTCTTTTTATAAAGTAGATATATTATTTATAAGTAAAAGGATTGATAGGAATATTATACTTTTTATAATAATCGTCAATCATGATTTCTCTTAAAAGACCTGTCTGTTTTATTTTAAGCATAGCACTTTCAAAATCTTTAATCTTTTTTATATGGATTGATTTTTTTGAAATGCCAATGTATCTATAACTATTATCTTCATAAAAATATTTTGCTTTTTTAAACTTATTCCTTAAGTTCATTAAAGAAAGTAAGAATTCACCTTGATCTTGGGCTATTAAAACTGTATCTACTAGTTTCATTTTAAGTTTTTTAAAGTTCTGTTTATTATCAATCACAGATTTTTTATTTAAAGAAAAATCATTATTAAACTTTTTAAAATACCTTGCGCCAATTTTTATTCCAATACTATTTAGTTTATATAAATCTTCATAGTTATTTATTTGTTTTTCTGAGGTATTATTTAAGTAAAATACTTTTCTTTCTGCTTTTTTATATGGCGTTTTTAAAAAAGTAATATAATCTTTTCTTAATTTAGTTTCTTTTATTCCTATAATAAGGTCAGCTTTTCCTTCTTTTATAAGGGCTAAACATCTAGTTAGTTTACAAACTTTGAAACTTGTCTTAAGCTGTACTTCTTTAGCAAGTTCTCTTATTATTTGGGCATAGGCCCCCGTAGCTTTATTGTTTTCATAACTTTTCCAAGGTTTTAAAATACTATATGCAATAATAAGTTTGTTTTTTCTTTCTTCTTGATGTGAAGAATAAGATATAGTAAAAATTAAAAAACAAGTTAATATAATTCTTAGCATTCGTATCCTTTCTTTGTCTAAAAGTATAAACTTATATATGGTAAGCTTTAAAAGCTTATCATACTATTCTTAATATCCTTTTGCACTAGATGTACTTCTTCTAGGGTCAGCTCCACCATAAAACTTACTATCTTTTATCATAATACTTTGAATGGCACCCATCGCTTTTTTCTTTGTAACCTTATGTCCTTTTTGCTCTAGTAGTTTTATTGTATCAGGGCTAATACCTTCTTCTATTCTAATCTCATCTGGTAGCCACTGGTGGTGAATTCTTGGAGCATTTACTGCTGCTTGAATATTTAGGTCATAATCAATTACATTTGATATAACTTGTAAAGTAGTTGTAATAATTCTAGATCCACCTGGGCTTCCTGTAACTAAAAAGTTTTTTCCATCTTTTTTTACAATAGTTGGTGACATTGAACTTAACATTCTTTTATTAGCTTCAATTTTATTAGCTTCTCCTCCTATTAAACCATAAGCATTTGCAACACCTGGTTTTGCTGAAAAATCATCCATTTCGTTGTTTAATAAAAAACCTGCACCTTTTACTACAATTGCTGAACCATATGAAAAGTTTATTGTATATGTATTAGAGACTACATTTCCATAATTATCAGCAATTGAGAAGTGAGTAGTTTCACTACTTTCATATGGAAGTGGATCTCCTGCTTTTAAATTTTTTGATGCTGTTGCTTCATTTGTAAAAGTAGCAACAAGTTGTTTCGCATAATCTTTTGAAGTAAGACCTTTAATCGGAACTTTTACAAAATCACTATCTCCTAGATATGTTGCTCTATCAACATAAGCTCTTTTCATAGATTGGGCTAGTATATGAATACCTTCTGCACTATTATGTCCTAAACTCTGCATATCATAGTTTTCCATCATATTTAAAATTTGAATAATATGGGCTCCTCCTGAACTAGGTGGTGACATAGAAAAAATTTCATAACCTCTGTATGTACCATAAGCTGGTTTTCTTATAGTTGCTTTATAGTTTTTAAGATCTTTTAAAGTAATTAAACCACCATGCTTTTTCATATCTTTTACTATTAATTTTGCAGTTTTCCCTGTATAAAATTCTTTTGCTCCATTTTTAGCAATTCTTCTAAGTGTTTTAGCTAAATCTTTTTGTTTAAAAACTTCACCAACTTTATACATAGAACCATCTTTTTAAAAAACACTTTTTTACTTGCAGCATATCTTTTTAGTTTTTTCTTTTTTGATTTTATACCTTTAAAAAACCTTGGAGTAATAATAAAACCTTTAGATGCTAATTTAATTGCAGGTTGTAGTGCTTCTTTTAAAGAAATAGTACCATATTTTTCCAATGCAAGTGTAAGACCTGCTACGGTTCCAGGAACTCCAGCTGATTTATGAGAAAATCTAGATAATACTTTATCTACATTTTTATCTTTATCTAAAAACATATCTTTATGTGCAGAACTAGGTGCTTTTTCTCTATAATCAATGGCTTCAACTTTGTTTGTTTTTTCATTTGATATAAGCATAAATCCACCACCTCCGATATTTCCAGATCTAGGTTGTGTTACAGCTAATGCAAAAGCAGCAGTTACAGCTGCATCAATAGCATTACCTCCATTTTTTAAAACTTTTAGTGCTTCGTTAGTTGCAAGAAAATGACTAGTAACTACCATTCCTTTTTCTGCTTCAATTGGTACACTTCTATCGCCTTCAAGAATATTTTGTGCAAAAACTCCTTGAGTAATAACAAGAAAGCAAAATATTTTCATTTTTAACATGATTTCTCCTTTATTAAATAATATTAAATGATACTATATTATATAATTTATATATAAAAAATTTATAAAATTAATTTATTAACTTAGTTATAGTATAATTCTTGCTTATGAAATACACTAACTTAATCAAAACCCTCTATGCCTTTCTTTCTGACTTGGAAGTTTTCACTGAAGTCTTTATTAGACATAATGATGCTAATAATATTAAAGAAACAAAACGTTTAATATTAGTAGTTAATGAGTTTTTAGATACATATTTATTGCTTGAAGAAGAAAAAAAAGAAGAATTTTTTGTTTTAGTTAATTCTTGGATTAAGATTACTATGATTGAATTAAACTTATTAAATACCTTATATCTTTCTTATTTAAATAAAGAACTAGCTCTTAGTTTAGAAAATAATTGAAATGTTTCGTAGCAAAAAATTAAACACCTTTACCCTAGCTGGTTTAATAATAGGTCCCATTTTAGGTTCTGGTGTTATTTTATTACCACCTTTATTGTATAATATGGTTCATAATTATTCTATAATTGTTTTTGCAATTATTTTAGTTTTAGGATTTGTTTTTGCTTTAATCTTTTCAAAATTAGCAGTTTTATTCCCAGGTGATGCTGGGGTATCCTTAGCAACAAAAGAAGCCCTAGGAAAAAAATACCAGCTTCTTACTTCTTTATACCTTATTTGTGCTGTTTTCTTTGGTCCTGTAGCCGTTTTATTAATAGCTGCAAAATTTATACAATCATATTTCCCCACGTACTCTTTAGTTTCTCTTTCATTTTTTATTTATATTTTAACCTATGCCTTTTTACTTATTAAAATAGATTTTTTAGGTAAACTTATGCTTATCGTATCTACTTTAATTACCTTAGTCTTTTTTATATGCAGTATTGAGATATTACTTAATTCTTCTACCTTTAGCTTCTTCTTACCTTCTATTAGCCTAAATGAGTTTGGACACTCTTTTGTAATTGTCTTTTGGGCAATTGTAGGTTGGGAAGTAATAGGAAACTATTCTAATGAAGTAGAAGATAAAAAAACCTTACTTTCGGCAGTTGTTTTCTCAGCAATAATTATTTCACTTGTTTATTCACTTGTTATTTTAGCAATTTGTTTTGGTACTTTTGAGTATAAGTTTACAAAAGAGTTTGAGTTGATTTGGTTAATAAAGCCAATTTTTAAATCTTACTCAAATTTGATTTTAGTTAGTGTTTCTCTTGTTTTATGTATAGGAACATTGATTTTATTTATAGGTGGAGTAGCTAGATTAATTTCATCATTAAATATAAATACTTATACCTCCAAACATCTAAAAAATGGAGCACCAATAGGAGCATTAAACTTTTTATCTTTTATGTATGTGCTTACTTTAATTTTAGTTAATTTCAAGTATTTAACTTTAGGTAATTTAGTTGCTTTTGCTGATGGATTTTTTATTTCAAATGCAATCATTGGTCTTGTAACTGCTGTAATTTTGTTTGAAAAAGGAGTATTAAAATATTCAGCTATTTTTTTAAGCTTAATCTTTTTTATAATTTTGCTTTTTTCAAATGTTTATATATTAGTTACTATTTTTTCCTTATTTATTTATACATACTTTAGTAAAAAATATTCTTAGTTAAATAAATCTTGAGGGTTTACATGAGCACTATTTTTAGTAGCTTGAAAGGTAAGAGTATCATTAACTCTTCCAACAACATAACCTTTTTTTATCCATTTTCCTACTTTTAATGTTGGTGATATTTGATCTAAGTGAGAATAAATTGTATGCAAACCATTTTTATGCTGAACTATTACTACATTATCTAAAATACCAGCATTCTTTTTAGCGTAAACTATTTTTCCATTTAAAATAGAATAAACTTTTGATCTCTTTTTTTTACTTCTCATAACTATTGATTCATTAAAAAGTTTTATTTTATAAACAGGATCATAATATTTCCCAAATTTTTTAATGATAGTAAAAGATTTTAAAGGAGCAATAGTTTTAGCACCTCTATATTTAGATATTTTAATACCTTTTGTTGAAGAGCCTATCATTCTTACATCTAAATCAATCTTTTGTGCTTGTCTTTGGCTTAATCTTTTAGTAGAAGAACTTCTTTTTCTACGTGATTGTTCTTTTAGTTTTGCTAATCTTTTGCTCTCTTTTACCTTAGCACTTTTTTGTTTTTTACGTTCTTTCTTTTGCACGATATTTAGTTTAACTAATAAGTTTTGAATTGATTTTTGCTTATTAATTACATACTTTAGGGCTTTTTGATAGGCGATATGTTTACTTTCTAAAGATTTTAAAGCAAAAGTGTGTTTTTTCTTTAAAGCATTTAAAATTGTTTTTTTCTTTTTTCTTTTTTTAATATAAGAAGCCAAGTTATTAATATTTTTTTCATTTTCTTCTTTGTTTAAACTTAAATTCATATATTTATTATTTATTCTTAATAATGAATCTTTTGAGTTTTGTGATAAAAGTTTATAAATTTCTGAATCAATTAACTCTTTTAATGAGTTTTCATTTGCAAGTTTTATAGCAAGTGAAGATGAGAAATTTTCAATAATTACATTTACTATTTGTTTTTGTGATAGTTCTTTTTCTTTTTTAAGTTTTGTAGATGTTTTTTCTAAATTGTGAAGTTTATTTTTAGATATCAATAACATTTCTTGATGTTGAGATATATCTTTATTTATTTTAATTATATCTTTTTCTAAACTTGTTAACTCTTTTGTTTGTTTATTTATCTGTGTTGCAAGAGTTTTTATTTTTAAAGAAGTTTTTACCTTAGCTTTTTTACTTTTATTTAATTCACTATTTTTTGAATATATTTTTCTATCTACACTTGTTACCGCATTTAAGTTCATTGACAAAAAAATAAAAGTAATAAAAAAAGTAAAAATAAGTTTAAGCATTTTTAATCTTATATCTAAAAAGTACTCCAAATATAGTAAATAATGAGATACCAAAAGATAATAAGAACACTTTTAAAATCTCTTTTTCTAATACGATTTGTGTAACTAAAATTGGTTTAAGTTCAACAGGAATAATAAATTGTAAATTAGATGATAAAAATATTATTAAGCTTGAAATTAATACAAAAGATATAAAAGCAGCAATAATTGCATGTTTTAATATTTCAGAGGCTGAATATAAGATAGAGGCTCCATGTAGCTTCATTATAGTGATTTTTTCTCTTTGTTCATAAAACCATATTGTTATTTGTTTTGATAAAACTATAACTGCAAAGATAAGAATTGCTATGAATAAAATCATAGTAAGGTTATTTATTAGAATTAGTAAAAGATATATTTGATTATGGTTTTTAGAGAATATTTCAATACTTTTTATATTAGAATTTTTACTTAATTGATTCTTTACATATTCTAATTGAGAACTTGTTGGAAAAGAGTATAAATGAATTTTGTAAAAATGAGGTAGTTTTTGTCTTAATAAATCTAAAGAAGCACGTGAAAGTGAACTTTTTATATTGTTTATAATATTCGCTTTATTTAAAGTTTGAATGCTTTTAACTTTAATATCTCCAATATAATCAAAATTATCTTTTATTAGGGGAGTATGAGATACTATTACTATTGAATAATCTTTAGATATTTTCTTTTTATAGTCATTTACTACGTTATTTGTAAATATATAAATAGTAAAAGTAGCTAACATAGTTAGTAGTGGAATAATAAAAGATATAATCGATTTAAGAGACTTCATATATTATGCCATCCTCAATTGATAATTGTCTAAATTTTATGCCAAAGTTTTTAGGAACCCTATGTGTTACAACAATAACAGTAATACCTAATTGTTCATTTGCCCCTTTTAATAAGTTCCAAACTAAATCAGCTGAATAATCATCAAGATTTCCAGTTGGTTCATCTGCAATTATAAACTTAGGATTATGTGCCAAAGCCCGTGCAACAGCAACTCTTTGTTGCTCCCCTCCACTTATTTCATCAGGATAACATCCTTTTCTATGAGACAGTTTTACATGAGCTAGAAGTTTTATAGCTTGGCTTTTTGATATATCATTTGAGTAACCATTGATTTTTAAAGGTAACATGATATTTTCTTCAATAGTAAGTTCACTAATTAGTTTATAATCTTGAAAAATAATTCCAATATCTTTTCTTAGATTTCGTAAAGCTCTACTAGAAATATTGTTTAAGTTTCTATCATCAATGGTTAAACTACCATGTTTAATTTCAATTTCACCATAAAAAGATTTTAGTAAGGTTGATTTTCCAGAACCACTAGTTCCACCTATGAATATAAATTCTTTATCCTTGATTGAAAAATTTCCTTTTTTAATAACAAATTTATTCTCATCATAAGAAAGATATATATTCTTAGCTTCAATCATTTTGTAAAATCTCTTTTATTTTTTTATGTGCTTTTATATTAGCAGATGTTGGTATTGGATTACCTTGATAATAAGAAGCTTTTTTATTTTTAATTAAAATATACTTGCTAAGAGGTTTGTTAAAAGAGCCAAAGGTAAGTTGAATAAGGGCAGAGTGCTCTTGGTTTTGTATAATATAAACATCTTCTATATGAATAAAATAATCTTCTATTACTAAAGGTTTTGTACTTAGATTTTCTAAAACATTTATTAAATTAATATCGTCTTTAAAATTAAAATCATCGTAATGTATTTTTTCTTCATCTTCTTGATTACAGATTAAAACTACATCATAAATATTTTTACCTTGTTTTTTCCATCTATCTTCATATTTTGAGCTAACTTCTAAGTCTTTATTTATATCAATAATAATTTTACCACTATTAAGATTTGTTAATAAAGAACTACAATAATCAAAATATTTCCTGCTATCAGTTCTAAGCTCTAAACTTCCTTGTTTTTTTAAAACTCTTAATGCTTCAGAAATAAAGTCATTTGAATACACTCGTCTATGTGGTTTTTTATCCCAAGGAACAGGAAAGTGAACAAATACTTTACCAACAGAATTTGATTTTATAAATTCTAAAAACAGTCTTGCATCATAATTTATAATTAAAATATTTTTAATTTCCTGAATTTCTATTTGTTTTAAGGCTTGTTCTATTGAAGGTGTATGTATTTCTAAACCAATAAATTGTATATGTGGATTTTTTAAAGCTTGATGAATTAAATGTCGTCCTGAACCAAAACCAACTTCTATTTGGAGCTCTTTAGTACTTTTAAAATCATTTACAAAAAAACTAATATCTTTTAAGTACTCATTTGATACTTGTACTTTATTTGAAACATCATTTGTATTAGTAAATACTATTTTTGCCTTACTTAAAGATATATATTCATTAAGTGCATCTTTAACTATTTGAATAGGACTAATTCTTGAGATTTTGTCATATTTTATCATCATATTTGGTTTTTTATTTCTTAATGACAATAAAAACTCTTTATCTTTGTTTCTTACAGCTATCTTATACTCATCATCTCTATTTTTACAAGTATTATTATATGATTTTGCTATGAACGTAAAATCAACTCCATTTGAAGATATTGGAGTTGATAATTCTTGATTTTTTATAAATGTAATATGTGGCATTAATTATTTACTAGTTTTGGTAAAATAAGAGTTGTTTCTTTTGTTTGCTCTGATACAATTCCAAATTCATCTACTGATTGAATTGTATATTCATACTCTACACCTCTAATTATATTATTGTCTTCAAATCTTAAAGCAGAAATATTTGTATATTTTGTTTTAGTGATTTTAAACATTCCTATTTTTGCTTTTTTATAAACAGTAAATGTTTTAGCTCTATTATCTCCAGCTTGCCAGTTTAAAATTGCTTTTTCACCTTGTATTTGAGCTAGAGTTAAAACAGGTTTATTTAGTTTTGGTAAAGTCATACCCATTTTTGCATTAATATTTAAAGAACTTTCTAAACCATCTTTATCTGTAGTAGTTACTTTATAAAAATATACTTTTCCATCTTCTTGTATAACATCTTCATAAGATAAAACTTCTGTATTAAAATCTTTTACAAGTGAAAATGAACCATTTAAAGATGAGTTTTTATAAAGTCTATATCTTATAATTCCATTTTCTGATGAAGCACTCCAAGTTAAAACAATCTTTTTAGGTAGGTTTTGACTTGCAGTAAGATTATTAATTCCTTGTGGTAAAGGTTTTGTTTGAGCTTGAACTATTTGACTTTCTTTTGAAGCTATATCTTCAAAAGTATAAGCAATAACTTTATAAAGATATACAATATTATCATCTAAATCTTCATCAATATATTCAGCTTGTAATCTTCCATCTAGAGTTTTAAGTTTTTCCCAATCTGATTCATTTGGTTGTTTTCTAAAAACTTTATAATACTCAATGCTCTCATTTGGATGTGGTCTCCAAAGAATTTTTATCTGTCTTGGCAAGTTTGAAATTGCTTGAATAAATGGAATTGCTACTGGAACATCTAATGTTTTAACTTCAAATGATTTTGTAGATTTTGACTCATAGTCTTTTGCATTAGCAGTTGTCATAGAATATACATAAGAAGTATTTGGTTGTAAGTCATTATCTAAATAATGACTTGAATATCTATTTTTTAATAGTTTAATATGTCTTAGTTTTATTTTTTCATCATTTAATTTTGCTCTATAAAAATTATAACCAATAGCATTAATATCATCAACTTTTCTCCACTCAAAAGCAATTGAGTTTATTCCTGATATTGTTCTAATCGATTCATTATTGATTACTTCTAAACTTGGATCAATTCTTGGTTCAGTCGCTGTGTTTAAACCTTTTATACTACATCCACTAATTAGTAAAGTTAAAAATGTCGCTGAAGCTATCTTTATTAATTTGTTCATTTATATTCTCCATTTTAAAATTCTTGTGTAAAAACTCACTCATATCATCAGCAATATTTGCCACAAAACTCATTTGTTCATTTGTTTTTGGATGACGTAAATAAAGCATATATGCATGTAAGTAAAATCTTTTAATTTTATTTAATTCGCCCTTAAATCCATATAAATTATCCCCTAGAATGTGCCTATTTATTGAGTTTAGATGAACTCTTATTTGGTGAGTTCTTCCTGTAAATAACTTACAAGAAACTAATTCATATTTATCATTTGAACTAAGTGCAATTTTTGCAAAAGCAGATTTTGCAAGTTTTCCATTTTTAAGAACGGTCATTTGTAATCTATTATTAGGATTTCTTCCAATTTCATTTTCAATTACAATATTTTCTCTTAAGGCTAGATCTGTTATTGCTAAATAATATCTACCCATAGATTTTTCTTCTAGTTGTTTTGCTAGGTGTACATGAGCTTCATTTGTTTTAGCAATAACCATAACTCCTGATGTTCCTTTATCAAGTCTATGAACTATTCCATGTCTTATTTCTGCGCTTATAGTTGATAAAGAGATGTTTTTAGACTTAAGCCAATCTACTAAAGTTGCATCTTTAACACTGGGTGCTCCATGAACTGTTAAATTATATGGTTTATTTATTACTAAGATTTCTTCATCTTCATAAATTATCTCTACATCAAAATCAACTGTAACTTTTTCACCTTCTAGCGCTTCGGGAAAGTTTACTTCTACTTCATCTTCTTCTTTTACTCTAAAAGATGTTTTTTTTATTAATTTATTATTAACTTTTACAAACTCTTTTTTAATTAAGTTTTCAATCTGATTTCTAGAAACTTCAATTTGGGAAGTTAAAAACTTGTCTAATCTATTTACTTCATTTACAATAAAGATTTTATTCATATTTTGATACTCTTTCATTATGCAATTTATTGATAAAAGAATTATATCTCATTTTGACTATTTACTTATACTTTTTGTACTGCCATTGGTATATATTTCTTATCACTTAATTAGTGAAACAAATGAAATATTAGCACAAAAACAGTTAATATACTTTAGCGTTGCATTAGTGGCGTTTTTAGTGGTTTTTATGCTTCCTATTAGAAGAAATTTAAGACTTATTCCTTTTTTATATTGCTTAGGAATTTTATTGCTTTTTGCTGTTGAATTTTATGGGGTTACAAAATTAGGTGCTAAAAGATGGTTAGAAATACCAGGAACAAGCTCAACTATTCAACCAAGTGAACTAATAAAACCTCTTTTTTTACTAATGTTAGGTTATTTAATACATCAAAAACCACCTCCTAAAGGTGGATATAGATTTAAAGCATTTTTATATTTCTCAACTTTTATTATTATTCCTTTTATTTTAATAGCTAAAGAACCTGATTTAGGAACAGCTTTAGTTTTACTTCTATTAGGTTATGGAATACTATTTATTATAGGTGTTTATTGGAAAATTTGGGTAGGAATTTTACTTATAATTACAGTAAGCTCCCCTTTTATTTATACATATTTAATAAAAGATTATCAGAAAAAAAGAATTTCTGATTTTATTTCTGAAAAACCTTCTTATCACGTACAACAGTCAATTATAGCTATTGGTTCAGGGGGATTAACTGGTAAAAAATCAGATGAAGCGACACAAGCACATTTAAAATTTTTGCCAATTGCAACAAGTGATTTTATATTTGCTTATTTTGTAGAGCGTTATGGTTTTTTAGGAGCTGCTGGTTTAATAACTTTATATTTATTGCTTATTATTCATCTCTTATCCATGAATTATTATTTTAAAGACGATTATGTCATAAGGTGCTTTTCCTCGGGAATTGGGCTTTTATTATTTTTAAATATGAGTATTAATATTTTGATGGTTATTGGTTTCGCTCCTGTGGTTGGACTTCCCTTGCCCTTATTATCTTATGGAGGAAGTTCTTTTATTAATTATATTATTATTTTTGCAATTTTAGAGAATTTATTAGCCTTTAGGTATATGGATTTATACTCTTTTGAAAGAAGGTTATCATAAATGAAAGCAGTAAAAAATACTTTTCTTGGTTTTGAAGAAGATTTTGAATCTTCAAAAGCAGTTTTATTTGGAGCTCCTTTTGATGGAACTACTTCTTTTAAACCAGGGACAAGATTCGCTCCTTGTGCTATGAGAGAGGATTCTTGGGGTCTAGAATCTTATAGCCCTTATTTAGACAAAGATTTAGATGATTTAAATCTTTTTGATTATGGAGATTTAGAACTTCCTTTTGGTGATAAAAAAAAGGCCTTAAGAATAATTCAAGAACATGTACAAAAAATAATTGATGCTAATAAAATTCCTATTATGATAGGAGGAGAGCATTTAGTATCTTTAGCTCCAATAAAAGCCTTAAGTAAAAAATATGATGATTTACATATTATTCACTTTGATGCACATACTGATTTACGAGAAGATTATTTAGGTGAAGCTTTAAGTCATGCAACTGTTTTAAGAAGAATTTATGATCAAGTAGGAATTGGTAAAATAAATCAGTTTTGCATACGATCTGGTTTAAAAGAAGAGTTTTTATGGGCAAAAGAGCATACTAATTTAGAAATGTTTACTTATAAAACATTAAAGGCCTGTGTTAAAAGATTAGAACACAAGGCTGTTTATATTACTCTTGATTTAGATGTTTTTGATCCAAGTGTTTTACCAGGAACTGGAACACCAGAACCAGGGGGTATAAATTTTCATGATATGCTTGAAATAATTTCACAGCTAAGTGCTTTACAAAATGTTGTAGGCCTTGATATAGTTGAACTAAGTCCTAAATATGATTCAAGTGGAGCTTCAACAGCAGTTGCTTGTAAAACTCTAAGAGAGCTTGTTTTAGCAAGTATAAAATAAGACCTTTTATGAGGTTTTTATTATATGTAACCCTTCTTTTTTCTTCTTCTTATTCAAAAGAGATAAAACCTTTTTTCATAATTAAAACAAAAGCTTTAGTTCTTGATTTTGTTATTGATAAATCATTTATGTATATTGCAAATGATGAGGGTTCAATAGAAATATTTGATTTTAAAAGTAAAAAAATTGTAGATGAAATTATTTTGCCCTCACTATTATTGACAAAGAATCAAAATATAAGAGCAAAAATCTTATCGGTTGATAGGTTTAATAACAAAACTTTATTTGTAAGTACCACTTTAAAAGGTTTTAGAAATGTTTGGATACATGATGGAAAAATATTAAAAAAAATCCTAAGCATAAAAGATAAGTTAAGTGTTAAAGAAGCTAGATTTATAAATGAAGATAGTTTTGTTTTAGGAACACTAGGGCATGAAATTATTTCTTACAATTTAAAAGATAATTATACTTTTTATAAAAAACACTTAGAACTTTCAGCTTTTACTGATATGGTTTTAAGTAAAGATAAAACAAAATTATTAAGTGCTTCTGAGAGTGGACGAGTTACTTCTTTAGATATTAAAAGTGGAAAAATTATAAAAATTTATGAGTCTTTAAATGTGGATAGAATTTATAAAATAGCTTATGCTAATGGCGTTATTATAACAGCGGGACAAGACAGAAGGGTAGGGGTTTATTCTAAAAATAAAAATACCTATTATCTTAAAAGTGATTTTTTAGTTTTTGCGGTTGCTTTAAATCCAAATGCTACTTTAGGAGTTTATTCTAGTACTGAAGATGGGGTTTTGCAGGTTTTCAATATTAAGAATAAGAAAAAACTATATACCTTAGTAGGGCATAAAGCAGTGCCTTCAAATATTAGTTTTGTAAATGAAAATGAACTATTTTCTTCTGGTAATGAAAATAAAATTTTCTATTGGAAACTAAAATAAACTTAATTGTTTAATCATATTCTTTTTTCTTCTTATAGATTCAATTTTTCTATTATAATAAGAAATTAATTTTTGTGCTTCTTTGTTTTTTTCTAAAGTAATATCAGAACAAGCTTCTTTTTGCCAAATAGCATAATCTAGTTTTCTGTATAAATAGGCTAAATCTTCATTTATAAACATGATAAATCCTTTATTTCAAGAAGTTTATCACGTTTTGTTATTTTATTATAAAATTATTACAAAATGTAATGTTATTTACTCATTATCTCTTTTATTTTATAAACAAGTTCAATTGAAGCTTCTATTTCTTCTTTTCTAATAGCAACACTTTCAATATTACATCCAATAGGAATATTCTTTTTTCTTGCATAAGTATATAATTCTTTAAAAATATGAATTGATAATTCAAGTGAGTGCTTTAAAATATCTCCTGATTCTTTTAACTCTTCTTCTAAATAATTAGGAATATTAATTCCAAGCCATTTCATAAATTCTAATGTTTTTGCACTTCCACAAGGTGTTAGTGTAAAGATTATTGGTACAATTTTTTTATTGTGTTTTTTTGCATAAGTATTATAATCACTTAAAAATATCTTTGCTGCTTCTAAATCATAAATACATTGAGTAATAAAATACTCACAACCAGCATCAGTTTTTTCAAAAACTCTTAAGTGCTCATCGCCTTTTTTTGCATGTCTTTCAGGTATTAAAATCCCACCCATACAAAGATTATCATTTACTTCTTTTTTCAAATCATAAGCTTCTTTAATACTAAGACTTGTTTCTTGACTTTTAGATGCACTTCCTACAAAAACAGAGTGAACTTGGGAAACTCTTGTTTCTTTAAGCCAAGTAGAAAATTTTTCTTTGGTATATTTTCCTACTGCTCTGTATATAATTCTAGGTGTTTTAAGCTCTTGTAAATACTGCTTTGAAAACTCACAAGGGTTCATAGTTTGTATAAAAGGAAAAGGTCTTTTCTCATTAGTTCTTGAACTTTCATCTTGAATATCATATAAAACAAGGCCATCAATATCTAATTCTTGAATTCTTTTTATGTGAGTATTCGCAATAGTTCTAATTTTTTCATCATCATGACCAATTTTTGGAGGAGTTATTCCATATAGTAAAATTCCGTTTTCTTGATTTCTAATTTTATTAGTTAACATTGTTTGCCTTCTTCTTAAAAAATATTTTTCGTATTGTAGCAAAAAAATTAATTAATATAAGCGATATGTGACATATATTCTTATTTTTGTAGCTTCTCTTGGTCTTGGGTAATCCTTATAAGCAATATATATAGTTTCTAAAGTATTTTTATCTAAAGCTGCATAATCTGAGCTATTTATTATTTTAGGTTCGCTTATATCTCCATTTGGATACAAAGTAAACTCAACTATATTCATGCCACTTTGTCTCATTTTAATAGAGAGTTTTGGGTATCTAAGATACTTTTGTGTAATTCTACCAATATTTTTTAAGTTATTTTGTAAATAGACTTTTTGAATCTTTGTAAAGTTATTATAATCTTCTCCATATAATTTAATATAACTTTGTGTTAATTGATCTAACATTCTTAAATCAAGAGGTTCTTTTAAAATATCTTTAATAATTTCTTTCTTAAATTGACTTGTTTTTTGAACTAAAAAACTTGGTAGAATTTCTTCTTTTTTTAGAGTTTTGTTTTTATTTGTTTTTTCTATATTATTTTTATCTCTTTTAATAACTTTTCTTCTTGCTGTTTTTACGATTTTTTTAACTTTTATATACTTCTTTTTTTCTAGTGTTTCTTTAGCTTTTATTTTGACTTTTTTTTCTGTTTGTTTTTCTTCTTTTTTTATTATTTTAGGAGATATCTTGTCCAAAGAGTTTGTTTTTCTTAATTTTACATAATGTACAAGAACCTTATCCTTGCCTTTTATCTCACTTTTTTCTAAACTTTTGCTAGTCTTTGGAAGTTTATATGTGTAAAGTATTAATAAATGTAAAAGTATAGATAAAAATATAGCACTTATGATTTGTTTCATATTTTGATTATAGTATAATATTTCTTTTTTATAATGAATAAATAATAATATAGGATATGATAAATGTTTGATAAATCACTTAATGCTTATGCAGATGCTAAAAGAGTAATCCCAGGTGGAGTTGACTCACCTGTTCGTGCTTTTAAAGGAGTAAAAGGAACACCACCTTTTATTGACAAAGGAGAAGGGGCTTACCTTTTTGATATAGATGGAAATAAATACTTAGATTTTGTACAATCTTGGGGACCTTTGATTTTTGGTCATTGTGATAAAGATATAGAAGAAGCAGTAATTGCAACTTGTAAAAAAGGTTTATCATTTGGAGCTCCTACTTTACTTGAAACACAATTAGCTAATGAAATTGTTGAAATGTATGACTATATTGATAAAGTAAGATTTGTAAGTTCTGGAACTGAAGCTGTTATGTCTGCAATTAGACTTGCACGTGGTGTTAGTGGTAAAAATGATATCTTGAAGTTTGAAGGTTGTTATCATGGACACTCTGACTCACTTTTAGTACAGGCAGGTTCAGGGCTTGCTACTTTTGGAAGCCCTAGTTCACCAGGCGTGCCAGCTGATTTAATAAAACATACACTTTTATGTGAATATAACAATATTAAAAATTTAGAGAAATGTTTTGAAGATTCTAGTGATATTGCTTGTATTATAATAGAACCAATTGCTGGAAATATGGGTCTAGTTCCAGCTTCAAGTGAGTTTTTAAAAGCTTGTAGAGATTTATGTGATAAAAATGATGCTTTACTGATTTTTGATGAAGTTATGAGTGGTTTTAGAGCTTCGTTAAGCGGAGCATCTGGTTTAGTTGATACTAAGGCTGATATTATTACTTTTGGTAAAGTAATAGGCGCTGGTATGCCTGTTGGTGCTTTTGCTTCATCTTCTAAAATTATGAATCATTTATCACCTGATGGAACTGTTTATCAAGCAGGAACCCTAAGTGGAAATCCTGTTGCAATGGCAGCTGGTTTAGTATCTCTTAAAAAGTTAAAAGCTTCAAAGAATATACATAAAGAACTAAATGAAAAAGCCTTAAGACTAGTAAATGGTTTTAAAAAAGTAGCAAATGAAAATAATATTGCTTTACAAGTAAATACAAGAGGTTCAATGTTTGGATTTTTCTTTTGTGAAAAAGAACCTAAAAATTTTAAAGAAGTAGGCCTTTGTGATTTTGAAGCCTTTGCTACTTTTCATCACGAGATGTTAAAAAGAGGTTATTATTTTGCTTGTTCACAGTATGAAACAGGATTTATTTCAACTGTTATAACAAATGAAATGATTGATTCTTGTATTAATGCAGCTTCTGATATTATGCAAAACTTAAAAAAATAAGGAAATTTAATTGAAAAGTATCAAAAACGTTGAATTAGTTAAAAAATCAAATATATATTTTAATGGAAATGTAACTTCACGAACTTTCATCACACAAGAAGGTGAAGAAAAATCTTTAGGTATTATGATGATAGGTGAGTATAATTTTGGTACAAAAAAAGCTGAAATAATGGAAATATTAGCTGGTGAAGTAGAAGTTAGATTAGAAAATGAAACTTCTTGGAATTTTTATGAAGCAGATGATACTTTTGAAATAAAAGCAAATTCAAATTTTGATATAAAAGTTAAAACAATATGTGATTATTGTTGCTCTTATATAAATTAATAAAAAAGATAAATAATGGAAAATAAAGAAGATTTAAAAGAAAAAACTCCTAAACATAAGGGGAAATTAGAAGCCTTAGATAATTTATCTTTAGGTATTTCTATTGTTGTAGCTGTAGCTTTAGGAACTGGTGCTGGTATTTTGTTAAAAAATTGGACTGGATATACTTGGTTATTATTTCTTGGTATTTTTTGGGGTATTTGTGCTGCTGCTTTAAATGTATATAAAGCATATAAAAGAGCACAAGCTCAGTTTAAAGATCTAGAAAATGATCCAAGATATGCACATAGGGCAAAATATGGTGATAATGATAATGTGGAAGATGATTAAAATAAATGATTAAAAAATATATTAAAATCTTTTTTGCAATTGATATTATTTTAATTATTGCTTTATTTTCTTTTGGGGGTTATTCTTATTTGATTAACTCTCAATTCGCTTTTGTGTCCTCACTACTTATTACTCTTGCAACATTTTTTTCATACAAAAACTCAGTTGAAAAAAGAATTGAGAATTTTGAAGATACGAACATGGATCATGCTAGGGATTTAATTGATGAAATTGATGATGTTCATGATTTATACTCAGATGATATAAAACCGCATGACAGTGAACTAAGTTCTAGTGAAATTAAAACTATCATTAAAGAAGAAAAAAGTAAGGTAAAAAAACATTATTTTAAAAATACCATTGCTTCTGCAAGTTCATTTATGTCTTTTTATAGAATAGGGGGATATTTTTTATTAATTGTAGGACTTTTATATCTTACTAATAATCATATCTTTTCTGCTATTCCTTATTTAATAGGATTATTTGTAGTACCTTTTTCTATGCTTATTTCAAGTCTTATTTTAAAAGAAGAGGAAGATCTATAATTATAAGCTCATTTGTACTTGTTAGTATAAATGAGTTTGTATCTAAGTCTAAATCAGAATTAAAATCTTGAAACTTTCCATCACTTTTAATCTCAACTGAGATTAAATTAACTTTTTTATCTTCAATTTTTATATACTCACCAACTTTTAACTTAACTACTGTTGTAATATTTGTTGCATCTTGAATTGAGTCGTAAATAGAATTAAGAAGTTTTAAAAATTCTGCTGCAATTATAAGTATTTTTGGAATTGAGGGGTCATAGAGTTTTTTATATGTGATTTTAGTTTTTGTCTTTTTTGTACTTATACATAAATCAATTAAGGTAAAAATATTATTTAAACTTGCTTTTTTATTTAGTATTTGTTTTTTCTTTTTTACAAGTGTTGCTTTATAAAGTTTAATCTGAATTTCTTCTTCGCTATTATAATAAACAGTAATAGCGTAAAAATTGTAGTTTCTTAGGTTTAAATTCAAATAAGTAGTTTTAGAGCCATATGAAGTAGAAGCATTTGTTATTGCTAAGTCATATAACTCTTTTTGTTTAATTCTATTTAGTAAAAACTGAGCTTCTTGATTTGAATATAATATTTTGCCTTTTGAAGAAAAAGACAAAATAGGGTTTAAATCAAGATCAATCCAGTTTTCGTAAAAATCCATCTTAACTTTCTACGTAGTTCTTAAGATTTTTACCAACTTTAGGATGTTTTAGTTTTTTAATAGCAGAACTTTCAATTTGTCTAACTCTCTCACGTGTAACAGAAAGCTCTTTTCCAATTTCTTCTAATGTTCTATCACTAGCATCATGCATTAAACCAAATCTCATTCTTACAACTGCTTGTTCTCTCTCATTTAATTGGGCTAATATTTGATCAATTTGATTTTGTAAATCTTCTTTCATAATATTATCCATTGGAGTTGGCGCTTTTTCATCAGCAACAAAATCCCCAAATTTACCATCATCATCGCTTCCAATAGGAGCTTCAAGAGATACAGGCTCTTTTGTAATTTTAATTACTTGCTTAACTTTATCAATAGGTAAACCAACTTCAATTGAAATTGTTTCAACATCTGGCTCTTTACCATTTTCTTGAATACCTTTTCTAATGATTTTATTAATTCTATTAATAGTTTCAATCATATGAATTGGAATTCTAATAGTTCTTGCTTGATCAGCAATAGCTCTTGAAATTGCCTGTCTAATCCACCATGTTGCATAAGTAGAGAACTTATAACCTTTTTTATATTCAAACTTATCAACAGCTTTCATAAGTCCAATATTTCCTTCTTGAATTAAATCCAAAAATGGAAGACCTCTATTTGTATATCTTTTTGCAATAGAAACAACTAGTCTAAGGTTTGATTTTGCCATTCTTGTTTTTGACTCATCAGTAACTCTTTTACCTCTTTTAATTTGCTCTAAAACATCTTTTAACTCTTCTGGTTCTAAATCAAAACCATCTTTAGATGCTTCTGCTGTTTGAAAAAGTTTCTTGATCTCCATATATGTTGAAACCATAGTAGCTTCAGGAACCATAGAAGTAATTTGAATTTTTGTAAGATTAATAATCTCTTCTAAAATCTTTGCATGATTTTGTAATAAAATATCATTAAATAAAGGTAATCTATATTCTAATCTTTTTAGCTCGCTATCAAAACCAGTATCACTTTTAAGTGCAGTTTCCATAGCTTTTACAATTTCTGTAATAAGTTTAGATGTTGGTCCTAGGTTTAATAAAGATTCTTTTAATATTTTTTTCTTAAAAGCAGTTGCTAAATTAAATTGCATTTGATCTTCTTCGTGATCAGATTTAGCAGACTCTTTTGATAAGAATTTATGCCAATCTTTTTTTGCTTTTTCTAATAATTTAAAAGTATCAACAATAGTTTGTGCTCTTTTATCTAATTTCTTTTGTTTTTTTCCACTCTCTTCAGCTGCACTTTTAGCTGTAACTTCTGTTGTAGTATCAGTAGTATCTGAACTATCACTATCACTATCATCGTCAAAGTTTTTAAATAACTCTTTAACTTTTCTCTCACGATTAACTAAAGGTTCTTTGTACTCTAAAATAAAATCAATTAAATAAGGCACGTAACAGATTGCATCTAAAATTACATCCTCACCCATTTCAATTCTTTTAGATATCTCAATCTCTTCTTCTTTAGTTAAAAGAGGAATTTGACCCATTTCTCGTAAATACATTCTAACAGGTGAATCAGATCTTGACCACTCTAGAAGTTCTTTGTTTTTTAATAAATCAAAAACACCGTCATCACTCTCTTTTAGTTTTTCTCTTTGTTCTGCTTTTCTTTTTTCTTCTAGAACATTCATTCTTTTTGCTTGCTCTTGAGAAGTAATAAGTGTTACATTATAAAGTTGAACTAAAGCAATTAACTTTTTAACATTTGCACCTGATGGTGCTTTAGGAAATATTTTAATTATTTTTTCATATGTTAAAATCGTACCTTTGTACTCTTTTGCAATTTTTTCAATAGCTTTATTTAAGTCTTTTGCGCTCATGTATTAAATTGTCCTTGCCTTTAAAATAAGATTATATTTTACCCAAAAATAATAAAACAAGCTTTAAATTCTATCACTTAATCTAAAATTTTTAAAATTTTTGATAAAATGCACTCTAATTTAAAAAATTATGAGTTTTTTTTATATGAAATTTTAAAAATAAAACTCTTTCTTAAAGGATGAACACCATGGATAAAATTACAGGAAAAGTATGGACTTTTGGAGCTAATATTGATACTGATATTATAATAGCTGCTAGATATCTTAATAGTTCAGACCCCCAACATTTAGCAAAATATATTATGGAAGATGCGGATCCTGATTTTGTAAAGAAATTAACAAAAGGTGATATTATCGTAGCAGGTGAGAACTTTGGCTGTGGAAGCTCAAGAGAGCATGCTCCTATTGCTCTAAAAGCTGCAGGAGTAGCTGCCGTTATTGCTCCTACTTTTGCAAGAATTTTTTATAGAAATGCATTTAATATGGGACTTCCTATTTTTGAACTGCCAGAATCTTTAGAAATTACACAAGGTGATAATGTATCTATTGATTTAGATGCTGGACTTATAATAAATAATACTAATAATAAAAAGTATAAATTTACAGCTATTCCTCCTTTTATGCAAGAATTAATTGCAGTTGGTGGTTTAATCAATTATGCTAAAGAAGAAATTAAGAAGGAAAAATAATGTCAAAAAATTATAAAATAGCAATAATCAAAGGTGATGGAATTGGTCCTGAAATTATTGATGAAGCTATTAAAGTATTAGATGTAGTATCTTATAATTGTGGTTTTACTTTAGAGTACAAAGATTATTTAATGGGTGGAATTGCTATTGATATTACAGGTAAACCTCTTCCTAGTGAAACAGTACAGGGAGTTTTAGATTCTGATGCTTGTTTATTTGGAGCAATTGGTGGATCTAAATGGGATAATTTACCAAGAGAGTTAAGACCTGAAACTGGACTTTTAAATTTTAGAGAAGCTATGGGTGTTTATGCTAATTTAAGACCTGCTGTTATATATGATGAGTTAATAAATGCCTCGACGCTAAAACCTGAAGTAATTGAGGGTGTTAATATAATGGTGGTACGAGAGCTAATAGGTGGTATTTATTTTGGGAAACCAAGAGGAAATGATGGGCAAAAAGCTTATAATACTATGGTATATACAAAAGATGAAATCATAAGAATAGGTAAAAAAGCTTTTGAAATTGCTATGCAAAGAGATAAAAGAGTTTGTTCTGTTGATAAGGCAAATGTATTAGAAGTCTCTCAATTATGGAGAGATACTATGATTGAATTAAGTGCTTCTTATCCTGAAGTTACACTTACTCATATGTATGTAGATAATGCAGCTATGCAGTTAGTACGAAACCCAAAACAATTTGATGTAATAGTAACTGGAAATATTTTTGGTGATATTTTAAGTGATACTGCTTCTATGGTTGTAGGATCTATTGGACTTCTTCCTTCTGCTTCAACTGGAGATAAAACAGCAATTTATGAACCAATTCATGGTTCTGCTCCTGATATTGCTGGTCAAGGAATTGCTAATCCAATTGCAACAATTGAAAGTGCTGCTATGATGCTTAGATATTCATTTGATGAGCAAGAAGCTGCTGATATGATTGATGTAGCAATTAAAAAAGCACTTAAAGAAGGATATAGAACAAAAGATTTAGCCTCTTTTGATGCTAAACATGTTGTTACTACGTCTGAAATGGGTGATGTTATTTCTAATTATTTAGGTAAATAAATTTTAAACTTGAAAATAAGCTATCAAAACATAAGTTTTTTTAGCTTATCTTTTATCTCTTTTTATAGCTCTTTTAAAAGTAGCCTATAAAACTCTTCTAATGATTCCAATTTAAGTGCTGAGGCTCTTTGCTCTTTTCCCCACATAGGTTCAGGAAAATATGAATCTTCTTTAAATCTGCTCATAATATGAAAATGAACATGAGGCACATAGTTTCCAAAAGAAGCAATATTTATTTTTTCTGGCTTAAAATATGTAAGCATTAGTTTTTCAATTATGTCTAAAACTCTAAATATTTCTAATTTAGTTTCACTAGTACAAGATGAGAACTCTTTTATCTTCTCATTCGTAAATATCTTTAACCAAGGAATTTCACTTTTTTCTATTTGTATATTAATTAAATTATTTTTATAAATTGCACTCATATATATAATCCTTCTAAATTTTGTTGATTTTACAACAAATATATAAAGAAAGACTTATATAAAGATATTCAACTAGCTTTAAGCTGATGTTGAATATAATCCAATTCCATTTTTCCAAGCAAGAAAGAAGTTTTTATAAAATTTTGTGTTTTATAAAGAGTTGGAAAGAGATTTTTAATTTCTATCCTGTTGTTAAAATGGCAATAAACACAAAGGAAAGCAACAATGAAAGTTAGAGCTTCAGTTAAAAAAATGTGTGACAAGTGTAAAATTGTCAAAAGAAGAGGTATCGTAAGAGTAATTTGCGAAACTAAAAAACACAAACAAAGACAAGGATAATCATGGCAAGAATTGCAGGTGTTGATTTACCAAATAAAAAAAGAATGGAATATGCGTTAACGTATATTTTTGGAATTGGTTTGCACAATTCTAGATTAATTTTAGATGCTATTGGTATGGATTACAATAAAAGAGCACATGAAGTTACAGAAGATGAAGCAGCGGCTATTAGACAAGAGATTCAAAAATCGTATATGGTTGAGGGTGATCTTCGAAAAAAAGTTGCTATGGATATTAAATCATTAATGGACTTAGGTTCATACAGAGGTTTAAGACATAGAAAAGGTTTACCTTGTAGAGGGCAAAAGACTAAGACTAATGCTCGAACAAGAAAAGGTAAAAAGAGAACTGTTGGCGCAGCGTAATTAAGGATATTAGATGGCAAAAAGAAAAGTAACTAGAAAAAAAGTAGTAAAAAAGAATATTGCTGACGGTATCGTACATATTGCAGCTACGTTTAACAATACAATGGTAACTATTACAGATAATGCTGGTAATGCTATTACATGGAGTTCTGCAGGAAACTTAGGTTTCAAAGGTAGTAAGAAATCTACTCCTTTCGCAGCACAAGCAGCTGTAGAAGATGCTATGGCTAAAGCTATTGAGCACGGAATTAAAAATGTTGGAATTAAAATCCAAGGTCCAGGTTCAGGTAGAGATACTGCTGTGAAAGCTGTTGGTGCTATGGAAGGTATCAGAGTTACATGGTTAAAGGATGTTACACCATTACCACATAATGGTTGTAGACCTCCTAAACGAAGACGAGTGTAAGGATAAGGCATGGCAAGATATAGAGGACCAGTAGAGAAAATCGAAAGAAGATTAGACGCGGATCTTGGACTTAAAGGTGAGAGAAGACTTAACGGTAAATCAGCTTTAGAAAAAAGACCTTTTGCTCCAGGACAACATGGTCAAAGAAGATCAAAAATTTCTGAGTATGGATTACAATTAAGAGAAAAGCAAAAAGCTAAATTTATGTATGGTGTTTCTGAAAAACAATTCAGAAAATACTTCAAAAAAGCTGCAGCTAGAGAAGGTAATACAGGGTCAAACCTAATTACTTCAATTGAACAAAGATTAGATAACGTTGTATATAGAATGGGATTTGCTTCAACTAGAGCATTTGCTAGACAAATTACAACTCATGGTCATATCTTAGTTGATGGTAAAAAAGTTGATATTCCTTCTTTTGTAGTAAAAGCAGGTGCAAAAATCGAAGTTAAAGAAAAAACTAAATCTAATCCTCAAATTATTAGAGCATTAGAATTAACTAATCAAACTGGAATGGTTGATTGGGTTGATGTTGATACATCAAAAGTTTTTGGTATATTTACTAGAGTTCCTACAAGAGAAGAAGTAGTTATTCCAGTAGAAGAAAGACTAATCGTTGAGTTATATTCTAAATAATAAATAAAGGTAGCATATATGAAGAAATTTGCAGAAACACCATTTTTACCAACTGAAGTTGAAATCGAAGCAATCAGTGATACTGAAGCTAAGATTTCTGCATACCCATTTGAAAGTGGTTTCGCAATTACTTTAGCACACCCTTTAAGAAGACTTCTTTTATCAAGCTCTGTTGGATGTGCTCCAATAGCAGTTAAAATTGAAGGCGCAAGCCACGAGTTTGACTCTTTAAGAGGTATGTTAGAAGATATTGCTATTTTTATAATTAATCTTAAGAATATTAAATTCAAAATTAACAGTGACGAAGAACAAGTAGAAGTTGAATATTCATTTAATGGACCTAAAGAAATTAAAGGAGCTGACTTAGTAAACGCTGATGTTGAAGTAGTTTCTCCTGATGTTCATTTAGCAACAATCAATTCTGATTGTAATTTAACTTTTTCTGTTATTATCCAAAAAGGTATTGGTTATATGCCTTCTGAAGATATAAGAGAAATCGTTGGAGCTAATTATATCCCAATTGATGCTTTTTTTACTCCTGTTAAAAAAGTAGTTTATGATATTGAAAAAATGTTAGTAGAAGATAACCCTAACTTTGAGAAAGCTGTATTTACAGTACAAACAAATGGACAAATTACTCCAATAACTGCTTTTAAAGAAGCTGTTTCTGTTATGTACTCACAAATGTCAGTATTTAACAAGGTTTTTGATTTATCAGAAGTAACAGTAAGTGATGCTAGCGAAGAGCCAGTTGAACTTAAAGATTTAATTATAAAAATCGACGATTTAAATTTAAGTGCTAGATCATTTAACTCTTTAGACAGAGCTGGGTTAAAATACTTAGGTGAGTTAGTACTTATGAGTGAAGTTGAAGTTAAAAATATTAAGAATTTAGGTAAAAAATCGTATGACGAGATTGCTGAGAAATTAGAATCTTTAGGTTTCCCTATTGAAAATACACTTCAAGAAAATATTGCATCGGCTTTAAGAAGAAAGCTAGAGCAATTCAAAGCATAAAAAAGGTTTAATATGAGACATAAGCATGGATATAGAAAGTTAAATAGAACTTCTTCTCATAGAAAAGCATTGTTAAAGAATATGGCAATCGCTTTAATTACTAGAGAAAAAATCGAAACAACTGTTCCAAAAGCAAAAGAGTTACAAAGATATATTGAAAAATTAGTTACAGTTTCAAGAGTTGATAATTTAAATACTCATAGACAAGTATTTGCTTCATTACAAGATAAAGAAACAACTAAAAAAATTATTAATGAAATTGCACCAAAGTATTTAGAAAGAAATGGTGGATATACTTCAATTGTAAAAACAAGAATTAGAAGAGGTGATGCAACTCAAATGGCATTCATCTCTTTTGTTTAGTTAATACAAAAGATTTTACAAAAAAGGGAAGAACATTTGTTCTTCCCTTTTTTTATAGCTAAAATTCTGCTTTCTTTTTTTAAATAACTTCAAAATATATATAAAAATCATTTAGGTTTTAAACTACTTTATAGTATAATTGCGCGATATATTATATACTTTATAGGAGCTGAAAGTGATTACGTTAAAAGAAGCTTTAACTTTAAATAGTGAAGAGATTAAAAACTTAAGAAATGATTTATTAAAAAATATCAAAACTTCAAACATAGGTGCCTATGTTGAACAACTAACTAAAACTGAACTAAATATAAGCGGAACAGGAATACCAATTGCAATCAAAGATAATATTAATGTTAAAAATTGGGAAATCACTTGTGCTAGTAAAATACTAAAAAATTATATTTCACCATATGATGCAACTGTAATTTTAAACTTAGAAAAAGCTGGATTAAGTGCTTTTGGAAAAACAAATATGGATGAGTTTGCCATGGGAAGTTCAACAGAATCTTCTTGTTATGGTAAAACATTAAATCCACTTGATAATACAAGAACACCAGGAGGAAGCTCAGGTGGTTCAGCTGCTGCTGTTGCTGCTGGTATTGCTATTTGTGCTCTTGGAAGTGATACAGGTGGAAGTATTAGACAACCTGCTGCTTATTGTGGAGTTGTTGGAATGAAACCAACATATGGAAGAGTTTCAAGATATGGTTTAAGTGCATATAGTTCATCACTTGATCAAATTGGACCAATAACTCAAAATGTTGAAGATGCTGCCATTTTATATGACATTATTGCAGGACATGATCCTAAAGATTCAACATCTGCTAATATTGAGCATAAAAAAGTAGCTTTAAATTTAAATTCAAATAAAAAACTAACTATTGCTGTTATTGATAATTATATAGATCAAGCAGATGAGGACGTAAAAGAAGCTTTCAATCTAGCTCTTGAAGCTTTAAAAAAAGCTGGACATAAAATTATTCATAAAAATATGGCAGATACTTCAAAAATATTATCATCTTATTATGTAGTAGCTACTGCAGAAGCAAGTGCTAACTTAGCTAGATTAGATGGTATTAGATATGGAAATAGAAAAGGTGAGGGTGGTTTAGACTCAATATATAAAACTACTAAATCTGAAGGTTTTGGTTCTGAGGTACAAAAAAGAATTATGTTAGGTTCTTTTGTATTAAGCTCAGGTTATTATGATGCTTATTATATAAAAGCTCAAAAAGTTAGACATTTAATAAAAGATGAATATGAAGAAATTTTTAAAGAAGCTGATTTGATTTTATCACCAGTTGCACCAAGTACTGCACCTAAGTTTGGTAGTTTTAAAACTTCTTTAGAAATGTATTTAAGTGATATTTATACAATTGGGGTAAATTTAGCAGGTCTTCCAGCTATCTCACTACCAGTTGCTAAAGCAAAAGATGGTATGCCTGTTGGTTTACAGTTTATTGCAAATGCATATGAAGAGCAAGTACTATTTGATGGTGCTTTAAGTTTAGAAAAAAATATAAATTATAAAAAATAAGAAAGGGATAATATGAGAATAAGAAAAAGAGCCTTAACATTTGAAGATGTTTTATTAGTTCCAGCCGCGTCAGAAGTTTTACCTAAAGAGGTATCCTTACAGACGAAGTTAACAAAAAATATAAGTTTAAACATCCCTTTTGTATCTGCTGCAATGGATACCGTTACAGAATATGAAGCTGCTATTGCTATGGCTAGACTTGGTGGAATTGGAATTATTCATAAAAATATGGATATAAAAACACAAGCTTTACAAATTAAAAAAGTAAAAAGAAGTGAATCAGGAATGATTACAGATCCTATTACTATTAAAAAATCGCAAAGTTTACAAGATGCTGAAGATATTATGGCAACTTATAAAATCTCTGGTATTCCTGTAGTTGATGATGATAATAACTTATTAGGAATTATTACAAATAGAGATATGAGATTTACAAAAGATTTTTCTAAAAAAATTGAAGTAAAAATGACAAATATGCCTTTAGTAACTGCTAAAAAAGGTACAACACTTGAAGATGCAGCTGATGTTATGCATGCAAATAAAATTGAAAAACTACCTATTGTTGATGCTAGAAATAAATTAATTGGTTTAATTACTATAAAAGATATTAATAAAAAAAGAGAATATCCAAACGCAAGTAAAGATACTTTAGGAAGATTAAGAGTTGGAGCTGCTATTGGTGTTGGACAACTTGATCGTGCAACTGCTTTAGTTGAGGCTGGTGTTGATGTTTTAGTATTAGACTCAGCGCACGGTCACTCAAAAGGTATTTTAGACTCAGTTACTGCTATTAAAAAAGCATTAAACTGTGAGATTATTGCAGGAAATGTAGCAACAGCAGAAGCAACTAAAGCATTAATTGATGCTGGGGCTGATTGTGTTAAAGTAGGAATTGGGCCTGGGTCTATTTGTACAACTAGAATAGTTGCAGGTGTAGGAATTCCTCAAATTTCAGCTATTGATGAGTGTGCAATGGAAGCTGCTAAATATGGTATTCCTGTAATTGCAGATGGTGGAATCAAATTCTCAGGTGATGTTGCAAAAGCATTAGCTGTAGGAGCTGCTTCAGTTATGATGGGATCTGCATTAGCAGGAACTGATGAAAGTCCTGGTGATTTAATTTTATTCCAAGGAAGAAAATTCAAATCATACAGAGGTATGGGTTCTATTGGAGCTATGGCTAAAGGAAGTACTGATAGATACTTCCAAGAAGGAACAGCTGCTGATAAACTAGTTCCTGAAGGAATTGAAGGAAGAGTTGCTTATAGAGGTAGTATAAGTGATATTATTCATCAAATGGTTGGTGGTCTTAGATCTTCTATGGGATATTTAGGAAGTGCAACTATTCCTATTTTTCAAGAAAAAGCTGAGTTCGTTGAGATTACAAGTGCTGGGTTGAAAGAGAGTCATGTGCATGATGTGACGATAACCAACGAAGCACCAAACTACCACATCTAAAAAAGAGGAGTAAAGCATCATCTTTTTGCTTTACTCTGCGTTGAATCTTGAATTTTAATGCTCACGTACTACGTGTACGCTCCGCTTAAAATTCAATCTTCGCCTTGATTAAAACAAAAATATAATACTTTCCTCCACTTTTTTTATTAAGTAATTCCATACTATTTATCAAAATTAAACCTCTTTTTGATATCATGAATTTAAATTAATAAAAAGGATTTTTATGAGTAATACATTAGCTAACATTTTATTCTATATTTTTATATTTTTAGGGTTTGTTTTTTTACTTTTATGTTTTTTGCATTATTTAATCCAACTTTATTTTCTTTAATAGGTATTAGTATTATTTCATATCCTTTTTTACCAGCAGTATTTATTCTATTATCATCATTGATAGCAGCATTTTCTATTAATAAATCAGTTATTAATACACAAGAAATAAAAAACGATGAAAAAAATAGAGAGAAGGAAAGATCAATAAAGATTTTGAGAATTGGAAAATCTTTTTTATTAAAAGAACTAGCTATACAAAAAGATTTTTTCAATAATTTAGAATTAGAAATTAATAGCTCTTCAAAAGAATTAAAAGAATTAGAAACAAATAAATATTTTTATACACATGAAACAAATGAAAATAAGATTATAAGTCAAATTGATTATTTATTAAAAATTGAATTACACAACTATACTAAAGATAATGTTATATCTATTTTATTTGATATAAAAGGTGATGTAATAAATATCATTCATTATGTAAATGTATTAAAAAGTATGTATATACCTGTTAATGATAAAGATAATTCATTATGTATCATCAAAGAAATATCAGATTTACTAGTTGATATAAATAATAAAATCAATAGTATAAATATATGAAATCTTTATTAAATCCATATGTAGTTAATATACTAAGTGCACTAACAATTACATTTATATTTTTTATTTGGAATGATTATTTTCATGCAACATCTAAACTTGATGATCATTGGGAAGTTGAATATACAGTTAAAGAAAGTGATTATAATAAATATAAAGAAATGAAAATTTATGCTAATTTATATCTTTTTCAAATTGGTAATAAAGTCTTTAGAACTGGAGAAAAAATTGCTGAACAAGTAAAATACAAGAACAAGACTTTCTATAATTCTAAAGCTATAGTTAGAATGAACGTTGACGGAGTAATAAAAAATAACTTTATCAAATTAGATCAATTAATTTTACATATAGTAGAAAAAGGTAAAGAAAGAACTATTACTAGTTTAATTAAGTTAGATATCAAAAAATCTAATATTTTAAGAGGAAGTTTCTTTTCATCTGCTTCAAATTCTAGAGGTAATGCCGTATATCGAAGAGTTAAAGATTAGCAATTTAGAAGAAATAGGGATAGGCACGAATTAATTAAACCTAACTAATAGTTTCTTGAATAAATATGTATTCAAACAATATCTGCTTTAGCAGACAAAAGATTATTCCGTTGATTGCTACATCTGCAAGAGCTAAATATTTTTTATTGATTTGCGTAGCCCAAAAATTTCTGTTTGACCGTTAATAAAGATGCCCTCAGGCATGTTTTAGGAAGTTATATTTTTAAGTAAATCAATAAAAATATTTAGGTAGCCTTTAGGCCGATGAAGCGTAGTTGTTTTTGCTTACTTTTTGTCAATACAAAAGTAAGAAAGCGGGAACTGAAAGTTTACAAGAGCAAAAGCCAGTTATTTAAAACTATTTTTGAAATGGTGATAGGCACGAAGTATATTAATTTAAATAGTAATTAATTTTTATAAGGGATATAGTGTCGCTTTTACCAGATATTTACTAATTAATGGATAATACTGTCCACATATCACTGATCTAGGTATCAAAAGTACATTTTTTATTTAAGATAAATACTAGTATAATTTTATATTAATTTAAAAGCATGACCTAGTCACATTTATTACATTATTAAAAGAACATTATTTTGTCTATTAATAATTGAATTATGAGGTAAATAGACAAGAATGGGAATGAATAAATAGTTATACACAGAAGGAAATGCAATCGAAAAAGAATTATATGATTTAATAGGAAAAAATGTTAATAATTGTGCTGATAAAATTTTCAAATATACTCCTCAAATGTTTTACATTGAAAATGAGTATAAACCAATTAGACCTATTGCCTTGGCATCCTGCATATTGTATATGGAGAATGAGTGTCATTATTTAATTACGGCTAGTCATGTTTTTGAAAATAATCAGATTAAACCTAATAAAATAGGTATTTTAATAAATGATGTTTTCTCATACCTTCATGGATTTCTTATCTCGCCAATTCAACTCTAAAGTGCAACAAATATAGGCAAAATTATGCCACCATCTTTCTTGAAACTTCCTTCAAAAATATCTCATTCGGAGTATAATATTTTAGTATCTTTCTTGGTCTATTATTTAACCTGTTTTGTATTATAAGTATTTGAGTATTATTTACATTCTCAAAGCTTGATTTTTTAGGAATATATTCTCTCACCAATCCATTTGTATGTTCATTTAATCCTCTTTGCCAAGATGAATAAGGATCACAAAAATAAAACTTTATATTTAATTCTTTTGCTATTTCTTCATGATAAGAAAACTCTTTGCCATTATCTGATGTAATGGTATGAACTAAATTCGCCAATTCAACTCTAAAGTGCAACAAATATAGGCAAAATTATGCCACCATCTTTCTTGAAACTTCCTTCAAAAATATCTCATTCGGAGTATAATATTTTAGTATCTTTCTTGGTCTATTATTTAACCTGTTTTGTATTATAAGTATTTGAGTATTATTTACATTCTCAAAGCTTGATTTTTTAGGAATATATTCTCTCACCAATCCATTTGTATGTTCATTTAATCCTCTTTGCCAAGATGAATAAGGATCACAAAAATAAAACTTTATATTTAATTCTTTTGCTATTTCTTCATGATAAGAAAACTCTTTGCCATTATCTGATGTAATGGTATGAACTAAATTCCTTATTGGATATAACAACTCTATAATAGCTTGCGTAACTGCACCAGCTTGTTTTGATTCAACTATCCTCATTAGTGTAAACTTACTCTTTCTATCTACTAATGTAACAATTGCACCTTTATGGTCTTTCCCAATAATAGTATCTACTTCAAAGTCTCCAAATCTAGTTTTAGTCTCAATTATTTTAGCTCGTTGACTTATATTAACTCTATTCTTTATTTGACCTCTTGTTTTATATTGACTACTTCTATTTCCATACTTTTTGTTCTTATGTCTTAAATATTTATATAATCTTCCACCACTTATTTGATTTGCATAAATATACCTATATACTGTTTCATAAGATATATTAGCTATTTTATGTAGTTTTAGTCTTCCTGTTAATTGCTCAGGAGATAATCCTTCTTTTAATAACTTGCCAATCTTTAGTTTTAACTTCTTTGTTATCTTGTGATACCTATCTTTAAACTTGTCTCTAGAGACAGCACTTATATGAGCATCCTCAGGACTGTAGTAATCATTGTTACTATTTCTTTTAAGCTCTCTTGATATGGTTGATTTATTAACACCTAGTAACTCTGCAATTTTAGATTGTGTATAATTTTCGTTTTTATAAGCAAATATTTGATACCTTAAACCTAAGGTTAATTGTTTATACTTTTCCATTTAATGCTCCATTTATCCTGCAAGATATTGAGCTTAAATTGTATATCAATCAGCCTTACATCTTACATTACTCTATGTTGCACTTTAAGTGTGAAAAGAGGATTCCTTATTGGATATAACAACTCTATAATAGCTTGCGTAACTGCACCAGCTTGTTTTGATTCAACTATCCTCATTAGTGTAAACTTACTCTTTCTATCTACTAATGTAACAATTGCACCTTTATGGTCTTTCCCAATAATAGTATCTACTTCAAAGTCTCCAAATCTAGTTTTAGTCTCAATTATTTTAGCTCGTTGACTTATATTAACTCTATTCTTTATTTGACCTCTTGTTTTATATTGACTACTTCTATTTCCATACTTTTTGTTCTTATGTCTTAAATATTTATATAATCTTCCACCACTTATTTGATTTGCATAAATATACCTATATACTGTTTCATAAGATATATTAGCTATTTTATGTAGTTTTAGTCTTCCTGTTAATTGCTCAGGAGATAATCCTTCTTTTAATAACTTGCCAATCTTTAGTTTTAACTTCTTTGTTATCTTGTGATACCTATCTTTAAACTTGTCTCTAGAGACAGCACTTATATGAGCATCCTCAGGACTGTAGTAATCATTGTTACTATTTCTTTTAAGCTCTCTTGATATGGTTGATTTATTAACACCTAGTAACTCTGCAATTTTAGATTGTGTATAATTTTCGTTTTTATAAGCAAATATTTGATACCTTAAACCTAAGGTTAATTGTTTATACTTTTCCATTTAATGCTCCATTTATCCTGCAAGATATTGAGCTTAAATTGTATATCAATCAGCCTTACATCTTACATTACTCTATGTTGCACTTTAAGTGTGAAAAGAGGTCTATACAAATGATAAAGAAAACAAAATTGATTTAGCAATAATGAAATTAGCAGATCATTTTGTAGAAGATTTATTGGAACAATATTCTTTTTTAAATAGTAATCTTTTAGATATAAATCATAATTTAACAAATAAACAACAATATTTAATGGCAGGCTTTCCTGTAAGTAAAACTAAAATTTATGGCAAGACTCATAAACGTGAAGAATTAGTTAGTTTGACAAAACCATCAAAAGATGAAAAATATAGAGAATTAAATTTTAAAAAAGATGATCACATTATAGTAGATATTGATAAAGTTAAAGATTTTAATAATATAAATATAATTTCAACTCCACCTCATTTATATGGCGTTAGTGGTTCTGGATTATGGGTAATGTCTTCTATATTTAAACCTGAATTTATGTTGGTTGGAATAATGACAGAATGGCATAAAAAGAATAAAGTAACGGTGGGAACAAGAATTGATATAGCTATACATATGATTAGGAATCAATTAGATTTAGAATATAAAAAGATTATAGATAAAAAATAAAGGTATATAAATGAGTGATTTATTAACATTTGAAGTTTCCTTTAATGGAAAATTATCAGATAAACATAGAGTAGATTTATATGATATCTCTCGGTCAATGATGGGTTTTCACCGTTCAATAGCAATAACTACACATTTATTATTAAATGAAAAAATTATTTCTAGATCACCATCTTTAAGAAATGCTTATATTTATTCCTTACCTCATGAAGAAGGTAGTTGGAAAATGAATATTGCAATAGGATTACTAGGAGGAGCATTAGGAGGGGCATTAAGTGCTCCTCAAAATTCAGTATTAGGACATTTAATGTTTTCTGCATATGACTATGTTATATCAGAGAGTTTAGGTATTCATGTTGACTATAATAAATCTATTGGTAAATTATATGAAGAGAGTAAAATTAAAAATCTTCCTACAATACACCAACATCAATTAGATATGGTAATTGATAAATGTACTAATTCAATTATTGATATGCATAGACCAATTTTTAAGAATGATTCTGCAGAAAAAACTATAATAAAAGGCTTTGTAAATGGAAAAGAAATTAAATTTAGTTCAGAGTTATCTATAGATACATATAAATATATAAACGAAGAAGTTATATTAGAAAAAATAATTTCTGTTACAGGAATTATAACAAGTTTTAGTGCAACAAATTACTCAGGGCGAATAGAAATTCCAGAAGTTGATAGAGCTATTCCTTTTATATTAGATAGAGAAGTAAAAACAGATAATAATTTTGTTAAGTTAATAGAAAGTCTAAAAAATAAAGTTTTAATGAAAGGAACACCTACCAATGTAACAATGGATGTTCAAATTATTCAAACTAATAATAAAAAAATAAAAAAATATATAGTTAAAAAGATTTGGAAAAATAGTTTATAAGTATAAATTATTTATAATAGTTTATATAAAGTCAAGTATAACAAAACCTAGCAGCGAACGCAGAGCGTCGCTGAAGTCAAACGTTATATCTTTTAATCTCTTATATTACTAATCAATAACTTCAAAAAATAAGTCTTTAATTTTAGACATTTCTTTATGACTTAGAACTCCTAGTTTCTCAACAAATCTACTATTATCAATAGCTCTTATTTGTGTAATAATAAGATCAGAATCTTCTTTTAGTTTATCTCTTTTACTAATTCTAAATCTAAGAGGTTGGGCATCATCTATTAAATATGTTGTTAAAGGAATAATTATTGTACTTGGGTAATCACTATGATTTAAATCATCATTTTGAAAAATAAGTACAGGTCTGATTTTACCAACTTCATTATTCTTTTTTATTGGATTTAAATTTGCAATCCAAATCTCACCTTTAGATACCGTCACTTAATGTTCCTTCTAAAGATTGATACTCTTTTTTATCAGAATCTTTAACTTTATTTACAGCATTTAACATTCTGTTTTTTTTACTGTTTTCTATATTTGAGAAGTAAAATGAAATTGCATCTCTAATTACATCACTTTTCTTTTTATGTAAGGTATGTGATAAATTATTTAGTTTTTCTTCTAAATTGGCATCTAATCTAACTGTTGCAGTCATAATAAACCTTTCTATTTGTAATACAGTATTTTATCATACAAATTATTTTTTGTCAAAACTTTTGTTAATGCAATAATTTTATCCAAGAATACCAATCCTAAGTCTAAAATTATATTGCACTTATTAATTTAATGGGCGCATATAAAATAAAGTAAAAAAAGTCATAATATCTTATATAGAATACAGAGCATCGATGAAATCAAAGATTATCCTAATAAATCAGCTTTACAATTATAAGTAAATCTGTTATAATTATTCTATGGCTAAATCAAAAAAGAAAAATTATATTAAAGTGATTGATGAGCAATTTATAGTTCCATCCGAAAAAGGTGGTGGAATTATAAAATTTGAAGCTTGGGAATTTGAAAACTTAATTATAAAATATAATATGGTTTATATTAATAAAAATGTATTTCCAAATGATAATGGAAGAGTTATGGGTTATGACAATAGTCATAACTTTCATCATAAACATTATTTTGGACAAATAACTGAACTTGATGACTTTATCAGCTATCAAGAATTAGTTCAAAGATTTAGAAATGATATAAAGGAGTTTATAAAATGATAAATATTCAAAATGGAACAATAGATGATTTCTTTGATTCTGCAATGCAAACTGCAAAGCAAATTGATAATGGTGAAAAAATAACTCCAAAACATACAATTTGGATGGAAACAAATGATTTATTAAATATACTGAAACCACAAAGAACTAAATTAATACAGTATCTTAAAAATAAAACGAAAGTTTATTATAGTGCAATACTTGAAGATCTTAAAAAATCTCCTTCAAGTTTAAATCAAGATTTAGAACTATTATTAAAATATCAATTAATTGATATTTTAAAAGAACCCAATGCTGGACACGGTATTAGAAAAATTATAAAACCTCTATATTCAAATGAACAAATAGAATTTAGAGCAATTTTATAGAAAGATTGGATAACAAATTATGATAAATTGGACAGGCACCTTTAATTTAAAAACTACTTTTTTTAGGTTTTCCAATTGGATTTGATGTAGATTCTTACTTATCATATATTGACAATTTTCATCACCTAAAGGGCATTGTCTTTGAATAGAGGTTCTTAAAAATTCCGGTGACAGTTTACTTAATTATTAAAATAACTTATAAATTCCGGTAAATTTATAAGTTAGATAAAAGAACAAGTTTGGTTATTCTGTTTATTTATTTGACTAACTTAATTAGTGACAATACGGACATTCATAATCTGTGTTTTCAGGTTTTTTTGGATGGGTTTTATTATCTATTTTCTTCTCATCAAAAGCATGATAATTTTTGCACTCTTTTACAAAAGCACTTTTAGGACTTGATGCATAGAAGAATTTAAATCTTTTATATTTATTAATCCAATTTTTAATTTCAGAATTTACATCTGTATCGGAACGACCATAATATTGAACTACAAATAGCCCACTTTTACTTTCATATCCTAACGCAAAGTTACCAGCTGATATTTTTGTGATTTCATAATCTACACTTTTAGCTGATAAAATATAAGAACTTTTCATTCCAATTGATCTCTTCATCTATTTTCCTTACAATGATATTTATACTAAGCGTAAGATACCATGCTTTCACTAAAAATATAGTAACTTTCATTAAATAATACAGGAATGACAACTTAAATTCTTTATAAAATTAAGGCTTATGAGATGAGCTACTTTTTTTTTAAATATAGATAGAATAAAAAAGGTAGAAATGCTATTAGGAATGGATTTGATTTACGTATTATTCAAAATAAAGTAAAAAAATTACAATATTTTATCTCCCAACTCAGAGTGTAAATTAAGTAAAATAAATAAGCTTTATAATTATAAGTAAGTTTTCTATAATTATTTATTGCTAAATCAAATAAGAAAAATTATATATTAATATTAGAAGGAAAAAAATGAAAAGAACACAACGAAAAATGTTATTAAATTCTTTTAGTAATAAATTAGCTTTTGAAATGGGACAAAAAGTTTTAGAGTTTGCAAGAAAAAAAGAGCTTTGTATTGGTATTAAATAACTAGGCTAAATCATACAGACTCAAATTAATGCCATAATAAACTCTTTAGTTTTTATTTATTATACGAGGGGTAGTAAATCAACTTTTATTTTATGATATAATTTAAAAAAAGGGCTTAGGTCATAAATTTTTATTTTTGAAATTAAACTTTATACTTTAATAAAAAAACCTTATATTCCAAATGTTCAAGGATATGTTTAATGCCAAATTCTAAGAAAAATAATTTAATCGAACCTTCTAGTTCCTCCCAACATCACCAGCATTTTAAAATATTTAAGCCATATGGTTTTTTAAGTCAGTTTGTACCAGAACAGAGAAAGAAGAAAAAGTTATTAGGTGAGTTATTTAACTTTCCTGCTAATACTATGGCAATTGGCAGACTAGATCACGACTCAGAAGGATTATTATTACTCACAACTGACGGTATGGTGAGTTACAAAGTAAGAGATAAAGCTATAGAAAAAGAGTACTACGTTCAAGTTGATGGAGAGATTACAGAAGAAGCAATCTCACACTTGCAAAATGGTGTTGAAATTACTGTTAATGCAAGTAAATATTTTACCCTTCCTTGCAAAGCATTCGCCTTAGAGAATGAGCCAAAACTACCAGTTCGTGGTCGTAATATTCGCCATTTAAGACATGGCCCTACTAGTTGGATATCTATTACTCTTTGTGAAGGAAAAAAACGTCAGATAAGAAAAATGACGGCTGCTGTTGGTTTCGCCACGTTAAGACTAGTAAGAATTAGGATTGGTGATATTCATATCGATAGCTTACTTCCTGGTGAAGTTGTTGCTCTAGCTAATTTTAATGATGCAATTAATCGCTAAAATAGTGGGTCTCGTATCTAAATGATATAATTTCTTAGTTTAAACTTAATTTTTATTCAAAGAGTTGAGATTTACTTGCTATTCTTAATAGTTTATATAAGTGTTTTTTGTTTTTTCTGAACGTTTTCAAAATAAAATAATTATATTATATTTTTTTTTAAGGACATTTGGAATAGTATTAAAAATCTTTTTCTTACTTCTAGGCAAACAACTTGCATAAGAATAATTAATACTTAGGACATATAATGAATAATATTAAAGGTGATATCTTTGGTGGTATTACTGCTGCTATTATTGCACTTCCATTGGCTCTTGCTTTTGGTGTTGCTAGTGGTGCAGGTGCTATTGCTGGGCTATATGGTGCGATTGTTTTAGGATTTGTCGCTTCTCTTTTTGGTGGAACTCCAACTCAAATTTCAGGACCAACTGGTCCCATGACTGTGGTTTTTGCAAGTGCAATTGTAATTTTTTCAGGTGACATAAATGCTGTGATGTGTGTAGTATTTTTAACAGGTATTTTTCAAATACTTTTTGGAGTATTTAAGCTAGGAAAATATGTAAGATATATACCTTATCCAGTTATTTCAGGATTTATGAGTGGTATTGGTCTAATCATTATTATCTTGCAACTAAACCCTTTTATGGGAATACCTGGAGATAGTTCTGTTATTAATACCTTATATAACTTACCTCAAACCTTAGCGAATATAGACACTCAAGCACTCATAATTGCCTTAGCTACTTTTGCTATAACATTATTTACTCCTAATAAAATTTCAAAAATTATTCCATCACCATTAATTGCATTAATTGTTATTACAAGTATGAGCATATATTTTGGATTTGACGTAAAAACAATAGGAGAAATTCCTACAACACTTCCTAATTTTGTATTACCCTCTTTTGAGATTAATCAGCTAAAAGATATTATAACCTTAGCTTTGGCCTTAGCTATTTTAGGATGTATTGATACACTTTTAACTTCTTTGGTTGCTGATTCTATTACTAAGACTAAACACAACTCTAATAAAGAGTTAATTGCGCAAGGAGTAGGAAATACTATTGTCTCTTTAGTTGGTGGACTAGCTGGTGCAGGAGCTACCATGAGAACAGTAATTAATGTAAAAAGTGGAGGAAGAACAAGACTTTCAGGTATTATTCACTCTCTTACTATTCTTGGTGCAATGCTTTTTATGGCTCCAATAGTTTCTCAAATACCTCTTGCTTTATTAGCTGGTATTTTAATGAAAGTAGGAATTGATATACTTGATTATAAATTTCTAAGAATCATGAAAAATGCTCCAAAATATGACCTTTACGTTATGGTCGTAGTGTTTTTACTAACTGTTTTTGTAGACTTAATTATAGCAGTTGGAGCTGGTATTGCACTAGCTTCTCTTCTTATAGTTTACAGAATCTCAAAAGAGTCTAATATTCAAACTATTGATTATGAAAAAGATGAAATGAAAAATGAAAAATCAAATACAAGAATACTAAACATAAACGGTGCTTTTTTCTTTGGTTCAGCTTGTATTTTTGAAGAACAAGTAAATAAAATTTTAGATACGAAACACCTAATAATAAACTGCTTAAATGTTCCCTTCATGGATATATCTGCGATATTTGCACTTGAAGATATGATATCAAAACTAAACAAATTAGAAATTAAAATAACTTTAGTTTTAAAGAAAAAACATATTATAAAAATAGCAAAAGTAGATAAATCTCATATCTTTGATAGTGTTAATATACAAGAGCATATGAAAAATATAAAAAGTTAAGACTCATTTATTTACTCTTATACAAGAGAATGAATCTTCACTTTATTATATATTCTGAAATATTTAAGTAAACTATCTTTAAAATAATTTAGGAATAAAAGTGCTTAATAAAATAGATAAGGAAATTGATGATTTTACAAATACTATAAAAGAAGTAAAAGGTTGTGATAAAATGTTAACTTACATGAATAGTAATATTTACTCTAGTATAAAACTTCTTATGTTTGCTTCTAAAACTTTTTCTTTGTATGGTAAAATTATGTTGATTTTTTTTATATCAATATCTTGTTTATTAGTATTATCAAGTATTGCTAGTTCTAATTTAAATATTAGTTTACTTACGATAACTTTATTTTTATTTATTTTAATATTAATCTATATTAGACATTTCAAAAAAAATCTTATTTTAAATATTGAGAAAATTAAAAGTTTTATAAAATAGAAAATAAATTACATGCCTAATTTAAAATTAAATATACTATTCCCCTATTTACCAATTAATTGTTTATAAATTTTATAACAAGTGTGGTAATAGTTTCACTTTTAATTTATGACTTCTTTCTTAGCATATTTAATAATTGTTCTTTCGAACTTATAATAGATCCACAAATGATTAAAATACATGCAATAGCAATACTTATGCTCATTTCTTCTGATGAAAAAATAATAAGTAAAAAAGTTGAAAATAGTGGAATAAAATATGATAAAGAACCTAATAGTTTTATATCTCCATTTTTCATACCATAATCCCAAACATAAAATGCTCCACCTACTGGACCTAATCCTATTAAAATAGCTACTATAAACTGGGTAGTTGTAGGAATAATTGTTTGTTCAAAAGTCAAATGACACAATAGAGATAAAAATGTAGTGACAATACAAAAACCAGTAACACTATAAGTTGGTATATGAGACATTTTTTTTAAAATAACAGAATAACTTGCCCAAGTAAAAGCGGCTAAAATAGCAAACATATATCCTAAAGAATATTGGCTATTAAGTTCTAATGAACCATTTTTACTAACTAATAAAAAAGCCCCAAATAATCCAAAAATTGCACCTGCAATATGAAACCATCGTAATCGTTCATTTGGAATAAAGATGATAATAATACTATAAGTAAGGGCCATAGATAATTCAATAAATTTGCTTCAACAATGGGTGCATTTTTAATAGCGAAAAAATAAAAAAAATGATAAGCAAAAAGTCCACTTATTCCAATAATCCAAGCTAATAATGGTATTTTAAATAGTAAAGAAAAACAATGACCTTGAACTTTTAACATAATAAGTCCAATTAAAGAAGCTACAAAAAAAGATATAGAAACTAACTGGAAAGGAGGAATGTTTCCCGTTAATAAGGAAAATAATCCAAGTGTAGTCCATAATAAAATAGCAGTAATTCCAAAAAGATTACCTTTTGTTTTTGAATTCATTAAATATCCTATATAAATATTTTGAAGTATATCAAAATTAAGAGTTTAATTATATATCTTCTAGTTTATAGTCAATAAAATCTTTTACGCTAAATGTTTTATATTTTGATATTTTTTTATAAATAAGTTCTTTTTCTTCATCTGTTTTAGCTTTTTTATACTTTATCTGAAAATCAAGTATTTTTTGTAATTTTTCTTTAATTTTTAGAACTTCTTTAGTACTCATATAATCATTATATTTTCCATGACCTACATAAAAAAGTACATTTCTAAGACCTGTAAATAGTTCTTTTAATTCTTCTTCTCTTTGCATTATTACTCCTCTTAATGTTTGTCATATTAAGTTATTGTGCTAATGACTTATACCATAATATGTATAATATAAGAGATTTTTAAAATAATGTAAAAAATATTATAAAAATGCTAAAGTGTGAAGAGTTAGTGGTCTCTTTTAGAATATTCTAAGAAAAAATTAATAAATAGGTTGAAAATGAATGAGTTAAAACAGCAAGTAGATTTTATAATGGAAATTGATAAATTAAAAGCAGTTTATAGGCAAACACGAGTTCAAAGTGATAAGGCTAGAAGAGAGAATTCAGCTGAACATTCTTGGCAAATCGCATTATCAGCTGTTTTACTAAAAGAGTATGCAGTTAAAAAAATAGATATTTTAAGAGTTATCAAAATGCTTTTAATTCATGATATTATTGAAATAGACTCAGGTGATTTATTTGCTTTTGCAGAAGAGATAAATCATAAAGAACAAGAAATAAAAGAACTAAAAGCTGCAAAAAGGCTTTTTTCTATTCTTCCATCTTGGCAAAAAGAAGAGTTTAACTCTTTATGGTTAGAGTTTGAAGAATGTAAAAGTAATGATTCTATTTTTGCTAAATCTATTGATAGAATTTTACCCTTACTTATAAATATGAGATGTGAAGGAGGAACTTGGATGGAGCATAAAATCTCAAAATCTCAAGTTCTAAAAAGAAACTCTTATCTTAAAGATTTATCTCCTAAACTATGGTCATATGTTAAAAGTGAAATCAATCTAGCTGTTAAAAATTCTTGGTTAATAGACAAATAAGATTAACATATTAATTGTGCCTATTTACTTATATCTTTATTTAAAAATTGGCGTAAAAAACTATACATAACAGGTAGGTATATTAGGTTTAATATCGTACCCCATAAAAGACCAAAACCAATAGTTACTGCTAGTGGTTGAAAAGTTACAGCCTGTGCAGATGCAAAAAATATCAAAGATGCTAAACCTATAATTGTAGTTATAGAAGTCAATATAATTGGTCTAAATCTTCTTTTTGCTAAAGAAAAAATATCACTTTTATGCTTAGCTGTTTTTATTGTTGCCATCATAATAATACCATCATTTACAATAACACCAGCAAGTCCCAATGCCCCTACTAAAGAAGGAAGTGAAATATTTAGACCCATAATATAATGTCCTAAAAATACACCAAGAAATGAAAAGGGAATAACCGACATAACAATAAATGTTTCTCTTAATGAATTAAACAAATACAAAATAGAGATAAAAATTAAAACTATAGCTAAGGCTGATGCTAAAATCATTTCTGTTTTTAAAGTTTCTTTCTGTTGTGCTTCTCCTTTAAATTTTAATCTAATTCCATCTTTTTTGAGTTTTTTTATTATAGCTTGTATTTTTTCTATGACTTCACTGGCTGTTATAATAGATGGGTTTACATTTGCAAAAACATAAAAGTTTGTTTCCCCATTATCTTTAACTAATTTTTCTAAAGATTTTATTATTTCAAATTTACAAATATCTTTAAGTTGTACAGATGAACCATCTTTTAGTGGTATGGAAAGTAGATTGAAATTTTCAAAATCATCTTTATTGAAGGATTTTATTTTTACATCTAAAAGTTCTTTATTATCAAATATTACACCAGAAGTTTTTGATAAATATAAATTTGAAATATAATTACCTAAAAATCTTTCTGTAATGCCAAGCTTTTCACCATAAGAATTTATTTTCAGTTTTATCTCATCTGCACCCATTTTGATATTATCACCAAAATATTTTATTCCTTTAATCTTTTCAAAACTATTTTCAAGTATTCTGACTGCTTTTATGGCTTTTTGATAATCATCACTTACAACACCAATTCTAATATCAGCTTTTACATGACCCATTCTTTTTTCTACAACCATTAGATTACTTAAGTTAAATCTTTTTTTGTATTTTTGTATTTTTAGCCATTTTCGTAATTCTTTTGATATTTTTTGTGAAGAAACATCTCTTATTTTGTCTTTATCATCATAATAAAAACTTAAATATGGAGTGATATAAATATCAACAAAATTTGATGGTTTTTTCTTGAAAAGTTCAAGAGATATATATCCAACATAAGGATACATTTCAGCACCTCCTGTAGCACTTTTCCTATATCCAGCAGTTGAACTTACATTTTTTACATAAAATTTGTCTGCATTTTCTAAGATATCTTTTTCTATTTTTTGTACTATTTTTAAAGATTCTTCTAGGCTAGTTGTAGGCATTGCTTTAAATGTAATACTAATTGAGCTTGCATCAAAAGATTGAAACATCTGAAACTTAGAATTCTTAACGCCAGTATATATTAAAATAGGTACTATTATTAAAAACATCAATAAAAAGCTTTTTTGATATTTCACAAATACTTGAAGTAGTTTTGAATATAAATTATTGATTTTATCCCAAGAAAGAGTTCTTGAGTTTTTATTCAATATATGTGTAGCGTGAATTGGTAAAAAAATAAAAGATTCTATTAGAGATGCTATTACTAAAGCACTAAAGGCAATAGGAATAAGTTGTATTATCTCTCCTAATCTTCCACTTAACATTAACAAAGGTATAAAAGCAAATAGTGTAGTAATTGTAGCTAGGATTACTGGTTTTGCAACTTCTTTTGTTCCTAAGAATGCTGCTTGCTTAGGTGAATACCCTTTTTCAATATATTGTTGTATATTTTCACTTACAACTATAGCATCATCAACAATAATTCCAATTGCTATTAAAACACCAATTAAAGAGTTTATATTTATACTATATCCTGTAAAATAAAAATAAATAGAACCTAACATAAATGATGTTGGAATTCCAAGTGCAATTATAAATGCCATACGAATATTTATAAGTAAAAATGTTAAAAATGTTATAAGTATAATTGCAAGTAAAATATTTGAAATAACAATATTTAATCTATCTTTTATAATACTTGATTGATCTCTTCTTATATCAAAATCAACATCTTTTATTTTCATTTTTGAAATAAGTTCATTTATGCTTTTTGCTATTCTTATTGCATCACCTTTTGGATTTTGAGAAATAGCTAAGGTTATGGAATTTTTAGCATTCATACTAGCTAATGTTGAAGAATCTTCATATCGTTTATTGATTTTTGCTATATCTTTTAACATAATTTTTTGATTATTAATATTTAAAATAGTATTTTCAAATTCATTTGAGAATCTTTTACCATTTGAAGTTGAGAGGTAATATTGTTTTTTTATATCATTGATTTTTCCCAAAGGATAAATATAAGATAGCTCAGAAATGGTTTTTAAAATATCATCTAAACTAAGATTATATGCGGCAACCTTTTTTTCATTTATCAAAACTTCATAAAACCTCTTAGAGTCTCCAAATATAGTAACATCTGAAATGTTTTTTAAATTTAGAAGTTTATTTTTAAATTTTTTAGCTAAATCTTTTAATATATAATTTGGAACTTTTGATGAAAGAATTGATACATGCATAATACTTCTTGAATGAGCAACATTTTTTACAATAGGTTCATTCATATCACTTGGAAGATTTGATTTTATCGTGTTTATAGCATCTTTAACATCTTCTCTTACTTTAAGTTTATTTGCACTTTTATTAAGTTCTAAAATAATAGAAAATCTACCTGGTGAAATAACCGAAGTTATAGATTTCACACCATTTATATTTTTAGTCTCATTTTCAATCTCTTGTACTGCCATTTTATTTAAAATATCAACAGAAGCACCACTGTAAGAACCTCTTATTGTTACACTATTGGCTTCAATACTAGGAGATATCTCTTTTGGTATTTTATTATATGAATAAATACCAATAATAAAAAGTAATAAAAACAAAGCATAGTTTATTTTATAGTTTTCAATAAAAAATTTTAAAACTCTATCAAACATATATTTTAATTTTCCTCATTTTCATAAGTATAAGCTTCATATGCCAAAATAGCTGCTCCATAAGATGTGGTGATTTGTGGAAATTCAGGTATAAAAATCTCTTTTCCTAATTCATTTTCTAGTGAGTGAACTAAACCTTTATTTAAAGCAGGTCCTCCATCAAAATAAATAGAGTCTTTTATCCCAACTCTTTTAACTAGTTTTATAACTCTTTTTGCTATTGAGTAGTGAACGCCTGCTACTATATCTTCAACGCTATGATTATTTCCTAAAAGTCCAATAATTTCTGATTCTGCAAATACCGCACAAGTACTATTTATAGCTAAAGGAGTTCCTTTTGATTTAAAATGACGATCACCTAACTCATCAACTTCAAGTTCTAAATTCATAGCCACAACATCTAGAAATTTTCCAGTTCCTGCTGCACATCTATCATTCATGGCAAAATTCACTACATTTCCTTCACTATCAAGTGAAATAGCTTTTGAATCTTGACCACCTATATTTATAATAGTTTTTATATTACACTTACCTTTAGCAGCAGCAACAGCACCCATAGCATTTGCTGTAATTTCACTTATGTTTTCATCTGCTTCTTTAAAAAGTTTTCTTCCATAGCCAGTTGAAACTGTATAAACTAAATCCTTTTCATCTATATTTAGATTTTCAAGCATTTCTTTTAAACTCTGTTTTGCATATTTATAAAACATACTTCCACTAGCACTAATTCTATGTCCAACTAAGTCTTGATTTTCATTTACTAATGCAACTTTTATAGCAGTTGAACCTATATCTATTCCTGCGAAATATTTCACTATTTTTTCCTTCTTCTATTTTTTAAAGACTCTACAAATGCCTCAATTCTTGTGGTTAATTGTCCTAAATGACTTGGAGAATAATCACTTTCTATATACAATATAGGAATTGCTTCTTTTTCCATTGCTTGTAAAACTGATCTTTGCTCCATTTCATATACTTGGCAACCTGCAAATGCTTGATAAACTACACCTTCAGCTTTATAAGTTTTAACAAGATCTATAATTCTTCTTATTCTGTCATTATTTTTAGTGAATATTGGGCAGGTACACCCTTTAAGGTATTTATCTGCAATAGAATCAACCATATCATTTACAAACCATTCATCCACGCTAATCATGTCATTAAACATTCTATTTGAACTACAAGTTTCATCTGCTACAATTATTGCATCAGATTGTTCTATTAAAAGTGGTATTTTTAAGTTTGGAAATATTGGAGGTGAACCAGTATAAACAATTCTTGGACTTCTTTTTCTTGCTGAATTTACTTCATTTTTAACTCTTTGCTCACACTCTTCTAAAAGGTTTTTAACAGCTTCTATCCAATTATCTATTTTGTCAAAAAAGAAGGCATTTGTAACTAAAAACATATCTTTACCTAAAATTGGCGAATTTGAGTTTTTTCGTAATATATTTAATTTATGATAAAGATGTTGCGCATATCCTATTTTTTGAATTGATTCTTTAAGTTTTTTCTTTGTTAGTTTCACTCCTAAGTTTAAAGATAACTCTTTTGTAAACTTTCTAACACTTCTCCTCCAATACTCACGACTCTCAGCGCTTTCTTTTGTTCTTGGAAACTCCATATCATAAATTGAGTAACCAAAACTCTCTATAATTGCTCCTGATTTTGTTTTTTGATCACAAGTCGTAGGAGAAACTATAACATCTGGTTTATCTGTAAAATTCTTTGAGGCAAACTGTCCTACTGTTGCTTTTACAAGTGGGCAAGATTTAGATGGAAGAAAATCACTTCCTATCTCATCATCTGTATAAAATCCGTTACATAATCTAATTGGAACTGCATCCAGTGCATAAATTATCTCAGATGGCACTTGAATACACATAGTTCCTACTTTTACTTTGTTCTTATGTAAAGATTCTTGTTTACAATATACTCGTTCAAACAAATCATAAAAATAGTTCATCGCTTCAGGAAAGGGTGTAAAATCTTCTCTTATAGTATTTAATACTTTCATAGCTTCCATTGCTTTATGACGATTTTGTCTTTGCTTTGGTGTTTCTATATTTCGTTTATTTAGTTCACTAGTCATCTTTTTTCTCCCATTTATCCATCTGCATTCTTTTTACAAAACCACCTTTTGTTGATGTAAATACTTTCATATTTAAAATATCAACATGTAATGCATCATCTTCAGGACAAGCAGCTACACATTTCATACAAAATATACAATCATCTCTTAGTATGTTTTTACTTTTAACATCATCTGCAATATCTTTTATTTGCATATCACAAACATTGTAACAATCACCACATTTCGTACACTTATCCCCATCTTTTTTAAGTTTAAGAACGGAAACATCAGAAAAAATATAATGCATAGCACTCATTGGACAGAAAAAACAAAAGAATCTTTTTTTAATAAACGATCCTACAAAAAATAAACCAGTAACCATTAAACCCAAAGATGTCAAAATCATAGCACTTGTATTTGAAAAGTCTAAACTCCACTGTGATGTATCACCAACAAATAGAGGTGTTATCATTCTTCCTGGACATATTTCGCAAAAAGCAGTTCTCCACTCACCACTTAATAATCCCATTCCAACAGCCATTGGTGCAAGAATAACAAGGGCTAACATAATATATTTTATTTTTTTTAATTTATCAAATTGAACTTGATTATAAGTACTGTATTGTATGCCCATTCTTTTTCTTAATGATGTCATCCAATCTTGCATGGTTCCAAGTGGACAGGCATAACCACACCAAGCTTTATTAAAAACAATAAACCAAAGTAAAAAAGTTAAGAAATCCAGTTAGTACTGTAATACTAGCAGCACTAAATAGTACATCTAAAGGACGTGCTAGTTGATGTTGTAGTGGTAAAAAATAACACATTGCACCATTCATTCTGTCGTACCCACAAGAAAATACAGGGATTTTATTTCCAAGATTTATTGAAAAATAACTACCATAAACAAAAATTATAAAGAAAAATAATTGTAAGAAAAAACGAAATCTACTTATATTTGCGTTGTTTATAAAGTTTCTAATTCTATTCATGAAATTTCACCTCTTGAAAAGGTTTTTCTCTTCTTTTTCTATACCAATAAATAACAAATCCAGATATAAGCATAGTAAATATTGTTGCAAATAATCCATAAGCATATGATTGGTAGCCACTACTTTCTGGATAATACATACTTGGGTAGCTTATTGTATACTTTATCTTTGAATACTTTTTATTTTCATATCTTCCATTTATCGTTTTTGCATAATTTGCACTTATTAAAAACTCATTTTTATGTCTTTTATCAAATTCATTCCATTTTGGAAAATAATCTTTTACAAGTGTAAAAGTAACTATTCCTTCTTTATTAGTTTTGCTAGTTTTTTCCCAGGCTGTTTTTGTTTGCATTGTTACATCTATATTTGAAGCTTTTTTTCCATCAAGTAAAACTTTAAATCTAATTTTTTGCCCAGAATAAAGTCTATGATAAAATGTTTCACCTTTTTCTCTAAGTCTTAAAATATCAAAAGAAACCTCTCTTATACTATGAGCTGACATTTTTTGCTCATCATAAATGGCATCATTGCTATGATTAAATCTTCTAAATTCATATTTTGCTAGGGTATTGTATAAAATATCATTATTAACTATTTTATTAGTGTAAAAAAGATTGTAGTATCCATTTTCAGGCATTTTAAAACTTATAGTTTTACATCCCCTTTTTTTTGATTGTTTTACTTGTGTAACTTTTAAATCATAATCAAGTAGATATAAGTTAGCACTTATATCTTTAATACAATTTACACTATTAGAAGCATCTTTAAATACAGGCCAAACTTTTTTACTAGGAATTTCTCCTCTTTTTCTTCCATAATTATGAGCCATAGAGGCTCTTTGTTTATTTAACATAGGATCTTTATCTACAAAATAAATGCTATCTAAAGCAGAAGGTTCTTGAATCATTTTATTTTGATATGAAGTAGGGTTATTATGAGAAGAGTGATTCATATTTTTATGTTTATTATGATTTCCATGAGAATTAGAGGTTCTTCCATATGTTTCAAGAATATGAGCTTTATACATATTAACACTTAAGAAAAATATCACTAAAGATGCAGCAAAAGGGTAAGCTATTATTTTTCTTAATTTTGATACGTCAAGTCTTTTCATTCTTTTATATAAAATAATTAGTGCCCAAATAATTGCAATCCATTTTAACGCGCCAAACATATGAAGCCAAGAATCACCTCTTTTTGCTAAAGATGCAACTTCAATACTAAAACCAAAACCTTGTGCAAAACCTTCAAGAATTTGTTTATATCCTCTTGTGAAAAATGCCTCTAAAGAGTGAGCAATTGAACCTAGAATAAATAAAGGAGCATAAGAGTAGCCTAAATCATAAAATACACTTGTAAAATCTTTTTTTAGTATTTTAGAGCTTATAAACATACCAATTGTTGCAGCAAGTACTGTAAATAATACTGCATACAAAAAAGCAAATAATCCAATAAAATCAATATAAGAAAAATTTACAAAAGCTTTAAAAAATTCAGCCGTTTTTGACCATATCATTTCAGATGCTGCATTACTTCTTCCAATACCATGATGAAATGACATAGTTATAGGAATTGAAGCTAATATAAGTATATATACCCAAATTTCAGCTTTTACAATTTTAAAGTTTGAAAATAGTGAGCTTGATGGTTTTTTGAATTTAAAACTAACAGCCTCACAGGCATCACTACAATCCATACATAAAGTACAATCACCCATAGAATTTTTTTTATCAAAAGTAAATGGTTTTAAGCTATACGGACATGCTTTTGCACAATCAAATGTTTTACACTCACTACAGGCACTTTTATACGTGCCAAGCCAAGTAAATGAGAGTTTAGAATAGGCACTAGTTAAAGTTCCTATTGGACAGATATATTTACAATAACTCATGTTTTTATAAATAAAATAAATCACAAAAGATAAAAGTGTTAAAATAGTAAACATTAAAGCAGTTCCAAGAGGGCTTCGTAAAAGTCCTGGAAACATATAATATACAGCCCACCAGCCAATTACAAGTAAAAATATACCTATATATTTATTTTGCATCCATTTAGGCATGGTTTTTTTTAATCCAAATTTAGTGATATATTTACCCATAAATCCATGTGGACAAATTCCACAAAAAATTCGTCCAAATGAGGGAAGTGTCACAACCATAAATAAAGACCAAAAGATTCCCCAAAAAATAGCTTTTGTAAAAATATTGTTTTTCCCTGTATTTGCAAAGCCAAAATAAAGTGCATATAAAAATAGTGCTAAAACCACTATTTTTAAAGTTATTAAAAATTTTTGATTTTTAAATAAAAAGCCTAAAATAGGCTTAGAATAAATATCATTTTTGTCACGTTTTATAAAATCTACCATTATATTTCCTGTTTTTTTTTAAATTAAAGTATTAAAACACCATTTAATACTAATACACCTACAATTATTAATAAAATAGCAGCTAGTCGTTCTATATATAACTTATAAGATGAAAATTGAGCCATTAATCCTTTAATCATTTTTGATATTATAAATCCATAAAAAATGATAGAAAAGATAACTGCACCTAGTCCAAAAAATAGACCTAAAGCAGCTGCATTATAAAAAGAGTTACTATTAAGGGCAACTGAAAGAAGTGCCATAATTGGAGCACAAGGATTTACTGACATTGTTGCCCCAATAGTAAAAAAACCAATTTTATTTAATTTTGGTTTTTTTACTAATGATTTTGAATGTCCACATGAAATAGGGGACTTATAACTTTTATATATTAAAAAAATTCCCATAAAGATTGTGCTAATTCCTAAAATAATACTAAATAAACTATTATTATCAAGAACTTCTTTTACTAAAGATGAACTAAGATATGCAATAATTGCTATTAATGTATAAGAAAAAATTCTTCCTAAACTAAAAGGTATAATAATTCCCAAAGCTTGTTTTGTATTATTTGAATTACTAACTAGTAAAGGACTAAGAAAGGGCATGCAAGAAAACATACATGCTGTTGCTCCGTAAGATAAACCTATAATAAAAATAGAAAACAGTGTTGTTAGTTCCAATATATCTCTTTTCTAATTTCATATATTTTTAAAAAATTACTTGCTTTATATACATTTGTAGTCAATATATGAAATTCAAGTGCTTAAAAATAATTTTTTTATACATCTTTTCCCTTTTTTTATACATAATACAAAAGAAGTGTAAATTAATTGTTAAATTAGTATTATATTTTAAGTTTATATAGAGATTTACTAATAATTAAATATTTAATAATAAAAAATTATAACATTCAGTAATAATAAAGTAACTAGATTATCATCTTAAAAATAGTTCAGAGTTTATGATATGGAGATGATGAATAAGAGTAGAAATTAAAATTAAATACTCTTAAAATAAAAGATTTTATAATTTCATCAAAAATGAAATTTTTGTGACACAAACTGTGACACATTTTCTGTATCATATAAAAAGTCATAAAGATAAAGTAAACAGGAACCTTTTAATATTTGCTTAGTTTCATGCTGTTCTTTGCATTTAATATATTAATGGTGCCTGTTTACTTTAGCTTTATTTCTTATTATTTTATTTAAAAATATAATACTTATATAAGTACTTTTATATAAATCTTTTAGTTTAACTTTATCTTACCTATGTATTTTAATTATCCACTTCAATTTAATAATTAAGTGAATTTTGCTTAATTTTTGTTATAATTTTAGAAAAATAAATGACAGTAATATCTTTTATTTTAATTATAAATAATACTATTAAAGGAATAATATGGCATATCCAATAGAAAAAAAGTTAGTAATTGCAGTAGCATCTAGTGCACTTTTTGACTTATCTGAATCTAATACTGTATTTGAAGAAAAAGGTGCAAAAGCGTATAAAGAATTTCAAGAAAAAAACTTAAATAAAGTATTGAAAAAAGGTGTGGCTTTTCCTTTTATTAAGAGGTTTCTTAATATTAATAATAGATTTAAAGAACAATTACCTGTAGAAGTTGTTTTATTATCTAGAAATTCAGCAGTAACGGGTAAGAGAGTATTTAGATCTATTAATTATTATGGTTTAAATATCTCAAGAGCAGCCTTTATGGAAGGTAAATCACCATATGAATATGTACCAGCATTTAATGCTTCACTTTTCTTATCTGCAAATGAGTTAGATGTCAAAAATGCAATTGACGCAGGATATCCTGCTGGTGTTGTTCTTCCAAGCGCAATAGTTAATGATGAGGGAGATGAAGAGTTAAGAATTGCTTTTGATTTTGATGGAGTTATTGCTGATGATGAAGCTGAATCAATTTTTCAAAATGGAAAACTCCCAGATTTTTATGAATATGAAGTTTCTAAGTCTGATATTCCACATCAATCTGGACCTTTAGCCGATTTATTTAAAAAACTATCTTCTTTACAAAAACTTGAAGATCTTGAGGTAGAAATAGACAAAAACTATAAACGTATAATAAGAACTTCTATTGTAACAGCTAGAAATGCCCCTGCACATGAACGTGTAATAACAACACTTGAACATTGGGGAGTAAGTGCAAATGAAATATTTTTTTTAGGTGGTATGGATAAAGATAGAATCTTATCAAGAATAAAGCCACATATGTTCTTTGATGATCAAAAAGGTCATTTGCAATCTAAAGAAGGTAATATTCCTATGGTTCATATACCTTTTGGAATTGCAAATAATACTAAGTCCTAAGTTTCTAAATAAAATACTAACAATAATATTTTTCTACTAGATATAAAGCATATTTATTGTTAGTATATAATTTAAACTAAAACTTTTTGATTTCCAAATAGAATTATACAAATTCCTATAAAAATTATAAGTGATCCACTAATATCCCACTTATTAAAAAGTTGCTTTTCTACAAAATATAACCAGGCAAGTGATGATATAATATAAATACCACCATAAATTACATATATTCTACCAGCAAATTCTAGGTTTATTTTTGTTAATAAATAAGCAAATGAAATTAATGAAATTATACCAATACCTATAAAAAATGAAGTTTTTCCTTCTTTAAAAACTAAGAAAAAACTATAACAACCTATAATTTCAAAAAATGCTGCTAAAAAAAATATCATAAATTCTTTTATCAAATTCTTCCTTTCTTTTAATAATTTAAATATAAAATAAAATAAGAGATACATAGAGAAAAACAAAGAGGTGAATAATACTTTTTATTATAAAGAATAAAAAGTTTATGTGCTTTATTTTTCATATTTGGAATAAAAACAAGTGCTGCTCTTAATAAAAATATACTTGCAAAAAATAAATAAATATATTCTATATAAGCATTAAATACTCCAAGTTCAATTTTCAGATATGAAATAAGTGGGAAAATGGCTATTATTACAAATATAATAATTACAAAGATACAAGCTAACAACGAAGGAAAAACTTCTCCTTTTTGTAAAACTTTATTTACTAAATCATTTTTATCTTTTCCTGGCCAATAACCACCTCTTAGCCAATATACGTGAATCTTTGCTATTGCTGACATTATTATAAATATATAAAAGGTGAAAATACTTTCAACCATTTTTTCCCTTATTAATTTGAGTTTAAAAATAAATCTAAAAAATATTTATGAATTTTTTATTATTATCCTTTGAATAATCATACCATACCTTAGGGTAAGTTCTCAGATAATTAAAAATTTAAGAAAATATATTAAATTTATAATTTAGTGTATAAAATAGTAGTTTTTTTCATTATTTTCTTATCATTTCCGTGTTTTTGCATATAATTGTGCTTTTTTGCTCTTTGTATATATTCTTTTTGATGTTAAACTTATCTTCATAAAAACGAAGATTTCTTCACTAAAGGAAAAACATGAAAACAAAAATAATTTTAGGTATACAAATACTTGCTGGATTATTAGTAATAGTATTTGGATTAAACGGGTTTTTGCAATTTTTGCAAATGCCTCCAGCTAATGAGCAAATGGCAGCTTTTGGGACAGCAGTATATAAAACGAAATATATCTTTCCTTTTATGGCTATTGTTGAAATAATAACAGGTATTTCTTTTTTACTTAATAAATATACTTCTTTAATGGCAGTTATTCTTTTCCCTTTTATGCTTAATGCACTTTTGGCACATCTATTTTTAGATATGAATGGAATTACTCCTTCTGCTTTTATTGTATTTTCACTTTTAATTGTTATGTATAAGAATAAAAAAGCATATGAATTACTTTTTAAAGCATAGGACAAGTATAAGTATAAAGTTTGAAGAAACTTTATACTTATACTAAAATTATTTTTGCTAAAATAAGCTTAAATAGGAAAAACTATGAATAAATACAAAGATAGAACACAAAGTACTTGTTTTTCGGAACTAAGACGCAAGGGTTCTTTGCCATTAATGAATATATCAAACAGTCTTAATATTTATAAAAATATATATGAAAAGAATCCTCTTTATGGAATGAATACTTATTCCAAAGATTTTGAAGCTAAAGATTTTGTTATTTTACAAAATAAAGGTAAAAAAAAACAATCTATTCCTATTTGTTGCTCACCTTATATTCTTATTCTAAATCTTAAAGGCACATCACGAAGACATATTAATCAATATTCTAATGAAGCAAACGAACACTCCTTGCATTTGGTTCTTCCTGGGACTATTTATTCATTTGAAGATATTAGTACTGAATGTGAATCTTTAATTATTTTTTTTGAATATGATTTTTTAGTTTCCACTAACTCTAATAATAAAGAACTTTTAGAGTCTTTTTCAAAAGATTTTAAACCAAGACAATTGAACGAAGAATCTTATTTCCAAATATTTAGTCTTTTTAAGCTCTTAAATATTGAATATAAGGATAAAAAAATTGATTATAAAGAATATTCAAAAACATTGCTTTTACAAATTTTATATCTTTTAAAACGTGAGAAAAATTCAAGCCTAAGTATAGAAATAAATACTAGGTCAAATCAAATATCAAAACAATTTTTAGCCTTAATTGAAGAAAACTTTCAAAAGAAAAAATCAGTACAAGAGTATGCTTCTCTTTTAGGAATAAGTTCAAAACACTTAAGTGAAACAATAAAAGATAAGCTAAATGAATCAGCTCTTTTTTTAATTCATAAAAGGATTATAAAAGAAATACAATATCAACTTTGTTATACTAATTTGAGTATTAAAGAAATTTCTTCATCTTTACATTTCACAAATAGTTCAGACTTTGGTAGGTTTTTTAAAAGATACAAAAAACTCAGTCCTAAAATTTATAGACTTACGTTCCAAACTTAATTTTAAGTATTTTAAAGTGCTACTTTTTTTAAGATAAAACAAGTAGTTATTATAAGTATATAAGCTTTTTTTAGCTAATGTAATCTTTTAAAAAGGTTGTTTTTGACTAAAATTTTATATCCCTTGCTTACCTTTATCTCTTTATTAATTATGGGTGAGTTTATACTAAACTTTGTAAATGTATATGCAAAAGAAAAACAAAATAATACCTTAAATGCAGCTAGTTTTGTTATAGCTCAAAATGTTCAACAACAAATTACTATGGGAATACTTTCAACCTCTACTCTTGAATCTATGTTAAGACTTGATAATTTCAAAACAAATAACTTTGAGAATTGGGCAAAAGAGATTATAAAAAATACTCCTTCAATAAAAGCTGTTCAGCTAGCTCCCAATGGTATTATAAAATATATATATCCTTTAAAAAATCATGAAAAAGCAATAGGACATAATCTTTTATCTGACCCTAAAAGAATAGCAGGGGCATTAAGGGCTATTGAACGAAATGGAATAATTTTCATAGGTCCAATAAAACTTATACAAAATCAAAAACTAGCTGTGATTGTACGAAAACCTATTTCAAAAATGAAAAATGGGAAAAGTGTATTTTGGGGATTTTCTACAACAATTCTTTATATAAGTGATATTTTAGAAAAATCTTTACATGGACTTGATAAGTCTAAATTAGCATTTAAACTTTATGGGAATAATCCAGATTTTCCAGATAGTACTGTTATTATGCAGTCTAAATTAGAACTAAATAGTAATGCAAAATCTTATGCAATAAAAGTTCCAAATGCGCATTGGCATTTAGTAATTAATTATATTGAAAAAAATTCTTTTAATAAGTATATTGTTCAAGGAATTATTTTCATTTTGGCTTTTCTAACTTCATGTTTTATATTTTATTTAGAAAAAAGATCTTTTACTCAAAAAATAAAACTTCAAAATTTAAATAAATCACTTAAAAAAATGGCTAATACTGATATTTTAACTCAATTATCAAATAGAAGATCAGCTCTTGATTTTATGAAAAAGTATATAAGCTTATGTAAAAGAGAAAAAAGTGATTTTTCTTTGTGCTTTTTTGATATTGATTTTTTTAAAAAAGTTAATGATTCTTATGGTCATGAAGTAGGGGACTTAGTTTTACAGCATTTATCTAATCTTTGTGAAAATAGTATTAGAAATAGTGATATGTTTGCAAGATGGGGTGGAGAAGAATTTATTTTGATTTTACCAATGACGAATAAAGAAGGTGCTTATATTATTTGTGAAAATTTACGAAAACTCATAAATAATACTGATTTACTTTTAAATAAAAAAGCAATAAAAATATCTGTGAGTATTGGTCTTACTTCCTTAGAAAATAAAGAAGAAAATATTGATGATTTATTACAAAGAGTTGATAGAGCACTTTATAAAGCAAAAGAGAATGGACGAAATCAAACAATTTTAATGTAAAATATTTTTCTTCTTAATAAAATTAAAAAATAGCATCTTTTTTAACTCTATTATTTTCAAGCCATTCTTCTTGTAAGTTTTTCATCTTTTTCTTTGTCGTTTTTTTCTTATATTTATTAGCTATTGTTTTTGTTTGTTCATTTTGGGCATAAGTATAAGTAGTATTTAAACAGCTTAGTTGTATTGCTTTTTTTGCTCTTGTTGCTGCTACGTAATAAATATTTAATTCTTCTATAACTTGAGTATAAGACATTTTATTTTTTGGGTTTGTTATGTCTTTTTTAGATATAAAATCATTTGCCATAATAACTTGGTCATATTCTTGACCTTTTGATTTATGAGTAGTGGTAAAAATTATATCTGCATCTTCTTTTTTATTTGTTAGTTTTTCTTTTATTTTTTTGTTTATATCAAAAATATTATCACCATAGGTATTTATAAATTTTATTACATTTAAAAAGTCTTGATTTTTTGTATCTTTGGCGAATTCTTCTAGTTCTTGTATTGAGTCAAACTCTTTTATTTCACTTAGGGTAATTTTATCAAACTTTTTTTCTTTTAGATAAAAAAGAGAATAAACAGTTTGATTCATAAATGAATAAGAACTATATCCACCTTCAAAAAATATTTTTTTATCTTTTTTTAATAATTGTACTATTTCTTGAATAAGACCAAAAGTTGAGCGTGCTATTACACAATATGGTTTATTTAAATTAATAACATTTTTACCTTCGTTTGTAATATTAGAAGTTCCTGATATATTAAGAAGTTTATTTGTTTGGAGTTTATATAAGTCATTTAAATTATTTTCTAAAACTTTGGCATATGTATTTCCAAACCTGAAACTTTTTGATAAAGTGTAAGAAGGTAAATCTATTTTATGCAAAGCATTTATTGCGTATCTAAATGAGTATATTTGCTGAAAAGAATCACCTATATAGATACGTCTACAATTTTGTTCTTCAATAATAGCAATCATAACATCAGAAATATCTTGTGCTTCATCTACTAAGATTAAATCATAAGGTAAGGTTTTAAGAATTTTTTTATTTAAGTAAAACATTTTTAAATAAAAATCATGAATAACATCTATTTTTTTGTTTTTCATTGCACTTAAAATATGTTTTAAATGATTTAAGGCTTTTTGTTCATCATTTTCTAGGAGTTTTATTATTTTTACTCCTAATTCACTTTGTTTTTTGTACTTTTTTAAAAGTTCTAAATCAAGAGCTATTAAAGAAGAATTACAGTAATAATTTACCAAATCTTTTATCAAAGCAATATATTCAGCTATTGGAAAATAGTTGTTTTTTTGATTTGTTTCTTGCTCATATTGGCATAAACATTTTTCTATTACTTGTATTTTTAAATCATGTGTGAGCTTATACTGATATGCATTGGTATATTTATAAGCTAAAGCATGTATGGTACTTATTCTCATATGATTTATACAAGAAGGTTCATATTCTTTTAATTTTTCTTGAATTGATACTTGTAAAGATTTGTTATATGCAAGATATAAAATTCTTAAGTTGCTATTATTTTTTGCATATTCTAAAAGTGTAGTTGTTTTCCCACTACCCGCAACTGCATTTATTTTAAAAGAGTCTTCTTTTGCATTTATTATATTTATTTGTTCATTACTTAAATTCATTATGGAATAATATCAAAATAAGCTAATAAATTTATATAGTTTTATAATATTTATATTAAAATACAAATATATTTACTAAATAATATATTTTATAATAGGAGAAAATATGAACATATTTTTTAATTATTTTTTATTATTAATACCATTATCGTTTATTTCTTGTTCTAGTTCTAAAAACCTTGAATTTGAGGGATATTTTACTTATGGGCATGAAGTATCAGCTTTTAAACCTTGTAATGATTCTAAAATATATTGGTTAAATGGTGAAGATTTAAGAGTAATAGAACAGACATCTTTATATCTTGCAAATATTAGAAAAAGACCTTATCAAAAAGTTTATATAAAGTTCTTAGGTTTTTATGAAAGCAGAGATACTGTTGGTTTTGAAGATAATTATGATGGATTGATTTATCTAAATAAGCTATTTTCTTATTCAAATAAAAATTTTTCTTTTTGTAAATAAAAGTATTAAGTTTAGAACTAATTTTTATATAGAGGTTTATTTTAAAAATAAAATCTTCCTGGTAATAAATATTTTGATAATACCAGGTTTAAATAGATTTTATTTTAATAAATTATTTTGAAGCTTTTTTTGCTTTTTTATCAGCTCTTTTTTCTTTTAATGATTTAGCAGGTACTTTTTTATCTGCTTTTTGAACGTCTTTACCTTTTGCCATTTTATCTCCTTTGTTTAAATTATATCATCAGTATAGCTTAATAAATAAAATATAAGATAAGAATACGTGTGTTTTGTACAAAGCATTAGTTTTCTTTTTTTCTTAGTTTTTTACTGTATTGCTAGGTTTCTCATAAAGTTAGAAGCTATTAGTGAACTTCTTTCCTTAAATGCATTTGCAATATTTTGTATAAAAATTTCATCTAATGTTTGAAAAAAAAGTTTTAACCATATTTCAAAAGAGTCTCTTTTTAATCCTTCAATTTTCATATGAGGTGCAAAAGGTGAGCCATTATATGTCCCTTTTTTTGTAGAAATAGTAAACCAAAAATCACTAATTAGTAAAAGATGTTTTTTCCATGTTTTTGATTCCATATTTTTACCTAGTTTTTTAATAAAAAAAGGAGATATAGAATCATTTTTTAAAACTTTTGAATAAAAGTTGTGAACTAATAAAGTTATATTCTCTTGTGTTATTTCATTTTGTAGCATAATTTTCCTAAAATAATTTTATATTAATAATTTTGCATATAATAACGAATAGTTCTTTATCACATCTTTTTTGTAAAGTTTAAATTATATATTTAATTTTTCTTATCTTTAAATTAATATAACATTTATTATTTATAATAAATGAGTATTATTTACTTTATTTTTATTTTATATGATAAAATCAAAATAAAAAGAGTTTTATGTTTAAGAATAATGATTACTGGGAAGAAGAATTCTTCGAATATGATGATAAAAATACGCCAATTCAACTCTAAAGTGCAACAAATATAGGCAAAATTATGCCACCATCTTTCTTGAAACTTCCTTCAAAAATATCTCATTCGGAGTATAATATTTTAGTATCTTTCTTGGTCTATTATTTAACCTGTTTTGTATTATAAGTATTTGAGTATTATTTACATTCTCAAAGCTTGATTTTTTAGGAATATATTCTCTCACCAATCCATTTGTATGTTCATTTAATCCTCTTTGCCAAGATGAATAAGGATCACAAAAATAAAACTTTATATTTAATTCTTTTGCTATTTCTTCATGATAAGAAAACTCTTTGCCATTATCTGATGTAATGGTATGAACTAAATTCCTTATTGGATATAACAACTCTATAATAGCTTGCGTAACTGCACCAGCTTGTTTTGATTCAACTATCCTCATTAGTGTAAACTTACTCTTTCTATCTACTAATGTAACAATTGCACCTTTATGGTCTTTCCCAATAATAGTATCTACTTCAAAGTCTCCAAATCTAGTTTTAGTCTCAATTATTTTAGCTCGTTGACTTATATTAACTCTATTCTTTATTTGACCTCTTGTTTTATATTGACTACTTCTATTTCCATACTTTTTGTTCTTATGTCTTAAATATTTATATAATCTTCCACCACTTATTTGATTTGCATAAATATACCTATATACTGTTTCATAAGATATATTAGCTATTTTATGTAGTTTTAGTCTTCCTGTTAATTGCTCAGGAGATAATCCTTCTTTTAATAACTTGCCAATCTTTAGTTTTAACTTCTTTGTTATCTTGTGATACCTATCTTTAAACTTGTCTCTAGAGACAGCACTTATATGAGCATCCTCAGGACTGTAGTAATCATTGTTACTATTTCTTTTAAGCTCTCTTGATATGGTTGATTTATTAACACCTAGTAACTCTGCAATTTTAGATTGTGTATAATTTTCGTTTTTATAAGCAAATATTTGATACCTTAAACCTAAGGTTAATTGTTTATACTTTTCCATTTAATGCTCCATTTATCCTGCAAGATATTGAGCTTAAATTGTATATCAATCAGCCTTACATCTTACATTACTCTATGTTGCACTTTAAGTGTGAAAAGAGGATATAAGTTCTATTTATTTTGATAATTGTACTTTTATTAAATGCAATTTTACTAAAAGTAGTTTTTCTAATTGTAAGTTTACTGAGTGCACTTTTATATCTTGTGATTTATCCTTAAGCGTGTTAACAAATTGCACTTTTAATGATGTTCTTTTTAAGAACTCTAAACTTTTAGGTCTTTCTTGGAGCTCTTGTTTTGAACCTTTTGAGCTTAGATTTGATTCTTGTAATTTATCTCAAAATTCATTTCATCTTTTGGACTTGCGTTTGATGAAATTCACTAATTGCCAAATAAAAGATAGTGGATTTGAGCAGTGTAATTTAGAAAAAGCACTTTTTGATAACTGTGATTTAGAACAAACAGTTTTTTTAAATAATAATCTAAAAAAGACAAATTTCGAAAAAGCTAAAAACTATCTAATTGATCCTAAATGTAATGATCTTAAAGATGCAATATTTTCTCTTCCTGAAGCTTTGAGTTTTCTAAGTTTACTTCCTATTAAAATCAAATAAGTCTAAGTATTCAACTTAAAGATATTAGTACTTAAGTTTTTAATTTGCTTTTTAAAGTGAGAAATAATAACTATTGTTTTATTTTCATTCTTTAACATAGAGTCAATTTTTAAACCTAAGTCTTCATTTAGTGAAGCTGTTGGTTCATCTAATAGAAGAACTTTTGGATTTAGTAATAAGGCACGTGCTAGAATTAAACGTTGTTGTTGTCCTCCTGAGAGACTAGTTGCACTTATATCTAGTCGATGTTTAATTTCTTCATATAAATATACTTGTTTTAATGAAGAAATTATTTTCTTTTCGTAATCTTTAATTTTATGTATTTTTGCAATAAAAAGTAAATTATTATAAATACTCATAGGTAAAAGATCAGGATTTTGAGAAACATAAACTATCTGTTTTCTATAAAAGCTTAAATCATTTTCACTTAATTGTAATAAGTTTATATAAGTATTATTATGTTTATATAAAATCTCACCACTTAAATCATATGTTTTTTCATATCTAATCATTTGGTTTAAACAAAGTAAAAAAGAACTTTTGCCAATACCACTTGGTCCAATTATTGCACTTATTTCATTTTCTTTTATATGCATATTAATATTTTTAAAGATGTTTTTATCTTTGAAACCTAAAGATAAGTTTTTAATTTTAAACATAAGTACTCCTGATTCTTTTTTGTATAAATTTACTTATTATAAATAAGGAAATAGCAATTAGTAATAATATCAAGGAAGCTGCAAAAGCTGAATTTAACTCTTTTTCATCGCTATAAGTACTTGAAACATAATAAATATAAAAAGGTAAGGCTTCATATTTTGAGAATATACTATTAGCAATTCCAGCACTAGCAACTGCTCCTGTTAACATAATAACAGCTGTATCTTCACAAGCTCTTCCTAGGGCTAAAAACACACCACTTAAAAGCTCTTTACTTGCATAGGGTAAAAGAACATGAAAAAGATTTTGCACTTGACTAAGTCCTAAATGCAAAGCAGTATTTCTTATTTTTGAAGGAATTTGGTCAAGTGAATATTGTGTATTTTTTATAATATATGGAAGTATTAATAAAGCTAGAGCTAAACTAGATAAGAGCAAAGAAGGTAAAAAGTTTTCAAAATAAGTATTATGTAAATATATACTTACTAATAAAAAAAATAAACCAATTAAGATAGAAGGTACACTAGCTAATAACTCAAAACAGCTGTTTAAAAAATCTTTTATAAAACCTTGGGCATAAATACTTAAGTATATTCCAGCCGCAAAACCTAGAATTAAGGCAAAAAACAAAGAAAGACTAATTAACATCAAGGTACCAATTATTGCAGGAAAAAGTCCATCAAAAACTCTTTGTTTAAATAACAGAGCATCTATAATATTTGTATCTGAGAAAATAAGATCTAAAGAAATAGAGCCAAACCCTCTATAAAGAACAAAACCTAAGAGAAGATATACTAAAAACATACATAAGAAAGCAAAAACTGCAAATACTATTTTATAAAATATATATGTTTTATTCATATTTTTTTCTTTTTATATATTTAATGATAAATATAAGTATAAAGTTTGAGCTTATAAGTAAAAATGCACAAAAGAATATAGCTTTAAAAGCAAGAGAATCATAATCATTTGCAAAAATCAAAGCTATATGGGAGGTTAAACTTCTTGCTGAATCAAATACTGAAGTAGGAAAACTTAAAGCATTTCCTGCAAGCATTAAAACTATCATAGTATCTCCTAAAGCTCTAGCAAGGGCTAAAATAACTCCTATACTTAAATCATTGTAAGAATTTTTTAAAATAAATTTAAAGAAGAAATCATCTTTATTTAGTCCTAAATTAAGACAAGTTTTTTTATATTTATTAGATAAAGAATAAAAAATATTTAAAAAAATCACTGTCATTGTAGGAACTAATAATAAACTTAATACTAAGAAAGCTACTAAAATACTTAAAGTAGAAGAGGGGTTAATCTTGGTGCTTATAAAAGGAACAAGGGTAAATAAAGCTGCAAAGGCATATATTACAGTTGGAACTGCGGCCATTAATAAAACACTTTTTTCTAAAAAAAACTTTATAATTTTATTATTACTTAAAAATATTATACCAGCAAGGCTAAAAGAGAAAAGAAAACCTAAAACTAAGGCTAAAAAACTTATAAGTAGTGATGAAAATAACATTGTAAGTATTCCATATTCATTTTCTTGAACATACCAAGATAAGGTAAAAAAACCTTTTATCTCTTCTATATTAAATAAATCAAAACATAAATAAGTTAAATAAGAAAATAAAAACAATACCATAGTACTACAAATAAAAGTAATAATTAGTAGTACTATAGAAAAGAGTTTATTCATTTACAGCAATAAATCCGTGTTTTTGAACTATTTTGGCACCTTCTTTACTTCTCATATATGAAATAAAAGCTTTAGCTAAAGGTTTTGGCTCATCATTACTTAGTAAATAAAGTCCTCTTGCAACTTGATAAGAAAAGTTATTAATATTTTCTAAACTTGGTGAAATATTATTAATACTTAAGGCTTTAACTTCTTTGCTTAATAAGCCTAAAGAAATAATTCCAATAGCATTGATATCATTAGCAATTGCAGTTTTCATTGCAGCATTTGATGAAACAACTCTAGCTGTTTTTGAAATAAGTGATTTTTTTAAAGCTTTTTTCCAAAATACTTTTCTGGTTGCACTTGATTCATCTCTTGTATATAAATTAATTGGATTATTTTTAAATCCTAAATCTTTGAAATTATTAATCTTTGCAGAAAAAATATCTTGAAGTTGTTTTGTATTAAGATTAGTTAATGGACTTTTTGCATTAACAATAATTCCAATACCATCAACAGCAAATCTATATAATTTTAAATTACCTTTTTTAATTTCTTGTTTACTTGGTTTTCTTCCTGAGTTTGCTAAATGTATTAGTTTTGAGCTAACTTGTTTAATTCCAAGACCACTTCCACCACCTGCTATACTTATAGAAATATCAGGATATTTTCTCATTATATTTTTTATAGCTTCTTTCTCACATTTAATATGAGCAGTTCCCCCAGCGATGTTTAATTCACCTTTAATATTAGAAAATAGATCTAATGAGTTTGCTTGGGCACCTAGACTTAAGACAGTAAATAATGTTGTAAATAATAGTTTTTTCATGAAAAACACTCCTATAATAATTTTATTATGAAGCATAAGGAAGGATGGAATCATCTTATGTTCAGCTTAAACCTTAAGCCTAAATTTTATTTGAAGTTTAGTTGATTTATTATAAAATTATGCTTAATAATATAAGTATTTAAGCATTCTTTATTATATTATTTTCTATAATTATTTTAATAATTTACTAAAAGAGAGTTTATATGACTTGTTATGATATTGTTTATATTAAAGGTAATCCTAATTCAGGAACTGCACAACAGCATGAAAAAATGAATCTTTGTATTTTAAATCTTATTAAAATATATGATTATGAAATAATTGAATCTGAACATAAAAACTTAGAAGGAAATAAAATTCCTGATGCTAGGGTTTATATAGGTTTTTCTCGTGGTTCTAGGTACTTAAAAAAACTTCCTTCTACTTCTTTAAAAATATCAATTGGGGGAATATCTGGTTCTAAAATTAAACTTTTTAAAAATAAAGATGACCATATTGTATTGGGTGATTTATCCACTTCTTCTCTTGATGCACATTTTATGATTTCTAAAAGTGATATAATAAAAATAAAAGAACTAGTAAGTGAATTTTTAAAAAAAACTAAGGATTAGAATGAATATACAAATATATTATTGTGGTGTTTGAAACTATTTACCAGAAGCTTCTAGGTTAGAAGAAGAATTAAAAGGTGATTTTGAAGATATAAAAATTGAACTTATTAAAGGTTCAAATGGAATTTTTAAAGTTTTTTTAAACAAAAAAGAAATTTTTACGAAAGCAGAACTTTTACGTTTTCCCAATAAAAATGAAATAAGTGAAATAATTAAAAATATAAGATAGCTAATTGAAATTATAAAATTACGCCCATTCAATTAATAGGCTTTATTTAATTTTTTTTCTAGTTTTTTTTGTAAAAATGTAAAACTCAATACGAGTACCCAATATACTAAAGCTACTGCTAAAAATGATTCAAAATATTTAAAAGAACTTGATGCTTCTACTTGTGCTTTTGCCATAATCTCTGGAACACCTAGGGTAAAAGCTAGAGAAGTACTTTTTAATAAATCAATAAAATTATTCATCAAACTAGGAGTTGCAACTCTAAAGGCTTGAGGAAAAATAACATAAAAGAATGTTTGTGTTTTATTCATACCTAAAGAATAAGCAGCTTCAAACTGTCCTGTTTCAATACTTTTAATAGCCCCTCTTAGTGATTCTGCCATATAGGCTGAAAAATGTAAGGCTAAACCAATTAAACTAGCGGTATAAGCATCCATAGAAGCAAAAATTGGAAATACTTGAGGTAGTCCAAAATATAATAAAAATAGTTGTACTAAAAGTGGAGTTCCTCGTAAAAAAGAAACGTATAAATCAGATATTTGAGATAATATTCTTATATTATATGTTTTAATCACAGCTATTATTATAGCAATAAGTAAGGCTATGGCTGTTGCAATAACAGCCAAGCTTAGTGTAATATGTATATATTTTAATAAAATAGGAAAAAGTCCTAAGGTATAATCTATATCAAAAGTAGACATTTATTTTATTGTAATATCTGTATTAAACCATTTCATAGAAATGTTTTTTAAGATACCTTCTTTTTTTAAAGAAAGAAGTGCTGAGTTAATTTTACTTATTAATTTCTTATTTTCTTCATTTTTTAAAAAAGGAAAAGAATTTTTAATTACTACAATAGGTTCTCCTACAAGTTTTAATGGTAAATTTGCTTTTTTAATTAATTCAACAGAAGATACTCTATCTTGTACAAAAGCATCAATTCTTTTTAGTACTACATCTTGTTCAAAACCACCACCATCATAAGTGATTATCTCTATTTTTTCATCTGTATCAAACTTTTTTACAATTTTTGCATAATTAGTTCCTAAAGATACTCCAACTTTCTTGCCTTTTAAATCTTCTAAAGATGAAATATTATTTGTATCTTTATGCACAACTATTTGAGCACCATCAAATACATAAGCTTCAGTAAAATAATATTTTTCTAATCTTTGTTTTGTCATTGTTACTTGATTTGAGATAGTATTAATCTTTTTTGTTTCTAACATTCCAAATAAACCAGAAAATTTTGAAGTCTTAAATTCAATTTCCATAGATAGTTTTTTACCTATTTCATTCCATACATCAATTTCAAAACCTTGTAATTTATCATTTTCATAGAAAGTAAAAGGATAATAAGCTCCAGATGTTCCAATTTTTAATATACTTGATTCTTTTACTTTACTTTCTTTATTATCAAAACAAGCTGTAAAGAATACTGATAATAATAGAAGTAATATAAGTGATAGTTTTTTCATTTATGTCCTTTAATTTCCGAAATACTACTAAAAAAAGAATTAATTAAAACTTATAAGATTAATCAATTTTTTTTATAAAGCATCAGAGATATAATCCATATAAAATTACTCAGGAATAGAAAAAAAACTTTTTTTCCTTCATCTTAGTTTTTTTATATATTAATTTTGATAAAATCATGCGTTTAAATTAAATACTCTTAAGTTTAACAAGAGTTGCTTTAAAATTTAAATAAATTTTAAATAGTATAGGAAAAATATGAAAGAAAATTCTACTTTGTTTTCTAAATTTTTAAATGGAAATTTAATTATTCAGATTTTTACAGGAATAGTACTTGGAGTTTTAGTTGCAAGTATTTCAAAAGAAGCGGCGGAAGCTGTTTCAATCCTAGGAACACTTTTTGTTGGAGCTTTAAAAGCTATTGCTCCCATTTTAGTATTTGTTTTAGTTGCAACTGCAATTGCTACTAAAGAAATTGGAGCACAAACAAATATAAAACCTATTATTAAACTATATTTAATAGGAACATTTTTAGCTGCTTTAACTGCTGTTGTTGTAAGTACAATTTTTCCAGTTTCTTTAGTTTTAATGGATGCTGCTAGTGCTACTGCTAATTTAACTCCCCCTGAATCTGTTGTTGATGTTTTAAGAGATGTTTTATTTAAAATGGTTGATAATCCAGTGAATGCTTTAGTAACAGGTAACTTTATTGGTATTTTAGTTTGGGCTATTGCTATTGGAATTGCTATGCATTATAGTTCAAAAGAGACAAAAAATGTTTTCTTTGATGTTTCAAATGGTATTACTAAAATTGTTAAGTTTATAATAAGACTTGCTCCTTTTGGTATTTTTGGTTTAGTTGCAAGTACATTTGCGCAAACTGGTTTTGATTCTTTATTATCTTACAGTAAGCTTTTAGTTGTTTTAGTTGGAACAATGTTATTTATTGCTTTTGTAATAAATCCTATTATTGTTTATATAAAAATAAGAAAAAATCCTTTTCCACTAGTTTTTACTTGTATTAAAGAGAGTGGGATAACTGCATTTTTTACAAGATCATCAGCTGCAAATATTCCTGTTAATATGAACCTTTGTAAAAAGTTAGGACTTCATGAAGATACTTATTCTGTTTCAATTCCTTTAGGAGCTACTACAAATATGGCGGGGGCTGCTGTTACTATTACAGTTTTAACACTAGCAACTGTAAATACTTTAGGAATTCAAGTTGATATTGGAACTGCTTTGTTATTAAGTATTATTTCTGCACTTGCTGCTTGTGGGGCTTCTGGTGTTGCGGGAGGATCATTATTATTAATACCTTTAGCTTGTAGTTTATTTGGTATTTCAAATGATGTGGCTATGCAAGTTGTTGCAATTGGGTTTATAATTGGTGTTGTTCAAGATTCGCTTGAAACGGCTTTAAATTCATCAACTGATGTTATTTTTACAGCAATTTGTGATCAAAAATAGTTTAAGTCCTAAGAATTTTTATTCTTAGGACTTATTCGTAATCTATTTTTTTGAATATTTAAACTATCTCTTTCTCTATTGTTTCAACTCTATTTCTTCCCTTTTCTTTTGCAATATATAAAGCTTCGTCTGCTCTATTTATTAACTCTTCAGCTGTTTCATTTTTCTTATATATAGATACTCCAAAACTTGCTGTTTTATTTCCAATTGTAGGAAAATCATGTTCTTGTATCTTTACTCTTAATTTATTTGCTAAAATAATTGTTTCTTTAAGATTGAAAGAAGAAACTATAATAAACTCTTCTCCTCCCCATCTTCCAAGAATATTGTCATCTTCTAGATTGTTTTTTAAAATTTTAGTAAATTCAACTAGAGTAACATCTCCAACTAAATGACCATAAGTATCATTTACTTTTTTAAAATAATCAATGTCAATAATAATTATACAAAAAGCACCGTTATTTTCATTTGATTCTTTCATTCTTTCTTCAATTGTACTATCTAGTTTGATTCTATTATAAGTATTTGTAAGTTTATCTGTAATTGATAATATCTCTAATTCTTTGTTTTTAAGCTCTAACTCTTCTGTTCTCATTATAACTTTTTGTTCTAATTCACTTTGATACTCATGAATAGAGTTTGCCATACTTGCAATAGACGTTGATAATAAACTAACTTCATTAACTACACTATTAATTGGAAGAATTTTATCAAACTGCCTATTTTGAACTTTTTTACTCTCTTTTACTAAGAGTAAAATAGGTTTTACTATAATTGATGCAAAATACCATAGAATTGGAATAAAAATTAAAAATAATATAATAAGTATTTTATCCATATTTGCAAATTTATTAATATATACTTCCATCATATCATCTAATAAAACATAAGATAATAAATACTCTTTTTTATCATAACCATGAATTTCACTAAGATTATAAATATAGTCTTTTTTGTTTATTGAAATAATGTTTTGATTGTTTTTATTTAAATCTTTTAGATTTAGACTTTTAATTATTTTATTAAAAATTAAATCATTTTTTGAATATTTTGCAATAATATTTTGATTAATATCAAATAAATATGACTCTAATTTATGATCATTTTTTAAAATATCAGAAAAGTTTGTTAATAAAATATCTACTGCAAACACATTATTATTTTTTATATTTTTAGAATAGGTAATTCCATTAGCTTTAATATTTGAAAAAGTATAAGGACCAACTTTTGTTATTTTAGAAGCTTGTATTGATTTCTTATACCAAGGTCTTTGTTTTACAATAAAAGAAGATTTTTCTTTTATTTGTGAGCTTAATATAAAGTTTTCATTATACAAACTTAATGTTTTTTCTTTATTTTTATTAATTTCAATAAGTAACCATCTATCTTTCTCTTTTGCATTATAAAGTTTTTTTAAATTTTCATTTGAATTTAATTTAATTATTTCATAAAATCTATTATCATTAAAGCCAATATATACAGAGTATAAATTATTATTATTTTGTAAAATACTAGAAAAAATCTTTAGATACTTATCTTTTTTATTAAAAAAATCATCATCATTGATATCTTTAATAAAAGGAAGAGTAGATGTTATTAAAGAATTACTAAGACTATTTATTTTTTTAATATTTTCTTCTACTTTGTAAGAAGTGATTTTCACTTGTTCTCTCATTGCCTTGTTAGCTAAATCTTGGCTAAAATTTATTTGAATATAAAACATAATTGACATAATTATTGCAGCAATTAGTAAGAATAATCCCATTACTGTTATTCTTATAGGTATTTTCATTATTAAAATCCTTTATTTTAATTATTTTATCCTAATAGAGGTAAAAGTTATTAGCGATTTCTTCAATTTAGTATTTTGCTGTAATATTTTCTTTATCAAATTTTTAATATAATAAAAAAAATAAAATTAAGGTAAATAATGAGTAGAAAAAATACATCTAGTGTTGACACTGATAAGGGTGACCAAATTGCTTTTAAAAGTAATCAAAATAAAAATTTCCAAAAAGTTTCTTTTTTCCAAAAAGTAGAAGACAAACAGGTAGTTAATGCCAGAAAAGGCGTTAATGTTGAGAAAAAGAAGATAAAAGCAAAAAGAAAAGCTAAGTTAATAAAAGCGGCTAAGAGAAAAAATAAATAAACAATAATTCTATAAGATAAAGAGCCTTCTTTATCAAAAATAATGAATTAAATGAGCTTAATTTACATATCTTATGAGATTTTGTTATAATTATTTGGATACTATTGTGCAATTTTTTAATAAGGTATTAAATGCAAAGTATTAGATTCTCAAGGTTTGGGTTTATTTTAGCAGCAGTTGGTTCTGCTGTTGGTTTAGGAAATATTTGGAAGTTTCCTTATGTAACAGGTGAGTATGGTGGTGGGGCTTTTGTATTAGTTTATTTAGTAACTGCTGTATTTGTTGGTTTTTTTGTTTTAATAGCTGAGCTTCTAATTGGTAAATTAGGTCGAAGTGATGCTGTTTCTATGTTTGAAAGTTTAGCACTTAAGAATAAAAAAATATGGAAATATGCTGGTTTTATCATAGTAGTTCCCTTAATAATTCTTTCTTATTATTCAGTTGTAATTGGATGGATTCTTCATTATATTGTAATTTCTTTTAGCTCACTTCCTTCAAGCGTAGAAGAATCAAAAAATATTTTTATGCACTTATTAACAGCTGATGTTAAAACTCAACTATTTTATCATACTGTTGTTTTTGTATTAGTTACAGGAATTATTTTAAAAGGTGTGAAAGATGGAATTGAGAAAATCAATAAAATTCTTATGCCTTTATTGGCTTTTATTTTAACAATTCTTTTTGTTTATTCTATTTCTGTTGATAGTTTTGGAAAAGCAGTTTATTTTATGTTCAATCCTGATTTTACTAAATTATCATCAACAGCAGTTATTGTTGCAATTGGACAAGCTTTTTATACTCTATCTTTAGGTATGGGAATTATCTTAACTTATGCGGCCTCTTTACCAAAAAAGACTAATATTGTTACTTCTTCTTTATTAATTACTCTAATTGATACCTTAGTTGCTATTGTTGCTGGTTTAATTATTTTTACTCTTTTATTTGATAAAGGAGCAGAATCAACAAAAGGTGCTGGTTTAGTATTTATCTCACTTCCTTCTGTTTTTTATGATTTTGGCGCTGCTGGAAAACTTTTAGCAATATCATTTTTCGTAGCAATTGCTTTTGCTGGGATTACTTCGGCTATTTCTATGCTTGAACCTATGGTTTCATATTTAATTACAAGATTTAAATATACAAGAGTTAAAGCTGCTATTATTTGTAGTATTTTCTTTTATTTACTAGGTATTCTTGCCTTATTGTCAAATATTACTGAATACTCATCTGTTTTAAAAGTAGGAGATAAGGGACTTTTTGATTGGTTAGATTTTGTAGCTTCAACTATTCTTGTTCCTATTGGTGGAATTATGGCTGTTGTTTTTGTTGGATATGCAATTGATAAAGATAAAATTAATGAAGAATTAATTCCTTTATTAGGTGAGTTCATGACAAAAGTTTGGTTTTTTATGATTAGATATGTAATTCCTTTAGCTTTAGTTATTGTTATTTTAAATGAAACAGGTTTATTTAAATTCTAAATTAATAAATCAAGTAAGTTAATGACAAAGGAAGTATATTTATACTTCCTGTTTGTAATATTTTAAATTAAAAAGGAAAATAATGTTAAAAATTTTATCTACAACTTTTATATGTTTATCTATGTTCTCAAGTTTAAGTATGGCAAAAGATGAGCTTAAAACACAAAAAGAAAAAGCTGCTTATGTTATAGGAACACAAATAGCTAAACAATTAGTAATTTCTAAGGATGAACTAGATTTAGACTCTTTAAAACTAGGAATGTTAGATGTTTTTACAAATAAAAAATTGAAACTTTCAAGAGAAGAAATACAAAAAACTATGATGACCTTTCAAGAAAGTAAAATAAAAAAAGAAAAGGCTTTAATTGCAAAACTTGCAAAAGAAGGAAAAGAATTTTTAGAAAAAAACAAAAAGAGAAAAGGGGTAATCACTTTAAAAAGTGGTCTTCAATATAAAGTTCTTAAAAAAGGTAAAGGTAAGGTCTCTGTAAGTCTTAGCGATACTGTGAAAACACATTATAGAGGTACATTAATAAATGGTGTAGTTTTTGATAGTTCTTATGATAGAGGAGCTCCTGCTACGTTCCCTGTAAGTGGTGTTATTAAAGCTTGGACTGAAGCTTTGTTAAAAATGAGAGTTGGAGATAAGTGGCAATTAGTTGTTCCTTCAGCTTTAGCTTATGGCAAAAGAGGTGCAGCTCCTAGTATTGGGCCAGATGCTACTTTAATTTTTGAAGTAGAACTATTAGAAATAATAAAAGCTAAAAAGTAAATTTAAAGTAAGATAAAAAGGAGTTAATTCTCCTTTTTAATTTCGGTCCTTCTTTACATAAATTATTTAAAGTAAATAAAATATATAAAAACTTATACTAGTCTATTGTCCCCCACCTGTATCAGAGTCTAGTTCATCATGAAACTTTTCGTGAATATATGTATCGCATACTTTTTTAGATTCATGCAAAGCATCAATTAGTTCTTCAAGGTTTTCATAAGGAATTTCTATTAGAGAGCTATTTTTTTTTCCGTGATTTGAAGTACCAATTCTAAAAACTGGATCACTATGCTCACCATGTGGTTTCTCAACATGTGCAATGGTAATAATCTCTCCCATTTTATTTGCAAATCTTAAATTTTTCACTTCTGTTAAAATTGACATATTAGCTCCTTTATTTAATATACCTTTTTTTATTATACAAAATAAAAAAAGTCTTAAGTATTAATTAATAATATTAAATATGATTTTAAGAAGTCTAATCTTCTTGGTTTTGTGTTTTCATATATTCTAAGTCACTTAAAATATCACTTGCTTCTTTTTCTTGCAGATTATTGTTTTGTATATCATCTAATAAGGTTTTAAAATATTTTTCTACATCTACCATATATTTTATTTCTTCTTTTAGCTGTTTTTTATTTTCAATATTTTTATTTAATTCTTGTAGATTTTCATTTACTTCTAGTAAAATATCTTCTTTAATTAGTTTTTCTAATTCTATTATTTTATTCAAAAGAACTCCTGTTTTTGCTAATTATAGCAAATACTTTTAAAAACTTATTTAAGTAAAAAGTTTCTATGTTCTTTATTTACATTAAAATGATTCAACCAAAAAATCATATGCTTTTTTTCTATTAAAACAGAAGTTAAAATAAGCTCAACTCTTTTGCTTAAAGAAGTAGAAAATCCTTGGTATATTAAATAAGAAGTATTAGATATTTTTTTTGTACAAAGAGCAAATAAATTAATTTTATTTTTTCCTTTTATAGCAGTTTTAAAAATGACTTTATTTGTACACCTAAGCAGATGTTTTCCTACAATAATCTTTTTTTTTCCTTGGAATTTACTAATATTAAAAATTTGTGTAAAAATATTATTGGGTATTTTTTTATCAGCAGCTCTTCCTGCCTCTTGCGCTAAAAAAATATCTTTACTTGTTTGTAACTCATTTAAATAAGCTTGAGTATATGCTTTAGAATTTTGCACTGCTAGCAAACTTAAGCTTAGTAAAAACACTAGAAGGAATGTTTTTTTCATAATTTCACTTTAATTTAGGGATATCTTAAAAGAAGGATACCATAATTTAAATAATTATTATATTAAAATTAATAATTATAATTATGATTAAAGATTTTTCTATTCTTCTTTCATCCATTCTTTATATAATTTTTCATGTTCTTGAATCTCTTCTTTAGAAGGTTTCCTTCTACAAGATAAATAACCCATAGAACCATCAAAACTTTCAAAAGGATAAACAGTTGCATAAACCCAATAATAACCGCCAGATTTTGTAGCGTTCTTAACATAACCAGTCCAAATTTCACCTTTGGAAACAGTGTCCCAAAGTGATTTAAAAGCTATTTTTGGCATATCTTTATGTCTTACTATACTATGAGGTTTTCCAATTAATTCTTTTACTTTATACTCTGCATAATGACAGAAATCTTTGTTTGCAAATTTTATAATTCCTTTAGCATCTGTTTCACTTACTAAAAAAGAGTGTTCGTCTAAAATCGTTTCTTGATTTAAAGCCATATTTATCCTTCTATATCACAAAATTTCTTATTTTTTGCATCTTCTACTAAATTTTTTGCTAATTGTAATGTTTGTTTTGCAATTAGTGAAAGAGAATTTGCTTCACTTGCATTTTCTTGGGTTACATGATCTAATTTTGACACTGAGTCGTTTATTTGTTCAATTCCACTCATTTGTTCTTTAGAAGCTGTACTTACATCATCAATAAGTATTATTGTTTCTGATATATTTGTATTTAATTCAATATAACCAGAAATCATCTCGTCTGATATTGTTTTTCCTTCATTTGCCTTAATTGTCGCACTTTGTACTAATTCTTTAATCTCTTTTGCTGCTTGTGCTGACCTTGAGGCAAGGTTTCTTACTTCTTGGGCAACTACTGCGAAACCTTTTCCAGCTTCACCTGCTGTTGCTGCTTCTACTGCTGCATTAAGTGAGAGTATATTTGTTTGGAAAGCAATTTGATCAATTACAATAATAGCCTCACTTATTGCGTTAATCTCTTGATTAATATTGTCCATAGAAGAAGTAGTTTGGTTTGCTAAAACTTGCCCTTTTTTTACACTACTTTTTACCTTATCTCCTAAATTAGCCATTTTTATTGCATTTTGTGTGTTATTACTTGTAATTGAAGTTATTTCTTCTAAAGCAGCAGCTACTTCTTCTAAGGACGCAGCTTGTTCATTTGCTCTTAAAGAAACATTTTTAGCAGATTCATTCATTTTTGATGAATCATTTTCTAAAATTTTACCATTAGTAAAGTTCTCTTTTGCATTTGCATTAAGTGCTTTTCCAAGAGTATTTACAGATTCCATAACTATTAACATCTCACCTGTTAAATCAGGATTGATATTTATGTTTTTTCTAAAATCATCTTGTGAATATAATAGTAAAGTGTTTTTAAGCTCTTCCATGCTCTTATTCGTATCATCTATCATATCATTTGCAGATGTTCTAAGTGCTTGAATCATAAAGTTATCTGATTGTGAATTGATTTTGCACTTATAAATTCCTTGAGAAATTTTATCCATAGATAGAACCATTTCTCCTAATACTTTCATATCATCTTTTCTTAAAAGTTCAAAATTTTCTACATAAGTATTTAATTCTTTTAAAATTAATCCTATTTCATCATTTTTCATATAAGAAGCTTTTTTTATATTATTTGTTCTCATAAAAACGAAATTCATAATATCATCCATATATAACTTAAATCTATCAATACCTCCAACAACTCTTTTCATAGCTGCATAATTTGTATATAATATAATTAAGGCAAAGCTTAGATTTAGTATTAGAATTGTAATTATTTTAGAAGAGGAATAAATTGCAGAAATAGAAATTGAGAAAAATCCAATTTGGGCTATTATCATATTAATTAAAAACCTATGTTTTGTGTTAATATTTTTAAACATTAATATCCTTGTTTTAATAGTTACTTATAATTTAGAATATAGTATATAAAGAATAAGGTAAAAATAATCTTAAAATAATTTTTCTTATTTATTGAACTAATTAAGATAACAATGAGTATATCGTATAATCATTTTAAATAAATACGATAAAGAGAAATATGATTGAACTTATAAATATATCTAAAAACTTTGGAAGTAGTGAGCTATTTTCTAATGTAAATATAAGAGTAAACAGCGGAAACAAAATAGGTCTTGTTGGAAGAAATGGAAGTGGAAAATCAACACTATTTAAACTTATTTTAAAAGAGGAAAGTTCTGATTTTGGGGAAATACTAATTCCTAAAAACTATAAAATAGGAACATTAAAACAATACTTAGAATTCTCACAAGAAACACTAAGAGATGAAACAGCTTTAGCTTTAAGTGAAGATGATAAGTTTTCAATTTATAAAGTTGAGAAAAATATTATTTGGTTTGGGTTTTACAAAAGAAGATTTAGACAAGTCTCCTTTGAGTTTTTCAGGAGGTTTCCAAATTAGAATTAATCTTGCAAAACTTTTATTAACAGAACCAAATATGCTTTTATTAGATGAGCCTACAAATTATTTAGATATTTTGTCTCTACGATGGTTAAGACAGTTTTTAAAAAACTTTGATGGAGAAGTTGTCCTTATTACCCATGATAGGGATTTTATGGACAGTATTACTACTCATACTGTTGGAATAATTAGAAAAACTCTAAGTGTAATTCCTGGAAATACTTATAAGTTTTATGAGCAGATAAAAAATAATGAAGAGCATCATGCTAAGCAAAAACTTTCACAAGATAAAAAAAGAAAAGAACTTGAAGAGTTTGTTGCTAAAAATAAAGCAAGAGCTTCAACATCAGCACAAGCTCAATCAAAAGTTAAAATTTTAGAAAAAATGGACAAAATCTCAGATATAGTTTTTGATAAAACTTTAGATTTTGATTTTAAGTTTAAAGATACTCCTGCCAAAGTTTTATTAGAAGTAAAAGATTTAAGTTTCGCTTATAAAAGTGATAATATTTTATTTAAAGATGTTAGTTTTACTATTAAAAAAGGTGAAGTTTTAGGAATTATTGGAAAAAATGGTAAGGGTAAATCTACTTTATTAAATACAATTGCAGGTGAGCTAAAAGCATTAAGTGGAACTTGCCTTTATCATGGAACTACTTCTTTTGCTCATTTTGGTCAAACAAATATAGCTCACCTAAATCCAAAAAATAGTGTAATGGATGAAATTTATGTAGCTAATCCAAAACTTAGTGAATCAAGTGTTAGAAGTATTTGTGGCGCTATGATGTTTTCAAGTGATAATGCAAAGAAAAAAATATCTTTACTTTCAGGTGGTGAAAAATCTAGGGTCATGTTAGGACAAATTTTATCGAAGGATTTAAACTTATTATTTTTAGATGAACCTACTAATCATCTTGATATGGACTCTATTGAAGCTTTAAGTAAGGCAATTAAAAACTTTAAAGGTTCAAGTATTATTGTAACTCATAGTGAAGAGTTATTAAGAAAAGTTTGTCATAAGTTAATAGTATTTTCATCAAAAGGTGCTTCTTTGTTTGACGGAAGTTATGATGATTTTTTACAAAAAGTTGGTTGGGAAGAAGAAATAGAAGAGAAACAAAATAAAGAAAGTCCAAAAATAAATAAAAAAGAGAATAAAAAACTAAGGTCTTCTTTATTAAATGAAAGAAATAAATTAACTTCTTCTTTGAAAAAAGAAGTAGATGCTTTAGAAAATAAGATAATTTTAATAGAAGAATTATTAGAAGAAGAACATGACAAGTTAATTAAAGCTTCAAATGAGGGTGATAATACAAAAATAATGGATATATCAAGATTAGTTACTTCTTATGAAAAAGAGGTTGAAGATAACCTTTGCTACTTTAGAGTTACAACAAGGTAAACTTGATGAAATTCTTTACAAATATGATAAAAAATTGGAGGACTTATAATGGACTTTTCTTCTTTTAAACTAAATAATGAATTAATTAAAGCTTTAGAAAATAATTCTTATAAAGAAGCTACAATAATTCAAGAAAAAGTAATTCCTTTATTTTTAGAAAAACATGACTTAATAGTCAAAGCTCAAACAGGAAGTGGAAAAACAGCTGCTTTTGTTCTTCCTATTTTGCAAACTATATTAGAAAATAAAAGTAATAAAAAACCTAAAATAAAAGCTTTAGTAATAACTCCAACAAGAGAATTGAGTTTACAAGTAGCAGAAGTATTTAGAACTCTTTCTTCTTTTTTTGCAAAGAAACCATCTATTGTTTCATTAATTGGAGGTGAGAGTTTAGGTGATCAATTAACTTTAGTTCAAAAAGGTTGTGATGTTCTTGTTGCAACTTCAGGTAGATTGCTTGATATTTTAAGTAAAAAACAGCTTGATTTAACTTCTTTAGAGTTTTTTGTACTTGATGAAGCCGATAAGATGCTGAATTTAGGTTTTAAAGAAGAGTTAGACCAAGTTTTAGAAGCTTTACCAACAAATCGTCAAAATTCACTTTTTTCAGCAACCTATAGTGCAAAAGTGTTAGAAATAGCTAGTTTATTTATGAAAGATTTTATAGAAGTTAAAATTGAAGATGAAAATATAATTGTAGATAAAATCAAACAAAGAGTTATAGAAGTAAATACAGAAAAAAGACCATCTTTATTAAAATATCTTTTTACAAATAATGATTTTAAACAAGTTTTGGTTTTTGTTTCCACTAAAAGGGCAGCTGATAATTTAGGAGCTAAGTTTAGAAAATATGGTTTTAAAGCTGATAGCTTCCATGGTGATTTAACACAAGAAGAGCGAACTTATACCTTAGATGAATTTAAGGCAAAGGATTTAAATATTTTGTTTTGTACAGATATAGCAGCAAGAGGTTTACACTTAGAAGATATTTCTTGTGTGATTAATTATGATTTACCAAGAAGCCCTAGTGATTATGTACATAGAATTGGAAGAACGGCAAGAGCTGGAAAAGAAGGTTTAGCTATCTCTTTTATAGGACATGAGAGCCAAGAACATTTTTCTTTAATAGAAAAACGTGCAAATATTAAACTTATAAGAGAAAGTATTGAGGGTTTTACTTTAGACGGAAAACCTAAGAAAGAAGAGAATAAAGGACCTATAAAAGGAAAAAGAAAAAGTAAGAAAGATAAACTAAGAGAATTAGCTTTAAGTAAGAGTAAAACAAAGGATAAATAATCAAAAATATCTTTAACTATATTAAAATAAATGAAAACCTTAGCACTTCAGGACAGCCAAGTATTGCGCAGTTTAAACAAATATCAGAGGCAAAGTATGAAATTATAATCAACCTTGCTTTATGTGATGCTTCAAATGCTCTAATAAATGAAGATGAAATTATAAGTTCTTTAGGTCTTACATATATTCATCTTCCAGTAAATTTTAAGGATCCTAAAAAAAGTGATTTATTGTTATTTATTGATTTATTAAAAATAAATAAAAATAGAAAAGTTTGGATTCATTGTGCCATGAATTATCGAGTTAGTGCTTTTATGTATGTATATCATAAGTATATTTTAAAAACACCTTTTGAAAAAATAGATTTAAGTTTACTAAAAACTTGGGTTCCTAGCGAGAGATGGCAAAAAATAATGAAAGAAGAAATTATAGAAGAATGATAGATTTTATAAAAAAAATACCAAAAGCAGAACTTCATATACATATAGAAGGATCATTAGAGCCTGAAATGTTATTTTCTAAGGCTATAAAAAATAATATAAAGATACCTTATTCAAATATTAAAGATCTTAAAAAAGCCTATAAGTTTACAAATCTACAAAGTTTTTTAGACCTTTATTACGAAGGTACGAATGTTTTAATTACAAAAGATGATTTTTTTGATTTAACGTGGGCATATTTATTAAAATGTAAAGAAAATAATATAGTGCATACAGAAATATTTTTTGATCCCCAAAGTCATACCTCAAGAGGAGTATCTTTTAAAACAGTTATCTTAGGAATTTCACAAGCTTTAGAAAAGGCTTCTACTACTTTAGGAATAAGTTCAAAAATAATTGCCTGTTTTTTAAGACATTTATCCCAAGAAGAAGCTTTAGAGACCTTAGAAGAAGTTATCTTATATAAGGATTTAATTGTAGGAATTGGTCTTGACTCATCTGAGATTGGAAATCCTCCTTCTAAGTTCAAAAAAGTCTTTAAAAAGGCAAAAGAAGAAGGATTTAAACTTGTTGCTCATGCTGGAGAAGAAGCCTCATATGAATATATAAATGAAGCAATAAATGATTTAGAAGTACATAGAATTGATCATGGTGTTCAAGCAATTAATTCACAAGAATTAATAAATATTTTAAAAGATACTCAAATGCCTTTAACTATTTGTCCTTTTTCAAATATAGAGTTAAAAGTATTTTCTAGTATGAAAGAACATAATATTAAAAAACTTTTAGAGCTTGGTTTAAATGTTAGTGTTAACTCAGATGACCCTTCTTATTTTAAAGGATATTTAAATGACAATTTTATTTCTTTATATGAAAATTTAGACTTAAGTAAAAAAGATATTGTGCAACTTATTAAAAATTCTTTTGTTTCTTCTTTTCTATCAAAAGAAGAAAAAGAAAAATATCTGCTAAGTCTAGAGAATTTATAATTCTTAACTTATAAATAAAAACAATTTAGGAATATTTTGCTAAAATTTTAACTAAGAAAATAAGGAAATAATAAATTTGAAAATAGAAACTAAAACAGCTAAATTTACGGATTCTTTATATTTAGAAAGTGGTCGAATACTTGAATCTTTTGAAATCAAATATGAAACATATGGTAAATTAAATTCTGATAAATCAAATGTAATAATAATTTGTCATGCACTTTCTGGTTCACATCATGCTGCAGGAAGATACGAAAATGAAGCAAAACCTGGTTGGTGGGATACTTTAATTGGAGATGGAAAAACAGTTGATACAAAAAAATATTTTGTTATTTGTTCTAATAATTTAGGCTCATGTTTTGGTTCAACTTCACCTCTTGGTTCAGAAGATCCTTCTAGTGAAGCTCTTAGGTTTAAGTTTCCTGTTTTGGCAATATCTGATATAGTAAAAGCACAAAAAATATTATTGTCTTCTTTAGGAATCAATAGTGTGCATGCTATTATTGGTGGTTCCATGGGAGGAATGCAAGCTTTATGTTATTCTATTGAATATCCAGAGTTTTCTAAAAATATTATTGCCCTTGCAACAACTGCATATACTAGACCTTGGGCAATAGCTTCTAATAAAATAGCAATGGAAGCAATCAGGCACGACCCTAGTTTTAAAAATGGAAATTATGAAGAAGAAGATTTATTAGCAAATGGTTTAGCTGGACTTGCTATTGGAAGAATGGCCGGTCTTATTGCTTATACAACTCCTTCTTCTATGAATAAAAAATTTGGAAGAGAGTATTGTTCAACTGATGGTTTATATGAACTTTTTGGAAGATTTGAGGTTGAGCGATATTTAGAATATAATGCTTATAACTTTCCTAAAATTTTTGATCCTTTATCATATTTATATATTTGTAAAACGATGAATATTTTTAATGTTTCAAGAGGAAGTGATAAGATAGAAGATGTATTAGCTAAAATAAAAACAAATTTGCATTTGATTTCTTTTTCTGATGATAATTTATTTTTTCCAGAAGAAATGGAAGAAATTTATAATATTATGAAAGATCTTAAAATGCCAAATGTTTCATATAAAATGGTTGAGTCTACACATGGGCATGACTCTTTTTTAGTAGAACTTGATAAGTTTAAAGATTATATAAAAAGTGCAATAAAGGAATAAAATGAGTAAAGAAATAGAAACAAGTGAGAATAAAGATATTAATTTTGAAGAAAAAATTAATTGTGCAAAAGAGTTATTAGAAAAATTAGCAAATCAAGATATTACCTTAAGTGAATCAATGAGTATTTATAAAGATGGTATTAAACAAATTGAAGAAGCACAAAAACTTCTTGATGATGCAAAACTACAGTTTGAAGAATTAAGTTCTTAGAATATTATTATTTACTTATAATTAATATAAGTTTATGATATAATTTTTAAAAAATATGGAGATACAAATGAGTGAAATACATGAATTTTTTAATAGGCAAATAAAATTATGGGGAGAAGATGTACAAGACTCTTTACAAGATAAAAAAGTTGCTATTATTGGTTCAGGTGGATTAGGGTGTTCTTTAGCAATTGCTTTAGGAGCTTCTGGAATAGGGGAGTTTGCCTTAGTTGATTTTGATGTTGTAGGACTTCATAATATTCATAGACAAATAGCTTTTAAAGTTTCTGACAATAACAAAAGTAAAGCAGAAGTTTTAAAAACCTTACTTATAGATAGATGTCCTTATGTCAAAGTTACTTCTTATTAATGAAAGTTTCCAAGATTTTGCCCTAAGAGGTTTAGACTTTGATATTGTTATTGATGCAACTGATAATTTACCAACAAGAGCTGATATCAATACTTATTGTTTAAAAAACAAACAAGCTTGGATATATGGTTCTGTTGAAGAGTTTCATGGGCAAGTTTGTTTTTTTGAAAAAGCATCATATGAAGCAGTTTTTAAAATAAATGATAGAAAACCAAATGGAATTGCTTGCCCTATTGTAATGCATATAGCATCACTGCAAGCAAACCTTGCTCTTAGATACTTAACAGGATTAAAAGTTAAAAAAGATATCTTGTATTATTTGTCTTTTGATGATGAAGGTGTTTTAGAAACTAAAAAATTTAATCTCCCCACTGCCTAAACAAATATAAAATCTAGGAATAAGTAGATTTAACTTTCTATTTATTCCTAAAACAACTTCTTTTTTATTTATCCTATTTTTCTATTATAACCTTGTTTTAAGCCCTTTTAAGATAGAATTGTCAGATTTTTAAATTACTATATGGGGAAGTAAATGCCAAAAAGAGAAGATATAAAATCTATTTTACTTATAGGATCAGGTCCTATTATTATTGGGCAAGCTTGTGAATTTGATTATTCAGGTACTCAAGCAACAAAAACACTTAAAGAGTTAGGTTATAGAGTAGTTTTAATTAACTCTAATCCAGCAACTATTATGACAGACCCTGAATTCGCAGATAAAACGTATATTGAACCAATAACAGAAGAAGTTGTTGAGAAAATTATTAAACAAGAAAATATTGATGCAATTTTACCTACTATGGGTGGACAAACTGCACTTAATGTTGCAACTTCTATGTATGATAAAGGTATGCTTGAAGGTATTGAGTTTTTAGAGCTACGCCAGAGGCTATTAAAAAAGGTGAAGATCGACACTTATTTAATGAAGCTATGAGAAAAATTGGTATGGATTTACCAAAAAGTGCAAATGCTTATACTGTTGAAGAAGCGATTATCGTAGCTAAAGAGATTGGTTTCCCTGTAATTTCAAGAGCTTCTTTTACTCTTGCAGGTGGAGGTAGCGGTGTTGCTTATAATATGGAAGAGTTTAAACTTCTAGCAGAAGCAGGAATTGATGCCTCACCTATTAATGAAATAGAAGTTATGGAATCTATGCTTGGTTGGAAAGAGTATGAGATGGAAGTTATACGAGATACAAAAGATAATTGTATTATTGTATGCTCAATTGAAAACCTTGATCCAATGGGTGTTCATACAGGTGATAGTATTACTATAGCACCTGCTTTAACTTTAAGCGATAAAGAATACCAAGATATGAGAAATGCTTCTTTTGCAATTTTACGAGAAATTGGTGTTGATACAGGTGGTTCAAATGTGCAATTCTCAATTTGTCCAGATACTGGAAGAATGATAGTAATTGAGATGAATCCACGAGTATCAAGATCTTCTGCACTTGCGTCAAAAGCAACAGGTTATCCTATTGCTAAAGTAGCAACACTTTTAGCTGTTGGTTTTACTTTAGATGAAATCCAAAATGATATAACAGGAACAACGGCTTCTTTTGAACCCGTAATTGATTATATTGTTACAAAAATTCCTCGTTTTACTTTTGAAAAATTTCCAAAAGCTGATTCTACTTTAACAACTTCTATGAAAAGTGTTGGTGAAGTTATGGCAATGGGAAGAACATTTAATGAATCTATTCAAAAAGCCTTATGTTCATTAGAAACTGGACTTTGCGGTTTTGATAAGATTGAAGCTGATTTAGAATTTATTAAAAAAGAGATTAGACGTCCCAATGAAAAAAGATTATTATATGTAATGCAAGGATATAGAGAAGGTTTAAGTAATGAAGAGCTTTTTGATTTATCTAAAATTGATCCTTGGTATTTAGCTAAATTTAGAGAAATCTATAATATAGAAATATCAATTAATGATACTATTTTAAAAGATGAAAAAGCTATGCGAATAGCTAAATCAAATGGTTTCTCAGACTTAATGATAGCTTCTTTACTTAATAAAAGTGAAGATGATATTTATACTGCAAGAAAAAGTCTAGGTGTTGATTTTGAATATAATGAAGTTGATACTTGTGCTGCTGAGTTTAAAGCACTTACACCTTATCTTTACTCAAGTACAAATATTACAAAACTTCCAAGTGTTAAAAAAGAACCTAGTACTGATAAGAAAGTTCTAATTATTGGGGGAGGTCCTAATAGAATTGGACAAGGAATAGAGTTTGATTATTGTTGTGTTCATGCCTCTTTTGCTTTAAATGAAATAGGTGTTAAAACAATAATGTACAATTGTAATCCTGAAACTGTATCAACTGATTATGATACTTCTGATGTACTTTATTTTGAACCAATTGATTTTGAACATGTAAGGTCTGTAATTGAAAAAGAGCAACCAGATGGTGTTATCGTTCATTTTGGAGGTCAGACACCTTTAAAATTAGCAAATGCTTTAACAAAAATTGGAGCTAAGATTATTGGAACTACGGCTGAAGTAATTGATTTAGCAGAAGATAGAAAAAAATTCTCTAAATTTGTTGAAGATGCTGGTTTATTACAACCTGAAAATGGAACAGCTGTTGAAGTTAATGAAGCTCTTGAAATTGCACAAAGAATTGGTTATCCAGTACTTGTTCGTCCTTCATTTGTTTTAGGTGGACGTGGAATGAGAATTGTTTATTCAGAAGATGAACTTAAAAAATATATGGGTGCAGCTGTTGAAGTTTCAAATGATGCTCCTGTTTTAATTGATAGATTTTTAGATCGTGCAATTGAGCTTGATGTAGATTGTATTTGTGATGGAAAAGAAGTTTATATTGGTGGAATTATGCAGCATATTGAAGAAGCTGGGGTTCATTCAGGTGATTCAGCTTGTTCTTTACCTCCTGTTTCTATTGATGCTTCACTAATAAAAGAATTAGAAGAAAAAACTAAAACTATGGCACTTAATTTAGGTGTTATAGGACTTATGAATGTTCAATATGCAATTCATAAGGGCGAAATTTATTTAATAGAAGTAAATCCAAGAGCCTCAAGAACTGTTCCTTTTGTATCAAAAGCAACAGGTATGCCTTTAGCTAAAGTGGCTACTCGAGTTATGTGGGGAGAGAGTTTAAGAGTTGCTCTTGCTGCATATAATTTTGATTTAGTATGGGAAGGAAATGGTGTTCTTAAACCAATACTAAGAGATCATATAGCAGTTAAAGAAGCAGTTTTCCCTTTTGCTAAGTTATCTGGTTCTGATATGATTTTGACTCCTGAGATGAAATCAACTGGTGAAGTAATGGGAATATCAAATAGTTTTGGTGAATCATATGCCAAAGCTCAAAGTGCAGCTAGTAATGACTTACCAACTGAAGGTAAGGTCTTTATCTCTTTATGTGATTTAGATAAAGAGTTTGCTGCCAAAATAGCAAAAGGTTTAGTTGAAATTGATTGTAGTGTTGTAGCAACTGGTGGAACATATAAAACTATTGTTGAAGCAGGAATACCTTGTGAAAAAGTTTTAAAAATTTCAGAAGGAAGACCTAATATTACTGATTTATTAACAAATGGTGATATTGCACTTGCTTTTAATACCAGTGATGGTAAAGAGAGCTCAAAAAGTGATGGTAGAAATATCAGACGTTCTGTTCTTAAAATGAAAGTACCTTATGTTACAACAGCTGCTGCTGCTTTAGCTTGTGTAGAAGCCATGAAATCTTTAAAACAAAAAGATGGAATAGCTGTTAAGTCTATACAAGACTTTTTACGTGATTAATTATGGATTCAAGTTTAGTATATTTAGTACAAACTGATACTAGTGTTGGTTTTTCATCATTAAATGATGAAAAACTTTCACATATAAAACAAAGAGCAAAGAGTAAAAAAATTTTACAAACTCTTTGCTCTTTTGCACTATTAAATCAAAAAACTAGAGTTCCTAAAAAGTTTAGAAAAATAGTTAGAAATTCAAATAAAACTACTTATATATATCCAAACAAACTATCTTTTAGAGTAATACCAAAGAACTCTTCCTATTATGATTTTCTTTTTAAATTTGGTGCTTTATATTCAACTTCAGCTAATTTGAGTACAAAACTTTATGAAAAAGATTTTGCTTTTGAAAAAAGTGATATTGTTCTTCTAAATAAAAATAAATACTGCTCTTTAAGTTCTTCTAAAATTTTCAAATTGGCAAAAAAATCTCTAAAAAGAATTAGGTAAATTAAAATATTACTTAAAAAAAATAATTTAAAATAAAGTAAAATAATTGTATAATAACTATATAAATTATTTAAGGGGTATGATGTCAGTTGAAATAATTGTAAAAGATAAAAAAAAACCTAGTACTAAATATGAATTCCAAGATGAAAGTATAGAAATTTTAGTAAATAGTGATGATAAGATATCTATAGATGTTGATATTAATTTAATTAAACTAAAAGTAATTAATAATAAAAACCTTCAACTATCTTTTGCGAATAATAAAAAAATTTTACTTAAAAACTTTGTACTTCATGTTTTTCAAAATGAAATACAAGAAGATAATATAACAACTGTTAGTTTTTTGTTTAATGTAGAAGAAAATATGAATTATATTATTGATTCAATGAAAACAATGTTCGATGCAATAGACTTTACTTCTAAGAATTTTAATAAATTTGATACTTCTTCTGCATCTTTAGATAATGAAAATAAAGAAATACTTTTTAATGAAGAAGAGTTTTTAAAAAATAAAGATGAACTATTTAAGAATACAAAAAATAATGATTTGATTTTTTATGATGAACTTGTAAATGCTAATAAATAATTTTCTTAACTCTTATATTATTAAACTAAATAACTAAATATATTTTAGTATAAGACTTTATTAAGTTGTATAGTTTTAGAATACGCTTATTAAAATTATAAGGTTTTATATGTTTTTATATAGAGATGAAGAACTTTTATTATTAAATAATGAGTATGAGAAACCCTCTTCTTGTATTAATTTACTTTTTGGTAGACGAAAAGTAGGAAAAACTTCTTTTTTAAATGAATATGCGAAAAAGAAAAGAACAATACATTTAGTTGCTACTGAACTAGTAAGTCATTTATTAATGCAAAACTTTAATAAAAGCGTGATAGAATCATTTTCTTTAGTCAAAAAAGATAAAGTTTCTTCTTTAGAAGAGTTATTTACTCTTATTTACCAACAAGATATTCTTTCAAAACTTGTAATAATTATTGATGATTTTCATAATTTAATTAAGGTTGAAAAAAAATCATTAAAAATTGTTTTTGATTGTTGGAATAGATTTTTGGGCGAAAAAAATATTCAATTGATTTTATCAAGCTCAAATCATTCTTCAAATAAAGAAGATCTTTTCTTATATAAAAAAGCTTCTTTATGCTTATTCTTACAATCAATTAATATGAGTATCATTAAACAAATGTTGCCAGGTTTAAATAAAAATGACTTAGTTTATGTGTATTCATCTTTTGGTACAAACCCACAATATTTAAAACTTTATGATGAAAAAAAAGATTTTATATTAAATATAAAAGATAATTTTTTATCTTTTGACAGTTTTGTTTTTCATGAAGGTTTAAATATCATTAAAAATGATTTGAGTGATGTTACTACGTATGCTTCCATTCTTTATGCTTTATCAATGGGGAACAAAAAAATAGGAGATATAGCAAATTTTTTGAATTTAAAATCTTCTTATTTAACTAGATATATGCAAAAACTAATTGATATTATGATTATAAAAAAGATTGTTCCAATTAATGAAGATATCAATAATAGTAAATTTGGACGCTATGAAATTGATGATAATTTTATTAAGTTTTGGTTTTGTTATATTTATCCAAATTATTCTTCTTTGCATAAACAAGACTTATATCCTGTTATTTCTCATATAAGAAAAGATTTTAGTAAAAGACTTGTTCGTGATGCTTATAAGCGATATATTATGGAACTTATAAAAAATGAAGATAATGAGTTATTATCCTTTAGCCCTAAAATTATAGGTTCTTGGTGGAATAATAAAGATAATGATATTGATATTGTTGCATATAACTCTACTTATATTACTTTTATTGATTGCTTATGGCGTAAAAATAGTAAAATCGAATATGATTATACTCTTTTGAAAAATAAATCAAGTTATTTTAAAACATCATTAATAAAGAAATTTATTATTTTTTCAAAAAATTCTTCAAAAAACAAATAAAATAATTTTTAATAAATAATATTAGATTTTATTTTATCTTCTTACTCCGTATGTAAAAGCTTTTTCTTAGTATGTTCATGAACATAGTAATCGATATATATTAATTATTTATTACCTTTTTCTTATATATATTAAATTATATTTAAGTTTGCTCCTATAAAATATACTATATAAAAAGGATTTATAATGGCAAATAAACTAACGGTAAAAAATTCTAATGGAATTATAGAAGAGATTAAAATTGAAAAATATACAGAACTAGATTATCTTGATATTTCAAATATTGAAAAACTTGTTTTTGGTACAGATACAAGTGATCTTAAAATTGAAATATTTAACGAAAATGATGTAAAAGTTTTATTTTTAGATGGTTCTGTTTTAGTATTAAAAGATTATGCTAGTGCTTTAGTTAATCAAAATTCTGAAAATTTATTTTCTGAAGCTTTACCTAGTTTAGAGTTTAAAAGTAATGGAGAAATAGTTCTTATAACTACTTTTGAAGAGCTCTTAGCTACTATTGAAGCTTCTGCTGCAAATGCTAAAGCTAATAAAAAAGTTTTTATTGATGATTCTTATCTTAATGATCAAGGAATACAAGAAGAAGTTAAAGAAGAAGAACCTATAACAAAAACAAGAAGTGAAAACTCTGCCATTGTATTCGCTACTGATGAAAAAATAAGTGCAAATCAAGAACCTTTGCTTGATTTAGAAGTGTCAAAAACTACAAATGAAGATGAATCAACTATACTTTCTTATGATGCTTTTGACCCTGATGGAATAATTGACCTTATTTCAGTAAGTGCTTTGCATGGTACTGTTGTAATTAATTCTGATTCAACATTAACTTATACTCCTGATGAAAACTATTTTGGAGAAGATACCATTGTTATGACTGTTACTGATAACAGTGGTTCTGTTTCTACTCAAAGTTCTTCAATAACAATTATTGATGTTAATGACCTTCCTACAATAGAAATATTAGCTCAAAGTGTAGTTGAAGATATTGGCAAAATAATTGCAAATGCAGCAGATATTGATGGAACAATTGATTCCTCAATCTTACTTGCTTCTAATGGAAAAGTTTCAATAGATCAAAGAGGAAATATTATTTATACACCAAATAAAGATTTCAATGGTGATGATGAAGTTACTCTAACTGTAATTGATGATGATGGAGGAAGAATAACTAAATCATTTGATATTAATGTTATTGCTGTAAATGATGCTGCTACTATTAAATTTGAAAGTTTAGAGTCTACTTTAATTGAAAATGATGTTTCAAAAGGTGATGTAGTTGCTACATTCTTGGTAAGTGATATTGATGGGCCAGAAGTTAAGGTAAGTTTTATAAATGGAAACGAAAATAATTATTATGAAATAAGTGATGGAAAAATTCTTTTAACGCAAGAAGGAGTTGATTTAGTAAATACAGGTGCTGATTTACCAACTTTTACATTAAGTGCTAGTGATGGTATTCAAACTACAGCTGCAAAACTTGAAATTAACCCTGCTAATACACAAGATGTAAATGATGAAGTTATACTTGAATCTAACGAGGTAAATACCTTTACTCAAAACAGTGCTACAGTAGGTGATCTTGTAGTTAAATATACTACATTTGATGAAGATGGAGATAAAATTGATGTTAGTTTAACTAATGATGTATTTTATACTCTTGATAATAAAGGAAATGTAGTTTTAACAAAAGAAGGAGCTGATGCAATAAATGAAGGTAAAAATTTACCTGATTTTAAAATATTAGCTACAGATAATATTCAAAACAGTGCTAGTGAAGTAAGTATTTCTTTAAATGATACAATTTTAAATCAAGAAGCACAAATAGTTATAGAGTCTGTAAGTAGTGAATTTGTTGAAGACTCTACAAGTAAAGGAAAAGTTGTTGCTACTTTTTCTACATCTGATAATGATGGGGATGAAGTTAGTGTAAGTTTAAGTGATACAAATAATTATAAAATTGTTGGAAATACAGTAGTTTTAACACAAGAAGGTGCTGATGCTGTAAATGTAGGTGAAGATTTACCAAAATTTACTTTAAGTGCAACAGATAATATTCAAAATCAAAGTACAAATAAAGAGATTAATCCTGTTAATACAACAGATGTTAATGATGATGCAGTAATTACTTTAAATGAAGTAAAATTAAACTTCACAGAAGATGATACAAAAATAGGTGAAACTGTTGCAAAAGTTGTTGCAAGTGATGAAGATGATGATGTTTCTTTAACTTTAAGTGATACAACTAACTATAAATTAGTAACACTAACAGATGGAACAGTAGAAGTTCAATTAACAAAAGAAGGAGCAGAACTAGTTAATTCAGGTTCTGATTTACCAAGCTTTACAGTACAAGCAAATGGAATCACTTCAAATACACTTGATCCAAGTGTAACTACAGTTAATGATGATGCACAAATTACTTTAAATGAAGTAAAATTAAACTTCACAGAAGATGATACAAAAATAGGTGAAACTGTTGCAAAAGTTGTTGCAAGTGATGAAGATGATGATGTTTCTTTAACTTTAAGTGATACAACTAACTATAAATTAGTAACACTAACAGATGGAACAGTAGAAGTTCAATTAACAAAAGAAGGAGCAGAACTAGTTAATTCAGGTTCTGATTTACCAAGCTTTACAGTACAAGCAAATGGAATCACTTCAAATACACTTGATCCAAGTGTAACTACAGTTAATGATGATGCACAAATTACTTTAAATGAAGTAAAATTAAACTTCACAGAAGATGATACAAAAACAGGTGAAACTGTTGCAAAAGTTGTTGCAAGTGATGAAGATGATGATGTTTCTTTAACTTTAAGTGATACAACTAACTATAAATTAGTAACACTAACAGATGGAACAGTAGAAGTTCAATTAACAAAAGAAGGAGCAGAACTAGTTAATTCAGGTTCTGATTTACCAAGCTTTACAGTACAAGCTAATGGAATCACTTCAAATACACTTGATCCAAGTGTAACTACAGTTAATGATGATGCACAAATTACTTTAAATGAAGTAAAATTAAACTTCACAGAAGATGATACAAAAACAGGTGAAACTGTTGCAAAAGTTGTTGCAAGTGATGAAGATGATGATGTTTCTTTAAAATTAAGTGATACAACTAACTATAAATTAGTAACACTAACAGATGGAACAGTAGAAGTTCAATTAACAAAAGAAGGAGCAGAACTAGTTAATTCAGGTTCTGATTTACCAAGCTTTACAGTACAAGCTAATGGAATCACTTCAAATACACTTGATCCAAGTGTAACTACAGTTAATGATGATGCACAAATTACTTTAAATGAAGTAAAATTAAACTTCACAGAAGATGATACAAAAATAGGTGAAACTGTTGCAAAAGTTGTTGCAAGTGATGAAGATGATGATGTTTCTTTAACTTTAAGTGATACAACTAACTATAAATTAGTAACACTAACAGATGGAACAGTAGAAGTTCAATTAACAAAAGAAGGAGCAGAACTAGTTAATTCAGGTTCTGATTTACCAAGCTTTACAGTACAAGCTAATGGAATCACTTCAAATACACTTGATCCAAGTGTAACTACAGTTAATGATGATGCACAAATTACTTTAAATGAAGTAAAATTAAACTTCACAGAAGATGATACAAAAACAGGTGAAACTGTTGCAAAAGTTGTTGCAAGTGATGAAGATGATGATGTTTCTTTAAAATTAAGTGATACAACTAACTATAAATTAGTAACACTAACAGATGGAACAGTAGAAGTTCAATTAACAAAAGAAGGAGCAGAACTAGTTAATTCAGGTTCTGATTTACCAAGCTTTACAGTACAAGCTAATGGAATCACTTCAAATACACTTGATCCAAGTGTAACTACAGTTAATGATGATGCACAAATTACTTTAAATGAAGTAAAATTAAACTTCACAGAAGATGATACAAAAACAGGTGAAACTGTTGCAAAAGTTGTTGCAAGTGATGAAGATGATGATGTTTCTTTAAAATTAAGTGATACAACTAACTATAAATTAGTAACACTAACAGATGGAACAGTAGAAGTTCAATTAACAAAAGAAGGAGCAGAACTAGTTAATTCAGGTTCTGATTTACCAAGCTTTACAGTACAAGCTAATGGAATCACTTCAAATACACTTGATCCAAGTGTAACTACAGTTAATGATGATGCACAAATTACTTTAAATGAAGTAAAATTAAACTTCACAGAAGATGATACAAAAATAGGTGAAACTGTTGCAAAAGTTGTTGCAAGTGATGAAGATGATGATGTTTCTTTAACTTTAAGTGATACAACTAACTATAAATTAGTAACACTAACAGATGGAACAGTAGAAGTTCAATTAACAAAAGAAGGAGCAGAACTAGTTAATTCAGGTTCTGATTTACCAAGCTTTACAGTACAAGCTAATGGAATCACTTCAAATACACTTGATCCAAGTGTAACTACAGTTAATGATGATGCACAAATTACTTTAAATGAAGTAAAATTAAACTTCACAGAAGATGATACAAAAACAGGTGAAACTGTTGCAAAAGTTGTTGCAAGTGATGAAGATGATGATGTTTCTTTAACTTTAAGTGATACAACTAACTATAAATTAGTAACACTAACAGATGGAACAGTAGAAGTTCAATTAACAAAAGAAGGAGCAGAACTAGTTAATTCAGGTTCTGATTTACCAAGCTTTACAGTACAAGCTAATGGAATCACTTCAAATACACTTGATCCAAGTGTAACTACAGTTAATGATGATGCACAAATTACTTTAAATGAAGTAAAATTAAACTTCACAGAAGATGATACAAAAACAGGTGAAACTGTTGCAAAAGTTGTTGCAAGTGATGAAGATGATGATGTTTCTTTAAAATTAAGTGATACAACTAACTATAAATTAGTAACACTAACAGATGGAACAGTAGAAGTTCAATTAACAAAAGAAGGAGCAGAACTAGTTAATTCAGGTTCTGATTTACCAAGCTTTACAGTACAAGCTAATGGAATCACTTCAAATACACTTGATCCAAGTGTAACTACAGTTAATGATGATGCACAAATTACTTTAAATGAAGTAAAATTAAACTTCACAGAAGATGATACAAAAATAGGTGAAACTGTTGCAAAAGTTGTTGCAAGTGATGAAGATGATGATGTTTCTTTAACTTTAAGTGATACAACTAACTATAAATTAGTAACACTAACAGATGGAACAGTAGAAGTTCAATTAACAAAAGAAGGAGCAGAACTAGTTAATTCAGGTTCTGATTTACCAAGCTTTACAGTACAAGCTAATGGAATCACTTCAAATACACTTGATCCAAGTGTAACTACAGTTAATGATGATGCACAAATTACTTTAAATGAAGTAAAATTAAACTTCACAGAAGATGATACAAAAACAGGTGAAACTGTTGCAAAAGTTGTTGCAAGTGATGAAGATGATGATGTTTCTTTAAAATTAAGTGATACAACTAACTATAAATTAGTAACACTAACAGATGGAACAGTAGAAGTTCAATTAACAAAAGAAGGAGCAGAACTAGTTAATTCAGGTTCTGATTTACCAAGCTTTACAGTACAAGCAAATGGAATCACTTCAAATACACTTGATCCAAGTGTAACTACAGTTAATGATGATGCACAAATTACTTTAAATGAAGTAAAATTAAACTTCACAGAAGATGATACAAAAATAGGTGAAACTGTTGCAAAAGTTGTTGCAAGTGATGAAGATGATGATGTTTCTTTAACTTTAAGTGATACAACTAACTATAAATTAGTAACACTAACAGATGGAACAGTAGAAGTTCAATTAACAAAAGAAGGAGCAGAACTAGTTAATTCAGGTTCTGATTTACCAAGCTTTACAGTACAAGCAAATGGAATCACTTCAAATACACTTGATCCAAGTGTAACTACAGTTAATGATGATGCACAAATTACTTTAAATGAAGTAAAATTAAACTTCACAGAAGATGATACAAAAATAGGTGAAACTGTTGCAAAAGTTGTTGCAAGTGATGAAGATGATGATGTTTCTTTAACTTTAAGTGATACAACTAACTATAAATTAGTAACACTAACAGATGGAACAGTAGAAGTTCAATTAACAAAAGAAGGAGCAGAACTAGTTAATTCAGGTTCTGATTTACCAAGCTTTACAGTACAAGCTAATGGAATCACTTCAAATACACTTGATCCAAGTGTAACTACAGTTAATGATGATGCACAAATTACTTTAAATGAAGTAAAATTAAACTTCACAGAAGATGATACAAAAACAGGTGAAACTGTTGCAAAAGTTGTTGCAAGTGATGAAGATGATGATGTTTCTTTAACTTTAAGTGATACAACTAACTATAAATTAGTAACACTAACAGATGGAACAGTAGAAGTTCAATTAACAAAAGAAGGAGCAGAACTAGTTAATTCAGGTTCTGATTTACCAAGCTTTACAGTACAAGCAAATGGAATCACTTCAAATACACTTGATCCAAGTGTAACTACAGTTAATGATGATGCACAAATTACTTTAAATGAAGTAAAATTAAACTTCACAGAAGATGATACAAAAATAGGTGAAACTGTTGCAAAAGTTGTTGCAAGTGATGAAGATGATGATGTTTCTTTAACTTTAAGTGATACAACTAACTATAAATTAGTAACACTAACAGATGGAACAGTAGAAGTTCAATTAACAAAAGAAGGAGCAGAACTAGTTAATTCAGGTTCTGATTTACCAAGCTTTACAGTACAAGCTAATGGAATCACTTCAAATACACTTGATCCAAGTGTAACTACAGTTAATGATGATGCACAAATTACTTTAAATGAAGTAAAATTAAACTTCACAGAAGATGATACAAAAACAGGTGAAACTGTTGCAAAAGTTGTTGCAAGTGATGAAGATGATGATGTTTCTTTAACTTTAAGTGATACAACTAACTATAAATTAGTAACACTAACAGATGGAACAGTAGAAGTTCAATTAACAAAAGAAGGAGCAGAACTAGTTAATTCAGGTTCTGATTTACCAAGCTTTACAGTACAAGCAAATGGAATCACTTCAAATACACTTGATCCAAGTGTAACTACAGTTAATGATGATGCACAAATTACTTTAAATGAAGTAAAATTAAACTTCACAGAAGATGATACAAAAATAGGTGAAACTGTTGCAAAAGTTGTTGCAAGTGATGAAGATGATGATGTTTCTTTAACTTTAAGTGATACAACTAACTATAAATTAGTAACACTAACAGATGGAACAGTAGAAGTTCAATTAACAAAAGAAGGAGCAGAACTAGTTAATTCAGGTTCTGATTTACCAAGCTTTACAGTACAAGCTAATGGAATCACTTCAAATACACTTGATCCAAGTGTAACTACAGTTAATGATGATGCACAAATTACTTTAAATGAAGTAAAATTAAACTTCACAGAAGATGATACAAAAATAGGTGAAACTGTTGCAAAAGTTGTTGCAAGTGATGAAGATGATGATGTTTCTTTAACTTTAAGTGATACAACTAACTATAAATTAGTAACACTAACAGATGGAACAGTAGAAGTTCAATTAACAAAAGAAGGAGCAGAACTAGTTAATTCAGGTTCTGATTTACCAAGCTTTACAGTACAAGCAAATGGAATCACTTCAAATACACTTGATCCAAGTGTAACTACAGTTAATGATGATGCACAAATTACTTTAAATGAAGTAAAATTAAACTTCACAGAAGATGATACAAAAATAGGTGAAACTGTTGCAAAAGTTGTTGCAAGTGATGAAGATGATGATGTTTCTTTAACTTTAAGTGATACAACTAACTATAAATTAGTAACACTAACAGATGGAACAGTAGAAGTTCAATTAACAAAAGAAGGAGCAGAACTAGTTAATTCAGGTTCTGATTTACCAAGCTTTACAGTACAAGCAAATGGAATCACTTCAAATACACTTGATCCAAGTGTAACTACAGTTAATGATGATGCACAAATTACTTTAAATGAAGTAAAATTAAACTTCACAGAAGATGATACAAAAACAGGTGAAACTGTTGCAAAAGTTGTTGCAAGTGATGAAGATGATGATGTTTCTTTAAAATTAAGTGATACAACTAACTATAAATTAGTAACACTAACAGATGGAACAGTAGAAGTTCAATTAACAAAAGAAGGAGCAGAACTAGTTAATTCAGGTTCTGATTTACCAAGCTTTACAGTACAAGCTAATGGAATCACTTCAAATACACTTGATCCAAGTGTAACTACAGTTAATGATGATGCACAAATTACTTTAAATGAAGTAAAATTAAACTTCACAGAAGATGATACAAAAATAGGTGAAACTGTTGCAAAAGTTGTTGCAAGTGATGAAGATGATGATGTTTCTTTAACTTTAAGTGATACAACTAACTATAAATTAGTAACACTAACAGATGGAACAGTAGAAGTTCAATTAACAAAAGAAGGAGCAGAACTAGTTAATTCAGGTTCTGATTTACCAAGCTTTACAGTACAAGCTAATGGAATCACTTCAAATACACTTGATCCAAGTGTAACTACAGTTAATGATGATGCACAAATTACTTTAAATGAAGTAAAATTAAACTTCACAGAAGATGATACAAAAATAGGTGAAACTGTTGCAAAAGTTGTTGCAAGTGATGAAGATGATGATGTTTCTTTAACTTTAAGTGATACAACTAACTATAAATTAGTAACACTAACAGATGGAACAGTAGAAGTTCAATTAACAAAAGAAGGAGCAGAACTAGTTAATTCAGGTTCTGATTTACCAAGCTTTACAGTACAAGCAAATGGAATCACTTCAAATACACTTGATCCAAGTGTAACTACAGTTAATGATGATGCACAAATTACTTTAAATGAAGTAAAATTAAACTTCACAGAAGATGATACAAAAATAGGTGAAACTGTTGCAAAAGTTGTTGCAAGTGATGAAGATGATGATGTTTCTTTAACTTTAAGTGATACAACTAACTATAAATTAGTAACACTAACAGATGGAACAGTAGAAGTTCAATTAACAAAAGAAGGAGCAGAACTAGTTAATTCAGGTTCTGATTTACCAAGCTTTACAGTACAAGCAAATGGAATCACTTCAAATACACTTGATCCAAGTGTAACTACAGTTAATGATGATGCAGTAATTACAGTAACAGCTATTGAAGAAAACTTTGTAGAAAAATCTACAAAAGAAGGTGCTAAAGTAGCTAGTATAAAAGCAAGTGATGAAGATGATGATATTACTTTAAGCTTAAGTGATACTGTAAATTATAAAATTGTAGAAGTAAATGGTGTTCCAGAAGTTCAATTAACACAAGCAGGTGCTGCTTTAGTAAATACAGGAGCAGATTTACCAAACTTTACAGTTGATGCTAATGGTATTACTTCAAATATAGTTGATCCAGCAAATACTACAGATACAGTAGCTCATGCACAAGAAGATTATGCACAAGTAAATGAAGATGGAACAGTTATTATAAATGTTTTAGCTAATGATGAAGAAGGTTCAATTATTACTTCTGTTGACGTACCTGTAAATAAACAAGGAGAAGCATTAGGAACAGTTGAAATTGTTACAGTTGATGGAATCCAACAAATTAAATTTACACCTTCACATATATATGATGCCTTAAATGAAGGAAGTGAAAGTGGTCTAGAATTTAATTATCAAATAAAAGATAGTTCTGGTAATAGTGGAGAATCAAGAGTTATTGTTGATGTTACTGGTGTTAATAATGATTTAACTTATGTAAGTGAAGCAGCTGGATATGCAAATGTAGTAGGGTACTATGAAATAGATTCAAATGGAAAACCTACAGGTGAAGTTCATGTTGTAATTGATGACCAACATGGTATGAAAAAAGGTGAGCATTTATCTGATATGGATCCAGATGTAAATTATGGTTTCTTTATTATTGCAAATGGTGCAGGACTAATAAATGAAAGCTCTGTGATTACTTTTGATACAAGTTCAGACACACCTGTTTTACTAATAAATGGAAGTGCTAGTACTAAACCTGTGTATCATGATAATCCTGAGTTTAATGCAGATGGAAAAGATCACTTTGTATTTTCAACTGATGGAAAAGGTGGAACTAATATTAATATTGAAGATTTACCAAACCTAGGTGATGCTGATTTTGGTGATGTTGTTTTAAATGTTAACTTTGAATTACCTGATATTATTGGAAATGATGTTACCGCTAAAAATGATAGTGTTTCTATTTATGAAGATCAAACAATTATTATTGATGTTATAAGAAATGATAAAGATGCTACAGGAGATACTTTAGAAATAACAGAAGTTCAAAGTCCTGTTATGTTAAATGGTATTGAAGTTGGAACAGCAGTAATTGAAAATAATAAAATTAAATTTACACCAAATGATGAGTTTGATAGCTTAAATACAAATGAGAGTAAAACTGTTACTTTCACTTATAGTGTAAGTGATGGACAAGCAGGAAGTGATACGGCAAGTGTTAGTATAGCTGTTCATGGAACTGATGACATTACTACTTTAAAAATAACTGCTAAAGAAGTTACAGAAGATTTAAGCAAAGAAGGTTCTGTTGTTGCTACTTTTGATTTAAATGATAAAGATAATAATGTAAGAGCTGAATTTACTGATGGTAGTAATAGTGAAAACTATTATATACTTGATGGTAATGAGGTTAAATTAACAGCTTTAGGTGAAGAATACTTAGATGCTGGAAATACTCTTCCTTCTATTTCTTTAACTTCAAGTGGTAGTTCTACAAATATTACTACACTTGCAACTCCTACAACTATTTTAGTAAATGATGCTCCTATTGCACAAGATGATAACTTTGGAACTGAAACAATAATGTTAGGTTCGAAAGATCAAGTTTATGATTTTTCAGCTTGGAATGAAGTACCAGGAGCACAAGATGGTGCTATGCAAATTAAAGTTGGAAATTTAAGTGGGACAATTTCTGGTTATAGTGGTGGAGAACTTGGTCAGTTAGCTTATTATAGTATTACAGGAAATGGAGTTTTAGATGTTGGTTTAGGAATGAATGCAAAACCAGGAAGTCCTGAATCTGATTATTTAGAAAGTAATAGAATTAATTATGATGAAAAAATTGTAATGGATTTTGACTCAAGTATTCATAGTGCAGATATTGGAGTATCTCATTTAACTCATGGTTTTGATGAAGGTTCAAGTGTTCAATGGATTGCTTATGAAAATGGACTTGAAGTTGCAAGAGGTAGTGTTGCAAGTGATACTTTAAACAATGATGGGGATAATGACCTTACAACAAACAAGATTCATGTTGAAGCAACATTTGATAAAATAGAATTTTCATTATTGGATGAAACTAATGGTGCTGAAACTTGGTCAAGTTTTACAATTAATTATATTCAAGCAGAGCATAATTATTCTATTGTTGAAGCTATAGAAGATACTGTTTTAAATATTGATTCTTCTATCTTATTACAAAATGATAGTGATGAAGATGGTGATAAGTTAAGTATTGTAAGTGTTAGTAAAACTGATGATACTCATGGTGAAGTAAGTGTAGATTTAACAGGAAATATAATTTTTGTTCCTGAAGCAAATTATAGTGGAGCAATTAGTTTTACTTATACTATTAGTGATGGTAATGGAGAACAAAGTACTGCTACTGTTAGCTTAAATGTAAAAGAAGTAAATGATGCTCCTGTTATTACACCTTTAGGTGTTCAAAGTGTAGATGAAGATAGTGCAATACAAGGAAAAATTATAGCTGTAGATGAAGAGGGTGATAGTTTTAGCTTTGCTTTAAAAGAAGGAACAATTGCTCCTACAGGTTTTGTGTTAAATGAGGATGGTTCATATACTTTTGATGCTGATTCTTATGATTCGTTAAATGAGTCACAAAATCAAAAAATACAACTTGAAATAGTAGTAACAGATTCTAAGGGTGCAAGTTCTCAAAGTACTTTAGTTATTGATGTAAATGGTGTTAATAATGATGTTACTTATGTAGGACAAAGTGCTTCTTTTAATAATGTTATTGGATATTATGAGATAGATGAAAATGGGAACCCACTTGGAGAGAGTATTGTTATTGTTGATAATCAACACAATCTTGACGCAGGTGAGCATTTAGCTGATATGAATCCAAATAAAGAATATGGTTTCTTTATTATTGTAAATGGTGCACATTTAGTTAATGATGAATCTAAAATTACTTTTGATACAAGTTTAGATACACCTGTTTTATTAATTAATGGAACTTCTAGCTCTAAACCTGTTTATTGGGATAATCCAACATTTAACTCTGATGGAAAAGATCATTTTATCTTAGAAGATGATGGTAAGGGTGGAACTACTATTAGAGTTGAAGATTTACCAAATTTAGGTGATGCTGATTTTGGTGATGTTGTTTTTAATGTTAATTTTAAAATTGCTAATAAAATGAGTGTTGATTCTGATCTTGTTGATGCAAGTGATACGGGAGTATCAAATAAAGATGATATAACATCTGATGATACACCAACAATTACTGGGAATACAGAATCAGGAGCTATGGTTGTAATAACATTAAATGGAATAGAAGTAGGAAGAGATGAAGCTGATTTATTTGGTAATTATTCTATTACTACATCTGCTTTAGAAGAAGGAAATCATAGTTTACTTATAACTTCAACTGACAGTAGTGGTACAAGTGTTACTTCTACACAAGAAGTTTTAATTGATTACAGTGCAAGTGAAATAAATAAATTAAGTATTACTAATATTGTTGATACTAATGGTGATTATTCAAGTGTTACAATGAGTGGAACTGGCGCTGAAGTTGGAAATACAATATATTTATATGATGAAAATAAAAATCAAGTTGCTAGTACTTTTGTAAAAGATGATGGAACATGGAATATTGATATTAGTGATTTAAAAGCTACAAAATTAAATGACAATGAATTCTTTTTCGTAAAAGAGATGGATACAGCAGGAAACCTTACAGATGCTACTGATACAACTCATTACTGGCATGGAACGGGTCAAAGAGTAATAACAGAAGATTATGATGATTATGTTATGACTGGTGATGGAAATGATTATGTAATTCATGATAAAAACTCTTCTTTACGTACAGTAAGTGGAAATGATGATAATGATTTTACTGTTATTGATATGGGTGATGGACGACATGATAAAATTGAAATGGGTGGAAGAATAGAAGATTATATTATTTCAAAAAATGAAGATGGTGATGTTACTTTAAGAGAAATTGTTGATTCAAGTAGAAATATTGATGATAATAATGATTCATTGGGTGATTTAACTATTCTTAAAAATGTTGAATTAATTAAATTCTCTGGAAGTAATTGGCAATATGTTACAAGATTAGATTACGCTCCTGAAACCCAAAATGCAAGTTTTGAACTTGAACAGTCATTAACAAACTCTTATAATTTTAATTTAGAAAGTTCAATAAGTGATGTTAATGGTGGAACTCTTAGCATTAAGATTACTTCATTACCTAGTGATGGTGAGATAAGAATAGGAAAAAGAGTTCTTGAACTTGGTGATATTGTAAGTGAAAATAGTGAGTTTACTTACTTCTCAAATAATACAAGTTCAAACAATGCTAGTTTTACTTATAGTGCACTTGATAATACTGGTCTTGAATCTGATGTATCAAGTGTTAGTTTAAATATAATAGAAGCTAGTGCCTCAGCACCTAAACTTGAAATAATTGTTTCTTCTGGTCTTAAAAATCAAGATTCTACTCATATTGATCATGGAAATGATTATGGGAAAGACAATACAATAAAAGGTTCTTATTGGGAACATAATGAAGTTCTTGCAGGAACAAGTGAAGATGATAAAATAATTTTAAAAGACGGTAATAATAAATCAGTTATTTCTGGAGAAGGAAATGATTATATTAAAATGGCTCAAGGGAATAATATAAGAATTGATAGCCAAGAAGGTGATGATTTAATAAAAGTACAATCATATGGAAACCAACTTGTAATTAATACTGGTTTGGGTGATGATAGAATTGAAGATAATAGTTATGTAGATCATAATAATTCAAGTATTGATACAGGTTCTGGAAATGATTATGTTCAAATGTTAGGTGGAAATAATATATCATATACTTTAGGTGAAGGTAATGATATTATAGAAAATAAAGATTATTCATATTATTCTTCAAAAAGTGGTTTTATTGATGGTGAAGATGGAAATGATACTTTAATATTAAAAGGTAATAGTTCTGATTATAAAATTACTGATAATTTAGATGGAACGTATAAAATTGTTTCAATTGATTATTGGAATAATGAAACTTCACTTTTTAATGTACTTGTTAAAAATATTGAAAATCTTAAATTTGATGATAAAACCATTACTTTAGAAGAATCTATATCATCATATACGTATAGTTTAACTCTATATGCAGATTTAAGTGATACTGATGGTAGTGAGACTTTATCATCTCTTAGTGTTAAACTTCCCTCTGGTGTAAGTATTAGAGGTATTGAAGCAAATGATGATGGTTCTTATACAGTTCCTACAAATGAACAAGGTGTAGCTTCTGTTCATATGGATAGTACAAGAGAGTTAAGCACAGATGAAAGAAATTCAATCCAAGGAAGTGTAACAGCTACTGAAGAGCAGAATAATGATACTAATACTCTAACTAAATATGGTGCAGGAGATGATGAAGTTGTATTTGGTGTTAGTGAAAGTATTGATGCAGGGGAAGGAAAAGATACTTTAATTATTGAAGATGATATGATCTTAGATTTTGCCTCTTTAGCACAAAATGTAAGAAATATTGAAGCTCTTGATTTAAGTAATAATCAAGCTGATAGTTTAACAAATGTTCAAGCACAAGATGTACTTAAAATGACTGATGATGAAAATATATTAAAAATCATTGGTGATAAAGGTGATGAAATAGGTTTAAGTGATGATAATACTTCTGATGATAATTGGATTAAATCTGATGCTAAAATAACTGATGATGGCGAAGTATTTAATGTATGGACTAATGATGATATTACTCTTTATATAGATGAAGATATTACAGTAACAGATATATAAGTAAATAAATAACTTCTTAAGGTGAGTTAAAACATAAGTTTTTAGCTCACTTTATATATATATTCTATACCTGCTAGTAAAAATAATATTAACGAATATAAGAATCTTTTGTTTAAAAATAGATCTTTAAGCAAAAATCAAATGAAAGTAAAATATAATTCCATTCATTTTAAAAATGACCCCGTCGTCTAGTGGCCAAGGACGTCTGGATTTCCTCCAGAACACGCAAGTTCAAATCTTGCTGGGGTCGCCACTTCTTAATTTATAACTATAAAATAAATATCATTTTTCATATTAATATTTTTTAATTTTTTTTGCCTTAAGTTAATTATGTCAAAAATATAATACAAAGTGATGAAATAAAGGTAAAACTAATATGAATAAACCAGAACGAAGTATATTATTTAAAGAGTATCAAGAAAAAATTGATAATAATGTATCTTTTGATTTAATTAAAAAAGATATAATTTCTATTCATGGTAAAGTACGTTTTGAAAACCTTGAAGGGTATTTAGTAAAAGAATTACAAGCTCAAGCAGAATATTTTAAATACTATGATTTTATAAAACTTTTAAAAACTAGACAAGTATCAAAAGCTATTGTTAGTAGAACTCATAGTTTAGATAATAAAAAAGAGATTTATTCTAATTTAATGAAGTTAATGACTCAAGTACAGGCTCGTTGTAATGAAGAATTCTTTTATGCCTATAGTGATACTACTTTAGAACGAAGCAAAAAAATGAGAAATGAACTTTTTTCTTATTTATCACAATATATGAATAATAGTAAAGATGAAAAACTACTTTTTGATGTTCTTGATGAGTATAATTTTAAAATAAAGAATGACAAGTTTTCTAAGAAATTTTCTGATAATGTTGATTATAATAAAATTGCTACTGATTCTTTTAATATAAGAGTTTTTTGTGATACTTTATATGAAACAAGGGTACTTAGGTGCTCTACTTTGTCAGGTATATATGATAAAAAAGAAACTTTTGCTTTTAATTGTGCCATGGATGAACTACATAGATATTTTATTAGTTTTTCTAAATATAAAGATGCTAGACTTATGTTTAAAATACTTGATTTTGCAATAGATTCTAAACATAAAGAGTTAAAGTATTTTTTTGATAACTTAACTAAAAGTGTTGAAATATTTTACCAGCTTGAAGAATATGAAAAATTTGTAAATAATATATATGCTCGTTTATATTTTAATCCTAGTTGTTTTGGAACTATTTGTGCTAAAGACTTAAGACAATACCCTTCTAAAATAGTACCTTTTCCTAAGGTAAGACTTTTAAAGAATTCTCATAAAAAAAGTATGATTGAAGAAATTATAAGATTTTCTATTGAATATGAAATAAAACCTTATGATTTTACAAGTAAAAATATAAAAATTAGAAATTTTATTTCTAATCTTCTTAATTCATTACTTCAAGATAAAATAAAAATTTTATCTAAAGAAACACAAATAAAATATTTAGATGATTTATATGAACTAATTATTTCTTATATTCATATTTTTAATACACTAATAAATTCATTAAATATAAATACTCTTGATATTATAAAATTTTATTTTGAAAAAGATGAAAAACGTACAGTATTAATAAAAAAATTATTATATTCAAACTCTTTTAGTGAAGATGGAATTATTACACTTAAGGAAGCCAAAGAAATTAAAAATGTTTTATTAAATAAAAATATTAAAGAAGACTCTTTTTCTTTAGGAGAAAAACACCCTTTATTAATTTCTATGTTTAATGAGTGGCAAAACTTTATTATTACTTATGACAATATTATAAAAGAAGAAGATAATAAAGTAAAATATGATTCCAAAATAAAAGAACTTCCAAATTTTAATAAAAAAATAAAAAAATTATTAAAATCATATGATGAATATGCGAATAAAACAAAGTTAAGTCTAGATTTTAAAGATAAAAATCTTGGAGGATGTACTGTTCTTTCTTCTTCTTATGACTTAAGTATGTTTTTTCAGCCTAAAGATAAAGATACAGAAGAAACTATTTTAGAAGAAGTGCAAAATTTTTCAATATTATATAGGTTTAACAATGATTCTTTTTTTCATTCAAATAAAGATAGTATAAATCTTATATCAAATCTTATGAACTCTTTACTTCAAGGAATAATTGATTTCATACCCTCTAGTAGAGAACAAGAGACTTTTGATGAATTAACTAAATTGATTGCTTCTTATGTATATTTAATTAATACTGTAAAAAATAGTTTAAATATAACTACCTTTCAACTATTTTCTTCTTATTTTGTTAAAAATAAAAAATATTTACCCTTAATTAAACAAATGATGGAAGAAGATGCTTTTAGTTCTAAGGGGTTGATTTCACGTGATGATGCCCAAGAGATAAAAGATATTTTATACAAAGGAAATATAAAAGATAATAATAATACTTCAAGTAATGATTCTAAAAAAACACAAGAAGAACGTAATTTTGAATCCTTACTTCACTTTTATTCTTTTCGTCCAGGAGAAATTCAAGCAAAAGTCAAAAGAGTTATTGATTTAATAAATAATAGTAATTTTTATAATCCTATAATAAATATATTTAATTTTTATACTAAAATGTTTCTTGATTTTAATAAGTCTGTAAAATATGATAATAAAGAAAACAAATTAATTTTTACTAAAAAGTTTAAAGAAGCCAATGAGTTTTTACTTGAATCATATGAAAAAAATAAAAAAAATGAACTTTATACTTTTTTAGAAAAAAATCTAGATTTTGTAGAAGTATATTCTTCAAAAATACCCTATGATTATAATATATTAACTAGAAGTCAAAGAACAGAATTAGTTTTAGAAGTTGATAAAGAGATATTACGAAAAAAACGATTTACCTTACGTTGATATAAAAGAAAAAAGTAAAGATATTATTCTTTTAAAATACCTAGTTTTACATCTTGATTAAATAAGAATTTAATCAGTTTTTTTTAAATCTTTTTAGCTATAATCCTTATACTTTATAAAGCTTGGATAATATAAAATGATTGTAAATGTAAAACTAGAAAATGATATTTCATATGATGTTACTATTGATAAACTTAAAAGTATTATTATAAATAAAAAAGTTGTAATAGTAACAAACCCAACTGTGAGTTCTTTACACTTAGAGTACTTAAAACAAAGATTAAAAATACCTGACTATTCAATTTGTACCGTTCCTGATGGTGAAAAATATAAAAATATGCAAACCTTAGAGCTTATTTTAAATCATTGTTTTGAGCATAAACTAAACAGAAGCTCAATTCTAATCGCTTTTGGTGGTGGTGTTATTGGTGATATGACTGGTTTTGCAGCATCGATTTATCAAAGAGGTATAGATTTTATTCAAATTCCTACTACTTTATTAGCTCAAGTTGATGCAAGTGTTGGTGGAAAAACAGGAGTTAATAATAAATATGGGAAAAACCTTCTAGGTGCTTTTCATCAGCCCCTTTGTGTACATATTGATCCTTATTTTCTAAGTACCCTTCCAAAAAGAGAACTAAGCGCTGGAATTTCTGAAATTATAAAAATGGCAGTTACTTTTAATAAAGGTTTTTTTACTTGGTTAGAAGAAAACCCTTTAGATAATGAAGAAAATATTAAAACAGCCATTTTAAAATCAGTTCTAACTAAAAGTTCTGTTGTAAATCAAGATGAAAAAGAAAAAGGTATAAGAGCTGCTTTAAATTATGGTCATACCTTTGCTCATGTAATTGAGAATGAAACAAATTATAATACTTACTTACACGGTGAAGCTGTTGGTATTGGAATAATAATTGCAAATGAACTTTCTTTGAGACTAGATTTAATGAGTCAAGATGAAGTTAACAGAGTGAAAAATTTACTTTTAAAATATAATATACCTACTTCGTATAAAATAAAAGATGTAGAAGAATTTTATGAGCATTTCTTTTTAGATAAAAAAAGTTTAGATAATAAAATAAAATTTATACTTGCTCGTGGTTTAGGTGATTTCATTATTACAAATGAAGTTAAAAAAGAAGATGTTATGTCTGTATTAAAGGATTTTGCTTGAGAAAAATAACTGCTATATTTTTTAGCTTTTTTATTGTTTTAAATATTTCTGCAAGTGACAAAGATATTGATAAAAACAAACTTATTATAGAAAATAAAACAGAAAATATTACTATTGTTTTAAAAAAATCTAAAGAAGATTTAACAAAGATATATAACTTAAAAGAAAAAATAAAAGAGATTGATTTAATATTACAAGATAATATTTTATTAAAAAGATATGCGAATCATTTAGCATATAGAAAAATTTTTAAAGATTTAAGAAATGTTGAAAATGATTTAAAAAAAATCACTAAAAAAAGTGGTGAGCATGCTATTGAGCTTACTTATCAACTAAATAATAAACGAAGAATAAAACAAAATGAGTTAGAATTAATTGCAGAATATAAAGACTCTCCAATTGGAAGTTTAATTAATCCTCCTGAAATAGAAAAAGAAGAAACTATAACTAATCCTTTTGGAATTATAAATACACTTTCTTTTATCAAAAAAATGCAAAATCATGAAAAAGAGTTTGATTCAATAAAAGATGATATTGAACTTTTAACTGATTTACTTGAGAAAAAATTATATGCTTATTTAGATCTTTATAATTTAGATTTTAAAGATGAATATGAAAAACAAGTAAATATTTTAGATAAGCAGAAAAAAGATTTCACAATTGTTTTAGATATTGTTTCAACTACGCAAGAAGTATATAATAGAAAACTAGAGCAAGTTATACTTGAAGCAAAAGAAGCTATTTCTATTCAAATTGAAAAAACATTTTTCATTTTAACTATTATCTTTTCAATTTTTGTAATATCTTTTTTAATTAAATTAGCTCTTAAAAAATACTTTTCACAAAATGAAAATTATTATATGACGAATAAAGTAATTAATTTTCTTTTAGGTTTTATTATTATTATGATTGTAATGTTTTCTTATATTGATAATGTTTCATATTTAATTACTATTTTAGGATTTGCCTCTGCTGGTATTGCTATTGCTTTAAAAGATTGGTTCATGTCTATTTTTGGTTGGATGGTAATTGTGACGTCTGGTTCTATAACTGTTGGAGATAGAATTAAAGTAACTAGAGGTGGGGTTGAAGCTGTTGGTGATGTTTTAGATATTTCTTTATTTAAAATGACTATACGTGAAGATATTACGTTAACTGCATATACTACAAATAGAAGAACAGGAAGAATATTTTTTATTCCAAATAATTATGTATTTTCTGAAATGATTGCTAACTATACTCATGCTGGTTTAAGAACAGTTTGGGATGGTATTGATATTACTATTACTTACGATTCAAATTATAAAAAAGCACAACACATAGCAAAAGAGATTTTAAAACATTATTCAAAAGGTTATGCTGATATTACAAGAGCTCAGTTATCAAAACTAAGAAGTAAATACTCTTTAAGAGCAACAGGTGTTGAACCCAGAGTTTATACCTTTGTTGAACCTTATGGAATAGTTATTTCCGCTTGGTATTTAACTAACTCTTATTCTGCTTTAGTTTTAAGAAGTACTATGAGTCCTGAAATATTAACTGCATTTATGAAAGAAGATGATATTCATATTGCTTATCCTACTCAAAGTATTAATATAAATGATAATAGAGCAAATGAAAAAAGAGAAAAACCAAGTGATCTACCTGATCTTAGTGGGGGTCTAGTTTAATGAGTTTTTCTATTTCTAAACCAAAAGTTTTTTTTAAAACTTTTGGTTGTCGTACTAATGTTTTTGATACGCAAGTTATGATGAGTAATTTAAAAGATTTTGAAGTGACTTTGGATGAAAAAGAAGCTAGTATTGTTGTAATTAACTCCTGTACTGTTACAAATTCAGCTGATTCAACTGCTAGAGGATATATTAACTCTTTAAATAGGTTGCCAAATAAACCACGTGTTGTTTTTACAGGTTGCGGGGTTTGGACTAAGGGTGAGAGTTTATTTAAAGAGAAAAAAGTTGATTCTTTATTTGGTCATTCTAAAAAAGAAGAAATTAATGAGCTTTTATTAAAAGAAGAAAGATTTTTTGATGCTGGTGATTTAAAACATTTAGATAGTACTATAGTTGAAGAATTTATTGGAAAAAGTAGAGCTTTTATAAAAGTTCAAGAAGGTTGTGATTTCAGATGTTCTTACTGTATTATTCCTTATGTAAGAGGGGATGCAAGATCTTACAAGGAAGATAAAATATTAGAACAAATCAGAACATTAGCTAATAATGGTTTTGGTGAGTTTATTTTAACAGGAACAAATGTAGGTTCTTATGGTAAAAAACAACACACTTCTTTAGCTAAACTTCTTAAAAAAATCTCACTTATAAAAGGTGTGCGACGTATAAGACTTGGTAGTGTTGAACCTATTCAAATTGATGATGAATTTAAAGAAATAATTAACGAACCTTTTATGTCAAAACATATGCATATAGCACTTCAACATACTAGTATTGAAATGTTAAGTATTATGAATAGAAGAAATAAAGTGTTAAAAGATTTAGAACTTTTTGAGTTTTTAAGCTCAAACTCTTATGCTTTAGGAACTGATTTTATAGTTGGTCATCCAGGTGAAACTGATAAGTTATGGAATGAAGCTATGATAAACTTACAAAAGTTTCCTTTAACGCATATTCATGCTTTTACTTACTCAAAAAGAGATGGAACTCCAAGTGCACAGATGAAAGCCCAAGTAAGAGGTGATGTTGCTAAAATAAGATATAATGAGTTAATAAAAATAATAGAAAATAAAAACTTTTCATTTAGATTAAATAATACAAAACCACTAGAAATTTTAATACAAGAGTATAAAAATGGTTCATATATAGGACTTGACCAATATTTTAATAAAATAGAAGTACAAAGTGAAGTTGACTTAGTAGGGGATTGGATATTTATAAATGATTATAAGGTAAAGGCAAATACAAATGTCGCGAAATTCAAGTAATTTAGACAAAAACTTAAAGTTAATGGGAATTTCTTCTATTGCTTTAATTATACTGTTCTTTTATACTATTTATAAAAGTTCTTCATATATACAAAGTAGCTCATATATTGTAGGTATTGTTTTTTTAGTTTTTCTTCTTGTTATTTCATTAATAGCAAGATTTTATAAAAAACAAATACAAGCTTATATTTTAAAAAAAAGAGCTGAAAATAATAAGTTTGATACTTTATTAAACCAAAAACAAACAAATGTAAATGTTAAAGAAAAAAAAGAAGAGTTTGATTCAAGTATTGATGTAATTAAATCAGATATTACTTTTAGCGATGTTGCTGGAATAAAAAGTGTAAAAGAAGAACTAGAAGAGATAGTTGATTTTTTAAACAATCCCAAAAAATATTTTAAATATGATGTGAAACTTCCAAAAGGTGTTTTATTAGTAGGACCTCCAGGAGTTGGTAAAACCCTAATTGCACGTGCAGTTGCTGGTGAAGCTAATGTTCCATTTTTTTATCAAAGTGGAGCTTCTTTTGTGCAAATTTATGTAGGTATGGGTGCTAAAAGAGTAAGAGAATTATTTTTAAAAGCAAAAGCAAATGCTCCTGCTATTATATTTATAGATGAAATTGATGCAATAGGAAAACAAAGAACTGGAACTTCTAATGATGAAAGAGAAGCTACTTTAAATGAGCTTCTAACACAAATGGATGGTTTTGAAGGTGATAGTGGTGTTATTGTAATTGCTGCTTCTAATAAAGTAGAAGTATTAGATGATGCACTTTTACGAGCTGGAAGGTTTGATAGAAGAGTTCATTTGAGCTTACCAAATATAGAAGATAGAAAAAAGATTTTAGAGTTATATTTAAAATCAAGTAAATACTCTTTTGATTTAGAAAAACTCACTTTAAATCTTGCTGGTTTTAGCTCTGCTGCTATTGCAACTCTTATAAATGAAGCAAAACTAAATATGATTAAAAGAGATGAAGTTATTATTAGTGAGCAAGATATTTTAAGTGCTAAAAATAAGTTAGAATTTGGAAAAAAAGAGAATAAAATATTAAATGACAAACAAAGAGAAATTTTAGCAATTTATCAAGCAGCTAAAGCTTTTGTACGAAAAGAAGAAATATCTCTTTTACAAGAAGGTTTTACCAAGAGTGAAAATGTTTATCCTTCAAAAAGTGAATTATACGAAGAAATTAAATCTTATTTAGCTGGTTCTATTGGGGTTGAACTTATAAAAAAAGAGAAATATGCAGTTAATAGTAATGATTTAAAAATTGCTTATGAACTTTGTGCAACCTTGGTAAATGAGTATAAAATGGCAAATAACATTGATGAAGTATTAAATACAATAAAAGAAGAACTTAAAAAAGATTTATCTTTACATATAAATACTTTAAATAAATTAAAAGATATTATGTTAGAAAAAGAGATTATAAGTTTTGATGAGCTCTAAGTTTTATTCTGGTTTTTCTCTTCAAAATGAAGAAGAACTTTTTAAAAATTATGCAATTAAAAATGACTTTACTCTTGCTGGTTTTTCTTATGGTGCTATTAAAGCATTCCAAGAAGCTCTTACTACAAATAAACGAGTAGATTTATTACAGCTTTTCTCTCCAGCTTTTTTTCAAATACAAGAAAAAAAGTTTTTACGAATGCAGTTGATGTTTTTTAAAAAAGATAAAATATCATATACAAAAGAGTTTTTAAAAAACATAAGTTATCCTAGTGATACAAAGGTGGAAAAGTATTTCACCCAAGGAGCGTATGAAGAACTTGATCATTTATTATCTTATGTATGGAAAAAAGAAGATTTAGAAAAACTTATAAAAAAAGGAACAAAAATAGAAGTCTATTTGGGTTCTGATGATAAAATAATTGATATTAGTAAAAGCAGTGATTTTTTTAAGAAGTATGCTAGTGTGTATTATATTAAAAATGTTGGACATATTTTACAGTAAGTAAGAAAATAAAAGGAAAAAAATGAGTGAAAGTATTGCAAAAATCGGTATTATAACAGCTAGTGATAGAGCTAGTAAGGGTATTTATGAAGATTTATCTGGTAAGGCTATTATTGATACGTTAAATTTATATATCACATCTGCTTGGGAACCTGTTTATAGATGTATTGAAGATGATCAAAGTACAATTGAAGCTGCTATGATTGATTTAGTAGATAATGAAAAATGCTCACTTGTAATAACAACAGGCGGAACGGGTCCTGCTAAAAGAGACGTAACTCCAGAAGCAACAGAAGCTGTATGTGATAGAATGATGCCAGGTTTTGGTGAACTTATGAGAGCTGTTAGTTTAAAATTTGTTCCAACAGCAATTCTTTCACGTCAAACGGCTGGTTTAAGAGACTCATCTTTAATTCTTAATCTTCCTGGAAAACCAAAATCAATAAAAGAGTGTTTAGATGCAGTTTTTCCTGCTATTCCTTATTGTTTAGATTTAATGAATGCTCCTTTTTTAGTTTGTAATGAAGAAAATATTAAAGTATTTAGACCAAAGGTTAAGTAAATTTTATGCAAGAAATATTTAAAAAATTAGATTTAGAAGATTATATAATAAGTTTTGAAAAACTTTTTGCAAGACAAAAAGATATGATACTAGAAGGAGATATTAATTTGCATTTTAAATTAATATCTGATTTAGATAAGTATACATTTAAAGAACCACCTAAGTTAATAAATTTAGATAATGTTTTAATGCACTTACAAAAACAAGGTATTTTAAAACTTGATGATATTTTTGAAATTATTAAAATTATTAGATATTTTATATACTTAAAAAAGTTTCCTTTTGAGGGAAAACTTCAAGAATGGTTTGATAAAATTATAATTCCTTCTGAATTAGAAAACTTTAATAGTTTTTTTAGCTCTAAAGGTGAGTTAGAAAGTGGAATCGATCAAGATTTAGATTTAATAAAAAATGCAATTTATTCAAATAAAGAGTCTATAAAACAAGCACTTTACAGGGTTGTAAATAGCTCAAAACTTAGATCTTATTTAGTAGATATGCAAGTACATTTAGTTAATTCAGAAGAAACTTTACTAGTACGTAGCGGTTTTAACCATGTTTTAAAAGCAAAAGTAATAAACAGATCAAACTCTGGCTTTTTTTATGTTTTACCTCATAGTGTAAATGATTTAAAGCAAAAACAAAGTGATTTGATAAATAAACAAGAAGAAATAGTTTTAAAATTATGTAAAAGTATTTCAGGTGTTTTTGAAAAAAGTTTAATGTTTTTAAAGTATATAAATAAAGAATTTGATAGGTTTGATCACTATCAAGCAAGACTATTTTTTGCAAAAATAGATGATAGAAATTTTATAATTCCTAATAAAAATGCAAATAATAAATTAATAGATTTTGAACATCCAGCTTTGCATAAAGCAAAAGCAATAACAGTTGATTTTTCAAAAGCCGTTATTATGATTACAGGAGTAAATGCAGGAGGAAAAACTATGATGTTAAAATCAGTTTTATCTGCTGTTTTATTATCTAAGTATTTAATTCCTTATAAGGCAGATAAAAACTCTTCAATTGCTTATTTTAAAAATATTGTAGCAGTTTTAGATGATCCTCAAAGTGTTAAAAATGATATTTCTACTTTTGCTGGTAGGATGGTTGAATTCTCAAAACTTTTTACAAAAAAAAATGTAATAGTTGGAGTTGATGAAATTGAACTAGGAACAGATAGTGATGAAGCTGCTTCTTTATTTAAAGTAATTATAGAAGAGTTAATTAAAAAAGACATAAAAGTGATTATAACTACACATCATAAAAGATTGGCTGCTTTAATGGCTGCTAATAGTGAAGTTGAGCTAATAGCTGCTTTGTATGATGAAAAAAATAGAGTTCCAACTTATGATTTCATGCAAGGAACTATTGGAAAATCATATGCTTTTGAAACAGCATCTAGGTATGGAATTCCTCAAAATGTTATTAAACTTGCAAAAGAAGTATATGGTGAAGATAAAGATAAGTTAAATGAATTAATTGAGCGTTCTAGTAAGTTAGAGCAAGAATATCAAACAAAAATTGCACTTTTAGATGAAAAAATACAAGAGCATGATAAATTAAATCATGGTTTAAGAGACCAAAAAGATAGTTTAGACTCTTTAATATATAATGAGCAATCAAAACTTCACAGAGAGTATAAAGATGCAACAAGTGAGGCAAAAAAAGCTATTAAGGCTAAAATAATTCAGGAATCACATCAACATCTAAATTTTGCACATAAAAAAGTTAAAGATATAAGTGTTTCTAAAGTGCAAGAAGAGATTGTTTTTAAAAGAAATGATAGAATTAAATATCAAAGTTCCAAGGGTGAAATTTTATCAATTAAAGGTAAGAAAGCTTTTATTCAAACAGATGGTGGAATGAGATTACAAGTTTTATTAAGTGATCTTAAAAGAAGTGGAAATGAAATTAAACCAAAAATCAAAAAAAGAGTTACCATTAGTGTAGCAAAACCTAGTTCTGGTCATGTTAATTTAGACTTGCATGGACAAAGATCAGATGAGGCTATTGATAATTTAGATAAGTTTATTTCAGATTCTTTAATTGCAGGTTTTGATGAAATTTTAGTTTACCATGGTATTGGAACAGGAAAATTAGCTTATGCAGTTAAAAAGTTTTTAGATGAGCATAGAAGTGTTGTTTCGTATAGTGACGCTCACGCAGCCCAAGGTGGCTTTGGAGCTAAGATAATCAAACTATAAGTACTTAATTATAAGTACTTATTTGTTTGTTTCTCATCACTTAATATATCAATATCAAAATCAATAAGAAGTTCTTTTAAAGGATTTTTTTCTGTTATTATTTTAATTTTATCTTCTTTTATAAGTCTTCTATTCTGAACACCTTTATCATTAAGATAGCTAATTATATTATTTACTCTCATATTTGCTAGATTCTCAAGCGTTTTTATAGCTATCTTTTCTTTAGGAATTAAAGCTAGTTTTAGCTGTAATAAATAAGCTTCTATATCTAGTTTATATTGTTTTGTATGTTTAGCTCTTATTTCTTTAATATTTTCAAAATTTTCTTCATATAAATTTTCTAATACTTCTTTATATCTATCTTTTGCCTTTGATTTTTTAAGTTCTTTATCTAAAAAACTTTCAAATTTTTCTTTTTTTAAGGCATAAGTATCTTTGTTTGCATCATAAGAAGCAGTAATTAATAAAACAATATTTGGTCTTTTTCTAAATATTTTACTTAAAGAATCTAATTTTTCTTTTGTATATGGAAGAATAATACTTTGACCATATAAAAAGCTAGTATTTTTCAAATCATCGCCTTCTAGACCAATTAAAGAGGCTAAAAAAGAAAAAGGAGAGGTAACTGCATTAATTATAAGGTTTGTAAAAACTTTCCATACTATTGGTCCAAGTGAGAAGTTAGGATCTTCTAAATTACCATCAATATGTAAATTTAAATCAATTATACCTTGTGAGTCTTCTAATAAAGCTATTCCTAAATCAAGAGGTAAAGAAGAAGCTTTTTCACTTTTAATCTTTTTTCCAAGTTTTATTTTAGATATTAAAATAGAATTTTTGGCATCAAGATTTGATTTTTTTATATTATATTTTAAATCTAGGGATAATTTCCCATCTAAAATTTCTCTTCCAATAAACTCAGAAGAGTAGGGGTTTAAGTTTTTAATTGATAAGTTTTTAAATATTAAATTCATATTTACTAATTCTTTTATATCTTTATATTCTAAGAAACCAGTAATATTTGTATATCCATATTTGTCAACTTCTCCTTGCATTTTTATCTTTGTTGGTCTTGATGATAAAGATGAAATTTCACTCAAACTTCCTTGGACTTTTGTAATATTTGTTTTAAATGGTATTAAAAGATTATGATCTTCAAAAATAAAGCTTGCATCTTTGATTTTTAAAGGCCCTATATCAAAAGAAAAAGAACTAGAAGCTTTTCCTTTTTTCTTAAATTTTTCCTTTGATATAGGTGTTTTATCTTGTTTTGCAAGTATTATTTTGGCATAAGGTTTTAAAATATATGAATTATCAATTTTTAGATATTGGTTTTTATAAGATATTTTATTAATAAAAACATTTAAATTTTTACTTAAAATATTTAGTTCTTTATCATTTATTTTAACATCTAAAATTTTATTTCTAAAGTTAACTTTTTTTACACTTATACTATTTTTACCTTTTTGTATATCAAAAATATTAACTTTTATTTTTGAAGATTTAATATCTGTTTTATTTAGTTTATCTTGAAATATAAGTTCGCTATTTTCTAAAATAATTTTTTTTACTTCAAGAGTATCATTTTTATTGATTAAATCATTTATACTTAGATTAAGAGTTTTACTTTTAATAGTATTATTTTTATTCTTAAAATAAATACTTTTATTATTTATCTCAAAATTTTTCAATTTAAAAGTATTGTTAAAAAATGAACTATCTTGGAGTTTCATATTTAAGTTTTTTAAAGATAGAAATGATTTATTAACTAAATCATTGTATGTAATATTATTATTATTAAGTTTTATATCTTTTATATTTATTTTCCAAGAAAAATCTTCTTTTAAGGGAGCTTCTTTTACATCTTTTTTTGACTTTTTATTTTCTTTGAATAATTCTTGTAAATTTAAAAGTTTATCTTTGTTCTTTTCTATAACTAGAACTGCATTATCTAAAATTATTTCATCTATACTTATAGTTTGTTCTGGATATTTAATATTTAAGTTTTTTATATCAAAAGTTTTAAAAGATATTATTTCTTTCTTTTTTAAAAAGGCTGAAAAATCACGTATATGAATATTTGCATTATTGATACTAAGTTTTAATTCTTCTCTTAAATCTAATTCATATCCAAATTTTAAATCCATTGCAGTATTTGAAATATCAAAATCTATTTTTTCTTTGCTTAAACCTATAAACTCTCTTGGTTTAAGATCTTTTATAGCTACTTGTCCATATATTCTAAAAGGGTTTAAATTAAAACCACCATCTATTTTTAACTTTGTATCTTTATTTATCATTGTAGATAAACTATGAGATGCTAAAGAATTTTTATATGTTCCAAGCTCGTAAAAAGTATAATTTAATTTATTTAAACTAAGAATCTCTTTTTTGTCATTTACAAAATTAGTAAACTTAAAATCTGCATTTATAATACTTGTTTTTGTGATTTTAAAAGGAAATATATCTGTTTTATCGCTCTCTTTTTCATTTTGAACATCTTTAGTAATTTTTAATAAAGATAAGATATTAATCTCTTTTTGTTTATTTTGTATTATATTAAAAGAGGGTTCAATTATTTTAATTTCTTCAAAACTTATATGTTGCTCATGTAAAGACTTAAATAAGGAAAAATTAATTATTACTCTTTTTACATAAATAAGTGATTCTTTTTCATTATGTATATTAATATCAAAAATCTTTAATTTAAGAGTATAAGGATTAAAAGAGATCTTAGACATGGCTATTTTATTATTTATTCTTTCATTTATAAGAGTGGGAGTTTTTATTTGTAATACTAAAGGAATCAAAAAGAAACCAAGTACTGTATATGCAACAATAATACTAGCTAAAATACGAATGAGCTTAGATAACTTCATTAAAAACCTTTTTATTATTAGTGTTTTATTATAACAAAATTACTATTATTTTGATACAATTATTTTATTAAAGAACTAGGATAAGTAATGACAATAATTGAGCTTTTTCAAAAACTATTACGATTTAAATCTATAACTCCTTCTGATGCAGGAGCTTTTGATTTTATAGAAACATATTTAGGCAAAGATTGGACTTGTATTAATATTGATAAAGAAGATACTAAAAATAGATTTTATTATAAAAAATTTTCTAATACAAAACAGCACTTATGTTTTGCAGGACATATAGATGTAGTGCCTGAAGGTAAGGGTTGGGATGTTGATCCATATGAGGCAAATATAATAGATGGAATTATAACAGCACGTGGGGCACAAGATATGAAAAGTGGTTTGGCCGCTTTTTTATATGCTTGTAAACATGCAAAAAGTTTTGATGGAACTTTAAGTATTTTAATGACTTCTGATGAAGAAGGTGAGGGTACTTATGGAACTATTAAAGCCTTAGAGCATTTAAAACAAATAGATTTTATTCCTGATTTTGCAGTTGTAGCAGAACCTACTTGTGAAGAAGTTTTTGGAGATGCTATAAAAGTAGGGCGTCGTGGTAGTATAAATGGATATTTACATATACAAGGAAAACAAGGACATGCTGCTTATCCAGAAAAAACAATTAATCCTATTCATCAAATAAGTTCAATCTTACAAAATATTGCAGGTCATAATTTTGATAATGGGGATGAATATTTTTCACCAAGCAAGTTAATTATTACAGATATAAGAAGTGGAACAAAAGTTACAAATGTAACTCCTGATACTCTTGATATGATGTTTAATGTAAGAAACTCTACAAATACGAAACAAGAAGATATAAAAGAATTTATAGAAAAGAATTTCAAAGATACAAAACATACTTTAAAACTTACTCAAGGCTCTTATCCTTTTGTTACAAATAAAGAATCAAAAGTTGTATGTGCTATGGAGACATCAATACAAAAAGTTTTACACATTACAACTAAACACTCAACAGCAGGTGGAACAAGTGATGCTAGATATTTTGGTGCATTTAACATAGAAGCTATTGAATTTGGAGTTATTAATGATACTATTCATTCAGTAGGTGAGAGAACTAGTGTTAAAGAAGTTGAGGGTTTAAAAGATGTTTTTGAAGACTTAATTAAAAACTTCTAAATAAAGAACAAAGGTAAAAATTAAAATAGTACGAACTTAAAAACTTAAAAACTAAGAAAATACTAACTTACAGACTTACTAACTAAAAAAATACTAACTTATAAACCAAAAAAGCCCAATACTAAAAAAGTATCAGGCTTTTTTCAAATGCAAAATAAATAAATAAAATCTATTTTTTAAGCGCTTTAGCATTTGGGTAATCAGTAATACTACCTTCAAATATTTCAGCAGCCATTCCAATTGATTCATGTAAAGTTGGATGAGCATGAATAGTTAAAGCTATATCTTCAGCATCACAATCCATTTCTAAAGCAAGTGAAATCTCACCTAAAAGCTCACCAGCATTATCTCCAACAATAGCACCACCAATTAATTGTTTAGTATCTGTATTAAATATAAGTTTAGTCATACCACTTTCTGATACATCAGCAGCTAATGCACGTCCTGAAGCAGTCCAAGGAAAAGATGATACTTCATAGTTAATACCAGCTTTTTTAGCTTCAATTTCACTAAGTCCTGCTGTTGCAATTTCTGGAAAAGTATAAGCAATACCTGGAATTTGTTTTGGTTCAAAAAATACCTTATGCCCTGCAATAACTTCAGCAGCCACATGACCCTCATGAACTGCTTTATGTGCAAGCATAGGTTGACCAATAATATCTCCAATAGCAAAAATATTAGGAATATTTGTTTTTAATTGAGCATCAACGCTAATAAAACCTTTTTCATCAACATTAACACCAGCTTTTTCTAAACTTAGTTTTAAACCATTTGGTGTTCTTCCCATAGCAACTAAAACAGCATCATAAACTTGAGTACCTTCTGGTGCATTTTTTCCTACAAAGTTAATATGAATTCCATCATCTTTAGCTTCAATAGAATCTGCTTGAGTTTTAAACATAAAATTAAATCTATTTTCATTCGCTTTTGTATAAACTTTTACAATATCTTTATCAGTTCCAGTCATAACTTGAGGACCACGTACAACTACATCTACTTGGCTTCCTAGTTTTTCATATACTGTTCCCATTTCAAGTCCAATAATTCCACCACCCATTACAAGTAATCTTTTAGGAACTTCTTTTACTTCTAAAGCATTAGTTGAATCCCAAATTCGAGGATCTTCATGTGGAACAAATGACATTTTTGAACTTTGTGATCCTGCTGCAATTATACAATTATCAAAAGAAATTGTACTTTGCTTACCTTCTTCATCTGTATGGTCAACTAAAATATTATTAGCATCAATAAAATTAGCTACACCTTGAATAACTGTAACATTTCTAGCTATTGCCATTCCAGTTAAACCATCAGTTAATTTTTTTACAATATCTGATTTATAAGCAGCAACTCCACTTAAATCAATCTGTGGTTTTGCAAATGTAATACCAGCATGATTAATATGCTCAGCTTCTTCAATTACTTTAGCAACATGTAAAAGTGCTTTTGAAGGAATACAACCAACATTTAAACACACTCCACCTAAAGTAGAGTGTCTTTCAATTAAAACTGTATCTAAACCTAAATCTGCACATCTAAAAGCAGCAGAGTACCCACCAGGTCCTGCTCCTATTACTACTACTTGTGCTTTTATTTCTTTACTCATTAAAAACCTCTCTTAAAGACTTAGAAGACGAATATCGCCTAATAGTCGTGATAAAGTTGTTGTAAATCTTGCCCCATCAGCACCATCAATTACTCTATGGTCGTATGATAAAGATAAAGGTAACATTAATTTTGGTACAAATGTTTCACCATTCCACTTAGGCTGAATTTGAGATTTTGATAATCCTAAAATTGCAACTTCAGGTGCATTTATAATTGGCGTAAATTTAGTTCCACCAATTCCACCTAAAGATGAAATTGTAAAACAAGCACCAGATATATCATCAATTTTAAGTTTACCATCTCTAGCTTTACTTGAAAGTTGTGCTAATTCAATAGAAATATCTTTAAAACCTTTGTTATTAACATCTTTAATAACTGGAACTACTAAACCATTAGGAGTATCAACAGCAACTGCTACATTAAAATATTTCTTTAAAACAACTGAGTTTCCATCAGAGCTTAAAGAAGCATTGAAATTAGGATGAAGCTCTAAAGCTTTTGCAACTGCTTTAATAACAAATACTAAAGGAGAAATTTTATAACCATCAGCTATTAAGTTTTGCTCTTTTCTAAATTTTTCTAGTTCAGTTATATCTGCTTCATCAAATTGTGTAATATGAGGCATAGAAACCCAGTTTCTATGTAAAGAAGGACCTGAAATTTTTTGAATTTTACTAAGTTCTAAGGTTTCAATATCTCCAAATTTAGAGAAATCAATTTCTTTTAAAGCAGGTAAGTTAAATCCCATTCCTGAACCACTAGTCGTCGCACCTCTTGGTTTTGATAGCTCTTCTTTTACATAAGCTCTTACATCATCTTTTAAAATTCTGTTTTTTCTACCACTACCTTTAACAAAACCTAAGTCAACACCAAACTCTCGTGCTAATCTTCTAATTGAAGGAGAAGCATAAACTTTGCTAGCTTTTACACTTAAAGCAGCAGAGTTTGTACTTACTTCTTGAACTATTTTTTTCTCTTGTACAGGTGTTGCAACTGTAAGAGTTTTTTCTTCACTTTTAGTGGCAACTACACTTGTACTAGCTTCAATTACAGTAGTTTTCTCAATTCTAGCGATTAAAGTACCTTCAGATACCTTATCTCCTGGTTTAATTATCATTTCAATTAATTTTCCAGTAAAAGGAGCTGGAACGTCCATTGTTGCTTTATCAGTTTCTAAAGTAATTAAACCATCTTCAAACTCAACAACTTCTCCAACTTCTGCTAATATTTCAATAACATCAACATCAGTATCTCCACCAATATCTGGAACTAAAATATCTTCTATTGTAACTGTGCTTGAAGCTTCAGTAACTACAGCTTCTTCAACTGCAACTTCTTTCGCTTCTTGCGTAACTTGTACTGCAACAGGAGCTGCAACATCTTTAGGAATAACTACAGTTTCTTCTTCACCTTCTTTGCTCATAGAACAAATAAGATCACCTTCTTTAATTTTATCGCCAGCTTTTACATTTAAACTTACTATTTTACCATCATATGAAGCTGGAATATCCATAGAAGCTTTTTCTGTTTCAACAACAATTATTGCTTCATCTTCTTCAATACCATCACCTGCGCTAACACAAACTTCGATAATTTCTACTTCTTCACCACCAACATCTGGAAGTAAGATATCTTCAATTTTACTCATACTTTTTCCTTATGCTTTTAATGGATTTATTTTATCTTTGTCAATGTTATGTTTTTTCATAACATCACTAAGAATACTTTTAGGTAATTTACCATTTTTAACTAATTGTGAAATTGTAGTAAATACAATAAAATCAGAATCAACTTCAAAGAAAGATCTTAAGTTAGCTCTACTATCACTTCTACCAAAACCATCAGTTCCAAGTGCTTTAAAAGAACCTTTTACAAAAGGAATAAGTTGTTCAGAATATGATTTCATATAATCAGTAGTAGATATGATGATATTTTCTTCATCTGAACCTAATACTGTATCAATATAAGCAACTTTATCTTCTTTATCAATATTAAGCATATTGCTTCTTTCAATATCTTGTGCTTCTCTTGTTAACTCATTATAAGAAGTCACAGAATATACATCAGAGGCAATACCATAATCACTTGCTAAAATTTTAGCAGCAGTTCTTACTTGTTCTAGTATTGAACCACAACCTAATAATTTAACTTTATAGTTGTTTTTAGCTTTTAGAGTTTCTAATTTATAAATACCTTTAATAATACCTTCTTCAGTACCTTTAGGCATTGCAGGCTGTTTATAGTTTTCATTTAATGTTGTTAAATAATAGTAAATATCTTCTTGTTTCTCACCATACATTCTCTCAACACCATTTTGAACAATAACAGCAACCTCATAACCATAAGATGGATCATAAGATACACAATTTGGAATAGTATTTGCAATAATATGTGAATGTCCATCTTCATGTTGTAGACCTTCTCCATTAAGAGTAGTTCTTCCAGATGTTCCACCAACCAAGAAACCTCTTGCTTTTTGATCTCCAGCTGCCCAACACATATCACCAGTTCTTTGAAATCCAAACATTGAATAAAAAATGTAAAATGGAATCATAGGACAATCATTTACAGAATAAGAAGTAGCAGCTGCAGTCCAAGAACCCATAGCTCCTAACTCATTAATTCCTTCTTGAAGTACTTGACCTTTTGTATCTTCTTTATAATAAGCAACTTGATCTCTATCTTGAGGAGTATATTTTTGACCCTCATGAGAATAAATACCTAATTGTCTAAACATACCTTCCATACCAAATGTTCTAGCTTCATCTGGAACAATAGGAACAATTCTTTTTCCAATATTTTTATCTTTAACTAATACATTAAGAACTCTTACAAATACCATAGTAGTTGAAACTTCTCGATCACCACTACCTTTTAAAATAGCTTCAAATGCATCAAGTTTTGGAATTGCTAACTCTTTTGAGAAAGTTTGTCTTCTTTGAGGAACACTACCACCTAACTCTTCTCTTCTTGCTTTTAAGTATATCATCTCTTCTGAATCTTGCGCTGGAAGATAATAAGGTAAAGTTACAAGTTCATCATCAGTAATAGGAATATTAAATCTATCTCTAAATTGTCTCAATGAATCAAGGTCAACTTTTTTAACACCATGAGCAATATTTTTACCCTCAGCTGCTTCACCCATTCCATAACCCTTAATTGTTTTTGCTAGGATTACAGTTGGTATACCAACATTTTCATTGCTTTTTTATAAGCTGCATATACTTTAACAGGATCATGACCACCTCTATTTAGTTGCCAAATTTCATCATCACTCATATTTTCAACTAATTTTCTAGTCTCTTCATATTTATTAAAGAAGTTCTCACGTGTGTAAGCACCACCTTTTTGTTTAAAGTTTTGATACTCTCCATCAACAGTCTCTTCCATAAGTTGAAGAAGTTTACCAGATGTATCTTTTCTTAATAATTCATCCCATTTACCACCCCATACAACTTTTAAAACATCCCAACCAGCACCTCTAAATGTACCTTCTAGTTCTTGGATTATTTTACCATTTCCACGAACAGGACCATCAAGTCTTTGTAAGTTACAGTTAATAACAAAAATTAAGTTGTCTAAACCTTCACGTCCAGCAAGTCCAATTGCACCTAAAGATTCTGGTTCATCACATTCACCATCACCCATATAACAATAAACTTTTTGAGCAGAGCAATCTTTAATACCTCTATCTGTTAAGTATTTTAAAAATCTTGCTTGATAAATTGCTTGAATTGGTCCAAGTCCCATAGATACAGTTGGAAACTGCCAATAAGCAGGCATAAGTTTAGGATGTGGATATGAAGATAAACCATCAGCAAAAGCTTCTTGTCTAAAGTTATCCATTTGTGCTTCAGTAAATCTACCCTCAACAAATGATCTTGCATAAATACCAGGAGCTATATGTCCTTGAAAGAATACTAAATCTCCACCACCATTATTTTGTGGTCCTTTGAAAAAGTGATTAAAACCAACATCATATAAAGTAGCTGATGATTGAAATGATGCAATATGACCACCAAGTTCTAAAGTTTTTCTTAGAAGCTCTTAGTACCATTGCTTGCGCATTCCATCTAATAATAGATCTTATTTTTCGCTCTAATGAAAGATTTCCAGGCATTTTAGGCTCAGATTCAACAGGAATTGTATTTACATAAGCTGTTTGTGCACGATATGGTAATGAAGTACCGTTTCTTCTAGCTTTATCAATTAGTGTTTCTAATAAAAAGTGAGCTCTTTGGCTTCCTTCTTCTTCGATAACAACGTCTAAAGCATCAATCCATTCTTTAGTTTCAATAGGATCAACATCTTCTAAATGCAGTTGTGACATATAATCTCCTTAGGTTTTTAATTTATTAATCAACTTTTATCAATTCTTAAACTATATTTAATAATTTGAACTAACATAATACTCTAATTAACTTATTTGCTTGTTATGAAAAATTCGTAATTTTAAATATAAGAATTAGGCTAAATACCCCTTTCAATTGATAAAAATTATTTCCAATTAAAAAAATATTACTTTATAATATTAATCTTATATTAAGTTACAAGAAAATAAATAATATTTTTTATAATATAATCATGTTATCTGATTCTTATGTAACAAAAATGTACATAAATATAGATTTTGTTTAATATTATAAAATTAAACTTAAAACATTTAATTAATTAATTAAATAACAGTATTAAATTTTTATAAAGGTTATAATTTTATTTCAAAACGTAAGGATTATTTAAGTTAATTCCTTAAGATTAAATATAAAAGAGATATATGCAAAAAGGTGCACAATTTAGATTATTGAAAAGTTTTAATAAAAGTGCTAAAGAAAATATGTCAATAGATAAAACTTTAGTTAAATCTTTTGATATTAAAAACAAAGCAGTTCTTAGATTGTATACGTGGGAAAAGTCATTTACTATTGGTCTTTCTCAAGAACTTGATGAATATAAGCTTAAATATAGTGAATATAATAATAACTGTGCTAAAAGAATGACAGGTGGTGGTGTTCTTTTCCATGGGCATGATGTTTCTTATAGTCTTTTATTTCCTTCTTCTGTTTTAGGTAATAAAAACGTAAAAGAGAGTTATGAGTATATATGTTCATTTTTATTACAATTTTATAAAAATCTTGGACTAGAAGCTAAGTGGGCAAAAGATGATGAAAATATTACTTTAAGTAAAAGTAGTTTTTGTCAAGTAGGATATGAAGCTTATGACATTATAGTTAATGGGGTTAAAATAGGCGGAAATGCACAAAAAAGATCTAGAAATATGATTTTTCAGCATGGTTCTATTCCTATATCAAAAATAGAAAATAAAGAAGAACTTGGAAGTAGTTTATTTGATTTAGGTATTGTTTTAACTTATGAAGAAACAATAGATAAATTAATTAATGCTTTTAAAGATACATTTGAAGTAAAATTACAAGATAGTACTTTAACAAGTATAGAAGAAAAAAATCTAATGAAATTATTATAGGAATAAAATGAGTGTTCAAAATAAAGTAAATTACAAAAAACCGGAATGGTTACGAAAAAAAATTATCATTTTCTGCACAAAAAGAGATGGATTTATTATTAGAAGAAGTGGGAATTCATACTATTTGTCAAGAAGCAAAATGCCCTAATATAAGTGAGTGTTTTTCTAATAAAAATGCGACTTTTTTAATTTTAGGAAATATTTGTACAAGAAGATGTACTTATTGTAATGTAATGACTGGAAAACCATTTGAAGTTAATGATAAAGAAATACAGCAAGTTACAACATCTGTTTTAAGGCTTGGACTTAAGTTCGTAGTAATTACAAGTCCAGCTAGAGATGATTTAGGAGATGGTGGCTCTTCTCAGTTTTATAAAGTAACACAAGATATTTTAGAAAAATCGCCTGGCACTCAAGTTGAGTTATTAGTTCCTGATTTTAAAGGTAAAATAGAGTCAATACAAACAGTTGTTGATTCTGGTGCTGTTATTATTGGACATAATGTTGAAACAATTCCAAGGCTTTATAATGTAAGAAAAGCTTCTACTTATAAACGTTCATTAGAAGTGTTAAGACAAATAAAACTTTTAGGTGGCAAAAAAGTTAAAACTAAAAGTGCTTTAATGGTAGGACTTGGCGAAACACCTGCTGAAATGGAAGAAGTTTTTCAAGATTTATTAGATGTTGGTTGTAAATTTTTAAGTATTGGTCAATATCTAGCACCTTCAGGTGAGTATGAAAAAGTTGTCGAATATGTAAATCCAGAACAATTCGCCTTATATAAAAGAACAGCTTTAGATATGGGTTTTGAATTTGTTCATTCAACTCCATATGCAAGATCTTCTTATATGGCACACGAATATCTTTCAAAAGATGGCAATGTTTTAAATTAGATTCAATTAAATTAAATTATTATATAATTTAATAAATTATAAGGGGAAATATTTATGAATAATAAAAGAGTTGGAATAATCGGGGCTGGAAATGTTGGATCAACCCTAGCTTTTATATTAGCAAGTAAAAATGTTTGTAGTGAGATTATATTAAAAGATATACGTACCAATATTGTACAAGCTATGAGTTTAGATATTTCTCAAGCAGCAAAAGCAGCAAGTTCTTCTGTTAAAGTAAAAGCTGCCTTAGAGCAAAAAGATTTTAAAGATTGTGATATTGTTATAATCACAGCAGGAATACCAAGAAAACCAGGTATGAGTAGGGATGATTTACTATTAACAAATGCTAAAATAATGACTTCTGTTGTTAAAGAAACTATCAAAGATAATAAAGATGCTATTTTAATAATAGTTTCAAATCCTTTAGATGCAATGGTAGAAGTTGCCTTAAAAGCTTCTTCTTATGATAGAAGTAAAGTTATTGGAATGGCAGGTATTTTAGATAGTGCTAGAATGAGTCATTTTATATCACAAAAACTTGATTTTGAACCTTCTTTAATAGAAGCTTCTGTTATGGGTGGACATGGTGATGATATGGTACCTTTAGTAAACTTTTGCAAAGTTGATGGAAAAGCCTTAAGTGATATTTTATCCCAAAATGATATTGAAGATATTATTCAAGAAACTAAAGTGGGTGGTGCTCAAATTGTATCTTTTTTAGGAAATGGTTCAGCTTATTATGCACCTGCTTATTCTACTTCTTTAATGGTAGAAGCTATTTTAAATGATTCTAAAGAAGTTTATCCTTGTGCTATATCTTTAGAAGGTGAATATGGTTATAAAAATATTGTAGCTGGAGTTCCTGTTCGTTTAGGTGCAAAAGGAGTAGAAGAAGTTATTGAACTTAGTTTAGACTCTTCTCAAAAAGAACAGTTTGCAAAATCAATTTCTTCTGTTAAAGATTTAAGTTCTACTTTAAAAAAGAAATTTTTCTAAAACTTTATTTTAATGTTTTTGACTAAACATAGATTTTATTCTATGTTTAGTCATTTATTTAACTTACTTAAGATTAACTCCATATTTTTTTAGCATTTCAACCCATACTACAGAATTTCCATCTTTATCAAATAATGCTGGTGTTCCTCTAACTTTTAGAGAGTTTGCAATCTTCATTTGAACTTCAAGTTGTTTTTTTAGTTCTAGTTCTTGTTTTTTTGTATATTTTCTATTTTTAAAATCTTTATTATTTTTATCAATAGCGAGCATTATTTTGATTTTTTCATCATTTGTTTTTTTACTCATTACAAACATAGCTAAATCTTTTGCTTCTTTATGAAAATCTAAAGGATAATAAAATACTTTTATATCAACCTTATCTTTAATTTTAGGAAAATGTGATTCAAATTGTTTACAATAAGGACATTGAGGATCTGTAAATAAGTAATATCTGTCTTTACCCGTTCCATACGTTAAAGCTTCTTTATTTTTTAAAGTAGAAAAGTCAACAGGAATACTTAATGTTTTTCCAGTACTAGTATCAATAACATTTCCAGCAATTAAATATTTTTTATCTTTACTTAGGTAAATAACATCAAGTTTATCTTGAACTTTTACATTTAAAAGATATAAACTATCCATATCGTGTGCTGTTAAGACAGTGATTTGAGCTCTTTTAAAAAGCTCTAAGTCTTGAATCTTATTAACTTCACTTTTAGATAAGAGAGTTGCTGCTTGTAGAGTACTTATAAAAGCAAGAGCAATTAAAAGTTTCTTTCCTATATTTAACATAATAATCCTTATTTATAAAATTTATATATAATACATTATTATTGTTAACAGTTTATTTAGTGGATATTATTTTTTTATTAATTATTTAAATTGATTGGATAAATAGAGTTATTTATGCAAAATAACTCTATTTCTTCCTGTTTCTTTTGCTGTATATAATGCTTCATCTGCTTTTCTCATCATATCATCTAAATCACTATGGTATTTTGTACAAACTCCAATAGAAACAGTAAATTTTAAATTTAAATCTTTGATACTTAAAACTGAGTTTTCAAAACTTGCTCTTATATCTTCATAAAGAGCTAAAATTTCTTCTTCATTTAAATCTTTAGTAATAATACAAAATTCTTCTCCACCCATTCTTGATATTAAACTATCTTTTTTAAGATGATTTGCTAAAATAGAAGGAATATGCTTAATAGCAATATCTCCAATATCATGACCATAAGTATCATTTATATTTTTAAATTTATCAATATCAATTATAGCAAGACTAAGTTTTCCATGTTCACTTCTTGTATGTTTATAAATCTTTGAACCTTCTTCAAATAAATAACGTCTATTAAACATACCCGTTAAATAATCTTTATTTGCTCTATCTTTGCTTTTTTTAAATAGTTTTATGATTTCTAAGTTTGAGTTTAGTCTTGCATAAAATTCTTCATTTGAAAAATCCTTATATATAAAATCATTTGCCCCATACTTTAAAAACTTTGCTACTATTTCTTTATCTTTTGTTGAAGATACAGCTATTATACAAAGGTCGTCTTTTTTGAAATTTACTCTTACTTTTGTAGTAAGTTCTAGTCCATTCATATCAGGCATCATATAATCAATTAAAATTAATTTGATTTTATCATTTTCTTTTAGCTCTTCTAGGGCTTCTGCTCCTGAGTGTTTTACAATAGCATCAAGATTATATCTTTTACATAAAGCTTGTGCTTTATAAGCAAAAGATTTTGAATCATCAACAATCAATACTTCATAATTTTTATTCGATATAAACATATCAACTAAATAAGAAGTATATTCAATAGAGAAAGTTCCATTTTTTAGCACATAATCAATTAGATTATCCAAAGAAAGAAGTTTTGAGTTTTTATCTAAAGTAGTACCTGATAAGATAATAAAAGGAATATTGAATTTATCAACAAATGAGACAACTTCCCCATTTGGAGCATCTGGCAAACCTAAGTCTAAAATAGCAATATCAAACTTTGATTTATGCTCTAAGATTAAATCTGCACACTCTTTTTTAGAAGTAGCTGTAAAAATCTCTAGATTTTTATCACTAATTCTATCTTTTAAATTATCAAGAATATTACTAGTAACTGTTTTACTATCATCAACTAATAAAATTTTCATTTTAGCCTGCTTTTATTTTAAATTATGTTTATATAAAAGTATACTTATTTAAAATTAAATTATTTTTAATATTTAAATTAAAAATGTATTTAAAGATTATTAAGTAATTATTTATTAAAATTTAGACTTCTATTTTGTTTCGCCCATTATTTTTAGCAATATACATTAACTTATCTGATTTACTAATCATTTGAGAAATAGTGAGGTTTTTATTAAATTCACATATTCCAAAAGAACAAGTAAGAGAAATATTATTGCTTTCATAAATGAAAATATTATTTTGTATTTTATCTTTAATTCTTTTTATTATTTCATAAGCTTCTTTTATATTACTTTGACTTAAAAGTATTAAAAATTCTTCTCCACCCCAGCGACCAATAGTATCGTAAACTCTTAACTCATCTTTTACTAGTTTAGTTAACTCTTTTAAAATATAATCACCTGCATCATGCCCATAAGTATCATTTACTTTTTTAAAATAGTCAATATCAAAAAACACTAAAGAAAAAACCTCTTTGGTTCTTGAAGCTTTTAGAAACTCTTTATTTAATAAATCTAAAAATATTTCCCTAGACCAAGTATAAGTTAATTTATCAAATTGATATTTAACAAATTCTAAAGATAGAGAAATTTCATTTAATAAATGTATAAACTTCATATGTACAGATGAAAGTTTTTGAAATTCTTTACTTGTTATTTTTTTATTATCTTTAGTTTTTTCTAGAATAAATAAAATTAATTTATGGAAAGTATCATGTAAATCAACTAGTTTTTTTACTTCATGATTTTTTTTCTCTTCTTTTAAATATTTTTTTAAATATGTATCAAAATTACATGCTTTTAGTGTTTTATGTCGAAGAATTAGTTCATCACTTATTTCAAGTTTGCAAATAATTTTTTCAAGAATATTTGTATAAATAGTTAAATGTTCTTTTATAAAATATGTAGTTTCTTTTGAAATAATGTTAACTTCATCATATGAATATTTATGTATATCAATCATCTTAATGCCTTTATTCTTATATATTAATTATAACAATTCTTTATTAATTAAGAATTGAAGTAAAAGCTATGAATATTGCTCTTATTTGGATATAATCGCGAAATAATAAAATATTAAACAGGATATTAAATGGTTCAAACGGTAAATTTAAAAAAAACCTATGGTTCAAGAGTTTTATTTCAAGAAATAAATATTAAGCTTGATACTGGAAAAAGATATGGTCTTATTGGTGCTAATGGTGCAGGTAAAACTACTTTTTTAAAAATTCTAGCAGGAAATGAAGATGCAACTGATGGTGAAGTTCAAGTTCAAAATGGTAAAAAAGTTGGAACTTTAGGACAAAATCAATATGCTTATGAAGAGTATTCAATTTTTGATACAGTTCTTTTAGGAAATAAAAGATTATATGATGCAATTAAAGAAAAAGAAAAACTTTATTTAGAAGAGTATACCGATGAAATAGGGGATAGACTTGGGGTTCTTGAAATTATCTGCTGTGAAGAAGATCCAACATATGAATATGATGTAAAAATTACTAAAGTATTAGAAGATTTAGGTTTCCCTTCTTCAAGTCAAAATGATTTAATGTCAACTATTACAGGTGGAGATAAATTTAAAGTATTACTTGCACAGGTTTTATATCCAAAACCAGATGTGTTATTTTTAGATGAGCCTACAAATAATCTTGATATTGCAACTATTGGTTGGTTAGAAAATAAATTACAACATCATGATGGAACTATGGTTGTAATTTCTCATGATAGACACTTTTTAAATGCTGTTTGTACAAATATTTTAGATGTAGATTATAAACAAATTAGAGAATTTACTGGTAATTATGATGATTGGTATATTGCTTCAACAGTAATTGCAAAACAAAATGAAAAAGATATGGGTAAAAAGCTTAAAGAAAAAGATGAACTTGAAAAATTTATCGCAAGATTTTCTGCAAATGCTTCTAAGGCAAAACAGGCAACATCTAGACAAAAACAACTTGATAAACTTGATGTTGGAGAGATTAAAATTTCTTCAAGAAGAGATCCTTCTATTATCTTTAAACAAAAAAGAGAAGTTGGAAAAGAGTTATTAATTATTAAAAATATTTCTAAATCTTTTGAAGGAAAAACTGTCTTAAATGATATTACTTTTTCAGTAGAAAAAGGTGATAAAGTTGCGATAATTGGTCCAAATGGTATTGGGAAAACAACACTTTGTGAAATTTTAGTTGAAAATCTAAAAGCAGATAGCGGAACTGTTCATTGGGGAGCTACTATTCAAAATGGTTATTTCCCACAAAATGCAACTGATTTAATTGCAGGAGATATGACTTTATATGATTGGTTAAGAGCTTTTGATAGAGATGCTGATATTGCTGAAATTAGAAACTGCTTGGGACGAATGTTATTTAATGGTGTTGAGCAAGAAAAATCTGTTAAGTCTTGTAGTGGTGGTGAAAAGCATAGAATGATGCTTTCAAAAATCATGTTAGAACAACCAAACTTTATGGTTTTAGATGAACCTACAAATCACTTAGACTTAGAAGCAATTATTGCTTTAGGTGAGGGACTATTAGCTTATCCTGGTTCTGTTGTTTGTGTATCTCATGATAGAGAGTTATTAGATGCTTATGCAAATAGAATTATAGAAATTCAAGAAGATGGTTCTATTGTAGACTTTAAAGGTTCTTATGAGGACTTTTTAGAAAATAAAGAAAGTAAATAATATATAAAAAAACCAGAAATGAATTTCTGGTTTTTTATACATATTAAAAAAATTTACTTAGAATGTCTTGAGTTCATTCTATTTTCTCTTCTCTCAATTGCATCGTTATATCTTCTTTTATCATCTTCTGTTTCTAGTTTTAATTTAGGAACTGCTGTTGTCTTTCCATCATCATCCATCGCAATCATAGTAAAGTAACATACATTTGTATTTTTAATAGAATGATCTTTTATATCTTCTGAAATTACTTTTATTCCAATTTCTAATGATGTTCTTCCTGTATAATTAACGGAAGCATGAAAACTAACAAGTGAACCTACTTTAATTGGGTCTTTAAATAAAACCATGTCTACGGATAAAGTTACTACATAACTTCCAGTATATCTTGAAGCACAAGCATAAGCTACTTGGTCTAACATCTTAAGTATTTCGCCCCCATGTACATTCTTACCAGAAAAATTAGCCTTATCAGGAGTCATTAACATTGTCATAGTTAGAGATTTTTCTCTATTTTTTTCAGTACTCATTTTGTGGCCTTTATTTTTTTGCTTTTTACTTTAATTTAAATAAGTATAGAACAAATCTAAGTATTTTTTTATCTAATTCTTAAGATTATTCTTAGGACTTAAAGAATATAGATAAAAAAGTAACATTTTTGACTTATATCAGTAAGAGATATTAATTTAACATACTATTCATTAGCTCTTCGTTTATTGTAACAACACCTAATTTTATGGCATTTTCATATTTAGAACCAGAATCTTCTCCATAAATGACAAAATCAGTTTTTTTAGATACTGAAGAGCTAACTTTTGCACCTAAAGATTCAAGTTGTTTTTTTATTAATCCTCTACTTACACTCATTGTTCCTGTTAAAACAACAGTTTTATTTTTAAAAGCATTTTCTTGTACTTCTACTTTTTCTTCAATTTCAGGTTCAATTATAATAATCAGTTTTACTAGTATTTCTTTATTAACTCTTAAAAACTCTAAAAAGGATAGAGCCATTTGCTCTCCAATACCCTCAAGTGCAATAAGTTCTTCATAATTTGTTTCAAGTAAGTTAAGTCCAAATTCTAAGCATATCTGTCTTGAAGCTACTTCTCCAATATGCTCAATTCCTAAAGCATTAATAAGTCTATGAAGTTGTGTGTTTTTTGTATTTAAAATTGAGTTTAAAAGATTTTTTATTCTTTTATCTTTAAAACCTTCAAGGCTTATCAAATCTTCATATTTTAGTTTGTATAAATCCAAAATATCATATATCTTTTTATTCTCAACTAAAGTTTCTACAATTTTTATACCTAAACCATCAATATTCATACAGTTTTTTGAAGCAAAATAAATAATTGAACTTTTTACAATAGAAGGACAATCAAGATTTTGACATTTTATTAAGGTTCCTTCATCTAAAAGTTCACTTTGACACTTAGGACAAAACTTTGGTCTTAAAATTTCTTTTTGCGTTCCATCTCGTCTATTTTTAAATACTGTTGTAATCTTAGGAATAATATCTCCACTTTTTATAATAATAACTTCATCATTTATTCGTAAATCTAATCTTGCAATTTCATCATAATTATGTAATGAGGCTCTCTCAACTGTAGAACCATCAATTAAGGTAGCTTCTACAAGAGCAACCGGAGTTATAACTCCTGTACGTCCTACTTGCTGTATTATGTCAAGTACTCTAGTTGTTTTTTCAACAGCTGGAAACTTATAAGCACAAGAATATCTTGGAAACTTAACTGTATGACCTAATTCTTCTTGTATTTCTAAGTTATCAATTTTAATAACCATGCCATCAAGCATCATTTCTATATTTACTCTTTGCTTAATTATTTTATGATATAAGTCTTCAATTCCTTTTACACTTGTAGTGATTGTTTTCATAGGAGGATTTGCAAAACCAAGAGAATAAATATATTCCATCATTGAAGAGTTTTTTGTAAAATCAAGTGAGTTTTCTCCAACTCCCCAAACATTAAAAAATAGTTTTCTTTTTGCTGTAATACTTGGATCTAATTGTCTTAAACTTCCTGCTGCTGCATTTCTAGGATTTGCAAAAAGCGGCTCACCATTACTAGCTCTTTGTTTATTAATTTCTTCAAAATCACTTTTTTTAATAACTATTTCACCCCTTATTTCTAAAAGTGATTTTTCTTTGATTTCTAAAGGAATAGAATAAATTGTTTTTACATTATTTGTAATATCTTCACCAATACTTCCATCACCTCTGCTTATTGCTTGTTTCAATAAACCATGTTCATAAATTAAATTTAAAGAAGCTCCATCAAATTTTGGCTCACAGTAAAATTCTAAATCAGAACTTACTTTTTGGGCTCTTTTAATCCAGTCTTCTAATTCTTTTGTATTAAAAACATCCTCTTGTGACCACATTCTTGATAAATGTGAAGCTTTTTTAAAACCTTCTAAAATGGATCCGCCAACTCTTTTATTAGGTGAATTAGCATGGCTTAAGTGGGGATATTCTTGCTCGTAAGATAAGCAAGCTCTTGATAAAAGATCATACTCTTCATCACTTGCTTGTGGATTATCATCAACATAATATGCTTTTGCCCACATAATTAAAGTACTTATCTTTTTTTTATATTCGTCATTTGTCATTTTTTTTTCTTTATATTTTATATTATTGAACTTTTTGCAGTATATCAACTCTAAAAGGTTTCAAAAAATCTGTCTTTCCATCTTTTGCATATTCTAAATATTTACTTTGCACTTTAGCTATAAGTTGTGAAGATACAGAAGTCTCATTATAACTTAGATTCATTTGTTTATTTTTAAAATCTTCAAAACTTTCATAACTTACTTGACTATTAAAAAATATTTCTCTAAATAGTTTAAACTCTTCATTTAGAACAGAGTTTTGTATAGCTTCAAAAGCATCAATTCTTACTTTTTCTTCATTATGGAATATGGCTATTAGTTCATTTTGTTTTCCATAAAATAAAGGTTCAGAGATATAAAGTAGGGCGTTGTTTTTAAGAACTCTTTTTATTTCACTTAAGGCTTTTTTCATATGTTCTTTTGGAATATGGTGAAAAGATTTAAACATTAAAACCATATCAATACTTTCATCTTCAAAAGGCAAATCTTGTGCGCAACAAAGAATAAATTCTATATTTTTTATATTCTTTTTAAAGTTTTTTTTATGTTGTACAAGATCAATTTCACAAGCATATAGTTTCCTATTAAAACCAGTACTTGCAATTTTAGTAGACATTACAGCCCCACCACAACCAAGTTCTAGTAAAACTTTATCATTTAAATTTAAAGTCTCTATTAAATAGTGTTCATCAAGTGTTTGTATTATATTTTCATTAAGTAATTTCATTTTGTAATTATATCAATATATAACTAATAAGCAATTTGATATAATCTTTTTTTATAAAGTAGGATGGTATATGACATATTTAGATATTTTTGTTTTTGGTTGGAATTTAAACGCTTTAATGTTTGTAATTAATATTTTATTAGCTTTTAATGTGATTAAGTCAAAAGATGCAATGGAACTACAAGAACAAAGTGAAAAATTAAATGAGTTAAAATTAGAGTTTGATAAGTATTATCCAAATAGAAAAGTAGAAACACTTCTTTCGTACGCAATTCCTTTTACAGCTTTTTTTAGAATGAATTATAGACTTATAGAAATGACACTGTTTTTTAAAAAGAATTCTGGTACTTCTATGTATGATTTTATGATTTATAAGTATATGAATGATATAAATCTAGCAAAATCAAAAATGAATTAAGAGTTAAATAAAACTTAATCAAGTCTTTTAATATTATTTATTGAATAAAAAGATTATTTATTATGATATAATAATTTATGAGTATAGAAATAATAAATAACAGAATATATTTTAATGATAATAACAAAGCATTTGCAAATATAAGAATAAATGAGAGTACAAAATATGCTTATATAGAACTACTAAAAGTTGTTCCAGAACATAGGCATAAACATCTAGCTTCAAGTATTATGATAAAAATTTTATCATATATAAAAAACACAGCAATAAAACACATAGAATTAAATCCTCTTCCTTTAGATACAAGTGGTCTAAAACTTCATGAACTAATAGCATTTTATACAAAACTAGGTTTTAAAAAAAGCAGAAATAAAAATGAGCAGAAACCAAATTTAATGAGTCTAATAGTTTAAAAAATAAATTTTTTACAATTAAGTAAGGTTCCCTCGGATTTTAAATAAATCTTCTGCTGTCATATACTTATCTAGATACTAATTTTTAATAATAGTAAATTGTGACTTTGTAGCCATTTAGTGCTACAATAAATAAAAAAAGGATTTATAATGTCTTTAGATGCAACAGTAAGAGCTAGAATTGATAGTAATTTAAAAAAAGATGTTGAAGAAATTTTTAAAGATATTGGTATTAATAATTCACAAGCTATTAATATATTTTTAAAAAAAGTACAAAGAGAAAGAGGTATTCCTTTTGACTTAAAAATTCCTAATGAAACAACAGTAAATGCAATGAATGAAGCAAAGAATAATGAAGGGGAGATAATATCTCTGGATGATTTTAAAAAATAATGTTAAAACTTTTTAGAACAAAAACTTTTCAAAAAGATTATAAAAAACAAAATATATTTGATATTCTCATTCCTACCTTGTTAACTCCAATAATTTGTTAGTCTTTAAGCTTATTCACCCCAAGATAATCTAATAAAAATAAAGGAAATGCACTTAAAACAGCAACTTTATCATTATAATTTATATATTTTTCTTTTTGGCTTTCAAATATTTTAATTTGTTCTATAATATTATTTGGAAATTCAAAACTGTTATTTACAATATAGTTAGCTTTTTTACAATGCTCATTAATTAGATAATCCCAATTTTCTTTTGATATATTATTAAACTTTGATTCACCAAACTCTTTTAAATTACTATCGCAGTTATTTCTGGCTATTGTTTTGTACTGCTTTTCTGAAATAGCTGTTGTTGTTTTAAAATCAATATCTTTTTGTAAATGTTTAATAGCTTCAACCATTGGATAACTTATAAATAATTTACCATTATCAAATTCATCATTAAAAGTCCCTAGCATATTTTGAATTTTATTATCATCAGCTGTAGGTGCATGATTGTCATAATCAAAGAATAAATATATAGATTCAACGTACTCTTCAACTATATCTCTTAATTCAGGATTTTTTGCTTGTAATTTATCTTTTAATATGAAAAATAAACTTTCATCATCACTATTTTGTAACTTATTGAATAAACTATATATTTCTCCACAATGAAAACTATAGATTATTCTATTGGTTTTATTTTTCAAAAAATGTTCTTTTAAACTATCAAATATGAGCTTTTCAGTTTTTTCACCTTCAAAAACCATTAAGATATAGTTGTTTTTACTCAAACGAATTAGCCCTATACATTTTCTCTATGTTATGTCCCTCTCTTAATTCTCTATCTGTACATTTTGTTAATGGTCTTATTTGTTTTTCATCCATTAAAAAGTAACAATCAGGTCTAAGTAAGTCATTAGAAATTATAGATGTATTATGTGTTGTTAGAATAACCTGTGTCGAAGTAACTTCTTTTAATCTTTCAATTATTATTCTTGATAAAGAATGATGATAAAAAGCATCAAATTCATCAATAAATAAAAATGAACAATGTTCTTTTTGTTTTAATCTTTGATACCAAAAATAAAATAAAGTCAAAGATACAGTTCCTGAAGAAGCTATTTCAAAGAATGGAATATTATTATTTTCAAATTGAAAATCTATACCCTTTTGAAGATTATTATCTCTTTTTATTAATTTACAATTTATGCCTGCATCATTTAAAAATGTTTCAAAATCTTTTAAATTATTATGTTCAATGATATCTTCTTCAATTGCATGACTACCTTGTTCTAAACCAATATAAAACCTATCGTCTAAGTTTCTAAACAATAACATATGATTAATAAAGTTTATAAGTTTTTTAAAAGCTTGATTATCTGTATTATCTTCTAAAACAGAATTAGCATGAATATATTTCACTATTGATATATTATTATTAGATAAATCTTTATTTAAACTTTCAGTTCCTTTTGCATTTGTTTTTAAAATATAATTATTATTTCTATCAATAGATATAAATTCATTATGATTAATTATTAATTTTTCTTTAACTAATAGCTCGTTGTTTGTTTTAGAATATTCATAAGTTATTACATCATCATCAAATTTAAACTCAAATTTAAAATTAGTAGTATCATTGTCATTATTTGCATTGGAATAGTTTGCATATCTTTCCGGTGCAAATTTTTTGTCACTTACATGAGAAATTATATCAAAAATTGCAAGTGCTAAATTTGATTTTCCACAACCATTCTTTCCATATATAATTGCCTTATTTACAATATTATTTTTAATACAATTATCATTAAATGCAAAAGAATTAGTATCACTTAAGTCAAACTTAAAAACTTCATTAAAACTTTTAAAATTACTTATTTCTATTTTTGTTAACATTTTTTACTCTTTTTAATTTTATAACTGAATATTAACATACATAAACTAAATTAACCGTAAAAAAATTACGACAAAAATTAATTTAATAAATAAAATCTGATTTTAAAGTGGAGCCTAACGTTTAAAGTGAGCCATTAAATTATCCGCAAGGTAATTTATTGGCTTCACTGACTTGTTATCTTGCATCTCTACCTCTAAAATTTAGATAAGACTTTGGGCATCTACTTTCCATTGTTCAAAATTAGTTTTTTTAGGAGTTATATCTTTTATATGACTTTCTAAATTTCTATTTAATATTATTCTAGAACTTTCTAGCAGTTTTTCAAGTTTAATGTCTATTGATACTTCAAGCAAGTCTAATAAGACTGACCAAAGTTTTATTACATTGTCTCTATTTGGTATTATACCATCATGTAAAAGTTTATTTCTATCTCTTCTATTTATCAATAAAATTTGAAATGTTTGTTCACTTATTATTTTAGTTTCATGTAAAATTACATGCTTTGTTTCTATATTTATTTTATTTGGCAAAACTCTTTTCATAATCTTTGATATAGAAGTATCTATTTTATTTTGATATAAAAAGTCTGTTAACTGTTCTATCCCAATCCATAAGTTACTTAAAGTTTCAGCTACTTTCCCTTGATTTAAATAATGATAGCCTAATGCTAAAAAAATAGGTGAAAAATTAACTTTCTTGATTATCTCTATACCAAAATTATAAGCTTCTGTAAAATCTTCTACTTGTATATGATTTGGATGATGTGCTTTTATTCTTTCTGTAATACTTGAAGACTTATTTCTAAAATCATTATTTGGGGATGGCGTGTAAGAAAAATTCGAACCCCCATTTTCTATTATGCAACCTTGATGTAGTTTAGTTAAATCAATGGGTTTTACTAAAATACCACCTAGAAATAAAGCTCCTATTATTTCATTGAATTTGTTTATAGCTTTTTCAGGTGTATTATAGTTTTCATTTACTGGCAAGATAATCGAACCATCAAAAGTTACTAAAATATCTAATTGCAAGTTTTCATCATGATTTTTTAGTTTTGTAACAAACTTTGATAGTATTCTTGTATCGTATAAATTGGTATTTATTTCATCTAGAGTGACAACAAAATCGTCTTTATTTTTTGAAATGACTACGAGTGGTTCAAAAAGAAAAACTATCCAAGCTGGATCATAGCTAGGTATTTTAGAAATAGGCTCTTTGTAATCTATCGGTTTGTCTTTTTCATAAATCCAATCTCCTTTATACCAAACATGACTATCACCAGGTTTTTCTTTGACTTTATCTGTCAAAGTTTTTGGCATATTTCTTCTTGTTTGTATCAAGTTTTCAACATTAACACGTTCGTTAAAAGCATACAATTGACCGGTAATTGTATCTTGATAATGTTTCATTTACTTCCTTATTTATTCTATATTGATTAGTATTTATGATAACTATTTATTCATGGAACACTTTATACCTATTAACACAAATATCCAGTATTAATAGACATTATTTATGTACCTCTAATAATTAAAAACAGTTCAATCTTTAATATTTGTTCTTTTTTCAATAAATTTCATTGAAATTGATGTCCATTTAAAACTAAAATACTTGCTATTTGGACAGAAATGTCTACTAATTGTTAAATTTTGTGCTAAAAGAACATAATGTCCTTTTTAAAACTAAATTAAAGTTTAAATTTTTATTTTAATAATAGTATACAAGAAAGATGTCACAGTTTGTGTCACAAAAAAGAAAGAAGTGAGAAGATTTGTCTTTTTAATTATTAGCTTATGATTTAAAGTACATTGAAATAACTGGCTTTTGCTCTTGTAACCTTCCAGTTCCCGCTCCTTTCTTCTTTTGCCAAAAAGAAGAAACAAGAAATTGGCTACAGCTTCATCGGCCTAAAGGCTACCTAAATATTTTTTATTGATTTACTTAAAAATATAACTTCCTAAAACATGCCTGAGGGCATCTTTCTTCACGTTCAAACAGAAATTTTTGGGTTACGTAAATCAATAAAAAATATTTAGCTCTTGCAGATGTAGATTTAAAGGAAAGATTATCTGTCTACTTCGTAGATATGGTTTGAATACATACTTATAAATCTGTTTTTATATCGGGCATTTTGCTTACTTTCTCTTCTTCTGCTTTTGAGGAAGATAGAGTTTACTAGAGAATCATCTTTAAATAAATATGTATCCAAACTATATCTGCGTTAGCAGACAAAAGATTATTCCGTTGATTGCTACATTTGAAGGGGAACAGGGAAAACTTGTGCTCTTTAGCACAAGGCAAACCTTGTGAGTAAGTTTTTTTATTTCTTTACGTAACCCAGCCATAACTGTTTGCACGTTAAGAAATAGGAGTATGGTAATTTGTACTCTTTAGTACAAATAATTATACGAGTAGAGCATATTTTAGTAAGTTTTAGGGCTAAGCAAGAAAATAAAAAAACTTTAGGTAGCCGGAGGCCTCCGAAACGTAGTTGTTTTTGCTTACTTTTTGTCAATACAAAAGTAAGAAAGCGGGAACTGAAAGTTTACAAGAGCAAAAGCCAGTTATTTCAAACTATTTTAATATATAAACTAATAAATACATTGTAAATTTATCCAATTATCTTTTATTAAGAGATATTTTAGTATTTCATTTAATATTAATCCTTGCCGAAACGAAGTGACTAAATCCTGAAAGGTAAAAGTAAGAAAGCGGGAACTGGAAGTTTACAAGAGCAAAAGCCAGTTAGTTAAAACTATTTTAAATATAAACTAATAAATGTATTCTTCTTTGCCCAATTATCTTTTGTAAGAGATATTTTAGTATTTTATTTAACACCCATTATTTAAACTACTTTAAGACATAAACTAATAAATAATTGTCTTGACATTATAAATACATCATGTTAGTATTATTTATAAAATACTAATGAAACTAATATAAAAAAGCATGTTTTTCATATATCGAAACTAGATAAAAGATTTTCTTATTTTGAAGAAAGATGGATAACCCTTGGTTCTAGTAAAACACACAAAATATTAGTTGTTGCTAATTTATTTTTTACAGATGAAGGTGAAGAAATTATTAGAATTATAAGTGCTAGAAAAGCTAATAAACAAGAAAGGCAAAGTTATGAGAAATTCTAAAGAAAGAGAAGAATTAGATAATTATGAACTAGAAGATAATTATGATTTTAAAGGTGCAGTTAGAGGAAGATTTTATAAACCTACAAAAGTTCCTACATCAATGAGATTAGATAATGATATTCTAATTTTTTTGAAAAAAGAAGCAAGTTAAAAAAAGATTCCTTATCAAACACTAATTAATAACTTACTTAGAGAACATATGCAAATAAGTGTACATTAATATAAACCACACACCTTTAGAGAAGTTTATCTTTTCAGATATAAGTCTATAAAGTCAACAAATTTTAGTAAAGATATTGAGGTTTATGTTCTAAGAATAGGAAAATTCAATGAACTTTAATATAGTCTTATCTTTTAAAACTCTTACAAAGGTGAACCTTCACGCTTTTTTCATTTCTTTATCGAAAGAAACGAAACAAAAGAAGCGACTGCCGGTTGATGAAGGCTTTCAGCTTCCCTTACTAACATTTTTAACGCGCGAAGTTTTCCTTGTGCTAAAGAGCACAAGTTTTCCCCTACTTCTCTGCCCTGAGAAACTTATATAATGAAATTATGTGAATATGATAGTATATTTGCAAAGAGTTTGAAAGATAATATATTGATGAAAAACTAAAGCGGTTATAAAAATAACTAGCTTGATAGTGAGTTAAATAGTTATACTTTAAATTTGAGTGGCAACAAGAACGGATAATATCTAGTTCGAATTTTATAAGTCTAAATTTGGTGTAACACATTATCGAGTAGGAGAAACTCCTACTCTAACGAACTCTTTATATTAATACAAAGGTTCAAGTATGTATTCTATCGGATTAGATGTAAGTAAGTCAACAATTAATATCTATGTGCCTATTAATGAATTAGATTTAGTAATTACTAATGATTTAAAATCAATTAAAAGCTTATACTCAAAGTTAAAAAAACTATATAAAAAAGAGTTTGATAAATTAGTTTTTGTATATGAGCCAACAGGTACTTACTCCTTTACTTTAACAAAATTTTGTGCAAGTAAAAATATTAATTGTTTTATTGTAAATCCTAAAAAAAGTGCTAACTTTGCAAAAGTAATAGGAAATAGAAACAAAAATGATATAGAAGATGCTAGATTGCTCTCACAAATGATTATAACTGCAAGAGAAGAAGAAATAAAGATTCCTATCATTAATGATAATGTTGAAGCAATTAAAGAAGCTATAACCTGTTATAAACTAATTATTAAGCAACAAACACAAAATAAAAATCATGCATCTTCGTTGAAAGCAAAAAGTGATTCTTCTTATGTACTTAAAGAATTAGAAATACAATATAAATTCTTAAAAAAACAAGAAGAGCGAATAATTAAAAAGATACTTACTTATCTTTCAAAAGATAAAAAGTTGTATCAATCATTTTTAAATATTCAAACAATTGTAGGTATTGGTCAAATATCAGCAATTATATTAATATATCACTTTTTACAATATCCAGATGCAAACCAAAGACAAATAGTTTCTTTAGCCGGACTTGATCCAATTGAAAAGAGTTCAGGAACTTCAGTACGAGGTAAAACAAGAATATCAAAAGCAGGCTCAAAGATTTGTAGAGGAACACTGTTTATGCCAGTAATGGTAGCAGTACAAAAAAATGAAAAACTAAAAGAGTTTTATGAAAGACTAAAAGGAAATGGTAAACATACCACAGTAGCTCAAATAGCAGTTATGAGAAAGATGATAGTAATAGCTCATAGTTTATATAAAAATAACGAAAGGTTCGATGTGAATAAAAGATAAAATTTCTTTTTAAAACAGTAAATACTTTATTATATTTTAAGGTGGCAACTCACTAAAATGTGCTCCCAGCACATTTTTTTACGTTCACACAGTTTAGGGCGGTTTCCGAAAAGAAAAAATACCGTTCGGCTTCCTCAAAGGCAGGAAAAGATCAAGTAATCAAAATGCCCAATATAAAAATGTATTTATAAATATGCATCAAAACTATATCTACGAAGTAGACAAAAGATTATTCCATCTCAGAGGTGTAGTTTTAGTCCTCTAAATTTCTAAGAGTTATTAGATATTTCTTGTTAATATCAGATTCTTTTGTATTTCAAATTCATCTTTTGTAAGTATATTTTGTTCTAATAATTCAGATAATTTTTTAATCTCATCTGCCACACTTCCTAATTCTTGCTTAATTTCTTTCTCTTTTCTTGGATAGGTTATTGTGTATATTTTATCTTTTTTAGATAGATAATAAAGAACATATATTATCAGACCAAATCCAAAAATCAAAAACCATAAAAATGACCATAAAAAACTAAATGTTTTTTTTCTAATCATTTGTAATTGATTTTCCGTTTTTGAACCGATAGTATAATTTTCACTGACATATAACATTGATATTTTATCTAGTCTTTCTGTTACAGATAAATTATCACTTTTCCTTATCTCTTCAACTTCTGAATCTAAACTCATTTTGATATTCCTTTATCAGCTAACTATTTATTAGTAGACATTTAAAATGTACTCTTATCTTCAAAATCTATTTTAATTTGTAGAAAATGTCTACAATAAACAAATATGAGGCTAAAATAGATAATGTCTCTTAATAAATGAAATTAACTTTGTATGAGTATATTGAAAAGCTGTCACAGTTTGTGTCACAAAATCAATAAATCTCAGTATTTTAATAATTTTAGTGAAAATATTAAACCTAAATAATAGTTTCTTAATAAATATGTATTAAAACTATATCTACGAAGTAGACAAAAGATTATTCCGTTGATTGCTACATTTGCAGGAGCTAAAGTTTTTTTATTTCTTTACGTAACCCAAAAATAATTGTTTGAATGTGAATAAATATGCTGGGAGCATATTTTAATGAGTTCTTATTTTTAAGTAAATTAATAAAAAAACTTTAGGTAGTCGAAGACCTCCGAAACCGTAGACACTTTCTTGTTTCTTCTTTTTGGCAAAAGAAGATGCCTGAGCATAGCGATACAATCCTGTAGGGGAAAGAGCGGGAACTGAAAGTTTACAAGAGCAAAAGCCAGTTAGTTAAAACTATTTTAATAAATAAACTAATAAATATATTGTACTTTTACATAATTATCTTTTATTTTATTAATATAAATTTTAGTTAAAAGAACTGCATAGAGAATATTAATAAATTTTTATTCAAATATCATTTTAAGATATAAATTTTATTTTTTAATAGTTGGTATTTCAACTATTAATAGCTAAAAATACATATAATAGTTAATATATCAACTATTATATCATAATATTATTTATTTAAAAAGATGATATTCTTATCTTAAATATAAATTTAAGAAGTTTTAAAAAATTCTATTATTTTTGAATCTAACCAATAAACAGGCTTAATAATACTACCAGAAATAAAACCAATATGTCCATCGTTCGCATATACTTCTAAGCTAATAAAAGAAGATAACTCACTCTTTGTTGGAATAATATCTTTGTGCATAAAAGGATCATCAAGGGAGTGAATTATTAGAGTTTTAATTCTAATATCTTTTAAATATTGCTTTGAACTTGAAAGTTTATAATAGTTGTTTGAAGTATTAAAATTAAAAATTTTTGAGGTATGTTTCTCATCAAATTCTCTTATAGTTTTGATTTTTGAAACATCTTTCTTTTTTAAAGAAGTAATATTTTCTACATCATATTCTTCATACTTTAATAAAAGGTCTTTTTTTAATGTTCTTAAAATAATATATTCATAAAATTTTGAAAACCCCTTTGATATTGCATCTGCACAAATACCTAAATCCAAAGGTGCACAAATACTAAGGGCTGCTTTTAAAAGGCAATCTTTTTTATCTTCTCCTAAGAGTTTTATAAGAATATTTCCACCCAAAGAGTATCCTATTGCAAATAAATCGCTGTTGGGAAATCTTGTTTTTACACTTTTTATAAACTCTCTTGCATCTTGTGTTTGCCCACTATGATAAGAGCCTAAGTTATTATTCATTTTTCCACTACAAGATCTAAAGTGCATAAGAACACAAGTAAAGTTTGAGTTTTCTAGGGCATTCATAATACCATTTATATAAGGTGAAGTATAAGAACCTTGTAAACCATGATAGACAATAACTATTGGTTTCTCTTCCTTGCCTTTTGTTTTATTTATCCAATATGCTTCTAAAAAATCTTTATCACTCAAAATAAATCTTTCTATTTCAAAGTCTAATCTTTCTGCTTTTCTAAAAAATGAGGAATAAAGTGTTTGTAAATGTTTGTTTTTAAGACCAAAAGCTGATTTATACGTCTTCATATTTTCCTTATTTAATACTTGAGTAAATTATTTTAACAAAACACAATTAGATTGATATTAAAGAAGTAAGAATAAACAGTAATTCTATTTATTTAATTGCTTTTTTAAAATATGATACTTTTATCTAAATGAGAAAGCATTTATAAGTGTAAATTAAGTGAAAATCAAAGTTAATTTCTTTAATTACATAAATAATCAAAAATTAAAAAAAAATAAAGTATTAAAGTAGTACTATCTTTTAGATTTATTATTTATTATTTTTAATTACAATTATAAAATGATCGCGTAACTCAGTGGTAGAGTGCTTCGTTGACATCGAAGTGGTCGGCAGTTCAAATCTGCCCGTGATCACCATAAAATAGTTTAAATAAGTAAAAAACATTAAAATTTTACAATAAATAACTTATTTTTTCTTTTTTTAGAAGGACTTAAGATTAAAAAAATATCACTCTTTAGAAAACAATATATTTTCGCTTTAGCTTTACTTGCTTTGCTCTCTATCTTAGTTTATATAAACCTAAGTGGACTTATAAATCTGCAAGTAAAAGATAGTAAGACTATCAATTTAAGTGGTAAACAAAGAATGTTAAGCCAAAAAATCTATAATAATGTACTGACATTTAAAATAAATGAACTTGCTTTAAATATAAATATTATGAATGATTCACATAAATTTTTAATTTCTTTACCTATGAGTAAAGAAGTAAATAATATTTATTTTGGAAAAAAAATAAACCTTGATAAAAGAGTTAATGCTTACATAACTTATGTAAAAAAAATACAAAAAGAAATCAAAGCTAAGGATTTAATATATATTAAAAAGCACTCTAATCTTTTATTAAAAGAGTTTGATGATATTACTTTTTTATATCAAGTAGAGTCTGAAAATAAAATTCAAGAAATTAAAAACGTTGAATTATATATACTTGTATTTACACTTTTTACTATTTTAGGTATTGGTTTTTTTATTCTTCATCCAGCTAATAAAAAGTTTGAAGAAGAGAAAAAGAGATAACAGATGAAAAAGATTATTCTAATATAATAATTGAATCAAATACAAATGCTATAGTAGCTTTTGGAATTGATTTAAAAGTTAAAACCTTTAATAAATCAGCAGAAAAAATATTTTTTTATTCAAAAGAAGAAATGATAGGTGAAAAATCTTTATTAAGTATTATTCCTTCTATGTATCATGACAGATACAATAAGGTATTAAATGCTTATTTTAAAACTAATTTTTTAAAAAATAGTAAAAGAGTTTTAGAATTATTTGCAAAAAGAAAAAATGGTGATATCTTTCCAATTAGAATCTCTTTTGGAATAAATGAACAAATTAATTCTAATAAAAAAATACTTATTGCAAATATTCAAGATATTAGTTTTGAGAAAAATAAAGATAAAGAAATAAAAGAGTCTACTTTATTATTAAAGCAGTATAAAATAGCAATGGATATTAGCTCAATTGTATCAAAAGCAAATACTAAAGGAATAATAACTTATGTGAATAAACAATTTTGTGATATTTCAAAATATTCAAGAAAAGAATTAATAGGAAAAAATCACAATATCGTAAGACATGAAAATATGAAGAAAAGTGTGTTTACTCATATGTGGAAAACTATAAAGAATAAAAAAATCTGGAGAGGTCAGGTTGAAAATAGGGCAAAAGATGGAACTTCATATTATGTAAATTCAATGATTATGCCTATTTTAGACTCTAATAATGAGATTATAGAATACTTAAGTATTAGAACAAATATTACAGAATTAATTAAAATTGAACAAAATATTATAAGTACGCAAAAAGAAATTTTATTTACTCTTGGAGAATTAGGTGAATTACGTTCAAAAGAGACAGGTCATCATGTACGAAGAGTTGCCCTATATTCTGAACTTATTGCAAAAGAATATGGCTTAGAAGTTGAAGAGATTAATTTGCTTAAAATGGCAAGTCCTATGCATGATATTGGAAAAGTTGCAATTCCAGATGATATCCTTTTAAAACCAGGAAAGTTAAGTGACTCTGAAATGGAGATTATGAAAACTCATGCACAAATAGGTTATGAAGTTTTTTATAAGTCAAAATACAAAATTCTTCAAACAGCAGCTATAATCTCTCATGAACATCATGAAAAATATGATGGTTCTGGATATCCACAAGGTTTAAAAGGCAAAAATATAAGTATTTATGGACGAATAACAGCTCTAGCAGATGTTTTTGATGCTCTAAGCCATGATAGAGTCTATAAAAAAGCTTGGAGTCTTGAAGCAGTACTAGAGTTTATTACAAATGAAAAAAATAAATCTTTTGATCCTTTGTTAGTTGATACTTTAATAGCTAATATAGATGGGATTTTAAAAATAAAAAATGAATATAATTCTTAGTTATAGAATAGTTTGCTATTTATTTTATAGTAGATATTGAGTATTATTTAATAGTAGTACTTTCTATTTTTCATTATATCTTTTGGTCTTAAACCAAAGTGTTTTATAAATGCTACTGTAAAACTTTGTTGATATTTATAACCAATTTTTGAAGATATTTCTTCAATACTTAGTTCACTTGTCTGCAAGAGCTCTTTTGCTTTGTTCATTTTTTGATTTAATATCATAGCTCCAGGGGAACAATTGAAAAGTTTTTTAAATCCATATTTTAATTTAAATTCATTTATAACAACTAATTTAGATAGTTTTGTTATATTTAAAACATTATCTGTCGTTTCTATAATTTCTTTTGCTTTATATAAAGCATTTAAATCATCTTGTGTTAATTTTATCTCGTGAGTATCTTTTTTTTTATCTAAGCTTAGAATATTAGAAAATTGGTTATAAATAATTTCATATACTTTACTTTGTAAAAAAAGTGATTGAAGGTCTTGATTAAAAGGCGAATTTATAATTTCTTTTGCAAGAAAAATACTATTTTGATTTTTGTCATTTGAGTAAATACTGCTTGTAATATTTTGTTTATAATTATTTTTTATTTCTTCAATATTATCTATTTTGTTAAATAAATATTTTTCTAAAAAATTATTTTTAATTAAAATTCCTATACTTTCATATTTAGTAGGAGTATTAAAAATCATTTCACTATCATTTTGGTTTATATATTTAATATTTATTTGATTCTTTTTAAAACTTTCTTCTTTGTTTATTGTATTATCTTTGTTGAGTAAATTACCATTTGTGATTATTGTTATTACAAGACCTGATACATTCATTTTTGAGTTTATTTTTAAACTTGAGTTTATATCCATATTATTTTTAAATATAAGAATATCTTCATTTAAAATTTCTTTTGAACTTTTTATAAATCCTAACTTTTTAGGTAACTCATAAATTACTTGATTATCTTGATCAGGAGAAGTTATAAATTCATTTATTTCCTCTGCGGACAAATTATATGACATTTCTTTCCTTTTGCTAAAAAATAATACTGATAAATTAAAAATGATATTGCAAGGATTATTGATAATTGGTATCATTATACTGTAAAACAAATTAAAGGAAAACATAATGAAAATAGTGGCAAGATTTGCACTAGTTATTGTACTAGGGTGTACAGTATTATTTAGTTCTGATAAAAAGATTATCTCTTTAGATGATGTAATTGTAAGTGCTAATAAAATGGAAGAGAGTATTAAGAATATTCCTCAAAGTATAACAGTTCTAAGTGATATAGAACTAGAAGAAAAAGGAATATCAAGTATAAGGGCACTTATTAAAGAGATACCAAATTTAAGATCATCTCATGTTTATGCAGAAAATGTAAATTTTAGAGGAATAAACTTATCTTTATTTACTCATAATAATCCTATTGTAATATATATTGATGGAATACCACAAAGTAGTATGTTTGGATTTGATGCTTCTTTTGTAAATGTTCAAAGAGTTGAAATCTTACGTGGACCTCAATCTACTTTATATGGAAAAACTTCAATTGGAGGAGTAATTAATATAGTTACAAAAACTCCCTCAGATTATATTGAAGGTTTTGTAGGTTCCGAGATTGGTTCAAATTCTTCTAAAAGAGCTTTTTTTAATGTAAGTGGTCCTTTAATTAAAGAAAAACTATACTTTGGAGTAAATGGTGATTTTATTGAAGATAAAGGATGGATAACAAATCATAATGCTAATCAAGATAATGATGCAAACCGATTAGAAAATTATAAATATAATTTAAATTTGAATTATAAAATAAGTGATAATCTTGAAGCAAAATTTAATATATCAAAATATAAAGATAATCAATATGGTATTAATGGTGGAGCAATTGATTTTACTAAAAAAATATATAAGTATAAAAAAGATGATTTTAAAGATGCTAATTATGAAATGGATACTTATACTAAGACAAAATCTAATTCACAGGCTATTCGTATAAATTATAAACTTGATGATTATCTTTTAACCTCAATAACAACAAATAAAAAAACTGATATTGACTTTCAAAATGATACTGATAGAGCAAATAGAGCTCTACATCTGGGCTTATATGATGTACAAGACTCTAATGCAAAAACTTTTACACAAGAGTTTAGAATTTCAAATAAGGACAAAAACAATAATAGATGGGTAGCTGGTGTTTATTATGAAAAAGAAAATTTCAATAATGATGAATATTCAGCAGAAATACCTGGTGTGCAACATGGCTCTCCTTTTGGAGGAGGGGTTAATATTAAAATGAATTCAGTCTCAAAGGCAAGAAATAATACTATAGCTGCTTTTGGTCAAGTGGTTCTTCCTTTTTTAAGTGATTTTGAATTAACCCTAGGAGGAAGATATCAAAGAATTAAAAAATCTTTTAATTCTGAATTCTTTTATTTACCAATTGGTATGAGTGGACCTTCTGCTTATACTTTAGATGAATCAAAAACATGGAATGATTTTTTACCTAAAATAGCACTTTCTTATAAGGTAAATGATGACTTTACTTCTTATTTTAGTATTGCAAAAGGTTATACTCCTGGGGGCTATAATGATTTTGCTGCTAGGGGAACGATAAAAGATAATAGTTTTGAACCACAAAAATCTATAAATTATGAGTTTGGAATTAAAGGTACAACTTTAAATAATACATTAAGTTTAGCAGCTACAATCTTTTATATGGACATAATTGATGTTCATGTTTTTAGATATGATCCTTTAGTTGGTGCGATGTATGCTTCAAATGAAGGAAAAGCGCATTCTAAAGGTTTTGAATTAGAAATTGGTTATAATTTTGCTCAAAACTGGACGTTTAATTCTTCTTTAGGAATAATAAATGCTATTTATGATGAAAATTCCAATAAAAATGCTGAAGGTAAAAAAATAGAAGGAACAGCTTCTCATAGTTTAAATATGGGAGTTTCGTATTATAATCCAGATGGTTTTTACTCTATATTTAATATAGAAAATAGGGGAGAAATTTACTTTGATGATAATAATAAGTATAAAGATAAACCATACACTATAGCAAATGCCAAAATTGGTTACCTTTTTGATAACTTAGATATATATGCTTATGTAAAAAATATGACAGATGAAGAGTATGTTTTAAGTGCTGATCAAGTTGTATCAAAATTTATCACTTTTGGAGAAGGTAGATTTATTGGAATTGGAGCAAAATATAGTTTTTAAACTAAGAAAATCTATTTTAAAGATAAGAGTTTAACTCTTATCTTTTTTTAATAAAAATTTAGTGTTATATATTTAAGTACTTAATTTTATTCTTTAAATGGACCACAAACCAAGGCTCTTTTTACCCCACTTGGTAAAGTATCTAAACCTTCTATTATTTTCTCTCTTGTAATTAATACATCTACAATTTGACTTGAATATTTAATAGCACTCTCTTTCATCATTCCTAACATAGGCCAACCCCATAATGCAGAAACAGTAACTTCTTCTTTAACAAAATGTGCTTTAGTTAAAAAAGTACAAGCTAAAACAGCCTCTACTGCACTTCTATTTGTTTCGCTTCCACCTACTAAATCAATTACAACTGAGTTTTTAGGAACTACTCTTTTTAAGTGATCATTGCTAATTAAATAAACTTTACCTCTTATTTCTTTTGGTAATTCTGCTCCATTTATTACTAAATCAACACCTTCTAAATATTCTTCAATTCTATTTTCTGCTGTTTGTGTACGACCTAAGATATTAATATTTTTGATACCTTGATTATATATCTCATGCATAGCACCTCTAGCTACATTTCCATAACCTAATACAACAACTTTAGCTTTAGTTATATCTAATTTTGGTTTATTGTCTTTTAGAAGTTTAATACCATATCTAGCCCCAGCTTGTCCTGTTACATGTAAACATTGAATTCTTCTTAATCCAAACTCAAAAGGAATATGCTCTTTTCTATATTTTGCAATTTCTTCTTTTGCATTTTTTTCCTCAAAATCATGTAAATCAAAAATATTACAATCTTTATTTTTAAGTTTAGTAATTAAATTATTTGTATCTTTAAAACTTTCACTATCATAAAAGTATAAAGTATTTTTTCCAAAATATTCTAATTCTTCAATAGTAATATTAGCTTGTAACATATTAAGAGATTTTGGATTTCTATTTCCTGCTCTTCTTACAGCTCCTGCTAATCTTTCATTTCTATCAATTACAAATATTCGTAAATCTTTAATACTTTCATCTTTAACAAATTCTTTTAATGCTTCACTCATTCCTGTTCTTGCTAAAATTTCTTCATCTGTTTGAACTTTTGGAGATTCTAAAATTTCTTCCATAGCAATAACATTTATTTGCTTATCTTGAAGCATTTTAGCTCTTGCAGGAAAAGAGTCAAAGTGTGCCATACAAAATAGTGTACAGTTTTTTTGCATTTGTGAAATAGATTCTAAAGAGGGCCCTTTGAATTTAATAATCATATCTTTGTTTTTATATATTTCATTTTCTTTTTGCATTACAGCACCACTTGATATATACTCTTCATCTTTAAAACCAACACCTTCACCAGCTCCATATTCAACAAAGATTTTAACTCCTGATTGTGTTAATAAAGCAACATCTTTTGGTATTAAAGCAACTCTTTTTTCAAGAGCACCTGGATTCTCAGGAGATTCAATTTCTTTTACTAAAGCAACATTTTTAAATTCAATTAATAATTTTTTCAATATAGTCCTTTTTAAAATACTTAGTTTTATATATATTAAATTTAGTGAAGTAGATATATTCACTCAAGTTTAGAATTTTATATTTTAGTTGGTTATTAACTTTTTGTAATTTATATAGTATATTTATAATAGAATTATTTTTAGTTCTAAAATTATGTTCTAATGTATCCTCATAAGTATTTATCTATCATAATAACATATAACATATTTATCTAAATTATTTAATATGTAAAAGCTCTCAATACTTTGATAAGAATATAAAAAGGGGTAGTAAAAGAGCAGGTCTTTATTAATATTAATAATTATTATTACTTGTAAGCTTTTCTTTGTTATCATTTTAAAAATTAATTATAGGATTACTTATGAATGAAACTATAGAGAATAAAATTGAAACAAAACTAAATAATATACCAGAAACTATGTTGTGGACTCTAAGAAATAGGGCGATTGAAGCCCTAAGAAGAGATGCAATTATTAAAGATGAAAAAGCTGTAAAAATCTTTAATTCTATTTCATATGATTATGAAAAAAACTTTGGAAAAGCAGACGCCTCTCATGCAGTAAGATCTCTTGATTTTGATAGAGAAATAAGTAAGTTTTTACAAAAACATCCTTCTTCTACTATTGTTAATTTAGGTGAAGGTTTGGAAACACAAAGATATAGAGTAAAACATGAGCAAGCATTATGGATTACTGTTGATTTACCTGAGGCTATTAATATAAGAGAAATATTTATTAAAGCAGACCTAAATCATTTGCATTTAAAACAAAGTGCAACAAATATAAAATGGTTTGAGTCTTGCAAAAAAGACAAACCTGTTCTTATTTGTGCCCAAGGTTTATTTATGTATTTTAATGAAAAAGAACTAAGTAAACTAATAAATGATATTTATGCTTATTTTGATGAAGCTTATATTTTATTTGATACTATTCCCAAGTTTTTATCAAATAAAACTATGAGTAAAAATGGTTGGAAAAAAACAAAAACATATACTACTCCTAAAATGCCCTGGGGAATTAATAGAAAAGATGTAAAAAGTTTTTTTCAAGATAATATAAATAAAAATATTTTTATTGAAGATATAGGTTATTCTATTTTTCCAAGAGGAGTAATAAAATACTTATCATTTTTTCTTAATAAAATAAAGTATTTAAAAAATATAACACCTAGTATAATTAGAATATCATTTAATAAAAAGCTCTATGTAAAACCATAGGTTTTTTTTCTAAAAATATAACAATCTGACATATTTTATTGAAGTTATTTTTATCTTTGTTATTATTTATTTAAATAATTTTATAAGGTATGTTAAAATGACAGAAATTAGTATTTTAGTGGTGATTTTTATAAGTAGTATTGTTTTTTTTACTAAAAAAAGAAATAAAGAGAATAAAATTCCTTTTTCTTCTAGAATAAAAAGAAGTGTTTAGAATCTCTTAAGTAGTAGAAAATTAATGCTATATTGATTGTTTATATCATTTGAAAGAAATAATCTATTAAATTAACTATTTTTTGGATAAACTAATAAAAATAATTATTACTTGACTGATAACATTAAGTATAAAAGAGAAATATGGAAAATAAAATAAAAATTCTGGCAACTGGTAAGTTTGAGAAGTCAAATATTATTAATTTATTTACAGATAAGTGCACAGAATTAACAAGAAGAGAGAAATTTGATTCTTCTACAGATATTGATAATTTTGATTTATTTCTTTTTGAAAATAATAAAAATGTTTTTTCTAATATAAAAGAAATTAGACAAAAGAAGAATAATGCTTCAATTATTTTAAGCTCTTTCTCCAAAGAAGAAGAGGATTTATTACAAAGTATTGAGCTTAAAATCGATGCTTTTTTATGGGAAGATTCAAGTACAGAAGAAAAATCACAGCAAATAAATAAAATTTATAAAACATATTTTGAAAAAAAGAAGAGTATAGAATCACAATATTTTAAAATAGCAAATAAAAGTATGATGGTTGCTAAGATAAATAGAAAAGGTAATATTGTATATATTAATCAAAAGTTTTGTGATGTTACTGGTTATACAAAAGCTGAAGTATATAATAAAAAATATAATATGTTTTTTTCAAGAAAAGATAATACAAAAATAATAAGAAACTTATTCAAAACTATTGCTTTAAATAAATCTAGTTGGGAAGGTATATTAAAAAATAGAATCAAGTATGGCGCTTCTTATTACATGAAAACTACAATAATGCCTATTTTTGATGAAAACAAAATTATTAAAGAGTTTATGATTTTTGGAATTAATATTTCTGAAATAATGAGTGATAGAAAACAATTAGAAGATGATATAGATGCTAATAATCTCTCAATTTTAGCATTAATACAAATAGATGAATATTCAATTTTAGAGAGATTTTATAATTATGAAGTAATTAATAAAATTGAGAAATTTTTTGCTGATTCTTTATTGGAAAAAATTGATAATAAAGAAGTATTTAAAAAAATATATTTTCTAGGACATGGGAAGTATGCAATTTTAGGTGACTTTCATATGTATATGAGTACAAATGATAATTTAAATAATGGTTTTGATAAATTTGTACAAAAAGTAAATGATTCAATTTTAGTTTGTGATGATATAGAATATGATTTAAATATTACTCTCTCTTTTTCATATGGAAAATATATGTTATATGAAGATGCTAAACATGGTTTAGAAGAAGCAATTAAATCAAATACTTTTATCTATAACTCAAATGATGCTTCTTTAAAAGGGCAAAAGTTTGCTAAGAAGAATATGGATATTATCAAAATGGTAAAAATTGCCCTTGAGAACTATAATATAGTTACATATTTTCAACCTATTATTAATAATGAAACAGGTGTAATTGAAAAATATGAATCTTTAGTTAGATTAATTGATGAAAATCATAATGTTATTTCTCCTTATCAATTTTTACAAGTTACAAAAGAGAGTAATTATTACAATAAAATAACGCATAGAGTACTTACAAATTCATTTAAAATAATAAATAAAATAAATACAGACGTATCTATAAATTTATCAATGTTAGATATCGAAAAAGAAGAAACAAGAAAACTTATTTTCTCTTTATTAGCTAAATATAAAGATTATAACAATAAAATAGTTTTTGAGTTATTAGAAGATGAAAGTGTAAAAGATTTTTCGGTTATAAAAACCTTTATCCATGAAATCAAGAAAAAAGGTGTAAAAATAGCCATTGATGACTTTGGTTCTGGCTATTCTTCTTTTGAAAGATTATTAGAGTTTGAACCTGATATTATTAAAATTGATGGTTCTTTAATAAAGCATATTGTTAAAGATTCTTATTCAAGAAATATAGTAGAAACAATAGCTATATTTGCAAAAAAACAAAATATTAAAACTATTGCTGAATTTGTAGAGAGTAAGGAAATTTTCGATATTTTAAAAGAGATTGGAATAGACTATTCTCAAGGATACTATTTTGGAAAACCAGAAGCCTTGAGTTTCAAATAAACTATAAAGTATTTTCTCTTAAATAAAGATTTAAATCTTTTACAAAAATATTAGCTGCTATATTTAAACTTTTGACAAAAGAGTAAGCATTGTTTTTTTCACATAATATTTTATAAGAAAAAGTTTTAATCTTTATTCTTTTTGTTTGATTATTGATTAAAACAGTTTTTACTAAAAACTTAGCATACGACTTATTATTATTAAATTCATGAATTAAAGATAAAATCTCTGTTTTTAACTTATAATCACTTGGAAACTGTATTAAAGATGATGTAACAAGCTTAAAAGTGTTTTTTGTGCCCAATTCCATAGAAATAAGTTTTTGAAGCATTTTAGATGGCTTATCACTCCATTTACTAAGTAAATACTCTTCTTGCTCAAGAAGATTCTTTGAGTATAAAATTGTTCTGCTATTTAAACTTCGTAAAGCTTTAGGTTCATAAATTTGAATACTTTTATTAATTGTTTTACTATTTTTAGTTTTTTCTTCTATTAGTTTTAAATTATATGTTTTATATGCTGGTAACTCTTTTGTTATACATGCAGTAAAAACAAAAATGCTTAGGCTTATTAGAATTATATTTTTAAACATTTATTTGTGCTCTCCTGGACCATATTTAATTGCTCTTGTTTTAAGTAAAAAATCTCCACCATTATCATTGAACTTATCTAAGGTTGTATCTATTTTTTCTAAGGTTTCTCCTAGTCCTAAAATAACTCCATCAATATTTTTACTAGCATTTATAGTTTGTTTTAAATCTTTTAAAATAACTTTTATATCATTTTGTAATAAAGTATTAAAATTATTGCTTAAAGTATCAATATTTTTTAAAGTTGTACTTATATTATTATTCACCAGATTATTTATATTATCTAAACTTTTTGTTGCACTATTATCAAGAAAATTCTGCATTTTTAGAAGTAATACATTAAAATTCTCACTTGAAATATTTGTATTATTTAGTATCTTATTTATATTTTTTATATTATCCTCATTTAAAACAAATTCAATTTTATTTAAAACAGAGTTTATTTTTTGAGTAATTGAGCCTGCATCATTTGTAAGTTTATCTAAAAATGATTGTTCTAGAGGAATAACCGCATAAGAGTTATTGTTTTTATATACAAGATTTTTAGCAGAATTAGAACCGCCTTTTATCTCAACATGTTTATTTCCTGTAATTCCTAATGATTCAATAACAGCCAAACTGTCAACTTTTATAATTTCTGGTTTTTTTATTTTCAAAATTATTTCTATTTCTTCTTGATTCTTTGGATTAATTCTAATATCGTCAATAAATCCAATATCTAAACCCTTATAAACTACTATTGAATTTTTATTTAATCCAGAAACAGAACTAGTGGCATAAACTCTGTATTCTTTAGCACTTAGGGTATCTTTATCGTATTTTGCTAACCACAAAATAAAACCTACCGCACAGGCTGTAAAAACAATTAGAAATATTCCAACTAACGTGTATCTTGCTTTATTTTCCAATATATAACCTTTATAGTTTTAAAAACTTATTTATTTTACTATTATTTGCTTTTATAGCATCTTCATAGGTTCCACTTAACTCTATTTTACTCTCATTTAAAATTGAGAATCTATCTAAAACTGTTTTGATTGTATGTAAATCATGAGTAATTATAACAACAGTTAAGTCCAACATATCTCTTAGATTTAATAATAAAGAATCAAAAGCAATAGAGCTAGCTGGGTCTAAACCAGAAGTAGGTTCGTCTAAAAATAAAATTTTAGGATCAAGGGCTAATGCCCTTGCTAGAGCGACTCTTTTTTTCATTCCTCCACTTAACTCTTCTGGGTATAAAGAACCAACGGAGGTATCTAAACCTACCATGTTTAATTTTGTATAAGCTATATCATTTATCAAATCTTGTGGTAAAGAAGTGTTTTCTTTTAACATAATTCCAATATTTTCTATTACATTTAAAGAAGAAAATAGTGCCCCAAACTGAAATAAAACACCCCAGTTTTTTTTAATATATTCTCTTTTCTTAAAATCTAAGTCATTTATATTTTCACCCAAAATTGAAATTTCACCTTCTTGAATAGAGTCTAACATTATCATTTGTCTAAGTAAGGTTGTTTTACCAGAACCACTACCACCTAAAAGACCATAAATTTCACCCTTGTTAATTTCTAAAGAAATATTATCATGAACTACTTTTTCATCAAATTTTGTTGTTATATTTTTTACTTTTACCATTTTTAAAAACCCAAACTAATTGAGATTAAAGATATTAAAGCATTTACTATTATTAAATAAAAGATTGAATCAACTACAGCTTTTGTAGTGTATTTTCCAATATCAGTTCCACTTCTTACTTGTAAACCTCTATAACATCCAATTAAAGCAATAATTAAACCAAATAAGGGAGCTTTAAAAATTCCTAGTAAAATATGTCTAATTTCTACATATTCATAAATTCTTGCCATAAACTGGGTATAAGATATTCCTAAATGTATTTTAGCAATTACCATTTCACCAAAAAGTGAAGCTATGTCTGCAAAAAATACTAAGAGAGGCATTACCAGAACTAAGGCTAGTATTCTTGGGATTATAATAAATATATCAATATCTAAACCCATAGTTTTCATAGCTGATATCTCTTCTGTTATTTTCATAGTTCCTATTTGTGCTGTAAAAGAAGAAGCACTTCTTCCTGCAACTATAATTGCTGCTAAAAAAGGAGAGATTTCTCTAAACATTGACATGGTTGACATCTCTATTACTATAATTGAAGCCCCAAATTTTCCTAATTGATCAGCACCTTGATAAGCTGTTACGAAACCTACTAAAAACAAAGCTAGAGCAATAATAGGTAAAATATGAATGGCTGAAACTTCCATTTGATGAACTATTGCTTTGAATCTTATTTTACTAGGGTGAATTATAAGATATAAAAAGTAAACAAAAATTCTACCAATAAAATATAAAAAGTTTTTAAAGTTTCCATAGGTATCACAGGCATTTTTACCTATATTTTGAATTCCTGTTAATCTTTTTTTATAATCGATATCTTCGTGTTTATAATTTAACTTATAAAGTTCTAACATTTTATTGTGTTTTTTTGAGATATTTAAGATGTTTATTTTTATCTTTGCTTTTTCAAAGAGTAAAATATATTTTATAATTAAAACTATTCCAGAAGAGTCTATTTTTGTTATTTGAGAAAAATCAAAATTAAGTTCACTTAAGGTGTTTTTTGTATAAAACTCTTCAATATTTCTAATTTTATCATCTAAACTATCATATTTCCAATTAGAACTTAAAAAAAGAGTTTTATTCATCTTTTTTCCTATATCTCTTCAACTATATTTTGAACAATTTCAAAAACTTTATAAACTGAAGCTATTTCAACTCTTTCTGCATGTGAGTGTGGATTAAATATATTAGGACCTATTGAAGCTACATTAATATGAGGATACTTATCTTTGAAAATTGCACATTCCAAACCTGCATGAATAGCCTCTAGTGATGCATTCTTATCATATTTCTTATAAATTTCTAAAACTTTATTTGTAAACGAATTAATATCTGGTTTCCAAGCTGGATACTTTCCTGAAGACTTAACTGTAAAACCATAGTTCTCAAGCATACTAATAGTCTCAAAGCCTAAATCTTTTAATAAGTCATTTTGCATAGACCTAGCACTTAATTTAAGCTCAATTGCTTCATGTGATGTTTTTGCAATGGCTAAATTAATTGAAGTTAAAACAACATTTAACTCTTTATCATAAGCTCTTACTCCTTGTGAAAAAGCATAAATAAAATCAATTATTTCATCACTGTAAATATTTAAGTTTTCACTTTTAGCATCTATTTTTGTAATTATCATATTTTCATGAGTTTTTAGAGGTTTTTCTCTAGAAGCTATAATTGCTTTTGCATTTGCAGGAATTGAGTTTATTCTCTCACCTGCATTTAAATCTAATAATTTCGCCTTTGATTCTTTAATACTTTTAATAAGTAGTTTTAAAGCATTTGGAATATTATCATCAATATTTACTCCACTATGACCACCTGGAAGTTTATTTATACTTATCTCATACAAGTCTAAGTTATCTACATTTTTAATAATTTTACTATTACAATTACTTGCAAAAATATCAATTCCGCCAGCACATCCAATACAAATACCACCTTCTTCTTCTGAATCAAGATTTAACATATTTGAAGCTCTTAATTCTAAACCAAGAGCATTCGCTCCTATTAAACCAATTTCTTCATCTGAAGTAAAAAGATACTCACAGTCATGATCTTTAGACATTAAAGCTAACATATAAGCACAGCCAATGCCATTATCAGCTCCTAAAGTTGAGTTTTTTGCAAATAAAAATCCATCTTTTTGAATAATTTGGGGAATTGTATTATCTACTAAACATACTATATCATAGTGTGATTGTAAGCATAAAGTAGCCTTAGAATCTCTTTTTTTACATAAAATATTGTTAACTTCATCTTTTATTATTTCATAATCAAATTCAGCTGCAAATTTTTCTAAATATTGAAAAAAAGGTAAATGCGTTCCACTACATCTTGCTATACTTGTTATCTCTTTGAAAATTTCTATTATATCTTTCACTTTGTACCTTATTATAATTTCTTTTAGTAATTATTATAACTAAATGTTATTTAAATAAAAAAAGCCAAGGAATAAATCCTTGGCTTTAATACAATATTTGAAATAATTTAAGATAATAAAATTATTTTTGATTCTTTGTATGACAAATTTCATCTTTTAAATTTCTATTTTTATAAGCAAGTGCAATAGTAAGTAAAACAACTATTGATGTTACATATGCCCATGTAGGAACTGGAACAGGATCTCCTGTTGCATATGAATGCATTCCAGATAAGTAGAAGTTAACACCAAAATATGTCATTAAAATTGTAGCAAATGCTAAAACAGCAGCACTTGATAATACAAATGGATTATTGAATTTTTTAACAAATCTAAGATGTATAACTATAGCATAAACGATAATTGAGATATAAGCCCAAGTCTCTTTTGGATCCCAACCCCAGTATCTTCCCCAAGATTCATTTGCCCAAACTCCACCTAAAAAGTTCCCAATTGCGATAAATGAAAGTCCAATAATTAAAGCAATTTCAGTAATTGCAGAAATGTGTTTAATTGTTTCATCTAAATGAGGTCTTGTTTTACTTCTAAAAATAAAAATAATTAAACTTAAATAAGCAATAATAGCAGCAAGTCCAAAGAAACCATAAGAAGCAGTTAGAATTGATACATGTATTGTTAACCAATAAGATTTTAATACAGGAACTAAGTTGGTAATTTGTGGATCAATATTTGTTAGGTGTGCTGTAAACATAAAAATAGCAGCAACAATAACAGCCCCACTTAAAGCAAGTAAAGATTTTCTAAAAAATACAACTCCTGCAAATACTGCTGACCATGAGATATATAATAGTGATTCATAAGTATTACTCCACGGTGCATGTCCTGATACAATCCATCTAAATCCCATTCCAAAAGAATGAATAAAGAAAATTATTGAAAGAATAGTAAAAAAGAATAGGGTAGTTTTTCTAGCTTTAATACTTGGATTAAATACAATAATAAAAGCAGCTATTAAAATAATAATACCTAAAAATAGATATGCTAAAGTAAGCTTAGGAAAAATATCAAGTTCATTAAATGCAATTTCAGTTTCAATTTCTGAAGAATCAGGCATAACGGAAACACCAACTTTTTTCTGATATTGAGCTATTAAATCAACATAAGTATTTGCTTTCTCCCATTTTTCTTCAATAACAGAGTTAATAAAACCTCTTGTCATAGTTTCAACTGCTTTTTGTGTCTCACCTGTAAAATCTTTCATAGCATCTAAGGGTGTATACCACTTATTTAAAACTTTTGATCCAGCTTCTTTTGCTTTTATATTTGGAAATATCTTAAATAAATTACCATTATAAGCCATGTATGCAACATTTAATCTTTCATCAACTCTTAAAATATCTTTTTCAAATGTTCCTCTTTCTTGAGGTTTAACCATAGAAGCTTTATTTGATTCTTCTTGTAGAACATATTTTCCTTTTTTAAAAACTTCAGAAAAAGAGATGAATTTTCTAGAAGCTTCAACACCTAAAAGTTTTTTTAGTTTTGGAGTTTTGATTTTAATCATTTTAATATTTCGCCAAATTTCAGGTCTACTTAACATTCCTAAGACAATTTGATCTGGATTTAAAGAAAACAATGAAGTTTTACCAGATAGTTTTAAAATAATTTCTCTATTAAGTGAGTTTAATGGTTTCATTCTTCCCATACCACTTTGTGTTACTAAACGTGAAAACTTTTTAGCAGTTGGTGCTGAGTACTTTTTATGAGCTTCTAAATAAGCTTTTGTACTTGGGTATTTATTTGATGAAAATTCAGGTTCACTTTGTGCTTGTAAAGAATTAGTGCTTAAAGCAAGAGCTAAAAATAAAGCTAAACCACCAAGGTTTTTTTGACTAACATATTTTGTAAGTTTTCTAAATCTTGATTTTTTATCCAATAAGTTCCATACTAAACCAAGTGTTAATAAAAAGTATCCCAAATACGTAGGCCACTTACCAGGATCATTATTAACAGATAGTACTGTTCCTAATTCATCTTGATCATAAGAGCTTTGGAAAAATAAGAAATTTCCTTCATGTAGTGTTCTATTCATAAAAATCCTATAATCATACTTTTTTCCATTTTCTTTTATAACAGTAATTTCAGAAGCATAAGAAGAAGGAGACATACTTCCTGGGTATCTATCTAATTGAAAGTCTTTTAGATGAATCGAAAATGGAAGTCTAAGTACTTTAGAACCATATTCTAAAGTTACAATAGTATCACCAAAATCTTCAATAGTAGAAACTCCTTTTTGACCTCTTTGACCTTGTAGTTGAATATATTTACTTTCTCCATTCAAACTAAGCTCAATACCTAAAGTAGCTTTCTTATCTCTACCTTTTTTAGTAAAAGCATAATCTTTAAACTTAACATTTAATTTTTTATTATTAAATGTAATATTATGTTCAAAATAATTATCACCTAAGGCAGTGAATTCCATAGGGTATTCTTGATAAAAAGAACCATTTTCTTGTTTAATCTTTATTTGTAAATAAGGTTCTTGAGAAATCATTCTATTCTCTGTTTTTCCTTCTCTTATATGAATAATTCCTTCATAACCTACATATCTAGTAACACCAGCACCTAATAATATTACTAAAAATGAACTATGTAATAAGAACCTTGGTGGATGTTTCCACATTTTAAACTTTATAATAACCCCTAATAAGTTAAGACAGGTTAAAACTAAAATAGTTTCATACCATATATTATTATATACAAGTACCCTAGCAGTAGAAGTTCCATAGTCATTTTCAATAAATGTTGCAACAGCAGCACCTATACCAAGAGTAGCTAATAAAGTCAAAGTGAGTTTAAAAGATAAAAATATTTCGCTTAGTTTTCTCAAAGAGAATCCTTTTTTAATTAATTAACGTGATTTTAGCAAAATATTTTTAACCCTATGTTAATGAAGGTCAAGTAAATTTAAAATATATATATATTTAAGCAGTAAATCTTGTTTTTAAGAAATTGTTATTATAATTACAAAATGAATTTAGAAGAATTAAAAAACAAAAAAAATAAATGTCTTGAATGGAAAAATGTTAAACCCTGGTGGGATAAGATTAAAGAAGTCAAAGAAAAGATAAATGTCGCAGACTTAAGCCTTGATTTAAATGATTGCATAAGTATTGGAAAAAGAAGTGATTTAAGTAATGAGCAGTTTGATTTATTAGAACAAGCGGCTAAAATTCTTATTCCTTGGAGAAAAGGGCCTTTTAACCTTTTTGATTTAGAAATAGACTCAGAATGGCAAAGTAATTTAAAATATAACTTATTGCGACCGCACTTTAATTTAAAAGATAAGGTTGTTGCTGATATTGGTTGTAATAATGCTTATTATATGTTTAGAATGTTAGAAGATAAACCAAAAAAACTTATTGGTTTTGATCCTGCTCCTTTACCTATGTTACAGTTTGAATTTATAAATCATTTTGTAAAATCTGATATTACTTTTGAAATGTTAGGAGTTGAGCACTTAGAAATTTATAATCATAAGTTTGATTTTATTTTTATGTTAGGTGTTTTATATCATAGAGCAG
>CBDCZH010000018.1:0-107602 GCA_965224485.1 Arcobacteraceae bacterium | reverse complement strand
GGGGTCCATACTCTTAGAAATGGTAAAAAACTTAAAGATGTTACAGGTTCAGTTCAAGCCTTAGGATATGATGAAAATACAACAATGTATGACATTTTATTTGCAAATGAAAAAGCAAAATCTTATAAAATTGATTTAGAAGATCCAATTCAAGCTGGGTATGATAACTCAGAGTGTAATGGAGATTCAAGAGCTGTTATAGGATCAGATGGAAAAGAATTCAAAGGTTATGGTTTCTTTATTCATAAGTATTTATTTGAAGAGTATGCCGATTTTGGACGAGGTCATGCACATGATTTAGCTGATTTTGATACTTATCACAGAGTTAGAGGTTTAAAATGGCCTGTTGTTGATGGTAAAGAGACTCAATGGAGATTTAATACTAAATACGATCCATATGCAAAAAAATATGGTAAACCTGGAACAGATTTTGCTTTTTATGGAACATTAGCTAAAGCACTTAAACAAGGTGATTTACGTGGTATAAAAGATTCTAAAAAAGTAAGCTTAAAAAACAAAGCAAAAATCTTTGCACGTCCTTATATGGATGCACCAGAAATGCCAGATGAAAAATATCCAATGTGGATGAGTACTGGTAGAGTTTTAGAACACTGGCATTCAGGAACTATGACTATGAGAGTTCCAGAATTATATAGAGCAGTTCCAGAAGCTTTATGTTATATGCACCCAGAAGATGCCAAAAAATTTGGTGTTAAAAGAGGCGAATTAGCTTGGGTTGAATCAAGACGTGGAAAAGTTAAAGCTAGAGTTGAAACAAAAGGTAGAAATAGACCATCAAGAGGTCTGTTATTTGTACCATGGTTTGATGAAAAAGTATTTATAAATAAAGTTTGTGCTGATTATACTTGTCCACAATCAAAACAAACAGACTTTAAAAAATGTGCTGTTAACGTTTACAAAGCATAAAAGGTAAAAGAAATATGAAAACAGGCGCTATATCTAGCAGAAGAAGATTTTTCCTATCAATGGCTAGAGCTGCAGGACTTGCAGTTCTAGGTGGTCTTACATGGAGTGCATATGTTGATGAAGTATCAGCATCAAAACTTCTACTAAGACCACCAGGAGCTATAAAAGAAGAAGATTTTTTAAGTACTTGTATTAAGTGTGGAATGTGTGTTCAAGCATGTCCTTTTGATACATTAATGCTAGCTAAGCCTGGAGATAATAAACCTCTTGGAACACCATTTTTTATTCCTAGAGATATTCCTTGTTATATGTGTAATGAAATACCTTGTGTTCCTGTATGTCCTACAGGAGCTTTAGATATTTTAAGCTTACAAAACAAGGAAGAAGAACTTGATATAAATCTGGCACAAATGGGAGTTGCTGTAATTGATGATGAAAGCTGTATTGCTTTTTGGGGCATACAATGTGATGCCTGTTACAGAGCCTGTCCTATTTTAGGAGAGGCAATTACGATTGAGTATACAAAAAATGAAAGAACAGGGAAACATGCTTTAATGAAACCCGTTATTCATGCTGATATATGTACAGGCTGTGGTTTATGTGAAAGAGCCTGTGTTACGCAAAAAGCAGCAATTTTTATACTTCCAAGAGAAGTTGCCCTTGGTCGTGCTGGTGATTATTATATTAAGGGTTGGGATAAAAATGATGAAAAGAGATTAGAAAATGCAACAAGTGAAATAACAAAAACAAAAATAAGCGAGAAATCAGCCTTAGATTCATTGAATAGTGGATTAGAAGGATTGTTAAATGATTAAAATATTAGCAAAAAACAGATACCTCATCTTAAGAAGAATATCTCAAATATCAATTATGGCTTTATATATACTAACAAATATATATGGTTTAAATTGGTTAAATGGCAATTTAAGCTCATCACTTATTTTAGGAATAATTCCTTTAAGTGATCCATATGCAGTACTTCAAATGCTTGCAAGTGGTGCAGTTTTAAGCTTTGATGTAATCTTAGGAGCACTTATTATTACAGTTTTTTATATGACTATAGGCGGTCGTGCTTTTTGTTCTTGGGTTTGTCCTGTAAATATGATTACAGACTTAGCAAACTTCTTAAGAGCAAAACTTGGATTTAATCAAATTCAAAAAAAACAACCTGCTAGTAGAAATATAAGATATTTTGTAATTGCGATTTCTCTTGTAATCTCATTTTTTATGGGACTTACTGCATTTGAATTAATCTCACCTGTATCTATGGTATACAGAGGTTTAATATTTGGTCTAGGTTTTGGTTGGGCTGCTATGTTAGTAATATTTCTATTTGATCTATTTGTTTTAAAAAATGGCTGGTGTGGTCATATATGTCCTTTAGGTGGAGTTCATTCACTTATAGGAAAGTTTAGTTTTATAAGAGTTCATCATGATGCTGATAATTGTACAGCTTGTATGAAATGTAAAGATATTTGTCCGGAGAGTCAAGTTTTACATATGATTACAAAAGAGTCTCTTCCTGTTTTAAGTGGGGAGTGTACTAACTGTGCTAGATGTATAGAAGTATGTGATGATGATGCTTTAAACTTTTCAATTAAAAAATTAAAAAATTAGGAGAAAGAAAATGAACTTAAAAAATATAGCTTTAGGTTTAGCTACTGCTACGGCTTTGTTTATCACTGGGTGTACTACACAATATAGTGATGAATCTTTAAGTCTAAGAAAAGATAGTGCTTTTGATGAAAGCAAGATTACTGGCGATAAAACTACTTATTCAAAAGTAATGGCTGGTGAGTCTAAAATGATTGCAAGATCATTTGAAAATGCACCTCCAATGATTCCTCATGATGTAGAAGGAATGTTACCAATTACAATAGATAATAACTCTTGTACAGGTTGTCATGAACCAGCTGTTGCTTCATCTATGGGTGCAACTGCTATTCCTCAAACTCACTTTACTGATTTTAGACCAACAACTGCATTAGCTAGTAATGGTAAAATTACTAAAAATGGGGCTGAAGTTGATAATACAAGTGATTTTAAAATTGGTTCGCAAGCTCTAAGTTCTTTATCAGGAGCTAGATATAATTGTAGTCAATGTCATGCACCACAAAGTACAGGTCAATTAGTAGAAAATACTTTTGAAGCTGACTTTAGAGGCACAAACTTAAATGCACAATCAAACTTAATTGATAATATCAATGAGGGTGTAGAGTAAAATAATGGAAAGAAGAGAACTATTTAGTTCTCTTGCTTTTCCTTTAAAAAAAGAGAAAAAGCAAGAGTTAATACTAAGACCTCCTTATTATGATGAAAACTCTGATTTTCTCAAAGAGTGTATATCTTGTGAAGGTATATGTGCCACTTTTTGTGAAGAACAAATAATTATAATACAAGAAGATTCTACTCCAAAATTAGATTTTTCTAAAAATGGCTGCACTTACTGTGATTTATGTGCAAAACATTGTCCAAGTACAGTTTTAAGTATTTCAAATAAAAAAAATATTACTGCAAATATTAGCATTGATATTTTAAAGTGTCTTTCTTGGAATAAAACAATGTGTTTTTCTTGTAAAGACCCCTGTGATGATGAAGCAATCACTTTTTTAGCAATGTTTAGACCAGAAATAAATAAAAGCTGTACGGTTTGTGGTTTTTGCCTAAACGTTTGTCCTACTGATGCTATTAGTATAAAGGTTACTTAAGATGTATAAAATAAAATATATTTTACTTATATTAGTTCTTGTAAATATTCTTTTTGCAAAAGATATTAAAAATTTAAAAGCAAGTAAAAGTTTTAAAGCAAGTGCTTCAGTAATTGATTTAGTATATAAAAAACCTTACTTATATGCAGCAACAAGTTCAAGTGCTGTGGATATTTTTGATTTAAGAACACAAAAACTTATAAAAACAATTAAACTCCCAAAAGTAAAAGATTTTGTAGGAGATATTATTGATTCAAAAGTTTATTCTATTGATATTTTAAAAGATAAAATTTTAATCACCTCACAAGGGAAAAAAGGTTTTAGAAGAATTTATATACACGAAAATAACACATTAAGTCTTATAATTAGTGAAAAAAGTAAAATGTTTATTGCAAAAGCTAAGTTTATTAATGAAGATTTGATAATTTTTTCACTTCTTAGTAATCAAATGTTTTTATATGATATAAAAAATAAAAAAACTCTTTGGGAGATACAAGTTTCGCACTCAAAGTTTTCTGATTTTGCTTTAAATGAAGAAAAAAACACTCTTATTCTTGCTGATGAAAGTGGTGATTTAAAACAAATAGATGTAAAAACTGGCAAAATACAAAAACGATATGAAGGGAAAAATCTTGATAATGTTTTTCAAATAGATTTCAAGAACTCCTTTATAGCAACAGCTGGACAAGATAGAAGATGTGTAGTATATGATAAGAACAAAAACAGTTCATACTATAAAATGGCAAGTTTTTTAATATATTCAGTTGCTTTAAGTCCGCAAGGAAATTTAGTTGCATATGCGAATGATGAGGATAATAATATAAGTGTTTTTAAAAGAAGTACAAAGCAAAATCTTTATACACTTAGAGGAACAAAAACAACACTTAACAAAATTATTTTTATAAGTGAAAATGAGTTATTTACTGCAAGTGATGATGAGATAATAAATTATTGGAAATTAAAGGAAATAAAATGAATGTATCAAGTATAGTAGTTCAAACCGTACCAGAATATCTAGAAGAAGTAGTAGAATCTTTAAAAAAATGTGAAGCTTGTGATTATCATTTACATGATGAATTAGGAAGAATCATTATTACGATTGAAGGTTCTGGGGTTGAAGAAGAGTTAAAAAAACTAAAAGTAATTGAAGCAATACCTCATGTAATAGCAGCAGATATGCAAATGGCTTATAGTGAAGATGAATTAGATGCACATATGGAAGTATTAGAAAACTCAGACGCTGTTCCAATTATTTTACATGAACGAGATATTAAACCAGAAGATATAATTTATAATGGTGATTTAAAAAAGAAAAACCTAGAAGGTTTTGCAAGAGAATTTGATAAAACAGGAAAATAAAATGCAGTTTAATTATAGTGAATTTTTACTTGAAACAATAGTTCCAAATGATGAATTAATAGTTTCAAGAACATCATTAAACGGAATAATCACTTATGCAAATGAAGCTTTTGCAAATATTAGTGATTATGAAATAGATGAATTAATAGGAAAATCACATAATATAGTTAGACATCCAGATATGCCAAAGGCTATTTTTAAAGAACTTTGGCAAAATTTAAAAGAGACAGGAAAATGGAGTGGAGTTATTAAAAACCTAAGAAAAGACAAGGGTTTTTATTGGGTTTACGCAGAAGTTTCATCTGTTTTAAAAGATGGTGTATTAGTTGAGTATAAGTCAGTGAGAACTCCAATTTCTTATGAAGATAAAAAGAAGTATCAAAATAAATATGATTATATGAAAACTGCTTGTGGGGAATATAAAAGAGTAATAACATATGAGTTGTCATAATATTTATGCTTAAAATATTAATCTCCTTATTTCTTTTTGTAAACATAAGTTTTAGTAATAACTCAAAAGTCCTAAGTGCTTATGTTGTATCTATTTATGACTCAAATTTCAATGAAGAAAAACTACAAGGAAAACGAGAAACAAGTAAAAACTATAAAAATCTAACATATACCAAAATACACACTTTTGGTAACTTATATCATGAAGAACTAAAAGTAAGAATAGGTACTTCTATTGGTCACTTATACAATTCAAAACATATAGTAAAAAATAAACTAATCATTGGAAAAGAACTAATTTATAAGCATTACACAGTAAGTAGTGGTTTTATAAAAGTAGGCACAAGTAACAAAGTATATGATATGAGTGTTTTTGTAAAATAATATAATAAAATACAAATTAGAATAAAATCAAGTCTAGAATAATATAGTATATAAGCTAAACTAGTTTATAGTTCAGTATTATCCCAATATAAATATCTACTATTTTGTTTAACTGACAATAACAGTTGAAATACTCCTACTATCAATAACACTTTAGCTATATAATTAACAAAGAATAATATATTACTCATACCTTTAATTGATACAAAATAAGTATGTACTAGAGTTAAATTATAAATTTTATCAATCATTAATAATATTATTTGCAAAAAAGATGGTAGTAGAATAAAGAAACTACCTAAGAGCATCAAATTTTGACTAGGGATGGGGAAAGGAAGTCTACTTATCAAATTTGATTTTTTTACAAAAATAATGCTTATAATAAAAGGAATAAATAGAGTTATTCCAAAGCTAATTAGAATTGATAAAGAAGATATAGTAGATGAAAATAAAACTGCATACATATCACCTAGTAATAACTGTATTAAGAAATGAGAAGGAATCAACAATGATAAAAACATTGTTAATCCAAATGTAACTTGAATCATAGTTTCTCCATATAATTATTTATTATTTAAATTTTGTAGATAAAAGATTCTTACAATGTTTAAAGCTATTTATAAACTTATCTATCTTTCCTTCTTTTGAATAGAATTCAATGGAAGGTATTGTAATATGATTAGCAGCTAAAGGTTTTGTTATTTTCATATCTAAAAATATTACTGTATTCTCAGCAATTAAACTAAATTCTTTATTTAAATTCTTACTTGAAAAATCGTTTATCTTTTTTCGTCCAGAATTTGTATATACTATTTGAACCATTTTATTACTAAGCTTGTTTATTTTTAAGACATCCTTACACTCTAATGTCATAGAATCATTAATAACAAAAAATCTATTATCTATTCTTGCAGATAGTGAAACTATAAATAATGTTAATATTAATAAAAACTTCATAACTATTTCACCTCAAATCTTAAAATTTGTCCAGGACCAATACTTTTAGCACTAAATCCAATATGGAAACACTCTTCTGTAACTAAAAATTCTTTCGTTCCAGGTCCTATAAATTCAATAGGTTGAAAACTTGTAGGTAGATGTATTTTTATCATAACATTTGATTTTATTCTAACTTCTGATGATACAGAAACTTCTTTATAATGTGCTTTTCTTCCACAATTTGCTTTATTCATTTTTGTTTCAGGACCATATACACCAGGAGGTGCATAAACTCTTACTAATTCCATTATATTCCTTTAAATAATAATTAAAATTATATTATTAAGAAGCTTAGTTTCTTCTAGTTTATTGAAATAATTGAGGAAAACTTGTCATTTGCTAATGGAAAAGCACAATTAACATAAATATATGACAAATATTTAAAAGCAAAAACTATAATTAATTATTATCACTTTATTTAAAACTTATAGAAAAAGAAATTAATATATGTTATAATTATTTAGAAACAAATAATTATGACTAATAATATAGCTTAATTATCTAAAAAGGAATAATTGTGTTTCAATTTTTCACATCATTAGAGATCATGGAACAATTTGTATTTATGATTGAAAAAGAGAGAATTAGAAAAAATATGACTCAAAAAGATTTATATAAAGCTTCTGGTTTATCTGCAAGTGCATATCGTTCTTTCATGGATACAAAAAATACAAAATTTGAAAATATTATAAACTTATTATTTGCATTAGATTTAAGCTCAAAACTTGAAGAATTAGTAAAAGTTGAAGAGTTCACTTCCTTAGATGAAATTAGAAAAGCAAAAATTAACAAAGTTAAAAAAAGAGTTAGAAGGAGTAAAAATGACTGAGATTTATGCATATATTTATGGTAAAAAAATAGGTACTCTTTTAGAGCATAAAGGAAGTATATTTTTTCAATACGATAAAAATTTTATTGCTAATAAACTTGAAATATCTCCTATAAAACTTCCTTTAAAAGATTATTTATTTACAAACAAAGAACACAAGTCTTTATATCAAGGAATGCCTGGTGTGTTTTTTGATTCCTTGCCAGATAGACATGGAATGGCTTTTATTGATAGATATTTTGAAAGACAAGGCTTTAATCAAAATGAAATCACCCTGCTTCATAAACTTAGCTTTATTGCAAATAGAGGTATGGGAGCAATAGAGTATCTTCCAAAAGAACATAATGAAGATATTTTAAAAGCAGATGTAATCAATGCAAAAGATGCCTATGAAAAAATGAAAAATAGTATTAACAATAAAGATTCCTCAATACAAGAATTAATGAATATTCTCGATAGTGTTTCTCCTGTAGGTGGGGGAAGACCTAAAATGCTTGTGCAATACAATAAGAGAACTAGTAAAATTAAAATAAATACACAAAAGTTAGAAGAAGGGTATATAAGAGCAATAATAAAATTTGATGAAATTTATGAAGGTGTAGGAAGTATTGGACTTACAAAATTAGAGTTTATTATGATGAGTATGGCAAAAGAAGTAGGCATTCAAACAGCAGACTTTGAGTTAATAGAAGAAAATGAATCTTCTCATTTATTAGTAAAGAGATTTGATAGAACAAAAGATGATAAAAAAATTCATATGTCAACAGCAGCAGCATTAATGCATATTGATATTTCAATTACTCAAGTTAGCACATATGAGCAGTTATTAATGCTAACAAAAGAAATATGTAAAAGCCAAGAAGATATTGAAGAACTATTTAAAAGAATGGTTTTAAATGTATTAGTTTTTAACTTTGATGATCACGCTAAGAACTTTGCATTTTTAATGCATGAATCAGGTAAGTGGTCTTTATCACCTGCATATGACATTACTTATTCAAAAGGTCTTGCAAAACAACATATTACTACTATTGGAGGAAAGGCTTTAAAAATCACTAAAGATGATATTTTAAAAATTGCAAGTTCATATTCTATTAAATCTACCCTTGCGAATACGATCATTAATGAGTGTATTAAAGTTGCTTCAACATTTAAAGAACGTGCAGAAACTTTAGGTTTTGAAGATAGTGATATTCAAAAGTATAAGAGTGACATAGATAGTCAAATCAAACTTTTGTCATAATTTTAAATATAAGAAGTATTACAAAGGTGAACCTATTGGTGCAAACATTACAAGTAAAGTTTTCCTTATGCTAAAGAGCACAAGTTTTATTTACTTCTTTTTTAACAAAAGAAACTCTCAAACTCTAGCTTCCACAAAGGCAGGAAAAGAGCAAGTAATCAAAATGCCCAATATAAAAATAAATTTATAAATATGTCTTCAAACAATATCTGCTTTAGCAGACAAAAGATTATTCCGTTGATTGCTACATCTGCAAGAGCTAAATATTTTTTATTGATTTGCGTAGCCCAAAAATTTCTGTTTGACCGTTAATAAAGATGCCCTAAGGCATGTTTTAGGAAGTTATATTTTTAAGTAAATCAATAAAAAATATTTAGGTAGCCTTTAGGCCGATGAAGCCGTAGTTGTTTTTGCTTACTTTTTGTCAATACAAAAGTAAGAAAGCGGGAACTGGAAGTTTACAAGAGCAAAAGCCAGTTATTTAAAAGTACTTTAAGGTGTAAACTAACAAATATAAAACTCTTACAAAGGTGAACCTTCGCGCTCTTTTCTTTTTTTGTCGATCAAAAAGAAACAAAAAAGTCGACTGCCGGTTGATGAAGCCCTCCGGGTGCCTAGAGTTCAAGAATTAACGCACAAAGTTTGCCTTATGCTAAAGAGCATAAGTTTTCCATTGTTTCTCTACTCTACAGAACTCGCTAAAACGTGCTTCGCTTGTTACCGAAAATAAACTCTCAAACTCTAGCTTCCTCAAAGGCAGGAGTAGAGCAAGTAATCAAAATGCCCAATATAAAAATAAATTTCTAAATATGTATTAAAACTATATCTACGAAGTAGCCAAAATATTATTCCGTTGATTGCTACATTTGCAGGGGAATAGGGAAAACTTGTGCTCTTTAGCACAAGGCAAACCTCGTGAGTAAGTTTTTTTATTTCTTTACGTAACCCAAAAATAACTGTTAGAGCGTGAAAAAAGATGCCTTGAGGCATGTTTTAGTGAGTTTTATTTTTAAGTAAATCAATAAAAAAACTTTAGGTAGTCGAAGACCTCCGAAACCGTAGACACTTTCTTGTTTCTTCTTTTTGGCAAAAGAAGAAAAGAGCGGGAACTGGAAGTTTACAAGAGCAAAAGCCAGTTATTTCAAACTATTTTAATGTATAAACTGATAAATATAAAACTCTTAGAACTCTTTTCTATGAACTATTCTAATTAATGTAATTAATAAAATATCATTTTCTCTTAAATATACTATTCTATAATTATCTGCTCTTTTTCTAAATTTATTTTTATGTCTACCTTTTAAGGCTTTATCATTAGTAAAATTACCATTTTTAAGTTCTATAATTTTATCTAATATTAGTATATTGTAGATACATACCACAACATATAGATACATTTGTCAAATTATACAATCATTACTTTATGATTGTACCTGTGATATTTACCATGTGTTTTACACATCTAAAATAAATTTATCATAACTTATCACTTCTATATTTTCTATTTGCTCATTTGTATCATAGCTTATGAGTTTATTTTGTATAGTATCATTGAACTGAAAATATTTAAAAGCATTAAACTCTCTCTTTTTTGTTTTGTCATCGCTAATATCGTAAGAAACTTGATACAAAATATTTTCACTAAAAAAATCAATTTCATAAGTGTCTTTTAAATATGTAAGTTTTTCATCTTTTTGGTACAAGCTATTAAACAGCAAATTTTCTAAATAGGTTCCGTTGTTTTTACTTAGATTTATACCTAAGTTCAAAAAACCATTATCGTTTAAATATATCTTTTTACTTGATCTAATTTGTTGTGTCAGTTTATGATGATAATTTGATATTCTAGTTATCAAAAAATTATCTTCAAAATAATTGATATATTCTTTAACAGTTTTAGCATCAAGATTTAGTTTATTTGCCAATGTAGAATAGTTTACAAGTGTAGTTGCATTGGATACAATATAAAAAAACATATCTCGTATCTCACTAGAATTCTTAATCTTATACCTAGGTACAATATCTTTTAAAATAATATCTTCTGCAATATTTTTCAATAATTCTTTTTTTACTTGTATATCTTGTGTCGAAATAACAGAGAAATATCCACCCCAAATAAGATACTCATCAAATGCCCGTTTTATATTCACAGTATTCTGTACTATTTTTAATTTTGATGAAAAATCAATAGATTTATAAGTCAAAAATTCTCGAAAATTAAAACTATATAGCCGTAACTTTAATACTCTTCCTGTTAAAACAGTAGCATAATTTGAAGTAAGTAATGATGAGTTTGAGCCAGTAATAATAAACTTAATATTACTATTTTCATATTTTGACTTTATAAATACTTCCCAGTTATCAAATATCTGAATTTCATCTATAAAAAAATATATCTTTTCATTTAAATCTGGATTTGCTATTTTTAGGTACTGATTGTATATTTTATCTAAATAATTTGGGTCGTTTTTATACGGTATAAAACTTAGTTTTTCTAAATTGATAAAAAAAATATTTTTTGCATCTACAGTTTTAAGTAAATTTCGTATCATCAACTTAGCCAAAGTACTTTTCCCCACTCGTCTACCACCAATAATAGCAATTATCTCTTTTGTATCTATATATGACATAGCTTTTTCTATTGCTTCTCTAGATACAAAATCATTATAACTCTCATCATTTATCCAATGAGCATTGTCTTCAAGTAAAATAGAATCCATATTTTAGTCCTTTTTTAGGAATGTATTCCTAATTATAGCATATTTATTGGAATTCACTCTTTTATAAGAAATCACTATTTGGAATTTCTTCATTTGAAAGTCCTATATCCTTATTGTATTTTAATCGTATAGTCATAAAATATTTTGTAAAATTTCCAATACCCATATATTCAATTAAATTGAGAAAAAAACTCTTCTTCCCCTTCTTCAAAAATATTGTATGGATATTGTTAAATGCAATGCTAAAATACACCAGTAGTACAAAGTAAAAATGTGCCACATAAAAGTAAGAAAGCGGGAACTGAAAGTTTACAACAAGAGCAAAAGCCAATTATTTCAAACTATTTTAAAGTATAAACTAACAATTATAAAACCTAATATAGTTTTGACTTTTAGAACTCTTACAAAGGTGAACCTTCGCGCTTTTTTCCCTTACAGGATTGTATCGCTATGCTCAGGCATCTTTTTTTATCGATCAAAAAGAAACAAAAAAGTCGACTGCCGGTTGCTGAAGCCCTCCGGGTTCCAAACATGACGCGTAAAGTTTTCCTTATGCTAAAACAAGTTTCCTTTACTTCCTTATTACCGATGCTAGAACGCAGTGACAAAATCCTGCTTGCAGGCAAAATAAACTCTCAAACTCTAGATTCCTCAAAGGCAGGGGTAGAGCAAGTAATCAAAATGCCCAATATAAAAATAAATTTCTAAATATGTATTAAAACTATATCTACGAAGTAGACAAAATATTATTCCGTTGATTGCTACATTTGCAGGAGCTAAAGTTTTTTTATTTTATTGCGTAACCCAGCCATAACTGTCTGAGTGTGAAAAAATATGCTGGGAGCATATTTTAACGAGTTTTAGGGCTAAGCAAGAAAATAAAAAAACTTTAGGTAGTCGAAGACCTCCGAAACGTAGTTGTTTTTGCTTACTTTTTGTCAATACAAAAGTAAGAAAGCGGGAACTGAAAGTTTACAAGAGCAAACACCAGTTATTTCAAACTATTTTAATATGTAAACTAATAATTATAAAAGTTCAGTATCTAATCCTTTTATTCTTTTTTGTGACACAAACTGTGACACGTTTCTTGTATACTATTATTAAAGTGTAAATTTAAACTTTAGTTTTAAAAAGAACATTATGTTCTTTTAACACAAAATTCAATAATTAGTAGACATTTTTGTCCAAATAACAAGTATTTTAGCTTTAAATGGACATCAATTTTAATGAAAATTATTGAAAAAAGAACATAATATTCAAAATATCACTATTTCTCATTATTATAGGTACATAAATTATGTCTATTAATACTGAATATTTGTGTTAATAGGTATAAAGTGTTCTACTAATAAGTAGTTATACTACAAATTCAAAATTTATAATAATCAAGGAACTTTGATGACAACATACATGCCATTACTCTCTATTGAACAGCAAATTGGAAATGAAAATATGCCAATTTCTTATATGACAAACATTGCTGGTCCACTATCAATCTTACAATCTGAATTAGATTGGCATTTGCATGACCTTGCTCGATTACATCAAATCATATACAATGATTTAAATAAAAAAAATGATAATTTAGATATACAATTTCAATTATTTCAAGAAAAAAAGAAAAAAGACAAAGTTAATGTTGTAGGAGAGGAAGAAAAAGAATTTTTCACGTATCAAGCATCCCAAACTAATAGTCATTTTATGACTCACGATGCTGTCATAGATCGTTGCAAAAGATTTTCTGATGAATTTAGTGTGATAGGTTTATGGGCAACTGCAGAAAAGTTTATGGGAAAGGTTTATGCTAATATTGAACATCTACAAACTGGGACACCCCATTCAAAATATTAACGTTCCCTATCGTTGGGATCAACTAATTTCACTATTCGAAACAAAGTCAATAATACTTAACACATTAGATGGATATTCTGATGCTGACGAATGTCGTGTTCTTAATAATACGATAAAGCATGGGGATATTGTTAGTTCACGATTAGCTGAATTTACTTTCTTTTCTACCCTCCAAGGTGAAAATCTACAAAAAATTGATTATGAAATGCAAAGATATTACAATGGAATTTCAAGTTTTATTGGTAGTCTAATAGAATCTGGAAATAAACTTCTTGATCCCAGTTTTTCCAATTAATCAATATGTATAACAAAACACAGGAAACGAATAAGTGTAAAGGGCGAAAAATTTGAGCTTTTAAATCTCGAATAAAAAAATATAAAGACCAAACTGTCAAGTCGTTTCGCCCACTTGTCCTTCAGTTCGGTCGTTAGATTCACAAAGGGGTATTGGATACAAAGTTATTAAGACCACAAAAATAATGGAGACATAATACTAAATTTATTATCAAATAATAAATTTAGGTTTATATATAAAAAGTATAAGAGTATTTAATGAGTGGTGTAGAAAATTTAAAAGGATTTGATTATCAAATAACTTTTTTTCTTTTGAAAATTTTAAAAAATTTTAAAATAAAATATACAAAGACACAATTCTGTTCTTTATAACGGAGATTGTGACACAAGTTGGATACTTTATACATTTAATTAAGTTAAAAAATAATTATTTAAAGTTAGTAAATTTTATGGAGTATTAATGAATAACATTGAAATACACGATATTAAGGCTAGAGAAGAAGTGGGAAGAGAAACCATAAAAAGGTTTCATGCTCAATTTAGAGCAGCTTCATTAGAAGTTGTCAAAATACTTGAAAATAATAATGTTGATATGGTCTATTGTGATTATCACGACGATTTTGTTGTTAGAGAAAAATTGATAAGGAATATAAATATAATTTCTATCAAGTTAAAACTAAATCAAAAAAAAATCATTTGTGGAGTATTTCTGATATTTTTGGATTATATACAAGAAGAAAAAAAGTAGCTGTAGAAAAAACAGAAATTAAAAAAATAAAAGATAGTTTTGTTGGTAAAATGTTGCTACATACTGTAAACTTTAAATCTTCTTGTTCCTCAATAACTTTTTTAACAAATATAAATATTCATGACCATGTTGAAAATATAAATGATGATATAGATAAAGAACTGTTTGAAAATAAATTTACTTTGTTATTAATTGAAAAGTTTAATGAGTGTTTTCTTCCTAAGGGAAAAGTTATCCTTGAGGATGAGATTAAAGAGCATTTAAAAAAATTATGTTTTGATACTAATAATGTTTATTTATTGGAAGATAATGCTGAAGATTTTTATGAAAAAATAAGAACTAAGATTTTGAAATATAGTGAAATAGATTTACATTATTTAGAATCAAAAGAAATTACTGATAGTTTAATAGCACTAATTGAGAAAAAATCAAGAGTGAAAATTTCTGAGTTATCTAAAGAAGAATTAGATGATGCGTGTGGAATTAATTTAAAAGATATACTCGAGATATTATCTATTTCTCAAAATGTTTATAATGAATTATTAAAAGGAGGAGATGAACAAGCTATTAAGAATGCCTCTATACTTCAAAGAACATTATCTGTCGCGTCTCCAGAGATACTTGAATTTTGTTCTAAGGTTAAAACTGATTGGGATACATGGCTAAGAACTAATAGACATATTATTCCTCCCTTTGAATTAAATAAGATCTTAACTAAATTAGACAGGGCAGTTTCAAATAGTTCAGAATTAAATACTATTTCATTTGAAAAATTACTTGAAGAAATTGAAAAATTAAATAAAACTATAAAAATAAAAGTTATTACTGATGAATTATTATTAGGTGGTGCATTATCATCTCTTGTACGGAGGTTATCTCAGTGAATTTTGAAAAAATGTTAAAGTCAGTTCGAAAAAAAGATATTAAGATAGCAACTATAAATAATACAAGTAAAGAAATTTTATTAAATAATGAAGCATTATTTCAATTACCATTTTTATCTATAGTTATATTACTTTTGGCAAAGAATAGAAAAAAACCTCAAGTTGATTCTCTTGGTCAATTAATTGGTGAGTGCTTAGAGTTAAGCATGAAGGGATTTAAAGGTTCTTCTCAACACTTGGGTTGGTCTGCGAATCTACGAATAAGAACAATTACAGCATTGAATTTTTTGGAAATCTCAAATTTAATAACTATTGATAATAAAAAACAAAAGATAATATCAACTGATCTTGGAAAAAAAGTGATTGATTATACATTATCTAAAGAAAATGATTTATCATACACGTTAAATGTAATTAATAGAAAATATAGAGATATTAATACCGAAAAGAAAATTGAATTGGAGCTTTATGAAATTAACTAAATTATTTATAGAATCATCTAGTAGTAAAGGATGGCAATCAGAAGAATTAATATTTGGTAATGATATTACACAAATTTTTGCTTTTAATGGATCTGGAAAAACTCCTATAGTACAATTTATTGTATATGCGTTAGGTTACAGTGCTAAGTTTAGAGAAGACATTTACCAAAATTGTGAATATGTGAATTTGTATTTTGAACATAATAAAGAAGAAATTCAATTAAAAAGAAAAATTTGTACAGAATTTCATGTAGAACTCTATAGTAAAAATAAAAGGGATGTTTTTTATATGGAAGAAAAATTGACTTCTTTTTTATTTGAATTATTGAATATAAAATATCCCACACTTATCTCAATTGGTAAAGAACCTACTCATCCTTATCTCTCAACATTATTACCTTTATTATTTTTAAATCAAGATACTGGATATAGTAACTTATATAAAGCGCCTTCAGTATTTATAAAAGACCAATATAGTGAAATGATAAGATTAATATTTGATATTCTTCCAAAGCATTCATTTGATCAAAAAAAAGAAATATTTAATTTGAAATCACAACAAGACTTACTAGATAAAAAAATTGTAAAATCAAAGAAATTAATTGATAGTATGAGCTCCTCAACTGGTGATTTTGAAAAAGATCATTTAGATATTATTAAAAATATAGAAAATCATACGTGCCAAATAGACAACCTTAGTAATTCAAGAACACTTAAAAATGATCTAATAATTAACTTAGATAATCTAATTTTTACAAAACAGAAAAAAATTCAATTTATAGATAATAATATTTTGGAATTAGAAACTAGGATAGATAGTTTTGAGAAGATTAAAATAGAAATTGAATTAGAAATTAATACTTTAAGTTTAAATGAAGAGTCTAAAAGAATATTTCAATCTTTTAATGAAATATGTTACTCTCAAAACTGCGGTTTATTTATGAAAAGTTCAGAATCATATGGGAAGAATTTATTATATTTAAAAGATCAAATAAAAGATATGCAGCGGAATTCCTTTATCTTTCAAAAAGAAATCATGATGTTAAATGAATCAAAAGAGAATTTAATAGATGATATCAAAAGAATTGAGGGCGAAGTTAGCCAAATGAATGATACTCAAGAATCAAAGAGAATAGTAAATGGTTTAAATGAATTATTTAAAGAAGTTTTTCAATTAGAGCAAACTAAACAATCCTATGAGTATTTTTTTGAAGAAAAGAAAAAATTAACAAAAAGAGTAAAAGAAAGAGAAAGAGTTCAAGATAGTATAGCTTCTTTGACTGGTGGTAAAAATGATATTAATACTAAATTATATGAAATTAAGACTCAACTGAAAGAAAAACTAATTTTTTGGTTAGATATATTAAAAACAAAAAATGTATCAAGGAATATTGAAATAGATAATGATTTTAAACCAACATTTAATGGGGAAAAACTTAGTCAAATACAAGGAAGTACGCTAATAAGGGTTGTATTAGCAATTCATGCAACAATATTTGAAGTATATTTAAAAAATTCTTCTAGGAATAGCCTTAGGTTTTTAATTTTTGATACTCCAAGACAACAAGAGTTAGACCTTAGTGATCTTAGCGAGTTTCTTGGTGAATTAAAGAAATTATGTAACCTCTATAATGCACAACTTATATATTCAACAACATCTTATCGATATGAATGTGATGTAAATGATAAAGAATGGTTAGCTACTTTTGAAGGTTTTGAACAAAAAATGTTTTTAGGTATCACTAAGGAAAAAGGGGACTGGCACCATTAATTTAGAGCCTTGCTGTGCCATTCGGGACTGGCACCATTAATTGGAAGTTACACACCCCTAGGGCAGGAAATACACTTATCTTTTATTCCTTGAATGAATATGTGCTCGAACTATATCTGCTTTAGCAGAGGAAGAAGGAAAACTTGTGCTCTTTAGCACAAGGCAAACCTCGTGAGTAAGTTTTTCTTTATTTACGTAACCCAGCCATAACTGTTTGCACGTTAAGAAATAGGAGTATGGTAATTTGTACTCTTTAGTACAAATAATCATACGAGTAGAGCATATTTTAATGAGTTCTTATTTTTAAGTAAATTAAAGTATAAACTAACAAAGTGACTGATTAAACCCAAATACAACAAATAGTAATGTTTACAGAAAAAAGAAGTTTTATGTCATCACAAGTTTTTATATCATATTCACATGATAATGATGAACACAAAAGTTGGGTGATGCAAGTAGCAACAAGATTAAGACATAATGGTGTTGATGTAATACTTGACCAATGGAATTTAAAATTAGGTCAAGATTTATCTATGAAATATAAACAAAAATTAAGACTCCTAGAATATTTTAAAAGTCTACAAAATAAAATTTACTATTAAAATAGTTATAGAAGAGATAATATATTATGGTTCAATAATTAATATCATAAATAAATTAGATTTGAAATAAAGGTATAATAAGTAATGAATTTAAAAAAACAATCAAATTTTTACAATGAAATAAAAACACTCCTACAAAATGCTAAAAACAAAGTATATAGCACTATAAATATAACTATGACACAAACCTATTGGCAAATAGGTAAGATGATAGTTGAAGAAGAACAAGATGGAAAAAGTCGTGCTAAATATGGAAAAGCATTATTGAAAAACTTATCTGTAGAACTTACCAAAGAATTTGGAAAAGGTTATTCCGAAGATAATTTAAAAAACATGAGACTATTTTATAATGCATTTTCAAAAAGCGAGACACTGTCTCACAAATTCAATTTAAGTTGGTCTCATTATATATTTTTATCAAGAATCTCAAATATTAGTGAAAGAGATTTCTATGAGATAGAATCAGTAGATAACTCTTGGACACTCAGAGAACTTAAAAGACAATTTAATAGTGGTATTTATGAAAGATTACAGCTAAGCCGTGATAAATCAAAAGTTAAAGAGTTGTCATCTAAAGGGCAAATTATAGAATCTGTTGGTGATATGATAAAAGACCCTTATATACTAGAGTTTGTTGGTTTAAGTGTAGAAAATAGTTATAGTGAAAGTGAACTTGAACAAAAACTTATTGACAAGTTGGAACATTTTTTATTAGAACTTGGAAAAGGTTTTACATTTGTAGCAAGACAAAAAAGAATTACTATAGATGAAGAACATTTTGCAGTTGATTTAGTTTTTTATAATCGTATATTAAAATCTTTTATAGTCATAGATTTAAAAATTGGTAAGTTAAAACATCAAGATATAGGTCAAATGATGATGTATGTAAATTATTTTGATAGGTATGAAAAACTTGAAAATGAAAACCCAACTGTAGGTATAATTTTATGTAAAGATAAAAGTAATGGTTTAGTAGAGATGACATTACCAGAAGATAATAATCAAATTTATGCAAGTAAATATCTAACTGTTTTACCAAATAAAGAAGAATTTCAAAAAATATTAGAAGATAGTATTTGATAAAAATAGTGCTAATAAAAATATTAATTTCTGGGACACGATACTAAATTATTAGTAAAGCATAAAAGGCACAGTCAACTTTATTTTTAAATTCCGGGGACACGATACTAAATTATTAATAAAGAATAAAAGGCACAGTCAACTTTATTTTAACTAAGTAAAACACATAACAAAATCTTGAAACAAATGCAGAGCCTTGCTGAAATTAAACGTTATAAAACTTTGCTAAGGTAAAGATGAGATTGTTTTGACAAGCATAGTGCAAATTGTATTTGTATTTATCAAGAAAAAAATTAATTAAATTGAAACTGACTGATACAAGGGAATACGACTAGGTGTAATCAAACCTAATTCTAACTTTAAAACTAAAGTAAAATCACTTTAGTTTTGATATAATAGTGTATAAATAAAATATAGGTGGAATGTTATGCAAACAATTTTAGTACAAGTTCAAGATAATTATGTACAAAATTTTATGAGTTATGTTCATAACCATAGTAAAGATATCACTATTTCAAAAGATAAAAATTTAGAAGTTGACCCTTACTTTTATAAAAGACAAAAAGAATTACAAGAAATAAGAAGTGATATAAAAAGTGGAAATAGAAATTTAACTTCATTTGAAGATTTTGAAAATAGTACAAATAAATTTGAAAAAGAACTAGAATTAAAATATGAGAATTAAACTTGATAAAAAATTTGAAATAAATTTTTACTCAATTTTAGACTATATAGCTAAAGACAAATTATCAGCTTCAAAGAAATTTAGAAAAAACTTATTTGAACTAATTAAAGAACTCCCACATTATCCATATAAATTTAGAAAATCATATTATTTTAATGATGAAAACATTAGAGATATGACCTTTAAAAAATATACTATCGTTTATGAAGTTGATTTAAATAACAACTCAATAATAATTTTAAACATATTTAATAAAAATAAACCTTAAAGTAGAAGATACAATAAGTCCTCACAGCGAACACAGAACGTCTCTAAATTTAAACATTAATTAAATAAAGAAATATCTAGCTAGTTTTATTTTTACTCATCTCATAAAGGACAATAGAACTAGCAATTGCTGCATTTAAACTTGTTACCTCTTCACTTATATCTATTTTTAGAACATCGTCAGACATGGCTAGTATGTCCTTAGAAACACCATAACCTTCATTTCCAATTATGATTGCTGACTTAGGAGGGAAGGTAAAAGTATTTAGACTTTTTGCTTCTTTTGTATTTGCTGTTGAGATTATTTTATAATTATTTTTTTGTAAAATTTCTAAGTCTTCTTTTAGGTTCTTTGATTTATATACATTTATATTGAAAATATTACCTGTTGAAACTCTTATACATCTTCTTATAAAAGGAGAGCAAGTTTTTTCATCTATTATTATGTTCTTTATATTAAAAGAAGCACATGAACGTACAATTGAGCCTACGTTTTCAGGAGAAAAAGTAAGAGAGTTTAAAACTACTACATTTCCTTTTATATCTTCAAAGTTTATATATTGGGGTCTTGATATTAAAGCTAGTAGACCTTGGTGTATTTTATGGCCTACTATTTTTTTCATAATTTCATTACTTGAAGTGAAAATTTCAAAATCTATGTTTTTGCAATTTTTATTTATAAAATCACAGTTTTCTAAACTTGTAAAAACTTTATGAATTTTTATGTTTTTGCTAAAAAGTTTTTTAAAAACATTTTTACTCTCAACTACTACATATTTTTCATCTAAAGAAGATTGTTTTAAAGATATAAACTCTTTAATTCTTTCATCATTTATATCTTTTATTTCAAACAAGATTTTACTTTATTGAAATATAAATTTCTATTTCATCTTTTTGTACATATTTCTCAAAATCAATACTATATTCTCTTTCATATTCTGGTTTATTTTCAAAATATTCCCAAATTTCTTTCCATAATTCAAGTACGATTTCTGGAAATTCACCTTTTTTTGAAAACACTAAATATTTTGTATTTTCAATAAAAATATATTTTTTTGATTTTTTCTTAATTTCAAGTGCTACTGTAACATCATAATCACCATTAACATCACTTTCATAGTTTGAATAAACACCGTATAAATAATCATCATGTGTTTTATTTAATGTTTTTGCATAAATATTTTCATCAACATATTCAGTCCATAAAGGAGAAATTTTTGCTGTTTTTTTATCAGCTTCATTTTTATTATTAGTTCTTGTACTAAGTCCTTGAAGTATTAAGTTTTTAATTCGTGTAGTTTTCATAAAAATCCTTTTATTATTTAGAATAATAAGATAAGTTTACTATGTTTATTATTTGAAAGAGTAAGGATTTTAAAGAATTTAAAAATAGAGCCAAGTTTGGCTCTATTTAGATTATTTCAGATATTGACTTTTTAAGTCTTTTTGTAGTTCTTTTGATAATTTACCATCAAAATCAAGAATAAAAGTATTTTCTTTTGCTCCCCTCACAATTCAATAAGTGATACATTTTGTACACCTACTACTTCATATTCTGAAAATATATATTGACCAAGTTCAGTTCTTTTAATAAGATTAACTTCACTATTATCAAAAATTCTTTTTATTTTTTCAATATAAAAACCTTCAGCTAATCCTTTCCATTCACATCTGTCTTTAATCTTAATATGCTCTACAGATAAGAAACCATAGTTTTCAACATTATCTGAAGATAATAAGAATGATTTAGAAATACAATAACCGGCACTGGTTTTATACTTTTCATTCTCAAATTTGACTTCTTTACGTTGCTCATCATATAATTTAAGAGACAATACTTTTGAACTATTGCTATAAGATACTAAGGGAGCAAGACACCCATTAAAAACAAATATCATGATAATTATAGCAAAGTAATTTTTTATATTTTTCATGTTTTTCCTTATTATTAGTATCTTACAATACTATATTATTTACTAAAGTCTTTCATTATTTTTTCTAATTCAACTACTGGTGGATTTGGTAGTTGAGGATAAGCTTTTCTAACAGCATCAGTAACCCACTGAGGATAAATTCTGAAATTTAGTTTTACTATAACACTTAAAGGATAAATAAGTTTCTCAGGTTTTGAGATATCATATGTTTCAATTCGTCTCTCCCCTGCTTTAATTCTTGTATCACTTAAAAGTTTTTCATATTTCCAAAATAAAAGTCCAACTGGTTTTCCATTTTTATCACCAAATACTTTCATAAATGGTCTTGCATCTGTATCTAAGTTACCATCATCTTTTAGTTTTCCACTTTCAAATACAACTTTTCCATTTGCATCTTTAAGTGTAATATCTAACCATAATTCTCTAAAATCGGCAACTCCTGTTGGTAAATGATGCCCAGCTCCTACGTTTTTAACTCCAACAATCACTTTTCCATCTTTTACATTAACATCTAATTTTGCTGATGTTCTTAAAAGTTGTAAAGTTTGGTCTTCATGTTCTTTACTTTTAAGTCCAGATAAGAAATGATTTGCACCTGCAAAATAATGAACTTTTACATCATCTTTAATTTTTCCACCATCAGTTGATCTACCTCTTAAAGGAGATAACTTATCATTTTTTAAATATGTCATATGACAATCTATACAAGATTTATGTTCACTTGGATCATCTGGATTATTATATTTTGAGTTTTCCCACTCTTTAAAAGTTGATACAATTTTACTTCCATTTCCAGGTGTAAATTCATCATGACAAGTTGCACAATAAACACTTTTTTTATAAATTGGTTTCATATATGAGTCTATGTGTTTTTGTGGTTTTGAATTAATTAGTTTTTCACTTAAAAATTGTAAACCTGCATTGTCACTATCTTCAAAAGCATACTTAGGTCTACTTTTTACAGCTAAAGTATAAGCAGCATTTCCACCTGCATCTTCAACTTTTGTAATTCTATGACAAGCTACACAAGAAACACCCTCTTCTAGTTTTGAATTTCCATGAACTTTTAATTCATTTATTAGTGTTTTTGCTCCACTTTCAAAAAATTTATCCATAGTATGAGTTGTTTTTTTAACAAGACCTGTTGTTATTGCACTTGGACTATGACATCCCATACACCACTGTCTAAACTCTTCACCCTCAACTTGAGCAGCTACATTTTCTACAACAATATAATAAGGGTTAGTTCCAACTAGATTTCTATGATTTGAATCAGCCCATTGGTTAAAAATTTCATTATGACAAGATTTACATTTTGCAGAATTTGTCCAATCTTCTACATGGTATTCTTCAACATCTTCTTCTAGTTTAATCCAGTTAGATAAATAACGTAAATTATCTTTTGATTTTACATATGAATGAAGAGCTTGCATTTTAGTTTTTAACTTAGCACTCATTTTAGCTGGGTCAACTATTGTAAGTTCTGCTTTTTCGTCTGCTCCCATACCACCTTGAGTATCTCTAGCTATTCGTACATAATCACCTAAAGGATCTTTAGAAATAAAACCCTTTAAGGTATCATGCCCTATAGTTGATTTAAGTGATTTATTTAATTTTGTATCAGTAAATAAGAAACCATTTGTAAAGTTAAAACCTTCAAAATGACATGAATTACACGACATCCAAAAATCTCCTGCCATTGGTGTTTCTTTATTTGTATTAGTATTTGCATTATTAAATAAAGTTTTACCTTCTCTTATATTTTTAGCCAATAAATCTTTTTTTACTACTTTTGAAAAAGAGTCTATTTTAACTGTAAGTCTTGCAAAAGGATGGCTACCACCACTATCTAATAAAGTAAGATCAAGTCTTGATGCATTTTGTACATAAATATCATTGCTCTTTGGACTTGTTATTATTGCTTGTGGATTTGTATTATTAGGATATGCTCTAAGTATTTGTGTTACTTTTGCACCTTTTCCTGCTCTTTTTCCTCTTTTTCTATGTCTTTTTTTCTTAGCACTTCCCATGCTTCGTCCAATATTTAAAACCATAACATCTTCACTACCAGCAAGGGTAACAAAAGCTTTTGCACCATCAGATGAAAAAGCTAAATCCCAAGGATTTGATACAATCATAGTTGAGTTTGCATTATTTAAAATATTAATTGCTTTAAAAAGATGTTTTCTTTTTTCATTTAACTCTTTTTCATGTCCCTTTTCTAAAGAAATAATCGAGATACTTGGAAAAACTGTTGATTGAAATTGAAAAGCATGGTCAAAGTTCCATAAAACATGAGGTAACCATGCTTCTTTTCCATCTGGTTTTATCTCAATATCATCTAAAAGTCTAGGTTTCCCTTGAGATACAAACTCATTTTTATTCTGTGTTGAATGTAAAGTAATAGTTTTTAATCTTGCAAAAGATCTACTATCATAAATAGATACCATTCCAATCATAGAGTGACTTACTAATAATCTTCCATCATCAGTTAAAGCCAAACCTCTTGGAGTTTTGAATGTTTTAATAGTTTTAATAATTTCAAAATTTTTATCATCAATTACTAAAAGTTCATTATCTTCAAAAATAGTTACAAAGAAGTAAGAGTTTTTAGCATCATAAATAATAGCATGAGGTCTATTTTTAGTTTTAATTTCTTTTATAATTTCATTGTTTTTATTTAAAAAAATTACTTTATCTTTCATATAATCAGTTACAGCATAAACAGATTCATCACTATTAAAAGCTATTCTTCTAATATCTTCTCCTAAAACTTTCTCAAAAATTACTTTTCCACTCAAAGCATCAATTTTTGTAACTGATCCAGCATCTAAGTTAGCAGAGTATAAATATTTTGAATCTTTGCTTAAATATAAAGCAGAAGAACTTACACTTGAGTAAGCTAAACTTGGATATAAAAAAGCTATGCTTAAAAGAATAAAAGCAAAACTTTTAACATTTGCCATTTTTGCATGTAGGGCATTCTCTTTTGCTCTTTTTTCTCTAGCTGCTTTTTTTCTTCTTATATTTGCATTTGAAAACATAGAGTGATACCATAAGAAAAACAGTAATAAAAATGAACCATATAAGTGAATTAAAAATGAATAATACCCTATATCATCTCCACCTCTGTTACCTACAAAAAACAAGTAAACACCACTTGCAATTATAAGTAATAAAACAATACCTAAAATCATTCCATTTGTACTATTTCTTTTTCTAGCCATTATATTAACTCTGTATTTATACGTATGCATATTCACGAAAGGAATAATTAAAAAAACTGCAACTAAAATTGATGCAATAATGTGAGTAGCTTGTAAAAAAGTAAAATAAACCCAAGGAATATCTATTAAATCCCATTGTAAGATACCTGTTAAAAACATTAGAACAATTGAAAGTTCTATATATGCTATTTTCATTTCTTAACCTTTTATTAAAAATAAATTATAATGAAATTATAGCCGGCTATTCTTAAAGAAAGCAAAGATTATTGATAGTGAAAATGGGAGTTATTATTATTAAATTAGAAAAAAAGCCCCCTAGGTGTAGTGCCTAGAGGGTTTTGTGCAAAATAACTTTTTTAAAAAATTATTTTGAAAGTTTAACTTTAGAAGCCATAGTCATAGCAGTACCATATTTACCACCAGCTGCTGTAACAGATACAACATTATCACCATCACTATTTGCATTTTTCATATCACTTGCATCAACAAACTCACCAGTATCAAGTAACCATTCAGCTAATTGAGCACCCTCAGTTGTTGAGTTTCCATTAATAACTAATTGGAACCATCTTGTAAATCTATCAGTAAGATTTTTTAATTCTAATGATGGAGCTTTTTCGCTACCTACATTTTTTAAATGATTAATAGCATCTCTTAAACCACCACTAACTGCACCAATTGAGTAAGGAGTATATTCTTTTGTTGAATCAACATAAGTTCCTATGTTTTTATCAAACATATTTTTTTCAATTGAAATCATTAAAGCTCGAGCTTCGCTTCTGTACATTTCAGTTTTAGTTGCTAAATAAGCAGCTGTTAATCCACGAACTACTGCGAATTGTGTTCCAACAGTAAGACCAGTTTTAGCAGAAGATTTTAAGTTATAAGCACTTGAATATAAACCATTTTTGTTTTTAAGATTTTTAATTAAGAAATCAGCTTGTTTTTTGATTAACATTAAAGCTTCTTTACCCTGAGCTGTTTCTAATGATTTAGCACCATCAGCAGATCCATAACCAACTGGTAAAGCATCAATAGCTCTTTGGAAAATTCTTAAAGCTTCAATAGAATAAGCAGCATCAAAAGTTGTAACTATGTTACCTTTTTTGCCATCAAATGTATCAACAAATGTTCCCATTTTTTTATTGTAATGGATAGTTGAAATATTTTCAAACATTAAGTTAGCAATATTTGCAGCAACAGAGAAAGCATCATCAGCTTTGATATCATTTCCTCTTTTAGCATCCACATTTGCTTTAGGTGCTTTTTTGAAAGGGTCACCATCAAATACACTTAAAAATGCTGGATTTTGATTAGCATTGTTAACTCTTTGATCAGAATAAGCATAGAATTCAGCAATTGGCCATAATACTTGCCAAGTATCTCTAAGAGAAGAATGTCCTTCTTTGATTTTTAAAGAAGCAATACTTTTAGTACCATTCTTTTTACCTTCTTTAACAGATACTTTATGTGCAAACCATACTGGTTTACTTGCATCATATGAAGGAGTAAAACTTAAACCTAATTTTTTACCATTAGATCCTAATTTCTCTTGCATGAAAAGAATTCTTTCCCAAGAAAGTTCAGTTAAAATAGCCCCATTTACACCATCAGCTGATGAAACACCAAGAGCATGTTTACCATCTTGATCCATAGTTGAACTTGTTGCTTCTACTTCTTCATCATTAGCAATAATATGCATTCCACCTAAGAAATCTTGTGCCCACATAGTATCTTTTAATAAAGCAGCTCCAAATGCAGCTGGATTAAATGTTTTATCCATACCTTTTTCAACCCAAGATAAAGTTTTATAATCTCTTAAATAAGCAGGAACTGCTGTTTTAATAGTTTTTTCTTTACCATGTTTAAATACAACAACTTCATCATTATTTACAACAGTCATATCAACTTTTTGTGCAAATTCTGGAAGTCCTGAAATATATGGAAGTGCAGTTGGATGCATATTTAATGGTAAAACAGAAGCATCATTTCCAGTAGCTTTAGCAAATTTGATAAATCTTTTTGCTAAAGATTTCATATCTCCACCACGTTTAGCATTTAATAAACCATTTACTAAATGAGGTCCCATTTTAGATTGGTAATTTAATGCATACATAGCTTCTTCTGAATACTCATATGATTCAATTCCAGCTGTATAATCAAATTCAGTTGGTTGGTTTCTTGCATTTGGATCTAAAGTATCTAAATCAAGTCCAAGACCTTCTGACATTGGTTCACCAGATAATTCAAATTCAGTATAAGCAAACATTGAACCTGCTGTATCGAATCTTTTGTCAATTACAGAAGTTTTTGTACTCTTATAATCACTTGCATAAACAGATGTTGCAATTAATGACGCAACAACTGATAACTTAATTAATTTTTTCATTTAATTCCTTAGTATAAGATTGTCTTGGTTGAATTTTAAGCTAATAAATCTTAATTAATACTTAAAATAAGAATTATTATCATAAAGGAAAAACTTTATCCAGTGACTACTTAGTGGCGTTTAGAGGGATTTTAGAATAAAGATATGTAGTTCTTTCACCTATAAACCTCCCAAAAAAGGCTCTTGACTTAGGAAGTTCCTTCTTTGCTGTTGTTATTATAATAACATTATCGTTTTTACTAATATACGAAGCATTTGCCTTATAAAACTTATCTACCACAAGGAAATTTGACTCACGCAAGAGCTCTATAGAGTGATTTGTAACAAGAATAAATTTTTCTTTATTAATAAGTTTAGAAATTTGCATAATAGGTGAATATTTTTGAGTAAAACTAAACATAAAAGAAATATTTAAAATCAAAATAAAGAAAACTATACTTTTGAAATTTTCTAAAACCTTTGAGATTAATATTGTACTTATAAAAACTAAGGGAATTAAATGACGTAAATTTTCAGGATTTTGATAAAAAATAATCCATAAAAAATAAGATATAAAAAATATATACATTAAGATAAATTTTTTATCATATTTAAAAATAAAAAGAAGTAAAAAAGGAAGATTTATCAACGTGAAAACATTTGAGAACCAAGTATAAGAAGAGTTCTGTCCTACACCCCAAATATTAAAATGACCTAAGATAAACCTTTTTGCTTCTATAAAATATAAATTGCCATTTGTTATATAAATATATAAAAAAAATAGAATAAAACTTAGGAAAAAATAGATGAGAATACTTTTCAAAGCTTCTTTTCTAAAAAAAACTAAATACAGTAAACCAAAGGCATAAAATACAAAATAAGAAGGTCTTGCAAAAAAAGCAAGGCTTAAAATTATTCCACTCATTTTATATTTTTTATCTTCTAATAAATATAGAGCTAAAAATAAGAAGAAAAAACCAACAGAATCAGAAAGTAGTGAGAGAGCAAAATTATTTAGATAAGGGGAGCTTAGGCTTAGAAAAAAAGCTATAAGAGCTACATCTTTGTTTTTGATTTTTTTAACATACAAATAGATTATAAAAGGAGTGAAAATAGCACAAAAAGAGCTAAGAGCAAAAAGTGATAACTTAACATCTAAAAGAAAAAAATTTATAAACTTTGCTAGGAGTATTAAAGAAACATAACCTGGAAAGTGTGGGGAGAAATCTATAACAGAAAAATGTTCAATTCCACGAGAGAGAAATAAAGAATCATCATTATAATAAGATATAGGGTAAGATAAAATAAAATAGGCATAAGCTAGAGTGCTTATACCTATAATAATTTTATGAAATTTCATTTATAAAGATTTTAGAATTTCAACTGCAATATTTTGATTTTTTTTGTATTCTTTTATATTAGCTTTTTTAGCCCCAACACCAAAAAGTCCAGGATTACCAATAGCACCAATACAGTTTTTTATAGCTTTTTTTAGCTTTTTATTAGTTTTGAATTCTAAACTACCTGATAAGATTTTATAAAATTTATTAGCTTTTGCAAGCATTACTTTTGAAACATTAAAAGTACTTATATTTTCTAAACCACCCTCAAGTCGTCTTTGAACTTCAAGAGCAAGTGAAACTCTTAACCACTTAACTATAAGTTTTTTATCTTTTGCTTTTATTGCATTTTGCAAAGATGAATAAAGTTTATTATTAAAATCATCATTTAAATATTGATAGTTTTTCTTATATAAAACAAAAGTATCATTAGCTTTTTTAAAATCACTTTCATTTATGGCATTTAAAATTGCATCTTGTGCATCTAATGTTGGTTCTTTTCCTGCTGAAGCATATGAATAAGCCTCTAAAGAAGAGAATGTAAATAAACAAAAAACAAGTAATAAAACTACTTTTTTTAAAACTTTCATATAATTCCTTTTTTGCGATTGACTCTTAATATCAAAATACTATAAAAATAATACTTTACTTATTATTAACAGCAGAAGAATTCAGCTGTTAATTATTACTTTTCTAATAAGTGTTCATATCTTTTATCAGTTAACATTTTCATAAAAGCTACTATTGCATCAATTTTTCTATCACTTTGTTTTTTAGATTTTAAATCATCTAAATTGATTGTTTCTTTTACTTCAGGCGCAGCCCAAGGTTTTTTTGTTTCTGGATTAATAAGTCTTGTTTTATTATTATACTTATCATAAAATAAAGCAACAGTTCTTAAATCTTTAAAAACTCCATTGTGCATATAAGGTCCTGTTACCGCAACATTTCTAAGTGTTGGAACTTTATATTTTCCCTTATGTTTAATATCACTAACCATTGGATTATTTAATAAACCATTATCAATTGCACTTGCACCATTTTTTGCTCTTAAATCACTGTTAATTGGTGTTCCAATATTATGAAACTCATAACTTGTAAATGTTTCGCCACTTTGACCCTCTTTTTTCAATAAGTGACAAGAAGCACAAGAGTTATTATTGTTTGAGAAAAATAGTGCCATACCAAGATCTTCTAATACAGTAACATCATATTCACCTTTTAAATATCTATCATATTTAGAATCAAAAGGAGCAAACTCTTTTGTTTGCTCAAAAGCTTCAATAACTTTAGTCATAGCTTTATAAGAAGCATCAATGTCAAGGAAAATATCTTCTCCATACAGTTTTTTAAAACTTTGTACATAATAAGGATTTTCTTGTAGTCTTATTATCATAGCTTCTTTTGATTTCATACCCATTTCAACTGGATTTGTAGGAGGACCACCTGCTTGTCCTGCTAAAGTAGGTTCTCTACCATCCCAAAATTGTCCACCAATATACTCTTTTTTCTTTTTATCATAATGAAAAACAGGGCTAAACATTGCATAAGCAGCACTAGGTGCTTGTCTATCTCCAATTGAATGACCATCATCACCTAAAGAAGCTTGTTTTTGTACACCGTTATCTCTATCATCAACAAAACCTGCTTCTGGATTATGACATGTTGAACATGACTGTGTTCTATTATTTGATAGATTTTTATCAAAAAATAAAACTTTTCCTAAAACAGCTTTTTCCTCTTGAACTTTGATTTTTTCTGCTTCATTAAGTGTTCCGTTACAAGCTGATAGTAGAATAGCTAAACTAGCTAAAAGTAGATATTTTGCTTTCATAATTTACCTTTTTTATATTTATATACAAATAATACGAGCATAGCTCTTAATCAAAACTTAATTGATATTAGTTATTATTAAAATAATCAATTAGCTTTATTTATTAATCTTTTAAATGGTGTTAATAATAATTTTACAAGTGAATCATAATCTTTATTTTGAATATTTTTTAATCCAAAAATCATATTTTTAACTTCACTTGAGTATAAATGAGTCTTAAATAAATAATCCCAAATCGAGAGATAACCACCAAAATTTTTATTAAAATGTTTTTTACTATGATGAATTTGGTGCATATAAGGTGAGATTAAAAATGTTTCTAAAAATCTTGGATATTTAAATTTAATATGAGAATGTCTTAAATTACTTCCTAATAGTGAAAAAATAAAAGCAAATACATTTACTCCAATAACATCATAAAGATCAATTTTACCTGCAAATAAGTAAATAAATACACCAGTTGTTATACCTATTGTTAAAACATATCTAAATCCAAAAAGTATATTTTCTATTGGATGAACCCTATAAAAAGTAAAAGGAGTTAAAACCTTAGCACTATGATGAACCTTATGGAATTCCCATAAAAATGGAACTGCATGTAAAAGCCGATGAAGTAAATACCTAGTAAAATCACTTAAAACAAATAAAGTAAGAGTAAAAACAATGATTATACTTTCAAATGACCAAGATAAAGAAGTAAAGTTAAAATTCTCAAGTAAAAACATCAGCGTATAAACAGCTACAGTTTTAGCACTAAGAACAAGAGGAAAGATAAGTAAAGTTTTTATAAAATATGAAAGAAAAAAATATGAATAATCTAAGATGGAACTAGGATGTAACCATAGTTTTGCACTTAGATTTATTCTTCTATCTTTTGCATTAAAATATAAATAAACTAAGGCAATAAAAAATGAGCTTAATAAATATAAATAAAAAACTCTTTTATTGGCATCAAAGAAATATTCTAAAACAAGGTATTCACTCATTAGTCACCATCAGCATCTAATATTTTTGCAGTAATTCTAAAGAGTTTATTAAAGCTACATAATATGTTTTATGAAGTTTATCAACTTGTACATATAGTTTTTTTACATCTTTAGCTAAATAATCATCATTTTGTAAATATTTTAAGTTTTCTAAGGACTTAGCAATAAGTTTTCTTATTAATGTAATTTGAGCTTTAGCTCCTTTGGAAATTAAAAAATCACCATAACTAGAGTTGATTATTGAATCATGTACTTCTAAAATAGCTCTTAGGGCTATTTTAGAATTTAAACTTAAGTAATATTCAGCTCTTTTGTTATTAGGCTTGTTCTTGTACTTTAAAGATAAACCAGCCATATCTCCAATACGCCAATCTCTTAATTTAAAAGAACTATCAATTAACATATTAATAATAGCCGCATTTGCCCATTTAGTATCATTTAAGAACTTAGACGTATCATTTAAATAAACGTCATTTATTTCATCAAGTCTATTTAACATATTATTCATGATTACATTTATGATTTCATATCTTCTATCATCAAAACCTTTTGTATATAATGCATATTCTAAAGCATTTATAGTTTTAAAAGAGTTTTTATACATTTCAACTTCTACATCATCTTTTGAATCAATTACTCTTTGAATTTGCTCATGTAAGTTTTCTTTTATATTATGGAAAATATCAATATATCTTGGAGTATCAATAGTATCTTCATTTAATTCAGCAGCTAAATAAAAAGTTTCTACTTTTTTCCAAGCACTAACAAGTTTTGTAAAATCTTTTTTTAATATTGTTAAATCTTTTTTATCTTTTATATTCGCAGAAAATTCTAAAGCTACATTCATCGCATTTTGTGAATTAGCTAATAAAACATTGTCTAAAATTGATTTCATCACTTCTTGTTTTGCAAACAGTGAGAAAGAAAATAAAGTAAGTAGTAGAATAATTTTTTTCATTAAAGTGTTCCTATAAATTTAATTATTTTATCTCTTTTGATTTGATCCATTAAGATAAAAGAGTTTCTTGAGTTTAAAGCTTCTCCACCATGCCATAATATAGCTTCTTCTATACTTTTAGCTCGACCATCATGTAAATAATCTGGTTTTTTACCCAGTGTTTTTCTATAAGAGTTTATACCCCATAAAGGTGTTGTTCTCCACTCATTCTTTGTTGCCCTAAATTCACTTCGTCCATCACTTAAACCCTCACCCATATCATGTAATAAAAAATCACTATAAGGTTTGATAATCATATTTTTCTTTGTTGTAAAAGAACTAATATGACAAGAGGTACAGGATAGTTTTGCAAATAAAGCTTCACCTTCTTTTTCTTTTATTTTAGATTTTGGCACTTTTAAATGTCTTAAATAAAAATCAATCGAATAAAGTCTAAAATCTGTTACATCAATAGCATCTCTTGCTTTTGGGGAATTTAAACATTTTGTTTGATATTTTGTACAGTTATCATTTGGAAAATATGTTGTTGTTAGACCCATATCATTATGAAAAGCAGCAGCACTTTGTTGTTTAACTGTTGGTGCACTTGCCTTATATGTATATCTACCTAATAACTCACTTTTTACAGCAAGTGAATAAACCATATTAGCTTTGCCAGAAATTCCGTCATTGTTTTTATCAAACTCATCAACATTTTTTAAAATCTCTTCATCACTTAAGTCTTCTAATAAACCAAGCCCTACTAAAGCAGGAGCTTTTCTTACAGTTATAATAGTATCTTTATGTAAAGCTCCATAATTCAAATCTTTAAAAGAGTAGTTTGGTTTACTTAAAATTACAGTTTGTCCATCTTTATATGTTACATATTTATTTGTATATAAAACTTTAAGTTTTGCTTCAAAAGGTACATTTTTTGTTCCGTTTAAAGAGACTTGTGCCCCATAAACTGGCTCAGGAATAAAACCTGATTTTTTTAAAAGTAACTTATGTTCTTTTGAATTATTTGAAGGAATAGATAGTCTTACGACCATAGATCTTGAAATATTATTATTTTTATTATAAACAGAACCTTGAGAATTATTAGGATGACAGCTAAGACAGGTATTAGCTCCAAATAAAGGTCCTAAACCATCTCTTGCTGTTGTTGCACTTGGTGCTTCAACCCAAGGAATTCTGAAAAAACTTCTTCCCAACATAAAAATATCTATTTCTTCGTTATTTAAATTATTATATGATTTTGAAAAGGATTTTTTACTATTTGCTTTTGTATAATAAGTATTATTATCTAATGCAAAAAGTCCCATGGCAAAAAATGCCATGAGACCAAAAATTTTTATTATCTTCATTTATTAAAATTTAGTTTCTTCTGCATCAGTTACATCTTCAACTGATAAGCTAATTCCATTAGCATGTGCAACATTAACCATTTCATCGCCAAGTTTTCTTAACTCATTTTTAAGTTTTACAATAACTTTAGCTTGAGGATCATTTGGTCTGATTTGTCTATCAAAGTGTCTATTGTTTTGCGCAATAGTATTAATTGATGCAATTTTAGTTTCAATTGAAGTCATTAAATCCATAACTCTCATTTTAGCATCAGCATCTAAAGCATCAATAGGAGCTTTTCCAAAATCTACACCATTATAAGTACTTAAAAGAATATTTTTAAATCCTTGGTAGTTTAAAGCAATATCTCTATGAGTATTATCAGAGAAGCAAGAATGCTCATCTTCTTCAGAAGGAGTTAATACAGCAACCGCAATTCTTTCATTTGCTAATTCAGACTTAACAAATACACCCATACCTGCAAAGATTTGAGTTAATGCAGTTTTTCTATCAATATTTTTAGAAGCATTATCACCACTTAATTGTGAATTTAATGCTTTTGAATACATAGAGTCGCCTGACCAAGCAGAAGAAACAGTAGCAATATCACTTACTATTTTAGCAGATGCAGCTTTTAAATAAGCTAATCTTCTTTTTGCATTCTTATCAGTAGTAAAGTCACTTAATGGTCTCTGACCAGCTTGTAAATCACCCTTGTTAAAAGAATTTTTTACAAAGTTAGTGTAATCTTGATCTTGTCCCCATAATAAGAACTCAATTGCATGATAACCAGTTGCAACATTTGCATCTCCACCATTTTCGTTTAATGCAGTAATTGCTTTAACAGTAATTTTTTTAACATTTACAGCTTGTGAATCTTCACCACCTGGGTTAAACTCACCTTTTGTATCAATAATATTACCAGAAGTTTTTTTCCCGTTTGCATCAGTTGTATAATCAATCATGTTTTCATCTAAAGGCCAAGCGTTTAACTGCCCTTCTAAAGAACCATAAGTATCAGCAACCCAACCTTCTTCAGCATCAATAGGACCATTTGAAAGTCTAAAAATTTCAGTTTGACCATAAGATTCTCTTGCTTGTAACCAAGCATTTTTAGCTGCTGCTAAATTAGCTGCACTTGGATTAGTTGCAAAAATATCAAGTTGAAATCTTAATGCAATAGCATCTTTTAATGTATCTGCATAATTTTTAGCTGCAATTGATGAATATGCTTGAAGCATATTATTCTCTTGCATTTTACTAACATCCATATTATTTGTTACACAACCTGAAAATACTAACGCTGCTGCTATACTTAAACCAGCGGCTACTAATCTTGTTTTCTTCATTTATATATCCTTTTAATTTATCGTGACTTTTAATGACATAAATGTACCATAAAAAATCTTAAGTAAAACTTATAATAATAATGATTATTGATATGGAAATAATCTTAAATATAAAGAGAAAAAGAAATTTATATTATACTTTTTGTCTCGATTACTGTCTTCTCATTTCTATGATTATAAATATCTTCTTTAGTAATATTTTTATGATTTAGCAACTTTTGAGCCGCCATTAAACCTGTTTCCATAGCTGTATCTAAAAATATATATCTAAATGTTCCTTGACGTCCAGCCATTAATAAGTTATCAAACTTAGCTAAATATTCAATTGTTTTATCTCTATTAAGATTATAATCAACATCCATTAAGGTATACGCATGTTCTGTTGTAAATGAAAAATAATCAATAATATGCTCTTCTATATCAAATTTTAACTTTTTTAAATCTTTTTTAACTATTTCTAAAAGTTTTTCTTCACTCATATTCCAAATATTATCATTTACATTACAAGGAATTTCTAACATAATTGAACTTTTGCCCTTAGGGGACATTGAAGGTGACCGTCGCTTAGGTTCTTGAATTCTAGTTGGTAATAATTCAAAATCACTAACATATTGCCAAGTATGAGGCGAAAAATCTTCTAAATCTAGACCTAAACATAAAAATCTTAAAGATCTAAATTTCAATTTTGAATCAAAACCTAATTTTAAAGACATTTCATTTAAAGGCATTGTAGATATTATTTCACTAGCTTGAAACTCATCATTTTTAGTTTTAATAGAAGTGATTTTATTACCAGTATAAGAAAAAGATAGAACTTCTGCATTTGTAATAATCTTTCCGCCAAGATCTTCAAACTTTTTAGCCATTTTTAAAGGAAGACCACCAAAACCATATCTTGGATATCTATATGATTTTGCATATGTTCTTGCAGTTTTTTTAGAAGGGAAAAGTAGCTTTTTTGCTACATCTTTTAAATCAAGTAAAGAAATTCTTTGCCCTGCCCAATCAGCACTAAGTTTTTCAGGCTCAATTCCCCAAAGTTTTTTTGTATATGGTCCAAAAAAATTATCATATAAAGTTTTACCAAAACGTGAAGAAATCCACGTTTTAAAATTGCTATTATCTGTTTTAGTAATTTTAGTAATAATTTTCAAAGTATCAATAAAAGCTCCAAATAGAAGTTTAAAAGGAGCAACTCTTAATAAGTTTTTTAAATTTAAAGGATATTCATACATCTTACTTTTATGTAAAATAACAGAAGATCTTTGGGCTATTAATAAATCATCGCCTAAAATATCTTCTACAAAATCTAATAAAGCTTCATTATTTGTAATAAACCTATGTCCACCATAATCAAATCTATACTCTTCATCTTTGATTTTTAGAACTTCAGTTTTACACTGTCCTCCTACTACATCTTCTTTTTCTAGAAGAATCACACTCTTGTTATGCTTAGCTAATTCAATTGCTGCAATTAAACCAGAAACACCACCGCCTATAATTAATACATCACTTTTTTGCATATGAGTAAGTCTTTTTCCATAAAGATATTGCAACTAACATGAATAAAAACCATGAAAGAAAATGTAAAAATGTTGGAGAAGAGTTATAACCAAATAAAGCTCTTAAGAATGTTCCAAATAAACCTCTGTCATCTAGAAGTGCAGAGATATCATATATCATAGGAATATATGTAGGTAAGAGTTCACTAGCTTGCATCATAGAAACAGCAGAACCAAATAGTCCTCCTGCAATTATAAGAATTAAAAGTCCAGTATATTTAAAAAATGCACTTAAAGGAATATTTCTAGCACCTTTCATTAAAGCATATACTAGAATTAAAGAGACAACAAGACCTAAGCAAGCCCCTATAAATCCATCTTGCAATGAAATATCTTCACTTATACTTAATGATGAGAAAAATAATACAGTTTCAAAACCTTCTCTTAGAACTGCTAAAAAAGCTAAAAAAACCATTCCCGCAATATTTCCAGCACTAACTAGATTTCTTAAGTTTTCTTCAATCTCGCCTTTTATTTGTTTTGACTGATTTGCCATCCAAACTACCATATAGGATAAAACAATAGTAGCAAAAAGTAAAATACCTATCATCAAATAGTGTTGATAAACTTCATTATCCATACCGTAAATAACAACTTGAAAAATATATGCAATAAGCAATGAAATAAAGATTCCCATAAATACACCTAAATATATATATTTATTAAATCTTGTTGCTTGTAATTTTCCTAAATAAGACAAAATAATTCCAACAATCAAAAAAGCTTCTAATCCTTCTCTAAATGTAATTAAAAAACTAGCTAACATCAATATCCTTTATAATAATCGTTATCATCTTAACATAAGCTAGCTAAACATCTAATAAAGAAATATATAAAATTCCAAAACTTATGATATACTTTCAAAAAATTATTACTAAAGAAAATTTATGTTTACTGAATTAAATCATGACCAAATAATAACACTTACCGCGCCGATAAATGTGCTTTTCGTAGAAGATAATATAAATACTCAAAAAGGTACAGTAAAATTATTAAATTTATTTTTTAAAAATATTCATGTTTGTTCAAATGGAATTGAAGCTTTAGAGCTATTAAAAAACAATAAAATAGATTTACTTATAACTGATATTAATATGCCTTTAATGAATGGTATTGAACTTATTGAAGAAATCAGTAAACAAAATTATGATGTTCAAAAAATAATACTTTCTGCTTATAGCAATCAAGAATATATATTTAAAGCTATTTTATTAGGAATTGATGGTTTTATTCTAAAACCACTAAATCATGAGCAATTTTTAAATACTATAAAAAAAGTAGTGAAAAATATACTTTCCAAAAAAGAAAACGAAAAAAATATTCACTTATTAAAACAGTATCAAGAAATAACTAATAAAAGTTCAATAATTTCTAAAACTGATGCAAATGGAATTATTACTTATGTAAATGATAAATTTTGTTCAATCTCTGGATATACAAAAGAAGAATTAATTGGACAATCCCATAATATTGTAAGACATCCTGATACCAAAAAAGAAGTCTTTTCAAATCTTTGGAATATAATTAAAATCAAAAAAGAGTCTTGGCAGGGAATTATTAAAAACCTGTCAAAAGATGGCAAAACTTATTATGTAAAATCAACAGTTAAACCTATTTTAGACCAAGATGGAAATATTTTAGAATTTATGGCTTTAAGAAATGATATAAGTGCAGTTATGAGTGATAAAAAACAATTACTTGCAGCCTTAGAGAATAGGAATGAATCATTCTTAGCTATTATTCAAATTGATAATTTTGATATTTTAGATAAGTTTTATAATTCAAAAACTATTGATGAAATTGAAAGTAAGTTCTCTGAAACAATTTTGAGTTTATTACCAAAAGATAGTGTCTTTATGAAAATATATAGATTAGGTGATGGAAGATTTGCACTAAGAGAAGATTTAGATAATATAAAAAAGAACAATATTAATATAAAAGAAGACTTAGAAAAACTAATTTTGGCAGCAAAACATGCAAGTATCCGATTTAAAAATATTGAATATGATGCTTCAATTGTTGTAAGTTATTGTTATGGAAAAGATAACCTCTTTGAAAATGCAAAATATGGTCTTGAAAAGGCTATAAAAAGTCATTTAAATTTAATACTTGCAAATAATTTAATAGATGAATCCCAAAAAATAGCACAAAAAAATATAGAAACTATTCGTATGGTTAAAAAAGCCCTAGATAATAAAAAAATTATCTCATATTTTCAACCTATTATTGATAATAAAACTAAAGAAATTATAAAATATGAGTCTTTAGTTAGACTAATCAATGAAAAAGAAGAAATTATTTCACCTTATGCTTTCTTAGATATTTCTAAAAAAGGTACATATTATACAAAAATCACAAAAAGAGTAATTGAGAGTACTTTTAATGTTTTAGATCATATAAAACATAATGTGAGTATAAATTTATCTATTTTGGATATTGAAAATATAGAAATAAGAGAAATATTATTAGACTTAGTTGCAGTTCCTAAATACAACAATAGAGTTACTTTTGAATTATTAGAAGATGAAAATATAAAAGATTTTCAAACTGTAAAAGATTTTATTCAAGAAGCAAAAAGAATAGGTAATGTACAGATTGCTATAGATGACTTTGGCAGTGGGTACTCTAATTTTGAAAGACTTTTAGATTATTCTCCTGATATTTTAAAAATTGATGGTTCTTTAATTAAAAATATTGAAACTAATAAATTTTCAAGAAATATAGTAGAAACTATTGTAACTTTTGCGAAAAAACAAAATATAAAAACAGTTGCTGAATACGTTGAAAATGAAAATATTTACAATATTTTAACCAAAATGGGAATTGATTATTCTCAAGGATATTATTTTGGTAAACCAGAAAAACTAATATAAGTTCTTATTTAAAGAAATCAAGTAAAAAATTATAAGATTTGTTAATAGATGTAAATTTATCTTTTTCATTTCCCTTATAAACATCGGGGTGATATTTTTTTGCCATTAACCTATACTGTTTTTTAACATCACTTCTTGTTAGTTTTTTAACATCAATATTTACTTCAAATAAATTTATTATATGTGTTTTTGTTATATCTTGTTTGGAATAAGTACCTTCTCCAAACTGTTTTCTAAACTCTTCTTGTTCTTTTTGTTTCTTAATTTGGTTTAGAATAAAAACATAGAAAGAATAATTTATAAAGAACATAATACTAAAAGCTAAGGCAAAAAGAAAAGAAACAAATACCCAGTTAGCAATAAATATAAATAATGATACTTTTTTTATTTGTCTAATAATTTTAGATTGTAGTTTTTTTTCTTTTAGCATTTCTGGATTAAAATATCTAATAATCAAAACAAACTGCAAAAATAAAATTATATATAAGATAGTATTAACATCAAACTCATTTATTTTAATACTAAACAATGATGTATAAAGTATAGGAAAAGATGTAAATATAAAAATAGCATGTAAGTTATTAGCTAAACTATCCATAATTTTATGCGGCACTCTATTTTCTCTAACAAATATTTTTTTTACTAGAAAAAAGATAAGTACAAGAAAGATTTTTAGTATTTTTTTTATCATATTACTCAATGTGTTAAAATTTTACGACTTTTATAAAAAATCGTTTATTATAATCAGCTCTTTCAAGCTGATTATCCCATATAAGGCTTTAGAACTTCTGGAATACTTATTGTTCCATCTTCATTTTGGTAATTTTCATAAATTGCCACTAAAGTTCGTCCTACTGCTAAACTTGAACCATTTAAAGTATGTGTTAAAATATTCTTTTTACCATCTTTATATCTTATTTTTGCTCGTCTACTTTGAAACTCACGTGTATTTGAAATTGATGAAATCTCTCTATATTTATTTTGTCCTGGTAGCCATACTTCTAAATCAATGGTGGTAGCAGCGCTAAAACCTAAATCACCAGTACATAATTGCATTTTTTGATGAGAAAGTCCAAGTGAGCTTAATAAATCACTAGCACAAGCAACCATTTTTTCAAATACTTCTTCACTTTGAGAAGGGCTTGTAATTGCAACCATTTCAACCTTATCAAATTGATGCTGTCTAATTAATCCTCTAGTATCACGTCCAGCAGATCCTGCTTCTTTTCTAAAACAAGGAGTATATGAAGTTAAAAGTAAAGGCAAGTCTTCTTTGCTTAAAATCTCATCATTATAAAGGTTAGTTAAAACTACCTCAGCAGTTGGAATAAGATATAAATCCTCGCCTTCAATTTTAAATAAATCATCTTCAAATTTAGGTAATTGCCCTGTTCCTTCTAGTGTTTTAGTATTTGCTAAAAAAGGTACATACCACTCATTAAAACCTCTCTTTGTATTAAAATCAAGCATATAGTTTATTAAAGCTCTCTCTAGTTTTGCAGCAATTCCACTCATCGCTACAAATCTTGATTTAGCTAGTTTAACCCCACGTTTAAAGTCTAATGTTCCATCTTTTTCACCTAAGTCCCAGTGTTCTTTAGGTTCAAAAGAAAAACTTGGTTTCTCACCTATTGTTTCAATTAAAACATTTTCATTTTCATCAGCGCCATTAGGAACACAATCATCAGGCATATTTGGGATTCCTAAAACAATTGAAGTAAGTTTTTCTTCTAAAACTTTTACCTCATCTTCAAATGTTAGTTTTTCGCTCTTGCACTTAGAAATTTCTTCTTGTAAAGGTTTTATATCTAAACCCTCTTTTTTATATCTTCCAAACTCTTTTGATAATTTATTTTGTTTTGCTGTAATGTTTTCCATTAAAGCTCTTTTTTCTTTTGCTTTTAATGTTAATTCTTTTAGCTCATCTAATAGTAAAACATCAACCCCTTTTCTAATAAGGGCACTTGATACTAGCTCAAAATCTTTTTGCAATAATTTTATATCAATCATTTCATACTTTCACATTAATTTTTTGCCATTATATCTAAAAGTTTATATATGAAGGCTTTTATAATATTTAAGCTCTTGATTAGAAAGTTAGAAAAAAGTTGATTTTGCCTCTTTAGTCTTTAATAATGATTATTAGTACAATAGCCTTATACATATTGATTTTATTTTAATATTTAAAAATGCTTATATACGCCCTATTCAAATACTTTTTTTTATTCTGCTTGTCTTGATTGATATAAAAAAAAGTTAAAGGTAAAGTAAAATCGATTATCATTCTCAAAATATTAAAAAGGAAATTTTGATGAATTTAAAAACATTAAATAGATTCGTACTGACATCTATGATTAGTATTTGCACAGCTAATATTGCATTTGCTCAAAGTAAAACATCTGATATTACTCACGAAGTTAGCTCTACTGGACAAAGTGCTTATGGAGAATTAAAAGGTTATGTTGCAACAAAAAGTTCAACAGGCTCTAAAATGGATATTGATATTGCAGAAATACCACAAAGTGTTTCTGTTATTACAAATGACATGATAAGCATTAAAAATGAAGCAAGTGTACAAAGTCTTATAGCTTATGATTCTTCTGTATCATTTCCCTCAGGACTTATGGATTTAAGAACTAATTATGGAAAAATAAGAGGTTTAGATTTAATTTATAATTCTACTTTTTTAGATGGATTAAAACAAGTTCCTTATGGTGCAGCAATGCCATTTGTTTTTCCATATGCCTTAGAGAGAATTGAAATTTTGAAAGGACCTTCTTCAGTTTTATATGGTGATAGTGGTCCTGGTGGATTATTAAACTTACAAAGTAAAAAAGCAAATACTACAAATAGTGCCGAAGTAGGTATTTCTTATGGTTCTAATCAATCAAAATCTGTATTTACTGATATTAATCGTAAAATCAATGAAAATCTTTTTGTTAGAGTTACGGCTGATTATTCAAAAGCAGATGCACAATTAGATGAATCATCAACTGACTCATATTTTCTTAACCCTACAGTAAAATACCTAATTGATGATAATACAAGTTTAGATGTATCAGCAAGTTTTGCAAAACATTCAATAGATTCTTTAGGTTTAGGCTATTCAGGAGCTCCTGCAAATCTTGTATATCAAAATAGTGTTCTTAAAAACTTTGATGCTCTTAATACTATAGCAGGTGGTTTTCTTAATAAAGCTGCTTTAACTAAAAGTGCTAAAGAACTAAATGATATTTATTTAAAAGATAATATGTTTATAGGTTTAGCAGATTATGAGTTATTTGAAAAAAAGCAAACAAGTATTACTGCAACATTAAATAAAGAGATAAATACCAACTTAAATCTTACATCTTCAATAAGATTCAACAAAATAAGTGCAAATACATATTTTTCACAGCCTGATTCAGCTGGTATGCTTACACCAACAGGTCCACTATTTACAGCAGACTTATCAAAGTTTCCAATGTCATTTATAGAATCAGAATCAGAAATAAAAAGTATTATTTTAGATAATAACTTACAATATAATTGGGGAAGTAAAAATATTGAAAACTCTTCTATTTTTGGATTAGATATACAAAAATCTAAGGGTAAAAAACAAAGAACAAAACCTGTGGCATATGTATATAATTTAAAAAATCCAAATCCACATCAAAAAATTACAAGAACAAATTTATTAAGTACAAAAGAGAATCAAGATATTACACAACTGGGCTTGTATGCTTCTAATAATATGAAAATAAATTCTAAGTATGTTTTATCTACATCATTAAGATATGACAAAATAAATGACAAAATAGAAAATGAAATAAGTGGTTCTAAGAATACTCAAAAAGATGATAATATTTCAGGACGTGTAGGTTTAATATATTTAATGGATAATGGAATGTCTCCATATGTTTCTTACTCTACATCTTTTCAAACAAACTTTGGAACAACAAAGAGTGGAAGTGCATTTAAACCTTCAACTGGGAAACAAATTGAAACAGGAATAAAATATAGACCAGAAAATATTAATATGTTTGCAACTTTATCTATTTTTGACTTAAGCTTAGAAGATGCTGTTGAAGTAGATCCTAATGATACAAGTTTTAAGATTCAAGATTCCGAACAAAATGTAAAAGGTATTGAGCTTAATATTACAGCTAGCCCTTTAGAAAATCTTAATCTTGTATTTTCTCTTGCTAAATTACATTCTGAGTATAAAAAAGCTGGTTATTCATTCTTAAAAGGTAAAAGTGTATCAAGAGTTCCAGAATTAACTGCTTCTCTTTGGACTGATTATACTTTCTCAAAATCAAAACTTGGAAAAATTAAGATAGGTGCTGGTATTAAATATATTGGAGAGCTTAGTTCTTACCAAGGTGATAACTTAAATCCAGCACATGTTTTCCCTGGAAATTATGGACTAGAGAAGTTTACAGCTAAATCTTATACCTTAGCTGATGCAATGATAGCTACACAATTAGATAAGTGGAATATATCATTAAATATTTACAATTTATTTAATAAAAAAGCAACAACAGGAGGATATACAGATAGTGTTTCATTATCTCCTATCCAAGAAAGAACTTTCAAATTAACTGCTACATATAAATTCTAAGAATTTATTTAATAAATATCTTTCATGCTTGTCATGAGAGGTATTTATTTAAGAACTTATTCATAAGTATTCGATTATCATTATCAAAATAATTATTACTAAAAGAAGAAAAGAAAAGGGAAAAATTGAATTTTAGAAAATCACTTTTAGAAAAAGACAAAAATGCTAACATAGGAAGTATAAGATTTTTATGCGCTTTTTTAGGTGGTCTTATTAATGCTTATACTCTTATATGCCTAATATCATATTTTTTACTTTTTTCAATATTTGAAAATATCGTACTTGTTATTATTATACTTCCAATACTTTGGTCTGCTTTTGCCTTATGGATTATTATGTCAGAAAAGAAAATCACTGCAATTATAAAATTTATTATTCCTTTTATAATTCTATTCTCATTTATACAATTTTTAGGATAAAAATGAAAAAGAAATTATTTAATATTCACAAGTTGATAGGAATAAATGTTATTTTATTCTTTTTTATCTCTTTATTTTTTGGTATTTTGACAATATTTCAACCTTATATTAATATTTGGGAAGATAAAAAAATGCATATTAAAGAAGTTAATATTGAAGATATTAATTTAAATAAGTGTTTTAAACAAATTATTAAAAGAACTTATTTTGGTGAAAATGGAAAAAAACTATCAAATGATGTAATTAAATTGTATTTTCCATCAAAAGAAATTAGTTCAACTAATTTAATACAAGTTAAAAATAGACCAAATTTTTTCCTAAACCCTAATAGTTGTAAGAAAATAAGAATCAAATCTTTTAGAATCTCAAAATTCTTTGATAGTATTCATAGAGGATGGATATTTAACTCACTACTTATTAGAATATTGTTTGGTTTTGCTTCTGTTGCTATTGTATTTTTATGTTTATCAGGAATATTCTTAATTATAAAAAATTCATATAGAAACACTAAAACTAAAACAGCTAAGGCCTTTTTAGCTAAATATCATAGATTAATACTCCTTTATTCTCTTCCTTTAGTATTTATGTTTGGTCTTACTGGCGCTTTGTTTAATTTAGGAGTATATAGCTCCCCTCTTATTACTAATTATTTATCTAAGGGTGAGACTATGAATATTTTAGCCTTAGATAAGAATATTCTTCAAGACTTAGATTTAAAAAAGATAAAAAGTACTAAAGAAGTTAAATCTATAAATTTAAATACTTTATATGTAAAAGCTAAAGAAGAGTTTGAAAATATAAGTTTTTATGAAATGCAAGTTTATAATTATAATGATATTAATGCACGTGTAAAATTTATTGGATTTGAACCTAGAAATATTTTTATATCTTCAATGACAAATGAAACATATATAGTATTAAATGCAAATACAGGAAAAGTACTTGATAAAAAAACAGCAAAAGATGGTACTTTTACAGAAAAAACATTAGATGCCCTATTTTACTTGCATTATCTAAGAACATTTGAAGATATACCTAGAATTATTTTTGCTTTTTTATCTATTGGAATTTTATTTGGTTTAATTTTTTCTGCCTTATTATGGATGAAAAGAGCTGCCAAAGATGCATTTTCAACAAAAGTTATTAAACCTTTAATTTTTACAATTATTATGGGTTCAATTTTAAGTACATCACTATTATTTTTTACATCTTGGTTAATTCCGAAATCATATTTGTATTTTACATATAAAGAAACACTTTATTATTCCCATGAGATACTATTTTATTTGGTATTTCTTTTTATATTAATTTATATATTACTAAATAAATCTTTTTATAACTTAAGTAAATATACCTTTATTTCATCAGGTATTTTATTTATACTAGCAAGTATAAATCATAATTATTTTTCTGGTTTTACAATGAGCAGAACTTATGACTTAGAGATATGGGAAGTTTTCTATACAGACCTAGCGCTTATTATAATAGGTCTTTTATTTATTTACTTAGCTTTTAAAATTAAAAAAGACTTTTTTGAAGAATAAAGAAGTAGAGATTGATTTATGATAAAGAGATAAAGAGGAAAAAATGACATTAAATCAAATAGAACTTAATAAAACAGCTGTAATTAGTAAAATTACAGCTAGTTCTAAACTTTTACAAAAACTATATGATATGGGATTTATTGAAGGCAATAAACTTAAACTAATAAGAAGATCACCCTTGCAAGATCCTATTGAAGTAGAAATATTATCTTATAACATCACTCTTAGAGTTCAAGAATCAAGATATATAGAAGTTATTTATGCATAATATTGCACTTGTAGGACAACCTAATTGTGGAAAATCTAGTATATTTAATATGCTTACAAATATAAAACAGCAAATTGCAAATTATCCAGGTGTTACAATTGATAAAAAGAGTGGTGTTTATTCCCATAAAAATGAAAAAATAAATGTAATTGACTTACCAGGAACATACTCTTTTTCCTCTTTTTCAAGTGAAGAGAAAATCACAAGAGATTATATTTTAAATGAAAATACGCATATTATTGTAAATACTATAGATTCATCAAATATAAAAAGAAACCTTTATTTAAGTATGCAGTTATTTGATATGCAAAAACCTATAGTTTTTGCTTTTAATATGTTAGATGTAGCAAAAACAAATGGCTATAAATTTGATTTTAAAAAACTAGAAACTTTAACTAAAGCAAAAATAGTTAAAACAATTGCTAGTAAAAAAGAGGGTCTTAGCTCACTAAAAGATGCTATTCATGAAGTAAAAGATAATAAAAATTTATATATTTCAAATATTATTGATTATAAAAACTTACAAAAGTATATAAATAAAATTAAAGATTTAATACATATAGAATCTTTAGATGTTTCAAAACACTATTTAGCTGTAAAACTCTTTGAAAATGATACAGAAATTATAAAAATAATAAAAGAAAAATCAGCTAATTCTGCTTTGATTTTATCAAAAATTCTTGAATACCAAAAAGGTTTTAAAGAAAGATATAATATAACTGCTCATTCATATATAGTTAAAATTCGCTATGAAAAAGCTGATGAGTTCGTAAGTGCTTGTGTTATTCAAAATAAAACAAAAGAAAAAACAATAAGTGATAAAATTGATAATATTGTATTAAATAAATACCTAGCTCTTCCAATTTTAGCTCTTATTATTTATACTTTATACCAATTATCCATAGTATATGGTTATGAACTTACAAACTATACCTGGCCTATTTTAGCCTGGATTAAGAATTCACTTATTTCATTTTTTCCTAATGAAAACATTGCTAGTATTCCTTATATTACTCAGTTTGCTCTATGGATGATAAATAGTGTTAATGCTCTTTTAAATTATTTACCTATATTTTTCATATTATTCTTTTTAATTGCTTTACTTGAAAACATAGGATATATGCCAAGAATGGCTTTTATTTTAGATAGAATTTTTGTACGTTTTGGTTTGCATGGAGAATCAACTCTTCCTCTAGTTTTAGGTGGTATTTTTGCAGGAGGTTGTGCAGTTCCTGGAGTTATGGCAACAAAAGGAATGAATGATAAAAAAGCACAAATGGCTACAATGCTAACCGTTCCTTTGATGAACTGTTTAGCTAAAATTCCTTTTTTTACTCTAATCTTAGTTGCTTTCTTTAAAGAAAACTTAGCTTTAATGATGTTCTTAATTTCAACTATTACTATTTTTATAGCTCTAATTGTTTCAAAACTTTTAACTCTAACTGTATTACGAGCACATGAAAGCACACCTTTTATAATGGAACTTCCTTCTTATCATTTACCAACACTAAGAGGTCTTTTAGGAAAAGTATTTGATAGAATTTATTTATATTTAAAAAAGATTGTAACTATAGTTGCAGCTGTTGCAGTAGTATTATTTGTACTTATTCAATTTCCTGGAATATCTAAAGAGAAAAAAATCCATTTTGATAATAAAGCTACTCTTATGGAAGAAACTTTTTATAAAAAAACAAATAATAATAAATACTCTAAGTATGTAAATGAAGAAGAAGAATTAAAAGCTTTAATAAATTATTATTCATCTTATAAAAAAGAAAAAATGAATACTAAAAGTAAAACTACAGCTTTAAAGATTGATGCATATTATAAAAATAAAAATGCAGTATTTTTTACCTTTGTCAAACCTAAAAGAAATAAAGAAGCAAGAAAAATAAACAACGCATTGAAGAAACTCTTAAAAATAAGAAAAAGACTTTTTCGTGAAATAAAAAATGAAAAAGTTGAAAACTCAGCTTTAGGTGCTATGGGTAAGTTTTTTGTTCCTGTTACGAAATATGCTGGTTTTGACTGGAAAATAAATGTAGCATTTTTATCTTCATTTGCGGCAAGAGAAAGTTCTGTATCAACTATTGGAGCAATTTACGAAAGCAATAAAGACACAGATGCAAATTCTATTAAAAGCTCAAATGCTTATAGTCAATTAGGAGCTGTTGCTATTATAATTTTTATGGCTTTAACTCCTCCTTGTATTGCTACAATGATAATGATAAAAGTTCAAAGTAATTCTTATAAGTGGATGATTTTTGCTATTATTTACCCAATGTTTTTAGGCTTATTTTTTTCTATAGGAGTTTTTCAACTAGGAAATTATTTTCAATTAAGTGGGGTTAGTGCAATGGTTTATTTTTATATATTTGTAATAATAATTACCATAGCTCTAAGTTTAATACCAAATAATAAGAAGGAAATTTATGATTAAAAAATTTTTACTAACAAGCGTTTTACTAATAAGTGCACAAGCACATACAGCAATTATGACTTGTTTTGACAATGGAGATAATACTATTACTTGCGAGGGTGGTTTTTCATCTGGGGCTAGTGGTAGTGGAGTTAATATTTATATAACACAAAATACTAGAAAAGTTATTGACAGTATTATGAATGAAGATAGTGAATTTACTTTTAATAAACCAATAGCAGCTTATAGCGTCTCTTTTGATGCAGGAAAAGGTCATTTAGTTACAATAAAAGGGGAGGACATAGTTGAATGACAAATGAAGAATTAGCTTTTACTGCAATAATTTTTTCTTTTGCACTTTATTATATTTATAAGACTTTATTTAAAAAAAACTCTTGTGGATCTTGTGCTTGTGCAAGTAAAAAAGATAAGAGAAACAAGGATAAAGATAATTGAAGTTTAAAAAAGTAAGAAAATTTTTTTAAATAAGGTTAATTAAGATAAGGCAATAGTAAAATATTAAGTCATCTACAATCTTTCTTATAGAATATAATTAATGATATATATTTTTATATTATAAGAATGATTATGATAACATTTCTCAATTACTTAAAAGGATTTCTTTTTTAGATGATAGAGTTTTATAATGAAATATTAAATTATGTACAACGACTAAGTGGAGATAAACATTTAGCACAAGACTTAACTCAAGAAACTTATGCCAAAGCACTACACTTAAAAGTTCATGAGAAAGTTGAAAATAAAAGAGCTTATTTATATAAAATTGCAAAACACTTGGTTTTTGATGAATCAAGAAAAAAGAAGAATGTTCAAGAAATTATCTATACAGAAGAAAACTATGAAATATCACCTTCTTTACAAACAGAAGAAATTATAGAAAAAAAAGACAAAAATACCTTATTATTACAATGCATTAACACCTTAAGCCCTAAAAACAAAGAAGCTTTTTATTTGTATGTTATTGAAGGATATTCAAGAAAAGAGATTGCAGTAAAAATGAATATTGGAATAAGCGCGGTTGAAAAGAATATTCAAAGAGCAAGTATAAAAGTACAAGAAGAACTAGAAAAAGGTGGTTTTAGAGATGAATATTAATGATAAAATTAATGAGCAAGCACTCTCTTGGCTTATGAGAGAAAAAGAAGGTTTTAGTAAAGAAGAAAAAGTACTTTTTGAAAAATTTTCAAGTAATATTCATAACAAAAAAGCTTATGATAAATATAAAACCTTACACTCTTCATGTACATTCTTAAAAAAAGAAGATAAAACTAAGATACAAAACTCTATTAAAAAAGATAAAAGATATTTCTTACAAAAAAAGATATTATCACCTATTGCTGCAAGTATTGTTATTGTTTGTTTCTGTACTTATTTTTATTATGAAAATACTAAAAGTATCTACACAAATAACTATCTTACTACGAATACAAAAAAAGTTAATATTACCTTACCAGATAATACTCTTATTGATTTAGATGTACACTCAAGTATTGAAGTAAACTATTATAAAAACAAACGCTTAATAAATTTTCCTTCTGGCAAGGCTTTATTTTCTGTGGCAAAAGACAAAAATAGACCATTTATAATAAGAAGTGGAAATACAAATATCGAGGTACTAGGAACTAAGTTTGAGCTCATAAATATAGCTAACTTACGACAGATTAATGTTATAGAAGGTTTTGTAAAAATTGCCTATAAGTATAATCAGAAATTTAAAAATTTAATCATTCTTCAAAAAGGTCAATCATTCTCTTTTAATAACTTAGGTTTAAATATTTCACTTCAAGATATTAAATTACAAGATATAGCAAAGTGGAAAAATGATTTAATTAAGTTTGAAAATACTAGTTTAAAAGAAGCTCTAAAAGAGTTTGCAAGATATTCAAATACAAATATTATTTTAGAAAATTATAAAGTTTCACAATTTAAGATTTCTGGAGTATTTTCTATTAAAGAATTAGATAAATTTATCAAAGCCTTGCCTGAAATCTACCCCTTACGTATACAAAGACACAAAGATATAATTAAAATTCTACCCCTACTTTAAATATAAATTTACAAAAAAATTAAAATTCTTTTATTTAAATGTCCGTTTTTTTTCATAATTCCGTTATAAGCTAGAGATAACAATTCTCAAAATCATAAAACAAAGGAAAAAAATGAATTTATTAAAATCTTCATTAATAGCCCCTAGTCTTGCTTTATTGTTAAGTACTAATCTTTTTGCCCAAGAGAACTACACAATTAAAGCTAATACATTGACAGAGGCACTAGAAATTATAGCCAAAAAAGCTAAACTTCCATATATCGTAGAGGAAAGTTTAATAAAAGGAAAACAAGCACCAACTTTGCAAGATATAACTGGTGTACAAAATGCACTAAAAGAAGTATTGAAAAATACAAATTTAGAAGCTATTATAAAAAATGAGACCATTATTATAAAAAAGAAAGTTAAAACTAATAATGACTCATCAAATTTAGGAGAGGTTGATGTACTTGGAACATCAAATAATATAAGTGAAAATAGTAACTCATATTCTATTAATTCTATGAGTACATCAACAAAAATGGATTTATCTATTTTTGAAACTCCTCAAACAGTATCTGTTATTACAAATCAAAAGATGAAAGACTATGCATTAAATACTATTAATGAAGTTCTAGAATTTGCACCTGGAATTACAGTAGAGGATAGTGAATCAGAAAGAACTAAATATACTTCAAGAGGATTTGATATATCAAATTTCCAAGTTGATGGAATTAACTTACCTCTAAGTGATGCTAGAAATTATGGAGATGAAGATACTATTATTTATGATCATATTGAAATTACTAGAGGAGCTTCTGGACTTACTAGTGGGGCTGGTGATCCTTCTGCTACAATTAATATGATAAGAAAAAAACCAACAAAAGAGTTTCAAGCTAATACTTCTTTAATAATAGGATCAGAAAATAAGAAAAAAATTTCTGCTGACATTTCTGGTTCAATTTCAAATACTTTTAGAGCAAGAGCTATTGTATCAAAGGAAAATAGTGAATCATATCTTGATAGATATAAAACTGATAATAACTTGTTTTATACAATTTTTGAAGCTAATTTAAGTGATAGTACTTTATTAACATTTGGATACAAAAGAAGCAATGAAAATCCTAAAAGTCCCATGTGGGGCGCACTTCAGATGTATTATACCAATGGAACTGCAACAAACTTTGATAGAAGTGCAAATACAGCTGCTTCTTGGTCTTATTGGGATATCACTAAAACAGAATTGTTTTCTACCTTATCTCAAGATTTTAATAATGATTGGCAAGTAAATGTTGCCTTAACAAAAAAGAAAACAAAACTTGATTCAGACTTATTCTATATTTATAAAACTCCAACAGCTGGTACGAACCTTGGTTTAACTGGTTTTGCTTCAAATTATAGAAAAGGAGAAACAAATGAAAAAAGTATTGATATTCATGCTAAAGGGCCATATGAATTATTTGGATATGAGAACTCAGCAATTATTGGTTTATCATATGCTCAAAGAAAAACTAATGAGACTTCATTATATGATAGCATTAATGGATCTCCCTCTATTGGAGATTTTACTAAATGGAAAGGGAAAACACCATATCCTAATTTAGTTGATAAACCAGAAATAGCTCATTTTATAGATAAAGAAAAAGCTATATACCTAGCTAGTAATATACATTTAAGTGATGATATATCTTTAATTCTAGGAGGACGACTAACTACTTGGGAAAAAAATGTTATTGAACACAAGGCTTTAAAAAGTTCAAAAAGTAGCTCAATTTTAACTCCATATGCAGGTATAGTTTATACTTTAAATGATAATAATATGATTTATGGAAGTTATACTAATTCATTTACTCCTCAAGCTAAAATTGATAAAAATTCAAAACAACTTAATCCTACGGAATCAGTCAATTATGAAATTGGTACAAAAGGTTCATACTTTGATAATAAGCTACATTCTGCATTTTCACTATTTAGAATAAATCAAAAAAATGCACCTCAAAATGAAGGTAAATTAACTGATGGAAGTAATTATTATAGTGTTAATGATGGTATTACAAGTAGTGGTTTTACTGCTGAAGTTACAGGAAGTTTTATTACTGGATTAAATAATTCTATTTCATATTCAAACTTAAGAATAAAAGATACAAAAGGGAATGAAATAAGAACATATATTCCTAAACAAACAATTAAACTAGCTACAACATATACTTTTCAATCAATGCAGAACTTAAAAATAGGAGCAAGTATTAATTGGCAAGATGATATTTATAGAGAACAAGGAAAAATTACTGTTGGTGCAAAAACAGGGCAAAATGCGATAACTAGACAAGAATCATATGCTTTAATTAATTTAATGACTCAGTATAAAATAAACAAAAACTTAGAAGCTACGTTAAATATTAATAATATTACAAACAAGAAGTATCTAACAAGTTTATATTATAAGAATCAGTCTTTTTATGGAGCGCCAAGATCTGCATATTTGACTCTTAAATGGACATATTAGAATATGAGAAAAATAGCTCTACGTATACATAAATACTTATCTTTTCTCATATTTATTCCTATTATAGTAGTTTCATTAACTGGGGCTATTTTAGTATATAAATATGAAATAGATAATCTTTCTTTATCAAATGCTCTTAGTGTAAAAAAAGAAAGAAGTATATCTTTGGATATTTTAAAAGAAAAAATAAATAAGAATTATCCCAACTATGAAATAGTTGGGTGGTTATTACCAGAAGATGATACATTAGCCCATCAAATATATTTAATCAAACATAATGAAAAAGAAAAGAATCTTCTTTATATTAACCAGTATACTGGTACTTTATTAAATACAATGAAAGAAAGAAATAAGTATTTTACTGGTTTTATTGATGAATTACATACAAGTTTGTTTTTAAAAAAATATGGAACTTTTATCCTTAGCATTATAGGTTTTATCTTTTGCCTTGTTGCCCTAAGTGGAATTATCATATATAAAAACTTTTGGAAAAACTTTTTTAAATTAAATTTTAATAAAAAGACTAAGATATATTTTAGTAGTTTCCATAAAACTATTGGTATAATTTCATCCCCAATTTTACTTATTATTGTAAGTATTGGTACGTATTGGTCTGTTAATTCTTCTTTAGATACTTTTAAGAAAGAACCTAGATATATTGTTAAGCCAAATTTATACAATGCAAACATATCCTTAGATGCGTTATATAAACAAGTAAATATACAGCTGGGAGAAAATACTCTACACTATATAAGTTTTCCATATAAAGAAAAATGGCCCATCTCTTTTTACGCAAAACTGACTAATGATAATATTTTATATGATCAATATGCAAACATAGTTAGATTTGATAAACATACGGGGGAATTAGTATCAACTTTTAAAATTAAAGAGCAAGACTTGAAGAAGAGATTCTTTAATACATTTAGAAAAGTACACTACGGTTATTATAATGAATTTACTAAATTCATTTGGTTCTTACTTGCTTTAAGTCCATTATTATTGAGTATCTCAGGACTTAGTCTAATGTATAAAAAAAGAAATAAAACTCTTAATTAAATTAAATATTCACTACTAAGATAACTTAAGTAGTGAAATATTTACAAATTTCAAAGAATATTTATATTTTTGTCCGTTTTTTAATATTTTCACGTCTTATTAGTAGAGAATAATTATCATAATTATTAATATTAGAACTTGAAATCAAAAAATAATTACTAGTATTTACATTCTGCTTGTCATGTTTGCTTTTCGTATAAGTTTTATCTTAGTATATTTTGATTATTATTATCATAAAATATTTTAAAGGAAATAAATAATGTTTTTACCAAGAATACTAACTATTCTAATTTGTTTTTATGCAACTTGTTTTGCTAATAACAATATTGATAAATCTATCAATCTTATAGAAAAAACTAATACGACCCTAGACACTTACCAAAAAAAAATCGACAAAATTGATGACCAAACAAATGTACTGGTATCAAAATATAAGTATGTAAACCAAGAGATTAAAAATACAAAAGCTTATAATAAACAACTACAAGAAGTTATCACTTCTCAAAATAAAGAGATAAAAGAAATTAACCAACAACTAATTGAAATAGAAGAAACACAAAAAAATATTTTTCCATTAATGAATAATATGATTAAAAGTCTAGATAAATAGTTCAACTAGATGCTCCTTTTTTACTAAGTGAGAGAAAAGCTCGTATTTTAAAATTGGAAAAAATGATTAATAGAGCTGATATTAAAACTCATGAGAAATATAGAATTATTTTAGAAGCTTTTAAAATAGAATATGATTATGCAAAAAATATTGAAACATATCAAGATAGTTTAGATAATAAAACCTTTAACTTTTTACGAATTGGAAGAGTTGGTTTATATTTTCAAAGTTTAGATTATTCACAATATGGATATTGGAATAAAAAAGAATCTAAATGGGAAAGTATCGAAAATAGTACGGCTCAGGCTAATATAAGAAAAGGTATTAAAATAGCTAAAAAACAACAAAATGTTAACTTTTTAGAACTTCCATTTTTAAGTACAAAGGACATAAAATAATGAGATATATATTACTTTTAATTCTTAGCTTTAATACTATTTTTGCTTTGAATCTTGAACATTTATTAGAAGATATTAAACATGATGCAAAAGAAGAATTAGTATTAGAAAAGAAAAGAATTAGTACTTTTATTGAAAATAAACAAGAACAAAAGATACTTCTTGCAAAAGAAAAGAATAAGTTAGCAGTACAAAATAAAAGAAGTCTAACATTAAAAACTATTATTGAAAACAATGAAAAACTATTAGCTATTAAAGAAGCCGAGTTAGCTCTTAAAATGGGTGACTTAGGGGAAATGTTTGGAAGTGTTAGACAAACATCATCTGATTTTTCTATTAATTTTCAACACTCATTAACAGCTTCTGAATTTCCTTCAAAACTTACTTTATTTAAAGAGTTTGCAAATTCACAAAAACTACCGAACTTAGAAAAACTAAAAAGTTTTTGGCATGCTATGTTAGAAGAAATTGCACAAAGTGGGAATATTACTTCTTATACTGCTAGTATTATTTTACACTCTGGTGAAAAAGTAAATCAAGAAGTTACAAGAATTGGGCTTTTCTCTGCTGTTTCCAATGGTAATTATTTAGAATATTCCAAAGATATGAATTCACTAATTGAATTATCAACACAACCAAGTGGAGCAAGACAAGATTTAGCACAAGAGTTTCAAGACAGTACTAATGAAATAAAAAATATATTAATAGATCCAACAAGAGGAACTTTATTTGAAATGTTAAATAATAGACCTTCTTTACTTGATAGAATAAATCAAGGTGGAATTGTTGGGTATATTATTATATTCTTAGGAGCACTTGGATTATTAGTTGCTTTTTATAAAATGCTTATTTTAAATCTAGCTCAAGTTAAAATAAACAAACAAATGTTAAATATTAAAAGTCCTACTGATGATAACTCTTTAGGAAAAATTGCAGATGTTTTTTATAAAAACCAACATAGAAGTACTCTTGATTTAGAAACAAAAGTAAGTGAAGTAATTCTAAGAGAAATAAATCAAATTAAAAAAGGTCAGAGTTTTGTAAAACTTTTATCAGCAGTAACTCCATTATTGGGTTTATTAGGTACTGTAACAGGTATGATTGCAACGTTCCAAGCTATTACACTATTTGGAACAGGTGATCCAAAACTTATGGCAGGTGGTATTTCAACTGCTTTAATTACTACTGTTTTAGGTTTAGTAACAGCTATTCCTTTGCTTTTTTCATATACATATATTTCATCAAAAGCAGAAGCAATTGTTTCTATTTTAGAAGAACAAAGTATTGGAATGTTAGCAAGAAATCTTGAGTCAAAATGATTGACTTATATATAGATAACTTAGGTGAATTCTTTAATAAAGGTGGAATAGTTTTATATCTGGTTTTCGCTATTGCTATTTTTTTATGGACTTTACTTATTGATAGATATATTTATGTCTATTATGGCTATAAAAAATACAAAAAAGATTTATTAAGTGATATAAAAGAACATAATTATAATAAAAGATTCATAAATGAAATCATAGCTTATTTTGTGGAAGACGCAAGTTCAAGATTAAAAGTTGGACTTTCTTTTATTAAAACTCTTATTATAGTTTGCCCCTTAGTTGGTCTTTTAGGAACAGTAACAGGAATGATTGAAGTTTTTGATGTTATGGCAATTGCAGGAACAAGTAATGTAAAATCAATGGCTAATGGTGTTTCAATGGCTACTATTCCAACAATGGCTGGAATGGTAGTTGCCCTAAGTGGTATTTTATTTGAAAAAAAATTAGAGTTATCAATTAGATATCAAACTCAAAAATTACATTTAGAGATTTCAAAGGTTTTAGCATGAAAAGATTTTCACACAAACAGTACAAAGAAGAAACAGAAATAAATCTAACTCCGATGTTAGATGTAGTGTTTATTATGCTTATATTTTTTATAGTTACAACTTCTTTTGTTAAAGAAAGTGGTATTGAAGTAAATAGACCAAGTGCCTCAACAAGTAAGCAAAAACCTAAGGCCAATATTATCATTGCAATTAGAAATGACAATGAAATATGGATTGATAAAAGAATGGTAGATGTAAGAGCAATAAGAGCTAATATTGAAAGATTAAAAGCAAGTAATTCTCAAAATTCTATTGTAATTCAATCAGATAAAGACGCAAAAACAGGAACCTTAGTTAAAGTTATGGATCAAGTAAGACTAGCTGGTATTACTAATATTTCTATATCAACAATAAAGAATTAAAATGAGATTATTTTTTGCATTTTTTGCTTCTATTATAGTTACTATGTTCATATTTTTTGGCATGGAACAAATGATTTCTTTAAACAATAATCTTGAAGCTAAAGTAAAAAGTACGCCTCATATGGTTTATTTAAGAGATAAAAAAGAGAGTATTATTAAGAAAAAATCTAGAATCAAACCAAAAGAACCTCCTAAACAAATCGAACTTAAACAAACAAGACTAAATACAAGAATTGATAAAAAGATCAAAATACAGCCCTTAAATATTCAACAAAGAAAGATTAATATCTCTTCTATTTCTTCTTTAAGTGGGGCAAAAATAGCTATAGGTAGGGAATTACTTGATGCTAGAATGTTAATAGCTAGTGTTAAAAGAAATCCAAGATACCCAAGAAAAGCTAAAATAAGAAAGTTATCTGGTTTTGTTCAACTTGTATTTACAATTAATAAAGATGGAACAGTGAGTAATGCTAGAGTCCTAGACTCAAAGCCTAAGGGAATTTTTGAGAAATCTTCTCTTCAAGCTATTAAAAAAATGGCATTTTAAAGCAATTAAAGAAGCTAAAGATGCAACAATTACATTCAATTTTAGGTTAGCCAAATGAAAAAAATATTAATTATCTTATGTATTACCTTATCCCTACTTCAAGCAAAAAAAACAAAAGGCACTATGTCAAAATCTGTTTTTGAGACATTAAATAAGTCTCAAGAGTTTTTATTAAAAAAAGAGTATAACTCTTCTCTTAAACTTTTAAAAACTGTTATTAATTCTAATAAAAATGATTATGAAAAATCTTATGCTTTACAATATGCAGCAAATATATTTATTGAGAAAAATAATTATAAAAAAGCTAGTTCTTATTACGAAAAGATAATAAAGTTGAAAGCTTTTGAAGAAGATAATATAGATAAAATAAAATACTCCTTATCTAGAATTTATTTATCTTTAGAAAAATATAAAGAATGTATTATCTTATCAAAAGAGTTATTGCTTAGTAAGGCAGTTAATAAACAAAGTGTTTATGAAAACTTAATTTACTCATCTTATTATAAAGATGATTTTAAAAATAGTATTTTTTATATAAATACTTTATTTAAAGATATAAAAAAACCAGCAGAATCTTTATATCAAATTTTATATTCTTCTTATATTCAGTTACGGAATTACAAAAAAGCTATTAGCACTTTAAAAATTATGCTTAAAACTTGGCATAAAAATGAGAATTATTGGTTGCAACTTATTTCTTTATACCAAGAAAATAAAGATTATAAAAAATCTTTAGCAACATTTGAATTAGCCTATAAGAAAAATGGCTTAAAAAGATCCAAACATACCTTATATTTTGCAAATGTATTATTACAAAATAACTTATATAATAAGGCTGCTATTGTTATTAGTGATGCTTTAAAAAAGAAACTAATTAAAAAAGATAGAAAAATACTTGAAACTTTAGTTTCTTCTTATTTAAATGCAAGACAAATTGATGATGCTATTAACGTATTAAAAAGTTCAAAGTTTCTAAAAAAACCAAAATTTTCACTTCTTTTAGCAAATTTATATTATAACAAACTAGATTACAAAGAAACAATCAAAGTATTAAAAAGTAATAAGTTTTCAAAGCATAGTAAAGAAGAAGGGAAGAAGTTTACATTAATGGCTTTATGTTCTCATGAGTTAGAAAATAAAAAAGATAGTAAAAAATATTTACATCTAGCATCTTTAAATAAATACGAAAAAAGCAGAGCTAAACAAATAGCAAAAAGTTTGGGTATTAAGATTTAATACCTAAACTAATAATGATTATTATAAATTTTACAATTTTCTTTTTTTGCCCGTTTTCGTACATTTTTTTTTACTATACTGCTTTATGCAACAAGATGAAATATTTAATTATTTAAAAAATACAAAAATACAAAATGGAATATTAGAAAAAATCTCTTATTATTTTTCTAAAGATTATACTGCAAGCCAAACAGCAAAAGAACTTAACTTAAGCAGACAAACTATTAATAACTATTATAAAATTATTAGAATTTTACTTCTTCAAAAACAAGAAGAATTAATCGTTTTTTTTAAAAACAATAACTATTGTAATGAAAGCTTCAATATAAAATATATAAAAACTAACTTTGATTTAAAATATTTTGTTGAGTGTAATAAAAAAGTTTGTTTTCTTGATTTACATAATGAAATTTTTCCAAATATAAATAGTTTTATTAAAAATGAACTAGAAGAAACATTTATAAAAAATCAAAAAAACAAAAGTGCAAAGGTTCTTTTTAATAAAACTAAAAAAAGTTTTTTGTTAACAAAGTTTTTAAAATCAACAAATGATTTAGAAGATTTTATTAATAAAAGATTAAAAAAATTCAGAGGTTTAAATAAGATAACTTTTGAAATACAATTAAAAGAATCACAATTTAGATTTAACTATTCACAAAATGACATATATACTACTATTTTAAGCTTATTAAACCTCAAGCCTAAAACAAGCACCTTCTGAATCATTTTTAACACTTATATCCCCATTAAAATGCGATTCTATAATAGTTTTAGACATATATAAACCAATACCTGAACTTTTCTTTTTAGTTGTAAAATATGGTTCAAAGATTTTTTTAATATTTTCTTTTTTTATTCCTTTTGCATTATCTTTAATATAAAGAATAGACTTTTTATTTTCTTCTTTTATAATAATACTTATTTTAGGATTTTTAATATTTCTTTGAACTAAAGCATCTTTTGCATTTGTTAAAAGATTTAGAACAACTTGAGAATATTCATTTTCATAAGCTCTAATTTCTTTATCGCTTATGATATTTAGATCAATTTTAATATTTGCATTATATAAAGAAGGTTTAATAATATCTAAGGCTTTTACACTTGCACTTGAGATATAAAATAACTCTTTTACTTTCCTTGGTTTATAAAAGTCTCTAAAGTTAATCTATTGTTTGTGACATAAAATCTATTTGAGAATTTGATTCTTTTAATTTCTTGTTTAAATACTTTTTATCAAAATCATTATCCTCATAAGCTAAAGCTAGGTTCATATTAATATAAGATAAATGAGTTAAAGGCTGTCTCCATTGATGAGCTATATTATTAATCATCTCACCCATGGAAGCTAATTTACTTTGATGTATTAAAATTTGGTCATTTTGCTCTTTTTCTTTTAAATTTAACTTTAGTTTATAACCAAGAGCAAAAGATAAAATTAATGACTCCAAAGGAAAACCTATATGTATAATGTAGATTTCTGAAAGTTGCACTAAATCTTGTTCTGCTATAAATAGTGAGAAAAAAAGAACTACCCAAGGCAAGTATGTAATATAAAGCAACTCTACGTCCTTTTAGTAAAGAAATTATTCCACTAAGGACAAAAATACCAGCAAAGAGAGATTTTGTTACATATTCATATAATAAAGATTCGTGAAAAATAAGAATAAAAATCAAATCAACAATATTTATATATATTAAAAAGGGAGTATAATTTATTTATATTTTTCCATTAACTTCTTAATATTTAGAATTTCTTTTGAAAATAATATAATAAATAACATACATAAACTTTCTAAGAACTCTAAAGATGCTTTAAACATATCACTTACACTATTTTTATCTAATACAGAAACTATCATCACTAGAATACATAAAAGAGAAATTTGCATTTAAAGAATAATATAAAAATACCTTTTGTCTTGCATAAATATATAAAATTAAATTGTATAAAAAAGCACAAAATATAATTCCATAAGACCATCCAAAAAGTATTACCTTCGTTTGGAAGAAGATATTTATATATAAAAGTATTATGAACAGATAATCTAATTCCTAGAGCTTTTTCCTTCTTATATTCAAATTCTAATATTATATTTGAAGGTGAGTTCTTATCTACTTTTATAAGTACATAATTTAAAGACTTTTTATAAAAAACATTTGAAGACCTAAGAGTATTTATATCACATCTAACTTGTATATAATACGTATCAGAAGAAAGAAATTCTCTATTTACCTCAAGTTTTATAAAAAACTTTTTAAAACGAACTTTATCTAAGTCATAATCTTTTATATTCTTGTATACACCAAAAGAAGAAATAGAGATTTCATTAATTAGAAGATTTGATTAATAAACTAGCTTGCAAGGAAAGACTTAGTATGATTATAAGGAAAATATACCGTCAACACTTTAGTACTAACTTATAACCTAATTTTGAAATATTTTCTAATGAGTATTTTGGTAGTTTTTTTCTTAAATTTCGTATAAGTGAACGCAGAGCATCTTCACTCATGAAAGCGTAATACCATATTTTATTTTGAATTTCTTCGTAAGAAGTAACTCTATTTTTATTTAAACATAATAAATCAAGTAATTTTAATTCATTTTTACTTAATTTGATTATTTGTTTATTTTGCTCTAAAGTTTTATTAAAATTATCATAAATACAAGTAGAAGAGATATAAACTAAAGCAGAAACATCTTCCTTAATACTTTTTGCACATATTTGTAAAATAGGAAAAAGTTTATCATGCATAATTGGTTTTACTAAATATTTAACTAAACCTAATTCAACAGCTGATATTAAATAAGAAGTATCTGTAAAAGCTGTTATCATGATAATTTGAACATCTTTATTTGTTTCTCTTATTTTTTTAACTAATTCAATACCAGACATTCTTGGCATCTTTATATCTGTTATTATAATATGTGGTTTTTCTGACTCTATTAGCGCTAAAGCTTCATATCCATCTTTAGCCTCATAAACTTCTTTAAACAATCTTTTTAAATATGAAACAGCATTTTTTCTAATATAATCTTCATCTTCCACATACAATATTTTGATATTTTCAAATTCTTTTTTTAACATCTTGTATTATACATTAAATATCAATTTTAATAACTATTATCATAAGAAAAATTAATGTTCTTAGTCTTTATACAAAATATGTTATTTTAAATTATTAAAAAATAAAGAGTCCATATGAACAATAATTTCTTTAAAGTAAGTTTTCCAATAATTTTGCTAGGAATAGCAATGTTTTACATAACAGCTCAGTTTATACAACCTGCTCCTAAAAAAGAGATTATTATAGCAACAGGAGGAATAAATGGTGCTTATTATAAAACAGCTCTTATTTATAAGGCTTTATTAGAAAAAGACAAGATAAAAGTTACCCTTCTTAAAAGTGCTGGTTCAATTGAAAATATTGCTTTGCTAAAAGATAAAAAAGCTGATTTTGCTTTTGTTCAAAATGGTATTTTAGATAATACTTCAAACTTAGATTTCTTAGCAAATGTATATTATGAACCTTTATGGGTATTTTATAAAAATGATAAGTATAAAATGGATTATTTGATTCAATTAATTTCAAAAAAGATTTCTACGGGAAAAGAAGGAAGTGGCAGTAAATATCTGTCCCAAATTATCTTAAATGATAATGGACTTAATTCTAATAATTCAACAATTCTTTCATATGATAATATGAAAGCAAAAGAGCTTTTAATAAAAGGCGAAATTGATGCTATGTTTATAGTAGCCTCACATAAGTCAAAAATTGTAAAAGAACTTCTTGAAAATCCTAAGGTAAATGTATTAAATGTAAAAAGAGCCAAAGCTTATAGTCAAAAGTACTCTTATTTAGATGCTTTAGACTTATATGAAGGAACAATTGATTTATATAAAAACTTGCCAGATGAAAATATTAAACTTTTATCAACTACTGCAACCTTAGTAGCAAGAAAAGATGTTCCAGAAGAATTAACAAGACTTTTTTTAAAAAAATTAAATCAAGTACATAATAAAAAATCTCTTTTTTCCGAAGATAATGAATTTCCAAATTTAAAAAATACAAAAATGAATATAAATGAAGAAGCAAAAAAATATTTTAAAAATGGAGATTCATTCCTAGAAACAGTCTTCCCTTATTGGATAGCTTCAAATATTGATAGATTAAAAATATTAATAATTCCTTTATTAACACTAATGATTCCTTTATTTAAAGGTGTGTTTCCTTTATATACTTGGACTATGAGATCTAAGATATATAGATGGTATGAAATATTAAATACTATTGATAAAAAAGTCTCTTATTTAAAAAAAGAAGACTTAGATCTGGAGTATAAAACCCTTGAAAATTTAAAAATTGAGATTCAAGAAGATACGAAAGTTCCTCTATCTTTTATGGGAGAATATTATAATTTGATTATGCATATAGATTTAATTCAAAATAGAATAATAAATCTTAAAAATAATATTTTATAAGTAAATTTCATTAATGACATATATATTAACTCTTAGATATAATATCGCAATTAATAATTAAGGAAGAATGTTTTGAGAATACTTTCAGGAATACAACCCTCAGGAACACTCCATATAGGTAACTATTTTGGAGCAATACAAAAAATTGTGCAAGCTCAAGAAGAAGGTGATTTATTTGCTTTTATCGCTTCATATCATGCTTTAACTTCAGTAAAAGATAAAGATATTTTAAAAAATAATATTTTTGAAGTTGCAGTTAACTTTTTAGCTACTGGAATAGATCCTGAAAAATCAACTTTTTGGGTACAACATGATGTAAAAGAAGTTCTTGAACTATACTGGATATTATCAAATCATACTTCTATGGGTTTACTTGAACGAGCTCACTCTTATAAAGATAAAACGTCAAGAGGAATTGGGGCTAATCATGGATTATTTTCATATCCTGTTTTAATGGCAGCTGATATTTTATTATATGATTCACAAATAGTTCCTGTTGGAAAAGATCAAATACAACATGTAGAAATGGCAAGAGATATTGCAAACTCTTTTAATCATACATATTCTAATATTTTAACACTTCCGGTTTCAAGAGTTGATGAAAATGTTGCAACAGTTCCTGGAACAGATGGGGCAAAAATGTCAAAATCATATAAAAATACTATTGATATGTTTTCAAGCAAAAAAATAATAAAAAAACAAGTCATGAGTATTGTTACAGACTCAAAAGGTTTAGATGATGTAAAAGACTATGAATCATGTAATATTTATACCTTATGTAAATTATTTATGAATGAAAATGAACTAAAAAACTTACAAAATAGATACCAGACTCCTGGTGAAGGATATGGTCATTTCAAATTAACTCTTTTAGATAAAATAAGTGAGTATTTTGAACCATATGCAAAGAAAAGAGAATACTTATTAAATAATCCAAAAGAAGTAGAAGAAATCTTACATCTAGGTGCCCAAAAAGCCAGAAAAATAGCTTCTTTGAAAATGGAAGAAATAAGAAATGCTGTAGGATTGGTATACTAAATATGATGCCTACAGTATTTGATATAGCAAGTAAGGATATTATTAGTATAGATATATCAAAAACTTTAGCCCAGGCTATAAAAATAATAGCCCAATCTAATTTTAGAACAATAGTGATTATAAATGATCACACTTATCATATTTTAACAGCTTCAAAAATTATTGAATTTAAAATAAACTGTGTTGATATTAATTCAAAACTAAGTGAATTAGATATACCAAGTGCTAAAATTTTAGAAAAAGATTTAAGTATTTTAAACGTATTAAGCCAAATTGATTCAACAAGTGATTATATGGTTGTTACAAATAAAGAAAATGATTTGCTTGGTATTATTTCACATACAGATATTATTAATAATATTGATCCAGAAATGTTAATGAAAAGAAAAACAATAAAAAGTTTAATGGTTCAGTATAAACCAAACTTTGTTTATGAAGATTTATCTTGTTTAGAAACAATTAAATTAATGCAAGAGTTGCAAACAGATTCGGTTATTGTAATTAATAATAAAGAAGAACCTTTAGGTATTTTTACTACTAAGGATTTATTAGATTTATTACATGATAATTCTGATTTTAATCAAAAAATATCTTTATATATGAGTTCACCAATAATTAGTTTAAACCATAATACAACAATTTCAAAAGCTCTTGATTTTATAAAAGAAAAAAAATTCAAAAGAATTGTAGTAGTTGATGAAAATAACAAAGTCTCAGGAATTGTAACTCAAAAAGAACTATTAAGAATGGTTTATAATAAATGGATTGAGTTTATAAAAGAAGAAGGAAGTAAGATTTCTAAAAGTAATGAAGAATTACTTCTTGAAAAAACTAAATTAGAAAAATTAGCTTCTGTTGATTTTTTAACTAAACTTTATAATAGACAAAAAATTGACTCTTTTTTAATATATGAAATTGCAAAAATCACAAGATATAATAGTCAAAGTTTTTGTACACTTTTAATAGATTTAGACTATTTTAAAAAAATCAATGATCAATATGGACATTTAGTTGGTGATCTAATTTTAAAAGAAATTGCTAGTATTCTAAGCTTATACTCAAGAAGTTCTGATTTAGTAGCTAGATGGGGTGGAGAAGAGTTTATGATTATGCTTTCTCATACTACTTTAGAAGAAGCTATGTTAGTTGCACAAAAAATAAGATTAACTATACAAAATCACAAGTTTACAAAAGACATACACTTAACTTGCTCAATTGGAATATCTCAATATCATCAAAATGATACAAAAGATACTCTTATGCATAGGGCTGATATTGCCTTATATAGAGCAAAAGATACGGGCAGAAATGCAATTGAGATTGAACACTTAGAGGTTTTAGAAAACTAAACCTCTATTTATTCACCTCTACTTCTTAACTTCTAAAACCTTGATAACATTTTTCTCATTTTTAGATATATTTTCAACTCTTTTTTGCCATAAAATTCCAAACTCTAAAGATTCTTCTTTACTAGCTGTTTTAGAAACACATTTTTGCATTAGAGGTGACATATTAGCTTCAGGAGAAACGCTTGAAGGATCATAATAAACATCAACACTAAAACCAGTATCTCTTCTAGTAAATCTAACACTTGAGCTTATTTCTCTTTGAAAAAACATTAAATGCCGTCTATCAAAAGTACCAGCAATTCCTTTAAATCCATAATTCGTAGTTGAACCAGTTATATCAGTTATAACATTAGCAATTACTCCAGAAACACCATCTGTGCACTCTTCTTTAAATTCAACCTTAATATCACCACGTAAAGGCATTTCATCCTTATATAAAGCTTTTAGACCTGCTTTTGTACATAAATATGCTCCTAAAACTGTAGGACATGAATGCCCTGCTGTTTTAACTACATCTAAATAAGAAAATTCGATTAGTCCATCTTCAAAAGCACCTAAGAAAGTAGATAGTTTATCTTCTAATACAATAGTTTCAATTTCATCATAAAATAGGGGATAATTCATTTTAATCCTTTTTTCTTCTTATTATATATAAAATATAAAAATTTACCTTGAGCAAAAACAATAAATTATTACTTTTCAAAAGAATAGAATAAATTTGGTTCACTAACTATATATAAAGTTCCTTTTTCATCCATTGTTATACCTTCTGCTTGAGGAATATCACTTTTTAAATTCATAAAACCTTTTTCCAAGTCTATAAAACTAATATGCTCTCCATTTAAATTTACTTCAGAAATAAGTTTTGATTCCTCACTTAAAAATAATAAATTATTGCTTTTTAAATCAAAGTGTAAACCAGAAAAGTCATCTGAGAAGTTATCTAGTTTTATTAATTTATCATCAAAACTAATACTCATATTTTCACTTTTTTCAAACCAGCCAGTAATTCTAATTATTTGCAAAGGTAGTTTCTCATTTACAATATAGAGTTCATCTTTTTTTGAATTATAAGCAAGCCCTTCAAAGCCTAGATTTTTAAAAGTATCTAAATCAATTTTTATTTTTCTATAAGAATCTTTTATATTGATTTTATTTGTATCTTTAGTGATTTCTAAGATATATATAACTTTTTTTAGCTCATCTGCAATTGCAAAAAAGTTATCTCTTAGATAAACTATTGCTTCTGTGTCTTTAAAACCACTTAATTTTATTGTTCTTAAAAGATTTGCAGATAAATCAAGTTCATAAATATTTCTTGGTGAATTAGTGATTGCAAATAAGGTTTTTGTATTTTTATTATAAGTAAGTCCTGATAGATTTTTCTTTATAAATTTTAACTCTTTAGCATCTACTTTTACTCTATAATCATAAAGTTCAACTCCAGGTTCTATATTATAAAGTTTATTCAATGTTTGATTAAACTTAGAATACAACATATCATCAAATTCAAAATAACTTATAATAATATAAATAGGTACACATATTATACTAATTAAAAAAAATACTCTCATAATTAACCTCTCTTAATAGTAAAGTATAGATTAAAAAATTAAATGAAAATTTAACAATTAGTTAATGAATAAAAATATGTGAGCAAAGAGTTTATACTTATTTTTTACAGACAAAAATAAGCTTATCAGCTTCTTCATCAGTATGTAGATTGAAGTTAATTATTTCTTCTATGACAAAACCACATTTTTCTAGTTTTGCTTTTAAAGTTTGTGTTTCATGATAGTACTGAGTAATACTATCTTCTTCTTTTATATATAAGTTGTTTTTCGTTTTTGAAAAAAGCGTTAAATCTGTTTGAAGTTTTTCATTCTCAAAAATAGCATCAACACAAATGAACTTATCATTTTCATTTATACTTAAAGTTCCTTGTGCAACCTCATTGAAACCAAAGAAGGTATTTACATCAAATAAGAAATAAGAATCTTGTTTTAAAACATTGTATGTGTTTTTAAAAAACTTTGATAACTCAGCCTTAGGAACATAATTTATAACATCAAAAATAGCAGTAGCACAAGAAAATGTTTCTTTTACATCTTTTATATCTAAAAAATCAGCTCTTAAATTATATGCTTGAGATATTTTAATTTGCTCAAGGCTTAAGTCTATTCCATAAGCTTCTTTTTTATTAGCTAAAAGATGCATCATAAAAGCACCTTGACCACAGCCAATATCTATAATATCATCTAAGTTTTTCTCGAAAATAATTTTTAGAAAAGCACTATGAAGATGTTTTACTTCATCATCGAAATCTAAAGATTCTTCTATTCTTGCGTATAAATCTAGACCCATTATAAAACAGCTTCGATTTTTTCTCTTAAGTTTAGAATTTCTTCTTTTTTAGCGTAAAAAGCATTTTTATTTGAAATTAAATAAGCTGAGCTTAACATAATAGTATCACCTACTTCTAATCCGTTTTGCTTCATTGTTTCACCTGTTTCAACAATATCAACAATACAATCAGCAAGACCTACTAAAGGAGCTAATTCTATTGAACCATACAGTTTAATAATATCAACAGCCATTGCTTTTTTCTCAAAAAACTTTTTTGCAATTACTTCATGTTTAGTGGCAACTTTAATTTCACTCTTAGTCCAATCAAGTTTTTCACCTGCTTTTAAACCAATAGCTAATTTACACTCTCCTAGTTTTAAATCTAGAAGTTTCATTATGTCGTACTCTTTTTCTTCTAAAACATCTAAGCCAACAACACCTAAATCAGCAGCTCCATATTTTACATATGTTGGAACATCTTGATTTCTTACATTTAAAAAAATAAAACCTGCTTTTTTTAATATAAGTTTTCTATCTTCAAAAACAAACTTTTCATTAAAAGCTTTTTCGAATTTTTCTAAAGTCTCTTTGGCAATTCTACCTTTAGGTAATGCAATTGTTAGCATTAATAATTCCTTCCATGTTATCAAAAATTAAATTTTCTCTGTAAATACTATTTTTTATAAAAGAACTTAAAAGTTCACCATCTCCACCTGTAAAAATTACTTGTTTATCTTTTGATACTTCAATAATAGGAGTAATGATTGATTTTATAATTCCATAAGAAATAGCATCTTGCGTATTAAGTGGAATTTTATCTAAGTTTACCTTTAGATTAAAATCTATATCTAGTTTTATAGATATATTTTCATAATTATCTTTTAAACTCTTTAATCCTGCAAGAATAAAACCACCTTGATGAATGTTTTTATCCATAATATCAACAGTAATAGCAGAGCCAGCATCTACAATAACTACATCTTTTAGACCAGTACATACAACTTTTCTATCTAGTCCCATGCCATCATATAAAGTTTCGAAATTTATATAAGGTTCTAAATCAATAATATCATCATAAGCATGTTTTAGTTTTAATAAAGCAGTCTCATTTACAGATATATAATATACTTTTTCATGAATTACAGGCAAAGCCTCATGCATAAAATAAGTAAATTTTTCATTATTAATTAAAAACTTATACTTTGTATTTCCAATATCACATAAAATCATTTTTCACACTCCATGAATTTTCTTTTAATAAAAGTTTTGCTTTTGAACATAAAGGGGAAGAGATAAGGAGAATTTTTTTCTTAAAATTATGGTCTTTTAATACTATTAAATCATTTAATAAAAGCATTAAATCTTGGGCATTTTTACTTATAAATCGACTCTTTTGATTTATAATAAAAATTGCATAATAATGTTTTTTTATATCTAAAGCATAATAAAGTTCTAATTTCTTTCTGCTTTTTAACTCTTTTAAATCAATTTTTTCAATATTTTTAAAAAGTATATTTTTATTCAAAAAATAATTTGTGAGTTCTTTCAATAATAATCCTTAATATATTTATTATATCAAGATTATTATCAATTTTATAAATTTTGTATCTTTAAATTAGTTTGTATTACATTACTACAAGTTTTTATGTCTATCCGCCTAAAGCAACCTTAACACTCTCATCAGCCATTCCAGGATTCCAAACTGGTTCCCAAACAACTTCTACTTCAGCATTTTTTGAATTTGGTAATTCTCTTAAAACAGCTTCTTCTACCCATTGAACTATCATTTGATGTAAAGGACAAGCTTTAGTTGAAAGAGTCATAATAACTTTCACATCACCTTCGTTAGTACAAGAGGCATCATAAATTAAACCCATTTCTACAAGATTAAAACCAACTTCAGGATCTTTTACAGTTGATACTGCTTTAAATATTTCTTCTTTGTTATACATTATTTAAACCTTATCATATAAATTAAATTTTTAAAAACAAAAATAGAGCCAATTACTAAAAAAGAGACTCCACTTTTAAACATAATATCATTACTTAAAAATATTGAGAATGATATAACAACAACAGCAATGCTTAAAAAATAAAACGAAAGTTTTGCTGCACTAGTAGGAACCATATCTGCTAACATAGGAACAGGTTCTTTTCCAACTAAAGGTGCAAATTTTTCAAACCAAACTAAAAAAGGAACAATTTTATAAATATGCCCAATTATTACAAAAGAGAAAAAACCAAATATAAATAAAAATCCACTTACTAAAAGAAATTTTTCATTCAAAGTATATATGTAATATAAGGCTAAAACAATTGCTATAACTAGAGCAGAAAAAGCAAAAAACAAATGATAAACATAAACATCAATTTCTTTTCTAGCTCTTGTTTTATATATTAAGAATACCTGATAAAAAAAGACCATTAACGCGATACTTGCGAATATAAAACCAATTAACTCTAAGTATTTAATAGTAAAAATATTAGCAGTAAAAATACAAACAACAGCTAATGAAGTTGTAATAACTGCAAAGTTAAGAGGTTTTTGTGAAAAATTATGTGATAAACCAAACATTGGTAAAAGTATTAAAGATAAGGCCATAATAGTTATTACTATATATCCAAGAACTAGTAAAAAAACATGCACTTTTAATAAAGCATCCATATCTACTATAATCAAACCAGAATAAGCTAGGGCTAAAATAATACCTATTATCACACCAATAAATAAAAATATATTTGAAATAATTAAACTTTTAATTACGTTATTATATTTTTTTACTTTTTTTATTGTTAAGAATACTTCTGCTAAAAATATAAACATTGCTATTAAAACAATAAGCCCACCAAAGGGCAAAAGAATTGGTAAAGAAGAGAAGCCAAAAAACATTAAAGCTGTACCACTTATAAGTAAGGGCCAAATTACATAATATAATTCAACACAAGAGTGCCCTACTTCAAGAGTTACAGGAATTAATTGAGCCATAGCTCCAAAAATAATCATCATCACAAAACCTAATAAGAAAAGGTGCACTAAAGACAAAAGTTTAGGGTCTAAATAACTTAAAGTACTTACATCAAAAGTAAATAAGAAAAGTGAAGATAGAAAGAAAACAAGTGTTCCTATAATAAAATATGGTGATATTAAATTAAAAGGAGGTGCAAAATCTTGTGATATTGGTTTCATTTATTTTCTCATCCACCACATTTGTTTGATGAAAAATCTGTATCATTTGAGTTTCCACCTTTAAAAGCAAAAACAACTTTTGCCATACCATCAATTTGTGATACTTCATAAGTGTAGTTTTCTTCAATTTTAGGGAAAAGACCACCTGGTGCTTTATGATTAATCATGATTAATCTTTTATTATCATTATCTAATAATTGTAAACCTAACATGGCATTTACCATAGGTTCAGGTGGTCCACAAGCTGAAGTATCAAAATAGTAGAATGTTAAACCATCTTGTATATATTCAAAAAAATCTACTGTTGCATTTGCTATTTCTATTTTCTTAGCATCGTTTGGTAATAATTGCATATTATAATCCTTGTTTTCATTTGTGCAATTATAAGTAATTTTAATAAAAAGAGTATTGATAAATATCAATAAGAGATATTTACTTTACATTTTTTTTAAAAATTATCTATAAAAAGAGATAATAATATTAATTTTTATTATGAATAATTATGCTACTATTAGGCTAAATTCAAACATCATGGACAACTATGAATAAAAACAAAACTATATCTACTAAAAAACTTATTCTAAAAATAATACTAATTCTTTTAGTTTCTAGCATATTCATTGTAATATTTGCAACATTTTTAATTAAAGAATTTCATATTGCAAATAATACTCAAGATATTAAAACAGCCTTACATAATTTAAGTATTTATTATGCAGGTTTTTTTATAAGCCTACTTCTAATTTGTTCTTTCATATTTTACATTGTAGTTAATAAAAAAATTGTTTCAACAATTACATTATTTTCAAAAAGTATTCAAGCTCTTAGTAAAAGTGATGATTTAGATATAAAATCAAATGTGAATCCAAAAATCACAGAAATTCTTATTTTAGAAAACTCTTTTAATTCTTTAATACAAAAAACCAAATTCTTTTATGATAAGTTATTTGACAATTTATATACAGACTCCCTAACAAGGCTTCCTAACTTTGTAAAACTAAATGAAGATATTAAAAAAAATGAATATAATTCTTTAATGATTATAGATATTGACTCTTTTAGAAAACTAAATAATTTTTACGGAGTTAAAGTTGGCGATGTTATTTTAAAACAACTAGCAATGTACTTAAGAGAAAAAACAAGATATTCTCATAAGGTATATAGACTTTTTGGAGATGAATTTGCAATTTTAACACAAGAAAAGATTACAATTGATTATTGTAAAGCTTTGATAAAATCTTTAAATAGTATTTATTATGTTTATAACGACACAGACATTTATATACAATCTTCTTTAGGTGTAGTTTTTGATACAAAAGATAGAATAGTTGAAAAAGCAACAATTGCAGTAAGAAATGCAAAAATCAAAAAAACACTTTTTGAAGAGTTTGATAACTCACTTGGTTTACAAGAAGAGTATGAAAAACATATAACATGGAGTGCTAATATAAAACAAGCTCTTGAAAGTGATAATATTACTGTTTATTTTCAAGCTATTAAAGATGTTAAAACAAATACAATAAATAAATATGAGTGTTTAGCAAGAATGATTCATGAAGATAAGACCTACTCTCCTGATATTTTCTTGGGTATATCTAAAAATGCAAAACAGTATCCCATTATTACTAAAAGAATTATTGAAAAATCTTTTCTATATTTTAAAGATAAAGAAGGTATTGAGTTTTCAATTAATTTATCAATTGATGATATTGTGAATGAAGAAACAATGGAATATCTTTTTGAGATGTTAAAAAAGTATCAACTTGGAAATAGATTAATAATTGAATTATTAGAAAGTGAAGAAATCAATGACTTTTCTTTAGTAAATAATTTTATTAAAAAAATAAAAGAATTTGACGTAAAAATTGCAATTGATGATTTTGGTTCTGGATATTCTAATTTTTCTTATATAGTAAATTTAAAAGTTGATTATTTAAAAATTGATAGTTCTTTAATTGAAAATATTGATAATAACATAGATTCTAGAATTATTGTAAAATCAATAGTTGACTTTGCTAGAAATATTGGCGTTAAAACAATTGCGGAAAAAGTTCACTCAAAAGAAATAGCAGATATAATTATTGAAATTGGGGTTGATTTTGTTCAGGGTTATTATATTGGTAAACCTCAAAGTTCAATTGATATAATTTTATAAAAACATATGTTAAAAAATATTAAAAAAGAATTAAGTAAAGAAGAGTTAATCAAAATAACCAGGGCTGTAATAAAAGCTTCTGTTTTAATCTTAGAATTTGGTGCAGAAAGTAGGCTTGTTGAATTAACTGCGCAAAGATTAGGGAAAGCATTAGGTCTTGATTCTGTTGAAATTTCACTAATTCCTTCAGCTATTGTATTAACTGCTTTATACAATAAGCAATGTATTACAACTACAAGAAGAGTCCATCACAAACCAATTAATATGTCAATTGTTTGTGATGTTCAAAATATGATTTTTCAAGTTGAAGAAAACTCTTATGATGCTAATTATATGATAGAAACAATGAAAAATATAAAACCAAAATATTATAATAAGAATCTTATTATATTTATGGTTGGTTTATCATGTGCTAGTTTTTCTTACCTTTATGGAGCAGATTGGCAAGCTTTTATTATCACATTTTTCGCATCCTCTACTGCTATGTATGTTAGACAAGAACTTGCAAGGAAAAAATTTGTTTTATTTATAGCTTTTGCAATAACTGCTTTTGTAGCAACTGCTATTTCAAGTTTAGCTTATACCCTTAACCTAAGTCAAACACCTAATATTGCACTAACATCTAGTGTAATTTTACTAGCTCCTGGTTTTCCTTTTATTAACTCAGTTTTAGATGCGCTTAAGGGTTATTTATCAATGGCTTGGGGAAGATGGATGCAAGCTACACTTTTAACTGTTGCAACTAGTATTGGTATAATTTTAGCTTTTTCTTTACTTAATGTTGAAGGTTGGTAATGAGTGAAGTAATTAGTACTTATTTTTTCAATGCTATTTTTTCTGCAATTCCAGCTCTTGGTTTTGCAATGGTTTTTAATGTTCCTAAACATACTTTAATTTATTGTGCACTTGGAGGTTCTATTGCTTTTACTTCAAGGTATATTTTAATAGATTTAAATATTTCAATAGAACTAGCAACATTCATAGCTTCTACTATTATAGGAATGATTACATTTTATTGGTCAAGAAAATATAAAATTCCAAGACCTATTTACACAGTTGCCTCAATTATTCCTCTTCTTCCAGGAACTTATGCTTTTACTGCAATGATAGCCTTAATTGATATGAATTCCCATGCAGTATCAATAGAGTTAATAACACTTTTTGTACAAAATGCATTAAAAGCTATCTCAATATTAAGTGCTATTGGTTTGGGTTTGGCTTTACCTTCATTATATTTTATGAGATATAATAGACCTATTATTTAAGTACTTAATTCAAAAAAGGATACACATGGCAAAAGCGAGTGTTCGACATATTTTAGTAAAATCTTTTAAAGAAGCAACTAAGATTAAAAAAGAGATTTTATCACAAAAGATTACTTTTGAAAAAGCTACTAAGAAATACTCATCTTGTTCTTCTAAAAAACAAAAAGGGAATTTAGGTACTTTTTTAAAAGGAGATATGGTAAAAGAGTTTGATGCTGTTGTATTTAAAGAAGATTTACATAAAATCCATGGCCCTATTAAAACTGAATTTGGTTTTCATTTAATAGAAATATTAGCAAGATATGAAGATAAGAAGTAAACTAGTCTTTTATAACTTTCTTTTTTGTGATTTCAAGTTTCATAGGTCTTAGAGTTATATCTGTAATAACACCTTCAAAATTTATCACATCTAATACCGTTTTAGCTACTTGAGAAGCTAATAAATGAGCTTTTTCATTGCAACTTGGCTCAAAGTTAAGATTAGAGAAAAAAGGTGTTTTTGTTAGGTCTGGGTTAATTGATGTTACTTTTACTTCTGAACGTCTTAACTCTTCAAATAAACTTAATGAAAAATCTCTTAATCCTGCTTTACTTGCTGTATATAAAGCTGAAAACTTTGAGTGTTTTGTAGCTTCAATTGAAGATATGTTTATAATATGACCTTTTGTTTTTTTCAAAGAACGTAAGCATAAGTTAGAAAGAATAATAGGAGCAGTAAGATTTACTGCTATTAATTGAAGTATTTGTGAAACCTGTATTTCTTCATGAGCTTTAAAAATTCCAAAACCAGCACAATTAACTAAAATATTTATATCATTGTTTTTTAATATCTTTTTAACTTCTAGTTCTAAATTTTTTGTATCTTCTAATCGTGTTTGTAATTTTACTATAGTATATGAGTTTTTTTCAAGTTCTTCACAAATTGCCTTGCCTATACCTGAACTATAACCAGTTACTAAAGCTGTCATTTTAAACCTTTGTTCTTTTATAATAAATAAAAGTAAGAATAGCTAAAAAAGTAATAAGAGAATAAACTATATATGACAAATATTGTTTTAATAATAATTCTTCTTCACCAATATAATATCCTAAAGCAGTTAATATAATCACCCAAATAGCTGCTCCTAAACTTGTATATAAACAAAAAGTAAAAAGATTCATTTTTGCTAAACCTGCTGGAAAAGAGATTAACTGTCTAACACCTGGGATTAATCTTCCTGAAAATGTTGAGATATGCCCATGATTTAGAAAAAAATCATCCATTCTTTTAATAGTTTGCTCGCTTATTAAAACATATCTACCATATTTAATCAATAAAATACGACCTAGTTTTATTGCTAAAAAATAGTTAAATAAAGCCCCTATTAAACTACCTGATATTCCACAAAATAAAACCATAAAAAGGTTCATTTCACCTTTATATACTAAATAACCAGCTGGAATCATAACAATTTCAGAAGGAAAAGGGAAAAAAGTACTTTCTAAAAACATTAGAATAAATATTCCAGCATATCCTAAATCTCCTACAATACTTACAATACTATTTGCAATATCATGTAACATTTATAAGCTCTCAATCTTATTTGTATAAGACATTTTCATAAAATCTTCCATTTGATTGTTTGAGCTGTATTCATATCCAAATACTTCTTTCCATAAACTTTGATCTTCCATACAGAGATAAAAGTATACGTCCTTATGCCAAGCTTCAAAAGCTTTGTATGCATGTTTAAACATCTCTTTTTTTACATCTAAACTATAAGAAGCTTTTCCATTTGCATTTTCAAAAGGCATTTGTAATATTTTTGATTTAAAGTTTCTTGCTCTTATTTTATTTATTACTGGTTTTATAAATGTTAATGTTCCAAAAGATATTAAAACAACTTTTTTAGGATCAAAAGTTGTTATTAATCTTTTATAAACATCAGCATACTCTTCTAAATAATTTTCATACTGAACTATTGGATGAAAGTGAAAACCTATTAAAACACCCTTATTACTTAGTTTTTTTGCAGCATTTATTCGCTGACCTAAAGTGGCAGCTAAATGTTCTTCATTTTGAATAATTGTAGGTGTATTTAAAGACCAAGTACAAATAATATTTTTAGGAACATCATTTTCCAAAAAATATTTTATATTATTTGATTTTGTTTTGAACTCTAAAATTACATTTGGATATTTATTTGCAAAAGCAAATAAAGCATCTAAAATTCCTTCTTTATTTCCCCACATTAGACTATCACTACTCTGACCTGTTCCTATATGATACGTTTCATTTGGATCTAAAACAAGGTTCTCAAGATTCTTTTTAAAATTAACATCAAAACCTATTTTATCTTGATTGTAAAAAGATTGAATTGAGCAGTATGAACAGTCAAAACCACAAGATTGAACTGCATCAAGTGTTAATAAATTACAGCATCTTGTGCCCTCTGAGGCAACAGGACAGGCTCCAAGAGAAGATTTTTCACCCTCAAAAGTATTAAAAGTAAATTTTCTTACATCATTTTTATATAAATCTTTTGAAAACTTAGAGTAAGAGTTTGGTTTGTTTTTTAAAGCAGTCCAAATATCTCTTATATCATTAAAGGCATCTTTTCTTGAAGTATATTCTTCTTTAAAAACATTTTTTATATCAGCTTCATGCCATAATATAAAATCAATCGAGAAATCAATTAATTGTTTTAATTCTTGATACGAAAAGTTATATTCTAAAAATTTATTTTTAATAAAATTTTGATTTTCATTGCTTAAATTTTTGTAATTTGTTTTATTTATATGTTCATTAAATTTTTCTAAACTCATAATAGATATTTCCAGTTAAATAAAGAGTTCTGTATTAATGCAATTACAAAAGATTTTGAAGGAATTTTAGCTTCACAATAATCTGATACAACTTTAAAAACATAAAACTCTTCTATATTTTTTTTACAAATACTTATAAAATAATCACTTTCCATATCAACAAGGGTAGTTTTTATTTTAGAAGTATCAGTACAAACAGTATTTACACAGCTTATACTCTTTTTCTTAATATTTTCAAGTTCTTTATTTGTACAAAACAACTCACCAATTTTTATACTTTTATCACAAGAACCTGCAATACCAATATTAAAAGCTTTATTTATTTTATACTGTGAAAAGATGAAAGTAAGAGCAGAAATTGTATGTTCTTTCCCCATGCCAGAAACTATTAAAATAGTAGTTTCATTAGAATAAAGTTTTGATTTTTTTGGTAAGTTTTTGACAGAATTGTCTTGTTTTAGTTTTAAAAAATTTATAAGTGTTTGCGCCTCACAAAGTAGTGCGCTGTGTATTAAAGTATACGAATTCATAATTAAACTAAGGCTTGGCCTTAGTTTATTTACTTTTAAGTTCTTTAATTCTAGCTGCTTTTCCTCTTAATTCTCTTAAGTAATGAAGTTTAGCTCTTCTAACTCTTCCTCTTCTTAAAACTTCAAAAGTTTTAATAGAATCAGAATATAATGGAAAAATTCGCTCTACTCCAATTGAGTTAGCTCCAATTTTTCTAACAGTAAAAGTTGCACTTGTACCTTCAGCATGTCTAGCGATAACGATACCTTCGAAAGTTTGAACTCTTTTTTTCTCACCCTCTTTAATTTCAATACCAAGTCTTACTGTATCTCCAGCTCTAAATGCAGGGATCTCTTTTGTTTCTAATTGTGCTGCTTCAAAGCTTGCAATATATCTATTTTTCATTTCGTTTCCTTATTAGGTCTATAATATTTCGTTTTACAAATTGCCATTTGGATTTTTAAGTCGGAAATTTTACTATGATTTCCCTTTAGAAATTCTTTAACGACAATTCTACTGTCATAAATCTCTGGTTTTGCAAAAGAAGGAGCTTCTAAAAGTTGGTTTTCATAAGACTCAAGCTCCAAAGATTGGGCGTTTCCCAAAACTCCTTCAACATTTCTTGAAATTGCATCACTCATAGTTAATGATGGCAATTCTCCACCTGTTAAAATGTATTCTCCAACAGAAAATACCTCATTTGCATATTTTTCTATCACTCTTTCATCAATTCCTTCATATCTTCCTGATACAAAAACAATGTTTTTCTTCTTTGCTAATCTTTTAGCATCGTTTTGCCTGAAAACTTTTGCAGCAGCAAGAGGGAAAATAATATAAGCATCTTTGTTTTTCCTTTTAATTTCATCAAGACAGTCAAATAATGGTTGGCAAGTCATTAACATACCTGCTCCTCCACTTATTATTTGCTTATCAACTTTTTTATGTTTATTCAAAGTATAAACTCGAGGATCATAAAATTCATAAGAGATAAAAGAAGAATCAACTGCTCTTTTTAAAATAGAGTCTTGAAAATAAAATTCAATTAATTTTGGAAAAAGTGTAACATATGTAAATTTCACTAAAAAAATGCCTTTATATAAAAAAAATATTTTTTTGGATAATATATTTATTGATTTCAATATATTCAAACAAAGATAATACAATGATAACATTAAACCACATAAAAGAAGCCCAAAAAAGATTAAAGGGTATTATAAATCATACTCCATTAACATATGCTCCAATATTAAGCGAATTATGTAATGGGAATATTTACTTAAAAAAAGAGAACTTACAATTAACTGGTAGTTTTAAATTAAGAGGTGCCTTTAATAGGCTTTCTTTATTAAAAGAAGAAGAAAGAGAAAATGGCGTAGTAGCTGCTAGTGCTGGTAATCATGCTCAAGGTTTAGCTTATAGTGCTAAACATTTTTCATGTGAAGCAACTATTTTTATGCCAGAAGCTACTCCTTTGACAAAAGTTTCAGGTGTTAAATCTTATGGTGCAAAAGTAGTTTTACAAGGTCTTACTTATGATGATGCTTATAAAGCAGCAAAAGAATTTGCAAAAGAAAATAATAAAATTTTTATTCATCCTTTTGCTGATGATGATGTAATTGCTGGTCAAGGTTCAATTGCTTTAGAAATTTTAGAAGAGAAAAACGACTTTGATACTTTAATTATACCAATTGGTGGTGGAGGTTTAATCTCAGGAGCAGCAATTGCTGCAAAAGCTCTAAATCCAAGTATTAAAATAATTGGAGTTGTTGCAAGTGGAGCTAGAGCTATGAAAGAATCTTTTGATTCACGATTAGCTATTGATTCCTTATCCGTTAAAACTATTGCAGATGGAATTGCTGTACGAGATGTAACTCCTAAAATGTTAGATTATATTCTAGAATATGTTGATGAAATAGTTGAAGTTGAAGATCAAGAAGTTGCAAATGCAATTTTATTTTTATTAGAAAAGCATAAACTAGTAGTTGAAGGAGCAGGAGCTGTTTGTGTTGCTGCTTTAATGCATAATAAAATTGATATTGAAGACTCAAATGTTTGTGCTTTAATATCAGGAGGAAACATTGATGTTACTATGCTTTCGCTTATTATTGAAAAAGGTTTAGTAAAATCCAACAGAAAGATGAACTTATTAGTTACTTTAATGGATAAACCAGGTGCCTTAATGCACTTAACTAATATATTTAAAGAAATAGATGCGAATATAGTTCAAATTGATTATGATAGAAATTCTGTAAAACTTGAGTTTGGCGAAGCACATGTTACTATTGCAGTTGAAACAAAAGGAAGCGAGCATCAAAAACTAATTCGTGAAAAATTGAAACACAATGCTTATAGATTTAAGCATATATAAAAAAATTTAAGAAATATTTATTAGAATTTTAGTAAAACAAATATATAATCATCAAAATAATTAAAAAAAGATAATATAGAAAAAAGGGAAACAATGGAAGAAAGACTATTTACATTCTTAGGTGCAATTGGCGGTCACTCACAAGAATGGATAATTTTATCTCACTTAATTTTAGCAATTGCTGCTATTTTTATGGTATCAAGAGCAGCAACAGCAAAATTACAATTAGTTCCAACAGGTTCACAAAATGTAATGGAAGCTTTTCTGCAAGGTGTTATCTCAATGGGTGCTGAGACTATGGGTGAAAAAAATGCAAGAGTATACCTACCACTAATTGGTTCACTTGGGTTAGTTATACTATTTTCAAATTTACTTGGAGTTATTCCAGGTTTTGAATCACCAACAGGAAATATCAATTTTACATTAAGTTTAGCAATAATAATTTTTGTTTATTACAACTACTTAGGTATTAAAACAAATGGGTTTGTTAAATATTTTGCACACTTTATGGGACCAATTCCAATACTTGCTCCTTTAATGTTCCCAATTGAAATAATTTCTCATATCTCAAGAGTTATTTCTTTATCATTTAGACTTTTTGGTTCAATCAAAGGTGATGATATGTTCTTAATGGTACTTTTAATGTTAGTTCCTTGGATTTTACCATTACCAGGTTTTTTCTTATTAAGTGCATTTGCATTATTACAATCATTTATATTTATGATTTTAACATATGTGTATATTGCTGGTTCTATTATGATGGATAGCGAAGATCACTAATTTAATCTAAAAATATATAGATATTAAAAACTTCCAAAAGGGGAGAAAAGAGTTTTACTCTTTTCTCCCCTTTTTTTTTATATAAAACTTATCTAGTTTTTGTATAAAATAAATATAACTAATTACATAAATTAAAGAGCAAGTAAGTGGCCTTAAGCAAAGTAATAATGCAATAACACACTTTGAATGAAAGACCACAAGACAAGGCCTCTAGTTCAAGCACAAAAGATAAACTTACAAAAGTATTGTAAAAGATATGCAAGGAAAAGAATTTTTAGGACAATATAAGTAAGAATTTTTCTAACTTATATTATTATTACATTTATTTAATGTAAAGGTTAAAATATAATGTACTTAAAACAGTATTTAATTACTGACCCACAATATTATTCTAATGACGTAAAAAAATTTAAAAAGAAACTCTCTTTTGCCTTAGAAAAAAACAAGGTTGATATTGCCTGTTTTAGAGATAAATATTCATCAAATTACAAAGAATTAGCAGAAGTTTTTATTCAAACATGTAAAGAATATAAAATTAAAGAAATTCTTTTAAATGAAAATTATGATTTAGCAAAAAAACTAGGAGCCACTGGAGTTCATCTTACTTCACAGCAGTTCAATAAGATTTCAAGAGCCAAAGAACTTGATTTATTTGTAATAATTTCATGCCATAATATTTTTGAAATAGAAAAAGCACAAAAGAGATATGCTGATGCGGTTACCTATTCTGCTATATTTGATACTCCTAATAAGGGAAAAATAAAAGGTATAGCAGATTTAAAAAAAATTAGATCTATTTTTGATATGAATATCATAGCCTTAGGTGGTATTGTTTCACAAAAAGAAGTAGAGCAATTAAAAGATATAAATCTTTATGCTTTTGCATCTATAAGATATTTTATTTAAAATCGCTTATACTTCTTTAAAATAAACTTCTTTAGGTTTTAAATAAATTACAAAAGAAGAAACTTCAGTAGTATTAAAAATATCTTTTATCGCTTTTTTATAATAGAGAAGTTGAGAAAGATGTTCTTCTTGTTCATTTAAAGTAGTTTTATAATCAAAAATAATATATTTATCATCATATTTTAATAATAAATCAATTATTTTTAACTCACCTTTGTATATCAAAGCCTGCTCACTTAGAAACTCTGACTTTATTACAAGATTTGAGAAATATTCATTTTTAACTAATAAAGAAATTCTATTTTTAATATCTATAAAATCTTCAGCACTTAAATAAGAAGAAAATCTACTTTTTGATATATTTAAAGCATATTCTAAAGCTTTAATATCAAAAGTATTCATCATTTCTAAGCAGTAATGTGTGCAAAGACCAAAATATTTTGAATGTAAACTATAATCTGTATCTTTTATTTTTTTGATACTTTTTTCTTGAACACCTAAAGAAAGCGCCTTATATATAACTCTATTTTTTTTAGTAGTTTCATTTTTTATATCACTTGAAACATAAACTTGCCCTATTTGCACAGAACTTAAATTAAGTAAGTCAAAAACAGAAGATTTTTGTTTTTTAAATATTATAAGATTATTTCTAGCTCTTGTCATTGCTACATATAAAATATTTAGTTCATCTTCACGCTCTAAAACTTTTTCTTTATTTTTAGCTTCTTTATATCGTAAGTCAAAGTTTTCTAAACCAGCAATTTTATAAAAAACATTTTTTAAAAAAACCTTATCATATTCAAATAATAATGAACTTTTATCAGCATTTTTTCTTTTAATTCTATCAAGTAAAATAACTGTATCAAACTCCAAACCTTTTGATTTAAAAATTGTAAGTATTTGAAGACCATTTTGCTGTGAATTTAAAATAGAGTCTTCTAGTTTATCAATTTCATAAACAAAATCAACAACATTTTCAAATTTTGAACTAATTTCAATAAATCTAATTACATTATCATCAATAATATTTAAATGAGCTGCTAGTTTTTTTATAAGTGCTTGTATAGAATTAGTATGTAAATCTAGAAAATAATCATATGAACTTAATAAATTTTTTCCTAAAATTGCATTTAGATTTTCTTTATATATATCTTCTTTGTAATACAAATATTTAATTGCATTTATTAAAGCTTTTACATTAGCCTGATTTATAAGTCTGGAAGTCATTTCTGTAGATATTTTAGTATTTGGGAATTTTTCTTGTAAATAAGAAAATAGTGTTAATACATCATCATTTGTATAAGTTAAAATTGCAATATTATTTGCATTAACACCTTCTTTAAAGAGTTGTGATATTTTTACTGCAACATTTTTAAACTTTTCCTCTTCACTTAAAGCTTCATCTTCAAGAACTTCAATATAACCATTTTTATGAATACTTTCTTGTTTAATATATTCATAATTATTTACCTTAGTAAAAGTATCATTTACAAAAGATACTATTTTTGAAGAACTTCTATAATTTGTATTTAATTGCTCAACTTCAACTTGAGGATATTTAGAACTTACATAATCAAATAACTCTCTTTTTCCACCTCTGAATCTATAGATAGATTGTTTTGTGTCACCAACATAAAAAAAACTTTTAAATTCTTCTTTTGAACCAGATAAAATTTCATCAATTAAAGGTTTTAAAATATTAAACTGCAAAAGTGAAGTATCTTGGAACTCATCGATTAAGATATGTTTATATGTACTATCAAGTCTAAAATACAAGAAGTCTTTATCTATTTTTTCATGTAAAAGCTCAAATACTAAGTTTGAAATATCATTAAATTCTAAGTAGTTTTTATTTTTATTATATGAATTTTTATAATTCCTAAACATCAAAAACAGCTCATAAAGTGAACTTAAACTATGAGCTGACCGTAGTTTATAATAATCATTTACTAAAGATTTAAGAGAGCTGAAAACTAGCTCAATTTCTTCATTAGAAGCTTTTTTAAAATAAGAGTATTCATTCATATGCTCTTTTCCTAGCCAAGATTTTCCCTTAGTTAACAAAGAAGAAAAAGAGTTAAAATCAACAGCTTTAAGTGCAGATTTTGATGAAGAAGGAAAGTTTAAAATATGTTCTTTTATTTTATATGCTTTTTTTAATACTTCTTCTTTTTGTAAAGAAATTAAAGATGAATCAATATTTACAATATCAAAAACTTCATTTTTTGCAAGTAAGTTTTTAAATAAATCAAAAATTGAGTTGAATTTTTTTGATTCATGAAGTGAAAAATTTATTAATTTATCAAATTCTTTTAGTTCCAAGGATTCCAAGAATCTTAAACTTAAGTGCTCGCTATCATCTTCATGAATTTCAAAATCATCACTTATTCCAATATAACCAGAAAATTCTCTTAAAATTTTATTTACAAATTTATCAATAGTAAAAATAGACAATTCTGATTTAGCATATTTTTTTAATAACTTGCTTTTTTTACCTAAAATTTCTTCTTTACTTAAAGAACTTTGTTCAATAATTGCACTTAAATAAGCTTCATCATCACCTAATGTACTAAGTGTTTTAAAAATTCTCTCACTCATTTCATTTGCTGCTTTGTTTGTAAACGTTAAAGACAGAATCTCTTTTGGTTTTGCATCAAGCAATAATAAGGAAATATATCTAACTGTTAGTGCAAAAGTTTTTCCACTTCCTGCACTTGCTTTTAAAGCTATAAATTGTTTCATAAAATGATAATACAAAAAAATTAATAAAGAATCCCTCGTTTAGAATATTATTTTTAGTTAAATTATGTTATTTTCATCTATTAATGCCAGGATTTTGAATGAATACAAAGAATAAAGTTTTTTTACTTCTAATTTTAATGACCTTTTTAATTTTCTCACTTTTATCTATAAATATTATATATAATTTTAGAGATTATGGAATCAAAACAATTGATGACAAGGCTAAAACTATTGCTCAAGTAGTTGAAAATGCTTTAACATCACAAATGGTTTCAGGAGTTATTGATGATAGAGCACTGTTTATATCGGAACTAGAAGACTTAAGCAATATAAATAAAATTTGGTTAAGTAGAAGTGAACTTGTTATACAAGAGTATGGACATGGTTTATTAAATGAAGCTCCAAGAGATAAAATTGATAGAGAAGTTTTAAGAACAGGTTTAATTAAAAAAAGTATTAAAGAGTCTGTTTTTGGGAAAAGTACATATAGAATCACTATTCCATACAAAGCCCATAATCAGGGAAAAATAAACTGTATTTCCTGTCATAGTTCTGCAAAAGTGGGAGATACTTTAGGTGCTATTAGTATAGAAATGTCTATAGATTCAGCAAAAGAAAAAGGTATTAGCATACTTTTTAATACTTTAATTATTATTATAATTTTAATGGGTCTTGTTATTATTTTTATTAATTTTTTAATTTCACCATTTTTAAATATTTTTGACTCTATTAAAAATGTTATGTTAAGAGCACAAGAAGGTGATTATTCTGCAAGAGTTGCTAATTTTGGTTCAAATGAGAGTAAAAATGTTGCAAAATGGATTAATGATTTATTAATAAAAATTCAAAGCACACTAGAGGATATTGATAATAATATAAATATTTTTATGGTTAAAGATAAAAATGAATCAAAAGATCCTTTAATAAGAGTAAAAGAATCTGTTGCAAGATTATCTGATATTTATCAATATAGAAAAACTATTCAGCACGATAACTCTTTAGAATTAATTTATAAAAGATTTGCAATGGTTTTAATAAAAACCTTTGGATTAGATCATTTTACAATGTTTGAAGCAAATACTATTACTGGAAAAATAGTTCAAGTTTATGCAAGAAATGAAGTATTGTGTAATGCAGAAAAAGAAAACTGTAGAGCAGATAAGGCAAATACAATAATAGACTCTTGCCAATTTACTAATATTTGTTCTGCTTTTAGCTCAAGAGATGAAGAGCATATTTGTATTCCTTATTCTATTTCAAACGAACTTGATTTTATTTTAAGTATTGTTACGAAAACAAAAGAAGAAACACTAAGAGTAAGAAGAATTACTCACTTAATAACTGATTATATTGATACTTCAAAAACAGAAATTATTTCTAAGAAACTAACCTTAAAACTAGAGCGCACTGCAAATTTAGATGGGCTAACTGGTTTATATAATAGAAAATATCTTAAAGATACTGTTCCTAAGATTATTGCACAAGCAAATAGGAAAAATGTACCTATTGGTGTTTTAATGATAGATATTGACCTATTTAAACCAGTTAATGATACTTATGGTCATGATGTTGGTGATAATGTAATTAAAGCACTAGCAGCTACTTTACTAGAGAATACAAGAGCTTCTGATATTTGTATAAGATATGGAGGTGAAGAATTTTTACTTTTATTATATGATTGTGATATAAAACATATTGAAGCTTTTGCAAATAAATTACGTTTAAGCTTTTCATCTAAAGATATTCCTGCTAATAATACTACTATTAATAAGACTATTTCTATTGGTTGCTCAATTTACACTAAAGAGTGTATTGATCTTGCCCATTGTGTAAAAGAAGCAGACGGTGCCTTATATGAAGCTAAGAATAATGGAAGAAATAGAGTTATTAAGTTTGTTGCTAAGTTATAGGTTTGTTAGTAAGCTATTAAGTTGTAGGTTTTATATTTTTATGCTTTAGAGTTAGTTTTGATACTAACTCTTTTATTTTAAAGAAAATTCTAACTTAACATGACCATTATCTAAAGCAGAAATATCAACATTGTAAGTATGTGTAATTTTTGTTAATAAAGCATTTGGAATTTGATGATTAATCATTATTAATCTATTATCATCTTTAATTAATTCTAATCCAACTATTGCATTTACCATTGGATCTGGTGGAGTACAAGCACTTGAATCAAAATAATAATATTTAATACTATCTTTATAAAACTCATAAAAACTAAGTGTTGCTTTTTCTACTTCTAATAATTTTGCGTCAGAAGGTAAGGTATTCATTTTAAGCCTTTTTATCATTAAGTAACATATTATAATATAAAAAGTTTATTTGTTGTATAATTTTCAAATTTTTATACAAAAAGGCATAATTACAAATGCAAAATAAACATTCAGAAATAACAACCTTACTTGATGCAATACCTTATATAAAAAAATTTCATGGCAAAACTATTGTTATAAAATATGGTGGTTCTGCTCAAACTTCAAAAAATTTACAAGAAAAATTTGCTCAAGATATAGCACTTTTAGCTCTTGTTGGAATAAAACCTGTCATAGTTCATGGAGGAGGTGCAAGAATTTCAGAACTCTTAGAACAACTTAAAATTAAATCAGAATTTATAGATGGACATAGAGTTACAAGCGAAGAGACTATGAGAATAGTTGAAATGGTTTTAAGTGGAGAAATTAATAAAAACCTTACCTCTTTATTAAATCATCATGGGGCAAAAGCAATAGGAATATCGGGAAAAGACAATGCAATAATTAAAGCAATTCCTAAAGAAAATGGAAAGTTTGGTTATACAGGTGTTATTACACAAATTAATGCAAATATGATTAATGATTTATTAGAACAAGGTTATATTCCTGTTATTGCTCCAATTGCTGATTCAAGCGAGCCTGGACATCCAGGTTATAATATAAATGCAGATATTGCAGCTTCAAAAATAGCAGCAGCAATAAAGGCACAAAAAGTTATTTTTTTAACTGATATTATTGGTGTTTTAGATAAAAATAAAGAATTAATTACTACTTTAGATAAACAAAAAGTAGAAGATTATAAAAAAGATGGAACAATTGAAGGTGGAATGATTCCAAAAGTTGATTCTTGTATTGAAGCTATTCATAATGGTGTTAATAAAGCCCATATAATTGACGGTCGTGTTGAGCACTCAATTTTACTTGAGCTTTTTACAAGCAGAGGAATTGGAACTCAATTTTTAAGAAAAGAAAATCCTAATAATGGTATTGATATTAATAAATTACTAAATGAAGAAAAATAAGGAAAAAAATGAATTTTATAGAAACAAGAGGAAATGATGGAGTTAAAGATAAAGAAGTAAGCTTTTCGCAGGCTATTTTAAGTCCAATTGCATCTTTTGGAGGTTTATATGTACCTAAATCTTTTCCAAACTTAGGTTTAGATTTTGTAAAAAAACATCTTAACTCTTCATATAAAGAACTGGCATTTGATTTACTAAAAGAATTTAAAATTAATATAGAGGAAGAAGAAATTAGTAAAGCCTTAGATTTATATGATAAATTTGATGATAAAAATAATCCAGCACCAATAGTTAAAATAGAAGATGATTTATTTGTACAAGAACAATATCACGGACCTACACGAGCTTTTAAAGATATGGCATTACAACCTTTTGGTTCTATTTTAAGTCATTTAGCAAAAAAGAATAACGAAGAATATCTAATACTAGCTGCAACTTCAGGAGATACTGGACCTGCTGCTTTAAATACTTTTAGAAACAAAGAAGGTATAAAAGTTGTTTGTTTATATCCAAATGGTGGAACTAGTGATGTTCAAAGATTACAAATGGTTTGTGAAGATGCACAAAATTTAAAAGTTATTGGAATAAATGGAAGTTTTGATGATGCGCAAGCTGCTTTAAAAAATCTTTTAGCTTCAAAAACTTTTAAAGAAGAGCTTCAAAAAGAAGGAATCAAACTTTCAGCTGCTAACTCTGTTAACTTTGGAAGAATAATTTTCCAAATAATTTATCATCTTCATTCTTATATTGAACTTGTTAGAAAAGAAGAGATTAAACTTGGTGAAAAAATATACTTAATTGTGCCTTCTGGAAACTTTGGAAATGCTCTTGGAGCTTATTATGGAATTTTAATGGGTCTTCCTATTGAAAAAATCCTTATTTCATCAAATGAAAATAATATACTAACACAATGGATAAATACAGGTATTTATGATATTAGAGATAAAAAATTAGTCTTAACTAATTCACCTGCTATGGATATACTAAAATCATCAAATATAGAAAGAATATTATTTGATCTTTTTGGTTCTTTAAGAACAAAAGAGTTTATGAATGATTTAAATGAAAAAGGTATTTTTACTTTAAATGAAAAAGAAAGAGAAGAGATTCAAAAGTTTTTTTCAGCAAGCTATTCAGATGATAATTTTGGAAAAAATATTATTAATAAATATTATAAGAAAAACTATATAATGGATCCTCATACAGCAACTTGTTTAAAAGCATATGAGAACTTAAAAGAAAAAAAATTAAAATCTGTTATGTATTCAACAGCACAATGGACAAAATTTTCACCTATTGTATTAAATGCACTTAATAACGATACAAATAAATATACAGACAAAGATGCTTTAGAAAAAATAGCTAAAGAAACAAAAACTAATATTCCTTCTTCAATTAAAAAATTATTTTCTGCTGAAATTAAGCATAATTTAATAATAGACAAAGGAAATATTGAAAAAGAAATCCTTTCCTTTATATCAAAATAACTTATAATTCTCAAGATTTTTTACATCTTGAGAATCACTATCAACTTCGATAGCTGTGTAGTTTCAACATATTTGCAAACTTTTTTACTTGGCTTGACCAATGTCATTAATCTTTAAGATAAAATTAAATATAATAAGTAGATTTTATTTTAAAAAAGGAAGATAAATGTCTAACGAAACAAATAGACGAGATTTTATTGGTTACTCATTTGCAGCTGTTGCGGCTGTTGGTGGTGCTGCGTCTCTTGTTGGTATGAAACAAGCATGGGATCCACTTCCAAGTGTCCTAGCTGGTGGTTTTACTACAATTGATCTAGCTCCTCTTAAACCAGGAAAACCTCAAACATTCTCATGGAGAGGAAAGCCTATTTTTGTTCTTAAAAAAACAGCAGATATGGAAGACTCACAAAGAGATTTAAAAGTCGGAAGTGACAGATTTACTGTTGCTATTGGATTATGTACTCACCTTGGGTGTATTCCAGCGTGGAAAAAAGACCAATGGAAATGTGCCTGTCACGGTGGTCAATTTGATGCAAGTGGTAAACAAACTTTTGGACCACCTCCTAGACCATTGGATTTACCTCCATTTACTGTTGAAGGAACAAAAATCGTTTTAGGTAACGAAGGTTCTGAATATAAAGCAATTGCTAGTTATTTAGCAACTCAAGCGTAAGGGAGAACTAATGGCAAAATTTGAAAAAGCAAACTCTGTTGGAGAGTGGTTAGATCAACGATTAAATCTTACTACTTTTAACAAAGTTATGATGACAGAGTACTGGATTCCAAAAGATATTAACTTCTTATGGGCTATGGGTGTTCTTTTAGCAACTACTTTTGGTATTTTAATTATCTCAGGTATTTTTTTACTTATGTATTACAAACCAGATATTGGTTTAGCATTTGATAGTGTTAACTATACTATTATGCAAGAAGTTGCTTATGGTTGGTTATTTAGACATATGCATGGTGTTGCTGCTTCTGTAATCTTCTTAATTATATATATTCATATGTTTACAGGAATCTATTATGGTTCTTATAAACGTGGTAGAGAAATGATTTGGATTTCTGGTATGTTATTATTTATGACATTTTCAGCAGCTGGATTCTCTGGATATATGTTACCTTGGGGACAAATGTCTTACTGGGCAGCTATGGTTATTACTAACTTATTTGGTGGAATTCCTTTAATTGGTGATGCACTTGTAGTTTGGATTAGAGGTGACTTTAATGTTGCTGATGCTACTTTAACTAGATTCTTCATGTTACATGTTTTCTTATTACCTATGGCTATTTTAGGTCTTATTGCACTACATTTTTATACTTTAAGAATTCCTCATGTTAATAATCAAACTTCAGAAGATATTGATTTTGATGCAGAAGCTGAAAAATATCTAGCTGGAAATAAAAAAGAATCAAAAGTTATTCCTTTTTGGCCTGTATTTATCTCAAAAGATTTAGCAGTTCTTGGAGTATTTTTAATCTTTTACTTCTACTTAGTATTCTTCCATTATAACTTTGCTATGGATCCTGTTAACTTTGATCCTGCTGACAATATGGTTACACCTGCTCATATTTATCCTGAGTGGTATTTCTTATGGTCGTATGAAGTATTAAGAGGTTTCTTCTTTGATATTGCTGGATTTAAAGCATTTGATATTGGTCTTGCTGCATTTGGATTTGCAAATGTTGCTTTCTTAATTGTACCATTCTTAGATAGAGATCCTGAAATTTTACCTGCTCATAAAAGACCTGCGTTCTTTATTTGGTTTTGGATTTTAATGGCAGATTTAATTGTACTTACTGTTTATGGTAAATTACCTCCAACAGGAGCAAATGCATGGGTTGGTTTCTATGCTGCAGTTGTATTTTTATTAATTTTTATTGCATTACCAATTGTTACTAAACTGGATGCTAAAAAGAGAGGTTCACTATGAGAGAATTAAAAGTACTTGCAGTAGTAGTTGCATTAACACTTATTACTTACTGGGGTGTTGAGCCATATGCACATAATGAAATGCATCCTCATGTAGATGCACCAAATTATAACTTTGCACAAGCTGATAAAATTACATCAGAAGAATTAGTTGCAGATGCTAAAGTTTTATTAATAGAAGCGCAAGCTAGTAATAATAAAAAAGATATTCATTCAGCTAAAGAAACTTTAGAATATGTACAGAATAAACAAAAAGCTTCAAATGACTTTTGGTTAGCTACTAAACCTGCTATTGATGCTACTGGTGATGTTGCAAATGGTGCAACATTAGTTCAAGCTAATTGTACTGCATGTCACTCAATTGAAGCAATAGGTTTTCCTCCTGTTATGGATGATGCTAGTTCAGCAGCTGCATATGGAATTGTTCCACCTGATTTAAGTACAGCTGGAAAATTATATACAGCTGATTATTTAGCTGCATTTATTAGAAACCCGGCACAAGCTGCTAAGGTTACTCATAAATATGAAGATGAAGCTGTTCATCCTATGCCTAATTATGACTGGATGCCTGCACAAGAAATTGCTGATATGGTTGCATACTTAAGAAGTATTGCTCCAAAAGAAATGACAAATAAAGAAGTATTTACTAATGCTTGTTTAAGATGTCATGGAATTAAATATGCTGATATGAAAAATGGTACAATGGCAGCTAAAACTCCTAAAGAAAACATTAAATCATACATGGGTAAAATTCCACCAGATTTATCTCAATATATAAGATCAAGAAGTGAATCATACTTACATGAATTTGTAAATGATCCACAAAAACACTTAGAAGGTACAGCTATGCCTAGAGTTGGATTAACAAAAGACTCTGAAGATCAAGCAATTACATATATGCAAGAAATTGGAGATTCAAAAAAAGTTGAAAGAGAAGAATTAGGACCTAAGTTCTTAATTTATGCTCTTATCTTTGCTATTTTTGCCTTCTTATGGAAAGCATCTAAATGGAGAGATGTTCACTAGAACTAACTCTTTATAAAATTTAAAAAGGTTTAAAGTTTTACTTTAAACCTTTTTTATTCTTCTTAAGTTTCAAAACAATTACAATTTGTCACAAAAAATAATTTTATTAAAACAAGGCCTATAGTTTAAGTTTTTATTTAATAATTAAATTGTAAAATTTTTATAAGTTATAACAAAGGATTAGAAATGAATATTAAAAAATTACTTTTAGCTTCAACTTTAGCTTTTAGTATTCTTGCAGCTCAAGATGTGATGAAAGAATCAATGACTATGATGGAAAAAGGTATGAGTCAGATTCAAAGCGGATTTTTAAACAACGATAAAGTACTTATAAATGATGGAGTTAAATTAGTAAAAAAAGGAAATTCACTTTTTACAAATAAAGCTGTAATTAAAGATTATTTACCAAAAAATAAAAAACACATGGTTAATATTGCAATTTCACAAGCTAAAAGAATTAATCTAGATGCAACAGTATTAGAATTAAACTTAGATAATAAAGCTTATGTTGATGCATCTAATGCTTATTCAGATATGTTAAATGCCTGTTCTCGCTGTCATGCTATTGTAAGAGAGTGGTAGAAAAAATAATATATATTTAGAAGATTAAGAGATAAGTACTTATCTCTTAATTATTTTTACTTAACTTATAGTAAGATTTTAGAAGCAAGAGAAGAAATAGCTGTTTGCGACTTTAAAATCATGTTTGTATTTAAACCAATAATTTTATTAGCAGAAAAGTTATCAATCTCATCTTTTGAAAAACCACCTTCACAACCAATTAATACTTTTTCATACTCTTCATTAGCAAGAATTTTATTTTTCGAAAAATTCAACATATATAAATCATTATTTTTTTTTATATATTCATCTAAATTAGAAATCACGTCAAGCTTTATGATAGAAGATCTTCCACATTGAGATGAAGAATTAATTAATATTTTTTCCAATTTCTCAAAATTTATTTTAAAACTTTTTTGAGAATACTCACTATATGCAAAAGAGATCTTATCAACACCGATTTCATTTAAATATGGAAGTTGTTTCTCAATTGTTTTAATATCAACAATACACCAAATAAGATGAAGCTTTTTATTTGCTTCTATAACTTTTTCATCTTTTGAGAGAAGGTTTAAAAGCACGTCTTTTCTTGAAATATTTTTTATTTCATAAGAGTATAAAAAATCATCACTAAGATTTCTAAAATATATTAAATCAGAAATCTTATGACGCCTAGCTTTTATAATATATCTATATGTTTCATCGCAAATATTAAGCTCAAGTTTTCCAGCATCAATATTATGTATAAACTGCATTAAAACACTTTAGAAATTATATATACAAAAACTAAAACTGATATTTCAATAGTATATATCTTTTTTGCATATACAACAAACTCTTCTTGCAGTTTAACATCATCAGATTTAATAACTCTCATTTTTTTAAATCTTTTTATTTCAATAACTAAAAGAAAAATTGATGCTACAATCATACAGGCTACTATTAAAGGAATACTTTTTGCATAAGCTGCTACTATTGCTCCTGTATAAATTAACATTGCATTACTTACATGATAAACAGGTGTCATAAATCTTAGCATTTTTGCTAATTTAATAAAATTCTTTTGTTTATATACATTTATAAGATTAAAAATCATAATAAATAAAAATACAAATACCATAAATATATGCGTACTTACCGCATCACTCATTATCTCCATTGTTAGCTCACTTTTAAAAATTTTGGATATTATAACTAAATTAAACATAAGGATAATTAATGGCTATTAATGTAAATGAAGCGCTTAAGATAATTATAAACTCTATTAAGGAAACAAGCTTTGAGTTTCTTAGTATTGAAGACTGCTTACATAGAATAATAGCCCAAGATATAAATGCTAGATATAATTTACCTAAGTTTGATAACTCAGCTATGGATGGTTATGCAATATTTTATGAACAAAGAGATGAAAAACTAAAAATAATTGACACAATTTTTGCAGGAGATAATAATAAGAACTTACTGAAAAACAAAAGCTGTATTAAAATAATGACAGGGGCTAGAATTCCTAAAAATGCAACAGCAGTAGTTCCAAAAGAAAATGTAAGTTTAGAGAAAAATGATCATATTAAAATATCTACACAAATACAAATGAATCAACATATAAGATATATAGGAGAAGATATAAAAAAAGGTGAGCTATTAATACAAAAAGGGCAAAAAATAGATTTTTCTAAAATTACCTTGTTAAGTTCTCAAGGAATATCTCACATAAAAGTTTTTAAAAGAGCGAAAGTTGTTGTTTTTAGCTCAGGAGAAGAGTTAAAACTACATTATGAAAATATACAAGAGCATCAAATATATAACTCTAATACCCCAAGTTTATTAGCACGTTGTAAAGAATTAAACTGTGAGGTAAGTTTTATAGGTCAAGCAAAAGATTCTGTTGAAGCTATAAGAGAAGCCATTACTAACTCTTTAGATGCCGATTTAATTATAAGCTCAGGAGGAGTTTCAGTAGGAGATGCTGATTTTACAAGAGAAGCTTTTAATACTTTTGATTTTAAAATACTTTTTGATGGTCTTAAAATAAAACCAGGAAAACCTACTATTTTTGGAAAAATTGATAATACTTTTGTTCTAAATCTTCCAGGGAATCCCTTAGCTTCATCTTTAATATTTGAATTATTTGGAAAAGTAATAATACAAAAACTTAATAATTCAAAAGATTTACACCAAGCTTATATTTATGGAAAACTAAAAACTTCTTTAGAAGTAAAAGGTGGAAGAATAACCGTGCTTCCTGGTTATTTTGATGGAGAATATTTTACTATTTCAAATAAAAGAAGTCCAGGAATGGTTTCGACTCTTGCATCTTGTAATTGCATGATTATTATAAATGAAGATATCTCTTTTATAAAAGAAAATGCTAAGGTAAAGATTCTTCCTATTTCATGGTTATTTTTTAAAGAAAAAGAAGTAGATTTTATAACAAGAGATGAAAACTAATTTTAAGTAATTTTTAAGTAAAATTCAAAAATCTTAAAAAAGGGTTTTAATGAGAAGACAAACACTCATAATTAATGCAGTATTATTTTCAATATTAATTATAGCAGCAAATTATACTGTTCAATTTCCAATAAATGAATGGTTAACGTATGGAGCGATATTATATCCATTTACATTTTTACTAACTGATGTATTAAGTGAGAAGTATGAAAAAAAAGATGTTTTAGATGTCGTAAAACTAGGTTCTATTATAGCAATTGTTCCAACTATGTTAATAGCAGATGTAAGAATAGCAATTGCATCAATAGTAACATTTTTTTTAATTCAACAATTAGATGTAAATATTTTTCACTATTTTAAAAGAAAATTTAGCTCTTTATGGTGGCTTAGAAATAATGTTAGTACTATAACATCACAGCTATTTGATACTATTTTATTTTTTACTCTTGCATTTGCTTTTATTATGCCTTATGATCTAATTATTAAATTAATAATTGGTGATTATTTAGTAAAAATTGCCCTTGCCCTATTAGATACTCCATTTTTTTACTATTTAGCAATAAGAGTAAAAAAAAGAGTTTAAACAAACAGCTAATATAGATATGGGCAAAACTGAGATATAATGCACAGATTTAGCAAAGATTATAATTATAATTATAAAGGAAATATATGCAATTTACAGGTAAAAATGTTTTAATTACAGGTGCAAGCAAAGGTATTGGTGCACAAATTGCCAAAACTTTAGCATCTTATGGTTTAAAAGTATGGATAAACTACAGAAATGGTGCTAAACTTGCACAAGAATTACAAGAAGAAATAGAAAAAAATGGTGGAGTGGCTGCTATTATAAAAGCAGACGTAACTATAGAAGAAGAATTCGTAAATGCTATTAAAACTATAGTCGATTCAGATGGAGAATTATCATATTTAGTTAATAATGCTGGAATTACAAGAGATAAATTAGCTTTAAGAATGAGTGTTGATGATTTTAATGATGTAATTACTGCAAACTTAACATCATCTTTTATAGGTTGTAAAGCAGCTCTAAAATTCATGGGTAAAAAACGATTTGGTTCAATAGTTAATATTTCTTCTATTGTTGGAGAAATGGGAAATGCAGGTCAAACAAATTATTCTGCTTCTAAGGGTGGATTAAATGCTATGACTAAATCATTTGCTAAAGAAGCCGCTAGTAGAGGTCTTAGATACAATGCAGTAACACCTGGATTTATTCAAACTGATATGACAGATGAACTTAAAGATGAAGTAAAAGAAGAGTATGTTAAAAATATTCCTCTTAAAAGATTTGGAGAAGCTAAAGAAATTGCAGAAGCAGTTGCCTTTTTATTATCTGATCATTCTTCATATATAACGGGTGAAATTTTAAAAGTTAATGGTGGATTATACGTTTAGTTCAAAAAAGAGTATTCTTTAAAAGATTTTTTAAAATCTTTTTTGATATAATACTTAAACATATTTAAAAAAAGGAAACAAAATGGCATTATTTGATGATGTAAAAGAAGTAGTAGTTGAGCAGTTAGATTGCGATGCAGATTTAGTAAAAGAAGAATCTAAGTTTATTGAGGATTTAGGTGCAGATTCTTTAGACGTAGTTGAGTTAGTTATGGCTTTAGAAGAAAAATTTGATATTGAAATCCCTGATGAAGATGCTGAAGGAATTCTTACTGTAGCTAATGCTATTAAATACATCGAAGATAACGCTTAATACAAAGCGGAATCATAAAGAGTTAGAATTTTATTTTAACTCTTTTTTTTTAAATTATTGAGTTTTTTACCTATAAAAAATTGACTAATTTAAATGATATGGAGAATTAGAGATGAAAAGAGTTGTTATAACTGGTTTAGGCACTATAAATTCTATTGGGCACAATGTAGAAGAATCTTTTAAAGCAGTTGTTGCAGGTGAGTGTGGGATTGATACTATTACACTATTTGATATAAGTGAATACCCTGTAAAAATTGCAGGAGAAGTAAAAGATTTTGACCCAACAACTGTAATGGAAAAGAAAGAAGTTAAAAAAGCTGATAGATTTATTCAATTAGGATTAAAAGCAGCAAAAGAAGCTATGAATGATTGTGGAATACCTTTGGAAAATGGACGGGTTTCAAATGAAGATGCTCCAAGATTTGGTATGATTTCTGCTTCTGGAATTGGTGGTTTATCTACAATTGAAAAAAATTCTATTGTATTAAATACTAGAGGACCTAAAAGAATATCTCCATTTTTTATTCCTTCTTCATTAGTTAATATGTTAGGTGGATTTATTTCAATAGCACATGGTTTAAAAGGTCCTAGTTTATCTCATGTAACAGCTTGTGCAGCTTCTACTCATGCTATTTCTGATGCTTGTAAAACTATTATGTTAAATGGAGCAGATAGAATTTTAGTAGTAGGTGCTGAAAGTGCTATTTGTGGAGCTGGAATGGGTGGATTTGCTGCAATGAAAGCACTATCAACTAGAAATGATGATCCGAAAACAGCATCAAGACCTTTTGATATAGACAGAGATGGGTTTGTTATGGGTGAAGGAGCTGGAGCTTTAGTTCTTGAAACATTAGAATCAGCACAAGAAAGAAATGCAAAAATTTATTGTGAAGTTATTGGTTTTGGTGAATCTGGTGACGCTAATCATATCACATCTCCTGTAATGGATGGTCCCCTAAGAGCTATGCAAGCAGCTTTTGATATGGCAAAACATATTACAGGTGAAGATGTAAAAATTGATTATGTAAATACTCATGGAACATCAACTCCTGTTGGAGATGCAAATGAAACAAAAGCTCTTAAAGAAGTATTTAAAGGAGTTCAAAATTGTCCTCCAGTTACTTCAACTAAGGGTCAAATTGGTCATTGTTTAGGAGCAGCTGGTGCTATTGAAGCAATTTTTGCAATTAAGTCATTAAATGAAGGAATTATTCCTCCAACAATTAATATTATAAATCAAGATCCATTATGTGATTTAGATTATGTAGCAAATACAGCAAGAGAAGCTGAGTTAACTACAGTAATGAGTAATAATTTTGGTTTTGGTGGAACTAATGGTTCAGTGATTTTTAGGAAATTTACTAAATAATTATAAAAATTATACTAAATTATAATATACTTGTTTAAATTTATTAATTTAAACATGCAAAAGGGAAAGAATTGGCGACTTATTTAGCATTTGAAGAAAAGATTAAAAAAATTGAAGATGAAATAATAACTGCAAAATCAAGATCAGATGAACATGCAGTTGAAATATTAGATAAAAAACTTCAAAAAGAAGTTGAAAAAACTTTTAAAAACTTAAGCGATTATCAAAAACTTCAATTAGCAAGACATCCCGATAGACCATATGCTATGGATTATATAAGAGGTTTATTAACAAACTCTTATGAAATACATGGAGATAGACACTTTGGTGATGATACTGCAATAGTATGTTACTTAGGCTATATAGGTTCGCAAAAAGTAATGGTTATAGGTGAGCAAAAAGGAAGAGGAACTAAAAATAAACTTAAAAGAAATTTTGGTATGCCTTCTCCTGAAGGATATAGAAAAGCTTTAAGAGCTGCTAAAATGGCAGAAAAGTTTAATATTCCAATTCTAATGTTAGTTGATACTCCAGGTGCATTTCCAGGTTTGGGGGCTGAAGAGAGAAATCAAAGTGAAGCAATTGCTAAGAACTTATTTGAATTCTCAAACATTGATACTATTACTATTTCTATAGTAATTGGTGAGGGCGGTTCAGGTGGAGCTTTAGCTATATCTGTTGCTGATAAATTAGCAATGATGAGATATTCTGTATATGCAGTAATTTCACCTGAGGGTTGTGCTGCTATTTTATGGAATGACCCAGCTCAAGCAGAAACAGCTGCAAATTCTTTAAAAATTACTTCTGATGCACTAAAAGAGTTAAAGCTAGTTGATGATATTGTAAGTGAACCATTAATAGGTGCACATAGACAAAAAGATGAAGCAATTAAAGCAATTGGTGATTATTTCTTAGATTCAGTAAAACAATTACAAGAATTAAGCTCAGAGCAAAGATATGAAAAAAGATATGAAAAACTTATGAAACTTGGAAGTTTTTCTCAAGAATAAGATATTTGAAGCATGAGTTAAATATCTTAAAAAAAAGGGAAAGAAATTTAACTTCTTTCCCTTTTTTTTTGTTCTTTTTGTAAAACTTATAATCCAGGTGCTTTCCACATAGAGTTTGTAATATTTTTATCTACTAGTTTTATTTGCATTTCATATGCTTTTTGCCACTTTGTTGCTATTTTTTTATACTTTTTATGATTTTCTAAATCTGGAAGATAGATTTTTTGAATTTTTACTAAATCTTTTGAAGCACTATTAACATCTTTATAAATACCTGCAGCAATTCCTGCAAATATAATACATCCTAAAGAGGTGGCTTCTTTTATTTTTGGAACGTGTACTTCAATTCCTGTAACATCTGCTAAGATTTGAGGCCAGAAAATCCCCTTTGCTGCTCCACCTGCAAATACAATCTTTTTAATTTTTTTTGCTGTAAATTTTTCAATATTTTTTAAATTTAAATAAGATACTATTGCTGCATTTTCTTGCAAAGCTTTAAACATAGAAGCAATGTTACATTTATTTGAATCTAAACTTAGATTTAAAAAAGATGGTGAGGCATGATACCATTTTGAATACTTCATTTGGTCTGAAAAAATAGGCAAAATTCCATATGAACCTAAAGGCACATCTTTACTTAATTGTTCTAAATAAGTATAAATATCTATATTCTTCTTTTTTGCTAGTTCTAGTTCTTTTTGACAAAAACTATCTCTGAACCATCTCATAACAAGTCCTGAGAAAAAAGTAATAGCTTCAACTTGTGATTGTTCTTTTAGGACATGAGGATTTACTCTTATATTCATATTTAAAGGAGGAGTAACTTCTCTTTTAATATTTACAACTTGCTGCCAAAAAGATCCACCAATAATAGCACAAGATCCTATTTCAGTAAGACCTAAACCAAGAGCAGCTAATTGAACATCGCCCCCACCCATTACTACTAAAGTCTTTGTACTTAAACCTGTTACAAAAGAAGCTTCTTGTGTAACTTTTCCTAAAATATCACCACTTTCTAAAATTTTAGGAAATATATCATCTTTTATTCCTACTTTTGTAGCCATTTTTTCATCCCAAGTTCTACTTTTTAGACAAAAAATTCCTGTTGTTCCTGCATTTGAAGGCTCAGAGGCTATCTCACCTGATAGTTTTTTTAAAACCCAATCACTTATCATAGAAATATGTTTTACTTTTTTATATGTTTTACTATCATTATTTTTAAGCCATAAAAGTCGAGGAAGTGCTCCAAGAGCAAATGTTTGACCAGATTTTTTATAAAACTTTTTTTCAAGTTTTGGAAAGTTTTTATTTAAAGACTTAACTTCTTGGGCTGATCTTGCATCAACATTAGCTAAGGCAAAAACTTCATTTTTATTTTTATCATATAAAACAATACCTTCTCTCATACTAGAGGCACTTAATGCTTTTATATCTTCTGCTTTAATTCCTGATTTTTTAATAACTTCTTTAATACAAGAACAAATAAGTTTCCAGTTTTTATCATAAGAGAAAGACATAGAGTTTTTTACACCCTTTACTTCTAAATGACTCCACTCTTTTTGTGAAACTTCTATTTGTTTTCCTGCTGTATTAAATAATACTGCTCTTGCACTTCCAGTTCCGGCATCTATTGCTAATAAATATTTCATATTCCTACTTTTTTAATTTTGCTTGTTCTAATTCCCAATACTCCATATCAAAACCATCTTTTAAAGAAATAGCCTCAAATCCACCTAAACACTCTGCTTGCAATATTGCTTTCATTGTATGATTAGATATATCTTCAATAATAGAAGCTTCTTTTTCATTTTTTCCAAAACTCACTGTTCCTATATTTTTTATAACTGCCCAATTTGCTGCTTTATTTAAGCAAATTTCATCATTTTTAAAAGTATTAAAATACTCTTCATACTCTTTTTGATATGAAGATAAACAGGCTTTAATATCAGCTTTAGTATCGTCTATAAATAAAGGTAATCTTTTTGTTCTTATAATATGCTCAGGTGTTAAAATACCTTTTTTACATAAGTTTTCAACATCTAAAGAACAGGAAAATGTTTGGGCAATTTTTGAAGTATTTATTTTCATGTTAACTTTATACTCTTTTTGCAAAGAAATTAATTCTTCTAAAGTATCATAAGAGAAATCATTTTCTAAAGAACTTATAAATTCTATTTTTGTATTTTCTTGTAAAAAATCTTCTGCTAGACTTACTGCTTCTATCATTTTTATATAAGCATTTTTAGCATTATTATCAAAGGTAAAAATCCCATGATTTAATAAAATCATTCCTTCTAATTTTTCATAATCTTTATTTTTTGCCATATCGTAAATAGTTTTAGCAAGGAGGAATCCTGGCATTACATAAGGAATAATCAAAAAATTTGGAAAAAGTTGTTTGATATACTCTAAACCTTTTTTTGTATTTGAAATAGTAACTATTGCATCTGAGTGAGTATGATCTACAAACTTATATGGAATTACTGCATGTAAAATAGCTTCAATAGAAGGATTTGGAGCAGTATTATCAATCATTGCAGCTCTTTGATCTTTTACCATTTGAGAATCACTTAAAGTTTCAAGTTTGCCATTTTTATCAAAATATCTAGTTTAACAGGAGCAAACCCTTCTTCTTTTATTGTTTCTAAATCCCAACCACTACCTTTTACATATAAAATATCTTCACCATTTACACAAATTTTAACAGAAGTATTTCCACCCCCATGTAAAACTAGGTTTGAATCTTGTCCTAAGAGCTGTGAGGTATAAACTCTAAGAGCTAAATCATTTTTACAATTTTTTGCAATATCATCATTATATAAACTTTTCATTATTTACTTACCAACGAACCAACATACTGTCCTGCTAAAAGATGAAAATGTAGATGTTTAACTTCTTGACCACCATGTTCACCAATATTAGTAATTAAACGATATCCATCTTTTTTAATATTTAATTTAGATGCTAATTTTTGAATAAATTCTGTCATTTTAGTCATAAATTTTGGAGGTATTACATCAAAAGAATCATAATGCTCTTTAGGAATAATTAAAATATGAATTTTACAAGCTGGATTTATATCTTCAAAGGCTAAAAAATCCTCATTTTCTAGAATAGTTTTATTTGGTATTTCACCATTTATTATTTTACAAAAAATACACACAGGTTAATCCTTTTAATTTTATATATACATAATAGCAAATCAAACTCTAATATATATTTAAGTATACTCGCAACTTATAAAAAACTAAATAATATTTAGGGGAATAGTTTGAAACAGTGGATTGAAAAAATACAAACTGCTAATTCTTTGGAAACATTAGAAAATTTAAGAGTTGAAACTCTTGGTAAAAAAGGTGTTTTAACAAAAGAGTTCGCAAAACTAAAAGATATAGCAAATGAAGATAAAAAAGCATTTGCTCAAAATCTTAATGAGCAAAAGAATGAAGTAAATATAGCAATTGATGCAAGAAAAGTAATTTTAGAAAAAGAAGCAATAAATAAACAATTAGAGTCTGAAAAAATAGACGTTACAAGATTTAACAATGAATTATCTTGTGGTGCTGTTCACCCAGTTGCTTATACTATGGATAGAGTTATAACATATTTTCAAAATTTAAACTTTTCTGTTGAAGAAGGTCCTTTAGTAGAAGATGATTTTCATAATTTTGAAGCATTAAATTTACCAAAATACCATCCAGCACGAGATATGCAGGATACTTTTTATAATAAAGATTTTTCACTTTTAAGAACTCATACCTCTCCTACTCAAATAAGAACAATGTTACAAAACAAGCCTCCTATTAGAATGATAGCTCCTGGAACTGTATTTAGAAGAGATTTTGACATAACTCATACTCCAATGTTTAATCAAGTTGAGGGTTTAGTAATTGATAGTGCTGATAAGGTATCATTTGCTAATTTAAAACATATTTTAGAAGAGTTTTTGCATCATATGTTTGGAGATGTAGAAATTAGATTTAGACCTTCGTTTTTCCCTTTTACAGAACCTTCAGCTGAAGTTGATATTTCATGTGTGTTTTGTGAAAGTAAAGGTTGTAGAGTTTGTTCACATACAGGTTGGTTAGAAGTACTTGGTTGTGGAATAGTTGATGAAAATGTATTCAAAGCAGTAGGTTATGAAAATGTATCTGGTTATGCTTTTGGTTTAGGTATTGAGCGATTTGCTATGTTAATACATAAAATTGGAGATTTACGATCTCTATTTGAGAGTGATATAAGATTATTAGGACAATTTAAATGATTATAACAAAAACTTGGATACAAGATTTTCTTGATATTTCTAAACTAGATATAAACAATATTTGCAAAACATTTAACTCTATTGGTTTAGAAGTTGATTCTTTACAAAAAATAAGAATTCCTTCTGGTGTTGTTATTGGATTTATTACAGATAAACAAAAACATCCAGATGCTGATAAATTATCTATTTGTCAAGTAAATATTGGAGATACATCTGTTCAAATAGTATGTGGAGCTAAAAATGTAAAAAAAGGTCAGTATGTTCCAGTGGCTACTGTTGGCTGCGTTTTAGGCGAAAACTTCAAAATTAAAAAAGCTAAACTTAGAGGTGAAGATTCACATGGAATGATTTGTTCAAGTACTGAAATAGGACTTGCAAAATTAAATGATGGGATTTTAGAACTTGATAACTCTATTGGTGAACTTATTGTTGGAAAAGAGCTAAACGAATATAAACTTTTAAATGATGATATTATTGAACTTGAATTAACAGCTAATAGAGGTGATTGTTTAAGTATTCATGGAATTGCAAGAGAATTATCTGCTTATTATAATATAAGCATGTATGAAAAAGATGTTATAACAGAATATAACGAATTTGGAATTGGTCAAGTATTAGAAGTTGAGTGTGGAGAATAATATATCTTCATCTTTAATTTTTAAAGCAATTGATTTTGAAAACTTTAAGTTACCACTTTTATATAAACTAAGAAATGCAATAATCTCACAATATAAAGAAAACGATATTGCAAATGTTATTGCTTACTCTATTCATGAAACAGGTGTTATTTTAAATGCTTATGCAAAAGAAGCAACAGATGTTCATAATAATTTATCGCTCTTACATGTAAAAAAAGATGAAGATGGTTTTGATTGTATTTATGGAAAAGAGCATTTAAGTACTATTTGTATTGATCATAAAGAGCTTGATACTAGTGATACTACTATGTTTATAGAAGCTTCATATATTCATCCAGAAGAACTAGCTAAAAATGTTTTTGATAAAAAGAAAAAAACTGCTGATGTATATTACAGAAGTTTCAAGAGGAAGTGAGCCTTATATAACAGAAGGTTTAGACTCTTTTACTACTTTAATTTCAAAACTTGGTGCTAAAATTTTTAGAGGTGCTGAGATTTTTACTGAAGAAATTCATGAAGAGAATCTTGATATTAATACAAAAAAAATCAACTCTATTATTGGACAAAATGTAACAAAAATAAAAGTTGAGAAAATATTGTCTAACTTAGGGTTTCAAGTAAAAGATGGTGGAAATGGTGTTTTATCTACAAAAATCCCAGCATTTAGACATGATATTAAAAATATAGCTGATGTTACAGAAGAAATTGTTAGAACAATTGGAATTGATAATATAAAATCAAAACCTTTAGCAATTGATGAAGTAAATAGAAGTAATAAAACATCAGAAGATTTAATCAAGAAAAATAAACTAAGATTTAAAGCTATTGAAAATGGTTTCTTTGAAACACTTACTTATGTATTTGCAAATAAAGAAAATCTTAGCAAGTATAATTTTTCCAAAAGTAAATGATAAATTAGATATTTTAAATCCAATTGTAAATGAACTAAATACCTATAGAACAACTATTTTACTAAATTTAATTGAAGCGGCCCAAAATAACTTTAAATTAGGTTTTAAAAAAGTTGCCTTATTTGAAATAGGAACAATCTTTAATATAAAAAGAGAAGAAAGTAAAAAGATATCTTTTGTTTTTTCAGGTGATGAAGAAGAAGAGTCTTTCACAAACCAGGGGAAACCAAAAGTTATTGATTTTTTTACATTTTGTAAAAAAGTTTTAAATACAATTGGGAAAATTTGAAATAAAAGAGATGAAAAAGATACCAAATGATTTTATTCACCCTTTTCAAAATGCTGATGTTATAATCGATGGTAAAACTGTTGGTTATATAGCAAAACTTCATCCAAGTGTTGCAAGTGATTTTAATATAGCAGATACTTTTATAGCAGAAATTGATTTTGATGCAATTAAAAATGAAGTTGTTATTAGTAAAAAATATTCTAAATTTCAAGCTTCTAAAAAAGATTTAAGTATTTTGGTTCCTAAAAATATTTCATATAAAGAGATTAAAAAAGTTATTTCTTGCATAAAAGATGACAATATTAAACAATATAATTTAATTGATATTTATTCTGATGAAAAAACTAGGTGATAACGAGAGTTTAACAATAAGATTTGTACTTCAAAATGATGAGAAGACATTAAGTGAAGAAGATATTACAACATCAATGAATAAAATTTTAAAAACACTTGATGAAAAACTAGGATTAAATTTAAGATAATGAAAACATTAAAAATACAAGCATTAAAAACAAGCTTTGATATTACGATTAATAGTATTGCAAGTGATAAGTCTATTTCACATAGATGTGCAATGTTTAGTATTTTTACAAATAAAACTTCTTATATAAAAAACTTTTTAATGGCAGAAGACACCTTAAATACTCTTAGTATAATGGAGAAATTAGGGGCAAGTGTTAAAATAGATGGTTCAAGTGTAGAAATAACTCCAAGTCTTAAAAATATTATTCCTGATGATGTTTTAGATTGTGGAAACTCAGGAACAGGAATGAGACTGTTTTGTGGTCTTTTAT
>CBDCZH010000017.1:0-11396 GCA_965224485.1 Arcobacteraceae bacterium | reverse complement strand
TTTTTTACTTTGTTTTCGCAAATTAAAGCGGCAAACATCGTTATTAAAGATGGTGATATTGTAACAACCCAACAGTCATTAGGAAATAATGATACAATCGTAATTGAAAAAAATGCTAAGTTACTTATAAATAGTTTTCAGGCGATAGAAAGTAGTGGTCTAAATAATATAATTATTAATCGTGGTGTCATTTCAACTAATGGTTTAGGTGTCCATGGTATTAATTTATTTCATGTAAATGGAATAATCAACAACAGTGGTAGCATTTTTGCAAAAGGAGATTCTTCTTTTGCTATTCGTGCTGATAGTACTACCGATAATACTACTATCAATAACAGTGGTATTATTTCTTTTAATGGTACCAATGGTGCTGGTGTTTTATTCAATGGAAAAGATTCTCTTCTTAACAATAGTGGTAGTATTTCCGCAATAGGCGCAGGAAGTAAGGCTATTTACATTGGTGGTAATAATGCTACTATAAATAACAGTGGTAATATTTCGGCAATTGGCTCTAATACTTATGCTATTAATTCTTTTGTTGGTGCATCAGATGCAACACTAAACCTTTTAGCAGGCTCTAGTATATTAGGTAGAATAAATTTGAGTAATACTGGTTATAACGATACAGTAAATATTTATGGTGGAAGTAGATCATCTTCACTTACTTTTGAGAATGTTGAAAATATAAACTTATTTACAGCAGGTGTAAAAAATGGAAATACTGTTATAACTATTGATCCTACTGCACAATCTACTCATAGTGTAACTTTAGCTCAATTCACAACTTCTGTTCATCAAACTATTAATCAACGTGGAAATCGTAGAAGTAATACTAGGGGTGTTCCTATTGAAGATGAGTCTCAAACCTGGATGCATATATTTGCAAGTAAAATTAACAGTGACACTCAGAAGAATGCTTTAGCTTATAAGTCTAATCAAACTGGATTTATGCTTGCTCATGAAAAGGTCTTAGATAGCACAACTAATGCTGCTTTTTTCCTTGGTTTAGCGAAGGCTAACACAAAGTCAGTAATGGATTCCTTTGATATCGACACTAATAGTTACTATATAGGTGCTTATGGTAATTTTAATACGAGCTTGATTAATCTAACAACTACTTTAATACTTGGATATAATGACCATAAAAATACACGTTCAATCCTTAATAACCTTAAGGGTGAAGAACTGGCAAAATCAAAGTACCATAGTATTTTTTTAAGTCCATCTATCTCCTTGTATAATAATTATAAGATAACAGATTCAATAGAACTCCGTCCTTCTATTTCTGCCCATTACAATATAGAATTATTTGATAACTATAAAGAATCAGGAACTAGTAATTCAAACCTAAGTATCAACAGTCGCAAAGGAAAGTCCTTAAATACACGTGCTCAAATTGCGAGTGCTTACATATTTGATAAAAATAAAGAAATTGAGTTTAGACTTGGTGTTAACTCATTGAATATTATGAGTGAAGATACAACAGGAACGCTAGCAGATAGTCATTTTAGTTTTGCGGATGTTGGTGATAAAAACGTATCTTCTGCTTATGCAGGTCTTAATTTACATATTGCTACAAAAAATAATATAGACTTTTCTCTCGATGTTGAGTATGGAAAAGGTGATGATAAGTCACACACTCAAGCGCATCTTAATTTAATGTATACATTCTAGTCTGATTTAGAAGAAATACTTTTCAACTAAAGTGTTTCTTGAACATTAGAGGTATAGCTTAAATTATTGGGGAGTGTAAATATATCTGTGGAAACCTTAAAACAGAAATTTATTAGATAGACTATCTAGTAAATTAATTTTAAGGATTTACATTATGGCAATATTAAATTTAGAAGAATTAAAAAGACAAAGTAAAGAAGGTACTTTTAAATGTTTAGACTCTTTAGAGAATGAATTTAAATCAATATTAAAAGAAGTTTTACAAGAAACTGCACAAGAATAACTCACTTAGGTTATGAAAAAAAACAAACTCAAGAAATTGTTATAATAAAAAGAAACTCAATTCAAAATATGGTCAAGTTGATTAGAGATTCCTCATTTAAACACAACTAATAAAAAAAAGTTTTGTGCCTGGCACTAATTAGTTAACTTTTTTTAACTAAAACTTAAAAACAATGATTAAATATTAAGGGCTCATACAAAGTAACCTTTGCACTTTTTGGTCTGCAAGCAGAATTTAGTCATTTCATTCCGGCATCTTTTTCTTAATTGTCAGAAAAAGAAACAAAAAGAAGCAACTGACGAAATGATAAAGCCCTTCGGGTTCCTAAATATTTTTATCAAAGTCAGGGGAAGTGGAGTGGTAACCTAAATTCATACTCAGAATTTAACAATTCTGAGATAAAATAAATGAATAAGGGTTAGTATGAGAAAGATGAAATATAGTAAAGAATTTAAGGACTCAACAGTTCAATTAATTTTAAATGACAAAGAGAATGTTGTTCAAGTATCTGAAGATTTAGGTCTTAATTCCAAGACATTATATCACTGGGTTACAATGTATAAAAAAGAGCATAATATTCCAACAAGGAATGTTAATCAATCTTCAACTGAAAGTTCAGATGAAGAGCTTAAACGTCTAAGAAAAGAGAATAAGCTATTGAAGCAAGAGCGTGATATTTTATACCCCAAGGGCAGGCTTTGCGCAAAAAGGCAGCGGCATATTTTGCACAAGAAGTTCTATAAAATATGCCTGGATTTTTGAACATAAAAATAGTTTTAGTATAAAATTAATGTGTAAAGTAGCAAAAGTTAATTTATCTTCTTATTATCATTGGGTTAAAGCTGGTTGTATTATTAAAAAAGTAGATGAAAAAGTTAATAAATTAATTGAGATGATATTTATTCAAGGACGAAACAACTACGGAACACGTAGGATTCAAGCTAAACTTTTAGAATTATATGGACTACTTATTTCAAGAAAACGAATTGCAAGTATTATGAAAGATCTTAATTTAAAAGTTAAAATGAAAAGAAGATTTAAAAATACAACAGATTCTAATCATAATTTACCAATAGCAGCAAATGTACTAAATAGAGATTTTTATGCATCAAATCCAGATGAAAAATATGTTGGAGATATTACTTATATTCAAACAGGTGAAGGCTGGTTATACCTTGCAACTGTAATTGATTTATACTCAAGAAAGATAGTTGGCTGGTCTATGGACGACACGATGAAAGTATCATTAGTAAATGATGCACTTGATATGGCAATACTCCATAGAAGTCCTCCCAAAGGGCTTATCTGGCATACAGATAGAGGAAGTCAATATGCTTCGTATACACATAAAGATTTATTACAAAAACATGGAATTATTCAAAGTATGAGTCGCAAAGGCAACTGTTGGGATAATGCAGTTGCAGAGAGCTTTTTTAAATCATTAAAACAAGAATTAGTTTATAACACATATTTTTATACTAAAAAACAAGCTAAAAAAGAGATATTTGAATATATAGAATTTTATTATAATAGAACTAGAAGTCACAGTTATTTAGGAAACTTATCTCCTAATAATTTTGAAGAAAAAGACTTTATGTTACAAAATGAAATGGTGGCATAGGGATAAGCAAAAAAGAGTATGAAATTCAGTTACCGTTGAGAGTGTAAACTCAACTGTGTAAACCCACCAATTATCCTCTAACTACTTTGTATATTTTTCCATAATTTCGCTGAAAAATATACATAGTTGAGGGTAAATTTCAGACCAATTTCTAACCCTTGCTCTTTTCCATTTATTTTGAACCTCCTGTGTTGATAAGTACATTACTTTAAAAGCAGAGTCTACAGTAGGGAAAGATCCTTTTGATCTTGTTTTTCTTTTGATGGTTGAATTTAGTGATTCTATTGGATTTGTTGTATAAATTAACTTTTTGATAGCTTCTGGATATTTATAAAAAGTAGATAATTCATTCCAATGATTTAGCCAAGATTGTTTAATATGGGGATATTTAGCTCCCCAAATATCATGAAATTCATTTAGATTTTGCAAGGCTTGTTCTTCAGTAATAGCGCAATATACGGATTTAAGATCTTTAGCAATGGCTTTTCTATCTTTCCAAGAAACAAACTTTAGAGAGCTTCTAATTTGATGGACTATACATCTTTGTATTTCTGCTTTTGGATAAATAGCTTGTATCGCTTCGTTAAAACCATTTAGACCATCTATTGCAAAGATAAGAACATCTTCAACACCTCTATTCTTAATTTCATTAAGCAATGAGAGCCAATATTTACTAGTTTCATTATTCCCTATCCAAATACCTATTATTTCTTTAGTCCCCTCTGCTGTTATGCCTAGCATGATATATGCAGCTACATTTTTCACAACTCTGTCTATTCTAATTTTAAGAATAGTAGCGTCCATAAAGATAATTGGATACATTTGGTCTAAGGCTCTATTCTGCCAATCTTTGGCAAGTTCTAATACTTTGTTCGTCATATTAGAAATTGTTTCAGTAGATAATTCATATCCATATAAATCATCAAGATGTAATTGAATATCCCTTACACTCATGCCCTTAGCATATAGTGATATTATTAAATCTTCAGTTCCCTCTAAAATAGTTTCTCTTTTTTTATTAATTGTGGCTCAAAACTAGAATCTCTATCTCTTGGTATTTCTAAATCTACTTGACCATATTTGGAATTGAGTTTCTTTTTATTGTAGCCATTTCTTGAGTTTGTATTTTCTGAGACTTGGTTCTTTTCATAACCTAAATGTGAAGTTAGTTCTTCTTGTGCAGTTTCTTGTAATACTTCTTTTAACATAGTTTTAAATTCATTCTCTAAAGAGTCTAAACCTTTAAAAGTTCCAGCTTTAATTTGTTTCTTTAATTCTTCTAAATTTAATATTGCCATAATGTAAATCCTTAAAATTAATTTACTAGATAGTCTATCTAATAAATTTTATTTTTAAGGTTTACACAGTTATATTTACACTCCCCTACCGTTCCACTCACTCTTGTATAAGTATCTTATTCTCACTTCTGAATTGCTAAGTACTACAGCTATAGGCTCTTTTACAGTTGTGACATCACTTCTTCTTAAAGGAATATTATGCGCTTTTTTATATTTAGGTATCCAATTATAATTAAATATAATTCTGCTGCAACTTTGACAACACTCTTCTTTTTTACAAAATCAAGTGTATGGTGGATTCATTAAATCCCTTCCTCTATTTACTTCTCATCTATAACATATCAATTTTTTGTTTTAACTTAAAATTGTTAAATTTTGAATATGAATTTAAATTTCCACTTCACTCTTTTTATTTAATTTATTGTTTTTCAGTCTCAAATATTTTTTTATTGGTATCTTCAACTATATCGTTTGCAATAGCATTTGTTTGCTCTGCTATTGTTTTGGTTTCACCTGCTACTAGTGCAATTTTTTGTGTCTGCTGATCTACTTGAGTTACAGCATCATTAATTTGTTCTATCCCTCTTTTTTGTTCTTTTGATGAAATAGAAACATCTGAAATAACAGAAATCGTATTTTCTATGTTTTCTTTTAACGAAGAATACCCCATAATCATTTTTTTTGCGATTTGTTTTCCTTCACTTGCTTTAGTTGTGGCATTTTCTACTAGTGTTTTAATTTCGTTAGCTGCTTCGGCACTTCTTGCAGCAAGATTACGTACTTCTTGAGCAACCACTGCAAAACCTTTTCCTGCTTCACCAGCAGTAGCTGCTTCAACTGCTGCATTTAAACTAAGAATATTTGTTTGAAAAGAAATCTTATCTATTAATCCAATCGCATCATTAATTGAACTTACTTGTGAATTAAGGTCATCCATTGATTGACTTGTCTCTGATGCTAATTTTTCACCTTTTTGTATTGATTCTGTTACTTCTTGTGCATAGCTTGACAGCTGCTCAATATTTTCGTTATTACTGATAACAGTAGAAGTTATCTCCTCCAAAGCAGCTGCTGTTTCTTCTATTGAAGCAGCAGTTGCATTTGCATTACTATTTAAATCGCCCACATTGTTAACTAGTATTTTTGCACTATCAATAAGCTCTTGTCCTATTTCTTTATTATTTTTAAGCATCTTCACACTGGAATCTCCTAAAAAATTGATTCCCTTACATAATTCTAATATTTCTCCTTCTATATTTAACGTACTAACTCTTGGCAAGTAGTTATAATTTGTATAACTATCAAGTATATTAAGAACGTTACTTATGTTTTGATTTAGATTTTTCAACATTTCATTAATTACATTTTTTAACTCATTTAACTCTTTTGAATTCGCTTTTTTTGTGATTCTATCTTCTAAATGACCTTTTTTGATGTTATTTGCCACAACGGTAACATCATCAATTAACGTTCTGTCCTTCTCAATATTTAATTGTGTTTTAATAATATTTTGATTAATTATTTTTGACATTTTACCTATTTCATCTTCATTTTTTTCCTCTAGCATTTCTACTACCTTACTTTCATTATTAATAAAAGCGAAGAACTGGATTAAGCCTTTTTCAAAACTTTTTAAAGAAAGGTTAATACTTCGACTGATATATAATAAAGTAAGAGTGACAAAAACGGCAATAACAAGAACGAAAAGAATTGAAAATATTTTAATATTTCTTGTTTTAACTGCTATCTCATTATTTATTTGTTCTTTTAAATGTGCTAATAAATCATCACTTTTATGAATAGCAATGCCCATTTTTCCCAAAAGGCCGGCATCTTTATTAAAACCTTTTATTTTTTCCAAAGAAACGAGTTTATTAAATGTTAAAGTATATGTTTTTAAAAGCTTTAGCATTTGTTTATTTGTAATATTTAAGTTTAATTCTTTCATTACCTCATTAAAATTATGAGAATACTTCATATCTTTTCTTAATAAAAAATCTTTTTCTTGTTTTCTTAAATCATAAACAAATGCTAAAAGGCGATAATCTCGAGAATCTTGAGCAAAGCTTTGAACTTTTTGTACTGCTACTCTTAATTTTCCATACAGTCCTTTTTTCTTCCCTAATCCAATCTCTTGTTGTATTTGAACCAATTGAGCAAAGGCTTTTTTATATATCTTAATACTTGTTCTGTATTTCATTAAAGATTTATTATCTAAGTGAAAATCATTCATCATTAACATTAATTTTTCACTATTTTTATTAATTTTTTTAATACTTAATAAAAATTTATTAGAATATTTCATTTTTTTACGTGCAAGAAAATTTTTTTCATGTTTTCGTAATGAAAGTTCACCTATGTTTAATTCGTTGACATTGTCTTTCATTTGACTTAGTTTCGAGAGTTCTCCTAAATCTAAATTTCCCAGAACTACAATAGCAATAAAGCCACTACTTACAATAAAAGATAAAATTACTAACTTGAGTTTTATAGTAAATTTATTCAACATAATATTCCTTTTTTTTAAATAATATAAATGTTTACATTATTTCTTGATAAATTTATTTTATTATAATAAAGAAAGTAAAAAGAAAGTAATTCAATATTTTTTCTCTTTTTGTTTATGAGTGCATTACTTTTATGGTTATTTCTATGTTTTTAGGTTACCACTCCAAGAATAATAAATGTGGCAAAAAGATGTAATACTTCTTTTATGTTGAAATGGATTTATAAAATACATTAAAAGAAAGATAATTTAGAGGATTTGAAGGTCAATTTCTTTTTAATGCCTTTCTTACATAAAATGAAAAGAATTAACATATTAAATTTAGTTACCACCTAAAATTAATTATTTCAATTACATCTATCTATAAAGCTTTCTTTTCACTTTCTTTTTTATTGTAGTATTCTTTACTAGAAATGTTATTATCAAAGTACGAGATTGGGGAATTTATGAAAAGGCTAAGGCAATATACTTTATTATGTGCAGAAAATAATTTTGTTTCGCTAAGTCACTATAAAAAGTTTTTTACTAATGCTTTTGAACATGTGATTAATGCAAGTAATGGACTAGAAGCTTGGGAGAATTATCTGCGTTATAAACCAGATGTGATAATACTAGATATGCAAATGGCTTATCTTAATGGTGTTGAACTTGTACGTAAAATTAGAGAGAAAGATAATATTACGGACATAATTTTAATGTCTGAAAAAATTGATAAAGAAACCCTGTTTAATATAATTGAATTAAAACTAACTACCTATTTAGAAAAACCATTATCAAAAAAAAGTATACTCTCTGCACTTGCTAAGATAGCAGTACGTCACCCTGATGTCTCGATTCTCAATAATGATATTAATTACACTTGGAATAAAAATGATAAAAGCTTGTTTTATAGGGAGAATCTTGTTAAGTTAACTAAAAGTGAAATAAAACTCTTTTCCTTATTTATGAAAAATTCTCTGCAGATATTGTCATGTGAAGATATTTACAATGAAGTATGTACAGAAGGTAATAAAGAATTTAGTAAGCCTGCCATTAAAACTCTTATACAAAATTTAAGGAAAAAACTTCCTCTTGATACTATTCGTAATGTATATGGTATTGGCTACTCTATTTGTAAGTTTACCTAATATTTAGTTGTTAGGTTTAATTTATTTCTTTGTTTTATTGAAAATACGATGAGTGTGAGAATGTTGTTACGCATCAATACACATAACTAAAAGGGGACCAAGAATATGAAAATACTAAGTATAAAATATTATTTTACTATTAAAAGTAAACTGATACTCTCAATTTTTGTTACTATTATTGTTTTTTTATGGTTATGCTTCTTAGTCATTGGCTCTGTTACTAAAACAAATAATTTATATCAAGCATTGCAAAATATTGAACAAGTCAACTCTTATGTCTTTTCTTTAATTGCTACTCAAAAAGATTTTATGAACAAAAAAAATCTTGATTACTCTCTTATTTTTAGAAAAGAAAGTTATTTATTAGAAAAAAAAATCAAAGAACTAAATCTTATATTAAATAAATATAAAATCACTTCTCAAAGTCTTACTTCTTATACTAAATTACTAAATAATTATGAAAAAAAGTTTTTTACCATGGTTAAACTGAAAAAAATAATAGGTATTAATGAAGAATATGGTTTGCACAAAGAATTACGCAGTAAAATTCATATTTTACAAGCTTATGCAATTAAAGTTAAAAATAAAAGATTATTATCCATTTTATATGAATTGAGAAAAGATGAAAAAGATTTTATGTTTCGTTTGGACTTAAAATATGTGAATAATTTTAATAAAAAAATCCATGTTTTATTGGCGAGCAAATATTTAAAGAGAAAAGAAAATCAAAAAATACTATTGAACTATCAAGATTTATTTCTTGAACTTGTTAACAAAGAAAAAGAGATTGGAATTAGAGCTAACTTGGGTTTACGTAAACAAATAAATACGAGTATTTTAAAAATAAAAAAACAAAGTATGAAAATGCGAAGTAGTCTAACGAAGGAAATAACGAAAGAAATAAAGAGTATTAAAAATATCATATACAGTCTTTTTACTTTTATTAGTCTTTTAAGTATAGTTTTTATAATTTTTATTGGTAAAGCCATCGTAGGACCTTTTTATAGATTACGAAGCCAATATAAAGAAGCTATTGATGATTCTGCACTTGTTTCAAAAACTAATTTGAAAGGAATTATTACTTATGTGAATGATTCTTTTTGTAATTTATCTGGTTATTCTAGAATGGAGCTTTTGGGTAAAAATCAAAATATAATCAAGCACCCAGATACCTCAAAAGAGGTTTTTAATGATATTTGGAGATGTATCAAAAAGGATAAAAAAACTTGGAAAGGAAATATAAAGAATTTAGCTAAAGATGGGTCTTATTATTGGGTTAAAACAATTATAAATCCAATTTTCAATGAAAGAAACGAGCTAGTTGAATATATTAGTATACGAACAGATATTACAGAGCATGAAGATATGAAAAATTATTTTAAAGTGCTTTTAAATGATGAAACAAAAGAGCACATCGATACTATTCAAATGGCAAAAGAATATCGTAATGCCTTATACCAATCTAATATTATTTCTGTATTTAACTTAGAATATGAATTGACTTATGTCAATCAGTCTTATTGTAAACTGACAGGTTACACAAAAGACGAACTAATAGGTACAAAAGTAAATAAAAAGGAAGGATCTCATAATAATAAACAGATTTTTAATAAAATATTTGAGTGCTTAGTATCTGGAAAAGTGTGGAAAGGTACTATTAAAAATTGCAATAAAAATAATATTAAATACTGGATAGACGTTACCTATATTCCTATTAAAAATGAGCAAAATAATATTATTGAATACATAGCTATTCAGCATGATATTACAGAACTTTATACACTTCATAAAGAAGTTGAAGATACCCAAAAAGAAATTATTTATAAAATGGGAGAAGTAGCAGAAAGTAGAAGTGAAGAAACAGGACAGCATGTAAAAAGAGTGGCTGAATACTCAAAAAGCCTTGCTTTATTATCTGGATTAGATGAAAAACAAGCAAATATCCTATTATCAGCATCTCCTATGCATGATATTGGAAAAGTTGGTATTCCTGATTCAATCTTAAAAAAACCAGGAAAACTTTCGACAGAAGAATTTGAAATCATGAAAACTCATGCAGAGATTGGATTCAATATTTTAAAGGGTTCTAAAAGGAAAGTACTTCAAGCAGCAGCAATTGTTGCATATGAGCATCATGAAAAATGGGACGGAAGTGGTTATCCAAGAGGACTTAAGGGTAAAGAAATACATATTTATGCAAGGATAACGGCAATCGCTGATGTTTTTGATGCCTTAGGCAGTGACAGAGTGTATAAAAAAGCGTGGGCTGATGAAAAAATATTTACATTCTTATTGGAGGGAAAAAATATGCACTTTGATCCTGTGCTACTTAATTTATTTTTGGAAAATAAAAGTGTTTTTCAAAGAATAAGAAATTATTATAATGACTAATATATTTAAAGTCTTTATTTTAAAACTAAAAAAATCTTTTATCTTTTTTCTTAGGAGGGCTTATGTTATTTGAGTACTAAGCTAAATATACATTTGGAATGTATCTATTCTAAGATAAGACCGATAAATAAGGATTTCAATAAAAGAAGGAAATAGAAAGAGGTATTAGATTCTTCTTTTGGTTTAAGTAGAATTTTTTTATTAAAAATTAGAATATCAATAATAAAAGGGAAAATATATGAAGATAATTGTTATCTTAACTGTAGTGTTAAGTTTTAATTTAACAGGCAGTATGTTTGGGTTAAAAGATTTAAGGGGTGTATCTTTTGACAGTAGTGCAAACGCAGTAAGTGAAGATGGATCTGTTCTTGTATGTAATAGTCGAGTGGTAACTGAAGTTATATACTTTTTTAATTACATCATAAAAGGAACATAATTATGACAAAAGTACGTTTACTGACAATAGTTTTTTTTACTTTGTTTTCGCAAATTAAAG
>CBDCZH010000016.1:0-308615 GCA_965224485.1 Arcobacteraceae bacterium | reverse complement strand
TTTTGATTTAGACATATCAATCTTTTATAAATCGGATCAATTGTATTAATCTCTTCAATTGTCATTTTCTCTCCTTTATTTATTAACACATTAACTTATGCTATAATGTGCTATATTCTAATAATTTGTGTACTTTGTATTATATTATGTGTATTCTTTTATACTACTTAAATAATATTATATTTTGTGTACTATTACAATAAAAGGTATTCAATGAAGGCAGAAGAGCTTATTTATATTCTATATAGATATTTTAATGTTGATAATAACATCGACTTAGCAAAAGAAATGAGTGTAACAAAACAAACTATATCAAATTGGAAAACAAGAGATTCAGTAAGCGCAATTAAAAAGAAATGCTATGAGTTAGGAATTTATGATAATATTTTTTCAAATACGGACTTCTCAAATTCTACAAATACAGTAAATAACAATTCTTCTATTATTGACAATTCAACAAATAAATCAGTAGTTACATCTTCAAATGATATTCCAGAAAATGTACTAACTGAACTAAATAACTTATTTTCAAGAATTAAAGATATCAACCACAAAAAAGAAATTTCTTATAAAATAGAAGATTTTATTTTTGAATTAAAAAGAGAAATGAGAAATTAAATTGAAACAATTTTTTAATTTTTTTAAATCTAATAATAAGATAGAAGGTAAAAGCAGTATTGTTTCTAATAAAAAGGCAAAGATAAAAGAACAAAATTTTATTTTCAACCTATTGATAGATAAAAAAATACTACTAGTCATCAGTACTATCCTATTTTTTTATCTTGGCTTTCAATATTATCAAACAAAAGAAATAAATGAATTGAAAGAAAAAGAAAAATTAGTTCTTGAAAAGAAAATTAAAATACTGAATAAGAGAAAAAACGACATAATGAATCAAAAATTTAATAAAGAAGCAGCTATTAAAGAAATTGATAAACTAGTAGATTAATTTATCTCTAGTGTGAAATAGGTGTGAATCAATTTTAATAAGACATAAAAAAAGCCCGACCTAAACACTGCAAACAGCAATTAGATCGGGCTTTTAGATGGTACGCCTGACAGGAGTCGAACCTGTAACCGCCGGGGCCGAAACCCAGTGCTCTATCCAGTTGAGCCACAGACGCATTTAAATTGAAAAAAGATTATAGCTAATATATTCTAAAAGTTTATTTAGAATATATTATTTAGCAGGCATAATAGGGGGAAAACTGTAAATAAGTAAGCATTTACCCTATATGTAGCCTATCTTTTTTTATTTTCGTACATTTTTTCATCTGCTTTTTCAATTACCTCAGCTAAATCATCATTTACTTTAAATTCAACAAGTCCAAAAGAGAAGGAAAAATGTAATTTCGAAACTTTTCCAGATTTTAATTTTTTAGATGCTAGTTTACTTTGTGCCAATAACATAAGTTTTGCAATATCTATTTCTAAAGATAGTGATTCTGGAAAAACTACCATAAATTCATCACCAGCATAACGAATAACATTTACAAAAGGATAATCTAGCTCTTTTTTTAAAAATAAAACTAAATATTTTAAAACTTTATCGCCTAATAGATGACCATAATTGTCATTTATATTTTTAAATTTATCAATATCAATAAAAACCAAATAACCATTTTCTTTAAATTTATCGTTTTTTAAAAAAACATCACTAAACCATCTTCTATTATATGCTTTTGTCAAAGAATCAGAAAAAAGTTCTTGTTTCAAAAAATCAATTTCATTTTTCATTTTTGTTATATCTATATTAACTTCAGCTAAAGATATTTCATCTTTTTCTAGAATGGCTTTTTGAGCCTTAGCAGTAGAATCGCGCAAAGTATCTAAGTTTTTAATAGTATTATCAACTATGTTATGTACTGAATTTATGTCTTGATTTAAATCTTTTAAAACCGCATCTTTGTCATCAAAGTCTACTTCTAATTCTTTCGCATTAGCACTAAAAGCATATGAATATGTACTCGGAAGGATTATTTCTTCTTTTTTCAAATCTTTTCTTGTTAAATATGTAACTTCTTTTAGTCTATTTCCCACAATTAGTCTCCATAATAATAAAACTATTAATTGTAACTAAATAATAATTAATAGCTATTAATAATTATTATCAACTTGTGAAAAATAATTAAAAATTATCAATTACAATCAAAATGAAAAAAACTATTCCTAAGTAACCATTTACTGTAAAAAAAGCCTTATCTATTTTTGTAAAATCTTTATTTACTAAATAGTGTTCATAACAAAGCATGATAGCTGCACAAACAACAGCAAGGTAAGCAAAGAAACCTCCTTGTGCTGAGATTACAAAGAAAGTCCAAAACAGAACTGTTAACAAGTGAAAAAGTTGAGACAAGGTCATAGTTTGTTTTGCACCAAATTTACTTGGAATTGAGTGAAGTCCTAGTTTCTTATCTATTTCTATATCTTGTAAAGAATATAAAAGATCAAATCCAGCAACCCAAAACATAACTCCAAGGCTTAAAAAGATTGTCCACATATATATAGTTTCACTAACAGCAACAACTCCTGCAATTGGAGCAAGTGCAAGTGATAGCCCTAAAATAAGATGAGCTAAATAAGAGAATCGTTTAAAGTATGAATATGAGGCAATTATTAATAAAATAGGAATAGACATATTTAATGCTAATTGATTTACAAACGCTGCTATAAAAATAAAAGCAAGAGCGTTTAAGAGAGTAAAAGTAAGCATAGAGGAAGGAGATATTCTTCCATCTACATTTGGTCTATTTTTTGTTCTTGGATTTAGAGCATCTATATCTCTATCTAAGTATCTATTAAATCCCATAGCAAAGTTTCTAGCACTAAGCGCTGCTAAAGTACCCAAAAGTAAAAGAGTCCAACCAAACCAACCTTGTGCTGCTACTATCATTGCTATAAAGATAAAAGGTAGGGAGAAAATTGAGTGTTTGAACATTACTAGTTCATTAAAATCATTTAAAAGTTTAAGTATATTTTTCATAAAAGAATTTTAACAAATATTTTATTTGATAGAACTTTTATACTTAAACTAAAAGAGTGATGTTTTATACGAAAAACATCACTTTTGCTAAAATTATTATTAACACTCCTACAACTAATACAAACTTATGAAAGTGTGCCATTATAGCTGCTGGTTGTTTTTTTAAAACTTTACAGCCAAGTGAATATACTACTCCTGCTACGATTAACATAGCTAAAGAAAATTTTAACCACAACAATTCTTGCATAGTATTTTCAAAAAAACCATCATTTGAGTTTATATATCGTGAAAACATAAAACCACCAGATAATACTAATAAAAGTAAAGATAGAGGAAAAATTTTTCTTGCTCTATTTGAGATAGTTTGTTTAATTTTTTGTAAGTCTTCACCTTTTACTACTTTTGCCATAACAGGAAGTATAACTACGTCTGAGAAAACAAAACCAATAAAGGCTATTGCACATAATAGATGTAAGATTACGCTGAGATTATAAGCTAGTTCCATTGATATTCCTTTTAATTTTGATTATTATATTCAAAAAAGAAGCATAAGGTTTTGACATCTATCAATTTAATTACCCTCTTAAACAATTTTTAATACAATAAAACTAATTATATATATAAAATAGGAAAAAATATGTTTGAGTTAGCTGGACTTGCTATTATTATTTATCTTTTAGTATTTATCTTATGGATATATGCTTTTATAAAAACATTAATGAGTGAATTTACAAATAGTACAAATAAAATTATTTGGATAATTGCTCTAATTTTTGTTCCTCCTTCTGTAATTCTGTTTCCTTTTATTGCTTTTAAACAAATGAAGAAATAAAACAAATATATGAAACAAATTGCTATAATTGGTCCTACTGCATCTGGAAAAACTTCACTATCAATTGATATTGCACTTAAAACAAACTCTGTAATTTTATCTCTTGATTCTTTGAGTGTTTATAAAGAAATAGATATAGCTTCTGCAAAACCAAAAGATGAAGAAAAAAAAAATATTAAACATTTTGGAATAAATGAAGTTTATGTAAACCAAAAGTATGATGTTACTGAGTTTTTAAAAACATATGAAGAAGCTAAAAACTATGCTTTAAAAAATAAAAAAAATCTTATCATTGTAGGAGGAACAGGTTTTTACTTAAAAGTTTTAAAAGATGGATTGAGTCCTGGTTTCAATGAAGATGTAAAATTTGATAAAACCCTTAAGGAAGTTTATGATGAACTTTTTAAAATAGATGAAACTTATATGAAAAATATATCATGTAATGATACATATAGAATTAAAAAAGCTTATACTATATATAAAAAGTCAAAGCAAATTCCAAGTGCGTATTTTTTAAATAATCCAAAAGTTCCCCTAGCTCCTAATCTTGAGATATTTGAAATTTTATGGCCAAGAGAAGAATTAAGACAAAGAATTAAACTAAGAACAAAACAGATGATTGAAGAAGGTATCATAAATGAAGTGGTTTTTTTAGAAAAGAAATACGATAGAAGTTTTAATGCTATGAATTCAATTGGTATTATTGAAACACTAGAATATCTTGATGGGAAATTAACTCTCTTACAATTAGAAGAAAAGATTGCTTTAAATACTACTAAATTAGCTAAAAGACAGGTAACTTTTAACAAAGGACAATTTAAAAACGATATTTGTTCAAATAATCTTAAGAATCTAAGTTCAGATATACTTAAGCGTTTTTAGATATAATCGTCTTCCATTTTAATATATGCTAATAAAGGGCAACAAACAAGACTTGACCTTTTGTTACATATAAAAACATTAAGGAATTAACGTGAGAAAAGACATTCACCCAGATTACAAAACTTGTGCAGTATCTTGTGCTTGTGGAAATACATTCGAAACTAGAACAACAGTAGAAACTATGAGACTTGACATTTGTAATGCTTGTCACCCATTTTTTACTGGAGAGCAAAAAATTGTTGATGCTGCTGGTAGAGTTGAGAAATTCAAAGCTAAATACGCAGCTGCTAAATAAGACCTTAGTCTTACATGCTTATATTAGTTCCTACTCCAATAGGAAACTTAGAAGATATTTCTAAGCGTTCTTTAGACGCCTTATTGGGAGCGGAACTAATATTTTGTGAAGATACTCGTGTTACTAAAAGACTTCTTTTCCTCTTAGAAGAAAAATACAATCTAAACTTCCCTTGTTGCGAATTTAAATCCTTTCACTCTCATAATGAAAAAAATGTTTTATCTAAGTTATCAAAAGATGATTTTGATAAAAATATTGTTTATGTATCTGATGCTGGAATGCCTTGTGTTTCAGACCCTGGTGCTTCTTTAGTTGATTTTGCACTTAAAAATAACTTAGCTTATGATGTACTTCCTGGTGCAAACGCTGTATTAACTGCTTTTGCTATGAGTGGTTTTCAAGATACAAAGTTTACTTTTTTTGGTTTTTTAGACCATAAGGGAAAAACTAGAGTTTCACAACTAGATGAAGTAATGTCAAGTTATATTATGCCAATTTTATATGAATCTCCTCATAGACTTTTAAAAACTTTAGAAGAAATATCACAATATGATGAAAATAGAATAATCTTTGTCGTAAAAGAGATAAGTAAAAAATTTCAAAAAACATATAAAAATTCTGCTAAAAATATCTACGAACTTTTAAAAAATGAAAATATTAAAGGCGAATGGGTTATTGTAATACAAGCACTTGAATTAAGTGGTCAAAACATTACAATAGAAGACTTAGAGGACTTAGACCTAGCTCCCAAAACAAAAGCAAAACTGCTTGCTAAATTAAGTGGACGAAAGACAAAAGAGGTTTATCAAGAACTTTTAGCTAAAATCTCTTTATGATAATATATGGAAAACAAGTAGTATTTTACGTACTCGATAAGCACCCCGAAATAATAGAAGAAGTATTTTTCTCAAAAGAGATAGATAAAAAGGTATTTCCAAAGTTTTTAAAACTTGGAAAGAAAATAAATAAACTTGATAATCAAAAAGCGCAAGCTTTAGCAAAAGGTGGAAATCATCAAGGTTATTTTTTAAAAATATCAATTTATGAGTATACTTCATTTCAAGATATGAAAGATTTAAACTTTGTTGTTGTTCTTGATGGATTAACTGATGTAGGAAATATTGGAGCAATTTTACGATCTGCTCACTCTTTAGGAATAGATGGAGTTATTGCCTCAGGAATTAAAACTCTAAAAGAATCAGGTCTTGTACGAACTAGCTCAGGAGCTATGTTAGACATTCCTTTTTGTAAAACTACAAATACTTTAGATGTAGCAAATGAATTAAAACAATCTGGATTTACCCTAATTGGTGCTACAACTGATGGAGTTGATTTAAAAAAATATGGAAAAATAGAAAAAACTGATAAAGTTGCTTTATTTTTAGGTAGTGAGGGTTCTGGTCTTACTAATAAAGTTGCAAATAAACTTGATTTAAAAGTATCTATTGCTATGTCAAATGATTTTGATTCTTTAAATGTATCAGTAGCAGCTGCTATTTTAATGTATACACTAAAAAACTAACTACAAAGATATAAAATGTTTAAAACTCTTTTACTTTTAGTACTTTTAACTTTTACTTTGCAAGCAGATCTCCTTAAGACTGACTTGCTAAATGATAAAATCAAGAACTTAATAGGACAAGAGGATTTTACTAAACATAATAATTTAATAAATTTTATTTTTAAAAATAGAAGTAATTTTATAATTTCTGATACTTTAAACTATACACAAATTGTAAAAAAACTTCAAGAAAATGGTTTATTAAAACTAGCATTTGATAAACCAAAAGATATAACAGTGACTTTTCAAGTAAATAAAGACCCTGTTAAATCTTTGAAAATACTAAAAGACACTTTGAAGTCTTTAGGATATTATTACTATTTTACAAAATCAACTCGTTTTGATGGGCAAGATAGACTACTTTGGTCAATAAAGCTAACAACAGAAGCCGCCATCGACCCTTTAGTATTGTCATATGAATTGCTTAAACAAAACGCTAGAATATTAGAAATTACTAAAGAAGAAAATGATACTTGGGTTTATAAAATAAATACTACTGATTCTATACTTAATGAATCTATATTTATTTTAAATAATGAAAAAATAGTTTTAAAAAAACCCTTAACACCATATATTTTAAAAGTTAAAAAAGCAAAAAAAATATATATTACAAGTAGGATTCTAAATAGATGGTCTCCTTATGTAGTATTTTATGATAAACATTTGAACATACTAGAGGTTATTAAAAAAGATAAAATTTATAGAAAAATAAAACTTTCTATTCCAAATAATACAAAATATATAAAAATATCTGACCTTTTCACTTTAATAAATATAAAACGTGGATTAAGTGTCGTAATCAAGGACTAATAAATGTTTGATGAAATAGAATTCGAAAGAATGAAAAGACTTCCTAATTATGTATTTGCAGAAGTAAATAAAATTAAAATGGATGCAAGACGAGCTGGCGAAGATATTATTGACTTTTCTATGGGAAACCCTGATGGAAAAGCACCCCAACACATTGTTGATAAACTAATAGAAACAGCAAATAAAGATAAAAATCATGGTTATTCTGTAAGTGCAGGAATTTATAAATTAAGACTTGCTATTTGTAACTGGTATAAAAGAAAATATGATGTTGATTTTTTAGACCCTAATAAACACGCAGTTGCAACTATGGGAAGTAAAGAAGGATATGTACACTTAGTTCAAGCTATTGTAAATCCAGGTGATGTAGCAGTAGTTCCAGATCCAACTTACCCTATTCACTCTTATGCATTTATGCTAAGTGGTGCTTCAATTCATAATTTTGAGCTAAAATTTGGTGATGATTATGCTGTTGATGAAGACCAATTTTTTGAAAGTTTAAATAAAACACTAAGAGAATCAATTCCAAAAGCAAAATATGTTTTAGTTAATTTTCCTCATAATCCAACTTGTGCAACAATTGGACCTGATTTTTATCAAAGACTAGTTGATTTAGCTAAAAAAGAGCGCTTTTATATAATCTCTGATATTGCTTATGCTGATATTACTTTTGATGGATATAAAACACCTTCAATTTTTCAAGCAAAAGGTTCTTTAGATGTGGCAGTTGAGAGTTTTACTCTTTCTAAGTCATATAATATGGCTGGCTGGAGAGTTGGTTTTATGGTTGGAAATGAAAAACTAATTACTGCTTTAAAAAGAATTAAATCATGGTTAGATTATGGAATGTTCACACCAATTCAAGTAGCTGCTACTGTTGCTTTAGATGGGCCACAAGATTGTGTAAAAGAGCATATTGAAAAGTATAGATATAGACGAGATGTTATGATTGAAGCTTTTGAAGATGCTGGTTGGAAAATGAATAAACCAAATGCTTCTATGTTTATTTGGGCAAAAATACCCAAAAAAGCTAGACATTTAGGTTCTATGGAGTTTTCAAAACAATTATTAACTAAGGCAAAAGTTGCCGTTAGTCCCGGTATTGGATTTGGATATTATGGTGATGAATATGTAAGAATTGCTTTAATAGAAAATGAAAAAAGAATTAGACAAGCTGCTAAAAATATAAAAAAATACTTAAAAAGTTTATAGGAAGTAAAATGTTAAAAATTGCCATAATTGGAGTTGGAACTGTTGGATCGAGTGTTGCTAATATACTAAGAGATAATAAAAGATATTATTGTAGCACGGGCAGGAAGAGAGTTAGTTGTCCTAGTATTGGTGTAGTTAATAACTTAAATAAAAAAAGAGATGTACATATTGAACTTACTGATGATATTGATAAAGTTTTGCAAGATGATAGCATTGATATTGTAGTTGAACTTATGGGTGGGACTACAAAAGCATATGATGTTGTAAAAAAGCTTTAAAAAATGGTAAAGCAGTAGTTACTGCAAATAAAGCACTTTTAGCTTATCACAGATATGAACTTCAAGAGCTTGCAGGAGATATTCCTTTTGAGTTTGAAGCAGCTGTTGCTGGTGGAATTCCTATTATAAATGCTTTAAGAGAAGGTTTAACTGCAAATCATATTCTTAGCATGAAAGGTATTATGAACGGTACTTGTAATTATATGTTAACACGTATGATTAATGATGGTGTACAATATGATGAAATTTTAAAAGAAGCTCAAGATTTAGGTTATGCAGAAGCTGATCCAACATTCGATGTTGGTGGTTTTGATGCTGCACATAAACTTCTTATTTTAGGCTTCAATTGCTTATGGAATTGATGCAAAACCTGAAGATATTTTTAATAGAAGGTATAGAGAATATTACAGCTGATGATATTGAATTTGCTAGGAGAGTTTAATTATTGTGTAAAATTATTAGCAATTGCTAAAAAAGTAGGAAATGAAGTTGAACTTCGTGTAAATGCAGCTTTTATTCCAGACTCTCAAATGCTAGCTAAAGTAGATGGTGTTATGAACGGTATTTCTGTAATAGGAGATAAGGTTGGTGAAACTATGTATTATGGAGCAGGGGCTGGTGGTGACGCTACTGCTTCTGCTGTTATTGCAAATATTGTAGATATTGCACGTAGGGGAAAAGGTTCTCCGATGTTAGGTTTTAAATCAAATAATGTAGAAAATCTTACTTTAATGTCAAAAGATAAAATTCAAACAAAATATTATTTAAGACTTAAGGTTGAAGATAAAACAGGAGCATTAGCAAAAGTTACTTCAATTTTAGCCCAACATAATATTTCTATTGAAAAGATGATTCAAAAACCTTTCAATAAAACTTGTTCTCATCTTCTTTTATCAACTCATATTTCTTTAGAAAAAGAGATAAAGAAAGCCCTAAAAGAACTAGAAGAAAAAAATGCAGTTACATCTAAACCTGTAATGATTAGAATAGAAGAGTAGTCTTAAAAAGGCTACTGTTTTATTAAACTATTTAAATTTTAATAAAGGCCTTATTTGCGAAATAAAAAACTTCTTACTCAAGATATTCCCTCACTTTTAAAATCCATTGCTATTCCAGCTAGTACGGGTATGTTTTTTAATACTATGTATAATGTTGTAGATACTTTTTATGCTGGATTAATTTCAACAAAAGCAATAGCAGCCCTATCTCTTAGTTTTATGATATTTTTTCTAATCATTGGCTTGGGTTATGGTTTTTCATCAGCTATTATTGCACTTCTTGGAAACTCATTTGGTAGAAAGAAAAATCATCTAGCTTCTATTTATGCACATAAGGGTATTTTCTTTTTGCAAAGTATTGGTCTTATTTTAATGCTTGTTGGTTTTATACTAGCTCCTTATTTATTTCAACTTCTTGGTGCTAGTGGGGAATATCTTGATATTTCAGTTTCTTATATCAATATTATACTTATGGGTACAGTATTTTTCATGACAAACTTTGCTTTAAATGCAATTTTAGTTTCAAGAGGAGATACTAAAACATATAGAAATACTCTTATTATGGGATTTTTCTTAAATATGGCATTAAATCCTTTATTTATTTATGGTTTTGCTTTTATTCCAGCCATGGGTATACAAGGAATTGCGCTAGCAACAGTTTTAATTCAAATTGTTACTATGTCTTATATGTTTTATAAGGTATTACAAACAAAACTAATTCATTTTAATAATCTTAGATACTTTTTACCTCATGTTAAAATATACAAAACATTTTTTAAGCAAGGAACACCTGCTTCTTTAAATATGGTAACTATGGCTATAGGTTCTTTATTATTAACATATTTTGTTTCACATTATGGGGTAAATGCAGTTGCTGGTTATGGAATTGGTTTTAGAGTTGAACAGATTATGCTTTTACCAGCCCTAGGACTTAGCACAGCAGTACTTACCTTAGTTTCTAACAATTATGGTGCTAAATTATATGATAGGGTTTATCTCATAGTTAAAACAGCTTTAATCTATGGTTTTATAATTTCTACTTTTGGAATAACATTTTTATACATATTTGCAAAAAGTTTAATAGAACTTTTTGATAAAAATTTAAGTGTAGTTCAATTTGGTTATGACTATATTTTAGTTGAAGTTTGGATCTTTTATGCTTATATTGTTCTTTTTGTTTGTATCTCAACCCTACAAGCTATAAAACAACCTAAGATGATTTTTTATATAGGTTTATATAGACAGATAATTGCTAAGTTTTTAGTAGCTTTTTTAATAGTAAAATATTTTGAATTAGATTATATATATTTATTTGTGGGAATTTTGTTTATGATTTACTCAGCAGCTATTTTTGCATTTTTCTATACAAAAAAGAAATTAAAAGATTTATGCAAATAAAAAAAGGGCCAAAGCCCTTTTTTAATATATTTTAAAAAACTATTTTTTTCTTCATTCCAGAACCGCATTTACCAGCTCCACAAGACATTGAAGACTTTTTAGACTTCATATCTGCTCCACATTTACCAACAGAGCAAGAAGCATCTTTTTTCATATCAGCACATTTGCAAGACTTCATTTTCTTATCTTTCATAGATGCACATTTACAAGACTTCATATCTTGTTTTTTCATATCACATTTGCAAGATTTCATTTGCTCATGTTTTTGCATATTTCCATGACTTCCAGCACACCCAGAGATTACTAATGCTATAAACATAGCAGTAACAAAAGTTAAAATTGACTTCATTATTTTCCTTAATATTAGTTATTTATAACATTATACAAAAATAAGCTAAAAAAAAAGGAAGCTAATGCTTCCTTTTTTTACTTTCACTTAAATATAAGTATTACACATCCTGTGTACTATTTAATCAACCACATTTACCAGCTCCACAAGAGCCAGTTGGTTTAGTTTCTTTTGATTTAGGCATCATTTTTTTCTTCATATCTGAGCCACATTTTCCAGTTCCACAAGAACCATCTTTTTTCATCATTGATGAATTTCCAGATTTCTTCATCATTGGTTTTTCCATCTTCTTTTCCATCTTCTTTTCCATCTTCTTTTCCATCTTCTTTTCCATCTTATCTTTTGGCATATCAGCATGAGCTGAAAGCATAAAAGTAAGAGAAAAGGCAAGAGCCAACATTAATTTTTTCATAGTTTTTCCTCCTTTATAAATTTACTAAATAGATACTATTTTTCAACTGCTTCAACATCAACAGTTATTTTAACTTTTTCACCTACTGCAAAACCACCAAATTCTAAAGCTTTATTCCAAGTTAGTCCAAAATCAGCTCTTTTAATTTTAGCTTCTAAGGTAAAACCAACTCTATTATTTCCTTTAAAATCTTTTATTACACCTAAATCTTCAACTTCAAATTCAACTTTTTTTGTAACACCTTTAATTGTCAACTCTCCACTCATCAAACCTTCATCATCACTAAGTTTTTTATATGAGTTCATCACAAAAGACATTTCAGGATATGAAGATGAAGAGAAAAAATCTTCACTTTTCAAATGATTATCTCTTTTTACATTTTTAGTATCAACAGACATTGTTTTTACCACTGCTTTAAAAGAATTAAATATTTTTGTTTTATAATCAAAATCTATTTGTCCATCATATGTTTTAAAATTACCTCTTACATTAGTAATCATTAAATGTTTTACAGAAAAACTTACATTTGAATGAGATGTATCCAAACTATGAGGACTTGCATTTAATGAAAATGCTGCCAATAAAGATAAACTTAAAAGACTTGTTACTATTTTATTCATGGTTAAACTCCTATTGTTTATATAAGTTTAGACTATTAATGTGTAGAGATTGTTAAGTAAATAATTTATTATCTTAATAATATTATATTAATAAAAGATTATACTTCTCTTAATTATTTAATGTTCTTTATCACATTGTGACATTTTGCCATCTTTTTTAATAGCTAGAATAAAAAAGATAGATGGAATTATAATTAAAGTTAAAAAAGCAGAAGAAATCATTCCACCTATCATAGGAGCAGCTATTCTTTGCATTACTTCACTTCCAACCCCATCTATATACATAATTGGAATTAACCCACCTAAAATAGCAAACAAAGTCATAAGTTTTGGACGTAACCTTAGAACTGCTCCTTTATAAATGGCATGAAAGATATGTGTTTTTTCAACTTTTATACATTTTTGTATTAATTCATTCATAGCTTCATGTAAATATACAAGCATAACTATAGAGGTTTCAGCAGCAACTCCCAAGAGGGCTAAAAATCCAACAATAACAGCAATTGAGAAGTTAAAGTCTAAGAAATCTAAATAAAACACTCCCCCTGTTAAAGCAAAAGGAAGTGTAAAAAATATTATTATTGTATAAGTTATATTTCTAAGAGCAAAATAAATCAAGATAAAAATAATTACAAAAGTCAAAGGAATAATATATAACAATCTTGCCATTGCAGATTCTAAATACTCACTTTGTCCTGCCCACTCATAATAAAAACCACTTGGTAGTTCTAAATCTGCTAAGAGCTCTTTGGCTTCATCTTTATACTGTTTTGCTGATATTCCAGTTTTAGGAGTAATATAAATAAAATTAACATTTAATGCTTTTTCTGATTTTATAACAGAAGGACCTTCTTCATATGCAAGTTTTGCAAACATTTCTAGTGGAAAAAATCCTAATTTTGTTTTAACTTGTAAAGCTTTTAAACTTAGAAGATCTTCTCTTTGTGATGTTTTAAAACGCAAAGAGATAGGATAACGTTCAAGTTTATTTATAAAAGTTGATATTTTAGCCCCAGCAACTCCTAAAGATACAGTTCCTAAAATATCGTTTTTACTGATACCATATCTTGATATCATTTCTTCATCTATTTTTATATTTAAATAATATCCTGAGTTTATTTTATCACTTGAAACAGATAAGGTTTGCTTGAAGTCTTTAAGTTTATTCTCAATTTCTTTAGCAACACTTTCTAGTTTTTGATGATTATTTCCATATAATTTAATACCTAAAGGCGTTCTTATCCCAGTTAAAAGCATATCAATTCTACCTCTAATTGGATAAGTCCAAGAATTAATTAATCCAGCAAGCTGTAGTTTTTGATCCATTTCATGCATTAATTTTTTATAAGTCATACCTTCTCTCCACTGATTTTGTGGTTTAAAGTTAATAATAGTTTCAATCATTGCTAAAGGTGCTGGATCAGTTGCTGTATCTGCCCTACCTGCTTTTCCAAATACATTTGAAACTTCTGGAAAAGATTTTATAATTTGATTTGTTTTTTGTGTTATTTCTTTAGATAAATCTATTCCTAAACCATAAGGAGTTACAGGCATATACATAAAAGTCTGCTCATTCATCATAGGCATAAATTCCCAATTTTGTTTTTTATATACTGGGTAAGCTAATATAATTGTTGCAAAAAATATAAAAACTACAAGGTATCTAAATCTAAGTGAGAGTTTTAATAAAGGAGAATAAAGTTTAATAAAAAACCTATTTAATAAGTTTCTATCTTCACTTACAATTTTTCCTCGTATAAAAAATACCATTAAAATAGGAACAACAGTAATAGATAAAATAGCTCCACTTATCATTGCAAATGATTTTGTAAACGCTAAAGGAGTAAAAAGTCTTCCTTCTTGACCGCTTAAGGCAAAAATAGGTAAAAAAGACACTACTACTAATAAAAGAGCAAAAAATATAGGACGTCCTACTTGTTTTGCTGATTTAATAATTATTTCAGTCCTTTGCTCATTTGTAAGATTTGTCTTACCAGCAAGATGTTTATGGGCATTTTCAACCATTACAATACTAGCATCAACCATAGCACCAATTGCAATAGCAATTCCACCTAGACTCATAATATTAGAACCCATTCCAAACAACTTCATAAACAAAAAGGTTAATAATACTGTTATTGGCAAAGTAATTATAATGATTAAAGCTGATCTAAAATGTAATAAAAATAGACCTGTAATAATCATAACGATAATAGACTCTTCTAAAAGTGTTGATGTAAGTGTATCAATTGCTTTATCAATAAGTGAGCTTCTATCATATACTTCTATAACTTCAACACCAGGAATTGATATACTTTTTATCTTTTCTTTAACAGCTTTTATAACAGCATAAGGATTTTCCCCATATCGTACAACTACAATACCACCTACAACTTCACCCTCACCATTTAAATCAACCATACCTCTTCTGTTACTTGAAGTTATATTTACACTTGCTATATCTTTTATAAGTAAAGCAATTGAGTTTATACTTTTAACAGTGATATTTTCTATATCAACAATACTTTTTAAATAAGCCTTGGCTTGAATCATATGTTCAAAACCATTTTCTAAGATAATTCGTCCACCTTTTTCATCATTATTTGAAACTAAGACTTTTTTAATATCTTGAATACTCAAATTATATTGAACTAATTTATCTTGATCTAAAGTGATTTCATAGTTTTTTATAAAACCACCAATAGAAGCAATTTCAGAAACTCCATCAACTCCTAATAAGGCATATTTATAATAATAGTCTTGCAGAGTTCTTAACTCTTCAAGTGATTTTGAGTCTGATTTTAAAGCATACTCATAAGCCCAACCAACACCAGTAGCATCAGGACCAATTGCAACACTAGCACCAAGGGGAAATGTTCCTTGTAACTGAGATAACTGCTCCAATATTCTATTTCTTGAATCATATAAATCTGTACCATCTTTAAAAATAATATAAATTAAAGCATTTTGAAAAGAACTCATGGCTCTTACTGTATCAATATTTGGTAAAGACATTAAATTTGAAATCAAAGGATAAGAAATTTGTTCTTCTATTGTACTTGGACTTTGTCCACTCCATTTAACTTGCACAATTACTTGAGGAGGAGATAAATCAGGCAGGGCATCTAAAGAAGTATTTTTTACAGCCCAAAGAGAAGCTATTGTTAAAACAATAATTGTAAAAAGTACTAAGAACTTATTTTTTATACTATAAGAAATTACATTTTCAACCATAATAATCCCTTACCAATCACTATCATCTTCATCATACAATGAATTAGTAACAGCGTCTGAGTCTAATAAGAATAGTGCATTATTTACTACCTCATCACCTACATTAAGACCATCTATTATTTCATACTTATATGCTGATATTCTATTAGCTTCTACTAAAATAGGTTCAAACTCGTCTTTTGAAATACTTTTAAAAACATAATGTTTATCTGCTTTTGTTAATACTGCACTTTTAGGAAGGGTTAACATTGTTCTATTTGTAGTTTTTAATTTAACTTTTGCAAACATATTTGGAAATAATTTTAAGTCTTTATTATTTATAATAAATCTAACATCTATTGTTTTTGTTTTTGTATTTACAAAAGGATAAATATAATCAACTCTTGATTTTATTGCTTGCGAAAATCCATCTACATAAATTAAGGCACTCATATCTTGTTTTAAAAAACTTATATCTTTTTGATAAACAGATGCTACAAACCATAAGTCTTCTAAAGAAGCTAGTTGTAATAAAAGCTTTCCTTTTTTTACATATGAGCCTTTATTTATATTTTTCTTTATTACTAAAGCATTTTTTGTAGTTCTTACTCTAATATTTTTTATTTTTTTATTTTTAATAATTCTTTTTATTTCACTTTTTGATATAGCTAAGGCTTCTAGTTTTTCAACAGTACTTCTAAAAAGTCTTTTATTTATAGTTTTTGAAACATGTAACTCTTTTTGAATACTTAGAACTTTATCAGAATAAACAGTAAATAAAACATCACCTTTTTTTACTTTCATATAAAGTTTATTAGCATTTAATTTTGTAATATAACCATCATATCTACTAAGAACATCAACAGTTTTTGACTCATCTAATAAAAGTTTTCCATAAAAACTTTTTGTTTTTCCTATTTGCTCTTCTTTTACTTTTATAAGTTTTTTATTAAATAATTGTTTTATATCCAAAGGTTTTGCTGCAAGGCTAAAAGAACTGCCTGCTAAGAATAAAGCCAATAATACATATCTGCTTTTTTGTAAAATTTTCATTATAATCCTTGTGTAAAATAGATAGATTTAGACATAAAGGTAAAATACTTATTCATTTCATCTAAAGCTTGTAGCTTATATGAAATAACTTCATTTAAATTTTTTATGCTCTCTTGTGGTTTTATTTGATCAAAACTATTATATGTTTCTAAGTTTTCTTGTACTTTGTTTTTTAAAGGAATAATTGTTTTTTCTAATAAGTTATATGTTAAATAAGAATTATTCATATTATTTTGCAAAATATCTAAGGAAACTTTAAATTTCTGCTCTAGATTTTTTAAATTATCTTGCAATTTTTTTGTTTTAAATTTAGCTTTTAACACTTTTATATTTTCTGTTCCATAAATTGACAAAGGAATATTAAGCGAGAAATTTGCATAATCTTTATATTTTTTATCTCTTGAAAAATAAGCAATATTAACTTTAATATCTGAGGTTTTTTTAGCTTCTTCCAACTTAGAACTAATTCGTGCTTTAGCAATATTTGCAAGTAATATTAATATTTTAGGATGAGTATCAATATTTTTTTTAAACTCTTTTGTTAAATCTTTTTTTTCTACTTTTAAACTTGCCTCTATTTTGAATATTTTCACAAAAGTTAGTTCTTCTAGTCTTAAATATAAAGTTTTAATTGTGTTTTGTAAGTTCTGTTTTGTAAGTTTCAATTTGATTATTTTTATATCTGTATTTATAATAGAGTTTTGTGTTACTTTTGTATTCTCATATAAAGCATTTAAAAGTTTTTTTAAACTGCTTAAATTTTTTTCATATTTATTTAATAAAAGATATTTTTTTTCTAGTATTAAAATAGTATAGGCATATTCATATATTTTAGCCTTTAACTGTAGTTTTTTATCTTCTAAAGATAATATTTCTATATCTTTTTGTTTTAAAGATAAATCTTTTTTTAACTCTTGTTTATCTCCTAAAGGAATAACTTGAGAGAAAGCTATATATCTAGCTTGCATTGGTTCTAAGTCTTTTGCTAATACATCAGAACTTTGTATATCATTTGCACCTAAAGTAAGAGTTGGATTTTTCCAATTTTTAGATATTTTTATTTCTTCATTTGCGATCAAGATAGAGTTTTGCATGCTTTTTAAATCATAATTATTAGTAAGTGCATATTTTACAATCTCTTCAATACTTTGGGCATAAGAAGAAGAGATTGTTAAAAATGCAAAGAAAATTGCATTTTTAAGCATTATATATTTACACTGCCTCTAATTTTATGAACTTTACCATCAGAAGTTTTGAATTTAAGTTGATATTGCCATGTTCCACCCATTGCAAAGTTTATTTGTACTTTAAACTTTCCATCTACTAACTTAGCTTTTTGTTCATCTTTCATATATGGCATACCTGGCATTTCAGGCATAAAGAATTTGATTTTAACTTTGATATCTTTTTGTACTTCACCCTCTTTAGATAAGGTTATGAAAATTTCATTAGAACCAACTACTAAAGACTTAGTTGAACTTAATATTACATCGTAACCATTTTTACTGCCTTCTTGCAATAAAGGTTCTGCTTGTAAAAAAGCAAATGAGAGAACAAGTGCTATAAACACTTTTATTAAACTTTTACCTGTATTCATATTCTAACTCCTTAAATTATTTCAAGAAGTTTAGCTATATAATGTGGACTTAGTGTGGACTTAAGCTTTAAAAAAGTTTAACTCTTATTTAAAAGAATAAAATAAAGGTACTACCCTCATTAGGGACAGATTTTACCTCTATTTTTATATTGTATTTTAAACATATATGCTTTACAATGCTCAATCCAATACCAAAACCACCTTGTTGTGTAGTTGCACGATAATATCTTTTAAAGATGTCTTTTAATTTATTTTTTTCTATTCCTAAACCAGTATCTTTTATTTCCAAGCACGAATTTTTTAAAATAATACTAAGATTTCCTGATGTTTTATTATATTTAATAGCATTTGATAATAAATTATTAAAGGCTCTTATAAAATCATCTTTATGTATTTTAAAAGAAAACTCTTCTAAATCTATATTCACATTTAAACGTTTTTGTATACATAAGGCTTCAAAATGTAGCATTTGTTCTTTTATTAACAAATCTAACCTTAGGTTTTTTAATATTTTTTTATCTTGATGTTCTTGTAAAAAGATATAGCTTAGGTCTTTATATATTTCAGATACTCTTGCTGCTGAGATACGTATTCTTTTTATTTGTTTGGCACTTAAATTATCACTCTCTGTTGACATCAAAATAGCTGAAATAGGAGTATTTAATTCATGTGTTGTATCTTTTATAAAATTATTTAATTTTATTCGCTCTTCTTTAATTGGTCGCAAAAATAGTTTTCCTAAATAATAACCTAAAATTGAAATTATTAAATATATGCCCAGGAAAAACAGTAATATATTTATTTGCAATTCTTTAATACTTTTAAAATACATTTTTTCTTCAATTACAATATAAAAAACTCCTAAATGACCTAAAGCGGAATCATCAATTAGAATATAATGCTTATCATGCTTTACATATGTTTTAGAAAAATCAATTTTATCTTCTAGGTCTCCAAATATTTTTTCTTTATTAATATTATATAGGGCTAATTTATACTCACTACTTTTAAGTAAGCTATTTTTTTCTAAAGGAGAATTAGTCATATGTGCATATACAATTTTTGCTGATATTTTAGAAGTAATATTTTGCATTTTTGATTTAGTTAAATCAAAATATAATCTTCTTTCATTTTGGAAATAAAAAAATGCAACTAAAAGCATTAAAATCAAAGATGATCCTAAATATAAAACTAAAAATCTTATAAAAGTTGTTTTTTCACTAAGCGTTAAATCTATAACCTACTCCTCTTATATTAGAAATACTATCATCACCTAATATTTTTCTTAAATTTTTTATATATGTTCTAATTGTTGATGCAAGGGGAGCATCATCATAAGACCAAACATTTAGACTTAATTCCTCTATTGAGACAGGTTTTGTTTTATTATTAAGTAAATATTGTAAAACTTCTGCTTCTTTAAAAGCTATATGTATATTTGTATCATCTAAGGTAATTGTTAAATTACTGATATCTAAAGTAATATTTTTTGCTATTTGTATTATTTTATCTGTATTAATATTGAATAATCTTTTAATATTTTGAATTCTTAAATCTAATTCTTTAAGAGCAAATGGTTTTTTAATATAATCATCACAACCAGCTTTAAAACCTTTTTCGACATCATCTATTTGATCTAAAGAAGTTAAAAAAATCGCAGGGGTGAATATCTCTTTTTCTCTTAGTTCTTCTAAAAGTTTGAAACCATTTATATTTGGAACGTTTACATCTAATAATAGTAAATCAAAGCTTTGTGAATATAAAATATCTTCAGCTTCTAAACCATCAAATACTGATATTACTTCATGTTTTTTTTCCAAAAGATGCTCTTGTATTATTTCATTTAATATTAAATCATCTTCTAATAAGAGTATTTTCATTCTTATCCTTTTTTAGATATTGTAAAAATTATATCATAAGTTATGCAATAAAAATCTCCACACAAAGTACACATTATTTTATTATACTTTGCAAAATAAAGGAGATATTATGTGGGAATATATGAATATGAACATGACATTATATCATGGGCTTTTTATGTTGTTTTTTTGGATACTACTATTTTTTATAATTAAAGAGAGTTTCTTTGCACATAAAAATATTGAGCAAAGTACACTTGATATTTTAAAAATGCGTTTTTCAAAAGGTGAAATATCTTTGCAACAATATAATGAAATTAAAAATACAATTTACAAGGAAACAAGAAATGAAACTGGGTATTAAAAAAATAATTATTACACTAATGATTTTAACTAGTTCTCTTTTTGCAATGTCTGAAAAATCCATGACTGTTTATAAATCACCTTATTGTGGATGTTGTACTGCATGGATTGATTTAATGAAAGAAAAAGGTTTTGATGTAAAAGTTGTTTTAGTTGATAATGTTATGAATATAAACAAAAAACTAGGCATCTCTGCACAAAATTCATCTTGTCATACAGCAATTACAGATTCTTATGTAATCAGTGGTCATGTTGATTATTCGGCTATTAAAAAAATGCTTAAGGAAAAACCAAATATCAAAGGTCTTACTGTAAGAGGTATGCCACTTGGTAGTCCTGGTATGGAACAAGATGGAATAATCCACCCATATAATGTTCTAAGTATAAATAATGATGGATCCAGCGATGTTTATGAAAATCATATGAATGGAAAGAAGTGAGTTTTGAATGTTGGAAGTTTTTAGGTTTTAGGTTTTTATCTTAGTACTTGGTGGATTTTAGGGCTTTTGTCTTTTTAATCCATAGTAAAGTTCTAAATTTAGGAACTATTGCTCTAGTACGCATTAAAATGATTATATAGACTTCTTTAAGTAAATTGTATTTTTATATAAAAAAAAAGCCCTTTAAATTTAATAAAGAGCTTTTTAATAACAAATATTATTATTATTAAGTATAATTAAACTTCTTCTTTTCCAAAATTAATTTCAATTGCTGTTTCTAATCTTTTTTTGAATTCATCAAAACCTAGTACTGATTGAATATCATAAACAGAAGGTGCTTGTGTTCCACCTGTTAAAGCTATTCTAATAGGTTGAAAAACTTGAGGGAATTTTAATTCATTATCTTGAATAAAAGGTTTTGTTAAAAGTTCATAATCACAAGCTAAATGTAAAGTTTCTTTTTTATCTTCTAAGGTTTTTATATAAGATTTTAACATATCAAGTGTATTTTCCTTGATAAACTTCTTTACCCCTTTTTTATCATACTCTTTAGGTACATCTAAAATATTTTTAATTGCATCTTTAAGTTCAACGATAGTTTGAGCTCTTTCTTTTGATAAATCAAGGATGATTTCTTTTTTATCATGGTCTTTAAGAAACATATCAAAATCTTCTAGCTCTTTTGCTAATCTTTCATTAGATACATTTTTAATATAGTGAGAATTTAACCATAATAGTTTTTCTTCATTATAAGCAGAAGCAGATTTATTAATATTTTTTGGATCAAACAGTTCTAACATTTCATCCATAGAAAAAATTTCTTGATCTCCATTTGACCAACCAAGACGCACAAGAAAGTTTAATAATGCTTCGGGTAAATATCCTTTTCTTTTATAATCCATTACATCCATAGCCCCATCTCTTTTAGATAGTTTCTTTCCACTTGGATTATTGATCATAGGAACATGAGCAAATTTTGGAATATCAAAACCTAAATGATTGTAAATAACAATTTGTTTTGGAGTATTAGTTAAGTGATCATCACCTCTTATAATATCAGTCATACCCATTAAAGCATCATCAATAGCCACAACAAAATTATACGTAGGATTGCCATTACTTCTTGCAATTACAAAATCATCAACTTCGCTTGCTGCAAATTTCATATCTCCTTTAACGCCATCATGAAATAAAATATCACCTTCTACTGGAGCTTTAATTCTTATAACTGGGTTAACTCCATCAGGTGGTGTTCCTGTAAAGTCTCTGTATCTTCCATCATATCTAGGAGTTTGTTTATTTAAAGTTTGCTCTTCTCTTAAAGCATCTAATTCTTCTTTACTCATATAACACTTATATGCCTTACCTTCTTCTAAAAGCTGATTAATATATTTTGTGTATATTTCACTTCTTTTGGATTGATATTCAACTTCACCATCATAAGATAAACCAACCCAGTCAAATGCTTCAATAATAGCCTTCATAGCTTCATCATTGTTTCTTGCTGTATCTGTATCCTCAATTCTAAGTTTAAACTCACCTGCTGTTTTTCTAGCCCATAAATAACTATAAAGTGCTGTTCTTAATCCACCTATATGTAAATAACCTGTTGGGCTTGGTGCAAATCTTGTAATTGCCATTAATCTTCCTTATTTTTATAACTTTTTAAAAATCCAATTGCTGAAACCACCACTACTAGTAAAATAAATCCTAATAATACATACTCAAGAGTTCCCATCATTTTCCTTCTCTTTTAATTGTCCACAAGCAGCAGAGATATCCAAACCTTTAGACTCTCTTATTGTACAAAGTAAACCTCTGCTTGTTAAATATTCTTGAAATATTACCATATCCTTACTTTGTGGTCTTTTATATGTAGTTCCAGGATAAGGATTAAAATATATTAAATTCACCTTTGCTTTAATACCATCTAATAATTGCAATAACTTTTTAGCAGAATCTAAACCATCATTTTTATCTTTTATAACAAGATATTCAAACATAACTTTTTTTCTAGCATCAATAGGGAAACTTTTTACTGCATCTATAATTGATTGAATATTATAAGCTTTATTCATGGGAATCAATTCACTTCTAAGTTCATCATCAACAGCATGTAAAGATATAGCTAATTGAATACCTAAGTCTTCCTCTCCTAGTTTTTTAATCTTTGAAGATATACCAGAAGTTGATACAGTTATTCTTCTTTTATTAATACTTAAACCATCTTCTTGAGAAAATATTTTAACTGAATGAACAAAGTTTTTATAATTATCTAAAGGTTCACCCATTCCCATATATACAATATTAAGAGATTTATTCTCAGGTATATTGTTGTCTCTTTTGATCTCAACGATTTGAGCTACAATCTCTCCTACACTTAAGTTTCTTACAAAACCACCTTTTGCAGTAAGACAAAAAGTACAGCCAACCTTACAGCCAACTTGCGTAGATATACAAACAGTATACTTCTCAGTTCGCTCAACTGCTCCATCTTCATGGTATCTTTTTTTACTCATAAGTAATAAAACTGCCTCAACAGTAATTCCATCATGAAGTGCAAAAAGATACTTAATACTACCATCAGTACTTTCTTCTTTTTTAACCATTTTTAATAAATTTAAAGTATAGTTTTCTTTTAAATCATTTAATAAATCTTTTGGTATATTTTTCATTTCATCATATGAGGAAGCATACTTTTTATATATCCAGTCATAAACTTGTTTAGCTCTAAAACTTGGTTTTAATTTTTCTTTTAATTCATCTAATGTGTAGTCGTATATTGATTGCAATATTTTCCTTCTTGTTCTTTATTATTATACTTTTTTTATTAGTTCTATTATTTTAATATTAATTTTTATTCTACTTATTTAAGATTAAAATTCTTAGACTTTTTATTTTTAATTTTACTTATTCAAGATTTGAAAAGCAAAGATATTTACGCTCTTTGTTCTCATATCAATTTTACTTAAAGAGTTAAAGCAAAACTCTTTGCTAATCTATTCTAATTTTTCAACATTTAAAAAGCAAAACTCTTTGCTTTTTAAATGTTTCACATGAAACATTACTTTATAATTTTCTTTTCTAGTAAATAATTAGTAAGCTTAGCCATAGCTTCTTCATGATTTTTTTTAAAATCTTCATGGGCATTTTTATTAGTATAATTAGTAACTACAAAAATACCAGCTGCTGGAATCTCAAACTCTTTAGCTACACTAAGCATAGAAAAGAATTCCATATTTTCAATTCCTATTGAGTACTCTTTAAACTTCTTACATAAGTTCTCATTTGTACTTATATAATTAGAAGAGTTAACAATCGTATCATTTTTTACAAAGTTGTTATCACTTTGCAGTACATTATCCAAAGGTGTATATGAATCATTGTTTAAGAAACTAAGCTCTAAGTTAGCTGCTCTTTTAGACTCCACAATATCAAATATCTTATAATCACCATAAGAACCAGCAGTTCCAATAAAAAGTAAATACTCAGGTTTATCAAATAAACATAACCTTGTAAGATTAATTGCTGAATTAACAAGTCCTATTCCCATAGCTTTAGCAAATTTAAAACTCTCAATATCTCCCGCACAGACTATCACTTACAATCAACCTTATAAATAGGATGAATAGAAATTTTCTGATTATTCGCTTGAGGAACTGGAATTGAATCAGATATCATTTCACTTCCTTGGAAATTTCTACTCATTGCATATGAAACAGGTCTATTAAATGCAGATATATTTATATTTTTTACTTCACATTTTTTATTTAAATCTTTTGACAAATTATTAACATATGTTTCAATCCAATAAATAGATTCTAAACGTAAAATATCTAAAGCTACATTGTAAGTATCATCTTTTACTTTCCACGATAATCCTGAAACAGAAATTGATGTACTACGTGATTTTTTTAAAGTATTTATACTAGTTATAAAGGTGTTTATATCTTTAGCATTATTTGATTCTATTTTATATCTAAGCTCTCCAACATAACCAGTTATTTTTGGACTATTATTTGAAGAGTACTTAAAATTAGGTCTTACATTATAAGAACCTAGTTTTTTATCAAGTACTTTATTTTCTTTAATTTCTTTATTAAAAATAGCTAGTTTATTTGATATTTCTTGTTCGTTTTTTCCTTCAATTCTTATACTTAAATTTGTACTTAAAATATCTGGCATAAGTTTTTTTGAGAAGTTTTTTGAAAAATTTATATCATAAGCGAAAACTTGGCTTAGTAAAAATCCACTCGTAAATAAAAGGGCAACTTTTTTCATATTATATCCTTACAGGTATATTATTATCTCTTAGATAATGTTTCAAATCCATAATATCAATCTCTTTAAAATGGAAAATTGAAGCAGCTAAGGCAGCACTTGCTCCACAATCAAAAGCTTCTTTCATATGAAGCATAGTTCCAGCTCCACCAGAAGCAATAACAGGAATATCAATAAGCTCGCAAACTTGTTTTGTTATATTTAATTCAAAACCACTTTTAGATCCATCAGTATCCATAGAAGTTAGCAAAATTTCGCCTGCACCTCTATCATAAACTTCTTTTGCCCACTTTAAAGCATCAAGACCAGTATCTTCACGTCCACCTTTTACAAAAACGTGATAAGAACCGTCACTTACTCTTTTAACATCAATTGCTACAACAATACATTGAGAACCAAATCTTTTAGAAGCTTCATTTATAAAAGCTGGATTTACTACAGCAGAAGAATTTATTGAAACTTTATCGCAGCCTACATTTAATAAGGAGTAAATATCTTCAAGTTTTCTAATTCCACCACCTACAGTTAAAGGTATAAATACCTCTTGGGCTACATCTTTTACAATATCAACAATAGTATCTCTATTATCACTACTTGCTGTAATATCTAAAAAAGTAATTTCATCAGCACCTTCTTGATTGTATCTCTTGGCAACTTCTACAGGATCTCCAGCATCACGAAGACCAACGAAGTTAACGCCCTTTACTACTCTTCCATCTTTAACATCTAAACATGGAATTATTCTCTTTGCAAAACTACTCAAATTGATTTCCTTTGAAATTTAGGTATAAATCTTATCTAATTATAAGTTAAAAGCAGATATACTCGTTTTTGTATGGAAAATTTAAAAGCAAAAAAAAGGTTCGGACAGAACTTCTTAAAAGATAAAAATATTTTAGCAAAGATCATCGAATCGATGCCCCAAGGCAATTCAAAAGTGGTTGAAATAGGGCCTGGATTAGGTGATTTGACAGAAATTTTAGTCAAATACAAAGATGTGAGAGCTTATGAGGTAGATACTGATTTAATTGGTATCTTAAAAACAAAGTTTGCAGTAGAACTACAAAGTAAAAAACTAGAACTGATTCACACAGATGTTCTAGAAGCTTGGGATAAACAAGTAACTTTGTATGAAGGTAAATACAATTTAATTGCTAATTTACCCTACTATATTGCAACAAATATTATATTAAGAGCATTAGAAGATGACAATTGTGAACATATTATTGTTATGCTTCAAAAAGAGGTTGCGAAAAAGTTTTCAGCAAATGAAGGTGATAAAGAATTTTCATCACTTTCAGTTATGACAAAACTTTTATCACGTGATTCAAGGATACTATTTGATGTCCCTCCTGAATCATTTGATCCACCTCCTAAAGTAATGTCGTCTATTTTATATATCAAAAAAGATATGGGTAAAACTTTGGATAAAGGATTTAAGAGTTTTTTAAAGGCCTGTTTTATACAGCCTAGAAAAAAACTTTCTAAAAACCTTTCATCAATAGTTGCTAAAATTCATGTTCTAAAGATATTTGAAGAGTTAAATCTTGATGATAATATTCGACCTCACCAAGTCTGCGCATCTTTGTATAGCCAAATGTACAAAAAGGTAGAAATGTATGGAAGAAATAAAGAGCAATCCGAGTCAAAGTAACAATTTAGACACTAAGACTGTAGAAAATACTCAAACTAGCACTGCTTTACAAAGCAAACAAACAACTGGTGCTTCAAAGCAAACAAATCAAGCGGCTAATACTCAAAATAAAAAGCCTGCTGCTAATAATTCAAAGAACAATACAAATACGGCAAATAATGCAAATAATGCAAAAGCTAATCCTAATGCAAAAAATAATGCGAATAATAAACCTGCTTCAAAATCAAATAAATTCAAAAAACCAAAGAAAAGAACAAATGTAATTCCTACGGTTGAAGAACAAAGTGGTGAAGGTTGGATTAGTGACTTAAGAAAAGCTCACGTTATTAATGAAAGAATTCATAAAGATAGATTGAATCCTCACTATAAATTAGATTTAAATACAAAAGCAAAAGTTAGAATCACTCCTTTAGGTGGTTTAGGTGAAATTGGTGGAAATATGATGGTAATTGAGACTGAGAAGTCTGCAATTATTGTTGATGTTGGTATGAGTTTCCCTGATGATGATATGCATGGAGTTGATATTTTAATTCCTGATTTTTCATATTTAAGAGAAATTAAAGACAAAATTGCTGGTATTGTAATTACTCATGGTCATGAAGATCATATTGGAGCAATGCCTTATTTATTTAAAGAAATGCAATTTGAAGTATATGGAACATCTTTACCACTTGAAATGATTGGTTCAAAGTTTGATGAGCATAAAATGAGACAACATAGAAACTTATTTAGAGCAATTGAAAAAAGAAAACCAATTAAAATAGGTGATTTTGAAGTTGAATGGATGCATATTACTCACTCAATTATAGATGCATCTTCTTTAGCAATTACAACAGAAGCTGGAACAATTATACATACTGGTGATTTTAAAATAGATCATACTCCAATTGATGCTTATCCAACTGATTTACATAGATTTGCTCATTATGGTGAGAAAGGTGTTCTTTTATTATTATCTGATTCAACAAACTCACACTCACCAGGTTTTACAAAAACTGAAAAGACTGTAGGTCCTACTTTTGATAGAATTTTTTCTAAAACAAAAGGTAGAGTTATCATGTCTACATTTTCATCTAATATTCATAGAGTTTCTCAAGCAATTGATCATGGTATTAAATATGGTAGAAAAGTCTGTGTTATTGGACGATCAATGGAAAAAAATCTTGATTTAGCAATGGGACTTGGATATATTAAGTTTCCAAAAGATCAATTTATTGATGCACATGAAGTAAATAAATATCCAGATAAAGAAGTTTTAATTATTACAACAGGAAGTCAAGGTGAAGCTATGTCTGCACTTTACAGAATGTCAATTCATGAGCATAGACATATTAAAATCAAGCCAGGTGATCAAATAATATTATCTGCTAAAGCAATTCCAGGAAATGAAGCTAGTGTATCTGCTGTATTAAATCACTTATTAAAAGCTGGAGCTAATGTAGCTTATAAAGATTTCTCTGAAATTCATGTTTCAGGACATGCTGCACAAGAAGAGCAAAAACTAATGTTAAGATTAACTAAACCTAAATTCTTTATGCCAATTCATGGAGAGTATAACCATGCTTTAAAACATGCTGATACAGGTATTCAATGTGGTGTTTTAGAGAGAAATGTTTATATTATGAGTGATGGAGAACAAATTGAAGTAACTCCTAAATATCTTAAAAAAGTTAAATCAGTTAAAACTGGAAAAGTATATATTGATAACCAATTAAATAACAAAATTTCAGATGACATTATAATAGATAGACAAACGATGGCAAACGAAGGTGTTGTTATGATTGTAGCTCAAATTAATGAAAGTGATAGAACTTTAGCTCAAAGAGCAAGAGTTACATCATTTGGTTTAGTTCCAGATAAAGAAGATAAATTTTTTGCAAAAGAGATTGAAGATTTATTAGCAACTTTTCTTTCAAATTCAAAAGAAGGTATTTTCAAAAATACTAGAGTATTAGAAGATGAACTTAGAAAAGTAGTAAGAAAACATTGTACAAGAAAATATAAAAAATACCCTATGATTGTTCCAACAATATTTGTTCAATAAGGAAAAATATGAATTATAATGAAATAGCAAAAGAAGTACTACTAATAGAAGCAAAAGAGCTACAAAGAGCTGCTTTAAATATAGACTCATATGAGTTTGAAAAAGCAGTTGCGTTAGTAGTTAAGTCTTCTGGTAAATTAATTATAACAGGTGTAGGAAAGTCAGGTTTAGTTGCAAGTAAAATTGCAGCTACACTTGCGAGCACAGGAACATCATCTTTTTTCATTCATCCAACAGAAGCTATGCATGGTGATTTAGGAATGATTGATAAAAATGATATTGTTTTAAGCAATATCTTATTCAGGAGAGAGTGAAGAGTTAATACAACTTCTTCCTCATCTTAAGAGATTTGATATTCCTTTATTAGCAATGGCCAAAGACAAAAACTCAACATTAGGAAAATATTCAGATATCTTTTTTGACATTTCAATTGAAAAAGAAGCTTGTCCTTTAGATATAGCTCCAACATCATCAACAACATTAACAATGGCTATAGGTGATGCTTTAGCCGTTTGTCTAATGAAAAAAAGAAATTTCAAAAAAGAGGATTTTGCCTCTTTTCACCCTGGTGGGTCTTTAGGTAAGAAACTTTTTATAAAAGTTGACGATTTATTAAGAAAAGAGAATCTTCCTATCGTTTCACGTGAAACTAAACTTAAAGATGCAATAGTTATTATGAGTGAGGGAAGACTTGGTAATGTTTTAATTACTGATAAAGAAAACAGAATTATTGCTGTTTTAAGTGATGGAGATTTAAGACGAGCATTAATGAAAAAAGATTTTTCAATGGATTGTTTAGTAGAAGAAATTGCTAATAAAAATCCAAAAAAATTAAATGATAAAAATATTTTAGCAAGTGATGCTTTAGAGCTAATAGAAGATTATAAGATACAACTTTTAATTATAGTTGATAAAGATGAAAAACTCCTTGGAGTTTTACATATACATGATCTTATTGCTGCTGGAATAAAATAAGGAAAGAAATGAGCAAAGAATACTCAAAACCAAGAAGAGATAAAGATATATATGAAGAAGTTAGATTAAACAAATATATCTCTCATAATACAAAATACTCAAGAAGAGAAGCTGATAAATTAATAGAAGATGAAAGAGTTTCAATAGATGATAAAGTTGTTAAATCTTTAGCAACTAAAGTTCAAAGAAATGATGTAGTTTCAATCGATAGCAAAGCAATTAAAATTGATAAAAACAAAATACCTACAGTTATAGTTTATAATAAACCAAAAGGTGAATTAGTTACTAAGAAAGATCCTCAAGGAAGAAAAATAGTTTATGATTCACTAGAACATAAGTTTAAACACTTTTTATGTGTAGGTAGATTAGATTATGCTTCTGAGGGTGTTTTACTGCTATCTGATTCTGTTGATATTGTAAATAAACTTATGCACTCTAATTTACAAAGAATTTATAAGATAAAAGTAAATGGACCAATTACAAAACAAATGGAAGTTGCTATGCAAGAAGGTTTACATCTAGAAGATGCAAGTTCAGGAGCACATGATAAATCAACTATTAGATCTATGTCTTTTTCTGCCTTTGATAAATATCAAATAATCTCAAACGGAGAAAAATTCTCAAAACTTAAAGTTGCTATTTCAGAAGGTAAGAACAGAGAGTTAAGAAGATTCTTTGCTCACTTTGAATTAGATGTTATGGATTTGAAAAGACTAGACTTTGGTGGAATATCTTTAAACAATCTTCCAACAGGAAAAAGTAGATACCTAAGCAGAGAAGAGTATAAAAACCTTAGACATTTTTTAGAAAATGAATAAACTAGCTAATATTTTACGACCAACATCTTTAGAAACATTTGTTGGTCAATCTCATATAATCTCAAAAGATAAAGTATTATATAAACTAATTAAAAAAAAAGATATTCCACATATGTTTTTTTACGGAAAACCTGGAAGTGGAAAAACTACTCTTGCTAAAATAATAGCAAAAACTCTTGATACAGATTATTACAATTTTAATGCAACAAGTATAAAAGTAGAAGATTTAAGAAAAGTGTTTGATAGATATAAGAACTCTTTTTTGAAACCTTTAATTTTCATAGATGAAGTTCATAGATTATCAAAAAACCAACAAGAAGTTTTACTTCCAATTATGGAAAACTATGAGGCTATTATTCTTGGAGCTTCAACTGAAAATCCTTTTTTTACTCTAACATCAGCAATACGTTCAAGAAGCTTCGTATTTGAGTTTAAAGCCTTAAACAAAGAAGAACTAATAGATATTCTTAAAATTGCTCAAAAAGCTCTAGGAACTAGCTTAAATGAAGATAGCATAGATTATTTAATAAATTCAAGTTCTGGTGATGCTAGAGCTATGTTAAATCTTTTAGATTTTGCTTTTAAAATTGATGAAGACGTAAAAGTAGAAACTCTAAGAGAACTTAGACAAAGTGTAATTGGAGATGGAATAAGTTCTTCATCTTCACATTATGATTTAGCCTCTGCTATGATTAAATCTCTAAGAGGTTCTGATGTAGATGCTTCAATTTATTATCTCTCAAGACTAATAGAAGGTGGAGAATCACCAGATTTTATAGTAAGACGCTTAGTAATCTTTGCAAGTGAAGATATTGGAAATGCAAATCCAAATGCTTTTAATCTAGCAGTATCAACCATGCAAGCTGTTCATAAAATTGGTTATCCAGAAAGTAGAATAATATTAGCACAATGTGTAGTTTATTTAGCATCTTGTCCTAAATCTAACTCTTCTTATCTTGCAATTAATAAAGCATTAAATGAAGTTAAAAATGGTAAAATATTAGAAATACCAAAACATATAGATTCTTCTCATTTGGGATATAAATATCCACATGATTTTGGTGGTTATGTAGAACAAAAATATTTATCTCAGGATTTGAGTTTTTATGAATCTAAAAATATCGCTTTTGAAAAAACTTTAGATGAGTGGATAAAGAAGATAAAAGCTAAAAAGTAAGGAATATAATGGAATATTATTCATGGGTTTTAACCTTCCACCTAATGGCACTTATGTCATGGATGGCAATGTTATTTTATCTGCCTAGAATTTTTGTTTACCATGTTGAAAACAAAGAGTGTAAAGAGTATCAAGAAATAGCTAAAGTACAAGAGAGAAAAATATATAAAATAATTGGTGAACCTGCTATGTGGGCAACTATTATTTCTGGTGCTTTTATGCTGTATTTAAATTCTGGAATTTTTGATTCTGGTTATTGGATTTATGCAAAACTTGTAGTTTTAATATTTTTAATCGCTTATTCTTACTCTTTAGATTATTACAGAAAACAGTTAATTGAAGATAAGTGTACAAAAAGTGGAAACTTTTTTAGAGCTTATAATGAAGTACCAACAATATTATCTTTACTAATTGTAGCTTATGTAATTACTAAAACCTTTTCACTTCTTTTTACAATTATTACCTTAATTTTTGGCGCTTTTATAATATATAAAGTCTTTAATCAAAAACCTAAAGGAAAATAATGACTTTTGAAAAACTTTATGTTCTAGATACAAATATCTTATTAGAAGATGCAAATAATTTATTTAGATTAGCAGATGAGGGAAAAAATTTAATAATTCTTCCTGAAATTGTTTTAGACGAAATAGATACAAAAAAATCTGGTTTTGATGAGATAAACTTTCAAGCAAGAGAGTTTGCAAGAATATTAGAGAATTCTAATATTTTAGAATCTAAAGTACAAAATGGTTTAAAAATAATAAGGCTTGAAGTTCTACATAAAACAAATTGTATTGTTGATATTATTTCTAAAGATATATATACTCTTGATACTAAAAATATTTCTTTAAATATCATTAATGATAGAAAAATTTTAGAAGTTGCATCTTTTGCAAAAGAGTATTACAAGCATAAAATCACATTCTTATCTTTAGATATTATGGCAAGAATGAGAGCTTTATCTCTTGATATTCCAACTGATTCTTTACTTGGATCAAATAAAGAAGAGTTTGATTATGCTTATATAAAAGATATTACTATTAACTTTAATGATATTGAGTTTTTAGATTCAGCTGATATTAAAAACTATGATAAAGAATATAAAGTTCATAATTTTTCTTACTGCTTTAAAGTAAAAAGTTCGGATCAAATAATTCTAGCAAGTATAATAAATGAGAAAATTGTTTTATTAAATGAGAGTGAAATTAGAAATCAGATAATAACACCTTTAAATAAAGAGCAACTATTCTTTTGTAATGCAATAATAAGCCCTTCTTACAACGTTTTAATCACAGAAGCCTTAGCTGGGTCAGGAAAAACTCTTTTAGCTCTCTCAGGTGCTTTAAAATTAGTAAAAAGAAAGGATTATCAAAGAATAATCTATATAAGAAATTCTATTGAGTCTTTAGACAAGGGTGAAGATGTTGGTTATTTACCTGGACTTGAAGAAAAGTTCTTAATTTATAATCATCCATTAATGGATAGTTTAAACTATATAGTAAGAACTGAACATAAAAACAAACGTTCAAATAAAAAACACTCTTATGAAGAGATAGAAGAACAAGATGTAAGCTTAAGAGTTGAACAAATCATGCAAAATCACCATATTGAGACTATGTGGGTGGGAGAAATGAGAGGAAGAACACTATCAAATGCTTTTATTATCATTGATGAGGCACAAAATATGTCAAATAAAACTATGCAAATGGTTTTATCAAGAATAGACAATACCTGTAAAGTTATAATTTTAGGTTCAAATAAACAAATTGACAACTTTTTTGTAAACAAACATACAAACTCACTTACAACACTTTTAAAATCAACAAAAGAAAAATCAGAACTTGTAAATATTTTTGCAATTAAATTAATAAAAGTATTAAGAGGTCCAATTACAGAATGGGCTGAAAATATTTTTTCTAAAAGATTAAATAAATAATTCATTTGTCTAGATTTAAAAACAAAAAAAAGAGCTTTTTTTAATTAAAAAGCTCTTTTTTTTTGTAAATTTCATAGAAAATATTTTTTAGATTAATATTATTTTTATTAAGTTTTTGTTATATTATGCGTATAATAATACACAAAGGAAGATGTAATGAAAATCGTATTTTTAGACAAACTGACACTTGGTAATGATATGTCACTTGAAGAGTTTAATAAATTTGGTGAAGTAGTGACTTACGAACATTCAAACGAAGATAATGTCGCACAAAGAGTTTGTGATGCTGATATTGTTATTACTAATAAAGTTCTAATTACTAAAGATACAATGAAAAAATCAAATCTTAAACTAATTTGTATAGCAGCAACAGGAACAAATAATATTGACCTAGACTATGCAAAAGAGATTAATCTTCCTGTAATGAATGTAGCTGGTTATTCAACTGCATCAGTGGCACAACTGACTCTAGCTCTTGCTTTAGAGCTAATACAAAAAACATCATATTACACTACTTATGTAAAAGATGGAAAATGGGAAAAATCACCAATTTTCACGCATTTAGATAAACCTTTTAATGAATTAGAAGGTAAAAATTGGGGAATTATTGGTCTAGGTAGTATTGGATTAAAAGTTGCTGGTATTGCAAAAGCTTTTTCTTGTAATGTGAGTTATTATTCAACTTCTAATGCAAACTACAATACACAATACGATAGAAAAGAACTAAATGATTTATTAAAAAATTCAGATGTAATTTCTATTCATGCACCATTAAACGAAAAGACGAAAAACTTATTAAATAAAAAGAATTTAAGTAAATTAAAAAACAAAGCTATTTTAATTAATGTTGGTCGTGGTGGAATAATAAATGAAGATGATTTAGCAAAAATAATTGATAAAAAAGAAATTTATTGTGCTTTAGATGTATTAGAAAAAGAACCAATTGATATGTATAATCCTTTAAAATGCATAAAAGAAAAAGATAGACTAATAATCACACCTCATATTGCATGGTCTTCAATTGAAGCAAGAAAAAGATTACTTCAAGGAATAATAAAAAAATATTCAATCATATCTTGACGCAAAGGATTAAAATGAGTTTATTGCAATATACATCGAAAGAAATGTTTTCTTCAACTGAACTTATTAGAAAGAGTAAATCAATTTACGAAAAACTAAATAATAAAGAAATTGAAAAAGCAATTATTTTAAGAGATGGAAAACCTAGTTTTATGTTACTTAATTTTGAAACTTATGAAATCATAATGGATGAGTATCTTAGAATGAAAGGAACAAAAACATTATTGGAAAAAACAATAATTCCTAGAAAAAAAATACAAGCCCCAAAAATAGAAGAAAAAAAGATAAAAATAGTAAAAACAGAAGAAATAATAACAAAAAAGAACGGAAAACTAATAATTTCTAATGAACTTCTAGAGATAGAGCAAATAAGCGATTTTAATGCAAATGATTTACTAAATGACGAAGAAAAGCTTTTAGGAGAAGATATGCAGGAACTACCAAATAAAGAAATTAGAAGAAAATCACTTGCTAGCAATCAAGATGCTTTAAAAGAAGTATTAGCAAGTATGGGAAAAGATGATAATAAAGATCAAGATATAAGAAATGGAACTATTAGACAAAAGTTAAAAGAATTTTGGGACTAAAATGCTTGACGTTTTAGTTGTAGGTTCAGGCGGAGCTGGTTTATGTGCTGCTCTTTTAGCAAAAGAGCAAAATAAAAAAGTTTTAATTGTTTCTAAAACTTATTCTACACATTCTCAAAGTGTACAAGCACAAGGTGGAATTAATGCTGTTTTAGATGAAAATGAAGAATCTATTTTATTGCACATAAATGATACAAAAAAATCAGCCCATAAACTCGGTTCAAACTTAGTTATCAAAACAGCATGTAAAAATGCAAAAGAAAGTATAGATTATTTGGATAAATTAGGTGTTCCTTTTTCAAGAGATGAAAAAGGAAATATAAAACAAAGAATGTTTGGAGCAAGTTCTCAAAGTAGAACTTGTTATAGTTCTGATTATACAGGTTTAAAAATTTTACATACTTTATATGATGAAACCCTAAAACAAGATATCCCATACTTAAATGAGCATATGCTATTAAATATCATTATTAAGAATAAAAAAGCCATTGGAATTACTGTTTTAGACATAGAAAAAACTATAATAAAAGAGATATTTGCTAAAACAATTATACTAGCCACTGGTGGTTACTGTAATTTATACAATAAATACACTACAAATTCAAATCAAACAACTGGTGATGCTCATATAGCAGCGTTAAATGCAGGAGCAGAACTCTCTAATATGGAATATATACAGTTTCATCCAACTGCTATGAAAGATAATAATATACTTATATCTGAAAGTGCTAGAGCAGAAGGTGGCTACTTACTTGATAAAAATAAAAAGCGTTTTGTAGATGAATTACAAGCAAGAGATATAGTATCTCGTGCAATTAATGAAAAAACTAAAAATAATGAAGAAGTATACTTAGATTTAAGACACTTAGGATTAGAAAAGATAAAAGAGCTTCTACCGCAAGAAAGAACTTTAGCATATAATTTTTTAGGAATAAAAATAGAAGAAGAACTAATAAGTATTAATCCAGCCGCGCACTATAGTATGGGAGGAATCAAAACTAATATAAAAGGTCACACTAATGTACAAAATCTTTTTGCTGTTGGGGAATGTGCTCAAAATGGTCTTCATGGGGCAAATAGAATAGGAGGAAACTCCTTATTAGAACTTATAACTTTTGGTAGAATTGTAGGGAAAGAAGCTTCTATAAGAAGTTTAGATGTAAAATATTCTACAAAAGATGAAAATTCTTTAGTATTTATTGAAGATAAAAAATATATAGAAAATATTTTTTTACGAAAAAATGAACTTAATTTTTATAAAAGTAAAACATTCTTAGGAAAGTTGTTTTTTGAAAATTTTGGCTTAGTTAAAAATGAAAAAGATATGAAGAAAGCACAAAAAGAAATTAATATAATTACAAAAAATATGAATTTAATGGGAATAGATGATAAACAAAGGGTTTATAATAAAAACTTACAAGAGTTCTTAGAGTTTAAAAATTTATTAGACTTAGCATTTATAGTTTCTACATCATCTTTAAATAGATGTGAAAGCAGAGGAGCTCATTATAGAGAGGATTATAAAAAAGTAGATGATTCTTTTGAAAAAAACTCAATTTGTACACTTAAAAATGAAAAATTATTGTTTTATTTTGAGGATATAATATAATGAAAACAAGTATCAAAATACATCGTTTTAATATAGACTTAAAAGAAAAATTTTATACACAAGACTACAAAATAGAAATTAAAAATAGACAAAATCTTTTAGAAACATTAGATCAAATCAAAGAAAATACAGATGCAAGCTTAACATATAGATCAGGATGTAGAAGTGGCGTATGTGGTTCTTGTTCACTAATAGTAAATGGAGTTGAAACCTTAGCTTGTAAGCACAAAGTTAAAGCAAATGATGAAATTTCACCTTTAAATAACTTCTCACTTATAAAAGATTTAGTAATAAATCTAAAAAATCAGAAAATTGTATTAAAAAGATCAAAAGCATTTTTACAAGAGTATAAAAAAGATCTTATTTTAAAAAAAGATGAAGAAAAAATTGATACTTTAAGCAAATGTATATTGTGTCAAAACTGCTATAGCGCTTGCCCAGTATATACAGTAAATAGTGATTTTTTAGGACCTTTTGCCCTTAGTAGAGTTTTACGTTATGTTAATGATAAAAAAGAAAATAATACAAGTTTAAAGTTAGAAAGCATACAAGAAAATGGTATTTGGGATTGTACCTTATGTGGAAACTGTACTATGGTTTGTCCACAATTAATAGACTCAAAAAATGATATATTAAAATTAAGAATAAAAGCAGTTCAAGCTGGATATAAAGATCCAAATGTGCAAGATTTTTCTAGTTTTCAAAATGACTTTGACTCAGGATTTAATCCTAATTTTTAAAATAAATTTAGAATTTCTTTTCATTTATATACTATAAATGAAAAGAAAATATATCTATTCTTCTATTAAATTATCTTTTAAGTACAAATAATCACTCATTTGTGTCCAAAGTCTTACTTTTTTCATATATGCGTCTTGTGAAGCCAATACTTCTTTTAATAAGGGTGATTTTAAAGATAGTTCATCTCTTAATTCCTTATTTGCTTTCTTCATAGCAGTCATTATTTCTTTTGGAAAAGTTCTTAGCTTAATAGTAGGAATTTCTTTTTTCATTTTATACCAAGCTTTTGCATTCATATCATAATTTTGAGCATACATATCATAAGCAGATAATCTAATAGCAACTCTTAGAATTTCTTGTAAATCTTTTGGTAATTTATTATAAGCTTTTTTATTTATCATATATTGCATCTCAGAAGCAGGCTCATGCCATCCAGAGTAATAATATGGTGCAATCTTATGGAAACCCATCTTTATATCCATTGATGGCCCTACCCACTCTAAAGCGTCAATATTATTTCTATCTAAAGCTGTATATAATTCACCAGGAGCAATATTTGTAACTTGAACTCCAAGTTTTGCCATAATTTCACCTGCAAAACCTGGTATTCTCATCTTAAGACCTTTTAAATCATCAAGAGTAAGAATTTCAGTTCTAAACCAACCACCCATTTGTACACCAGTGCTACCTCCTGGAAAAGACAACATACCATGTTTAGAATAAACTTTTTGCATTAATTCTAAACCACCTGCATAATAAAACCAAGCATACTGTTCAGGAGCAGTTAAACCAAAAGGCATAGAAGTAAAAGGCAGTGTTGCTAAATCTTTACCTTTCCAATAATAAGAAGCACTATGCCCAATATCATACTGCCCTGCTTTTACCATATCAAAAATACCTAAGGGTGATTTATGTTTATTTGAAGAATCAACTCTTATTATTAATCTTCCATTTGACATAAGTTCAACCATTTTTGCCATGTTTTTAGGAGTATCAATTAAAGGACTTAAAGTAGGTCCCCAAGTTGTTGCTAATTTAAGATGATAGGTTTTTTCATCTTTAACGTTTTTAACTTCTTTAGCTTCTTGAGTCTTAAGAATTTTCTTACTTTTTTCTTCAGTACATCCTGTAAACATAAGAGTACTTATAAACAATATAATTAAAAATTTCTTCATTTTTGTCCTTTTATAAAATAAGATATATAACTAAATAGATAAATCATGTAACTCTTTAAATAAAAAAGCTTCAATAATTTCATCAATACTTCTTTGAACAGGTGCAATTAAAACAATAATACCTTCTTCCATAAAAGGCCAAATATACTCTTGTTCATTTATAACAACAATGCTTTCAATACAATCAAGTATATCTTCACGCCTAGAATAAAAAACACAAGAAGATATTTGTCCATCTTCTAATGTCACTAAAGCCCAGGTTTTATTCTCTTCAATTGAGCATAATCTAGATTCATATCTATTTGTACTATCAAGAGGTAGTAAAACTGTCATTGTTTTCCTTATTTAAGCAATTTTTGCTTATGTTTTAAGATTTAGTAAATAGATAAATTATTTTACTAGTAAAAAACTTATAAATAGGTTTTTTTGTACCATTTTGAAAAAACAAACAAAGACCAAAGGTGTTGTTTGAATTTTCCTTCTTTTGCAAGATTATAAATATGTTTAATATAAACTTCATTAAATAAATCAGTTTCCCTATTAACTTCTAAAATTAAAAATAGAATACTGTCCTTATATTCTTTAAACATCCACTCATTATAAGGTGAATTAAAACCTTTTTTTACTCTATTTATAATAACATCAGGTATATATTTACCTGCAATTTTTTTAAGTAAATACTTGTTTGTATTACCTATTTTGATTTTTGAATCAATAGAAAACACATAAGAAACAAGAGCTGAATCTAAAAAAGGTGTTCTTACTTCTAAAGAATTACTCATAGAAATTCTATCAACCTTACTTAATAAAGACTCACCTAACCAAATTTTTAGATCAATATAACTCATCCAATCAACTGGATCTTTTTTTGCTTTTTCTGCTTTAAAAGACGGTACTTTTTTAAAAAGTCTTTTCTTTTGAATATCTGTATAAATCTCACCAAAACTGTTATATAAGTTCTGTTTTTTAACTATTCTTCTTAAATACTCACTCTCTTTTGTATTATTTTGCAAGGCAGAAATAATAGAATTCAAAAATTATTTTGCCCATCTTGTAGAGAGTCTTGAAATTCATAATAACGTAAAAACTTAGCATAATTATCATATCCCAAAAATAATTCATCACTTCCTTCTCCACTTAAAACAGTTTTAATTCCACTTTTATGTATCTTTTTTGTTAAACAATACAAAGGAATAGCAGCCGAATCCCCATGAGGTTCTTCTAATGCATCTAATGCAAAGTCTAGATTAGAAATAAAATCTTTTTGATTTATTTTTAAAGCATGATGATTAGAAGAAATTGCATCAGAAGCTATTTTTGCATATTTTAATTCACAATAATTATCATAACCCTCATAACCAACAGAAAAAGTGTTAATTTTTTTACCAGATATTTTAGTATATAAAGCGCATAATAAAGAACTATCAATTCCTCCACTTAATAAACACCCTACTTCAACATCAGCTTCAATTCTTTTTGAAACTGAAGAAAATAATAACTCTTCTATATCTTTAAGTGCAGTTTTTTCATCTTTTATTTTTTTATAGGTATTTATTTTATAATATTTTTTGATAAAAAGATTTGAATTTTCATAGATCAAATAAGAAGAAGCTTCAAGTTTTTTAATATCTTTATAAAAACTATCTTCTCCAAAAGAGACAAAATACTGCATATACTTTGAAAGTGCAACTTTATTTAAAGTAGGAGTAAATCCTAAAATAGTAATAATTGAGTTTAAAGAAGAAGAAAAAATAAACTTATTATCTTTTAAATAGTAAAAAAATGGTTTTTTACCAAATCTATCACGTGCGCAAAAAAATCTATTTTTTTTCATATCATAAAGACAAAAAGAGAACATACCTTCGAGTTTATTTAAAAAATCTTTCTCATATTTTTGATAAAGTCTTATAATTACTTCGGTATCACTAAGAGTTTTGCACTCTAAGTTTTCATCTTTTGTAAGTTCTTTATAGTTATAAATTTCACCATTAAAAACAATTAAAAGATCATCATAAACCATAGGCTGGTTAGCTTCATTATCTAAGTCAATAATACTAAGTCTTGTATGTCCAAAACTATTATTATTTATTTTAACAGTTTTACTAAAATCAGGACCCCTATTTTGTAAATTATCTAAGGCTTTTTCAAAATTATTGGAAGAAAAGTTACTACCTAATATTCCACACATTTAAAATCCAAAATAGTTATTTATAATTAAGGTATAAAAATAAACTAAAATAGTAAAAACTAAAGTAGAAACTATAATACTAAAAGTTACATCAACAGGTTTACAATTATACAAAGAAGCTAGATTTACATTGTTTACAGCCAAAGGAACCATACATTCCAAAAATAAAATTACTCCTAAAAACATTGGCAGTTTAAAAAAATAAATTATTACAAGAGCTATAAAAGGAAGAATAAAATGTTTAAATAAAACAATATTAAAAGATAGTTTATAATTTGCTGTTTTAATCTTAACCTTGCTTATAAAAATACCAAAAACTATTAATTGCATTACAATAGCACTATAAGCACCCATAGTAAAAACTTTATCAAAGTTTTCGTTTAAAGTAAAACCAAAATAATTAAATAATAAAGCAGCAATAGTAAACCAGATAGCTGGTATTTTAAAAATATTTTTCATGGAAGATTTTAGGGAAAATTTTTCACCTGCAAAGAAAAATACAGAAAAAATATAAATATAAAAGATATTTGCAATATTTAAAATAGAAGTATATGGAACAGAAGCTAAACCAAAAAATGCTATTCCTAAAGGAATACCTAAATTACCAGTATTTCCAACTAAAGATGAGGCTAAAAAGATTGATTTATCTATTTTGTCTTTTATAAATACTTTTGCATATAAAAAAGCTATAAATAAAGTTAGAAAAATCACTAAATAATATATCAAAGGTGATAATAGAATATCAAAAGTTAAAGGAGCTCTAGTAAGTCCCCAAAAGATCAAAATTGGTTGTAAAAAATATAAATTGAGAAGAACAAAACTTCTTTCATTTATCTCATCTTTAAATGTCAATTTTAAGAAAAAACCAATAACAATAAAAAGGTAAACAGTAGCAACAGAAATTAAAGCTTCGATTGTAGTCCTTTATAAAAAAGGAATACTAGCATAAGTGGGCTTTAAGAGCCTGCTTATGCAAAAGTAATTATATAAGCTAAGACATAATACCTTTTATCATAAAAAAGATACTAGCAGATAATAATGAAGCAGCAGGAACAGTAATAATCCAAGCAGCAATAATCTTTTTAACTGCATCTCTTTTTACATATTTAATTCTTTTTGCAGATTTAAAGTTTTTCTTATCTTCTTTTACTAACTCTTGTTTAGTTTCAATTAAATTATATAATTCTACAATCTTTTTATAATCAGCTTTTGATTTTTTCTCAATACCTTCTACTTCTAATAATTCGAGTTCATATTTATCAAGTATTCTTTTATCTTTTTTAAATCTTTTTCTCATTTCTGAAATGAACTTACTTTCAGATGAATCTAAATACTCTCTTAAAAAACCAACACCAAAAACTCCACCAACAGCAATATGAGTTGAAGAAACTGGAAGTCCTAGTTGAGAAGCAATAATAACAGTAAGAGCAGCAGCCATAGCTATAGAGAAGGCTCTAATTTGATCTAAGTCTGTAATTTCTGAACCAACTGTTTTAATTAGCTTAGGACCATATAAAGCAAGTCCAACAGCAATACCTAAAGCTCCAATTGCCATTACCCAAAAAGGAATACCAACACTTGTAGAAATTCCAGAACTCATCACAGCATCACTAATAGCAGCCAAGGGTCCAATTGCATTTGCTACATCATTTGCCCCATGTGCAAAAGATAACATAGCAGCTGCAAAAATTAAAGGAATAGTAAATAATGAATTAATACCTAATCTAGTATTTTCAATCTTTAAAGAAGCTTTACATACAAGAGGTTTAACTAAGAAATAAACAATAATTGCAATGAATAGACCTAGCCCTAAAGCAGTAATAAAATCAACTCTAATAACTCTTTTTAAACCTTTTACAATCAAATATGTAGAAAAAGCCCAAGTCATCAAAGATATTAGAATTGGAACAAAAACTTTTGAGGCGGCTATCATATCTTTTTGGTAAATTATTTTTCTTTTTATAAAATATAAAAAGGAGGCAGCTACAATTCCTCCTAAAACAGGAGATATAATCCAAGAAGAAGCAATTTTTGCCATTGTATTCCAATCAACAATTGCAAAACCAGCTGCTGCAACACCTGCACCCATAACTCCACCTACAATTGAGTGAGTTGTAGAAACAGGTGCTCCTATTGAAGTTGCAAAATTAAGCCACAAGGCAGCTGATAATAAAGCAGAAATCATAAGCCAGATAAAGATTTGAGGATCTGCTATTAAAGCTGGATCTATAATACCTTTTTTTATTGTTTCAACAACATCTCCACCTGCAACAAAAGCACCTAAGGCTTCAAAGAGTGCGGCTATTATAATTGCCCACATCATAGTCATAGCTTTAGAACCAACAGCAGGCCCTACATTATTAGCAACATCATTAGCACCAATATTCATAGCCATATAAGCTCCAAATACTGCCCCTATTATTAAAAAAGTATTATTAGGAATATCTCCATAAGAATTGTATGACCATAAAAAAACTAGAACCATAAATAATAGTGCTAAAGACAGCTTTGCAAAACCAGGTAATGTACGCTCAGCTGCTTGATCAAATTTCTCAATTGTTTTAAAATCCAAAGTAAACCTTTATGTAACTATTTTGTAATTAAATTTTCATAGAATTATAGTGGGTTTTTATTTACATAAAACTTATGCAAAGCTTAAAATAATATAGATAAAAGTACTATTTTATTTGATTTCTCTATATTTTAATCAGTAAGAACTTCAAAATTTGTAAAAATTATATCTAATATAGTAATTTATTTATTTTACCTAAATTAAAGTTTTATTATATATAATAGTAATAAAATATAGAGAAAGGCTATATAATGACTGTAAGAATATTAACAAATAAAGAGTATCCTAAAATAAAGAAGTTAAAAAAGTTTAATATATTTAGAGCTGTTTATTCAAAACAAGGAAATTTAAAAAGTATTGAGTTTTTCAATAAAGATGGTGTTTTTAGAGGTTTTGGGAAAAGTACTAAAACTGCATACAATACAGCAAAAAGAGTTTTAAAAAATTATTATACTTAAGTATTTAAATTAGCCAATAGGCCAAGAGATTAATCTCTTGATCTACTTTGGCCTCTGTTTCCATCTCTGCTTCCACTTCTGTTTGAATCTCTGCTTCCACTTCTATTCGAATCTCTGCTTCCACTTCTGTTTGAATCTCTGCTTCCACTTCTATTCGAATCTCTGCTTCCACCTCTATTTCCATCACGACTTCCACTTCCACTTCCACTTCCACTTCTGTTTCCACCACGGTAACCTCCGCCGCCATTTCCACGACCGCCTCCGCTATTTCCTCTACCTCTATATCTACCACGTCCACCGCCATCATCTCTATCATTATAAGGTCTCTCTAATAATCTTTTGATGTCATTTTCAGTTTTACCAATGTAATTACTACCTTTTACAAAAGTAGATTCAGTCAACATTGATGCTAATTTATGAGCAATAGTTGATAAGTCATATTCATCTTTTAAAGACTCAACTAAGTCCATAGCTGAATCATAAATTTTTTGCTCATTAATTTTTTCTTTTAAATCAACAACTTTTTTAAGTTTAACAGAATCAATACTAGGAATTACTTTTGCTTCTAATTTAGAACCAGTAACTTTTTGAATTTTCTGAATCATTCTGAACTCATGAGGTGTTACAATCGAAACAGCAACTCCATCTTTTCCAGCTCTTCCTGTTCTTCCAATTCTATGTACATAAGACTCGCTATCAAATGGTAAGTGATAATTAAATACATGAGTTACGTTATTAACATCAAGACCACGCGCAGCTACATCAGTTGCAATTAATACTTCTAATGCATCTTTTTTAAAAGCTCTTATTACTTCTTCTCTTTGTCTTTGCTCCATATCTCCATGTAAACCTTTTGCCATGTAACCTTGAGATACTAAATAAGTAGAAAGTCTATCTACTTCTTTTTTCGTTCTACAGAAAATGATAGATTTTTTTGGATCTTTATAATCATATAATCTAATTAATGCATCATCTCTTTCATATTCATCAACAACATAAAAACTTTGAGTAATATTTGAATTAGTCATCTCTTTTTTTGTAATTGTAATAAATTCTGGTTCTTTTAAAATATTTTTAGCAAGATTTTTAATAGCTGTTGGCATTGTTGCTGAGAAAAGAAGTGTTTGTCTCTCATCAGGTAAATAAGAGAAAATTTCTTTAATATCATCTAAAAATCCCATATCTAACATTTCATCTGCTTCATCTAAAACAATAAAAGATGGACTAATCTTAATTTTTCCACTTTTTAATAAGTCAATGAATCTACCTGGAGTTGCTACAATAATACCAGCATTATCAATATTTCTTAATTGTCTTGAGTAAGATTGTCCACCATAAACAGTAGCTGTACTAATACCTAGATTTTTACCAAATCTAAATAATTCATCACTTACTTGCATAGCAAGCTCTCTTGTTGGAACAATTACTACTGTTTCAACATTACCAGTACATTTCATCATATTTATAATTGGAAGTCCAAAAGCAGCAGTTTTACCTGTACCTGTATGAGCTTGTCCTACTATATCTTTACCTTGTAATACAACTGGAATTGCGTCTCTTTGAATAGGACTTGGTTCTTTAAAACCAGCCTCGTCTATTGATTGTTGTAACTTGTCTTTAAAATTGAACTCTTGAAAAGTCATTTTTTGCCTTTGTGTATTTATACCTTTTGGTATAAAAAGATTTAAAAATACACGTATATATAACTCTTCAATTCTTGATAAGAACTAAGATAAAAACTGAGTGTTTATGATAATAAACAGGTCTTTGAAGTATAAAAATTCAAAGCACAATAGTATATAAATGTGTATATTTTTGCGGATTATATCTAATTTAATATAAAATTAAGCTTTAAAGATAAAAGTAGGGTAAGGCCCTACTTTCTTATAATTGATCCAAACTTTTGTAATCTTCTAAGTATTTAGTATCATAATTATTTGTATTAAAGTCTATGTTTTCCATCATTTTTTGATGAAAAGGAATAGTTGTTCTAATTCCTTCAACTTCAAACTCATTTAAAGCTCTTTTCATAATATTAATAGCTTTTTCTCTATCTCTTCCCCAAACAATTAGTTTCCCAATCATTGAATCATAATATTGAGGAACAACATAGTTTGTATAAACATGAGAATCAACTCTTACATTTCTTCCACCTGGAACCATCCATTGAGTAATTAAACCTGGACTTGGTAAAAATGTATTTGGATCTTCTGCTGTAATTCTACACTCAATTGCATGACCTCTAAATTTTATGCTTTCTTGTGGAGGAACTTTTTCACCTTGGGCAACTTTAATCATTAATTCAATTAAATCAAGTCCTGAAACCATTTCAGAAACAGGATGCTCAACTTGAAGTCGTGTATTCATTTCCATAAAATAAACATTTTGTTTATCATCAGCTAAAAATTCAAAAGTACCAGCACCTTCATAATTTAAATATTTAGTTGCTTTTACTGCAACTGCATGAAGTTTAGCACGTGCTGCATCATCTAAAAACATAGCAGGTGATTCTTCAATTACTTTTTGATGACGTCTTTGAAGACTACAATCTCTTTCACCTATATGAATAGCATTTCCGTGTGAATCTCCAATTACTTGAACTTCAATATGTCTAGGATTATTAATAAATCTCTCTAAATACATAGTTCCATCACCAAAGGCTGCAAGTGCCTCAGAAGAAGCTGCCATAAATAGTTGCTCAAAATCTTTTTCTTCATTAATAAGTCTAAGACCTCTTCCACCACCACCAGCAGAAGCTTTTGCCATAATTGGATAACCAATTTCTAGAGCAACTTTTTTACCTTCTTCAACAGTATGAACAGCACCATCGCTTCCTGGAACAACAGGAACACCAGCTCTTATCATTTCTTCTTTTGCTTTAGATTTATCTGCCATTTTTTCCATAACTTCTACAGAAGGGCCTATAAATTTAATATTATGTAATCTACAAATTTCTACAAAATCTTGGTTTTCACTTAAGAAACCATAACCTGGAAAAATTGCATCACAACCAGTCATCTCAGCAGCTGCTATTATTGCTGGAATATTTAAATATGAATCTGCTGATTTAGGACCACCAATACATACAGCTTCATCTGCATGTTTTAAATATGAAGCTGCTTTATCACCTGAGCTGTAAACAGCTACTGATTTTTTACCCATTTCTCTAATTGTTCTAACAGCTCTTTGAACTATTTCGCCTCTATTAGCAATTAGGATTTTTTTAATTTCTGCCATATTAAAACTTTTTACAGTTTTTCAACAATGAATAATGGCATGTCATATTCAACAGGATCGCCATCTTTAACTAAAAGCTTTACGATTTTACAATCAAATTCTGCTTCAACTTCATTCATAATTTTCATAGCTTCTAAAATACATAAAGTTTGTCCAGATTTTACTGTATCACCCTCTTTTATAAAAGCAGATGCTTCAGGTGATGGAGAAGCATAATATGTTCCAATCATAGGAGCATTTATTGTATCACCTATAATTTCACTAGTAGTTTCAAGACCAGAAACAACAGCAATAGGAGCTGCAATAGGTGCAGCTATTGCTAAAGGTGCCGCTGTTGTTGTAACTACAGTTGAACCTTCAAAACCTTTTTGTAAAGCAATTTCAAACTCAGCATCTTTTACTTTAAGTTTATTTAATTCACTTTTATCAAAAACTCTAATTAATTCTTTTATTTCTTTAAAATCCATTCTTAGCCTTTATCATTCAATTTTTTTGTTATAATACAAGAAACTTAATTATAAGCTAATAAAACAAAAGATCTATTTTTCTCTAATTTTGAACAAAATCAGACATTTTTCATACATTTTAGAGTAAAATCCAAGAAAATATTAGCTTTTTAGCTATTTTTCAAGAAATAGTTTTTTAAAAAAAGGGACATTAAATGATAAGTGATAAAAGCTTTATAAATATTGCTCATGAAATAGCAAAAGCTTCAAAATGTGTATCAAAACATGTTGGTGCGGTTATTGTAAAAGATGGAAGAATATTATCAACAGGTTATAACGGAACACCTGCTGGTTATGAAAATTGCTGCGATCACTGGAATGGTGAATACACTAAAGAACATCACGAATGGTCAAAAACCTATGAGATTCATGCAGAAATGAATGCAATAATTTGGGCAGCTAGAAAAGGAATATCTATTGAGGGTGCTACTATTTATGTAAGTCTAGAGCCTTGTTCTGAGTGTTCTAAAAATTTAATTGCAGCTGGAATTAAAAAAATTGTTTATGACAAAGCATATGAGCATACTAATTCAGATATTGTTTCATCTTTTATAAAAAACAATGGTTTAATTATTGAGAAGATAAAATAAATGGCTTTTGAAGATAATAATAAATTTTATAAATCTTCACTAAAAAAGCATGGTCTTAGTGCACAAGGGGTTCACTGGAACTCAAAATATACACAATATAAACGTTTTGAAATTCTCAGTTCCTTTATAAAAAGTGATATTAAAAACTCAAGCATAGTTGATGTGGGTTGCGGTTTTGCTGAGTATTACTCTTATTTAAAAAAAATCAATAAAACTCCAAAAGAGTACATAGGTCTTGATTGTGAACAAAGTATGATTGAAATATCACAGAAAAGATTTAAGAATCTTGTGTTTAAAAAGAAAAATATTTTAAAAGATACATTAGAAGAAGCTGATTATTATGTGTGCTCAGGAGCTTTAAATATTCTTACAAAAAAAGAATTTTTTATTTTTTTATCTAAATGTATTGAAAAATGCAAAAAAGGTTTTATTTTTAATTTTTTAAAAGAAGACTCTTATAATTATATAAAAAAAGAAGAAATTCTATATTTTTGTGAAAATTTAAATTTAAATTTAGAAATACAAACAAAAGATAATTATTTAGAAAATGATTTTACAATCTTTTTAAAAAAACAAAATATCATATAAATATTATACCTTTCTGATAAAATATTTTTAAAATATATTTTTAAGGAAACAAGATGAAAATAGGTCTTTTTATTCCCTGTTTTATGAATGAGCTTTATCCTGATGTTTGCCTAAGTACACTAAAAATTCTTAAACAATTAAATCTTGATGTTGATTATCCTCTAGAACAAACTTGCTGTGGACAGCCTATGGCCAACTCTGGATGTGAAAGTGATACTAAAAAATTAGCACTTAATTTTGTTGAGTCATTTAAGAAGTATGATTATATAGTTGCCCCTACTGGTTCATGCGTAACAATGGTAAAAGATCATTATGGTGCTTTTTTCATAAATAATACTAATTATAATAAAGTAAAAACTTCTATTTATGAAATTTGTGAATTTTTACATGATATTATGAAAATCAAAAAGATTAAATTATCTTTTCCATATAAAGTAGGTTTGCATAACTCCTGTCATGCGCATAGACATCTAAAACTAGCAGCGCCTAGTGAGTTAAATATTCCATATTTCTCAAAACTAGAAAATCTTTTAAACTGTATTGATGACTTAATCTTAGTAAACTTGCAAAGAAATGATGAGTGCTGTGGTTTTGGTGGTACTTTTTGTATAAGCGAAGAAGCTATTTCAAGTGCTATGGGAAAAGACAGAATACAAGATCATCTTGATTCAGGTGCCCAAGTTATGACAGGTGTTGATATGTCCTGCTTAATGCATATGCAAGGACTTAAAAATAGAAACAAACAAGATATTAAAATTATGCATATAACTGAAATCCTAGCCTTAGGAGAGTTATCATGAATCATGCAAAAGCAGCCGCAAAATATGTAGCAAATGATGAAAGAATGCACTGGCATGACAAAGCTTTATGGTTTGTTAGAGATAAAAGAGATACAGCTAGTAAAAATATTCCTGAATGGGAAAAGTTAAGAGAATATGCAAATTTAATTAAAACTCATACTATGCACAATTTGGATAAATATCTCTTAGAATTTGAAGAAAATGCAATTAAAAAAGGTATTAAGGTTCACTGGGCTAAAGATGCGCAAGAGCATAATGAGATTGTTTATAAGTTATTAAAAGAGAAAAATGTTAAAAAACTTGTAAAATCAAAATCTATGTTAACAGAAGAGTGTCATTTAAATCCCTATTTAGAAGCAAGGAATATTGAAGTAATTGATACAGACTTAGGGGAAAGAATAGTTCAATTAAGAAAAGAAGCACCTTCCCATATAGTGCTTCCAGCAATTCATCTAAAAAGAGCAGAAGTATCTGAAACTTTTGTTGAACATCTAGGAACAGAAGTTGGAAATGATGACCCAACTTATTTAACAAGAGCTGCACGAAAAAGTCTGAGAAGTGATTTTTTAGATGCCCAAGCTGGTTTAACAGGTGTTAATTTTGCCATTGCCCAAACAGGAGGTATTGTAGTTTGTACAAATGAAGGAAATGCCGATATGGGAGCTTCTGTTCCCAAACTTCATATAGCTTCTATGGGAATTGAAAAAATAATTCCAAGATTAAAAGATTTAGGTGTTTTTACACGTTTACTAGCACGTAGTGCAACAGGACAAGCTATTACTTCTTATACTTCACATTTTCACGCTCCAATACAAGGTGGAGAAATGCATATTATTATAGTTGATAATAAAAGAACTATGTTCTTAGGAAGTAAGGATTATCAAAAAGCCTTAAATTGCATTAGATGTGGGGCTTGTATGAATACTTGTCCTGTATATAGAAGAAGTGGAGGGCACTCTTATTCTTATGTAATTCCAGGACCAATTGGTTCAACCCTAGGAAGTTTCAAAGACCCAAAAGCAAATAAATCCTTATCATTTGCCTGTACACTTTGCGGTTCATGTACAAATGTTTGTCCTGTAAAAATTGACTTAGATTCACAATTATATACACATAGGCAAGATTTAGGGAAACAAGGAATAATATCTTTTAAAAAATCATTTATGATGAAAAGTGCAGCTTGGTTATTAACAAAACCAAAACTGTTTTCTCTTCTTGGTAAAATAGCTAGAAAAACAGTTCCTTTACTTCCTAAATCAATTCTTTATTCCTCTTTAAATGTTTGGGGAAAAAATAGAGACTTACCCGAAATGCCAAAAAAATCATTTAAAGAATTATACAAAGAAGGAATCAAAGATGAACTCTAAAGATTATATTTTACATGCAATTAAAACAAATAACATAGTTAAAAATGTAGACCTTCCCCAATATGAAAATTTTGGAATTCAATATGAAGATTTATTCACACAATTTAGCCAAGTTATAAAAACAGTTGGAGGAGATGCAATTTCTTGTGACAGTAAAGACTTAGATAAAACAATAAAATCTTTATATAAAAATGAAAAATTGATTTATTCAAATGTAAAAGAGTGCTTACTTGGAAACTTTGATGCAAATGATAAAGATGATGTTCATGATATAAAAGATATTGATTTAGCCATTGTAAAAGGAGAATTTGGGGTTGCTGAAAATGGTGCAGTTTGGGTGAAGAATCCTACAAATAGACATAGAGCTTTATATTTTATATGTCAAAATATTGTTCTTGTTCTAAAAAAAGAAGATATAGTAAATAATATGCATGAAGCCTATGAAAAAATAGATTTTAAAAATGCTTCTTATGGAACTTTTATATCAGGACCTTCTAAAACAGCAGACATAGAACAGTCACTCGTTATTGGAGCACATGGACCAAAATCTGGCTATGTTATTTTCATATAATGATGTTATAATTAGCTTATGAAAAAAATATTTATTCTTCTTTTTTTAATGTTTTCTTTTTCTTTTTCTAAAGAAGTATTATTACTTCACTCTTATCATAAAGGTTATAAATGGAGTGATGATATTTCAAAAGCTATTGAAGAGAGATTTAACTCAAAAGAAAATATAGAATTAACGACTATATATATGGATACTAAAAGAGTTACAGACTCTTTATATTTAGAAAAACTTGCAAACTTATACAAAGAACAGTTTAAAAAAAGAAATTTTGATTTAGTTATTGCAAGTGATAATAATGCTTTTGAATTTTTACTAAAATATCATGAATATTTGTTTAAAAATATACCAGTTTTATTTACAGGAATTAATAATTTCAATAAAATCTTATTAAATAAAAAAAATGCACGTACTTATATGAGTGGAGTAGTTGAACAAGTTGATTTAGAAAAAAACTTTGAATTAATTATAAAACTACATCCAAAACTAAAAAACTTACTTATTTTAAATGATACTTCAAAAACAGGTTATGCTGTAAAAAAAGACTTACAAAGTATTATAAAAAAATACAGAAGAAAAGTTAATATTGAATATATTGATAATATGGATATAGAAAAAATAAAGGAAAAAGTAAAAAATTTACCTAAAGATTCTGTAATACTTTTTGTTCTTCTTTTTAAAGATACTACAGGAAAATTTTTTACTTATAAGCAGAGTTTTAAAGCTATTAAAGATGTAAGTTCTGTACCTATATATGGACTTTGGGATTTCTACTTAGATTATGGTTTATTGGGCGGTTTACTAACATCTGCTAAAGCACAAGGTGAAGCTGTTTCACTAATGGCACTCAAGGTTTTAAGTGGAGTTAATATTAAAGATATTCCAATTTTAAAAGACTCACCAAATAAATATATCTTTGATTATAAAGAGTTAGATAAATTTAATATAAATGTTGAACCATTTTTAAGTGAGTATGAAATCATAAATGAACCTAGTTCAATATATAAAGAACATACAAAATTTGTAATTTTATCTTTATTACTTATTTTTATTTTAAGTATTATTGTTTTAACAATGAGGGCAAATATAAGAAAAAGAAAAAAAGTTGAAGTAGAATTATCTAATCAGTTAAAATTTGTAAAAGTTTTATTAGAAACATTACCTAATGCAATTTATTATAAAAATAAAGAAGGGAAAATAATAGGTTGTAATAATGGCTTTTGTCAAGTATTTAATTTAGAAAAAAAAGAAGTAATTGGAAAAACAGCTTATGATTTTTACCCAAAAGATATAGCTAAAAAAAATACTCTTATAGATGCAGAGATTTTAAAAGCCCAAGTACCAAATACTTCTGAAATAGCAATTCATTTTCCAAATAAACAGATGAAGTTTTTTATTTTAAATAAAGCAGTTTATAAAAATATAGATGGAAGTATTGGAGGAATTGTTTGTATTATGGATGATATTACAGAAAGAGTACAGCAAAAACAGTTTTTAATACAACAAAGTAAATTAGCTGAAATGGGTGATATGGTTGCTGCTATTGCACATCAATGGAATGAACCTTTAGTTGAACTATCAGCTCAAGTTCAAGATATTCAAACGTCTTATATGTTAGATGAACTAGAAAAAGTAGGGATAGAAGAGTTTGTAAACGATTCAATGATTCAAATACAATATATGTCAAAAACACTAGGTGATTTTAGAAATTTTCTAAAACCCTCAACAAAAAAAGATATGTTCTCAATATCTAAATCTTTTGAAGAAATTTTTGAAATAATAAGTAAGCAAATATTTTATTCAAATATAGAACTTATACAAGAATATAAACATAATAAAGAAGATTTAATGATTTTTGGTTATGAAAATGAGTTTAAGCAAGTTTTATTAAATATAATAAATAATGCTAAAAATAAAATTATAGAAAAGAATAAAGAAGATGAAAGTTTCAAAGGAGAGATTTGTATTAATGTTTCCCAAGAGAAAAATTATAATATAATACAAATAAGCGATAATGCAGGCGCAATCAAAGAAGATATCATTGATTCTATATTTGACCCTTATTTTACCACAAAAGAAGATGGTACAGGAATAGGTTTATACATGGCTAAGGTTATTATTGAAGATAAGATGACAGGATTTGTAAGCGTTGCAAATAAGAAGCAAAAAGTAGTTTTTACTATTAAACTACCTAATAAAAAAGCAGAAAATAAAGAGATATTATTATGAAAATTTTACTACTTGAAGATAATAAAAAATTAAATGAAACGATAAAAAAAAGACTAGAGCTTAAAAACTATAGTATAGATGCTTTTATAAATGGAGAAGATGCTTTTAAGAATATCACAGAAGGTTATTCTTGTTTTATCTTAGATATTAATGTTCCTAATCTTGATGGAATTAAAATATTAAAAAAAATTAGAGAGTTTTATAAAGAAGTTCCTATTATTATAATTTCAGGAACTGTTGAGCTTGAAATAATAAAAGAAGCTTATGATTTTGGCTGTAATGATTTTTTAAAGAAACCATTTTTTATAGATGAACTAGAAATCAAAATAGAAAAATTATGTAATATTCAAAAAGAAATAATTTATTTTGATAAAGATTGTTCTTTTGATTTTAAGTCTTCACTTGTTTCAATGCATAAAAAAGAGTTTAGACTTACAAAAAAAGAGAAACTTTTACTAAACTTATTTTTAAGCAAGAAAAATCAAGTTATTTCATATGAAGCAATTGAAAACTATGTGTGGGAAGGCTCTTTTGCCTCACTTGAATCAATAAGATCTTTAATAAGAAGGCTAAGAAAGACTATAAAAGGCGAATATATAGAAACTATTGTAGATACAGGCTATATTTTTAAAAGTAGCATTTAATATTTTTAATTAAGAAATACTAAAAAATATCATACTATTATCATCTCTGCTAGTTACAATTTATACAAGACCAATATTTAAGGAGAAGAATATGAAAATGAGAACAAAACTAATTTCTTGTGTTGCTTTAGCATCAGCTTTATTATTTACAGCTTGTACTGATGACAAAAAAGCCCCTATTCAAGCCAAAGTTGAGGCTAAAAAAGTATTCAAGTGGAAGTTAGCTACTACTTGGGGACCAACACTATCACCCTTTATAGATGCACCTAAAAATCTTTCTAGTTTGGTAAAAGAGATGTCAGATGGAAGACTTATTATAAGAGTTGATGCTTCTAATAAACATAAATCTGCTTTTGGTATTTTAGACATGGTTAAAGGTGGACAATATGAGATGGGTCATTCTGCCTCTTATTATTGGAAAGGTAAAGATATTAACTTATTACCTTTTACAACTATGCCTTTTGGTATGACTGCTCCTGAGCAATATGCTTGGTTTTATTATGGTGGTGGATTAGAGTTAATGCAAAAAGCCTATGCTCCTCATAAAGTATTATCATTTCCAGGTGGAAATACTGGTAACCAAATGGGTGGATGGTTTAGAGATGAAATTACTTCTCTTGATGATTTAAAAGGTTTAAAAATGAGAATTCCAGGTTTTGCTGGAGAAATCATGGCTAAACTAGGACTTACTGTTACAAATATTCCTTCTGGAGAATTATATACTTCTTTAGAGCGTGGAACAATTGATGCGCTTGAATGGGTTGGACCAGGAATGGATATTAAAATGGGATTTCATAAAGTTGCTCCTTATTATTATACAGGTTGGCATGAACCAGCAACTGAGTTACAATATTTAGTAAATGAAAAAGCTTTTAATAAACTTCCTTCTGATTTACAGCAAATTTTAAAAACAGCTATGAGAGTTACTGGTTATGATATGTATATTCAAAACTATAAAATGTCGGCTGAAGCTTGGGCAAAAATCGAAAGTGATTACCCAAATATCAAAATAAAAAGTTTTCCTAAATCTGTTATGGATGCAATGAAGAAAGCAAATAAAGAGTTGTTAATTGAAAAAACAAAAGATCAACCTTTATTAAAAGAGATTTTAGATTCGCAAGCGTCTTTCCAAAAGAAAGCACGAGAGTGGACTAAAATGTCTGATTATCTTTACTTAAAAGATAATTTATAAAATTAAATCCCCTCAAAGGGGATTTAATTCACAAGGCCTAAGATAAAGATAAACTTATTATTTTTATCTTAGTCATTTTAATACTAAAAAAGGATTTTTATGCTTTTAAAACTTGAAAAGGGATTTAATAAATTCGCAGATATTATTGGAATTATTACCGCTCTTGCAATTGTTTTAATGATATTAAATGTTTCATATGACGTTGTTATGAGATATTTTTTTAGATCTGGTTCTATTGCAATGCAAGAAATGGAATGGCATCTTTTTTCTGTTGTAATTTTACTAGGAATTTCTTACACTCTAAAAGAAGATGGCCATGTTAGAGTTGATGTGATTTATGACAAATTATCGCAAAGAAAAAAAGCTATGATAAATATGATAGGTGTATTTTTATTTATTCTTCCTATTTCTTTATTAATTGCAACAAGTTCTATAAATAATGCACTTGAAGCTTTTGTTTCAATGGAACAAAGTGGAGATCCAGGGGGATTACATTATAGATGGATTATTAAAGCTTTGATACCCTTATCTTTTTTTATGCTAATTATCACATCATGTGGTTACTTCATTAAAAATCTTTTAGTCTTTAAAGGAATAAAAAACTTAGATTCAAGCAATATAGAGCATGAAATAAATGAACTTAAAGATGAACTAGATGAGCATAATCATCATATTATTGATATTGATGAAAAAGGAGATAAAAAATGATTGGTGTAATTATGTTTTTTGCAGCACTAGTCATGCTCTTAATTGGATTTCCTGTTGCATTTACTTTTGCTGCTGTTTCTGTTTTATTTGGAATAATTGCAGGAATTGTTGAAGTTGGTTTAGATGGTGGAATAATAAATGGTGTAATTGAAGGTATTGATATGTTTGATTTCATGCCTTTTAGAATATATTCAATTATGCAAAATACTATTTTAATGGCTATTCCTATGTTTATTTTTATGGGTATTGTTTTACAAAAAACAGGACTTGCTGAAAAATTATTGGAATCTATGGGATTTTTGTTTGGAGAAATTAGAGGAGGAGTCGCTATTTCAACTGTTTTAGTAGGTTCCTTATTAGCTGCTTCAACAGGTGTTGTAGGAGCTAGTGTTGTTGCTATGGGAGTTATATCTTTACCTGTAATGTTAAAATATAAATATAATACAGAACTAGCAGCAGGAACTATTTGTGCTTCTGGAACATTAGGTCAAATTATTCCCCCTTCTATTGTATTAATTATTTTAGGAGATGTATTTCAAGTTCCTGTAGGTGATCTATTTACAGCAGCTGTTGGTCCTGGTCTTACTTTAGTAGCAGCTTATATAATTTTTATTTTAGTTATTGCTTATTTTAAACCTGATATGGCACCAGCTATTCCAGCTGATCCAAGTAGAGGAAATAAAAAGCAACAAGTATTAAGAGCCTTAATTGATATTATTCCTTCTTTATCACTAATTATTTTAGTACTTGGTTCAATTTTTGCAGGAATTGCAACTCCTACAGAATCTTCTGCTGTTGGTTGTATTGGAGCTATTGGACTTGCTTTACTTTATAGAACCTTTACTATACAAATGGTAAAACAAGCTGCTTTAGAGTCTGTTAAAATTACTTCAATGGTATTTGCTATTTTAATAGGAGCAACAGCTTTTTCTATGGTATTTTCATATACAGGTGGTGAAGAAATTGTTGAGCATTTTATGACAAATTTACCAGGTGATGATAGATTAAGTTTTATACTTTTTACTATGTTATCTATTTTAGTACTTGGATTTTTTATTGATTTTGTTGAAATTTCATATATTATTGTTCCTATTTTAGTTCCAATTTCTGAAGCTTTAGGAATAAGTCCAGTATGGTTTGCTATTTTAATAGCTATGAACTTACAAACCTCATTTTTAACCCCACCTTTTGGATTTTCCTTGTTTTACTTAAAAGGAGTAGCCCCAGCAGGTGTTAGAACCGTACAGATATATAAAGGAGTATTACCTTTTATTCTTATTCAAATTGTAGTATTGTGTGTTTTAGCTTTTTATCCAGAATTCTTCGGAATAGACCCAATTTTAAAATAAAAAAAGGAGTACATAAATGAAAGCTATTTTAAACTTACTTTCTAGTATCACATTTAAAAGATGTGATGTTATGTACTCTTTTATCTACAGTGATCAACAAAGAATTTATACAATTACAAGAATAGAATAATCCAAGATTTTTTTACCTAAATAATAATAAACATATTAAAGGAAAAAAAATGTTAGATAAAACATACCAAGATTTTTATAATGGAATTATAAAATATATAGATAAAAAATATATATTTACTAGTAAACTACATACTTTAGTTTATGGAAGTGATGCCTCTTTTTACAAACTAATTCCTAAAATTGTAATCAAAGCAAATAATGCAAATGAAGTTCAAAAAATAATCCAAGAGTGCTATAAAAGAGATATAAGCCTAACCTTTAGAGCAGGGGGCACTTCTTTATCTGGACAAGCTATAACTTCAAGTATTTTACTAATAACAAGTAGAGAGTTTACTAAATATAGCTTATCTGCTAATAAAGATTATATATCTTTAGAGCCAGCTTTAACAGGAGAGCAGGTAAATAATATATTAGCTGTTTATAAAAAGAAAATAGGTCCAGACCCAGCTAGTATAAATGCAGCTATGAGAGGGGGGAATTGCAGCAAATAATGCTTCTGGTATGTGCTGTGGTATCTCACAAAACTCATATAAAACATTAAAGTCTATAAAACTAATTTTTGCAGATGGAACGAGATTAGATACAGGTAATAAACAATCAAAAGAAGATTTTAAGTCTTCACATAAAGAACTTTTAGATGAACTAAGAGCTTTGAGCAAAGAGGTAAACAGAAATAAAGAACTAAGCGATTTAATAAGAAAAAAATTTAAAATAAAAAATACCTGTGGTTACTCTTTAAACTCTCTAATTGATTTTACAAATACCTTTGATATTTTGGCTCACTTAATCATTGGAAGTGAAGGAACTCTAGCTTTTATAGAAGAAATTACTTATTATACTCTTGAAGATTATGCAAATAAAGCTTCTGCCTTAGTATTTTTTAAAGATATGAAAGATGCCTGCAAGGCAGTTGAGAAACTAAAACTAGCAAAAGATAAAAAAGAAATTATTGTTGATGCTGTTGAACTTATGGATAACAAAGCTCTTAAAACAGTTCAAAACAAAGAAGGAATGCCTTCTTATTTAAAAGAATTTGATGAAAGTGTTACAGCTTTATTAATAGAAACAAGAGCAAGTAGTGAAGATGATTTATGGCTTCAAGTAAAAGAGATAAAACATATAATTACAGAATTTAAAACTGTAAGAAAAGTTGAGTTTACAAATAAAGTAGAAGAGTACACTCAATTTTGGAACATTAGAAAGGGTCTTTTCCCTGCAGTAGGGGCTGTTAGAAGAATAGGAACAACAGTTATTATTGAAGATGTTGCTTACCCAATTGAACACTTAGCAAAAGCTACTATTGAATTACAAGATTTATTTAAAAAACATGAATATAACGAAGCTTTAATTTTTGGACATGCCCTAGAAGGAAACTTACATTTTGTCTTTACTCAAGATTTTAAAGATCCTAAAGAAGTAAAAAGATATGATAACTTCATGAATGATGTAACTTCTTCAGTTGCGCTTACGTATCAAGGTAGCTTAAAAGCAGAGCATGGAACAGGTCGAAACATGGCTGCTTTTATTGAATTAGAGTGGGGTAGGTTGGCATATACCATAATGAAAAGAATTAAAAAAATATTTGATAAAAAAAATATTTTAAATAAAGATGTTCTTATAAATGAAGATAAAAATATTCATTTAAAAAACTTAAAACCTTTACCTGCTACTAATTCATTAGTTGATACCTGTATAGAGTGTGGTTTTTGCGAACCAGTTTGCCCCTCAAATGTTATTACCTTTACCCCAAGACATAGAATAATTGCAAATAGGGAAATTTCACGCTTAGAAGAAATAGGTGAAATAAAAGAAGCAAGAGAACTAAAAAAAGATTATAATTATGATGGTTTAGACACCTGTGCAACTTGTAGTTTATGTTCAAATGCCTGTCCAGTTGGAATTGATACAGGGTCTTTAACAAAATATCTTAGACATGAAAATAGTTCACCTCTTAGTAATAAAATAGCTTCTATTGTCGCAAATAACTTTTCAAATACTTTAAGCCTAATAAAGTTTGGATTAAAAGCTTCAAATATGACGCATAAGCTACTTGGAACTAAAGTTTATACTTCTCTTACAAAAACAGCGAGAAAGGTTTTAAAAACACCATATTGGTCAAGTTCCCTTCCTTCATCAACAAGTATAAATAAAAACTTTACAAATATAAAAAGTAAGAGAAAAATTGTATATTTTCCTTCTTGCATAAGTAGATCCATGGGTTTAAGTCAAAATAGCACAGAAGAGAAATCACTTTTTGATATTACTATTATACTTCTAAGAAAAGCTGGTTTTGAGATTATATTACCAAAAGAACTAGATGACTTATGCTGTGGTATGCCTTTTTCATCAAAAGGTTATAAACAGCAAGGTGATTCAAAAGCAAAGCTTTTAGAGCAGCAATTAGTTATTGCGAGTAATAATGGTGAATTTCCAATTTTATGTGATACTTCTCCTTGTACAAAAAGGATGACAGAAGCTTTTAAAGTAAAAATAAAGATTTATGAACCAATTGAATTTTGCCTAGAAGTCTTAGCAAAATATTTAAATTTTGAAAAAATAAATGAAGCTATTACTATTCATACAACTTGTTCATCAAGAAAAATGAATATGCATGAAAAATTTATTAAACTTGCAAATATGTGTGCAAATGATGTCACCTCTCCTTTGGATGTAAAATGTTGCGGTTTCGCAGGAGATAGAGGATTTAATTTTCCAGAACTTAATAAATCTGCTTTGAAAAATTTAAAATCATCATTAAAACCTGAAATAAAATATGCTTTCTCTACTTCTAAAACCTGTGAAATAGGTCTAAGTGAGCATTCCTTACTTGATTATAATTCAATTATGTATTTAGTAAATAAGTGTACTAGCGCAAAAGTATAAATTTTTTTTTAAAAAGAGAGCCTAAATAAGGCTCCTTTGTATGAAATATCATTATACGTATAACTATTGTTAGTAACTAGTATTGCACCTTTCATACTATCTTCTATTATTTGACTCACAATATATAAACCAAGACCTGTGCCTTGAGATTTATGTTTTGTTGTAAAATATGGTTCAAATATTTTTTCTAATAACTCTTCTTTTATTCCATTTGCATTATCTTTAATTTCAATAATAATATCTTTATCTTTATAAACATTAATAAAAATCAATCTTTCTTCAATATTATTTGAGATAAAAGCATCTTTTGCATTATTTAATATATTCATTAAAGCTTCGCTAAATTCATTTTCATAATTATTTATAAAAAAGTCATCTTTAAAATCCATTATGATTTTAATATTATTTATTTTTAACATTGCAGTTAGAACACAAAGGGTATTGTTAATATTATCTTTTATTGAAAAAAGTTTTTTCTTCTTATCATCTTTTATAAAATCTGTAAAAACAGTTATAGTTTTAGATAAATATTTAGTATTTTTAACTATGCTATTCATTGCTTCGTAAAAAAGTTTATCTTCTAATATATTTAGATCTTTTTGAAGTAAAACTCCACTTGCAGCTGTTGAAATAACAGATAAAGGCTGTTTCCATTGATGGGAAATATTACCTAACATTTCACCCAAAGCAACCATTTTATTTTTTTGCGCTAATTGTTTATCTTTACTCTTAATTTCACTAAGATCAATCACAGCAGTTATTCTTATTTGTTTATTTTTAAAAATAAAAGTGTGTCCTTTTACTAAAACAGGAAAAATTGTTCCATCTTTTTTTACAGCTTCACATTCATAAGGTTTTATATAGTTATTTTTCATATTTTCTTTTACAAGAGAGTGAAAATCTTTGTTAATTACAGCTAAAGCATGTAAACCTATAAGTTCTTCTTTGTTTTTATATCCAAAGAGTTTAACACCCACATCATTTGCATTAGTACAATATCCTTTATCAAGAACAAATATTGCCTCAATAGTAGAATTAATCATATTTTCAAACTCTTCTAAACTATCTTTTAACTTTTCTTGGTTTTTTGCTAATAGCTTATTTTTTTTCTTTAAAGAAAAATGCCTATAAAATAAAAAACTAAAAATTAAAATAAAAAATGCTAAAGATTCATAAAAATAAAATAAATAAATAGTTTTTTTTACATCATATGAAAGCCATTTAGTAAAAATTCCTTTTTTATCTTCTTTATTTAAACTAAGTATTGCTTTATTTAAAATACCTAATAAAATTAAATCATCATTTCGTACAGCAATTGAGGCTGCAAAAATAAGATCAAACTGGGCTGATATTTTTAAATTAGAAGAAGGGTTTTCTTTAATTAAATATTTTACCAAAACATCAGAGCTAACAAAACCATAAATTTTATCTTCTTCTAGATATTTTATAACTTCTTCTAAAGAATTTAATTCTACTAAATTAATATTTGGATATTTATTTCTAATTATCTCAGCCCCAGCATGTCCTTTAACAACAGCTATTTTTTCTTCTTTAAAAGTATATATATCACTAGTAAACTCTTTATCAAACTTTGTTAATAATACTAAAGAAGACTCTAAATAAGGTTTTGAAAAATTGAAATATTTTAATCTTGAAGGAGTTTTAACTGCTAAAGAAATAATATCACACTTCCTACTCTTAGCATAAAGAAAGGTTTCTTTCCAATCTTTAGTTTTAATTATATGAAAAGAAAGTTTAGTTTTTTCTTCTATTATTTTAAAATAATCTCCAATCAAACCATAATGTTTACCATCTAATAATTTTTCAAAAGGCATAAATTCTGGATCAATACAAATATTTACAAATCTTTTATCTAACAAATATTTCTTTTCTTTGGAAGAAAAATCTACTTGTTTTATTTCATTATTAGCTAATAGATTTGAACTTAAAAATAATATAAAAGTTAAATTAAATAAAATATGTTTCATGGACTCTCTTATTATAAATTTATGAATTAAGTACTTATTTTTATTTTACTATTATTATGATAAAATATCTGCTTTATAAAAAAGGATTATGATGAAAAGAACCTTATATACACTTTGTTTATTAACAAGTCTAAGTTTTGCACAAATGAGTAATGGTATTGCTTTAAGTGTAAATGATGAAGCTCTTACAACTTTTGATATTGAACAAAGAATGCAAGAAGCTAATTTAAGTAAAGCTGATGCCGTAAATTCACTTGTTGATGAAGTTTTGTACAAACAAGAGTTAGATAATAAAAACATAAGTGTTGATATTTTTGATACGAATAATTATTTAGAAAAAGTAGCCGCTTCTAATGGTATGGATTTATACACTTTTAAATCTATTATTAGACAAAAGTATAAAGATTATTCTGTTTTTGAAGAAGAAACAAAAGTAGCTATTTTAAAAGAAAAGTTAATCCAAAGTTTAGTAAGAGGTAATTTAAAAATTGCAACTGATGAAGATATGAAAATTTATTATGATAATAATAAAAATATATTTATAACAGCCTTAGAAATAGATGTTGTGCAATATGTTTCAAAAAATAAAAAAGCATTATTAGCTATTAAAAATAATCCTATGCTTCAACTTGAAGGTGTTAGTAAGAAAAATGTAAAACTAAATCAAAAGAATTTAAACTCTCAATTAAAATATATTGTAAATAACACAAAAGTAAAAACATTTACTCCAATTTTTACTGCAAATAAAAACTTTGTTATGTTTTATTTAGTAGAAAAATCAGGAGTTCAAAGTTTAGCATTCAAGGAAGTTAAAAATAGAATTTTTTCAGTTTTAATGAAAAAAAGAGAACAAAGTTTTTTAAAAGATCATTTTGAAAAATTAAAATTAAATGCTGATATTAAAATAGTAAGATAAAAGGAAATAAATGTTTGAAGTAATTATAGGACTTGAAGTACATGTACAACTAAATACAAATTCTAAGCTATTTTGTTCTTGTGCAACAAGTTTTGGGGCAAAAGCAAATACAAATGTTTGTCCAACATGCTTAGGTCTTCCTGGAGCTTTACCTGTACTAAATAAAGAGGCAGTTCATAAGGCTATTATGCTAGGAACTGCTCTTAAAGCTAAAATAAATCAGAAATCTATTTTTAACAGAAAAAATTACTTTTATCCAGATCTTCCAAATGGTTATCAAATTTCACAATTTGAAGTTCCTGTTGTTGATTTAGGAGAACTAGTTATAGACTTTCCAAATGGAGAGCAAAAAACAATTGGAGTAACTAGAGCTCACTTAGAAAATGATGCAGGTAAAAATATACATGAAGCGAATCAATCTAAAGTTGATTTAAACAGAGCAGGAACACCCTTACTTGAAATCGTATCAGAACCTGATATGAGAAGCAGTGAAGAAGCAATTTTATATCTTAAAAAACTTCACTCAATTGTAAGATATTTAGGAATATCTGATGCTAATATGCAAGAAGGAAGCTTCAGATGTGATGTAAATATTTCTATTAGACCAAAAGGTGATACGAACTTAAATACTAGATGTGAAATTAAGAATATGAACTCATTTAAGTTTATTGAAAAAGCAATTAGATATGAAGTAAGTAGACATATTGAAGCTTGGGAAGATGGAATTCACTCAACTGAAATTGTTCAAGAAACAAGATTATTTGATGTTGAAACTGGAGAAACTAGATCTATGAGAGGAAAAGAAGATGCTGCTGAATACAGATATTTTCCAGACCCAGATTTATTGCCTTTAATTATAAGTGATGAAATGATAGAAAAATATTCAGTAATTCCAGAACTACCAGATGAAAAGAAAGCAAGATATGTAAAAGATTTTTGTATGAAAGAATATGATGCATCTGTTATAACTGCAAATCTAGAAATGGCTAACTTTTTTGAAGAAATGATGAGTATAGGAATTACATCTAAGAATGCTGTTACTTGGTTAAGTGTTGAATTACAAGGAAGACTTAAAGGTATTAATATTCTTACTTCAGCAGTAAGTGCAATAAAACTAGCAACTTTAGTTAAAAATATAGAAGATAATACAATTTCAGGAAAAGCTGCTAAAGAAGTACTTGACTATTTAATGATTAATAATGTTGAAGTAGATGAAGCAATTGAGGAACTAGGACTTAAACAAGTATCTGATGATGGAGCTATTTTAGAAATAATTGATATTATTCTAAGTGCAAATACTGATAAGGTTGAGCAGTATAAAGCTGGAAAAGATAAACTTTTTGGTTTCTTTGTAGGTCAAACTATGAAAGCTTCAAAAGGAAGTGCAAATCCTGCTAAAGTAAATGAATTATTAAAACAAAGATTAGCGTAAATGTCAAAAATATCAATAGGTGTTATTGGAGCTGGTAAGTGGGGAGAAGCATTACATTATGCTTTAAGCCAAAAACAAGAGGTTTATATAACATCAAGAACACCTAGAGATATTAAAAACTTTACTTCTTTAGAAAAAGTTTTAAATTGTGATTATTTAATCATAGCAATTCCAGCTCAAGAAATTAGATCTTGGTTAAAACAAAACTTTATTTTTAAAAATCAAAAAATTCTAGTGGCGTCTAAAGGAATTGAAGCAAAAACAGGTATGTTTTTAAATGAAATTTATGAGCAGTTTGTTCCTTCTTCAAATATTGGTTTTATCTCAGGACCTTCATTTGCAGCAGAAGTAATAAAAGGACTTCCAGCAGCTATTGTAATAAACTCAAAATCAAAAAAACTTTATAATGAATTTAAAGAATTTTTTCCTAATTTTCTAAAAACTTATTATTCAAAAGATGTAATAGGAGCAGAAGTAGCAGGAGCTTATAAAAATGTACTTGCTATTGCTTCTGGTATTTGTGAGGGTTTAGATCTTGGAAACAATGCTAGAGCTTCTTTAATAGCAAGAGGTTTAGTAGAAATGCAAAGATTTGGAAAACATTTTGGAGCAAAAAAATCTAGCTTTTTAGGACTTAGTGGAGCAGGGGATTTATTTTTAACAGCTAGTTCTACTTTAAGTCGTAATTATAGAGTTGGTTTAGGACTTGCTAAAAGAAAAACTCTTGAAGAAATTTTAGAAGAATTAGGAGAAGTTGCAGAAGGGGTGAAAACAGCTGATGCTATTATTCATTTAAGTAAAAAATATGATATTTATACTCCTATTGCCCTAGAAGTTCAAAAAGTACTACAGGGCAAAAACCCAAAAGATAGTTTAAGAGATTTACTAAACCAATAAAATGCAAAACATTCCTTTTACTAATTTATTATTTACCTTATTTCCAATAATAATACTTTGGTATTTTTATAAAAAATGGACAGGTGATGATAAAGAGATAATTTATGCAACACTTAGAATGATTGTACAGCTTATTTTAATAGCTTATCTTTTAATTTATCTTTTTAAAGAAACAAATTATTTATTAGGTTTGGCAATTATTTTATTTATGCTTATAATTGCTTCTTTTATTACGATTAGAAATAGTTTAGATAAAAGTTTTAAAGAATATATATTTATTTTTAGCTCAATTAGTATTTCTGGCTTATTTCACCTGTATTTAGTAATACAATTTGTTTTAGATTTAAATAACTTATATGAACCACGTTTTGTTATTCCAATTGCTGGAATGATTTTTATAAATAGCATGAATGCTTTATCCCTAGTAATACAAAGATTCCAAAAAGAAATTATAACAACAAAAAGTTTTAAGCAAGCAAGAAAGAACTCTTTTAAACTCTCAATGATTCCTCAAATAAATGCGTTGTTTGCAGTTGGTTTAGTTGCCTTACCTGGTATGATGACAGGACAAATACTTTCAGGAGTTGATCCTTTAATAGCAATAAGATACCAAATTATGATTATGGCTTTATCTTTAAGTTCAGCAGGCTTATCTGTAGTGTTTTATTTTTTACTAAAGGAAAGATATGCTTAAAATTATTTATGGAACACTTATCTTCTTTTTTTATTTTATTAAGTATCCTTTAGCTATTTTTTTGCCAATAGCTTATTTTTATCTCTCGTATCATAACAACTATATCATGGATATCTTATGGATAATATCCATATGTTTAATCACAAAAGACTACTTCTTTCCCTTAGACAATAAAAAGTGCAAAACTAAAAATAAATAAATTATTTTTATAATCTACTTCTTTTAACAAATAATTTTAGACTATTTCACTATTTAAATAATTCATGCAAACTATTTATGAGGAAAAAGATAAACTTTTAAATAATTTTTTAATAAATGAAAGAAATCAAAATGAAAAATAAATTTCAAAGAGTAAATAGAAGAAAATATTTATTTATTATAAGTATACTACTAATGATTTTATTAACATATATATTTGTTATTTATTCTAACTATTCAAGTAACAGAGATTTACTTTTAGACACTGTAAGACAAAATCAAATACAACTAGTAAAAGCTTATAAAAGAAAGATTGATGAGAAACTTAATTCTAAAAAAAGGGTAATTCAAGCAACTGCATTATATATTTCTAAAAAAGACAGGATATTAGACTATTCTTTAATTAAAGATATTTTAGCTCTTAGTATTAAAAATGGTGATTTTAGAAGTGTTTATATAGGATATTATGATGATTACTTTATAACAGGAATTAGCTGGGTTGCCCCTAAATGGTATAAAGCCACAAAGAGACAATGGTATAAAGATGTTAAAAAAAATAAAAAAATAATTGTTACCCCACCTTACAAAGATTCAGATTTAGAAGGTAATGTAATTTCAATTGCAAGCCCTATTTACAAAAATAACAAATTATATGCTGTTTTATCAAGTGATATAAAAATCAATACTTTTAAGAGAGATATTTTATCTTTAATGCCTGTAAAAGACGGATTTGCTTTTATGATGTCAAAAGAAGGTGATATTATTTTAAAAGCAAAAGAGTTTGGATTTAAAATAAAAGAGACAGTTTTAAAAAAACTAAGTAAATCTTTTTTGCATAAAAAATCTGGAGTGAAAACATTCATGATAGATGGAAATAATTATATTTTTACCTTTGATTCACTTAAAAATAGTAATTGGATTTTCATTAGTGTATTAGATGAAAAAAAAATATACAAAAAATTAAATGATAAACTATTTATTAATTCTATTATTACTTTATCGTTAGTATTTTTAGGTCTTTTAAGTTTTTTGTATATTTCGTGGACACAAAAAAGACTCTACAATAGCAGACACTTATTAGAACTATTCGCAAAAAGTTCATCTTGGGGTGTGTTAATGACAAATGAAATTGGTTCAATTGTATTTGTAAATAAATTTTATGAAAGAATATTCTCTTTTAGAAATAAAGAAATTTATTCCAAAAGTATTTACAATATATCTCATCTTATAAATAATAAAAATATTTTTCCTAAAGATAAAGATTATTTTGAAGAATTAAAAAATGATCCTAATAAAATCATTTCTTTTAAAATACAAAATGAAGATATAGTTTATGATATGCAAATAAAACCCTTATTAAGAGCAAATAAATACTTTGAAGGTTTTTTAATTATCATTACAGATATTTCAAAAGAGGCTTTTTTAGAGAAAAAAGAATCAATTCAAGAGAAGATTTATATTCAAAACAGCAAAATGGTTGCTTTAGGTGAAATGATAAGTGCAATATCTCATCAATGGAGACAACCTTTAAGTATTTTACTATTATTAATAAGTAATTTAGAAGAAATGATTAATAAAAGTAAAATGCCCTTAGCACACGAGTACCTGTTAAGATCAAGAGCAAATATAGAATTAATGAATGAAACTATTGAAACATTTAGAAATTTTTATAAAGAAGATATCAGTAAAAACAATTTTGATATAGTTAATGTTTTTAATGAAATTAATTTAATAATAATGCCAAGTTTACAGATTAATGGAATTAAACTTCAATTTAATTATGATAAAAACATATCATATGAAATTTATTCATATGGCTCATATTTAAAACAAGTTCTTTTAAATTTAATAGATAATTCAAAGGATGCTTTAAAAAGCTCATTAAAAAAAGATTCTAGTAAAGATGCAAGTATAGACATATATTTAGAAAAACAAAATAATACTTATATTATAAGAATTGAAGATAATGCAGAAGGAATTAATTATTTACAAAAAGATAAAATTTTTCAAGCTCTTTATACTACTAAAGGAAAAGAAGGAACAGGATTAGGATTACATTTGTGTAAACTGTTAATAGAAGATAAGATGGAAGGAAGATTATTTTTACAGAAATGTAAAAATCCAACTAGTTTTATAATAGAGTTAAGGAGAGAATTTGACAAATCAAATTGATATATTTTTAAAAGAATTAAAAATCCTCTTAGTTGAAGATGAAGATAATTTAAGACAAGTAATAAAAGAATCCATAGAACCTTTAGTAAAAGAAGTTTATGAAAGTTCAAATGGTAAACAAGGCTTAGATATTTTTTATAAAAAAGATCTTGATTTAATCATAACTGATATTAATATGATTGATATGAATGGACTTAAGATGATTAAAGAAGTAAGGAAAACAAATCCTAATCTTCCTGTTATTTTCTTAACTGCTTATAATACAGATGATAATATTTTGGAAGCTATAAAACTTCATTCTAGTACTTTACTTAACAAACCTTTTGATAAAAAACAATTAATCACTGCTATGAAAATAACAATTGCTCAAATATTTGATACACAAAGTACAATTAATTTAAAAAATGAATTTCATTATAATACGCGAACTAAAGAGTTATATAAAAAAAGAGAACTTATTTCTTTAACTAAAATAGAAAAAAGACTTTTAGAATTATTTATACATAACAAAAAACACTTAGTTACTTACATTATGATAGAAAATTATGTCTGGCAAGAAAAAGGTGCTACTCAAGATACTATACGAGCATATATAAAAAAATTAAGAAAAAAAACTCATTTAGATTTATTTAAAAACATACAGGGATTAGGATATTTATTAGATATCTAAAAAATTCATAGTTTATTCACAGTTTCCTTATATAATTTTATTACAAATGAATTTTAAGGAGAATCTATGAAAAGAAGAATTTTTGTTTTTATATTTATTCTATGCACAAGTTTATCTTTTGCAAATGCTAAGAATATCTATACTCAAAAAAATGCAAATATATACCTAAATCCAGATACATCGGTAAAAAAGGGACATATTGAACCTGCAACACCACTTAGATTTATAAAAAAGAAAAATGACTTAGTACTTGTTGAACTTACTGGTTGGAGTTCAGAGGGCTCTGAAACTATTATTTTTAAAAATATTGGGGTTAGAGTTATTTATGCTGTACTTGATGAAAGTTTAATTAAAGATATAAAAGTTATTAAAAAGCAAAGTGATTATTATGAAACAGTATGGAACAAGGTATCTATAAAATTATGGATTAAAGAAAAAAATACTGTAAATAATATATTAATGGTTTGGAAAAAAGCCCAAACTTTATATGAACAAAGATGTGGTGCATGTCATGCTACACCTGATTTAGAGCATTTCACAGCAAATCAATGGCCAGGGGTAATCAAATCTATGGCTTCAAGAGCTGGATTAAATAAAAAAGAATCAGTTTTAGTGACAAAATATGTACAAGAAAAAGCAAGAAAGGAATAATTATGGAAAAAATCAATAGAAGAGGTTTTATAAAAGGTATAGGTGCTGTTGCAACTGTTGCAGCAGTTACACAATCAAGTGCTAATAGTCTAATAAGCGGTCCAATTGCAAATAAATCAAAGTTTATTAGTGGCTCACATTTTGGTGCATTTAGAGCACATGTAAGAGGTGGTCAATTCACAGGAGTTACACCTTTTGAAGATGATGTCCACCCAAGTCCTATGATTAATGCACTTCCTAGTAGAACATATGCAAAAACTCGAGTTGAGTACCCAATGGTAAGAGAAGGGTTTCTAAAAGATGGATATAAAAGTGATAGTTCTAAAAGAGGTAGCGAGAAATTTGTAAGAGTATCTTGGGATAAAGCAATTGAGTTAGTAAGTGACGAAATTATAAGAGTTCAAAAAACACATGGTTATAAAAGTATTTATGCAGGTAGTTATGGTTGGTATTGTACAGGAAAACTTCATAATCCTCAAACATTGATGAATAGAATGATGAAAATATCTGGTGGATATACTGGTAGAACAGGTGATTATTCAACAGCAGCAGCTCAAGTAATTATGCCACATGTTGTGGGAAGCATAGAAGTTTATGAACAACAAACATCTTGGCCATTAGTTTTAAAACATGCAAAAAATGTTGTTTTTTGGGGTGCTAATCCTATGGTAACTTGCCAAATTGAGTGGGATGTTGCAGGACATGGAGCTTTTCCTTATTTAGAACAACTAAAAAAAGAAAAAGAAAAAGGTAATATCAATGTATATTCAGTTGATCCAATTACAAATGATACAGCTATGTATTTTAATGCAAGTGAAATAAAGCCTAAACCAAATACTGATACAGCAATGATGTTAGGAATGATACATTATTTATATACATCAAAACAGTATGATGCCAAATTTATTAAAAAATATACAGTAGGATTTAATAAATTTAAAAAATATTTATTAGGAACAAATGATAATACTCCTAAAAGTGCAAAATGGGCTTCTGAAATTTGTGGAGTTGATGAAAATGTAATTAAAAAGTTTGCAAAACAATTAAAAGATAATAATACAATGTTAATGGCAGGATGGGCTGTACAAAGAGCTGATCATGGTGAACAATTTCACTGGATGTTAGTAACATTAGCTGCAATGTTAGGGCAAATTGGAGTTCCTGGTTGTGGTTTCGGACTTAGTTATCATTATTCAAATGGGGGAACACCAAGTGCTAATGCTCCTGGATTAGGTGGAATTTCTACAAATATTAATAGTAATAAAAAGGGACCTTGGTTAGATTATAAAACATTTAACATTCCTTGTGCAAGAATGGTTGATATGATTCAAAATCCAGGTAAAGAAATTGATTTTAATGGTAAAAAAATCACATATCCTGATATAAAAATGGTTTACTGGACAAGTGGAAATCCATTTCATCACCACCAAGATAGAAATACTATGATTAAAGCTTGGGAAAAATTAGAAACATTTATTGTTCATGACCCTTTTTGGACTCCAACAGCGAGAATGGCTGATATCGTATTGCCAGCAACTACTGAAATTGAAAGAAATGATATTGAAGTAATTGGAGATTATAATAGTAGCCATATTATAGCTATGAAAAAAGCAATTGAACCTATAAAAGAATCTAAAGATGATTACGAAATTTGTAGATTAATTTCTAAAAAAATGGGTTATGAAAAAGAGTTCACAGATGGAAAAGAAACACAGTTAGATTGGATAAAAGAATTTTATAATAATTCAAAATCTCAAGCAGAGCAAAAAAATATTAAAATGCCATCATTTGAAGAATTTTGGGAAAAAGGTTTTGTTAAATTTGATGTAAGCAAAGAAGCAAAAAACTTTACAAGATATGAAACATATAGAAAAAATCCAATGTTAAATCCTCTTGGTACTCCTTCAGGTAGAATTGAGATTTCTTCTAGAACTATTGAGAAATTTAAATATGATGATTGTTTAGCATATCCATCTTGGATTGAACCAGCAGAATGGTTAGGGTCAAAAATTGCTAAAAAATATCCTTTTCATGTACTATCTCCTCATCCTAAATATAGATTACACTCACAACTTAGTAATACATGGTTAAGAGAATTATATGAAGTACAAGGAAGAGAACCTATTTGGATTAATCCTCAAGATGCAAAATTAAGAGGTATTAAAAATGGAGATATTGTAAAAGTGTTTAACCAAAGAGGTTCTACTTTAGCAGGAGCAATTGTAACAAACAATGTACTACCTGGTGTTCTTAAAATGGATGAAGGTGGTTGGTATGATCCACAGGATTCAAGTAAGAAAAATACTATGTGTAAACATGGAGATGTAAATCAACTTACTATTGATAAAGGAACATCAAAATTAGCACAAGGGAATATTGCGAATACTGTTTTAGCAGATATAGAGAAATATAAAGAAGAAATTCCAAAAATTACTGTATTTGATAAACCAAATATAATATCGTAAAGAAATCATAAAAAGGGAGTAATCTCTTTTTATGTTAATCAATAAAATAAAAAATTCTATTTTTTCTTATGTATTTCTCCCCACAAGTAAAGTTGCTTTAAAATAGGTTTTAGACTTTGACCATAAAGAGTTAAAGAGTACTCAACTTTTGGAGGAACAACAGGATATACCTCTCTTTTCACAATTCCATCTTTTTCTAACTCTCTTAATTTTTGAATTAACATTTTTTGTGTTGTATGTGGTAATAGTTTTTGTAATTCGCTAAATCTTTTAGTTTCAGCTCTTAAATACCATAAAATTAATATCTTCCATTTACCTAATAAAACATCTAATGCAGTTTCAACTGGACACTTCTCATAAATTTTTTCAATTTTTTTAGCCATATAAATCCCTTAAATTCACTTAAGTATCTTTTTAGTAAGTATCTATCTTTTTAGTTAGTACTTGTTATATACTTGTAGTTTAGCTAAACTTAAGAAAAAAGTATAGGAGTGTATATGAAAGCTTATGTTGTAGAAAAAAGTGAAAATAAAAAATATAGTTCTTATGTAAAAGAAGTAGAGAAACCTACAATTTCTTTAGACGAAGTATTAATTAAAGTAAGTTATTCTTCGCTTAATTTTAAAGATGCTCTTAGTTCTATTGGAAATCCAGGAGTTACACGAAGTTTTCCTCATATAACAGGAATAGATGTAGCAGGAATAATTGAAGAAAGTAACTCTACTTCCTTTAAGGTAAATGATGAAGTTTTAGTAACTGGTTATGATATGGGAATGAATACAGATGGAGGACATGCCCAATTTGTAAAAGTTCCAGCATCTTGGGTAGTAAAAAAACCCACAAACATAAGTGCAAAAGAAATTATGATTTATGGAACTGCTGGATTGACTGCTGCTTTAAGTGTAAATGAGTTATTAAATAATGGCATTAGTTCTGGCGAAGTTTTAGTAACAGGAGCAACAGGAGGAGTGGGAAGTATTGCTATTTCTATATTGGCAAAACTTGGATTTAATGTAGTTGCTATTTCAGGAAAAGAAGAAAAAATTCCTTTTTTAAAAAAACTAGGGGCTAAAGAAGTGATTCTTAGAAAAGATTTTGACCTTGAAAACAAAAAACCTATGAACAAAGAAAGATTTGATGCAGTCATTGATACAGTTGGGGGAAACATTTTAAATGAAGCATTAAAAGCTATTAAATATGATGGAGTTGCAACTTGTTGTGGTTTAACATCATCTCATGAACTTAATACCAATGTTTTTCCTTTTATTTTAAGAGGAGTTAGACTTATTGGTATTGACTCTGTTGAAGCAAAGTTAGAGAAAAAAGAAGACGCTTGGAAAAAATTAGCAGAAGAGTTTAAAATTGATACTTTGGAGGATTTAACAAGTGAAATATCTTTAGAAGGAATCAAAGAAGCTTACGAAAAACTTTTGGCTGGAAAAGCTGTTGGAAGATATTTAGTAAAAATATAAACAGATTTTTCTGTTTATATTAAACCAAACAATTAGAGTTTAATTCTAAATCTATTTCTTTATCTATTGCATATTCTTTGCCCCAATCATGTAAATCTTCTAAGATTGGAATTAGTTTTTCTCCAATAGGGCTTAAGTTGTACTCAACTTTAGGTGGAATAACTGGATAAACAACTCTATTTACAACACCAATTTCTTCTAATTCTCTTAATTGTTGTGTTAACATTTTTTGACTTATTGCAGGAATTAATTTTTTTAGTTCCCCATTTCTTAAAACTCCATTTTTAAGTGCCCATAAAACCATACCTTTCCATTTGCCACCAATAATATCTGTTGCTAATTGAAAAAAACAGTTGTAATTTTTTTTATCCATAATCACCTCATTTAGAAAATTTTATCATATGGTTACTTAAAGGTACCTATATAACACTTTGGTATGTACTTGACAATTAGTACTTTAACTGATATTATTCAACATAAAAAATTAAAAGGAATTTAAATGAGTAAATATATTGAATTAACAAATGAAAATTTTGATGCAACAGTAAAAGAAGGGGTATCTTTAGTAGACTTCTGGGCACCTTGGTGTGGACCTTGTAGAATGATTGCACCTGTTATTGATGAATTAGCAGTAGATTTTGACGGAAAAGCAAAGATTTGTAAAGTAAATAGTGATGAACAACAAGATTTAGCAGTAAAATATGGAGTAAGATCAATTCCTACAATGCTATTTATGAAAAATGGAGAAGTTGTTGATACTTTAGTTGGAGCAAACTCTAAACAAGTACTAACTGAGAAAATTAACTCTTTATTATAATATTTTAAATAGCAGATTTATTCTGCTATTTATACTTACTCTTAACTTTAACCCTCTCTTACCTACTCATTTTAAATATCTAAAAAGATTTTTTAGATAAGATTATATTACTTATATAAAATATGTAAAACATAGGATATAACATGAAACAATTTTTAGAAGAATCAAAAAAAATCAGCCATGAAATAGCTAGCTTAAGCGGAGAGCTTAAAACTAAAGTATTACAAGATATGTCACAAGCTTTAATTGAACATTGTGATTTTATTATAAGCAAGAATGATCTTGATATGAAAGAGGCTAAAAAAAACAATCTTAGTGATGATTTAGTCGATAGACTTCTTTTAACAGGGCAAAGAGTAATGGCAATGGCAAAAGCCATAGATAATATTGCTTTACAAAAAGAACCCCTAGGAAGAACATTAGATGGCTGGGTAACTCCAAATGGCTTAAATATTCAAAAAGTTTCAATTCCTATTGGAGTTATTGGTATTATTTATGAAAGCAGACCAAATGTAACTTCAGATACAGCAGCCTTATGTTTTAAAAGTGGAAATGTATGTGTATTAAAAGGTGGAAAAGAAGCAAATCATTCAAATAAAGCAATTGCAAGTGTTTTAAGAGCAGTATTAGCTAAAAATAAACTACCACAACAAGCTATTGCCCTTTTACCAAATGACACCAGAGAAGGTGTGGCTGAACTTATTGTACAAGATAAGTATGTTGATTTAATTATTCCAAGAGGTGGAGAAGCCCTAATAAAATTTGTAAGTGCAAATGCTAGTGTTCCTGTTATAAAACATGATAAGGGTTTATGCCATACATATATTGATAAAGATGCTAACCATGAAAAAGCAATAGAAATAGCTGTAAATGCAAAATGCCAAAGACCAGGTGTTTGTAATGCTATGGAAACTCTTTTAGTACATAAAGATGTAGCTCCTTATATCTTGCCAGCTTTACATGAAGCTTTTATTAAAGAAAAAACAAGTTTAAAAGGTTGTGAAGAGACGAGACAATATATAGATATTCAATGTGCAAGTCATGAAGACTATGATACTGAGTATTTAGCAAATATTTTAAATATTAAAGTAGTAAAAGATTTAGATGAGGCTATTTTTCATATAAATAAATATGGCTCAGGACACAGTGAAGCAATTTTAAGTCAAAACTACACTAGTGTTAACTTATTCTTAGACAGAGTTGATGCGGCTTGTGTATATGCTAATGCGAGTACAAGATTTACTGATGGTGCTGCTTTTGGCCTAGGAGCTGAAGTTGGAATTTCTACAAATAAACTTCATTCAAGAGGACCTATGGGAATAAATGATTTAACAACATTTAAATATAAAATATATGGAGATGGTCAAATTAAAACATAAGAGTTAAACTCTTATGTTTTAGTATCAAACAAATAAAGGACAATATTAACTCTTATAAAGGTATTTTAATAGTTACCTTTACTCCTTTTAAAACAATATCTTCATATTCATATTGGGTATTATCTATGTAAATAACTCCTAAAAAATGATTTTTGATAGTCTCATATGTCATATATAAACCTAAACCTGTACCTTGTGATTTATGCTTAGTTGTAAAATATGGTTCAAAAATATGAGGAATAATATCATCATCAATACCTTGGGCATTATCTTTTATTTCAATTAAAACATTTGAATCATCTTTAAAGATTGATATAAATATTTTTTTGTTTTCAATTTTTTTTCGGATAAAGGCTTCTTGGGAATTTACTATAATACTTAGTAAAACCTGCATCAGTTCATTTTCTAAACCTTCTAATTGAATATCAGTTTTATTAGTAATAAAAAGCTCAATTTTTTCTTCATTTAATTTATACGAAATTAAATCCTTCATTCTTCCTAAGCAGTGAGATAAAAGAAAAACTGTTTTTTCATTTTTTGCATTATAAAAACTTTTAAAATTATCTAAAATAGTTGATAAGTATGAAGAGTTTTTTAAAATAGCATCTGTTAGTTCATCAAAATTTTTATCATCAAGAGTTTTAAACTCTTTATTAAGCTTCAAGCCACTTGCTGCTGTTGAAATAGAAGATAAAGGCTGTCTCCACTGATGAGCAATAGATTCTAACATATCTCGCATAGAAACCATTTTTGACTGTTTTGCTAATAAATCTTCTTTTTCTTTTAAAACTTTGCTAGCTTGTTTCTCTTTTGTTATATCAAGTTTAATAGCAATATACTCGTAAATCTCACCTTTTTCATTAAAAATAGGAGTTATTGAGGCTTTTTCATAAGTAACTTCATTAAACTTATTTTTATTTACAAACTCACCTCTCCATTTTTTACCTGCTTCTATAGTACTTTTAAGGTCATTATAAAAAATCTCATCATGAACACCTGATTTTAAAATAGAAGGTTTTTGTCCTAAGGCTTCTTTTGAGCTATAACCAGTTGCTTTTTCAAAAGTTTCATTTACAAACTTTATTTCATGATTTTTGTTTGTAATTACTACAATATTATCACTATTTTGAACAGCATTTTTAAAAGCACTTAATTCACTAGATCTTTTAGTTGTTTGATAAATATAAAAAATTAGAAAAATCAAAGCAATAAATAAGAAAAACATCAAAACCCAAATAAGCACTTTAATTGAAGAAATCATACTAGAAGAGTGCTCTATAAAAACTTTTTTAAAAGATAATATTTTATTTTCTAAGTCCAAGTTTTTTGATTTAGCTTTTAATATTTCAAACTCTTTAAGATATTTTAAAATTAGTTTAGAATGAGAAATAAATAATACTTCATTTTCATTTTTTGTTTTTAAAGTATTTATTAAATATGTCATATTTGTATCTAATAAAGAGGGGTTATGCTCAAGAGTAATTAAATATGTATATATATTTGTAAGTTCCTTATTATCAATTTTTTGAAAAATTCTTTGTAAGTATCGATAAGAGTTATTTAAAGCAGCACTTTTTGTAATTAATCTTTCAACATATAATATCTTTTGATTAAGAGATTTTTTTAAAATAAAAAAATCATCTTTAATCTTTTTGTTATTAATTTGTATAAAAAAAGAGTTACTAAGTATTGAAAAAGTTGCCGCATTGAGTCTTGTAATATCTTTTTGTATATAATCAAAATTATTATAATGCAAAGAAGTGCTCATAAATAACTCGAGATTTTTATTTAAAGAAATTAACTCACTAGTATTTTTATATACAAAGAAAAAAGAATCTATTTTTTTGTTTGAATTATTTAAAGACAATACTAAGGTTATTAATAAAGATATAAAAAAGACAAAAATTAATATAGTTTTTTTCAAATTTTATCCAATATAGAAGGTACGTCTCCATTTAGAGTTTTTAAGAAAGATTCTATTTTTTTTACTTCATCAATACTAGCACTCATACCTACTTGATATTCAATCATTATATTTATTGCTTCTAAAAGAGTTTTTACTTTGCCGTTATGAAAATAAGGAGCAGTAAGAGAAATATTTCTAAGAATTGGTACTTTATAGAAGTATTTATCTTCAATATTTTTTGTTACATTATAGCGACCTAAAGATTCATCTTCTTCCATGTCAAACTCTTTAATTATTCCAATTTTGTGAAAAAGATTAGCACCTAAATTAACCCCATTATGGCAAGAAATACAACCATAAGATTTAAACAAAGCATAACCCTCTTTTTCATCATTATTTAGAGCTGTTTTATCACCTCTTAAATATTTATCAAAACTTGAGTTTGGAGTTATTAGAGCTTTTTCAAACTCGACTAATGCATCAATAATATTATTCTCATTTATTTCTTCATCATAAACTTTTAAAAATGTTTTTTTGTAATAAATATCTTTTTTAAGCTTTTTAATAATAGTTTTAAAATCACTAGCCATCTCAACTTTATTATGTATTGGGTCTAAAATTTGTTTTTTTAAATCTTTTGTTCTTCCATCTACTGATAGATAAACATTATATTTTACATTTAAAAGTGTAGGAGAGTTAACCTTTCCAATTTTACCATTTACTCCAAGAGCAAGTTCCCTATTATCATCACCACCTTCATATAGATTGTGGCAAGAAAAACATGAAATGTTATTAGTTGAACTTAATTTTGTCTCAAAAAACAGTTTTTTTCCAAGTAAAGCTTTCTCTTTATTATAAGTAGCTTCTAATTCAATAGGAGTAATTATCGCATTTGAAAATAAAAACCCAACAAAAACTAATAGTAATAATAATTTTTTCATATATTATAATAACATAATAATAATAAATAAATTCATTTAATTTTATACATTATGCTAGAATAAAGTATAAGGATTTATTCATGCGAGAATTTAAAAGCCAAAAGAAACAAGTTATTTCAACAAGTCTAATATCTACACCTATAGGTGATATGCTTTGTGCTTCAAGTAAAAAAGGTATTTGTATCTTAAGTTTTTATACTTCAAATAAAATAGATGAGCAGATATCTAAGGTAAAAAAAGAGTTAAATGCTGAGTTTTTACCAGGACATAATATTTTCTTTGATCAATTAAAAATACAGCTTAACGAATATTTTAATAAAAAAAGAGAAGTTTTTGATATTCCTTTGCACATAATAGGAACAAGTTTCCAAAAAGAAGTATGGAAAGTTTTACTGAATATTCCTTATTCAAAAACAATTTCATATCAAGAAGAAGCCAAGTTGATGTCTAAGGAGAAGGCTTGTAGAGCCGTTGCAAATGCAAATGCTAAAAATATGATATCTATAATAATTCCTTGTCATAGAGTCATTCAAAAAAATGGAAAATTAGGTGGTTATGCAGGGGGAGTTATGAATAAAGATTTTTTACTTAGTTTAGAAAGATAGCTTTTAAAAACTAAGAATTAAGCACCACTTTTAGAACACCTTTTTTCTTTATACTTAAAAAAAGGAGTTTCTATGTCTTATAGATATAAACGATATATTTCTTATTCTATTATCAGTATTGTTGTCATGATTATGCCTTTTCTTACAATAAATAAAAAACATTTATTACTCTTGTCATTTGATAAAATGCAGTTTCATTTTTTTGGTCTTTCTTTTAATATGGATGAACTTTTAATTATGCCTTTTTTATTAATGACATTATTCTTATTTATTTTTGCACTTACTTCTATCCAAGGAAGAATTTGGTGCGGTTGGGCCTGTCCACAAACAATCTTTAGAGTTATATATAGAGATTTAATTGAATCAACAATTTTAGACTTAAGAGTAATAAAAAATAAACAAAAAGATATTGTTTATAATAAAATAAGTAAGTATATACGAAAATATATTTCTTTACTTTTATGGTTAATAATTTGTTTTGTAATCTCTATTAACTTTTTATTATATTTTATTGCAAGTGAAGATCTTTTTACATATTTACTGCATCCAAAAGATCATATGCTTTTATCCTCTTTTGCTCTAGGGATTACGTCTTTTTTATTTTATGATATTGTATTTTTAAAAGAAAATTTTTGTACTTATATGTGTCCTTATGCAATGATGCAATCAGCCTTATATGATAAAAACACTACTCAAGCTTTATATAACCACAATAGAGGTGGTATAATTTATGAAAATGGTAAAAAAAGTATTTTTAAGGTAAAAGATTTTAAAAACTTTAGCGCTTTAGATTCTGAGTGTACTACTTGTGAGGCCTGTGTAAAAGTATGTCCTGCTAATATTGATATTCGAAAAGGTTTACAAATTGAGTGTATAAATTGTCTTGAATGTGTTGATGCCTGTACCACTGTTATGGGCAAACTAAATAAAAAGAGTTTAGTAATCTGGGATAATCCAAATACAACCTTTAACAACATTAAAATTAAACTATTTTCAAAAAGAAATATATTATATATTATAATTATCTCTATAGCCATGCTTTTTGCTTTTTTTACAGCACAAAAGAAAGAACCTTTTTTATTGCATGTAAATAAAACAACAAACTTATATAAAGTAAAAAACAATATAGTAAGTAATAATTATATTCTTAGTTTTCATAATCGTTTAGATAAAACTCATACATACCAGATAAAAATAAAAAACAAGAACTTTAGTATTAAAAGATTTAAAAATCTTAAACTTAAAGCAAATCAAAGAAGACGAACAGTATTTATTGTAGAAGCAAAAAAGGGTTTAGTTTTCTCTAAAATAAAAGATACAGCCATTAAATTAGATATTACAGCATATACAAAAGAAGATCCAGCTATTAAAGTGAATAAAGTTATATCATTTATCTATCCTAAAAGTACTCTACTTAGGTAAAAGAAGGGTGAAACAAGCACCCTTTTTTAGATTCTTTCCTGTTATTTTACCTAAAAAACTCTCTTGAATTATACTTTTTGCCAAATATAAACCTATTCCAAAACCATCTTTTTTACTTGAATAATATGCTTTAAATAAAGAGTTTATATCTTTTATGCCATTTGCATTATCAGATATTTTTATAAGAATATCTGATTGTATTGCTTCTACAGTAATAATAATTTCTTTATTTTGAATATTTTTTAAAGCATCTTTAGCATTTGAGAGAATAATCAAAATAACTTGAGATAGTTCATTTTGAATTCCATAAATCTCAAACTCTTCATAAATTTGAAAATCCAAAATACAAGATACTTCTGCTTTTTTAAAATCAGAGCTTATAATTGTAAGTGCCGTTGTAATTGCATCTTTTAATTTAAAATCACTTTTAATTTTTTTAGGCTCATAAAAGTTCTTAAAATCCTCAATAGTTTTTGCTAAAAAATCTAGTTGAAAAGTGGCTTGTTCATATTTCTTATTTAAATATATTTCATCTAAAGTACCCTTATTAAAAGCTTTTTTAATATTCATAAAAATATACGATATATTATTTAAAGGCTGTCTAAACTGGTGAGTAATATTTCCTATCATCTGTCCTGTTTTAGCTAGTTTTGATTGATGAAGTAACATAGCAGCATATTGTGTATTTTGATTTTCTAAAGACTTATATGAATAAGAGATTGAAACTGTAAATAATAATGCTTCAACTGCAAAAGCCAAAAGAAGCAAATTTAAAAAACCTTCTGCCATATATAATGATTTTATATTTGTGAAGTAAAATATCAAACAAACAAGTGACCAGCCTACAACATAAACAGCTTTTGCATAAATATTTTCTTTTACATTAAAAACTAAAGTAGTAAAAAGTAAAAAATAAATTATAGTATAAGGAAGATATTCAAATAATATATAATGATAAAAAGCGGTTGCTATTATGAAAATTAATAAAGATGTATAAATAAAAAGACTTTTTTGATTTTTAATAACAGGAAAAATTTTTCCTTTTGAATAAGCAAGAGCAAAAACAACAGCAAAAACAGAAGCAAGAACAAGAGAAAAATCTTTATATATTAAAGGAATATCAAAAAGCCCACTATGCGTTATTATAAAAAGTAGAGAAAAGAACTGAACAAAAGCATATGATAAATAAGTAAAATCTTTAGAATAAAGATAACGAACAAAGGTATAAATTATCGTCATTAAAACTATTCCAAAGGTAATTCCATAAACAAGAATTAGATTTGCATCAAGTATCAATTTTATATCCTGTTTTTGAAAGGTTCAATAAAGAATCTAAAGGAAGTTTTATTTTTAAATTCTTTACTAAGGTTTTTATTGCATCTTTACTCATAACATCTAAAAACCAAACATAATTCTCAATTTCCTTGTAAGTTACATATCTATTTTTATTTTTAAGTAAAAGTTCTAAGAGTAAAAGCTCTTTTGCTCTTAGTTTAATAATTTCTTTATTTTTAAATAATACCTTATTGTAAATATCAAAATAATAGTTGTCTTTTAGATTAAGTATATTTGTACTTTCAAGATTTGAGCAACAAATATTTATAGCTTCTAATAATTCATTCTCTTTTATAGGCTTAATTAAATACTTAACAAGACCTAATTCAATTGCTTTTAAAAAGTACTCTTGGGAACAATAAGCAGTGGTAATTATAATTTGTGTCTTTTTATCTTCTTTTCTAATTTTACTAACTAACTCTAAACCAGATATTTTAGGCATTTGTATATCAGAGATTATAATATCAGGAAGATGTTGTTTATATAGTTTATACGCTTCTAAACCATCTTTAGCTTCATAAATCAACTCAAAACTATCTTCCAAATATTCATACATATTTTCTCTTGCTATTTCATCATCTTCAACAAGCAATAATCTAAGTTTTTTCATATATCCTCTTTAGTATGTGGAGTAATTGTAACATACTCATAAACTTTTTTAACTGTATTTGATATAATAAATTAAAAATATTTAAGGCAGTTTATGATTAATAAATCAATTTTTAGAGAGTATGATATAAGAGGCATTATAAACAAAGAGCTAAATGAAACAAGCACAAAACTAATAGGTTATTTCTTAGGTTTAGAAACTATTAAAAGATCAAAAAACTCTAATCCTTGTATAGTAATTGGTTATGATGCCAGAAGCCACTCACCAGAGTTATTTCAATACTTATGCTCAGGCTTTAATAAAGCTGGTTGTGAAGTTCTAGGTATGGGTATGGTAGCAACTGGGGTTAATTATTTTGCTACTTATCAAGAGTTTGATAATAAGAGCGTAAATGCTTCTGTAATGATTACAGGAAGTCATAATCCAAGTCCTTATAATGGTTTCAAAATTACAATAGAAAATAAGCCATTTTTTGCCAATGATATATATGAGATGGGTGATGAAATTATAAAAAATGAACATATGTTAATAGCAGATGATACAAGATATAAGGAGATAGATGTAAAATCTTTATATATAGACTATATGCTAAAAGAGTTCGCACATTTAAAAAGTTTCAAAAAGAAGTTTATAATTGATTGTGGAAATGGTGTTGCTGATACTGTTATTACAAGTATTTTAGATGGCTTAGAGCTTAATTATGAGGGAATCTATTGTAAACCTGATGGTACATTTCCTAACCATCATCCAGATCCAAGTGTTGAAGAGAATTTAAAAGATGTAAAAAAAGCCTTAGAAAAAGAGTTTGATTATGCATTTGCCTATGATGGAGATGCAGATAGAATTGCCTTTTTAACAAAGAAAAACAATATTAAAGGTGATATTTTAGCTATATTATTTTCAAAAACTATGAAAAATCCTATAATTGTTGGAGAAGTTAAATGTTCTCAAATAATGTATGATTTGATCAATGAAACAGGAACTGCTATTATGTATAAAACCGGACATAGCAATTTAAAAGTAAAACTAAAAGAAGTAAATGCACATATGGCGGCTGAGGTTTCTGGTCATATATTCTTTAATGATAGGTATTTTGGTTTTGATGATGCAATTTACGTAACTCTTAGAATTTTAGAATTATTACAAAATGGTATGGATGTTGATGAAGAAATAGCAAAACTCCCTAAAGTATTTTCAAGTGAAGAGATTAAAGTAGAAACTAGTGAAGAAGAAAAGTTCTTATTAGTTGCTAAAGTAAAAGAATTATTGAAAAACCCTACAAAAGATTTTCCTAAAATCATAAATATTTTTGATATTGATGGAGTTAGAATTGTTTTTGAAAATGGTTGGGCCTTAGTTAGAGCTTCAAATACAACTCCTGTTTTAGTTACAAGATTTGAATCCAACAATGAAAAAACAGCCTTTTTTTATGAAGAAAAAATAAATGAATTAATACAAAGAGCAAAAGATGAACTTAGAGGACATTAAGAAAATTAGGAAATAGTTAGAATTAGGTATAAAGAAGTAGTTTAAAAATTTAAACTACCTTTATTACTTCTGTTTTAATAACTCTTTTGCTTGAGAACTCCAATTCTCGTTTTGTGGTTTTTTTTCTAATTCTAAAAAATTATCAACCCAAATTGCGTTATCATTACTCCAGTTAGCTATTTGATCAATATGAAAAATACCCATAGAATTTAATTTTGTTTTAATTGTATTATCAATTCCATCAACTAAAGTAAGTTCATCTGCTCCTGAAGGTCTTGCATTACTTAAAATAAAAGGTTTGTGGTAAATATTACCTTGTTTTTTATAAGAATTATTTGTAAATGAATTACCACATCTTTTAACAGCACTTGCTTTTCCAATTAAATATCCAATTAAAAAGCCAATAAAGGCAGCAATCAATAAACAATAAACAATTTCTAAAGCTAAACTACTCATTTTTTTATTCCTCTATTATATTAAATTCTACTCTTCTATTAATTTTCGAATAACCTTGAGGGTCATTTTTAACTAAAGGTTTACTCTCTCCATAACCTTTAGCTACTATTCTTGATTTATTAATTCCATATTTCACTAACTCTTTTTTAACTATTTTTGCTCTATTAAAAGAATAATATTGATTTACTTTTTCATCACCTTTTGCATCAGTATGACCAGCTACTTCAATTCTTATATCTTTATTCTTTTTTAAAATAAGAGCAATTTTTTTAATAAGTATATAACTCTTATTTGAAAGTTTGAAACTTTTTATTTTAAAAATAATTCTTTGTTTCTTAATTTCTTCATTTATTTCTTTTTGAATTAATAAATTACTATTTTTACTAAAAGATTCATCTTTGGCAATAGGAGAAGATACTACTTCTTTACTCTCTACCTTGTCTTCTTTTAATAACTTAGTTTTCAATAATACTTTTATGTATTTTTTATCTGAAACATCTTTTTTCTCTAATTTATTTACTTTATCTATATTCTCTAAATTATCTTTTTTGATAATTTTATCTTCTATTTTTAGAGGATTTATTTTGATATCAACATTTTCTTTTTTACTTATAATTTCTACATTATTTTGTAAGTTAAGATTAGCTTCTATTTTATCTTCTTGTTTTACATCTTCTAAAACGTTAAATTTTTCTATACTTTCATTTTCATCTAAAATATTAGATAAAGGTTCTTTTGTTTTTTTAAAATTTTCTTCTAAATTATCTGTATTTTCATTTTCAATAAAAAGTTCATTTTTTATAAAATTTTCTAATTTATTTGGTATATCAAATATTGGATTTTTATTTTCTAGTTCTTCGACGTGATTATAAACACAAGATATGATTAAAATTATTAAAGAAAGTAGTAATAATATAACTTTACTCAATAAATTCATAATAAGACTCCTTATTAAAATTAAAATATTATATCTTATTTTTTAATCTTTTTGGCAATTATTAGGTTATTTTAAAGTAATTTTTTCCTAAATGCACATAGATTAACAATTAAAGGATAAATATTTAGATTATTTTTTAGTATTCTATTTTATTTATTTCTACAGGTTGGGAATAATAATAACCTTGAGAATAATCAATTCCTAACTCATTTACTAAAATTGCTAACTCTTTATTTGATACATATTCTGCAATTGTTTTAATATTATTTTCTCTTGAAAAAGAAACAATAGATTTAACTAGATTTTTACTCTCATTAGTTAATAAAAGATTTTGAATTAAAGAACCATCAAGTTTTATAAAATCAGGTTTAATTTGTAAAATATTTATCCAATTAGAATATCCAGCTCCAAAGTCATCAATAGCTAACTTACATCCATATTTTTTAATCATATGCCTAAAAGACAGTAATTCTTCATATGAAGTAATATTTTCAGTTTCAAGTATCTCTATGGTTAATCTTTTTGCAGTTTGAACATTGTCTTTTAATATTTTATAAAAATAGTTTAATATTTGTTCATTATGAATATCTAAATATGAAAAGTTAATTGAAAAGTTCATATTATTATGTTTAAAATCATTAAAAGATTTTTTTATAATATTTTTTGTAATAGAAGGATATAGTTTAAATTTTTTAGATAATTCAATAAAAAAATAAGGTGATAATAATTCATTATTTTTTTGTTTTATTCTAGCTAATGTTTCATATTTGTATATTTCTTGTGTTTTATTATCAATAATAGAATGATATACAGGAATGATATCATCAGAAAAAATTGCATTTTTTATTACTGTTAACATATTTAAAGTATCTTTATTCTCTTGTAAATTGTAATACTCTTTTTTATAAGAAACTATATTTTTATCTAGAGATTTTTTACACTCTTGCATAGCTAGAGTTGCAGTCAAAAATTTTGGTTCAATATCAGAATATGATAAGTTTATTGAAATATGAAAATCGTTTTTTTCAAAAGTAATAGAATTTTGTTCAAATTCTTTTGTAATGTTCTCACAAGTTTCATGTATATCAAACTTTTTATCTAAAATTAAAGCAAACTCATCACCATAAAGTCTATATAAATTCAAAGCCTTGTTATTTAAAGAAATTGTAAAAAGTTTTGTACTAAAAACTTTTAAAAATTCATCAGATTTTGCAAAACCCAAAACTTTATTTATAGATTTAAAATCAATTATATTTACTAATACAACATAAGAATCGCTTGTTTCTTTAAGATCATTAAAAAAAGCTTCCCTATTTAATAAACCTGTTAAAGTATCACTTGTACTTAACTTATAAAAAAGTTCCTTACTATGTTTTAAATCAAGATATTTTTTATGAGAATAAAATGCTAAAACTAAAGAAAAAGAGAGAAGTATTCCTAAAGATTCATCAAGTTCATAATCTTCATAATCTTTAGTATAATTGAAAAACACTTCTGCAAATTCTGTATATACTGCAAAAAAAGAAAGTATTATAAATATAAATATCGAGAGATATTCATCAAAATGTAAACGTAATTTATTCATTTTACCTACATGACTAGTTATTTAAAGATAGTATACAAAATTATTTTTAAAAGAAGATTATATTTAGAGCCTTTAAAAGGCTATTCTATAAAATTATTTATATTTTTATATACAAATTATATTATTTAAGAAAATAACTTCTAATTATACAACATAAAATTTTAAATAATCATGCACAATATAATCAATATCATGATTTATTACTTTATATTCCATTTGTGTTAATGTAAACTCTTTAAAGGTTTCTTTTATTTTTAAAATAGCGTCTTTATCGTAAGAGTAAACAATAGATTTATTTCCAATATTTCCAATAATTAATTTTTTAGTTTGTTTTAGTAATATTTTGATGTTTTCATCCCAGTATTGAGCAATTGTTTCAAGTTCAACTAACTCTTCTGAGCGCCTGTCCCAATTAGCACATAGGTCTGGTAATAAACCACAAGTTTTAATATCATCAAAATCTAAAGTGATTCCATGTACTATCATGTGAGCCTCCTTATTCTTTCGTATACAATAGTTTAATACTTTTTAAATTAGAGTAGTTTTAAGGTTTTGGCTTAGCTTTAAATACTAAGAATCATTATTGTTGGTTTGTGGCTAATGGCTATTTGTAGTTAATGGTTGATAGTTGATTGTCAATAAAGAAAACCTCCTCGATTTGCACATTGAAAAGAGGTGGAAGAGGTGTGTTAAAGAAAGTATAACTTACATACTCTTTGTGTGTAATTAAGAAGATGACATTATTACTCCAAATAAGATTGTCTTCCCATTTTTCTGTAAATCCCATACTTTCAAGTTTTACCTTTGGGTGTTTTTTTATTAGATTTTTAATTTTAGACTTAAACGCTATCTCATCTTCACCAATACAATTAAGCAAGTATTCAATAACACTTAAGGCAAAGAATACCTTGTTTTTACTTTTTCTTATACTCTCAAAAGCATCAAAACCTTTAGGTACTTCAAAACTAACACCTAGTGTTCTATTCCAAAGCCTACTATGATGTGCACACATATTTCTTACACTAGATAATGCATGTAACCATTTATAAGCAACAAGTTTATTTATTCTTGGAATTTTATTTAAAATTTTATTTTGTTCTTCTTCTTTTAATATCATAAACAACTTTGATAATGTTCCAAAAGATATAACTTCAACTGCACTCCATATTGGTAAATTCTCACAGTTATATTCTTTTTTAAAATGTTTTATAAAAAACTCACTTGATCTTTTTCTCTCTTTTAAAATATTATCTTGAACTCTTTTAACCTGCTCAGTTTTATTCTTTCTAAAACTATCATAATCTAAATATCCAAATGCATTATATTTTAAAGAGTGATAATAAGCAATTTGAGTTCTAAAATATATTTCAATACTCTCAAGTGATTCAAAAACAATCTTTCTTAACTCACTATCAAAATAGTATAAAGATAAGATATCTTCAAAGCTTATATTAGGCAAAAAATATTACTTTTTTCATGCTGAAGAGGTATAAAATATGCACTTAATCTATAGTAATTAATATGTTCTAGTTTTGTTAATACAAAAGAATCATTGCTAATATCCTCTTTTCACACTTAAAGTGCAACATAGAGTAATGTAAGATGTAAGGCTGATTGATATACAATTTAAGCTCAATATCTTGCAGGATAAATGGAGCATTAAATGGAAAAGTATAAACAATTAACCTTAGGTTTTCATTAAGGTATCAAATATTTGCTTATAAAAACGAAAATTATACACAATCTAAAATTGCAGAGTTACTAGGTGTTAATAAATCAACCATATCAAGAGAGCTTAAAAGAAATAGTAACAATGATTACTACAGTCCTGAGGATGCTCATATAAGTGCTGTCTCTAGAGACAAGTTTAAAGATAGGTATCACAAGATAACAAAGAAGTTAAAACTAAAGATTGGCAAGTTATTAAAAGAAGGATTATCTCCTGAGCAATTAACAGGAAGACTAAAACTACATAAAATAGCTAATATATCTTATGAAACAGTATATAGGTATATTTATGCAAATCAAATAAGTGGTGGAAGATTATATAAATATTTAAGACATAAGAACAAAAAGTATGGAAATAGAAGTAGTCAATATAAAACAAGAGGTCAAATAAAGAATAGAGTTAATATAAGTCAACGAGCTAAAATAATTGAGACTAAAACTAGATTTGGAGACTTTGAAGTAGATACTATTATTGGGAAAGACCATAAAGGTGCAATTGTTACATTAGTAGATAGAAAGAGTAAGTTTACACTAATGAGGATAGTTGAATCAAAACAAGCTGGTGCAGTTACGCAAGCTATTATAGAGTTGTTATATCCAATAAGGAATTTAGTTCATACCATTACATCAGATAATGGCAAAGAGTTTTCTTATCATGAAGAAATAGCAAAAGAATTAAATATAAAGTTTTATTTTTGTGATCCTTATTCATCTTGGCAAAGAGGATTAAATGAACATACAAATGGATTGGTGAGAGAATATATTCCTAAAAAATCAAGCTTTGAGAATGTAAATAATACTCAAATACTTATAATACAAAACAGGTTAAATAATAGACCAAGAAAGATACTAAAATATTATACTCCGAATGAGATATTTTTGAAGGAAGTTTCAAGAAAGATGGTGGCATAATTTTGCCTATATTTGTTGCACTTTAGAGTTGAATTGGCGTATTTAATTCTCTTTCCTTTAATATTGACAGTTGTTCATCAAAAGTTTTGTGTATTTTAGTATAAGAATTTTTTTGATTTTTAATATTAATAAGTTGTTTTTTGAAATCAATCATGAAGACCCTCTCTTTGGCACATTGTAAAGAGGTGGAGAAGGTGTGTTAAAGTAAGTATAGCTTACATGCTCTTTAGTTGTACTTAAAATATATATTAGAATTTTTTTAGAACTTATATTCATAATAATTCCTAGTATTTAAGTATATCATTTTTAATAATATATTACATTATATTATATATTAAGGACAAATACTAAGGATTATAGTTTGATTGTTTATGATTAAAAAAGAAAACCCCTTCGTTGGCACTTCATTGAGAGGTGGAAGAGGTGGGTTAAAAAAAGTAAAAAGAAGTTTCTGTCAAAGCCGTGAGTGACTAGTAGTTTTAACTTTTAGTATTCCATTCATTTATAAATATTTTAAAATCTATATTTTCTGAAACCATACTTATTGCACTAATAATACTAACAATTTCATTTTCTAAGTCATTTATAACTTCTGCATCAACTATATTAGCATACATAGTACCTATATCATTTCCACCATTTGGTAAATATTTAGCCCAATGAGAAGTGTATCTTCCTTCAATATAGCTAGTTATATATTTTTTTGGATTTTGATTATCAAATAGATCATTATCGTAAAAATCGCCTATTTGAAGCCATGTGTCAAACAAAAAATCTATTATATCACTTGCTCCATCTCTCATTGTAGAGGTTACACCTGAATCAAATTTTAATTGAGCTTGGCTATATATAATATTTCTATCATAAGGAAGATTTTTTATAAAACCTAATAAATATGATTTATCAACACTTTTTAAGTTTGAATTCTTATATTTATCTTTCTTTGTATAAATTTCAATTTTTTTAATATCTTTTTTAGTAAAGAAATAGAGAAGTGGAGGATATAATAATCCGACAATAACAATAAATAGCCTCATAATTATATGTTTCTTCCGTATCAAAATTCCAAATCAATGCAATAGTAACTTCTATTATAAAGAATATTACAATAATTAAACTTTTTTTCATTTAAGATCCTCAAAAAAGAGATTTTATGATGTTTATTTTTGTTAAGGTCAAGGCGGTGATTGGATTTTATGGAGGAGCCTACATCTTAGTAGGTGAGTCCATAAAATACGATTGCCAACGCAGAGATTGGCAAAAAGAAATATTAGAAAATCTTCTTTTTTTAGAAATCGTCGAAGTCTATGCTTCCTTTTGAATAATTCACCACATTACCTTCGAAGAAATTAACTCTTTGATCATTGAAACTTGAATAACCATCAACCCATGGAATAGGGTGTTTTACGTTATATTCTGCTTCATATCCTACTGCTTGTAGTCTTTGATCTGCTAGGTATTCTATGTATTGTCTAATGATTGCATCTGTAAATCCTAGAATTTGACCTTGAGTGATATATGCTCCCCATGATGCTTCTAAGTCTACTGCTTTTCTAAACATAGCTCTTACTGTTACTTCTAACTCTTTTGTAAACAGCTCTGGTCTCTCTTTTCTAACTGAGTTAATCATGTTTTGGAAAAGAAGAAGGTGAGTTACTTCATCTCTTTGAATGAATCTAATCATTTGAGAGCTTCCTAACATTTTTCCAGATTTTCCTAAGGCATACATAGCGGCAAAACCTGCATAAAAGTATAAACCTTCTAAAATTTGGTTTGCAAAAAGTGCTAAAACCATTTTTTCATTAGTTACATTACCAGCTAAGTCTTCATAAACATGAGCAATATAATTATTTTTCTCTCTTAATTGAGTATCAGTTTTCCACATATCATAAATCTCATCTGTATTATCAGAAATTGACTCAACCATAACAGCGTATGATTTAGAATGATTTGCTTCTTCATATGATTGTCTTGATAAACACGCATTCACTTCAGGAGCAGTAATATATGGATTTATATTATCCATTAGATTATTTGTTTGTAAAGAGTCCATAAAAATCAATTGAGATAAAACTAAATCATACATTCTTTTTTCAGCAACTGTTAAAAACTTGTAATCTTTAGCATCTCCTGTCATTTGAACTTCTTTTGGAAACCAAGTATTACCTTCCATTGTATCCCAAAGATTAAGTGCCCATTGATATTTCATACGAGTAAAATTAATCATCCCATCAGAATCTCCACCAAAGATTCTTCTGTCATTTAAACTCTCAGTTGAGTCTGGATTATATATATGTTTTCTAGCCATGTTTTACCTTTAAATCTTTTATTGACACCCTGAACACTCAAGGCTTCTATCTTCTATATCAGTTGAAGCTTCTGGAGATTGACTTCTTAGATAATATGTTGATTTTAATCCAAGTTGCCAAGCTAAAGTATAAATTTGATGTAAGTACTTACCACTTGCTTTATCTAAACTCATAAATATATTTGTACTTTGACCTTGATCCATCCATTTTTGCCTAACTGCTGCTGCTTTTATTAAATCTAATTGATCAATTTCAAAAGCAGGAGTATAATAAGCCCAAGTTTCAGGAGAAAGTTTTGGAACAACAACAGGAATAAGTCCTGAAAGATTCTCTTCAAACCATTTTCTTTTAAACACAGGTTCAATTGCCTGAGTAGTTCCAACTAAAATAGAGATAGAAGAAGTAGGAGCAACCGCCATTAAATAACCATTTCTCATTCCATTTTTCTTAACGTCTTCTCTTAAAACATCCCAATCATATCCTGTATCAAATAAATCTTTTTTTACTAAAGCATTTACAGCTTGAGGCGCATGGTCATGAGGCATAATACCTTGTGACCACTTAGAACCTTTAAATGTTGGATAAGCTCCTTTTTCAGAAGAAAGAGCACAAGAGGCTTTTATCGTATTATAAGAAACAGATTCCATTAAAGAGTCAATCTCTTTTAAGTGTTCATTGCTTCCCCATACAATTTGTTTTTCAGCTAACATTTGAGCTTCACCCATAACACCAAGTCCAATTGAACGTGATTTTAAGTTAGTTGCTTTTACTTTTCGTAAAGGATAAAAGTTTAAATCAATTACATTATCAAGCATTCTTACTGCTATTGGAATAACTCTTTCCATATCTTCTTTAGTATTTATTTTACTTAAGTTAATAGAAGCTAAGTTACAAACAGCTGTATCACCATCGATTTTTTCTTTCTCAACAATAAATATTTTTTTACCATTTAATGAATCTAATGCAGTAACTTTATTTGCTTTTTTCTTAATTCCTGAATCTAGAAGTATAATCTCATTTTCTTCATAAGCCTCTACACTTCCATCTTCAAATTCAAATTTAGTTTTATAGTGATTTGGATTCGTATTTTGGAAAATTTCTGTACAAAGATTTGAACTTCGTATATGTCCTACATGTGAGTTTGGATTAGCTCTATTTGCATTATCTTTAAAACATAAGAAAGGACTTCCTGATTCAAAGTATGATGTTAGAATTTTTTTCCATAAATCTTTTGCTTTAATTCTATTTTTAGTAATACTATCATCATTTTCATACTCTTCATATCTTTTTGTAAAATCTTCTCCAAAAAGCTCAGATAAATCTTTAACTTCATAAGGATCAAAAAGAGTCCAAGATGCATCTGCTAAGATTCTTTCCATAAACAGATCACTTATCCATAAAGCAGGAAACAGATCATGAGCTCTTCGTCGCTCTTCACCTGAGTTCTTTTTTAAATCAATAAAATCACTTATATCCATATGCCAAGGCTCTAAGTAAACAGCAATTGCTCCTTTTCGTGTACCTAATTGATCAACAGCTAAAGCAACATCATTCGTAATTTTTAAAAATGGAACTGTTCCACCTGCTGCACTTTTATGGTCATCAATAACACCACCTAAAGCTCTAACTTGGTTCCAATCCCAACCAATTCCACCACCATATTTAGATAATAAGGCCATTTCATGGTAAGTATCAAAAATTCCTTCAATATTATCAGGAGTTGATCCTATATAACAAGATGAAAGTTGATGTCTATTTGTTCTTGCATTTGATAGAGTTGGAGTTGCTAGCATTACTTCAAATTTTGAAACAATGTCATAAAATTCTTTTGCACACTCTTGTTTATTTTTTTCATTTTGAGCTAGGAACATTGCTATTCCCATAAACATATGCTGAGGAAGTTCTATTGGTTGAGCATTTTTATCTTTAATTAAATATCTATCATATAAAGTTTTTATTCCTAAATAATTGAATTGAAAATCTCTTTGAGGGTCTAAGTGATTATTTAAATCGTCTAAGTCATAACCGATCTCTAATGCAGGAATCATTCTTCCAGCATCTTGATTTGTTTTAATATAATCTTTTAAATGACAATATGCCTCACCCTTAACTCCACCTGTAGCTCGACCTACTTTATGATAAAGATTAAATAAAAACAGTCTTGCAGCTACAAAAGTCCAATCAGGAACATCTATATCAATTTTTTCAACTGCTGTTTTTATTAGTGCATCTTGAATATCCTCTGAACTCATACCATCAATAAATTTTATCTGAGCATCTAGTTCTAATTCACTTTGCGAAACGCCAGATAGTTGATCTGTTGCTTCTACTGTCATTTTTTGAATTTTGGTAATATCTAAAACTTCTTTTCGTCCATTTCTTTTTCGAATCATTATTGCCATATTACTATCCCATTGTTAAAATTTTTTTTCTTTATAATAAAATTATTTTTTAAAAACTCTGTTAAAAATTCCATCTACATTTTTTGTATAATAATCAAAACAGAAACACTCTTTGATTTGTTCTTGGCTTAGAGATTTACCTAGTTCTTCATCTGCTAATAAATATTGTAGGTATAAAGAATCACCATTTTCATTAGTTGTTGGTTTACCTTCTTGAATCTCTTCCCAAACTTTCATAGCATTTCTTTGAACAATTCTGTAAGCATCTTCTCTGCTAACACCTGCTTTTGGAAGTTCTAATAATACTCTTTGAGAAAATACTAAACCACCAGTTAAGTTTAAGTTTTTCATCATATTTTTAGGCATAACAGTTAAGTTTGCTATTACGTTATTCATTCTATGTAACATAAAATCACTAGTAATAAAAGCATCAGGTAACCAAAATCTTTCAGTTGAACTATGAGAGATATCTCTTTCATGCCATAAAGCAACGTTTTCCATAGCTGGAATTGCATATGATCTAATCATTCTTGCCAGACCTGTTATATTTTCTGTCAAAATTGGATTTCTTTTATGAGGCATAGCAGAAGAACCTTTTTGCCCTTTTGCGAAAAACTCTTCACATTCATAAACTTCTGTTCTTTGTAAATGTCGCACTTGAACTGCAAATTTTTCAACACTTGAAGCCATTAGAGCTAAAGCTGTTGCAAGTCTTGCATATCTATCTCTTTGAATTACTTGGTTTGAACAAGGAGCAGATTTTAAACCTAATTCTTCCATTGCGTACTCTTCAAGCTCTAAAGGTGCATGAGCAAAGTTACCCATAGCTCCAGAAATTTGACCAACACAAATAACTTCCATAGTTTCTTCTAAGTTCTTTTTATGTCTTGCCATTTCATCATACCAAACAGCCAAAGTTAAACCAAAAGTAATAGGTTCCCCATGAATACCATGGCTTCGTCCTACCATTAAAGTCATTTTATGTTCTTGTGCTCTTTTTTCAATAGAGCTCATTAACATATCAACATCTTTTATAATAATCTTAAGTGAATCTTTCATTTGAAGGGCAACACCAGTATCAACAGCGTCAGAAGAAGTCATTCCATAATGGAACCATCTTGATTCTTCTCCTAAACTTTCACTTACACTTGTATTAAAAGCGATTAAATCATGTTTTGTAATAGCTTCTATCTCTTCAATTCTTTCAACTGAAAATGTAGCATTTTTAACAATTTTTTCACAATCAGAGTCAGGAATTAAACCTAATTTATTCCAAGCTTTAACAGCAGCTTTTTCAACTTCTAACCATGCAGCATATCTTGCGTGTTGAGTCCAATGTTTTGTCATTTCTTCTCTAGCATATCTTTCAACCATTTATATATCCCTTGTTTATAATGTAATTTAAGTTCATTAAGAATTTCTATTTTTTTTAGTATGATTATATTAACTAATTTAGCCAAAATTTTTCATTAATTTTTGGTTAATTTTAACTTAATTTTTAGGAAAACAATTTGCCTTTTATTTTAAAAAAATATAATTCTTGTATAGGTAAGAAAATACATGTAAGTTTGATGCAAGATGCCCATTTAAGCGCTTCTTTCTCCCAAAGAATGTTAAGTAAAGCAAGAGTATTTGACCTTAATAAACACCCTTATAAGATACATGAGCAAGTAAGAGAAAATAATATTTATATAGCTGAATTTGAAGGACATACAAGAGGTTTAAAACCATTAATAATATTTAAAGACTTTGCTTTATTTGATAAACCAAGTCATTTGATGATACATCCAAACTCAAAGAAAACACCTTATAGTTTATTAGATGAAATAAAATACCACCTAGGTAAAAATGCAAATCAAGTTCATAGAATCGATGCTGAAACCTCTGGTTTAGTCCTTGTTGGTTTACATGACAAGAGTATAAATGCCTTAGCAGATATGTTTGAGCAAAAAGAGTATAAAAAATCTTACATAGCTATTGTAAGAGGAGAAATGAAAGAAGACGTAAATATAAACAAAGCTTTAAATAAAGAGGGTAAAAAGATAGGCGTTCGTATGAAAGTTTGTGAAGAAGGCGAGGGTAAAAGTTCAAGTACTTATATAAAACCAATTTTATATAATAAAAAAACAAATTGTACTTTAATAGAAATAATTCCACTAACAGGTAGACAGCATCAAATAAGAGTACACCTTCACTCAATCTCTCATACTATTTTAGGTGACCCTATTTATGGAGTTAGCGATGAAGAAGCAGAAGATTATTTAGATAAAAAACTATCAAAAGAAGATAGAATTAAAGCAAGTGGTTGCTCAAGACTTTGGTTACAAGCAAATTATTTAGAATTTACTTATAAAAATATTATTTATAAAATATTCTCAAAAAACAAAGATATATTTAAAAAGTTTGAAGAAGAGAGTTAAGACTTTTTCTCTTCTTTTACTTCATTTTCAAATAAATTCCAAACATGATTCGCATCTTTATCACATTGAATATATGAAGTTTTTTTATTCTTTTTTATTCTTAAATGCCCATCACACTTAGAACAATGACCATGAAGTTTTGTTAAAAATAGATCTCCAGCAGGTGAACACTCCAAGCAGTATTCATTAAAATATAAAATTCTTTTATATAACAATAAGGCCATCACTGAGAGTAAAACTAAAGACAAAAGAGCCCAAGCTAAAGCAATATATGAATTTGTTTCATAAAAAAGTGAAGCTCCATATATTACAGAAACAAGAGAAATTAGTATTACTCTCATAACTTTTAACTGTTTACCAAAGATTTTTATAGGTTTTTCAAAAACTCTTTCTAAACTAACATCATTTTTTTTCATGTATATACTCATTTAATTAAATTTAAATAAGATTATAGTATAAAAAGGTATTTTTTTCTTATTTTACACATTGATAAATCTATCATATAAATATTTTATCTCTTTATTTTCTAAGTGTAAATTCAAATCTTTGTCTAAAATACTTTCAAATTGTATATATGAATTTATTATTATTATCTCTTTCTTATATTTTCTTCCATTTGTATATTTTATTTCATATCTATTATTAACAAGTGAATACATACGGTCTTTTTTTATTAAAGAAACTACAAGATTATTTACAAAAGCAGCTTTCTCATATCTTGATGAATAGAAGTGACCTAAAATACAATCAGCTTCATGATATTTATCTAAGGTAAAACTTGTTGCTACAAAATCTTCCTTCTCATCAGACAAAACCATAGAATAAGAATCATCTTCCTTTTTTATAAAATACGAAGTTCCTAAATGACTATATTGTTTTTGCAAAGAGAACTTGACAGCTATGATTGGAGTTCTAAAACCAAATCCAACATCAATTAAATATTTTTCGCTTCTTATATATAAAACTGTTATTCTATGCGTTAAAGGAACAATATTCTTAGTATTATTTATAACTCTGGCAAGAAAGAATTCTACTTTAAAACCTAAGGCTTTTAGCACTTCATAAAATAGTTTATTATGTTCAAAACAGTAGCCTCCTTTTTTTTGTAAAACAATACTTGCAAAAATATCTTTAATATCTAAGGAAATTTCATATTTTAATAATACCTTTGCACTAGAAAAAGGAAAAATATTTAAATGTGCTTGCATCAGCCTTGTTATATCTTCTACATTTTTTATATCTTCGTTCATATCTAAAATATCAAGATATTCTTTTAACATTTCTTTTTTGATAACTTATCCTTTATTAATTAAAAATATTCCAAATAACATAGATATAACACCTACTACCTTACTTGTATTTATAGTTGAAACGGGTAAATCAAACCAAGCAAAATGGCTTGAAATTAGTGAAAATATCACTTGTCCACAAATAGCAAAACTTAACATATTTAATATTCCTATTTTTGGAATTACAAAATAAAATGAAGCTAAAGCAAAAGAGCTTAGAAGTCCAATAACAAACCACAAATAAATAGGAACTGTTTTAATTATTTCAAGACTTGGGAGCTCTTTTACTAAAACAAGACTAGCAATACTTGTAATAAGCAAACTACTTATTAAAGCAAAAAGTGTTGCTATTATTGAGCTAGTTAATATAACACCAACATAAGAATTAATATTTGCCTGCAAGGCTATTGCAACACCTGCAAAAAAAGAGAGTAAAATAAAATACAACATATATATCCTCGTATAATTAATTTATACGAACATTTTAATGTTTTTAGAAAATATTGTCATTTACATATGTTGATATTTTTGCGAATTCTACTTAATTGTGTTGCAGTAATTCCTAAATGTGAGGCAATATGATATTTTGTTAATCTAGTTACAAGATTTTTATTTGCAAATATAAACTCTTCATATCTCATAAGTGCATCATCTTGCACAATAGAAACTTCTCTGCTATCTTTTTGCAATAACCAGTTTTCTTCTAAATAATAAATTTGAAATAATTTTAAATCTTCTGAAACTAAGAGTAATTCTCTATATTTTTTAAAATCTATTTTGAATATATATGAGTTTTCTAAAGCTTGTATCTCAAAACTAGAACTCTCATTTTTTAATAAAGAACTCATGGAACCAGGAAACATACCTTCTGTAAAAAAGTTTTTATTGTATTCTTTCCCTTTGCTACTTATAATAAAAGATCGAAATAAACCTTTTAGTACAAAATAAAAATATTTTGGTACTTCATTTATTTTACAAATAGATTCATTTTTCTTTACATAAGTAAAAGTACAAATATTTTGTAGACATAAAAAAGTTTCATCAGATAATAAATAATAATCATTTACAGTTTTTCTTAAAAATAAAAAAGCTTCTTCTTTTGTAATTTCTTTCATAAAACATTGTATACAAAACTATCAAAAATTACAAAATGTTTGACATAGCGTTATATATTTTGTTATATTACGCTTATGAATAATTTATTTACAATAGATGGACAAATATGGGTGAAGAAAGAAGAACGTAACTTTATAGGAAAAGGAAGAATTGAACTTCTTTCAAATATAGAGATTTATGGTTCAATTTCAAAAGCTGCTAAATATATGAAAATGTCATACAAAGCTGCTTGGGATAGTATTGATATTATGAATAAACTCTCAAATAAAACTTTAGTAACAAGAGTTACTGGAGGGAAAGGTGGAGGAGGGAGCGTTCTTACTTCTATTGCTAAAGAGCTAATACATAATTTCAATGAAATACAAACGTTAAATGAAAACTATTTAAAAATTTTAGAACAATCTTTTAATGAAAATATTGATGAAGAAAAAGAAATTCCACCCTCTTTTACAAGATTAAAAGCTCACATAAGTAACTTAAGTTTAATAAACAGCAATTATGAAATAGAAATAACTTTAGAATCTAAACAAAAACTATTTTCTATAAATTCAAAAGATTTTGTAGAAAAGAAACTTTTGAAAATAAACCAAGAGATAAATTTTTTAGTTGAAACATCAGCTATTATTATTCATAAACAGAAAAATAAATCTTCTGCTAGAAATATATTAGAAGCTGTGATTATAGCTATAAATGATGATGGAATAAACACTAACTTAACATTGTTATGTAAACATAAAGATACGATTCATGCAAAAATAACTTCAGCATCTTGTAAAAAATTAGCTTTAAAAGAAAATGATTTAGTATATGCACAATTTAAAGCATATAATATTTCAATAATGTAAGGACTATTATGATTAAAATACTTTTTCTAAGTTTTATTTTTATATCTCAAGCATTTTGCTTGAATATAGCACTAGCCTCAAATTTATCATATGTTATGCCAACTTTAATAAAAGAGTTCAACAAAGAATATCCTAAAACTAAAGTTAAACTTAGTATCTCTTCTAGTGGAAAACTAAGCTCACAAATACAAAACAGTGCACCTTATGATATATTTATGTCTGCTGATATGAAATATCCAGATTTTTTATACAAAAAAAACCTAACACTATTTAAAGCTAAAATCTATGCAAAAGGTTCTTTAGTGCTTTTTTCTAGTAAAAAACGGGACTTTTCACAAAAACTAGATATTTTAAGAAATAAAGACATAAAAAGAATAGCTCTAGCTAATCCTAAAACTGCACCTTATGGCAAAGTTTCAAAAGAAGTGTTAAAAAATGCAAAACTTTTAAAAGAACTCAAACATAAACTAATTTATGCAGGCTCTATTTCACAAGCTGTAACATATACACTAAATGCTGCGGAAATTGGTTTTATTGCAAAATCATCACTTTTTGCACCTTCTATGTTAAAGTATAAAGAAGGTCAAAACTACCTAAATATTGATAAAAACTTATATGAGAGTATAAATCAAGGAATAGTAATACTTAAAAATTCTAAACATAAAAAAGAAGCAAAAGAATTTTATGATTTTATCTTGAGCTTGAAAGCTAAAAAGATTTTAGAAAACTTTGGATACCTAGTTCCATGATTTTTTCATATGATAACAATGAACTATACGCAAGTATAGAAAAAATACAAAATGTAGATAATTTAAACATAGTTACTTTTTCTTTTTTAGAACAAAAACTATCAATGATGAGTTTAGGTTTAAATAATACTAAAGTAGGGCAGAATGTAATTTTAAGCGTAAATGCTTCACATATAGCAATTGCTAAAGATGTAGAAAAGCTAAATGAAATTCTTTCTTATTCAAATCAAATTAAGTGCACAATTATAGAGCTTGAAGTAGGGCAACTTTTGTGCTTTATTAAACTTAAAATACAAGATACTATTCTTGAAAGTTTAATCACAAGTGCAAGTGCAAAAAAACTTGATTTAAAAATAAACGACACAGTAATAGCTTTAATAAAAGCAAGTGAATTATCAATAAAAGAAGTATTATGAATGAAATAATACAAAGTTTACAAAATATTGATTTTCAACCCTTTTTATTATCTTTTAAATTAGCCGCACTTACTACTATTATATTATTTTGTCTAAGTCTTCCTTTATCTTGGTATCTCTCCCAAAGTAAAAGTAGATTTAAACCCTTACTTGAAGCACTAACCGCCCTTCCTTTAGTTCTTCCACCTTCAGTAATCGGTTTTTATATTTTATTTTCACTTTCATCTAACTCTTTTATAGGAAGTTTTTTTCAAGAATATTTTGGAATATCTTTAGTTTTTAACTTTACAGGTTTAGTAATTGCTTCTTGTTTTTACTCCTTGCCTTTTATGACGCAACCCCTGCAAGCTGGTTTTGAAAGTATTAATAAAAATATGATAGAAGCTTCTTATATAGCTGGAAAATCAACTGTTATTACAATAATAAAAGTAATATTACCAAATATGAAACCAGCAATTTTAACATCTTTAATAGTTACCTTCGCTCACACTGTAGGAGAATTTGGAGTAGTTTTAATGATAGGTGGTTCAATAGCAGGCGAAACAAAAGTAGCATCAGTTGCAATTTATGAATTTGTAGAAATTTTAGACTATAAAAGTGCTCATATCTACTCTATTTTAATGCTTGTTATGAGTTTTATAGTTTTATTAAGTGTTTATATATTCAATGCAAAATACAAACATAGATTTGGAAAATTTTAATGATTAAAATAGATATACAGAAAAAACTATATGGAACTACAAAAGAGATGTCTCTTGAGGTAAAACTTAATATCAAAAGAAAAGAGTTCTTAAGTTTAAGCGGAAAAAGTGGCTCAGGTAAAACTACTTTTTTAAGAATTTTAGCAGGTCTTGAAGAAGCCAAAGGAAATATATCAGTAAATAATGAGCTTTGGTTAGATGATAATTTTCAACTTAGCATACAAAAAAGAGAAATTGGTTTTGTATTTCAAGATTATGCACTTTTTCCTAATATGAGTATAGAAGAAAATCTTTTATATGTAAAAAAAGACAAAACACTTTGTGATAAATTATTAGATATGACAGAGCTAAAAACCTTAAGAAAAAGGCTACCTACCACTTTAAGTGGAGGTCAGAAACAAAGAGTTGCCTTATGCCGAGCTTTAATGAAAAAACCTAAACTTCTACTTTTAGATGAACCCTTATCTGCTTTAGATCATAATATGAGAGAAAAACTTCAAAATGAAATCCTAGCCTTACATCAAGAGTTTGAAACCACAACAATAATGGTAAGCCATGATCCTAGTGAAATGTATAAATTAAGTACAAGGTCTATTATTTTAGAGCAAGGAAAAATTATTAAAGATGGAGAAGCAAAAGATATTTTATTAAAAACACAAGGAAGCCAAAAATTTTCTTTTGAAGGTAAACTTTTAGATATAAAAAAAGTAGATGTAATTTATATAGCCTTAATATCAATAGGTCAGCAGTTAGTAGAAGTAGTTATAACAAAATCAAAAGCACAAAGTTTAAAAATAGGCTCTATTATAAGAGTAGGGACAAAGGCCTTTTCACCTATTATAAAATAATGTAATCATTTAGTAATAAGCTTAGAGTAAAATTTTACTCTAAAAAGGATTTTATATGAGTACACTAAATTTAATTTTACTTTTACTTATTAGCTTTAACTGTATTTCTTTAGTTTTTTTAGGTAAAAAATTAAAATCTATATTATAAACATGGCTAAAATAAAATAGCGTAAAAACTTTGCAAGTCCTACAAGTAAAATAAACTTTTTTATATCGTATTTTAAAATTCCTGCAATAAAAGTAAGTGGATCACCAAAAAATGGAAGCCAGGATAAAAGTAGGGTAAAAGAACCATATTTATCGAAAAATCTTTTATATTTAATAATTTTATTTTTATTTAAATACTTCTTCTTTTCTAAGTATGCCTCACCTTTAAAACCTAAATAATAATTAATAATAGATCCTAAAGTATTCCCAAAACTTGCAACAAATAATAAAAGAGCTAGGTTATACCCTTCTTTAATATCATAAACTAATAAAGCCTCACTTCCTAGGGGAAAAAGTGTGGCTGATATTAAAGCAGTTATAAATAAGCTTAGGTAAGTCACTTATTCTTTTTTCTTCTTATTTTTATAACTGGAACTTGCGAAATAATAACACCTGTTAAAATAACTGCTGAAGCTATTAATTGTGAAGTGCTTATCACTTCTTTTAAAATGACAAAGGCTAATAAAAGAGTAAAGATTGGTATTAAGTTTACAAACATTGCAGCTTTTGAGGCTTCAACTTTAGTAAGTGCATAATTATATAAACCATATCCTCCTAAAGTAACAACAACTCCTAAATATAAAATCCATAATAAAGCTTGTGAAGAAAAATTCATAGTCATTGTATTATATTCATATAAAAATAAAGGAAAAAAGAAAATAGCTCCTAAGAAAGCTTGAATAGCCGTTATAAAAATAGCTGAATATTTTTTCGCTAAATATCTAGCAACTATAGTATATCCTGCCCCACAAACCATGGCACAAAACTCTAAAAAATTACCCAACATTGGGTTTGGAGCACTTAGACTCGCACTTGCATTTACACTTAAATAAACTACACCTAACATAGCTAATAAAGATCCAAAAATGAATCTTCTTGTAATTAACTCTTGCAATAAATAACCTGCAAAAATAGCAGTAATTAAAGGTAAAACAGAAGTTATCATTCCAGCTTGCGAAGCAGAAGTATATTGTAAAGCTTTTGCTTCAAAAACAAAATATAAACAAGGTTCAAACAAGGCTAATAAAAGTATATATTTTATATCTTTTTTTGAAAAATCATATTTGAGAAAACTCTTAATAAAATAAACAAAACATAAAGAAGCTATTAACATTCTTAAAAATATTACAGTAAATGGACCAATGTCACTCATAGCTGCTTTTAAAGCAATAAAAGAACTTGCCCAAATTATCATTGCTAAAACAAGGGAAGAAAGTCCAATAAAACTTAGTTTAGTATTCATTTTAGCTCCTAATTTTTAAGTATTATCTCAAAAAAATACTTTATACTTGCTATTTATGTAAGATTAAAGAAGTTTTAGATAAACTTACAACCTTAAAAGAGAAGCACAAAGAGTATTTTGGTACTTTTTGTGCTCTTCTTTAGACCTTTACAACTGTTTTTTAAGACAATGCCCCAGGATGGGAACATAGCAAGGCACCTTTTCTTATAGTGTGTTTAGGTATCTGGAGAAGAGTGCTATGAGTAAGACTCATACACTCTTATAAAGAACTATAACTTCAATACTTTTATTTCAATATTAATTTAATCTTTAAATTCAAAACCTTGTTTTTTATAATTTTTAGCAATTTTTCTAAAATATATATTTTTATAATATTTTGCAGTTTGTTCACAATACGATTCTAAATAATCCATGTTATTATCGTCTCTAAACTCTTTCATCTCTTTTTCGTAAATAAGAACACCCTCTTTTACCTTTGTATCATTATATTTATCTTCAAATGCAAAACTATTTATTGGTATTCTGGGTTTTAGAGGTGAATTTTGTGCTTCTTTACTTGGAACACCAATTGTAGTTGAGACTATAGGAAATGTTTTAGAAGGAAGTCCTAATAATTTTATTATAGCCTCAGGTTCATTCCTAATTGCACCAATAGCAGTTGTACCATATCCTAAAGATTCTGCTGAAACTTGAATAGCATTTAACATAATTCCAGCATCGACTGCACCAACTAGTATACCTTCTGCTGACTTATCAATTACATGCTCTTCTCCAACTTGATTTACAGCATAAATAGTTCTATTAAAATCTACAACAATTGTAATAAATACATCAGCAGTAGCAACTTGTTCTTGACCTCCACAAAGTTCTGCAAGCTGTTTTATTTTTTCTTTATCTCTTGTATAAATCAATGATATTTGTTGTGCATTAATTGATGTAGGACATCTTTGTGCTGTTTTAATAATAAGATCAAGATCATTAGTACTAATACTTTCTCCTGTAAATTGTCTTATAGATTTTCTATTAGATAACTGTGTAATAATTTTATTCATAACGACTCCTATATTTATTAACTAATAATAATTTAAAATGATTTTATAAAAATATAGCTAGCTTTTTTTATAATTAAAAAGTATATACCTATACTACTTAAATATCTCTTACGATACTTTATGTAAGTAATGATTTTGAGTGATAAAATTAAGAGTTAAAATATATTTGTAAGTAGTTAGCAATAAAAGAGAAGACCTTCTTAATGAATTATTATAATATTTTGTAAAAAATAAAATAAGTTTATTTATAAAATTTAAATCAAATCAGAAAAATCTTCATTTAAAATCATAACTTTTTTAGAACTTGCAGAGAAAATAAATCTAATATCATTATCTTTTATTGCTTTTAAAATAATAGCTTTTATATCTAAGTTAGTTTTACCTTTTTCTTTTAAATATAAAGAAAAATCACCTATACTAATAAATTTTTCTTTTTTTTGTTCAATTTGGGGTTTGTAAATTGAACGCATTTCAGAAAAAGCACTTTGTAATAATTTTATTTCTGAATTAAAAACATGAATAATATTTTTTTGATTCTTTTCTAATCTTTTTATTTCTTCTTTATGCTGAACACGAATGTGTTTAAAGGATTTTTTTAAAAAAGATATTTGATCATCTTTACCAGAAATTATCATATCTACATATGATTTTTTTTGATTTTCTTCATTTTTAACTTCTTCTATTTGTCTGTTTTCTAAATCACTTGAAATATAAACAAATGTTTTTCCAGCTTGTTTAATAGATTTTAATTTATTATTCTTTATTCTATAATGAATACCTTGCAAAGATATACCTAGTATTGAAGCAGCTTGTGCAGTTGTTACTAATCTTTCCAAGTTTTTATTTCCTTATATCTTGTCTGAATCTATTATAATCACAGTATGTACGTTTCCTCTTGGTTTAAAATCACCTGTAACTTTTAACCATTTTGGTTTTAGTTTTGCAAATAAAGTATCAAAAATTTCATTTATTCCATTTTCATGTGAAACTTCTCTATTCATAAAAGAATTTATATATAGTTTTAAAGCCTTTAGCTCAACTACTTTTTTTAAAGGACTATACGATATTTTAATAGTAGCAAAATCAGGATAACCACTTCTTGGGCATTTTGCCATAAATTCAGGTAATTCAATATCAATAACATAAGTTTTTTCATGCTCATTTGGCCAAAAATTTTCTTCTTTATTAATATCAAACTCTAAAATCTCTTTTTCACCATACTTCATTTATATCTTACCTCTTTTAATTATATTATTTGTATTTTAACTAAAAATTGCTTAGATAATTTATCTTAGGGCTAAAACTCATTTCCATCAATTTTATTATAAGAAAAAGAGCCTACCTCGCCATTTTGTACATCATAAGATAATTCAATAGGTCTGCAACAAACTTCACAATCTTCTACAATAGTAACAAACTCATAAATACCTAAATCAAGACCTATACTTATTGCTTGTAAACAATAAGGACATTGTATTTTTATCTCAAACATATAAATCCTTTTAAATTTTACTTATAATTTAAATTCTTCCAAATATTTTTTTATAAAAGGCATATTATCTTTTCTACAAACCATACAAGTTGGAATATTTGAAAACTCATCTTCTAATTCTATTATATTTAAATTATTTTGAAATCCTAATTTTTTTACAATACTTAAAGGCATTAAAGTTCTTCCCATTCCTGCTTTTACACAACCTAATATTGTTTCATAAGAACCAAACTCCAAAGTTTTATATTTATTCTGTCCATTCTTTTCATAATATTTATTTAAAATCTCATTATACTTACAGCCTTTTTTAAATAACAGCAAAACATCCGGAATAATCTCATCAAATGGTTCTAAAATAACAATTTTTTCATCTATTTTATTTAGAATCATTAAATCATCATTTAAAGGAATACCACTTACAAAAGCTAAATCAACTTTATATTCCAAAATCATTTTTATAACTTCACTTGTAGTTCCTGTAAAAAGTTCTAACTGTGTTTTAGGATAATCCTTATGTAAAGCCAATAAAAAAGGAACTATTCGTACAACTGCATTTGACTCAGTTGAAGCAACTTTAAGTGAGCTTTGAGTATTTATATTTTTCATATAAAAGTTAGCTTCATCTATTTTTTTTACTATCTCAAAAGCATAAGTAAAAAGTTTCTCTCCAGCTTTTGTTAGAACAACACCTTTTGGAACTCTATAAAAAAGTATATGTCCAATGTTCTTTTCTAAGAGTTTAATTCTTGCTGTAACATTAGACTGGGCAAACTTAAGCTCACTTGCAGCTTTACTAATGCTATTATTTCTAGCTACACTTAAAAAAACTTTTAATAAAGAAGAATCCATATCACTAACCTTTATATCATATATCATGATTACTTATTTGACATAATATAACTATTAGTGATAGTATAACATTAAAAACAAAAAGGCAAAAAATGACTAAAATAAATCTATTAGATAAAGACTCTAATGCAGCTATCTTACTAGCTGGTATCTTAGCCCTAATAGTAGGTGTAGGTGTTGCCAGATTCGTTTTTACCTCTTTATTGCCTTTTATGTTAGAAGATCATTTAAGTATTACTTTTGCTGGTATTTTAGCCTCTTTTAATTATATAGGTTATTTAGCTGGTTCAATTTTTTCTGTTTTTATAAAAGATATCAATAGTAAAATTAAATATTTTAGAATTGGTATGATTTTATCTATTGTGACTACTTTAATTTTAGCAAGTACAACAAATGACACTATATGGTTGATTTCTCGTGTAATTGCTGGTTTTGGTGCAGCTATGTGTTTAATTGTTGGTTCAGCTATAGTTTTTAAAAAACTACATATGGAAGATAAAACAAAAGCAATGGGAATACATTTTTCTGGTATTGGTTTCTCAATTCTTATAACAGATTTAATTTCAAGAGCTGTTTTTACAAGTGGTGGTTCTTGGAGTGATGCCTGGCTAGTATTAAGTATATTTGCATTTTTTGCTTCAATTTATTCTATTTATATATTAAGAATTAACAAAGAAGAGACACAAATTAGCCAAACACAGCATTTTGATATATCTTTGTTTAAAGGGTTTGTAATAATTCTAATACTTGCTTATTTTACAGAAGGAGTAGGCATGGTAGTACAAGCTACCTTCTTACCTGATATTATAAATTCTCTTGAAGGTTTAGAAGGTTATGGAGGATATGTTTGGAGCTTAGTTGGACTTGCTGGAATCCCTTCTTGTATTATTTGGATGCGTTTAGCTCATAAATATGGAAGTATAAATATTATTATGATCACTATGTTTATACAAGTTTTAGGTATTTTAATTCCAACAATTAGCACAAATATATATTTGATTTTACTTTCAGGAGTTTTATATGGAGGTACATTTGTAGCTTTGGTTGCTTTATTTATGACCCTTGGAGCAAAGCTTGCACAAAAGAATCCTGTTATTTTAATGGGAGCAATTACAACAGCCTATGGTATTGGTCAAGTTATAGCACCTTTATATTCTGTAGCTATAATAAACAGATTTGACTCTTATACTTTTGCCTTATATCTAACAGCTGCAATTGTATTTTCAGGAATATTACTCTTAGCTTATGCAAAAAAACTTATGAAACTAACACATTAAGGAAAAAAAATGCCGTATATTAATATTAAAATGACAAAAGAAGATGGGGGTGCTACAGTTGAGCAAAAAAAAGCTTTAATAAAAGGAGTAACAAAAGTATTTTCCGATGTTTTTAAAAGAGGTGAAAAAACTGCTATTGTGATAATTGAAGAAATAGAGATGGAAAATTATGGGATAGGAGGAAAAAGTATAAAAGAAATTAGGAAATAACTTATAAAGCTGCGTATTTTAGAAACTTCTCATATCCCTATCCTAATAAAAAATAGATTATTGTATATTTTATATACAATAATCTAGTATATATTCTATACAAAGATTGTATAATTATTTTTATATTCACGCTATATCCATGCTATAAAATGAATGTATATTAGCATCATTATAAAGTTCTAGTTATATTAAGGAAGAGATATGTATATCACATATTTATTAGAATTATGAAAAATTCTTATCAAATAAAAATTGGAAATCGAACTTACTTATATAAAAACCTATCAGATTTAATGGCAAAAGCCACACCAAAAAGATCAGGAGATATGTTAGCAGGTCTAGCTGCCAATACTTCACAAGAAAGAGCAGTAGCTCAGATGAGACTAGCAGAAGTTCCTTTAAAAACTTTTTTAGAAGATCTTTTAATTCCATATGAAGATGATGAAATTACAAGATTAATAATAGATAAACATGATAAAGAGGCTTTTGAGATTATTTCTCATTTAAGTGTTGGTGAATTTAGGAATTGGTTATTAAGTGATAACACATCAAAAAAACTAATCGAAAAAGTAAGACCAGGAATAACACCAGAAATGGTAGCAGCCGTTAGTAAAATAATGAGAAATCAAGATCTAATAATGATTGCAAAAAAATGTCCTGTAATAAGTTCTTTTAAAAATACAATTGGACTAGAAGGCCATTTATCTACAAGATTACAACCAAATCATCCAACAGATGATGTAATGGGAATAGCAACTAGTATATTGGATGGATTATTATATGCAAACGGAGATGCTGTTATTGGAATTAATCCAGCAACAGATAATCTAGAACAAGCTATTAAATTATTAAACTTAATGAATGATGTAATAAATAAATATGAAATTCCAACACAATCATGTGTTTTAACACATGTTACGAATACTATAGAGGCTATTAATAAAAAAGCACCTGTTGATTTAGTGTTTCAATCAATTGGAGGAACAGAAGCTACAAATTCAAGCTTTGGAGTGAACTTAAGTATTTTAAAAGAAGCGCAAGATGCAGCATTGTCACTAAATAGAGGAACAGTTGGAAATAATGTAATGTACTTTGAAACAGGTCAAGGAAGCTCTTTGTCTGCAAACGCAAACTTTTCTATAGATCAGCAAACATGTGAAGTTAGAGCCTATGCTGTTGCTAAAGAGTTTGATCCATTATTAGTAAATACTGTTGTTGGATTTATAGGTCCTGAATACTTATTTGATGGAAAAGAGATAACAAGAGCTGGTTTAGAAGACCATTTTTGTGGAAAACTTTTAGGCTTACCAATGGGTTGTGATATTTGTTATACAAATCATGCCGATGCAGATCAAAATGATATGGATAATTTATTAACACTTTTAGGGGTTGCGGGATGTAATTTTATTATGGGTATTCCTGGTTCTGATGATATTATGCTTAATTATCAAACTACATCTTTTCATGATGCTTTATATGCAAGAAGAGTACTAAATCTTGACCCTGCTCCAGAATTTAAGATATGGCTTGAAAAAATGGAGATTTTTAAAGATGCAAATAATTATATTTTAAATGAAAATATTCCAAAATATTTTTCTCCCTCATTACAAAAAGCAATAGGATATTAATGATGTCTGATTTAATAAAAAATAATGAAAAAACAAATATTGTACAAAATCCTTGGGCTTTTTTAAGAGAGCATACGGAAGCTAGAATTGCACTGGGAAGAACAGGAGTTAGTATTCCTACAAATCATTTATTAGATTTTCAATTAGCTCATGCTCAAGCACAAGATGCAGTTCATTTACCTTTAGACACACAATATGTTGTAGATCAATTAAATAAGATTTCTGTTAATTTAAATTTATTAAGTGAAATAGACAGTAATGAACTTCTTCAAGATGGTTATTCTCATGTATTACTACATTCACAAGCAGTAAATAGAGTAAGGTATTTACAAAGACCAGACTTAGGAAGAAGATTAGATGAAAACTCTTGTAAATTATTAAAAAGAAGTATAGATAAAAGTAGAGTTCCTTATGATTTATCTATAATTATTGTAGATGGACTCTCATCTTTGGCAATAAAAAAAAATGCTATTAAATATATTCAAATATTATCACACTCACTTGCAAAAGATGATGATCAATGGAAATTATCTCCTATTACTATAGTACAGCAAGGAAGAGTTGCTATTGGGGATGAAGTAGGAGAGATATTGCAAGCAAAATTAACCTTAGTATTAATAGGTGAAAGACCAGGATTAAGTTCTCCTGACAGTCTTGGTTTATATCTTACGTGGAATCCAAAAGTTGGACTGAGTGATGTAAATAGAAATTGTATATCAAATGTGCGTTCAGATGGATTATCTTATGAGGAGGCTGTAAAAAAAACAATGTATTTATTAAAAGAGGCACGAAGACTGGAATTATCTGGTGTAAATTTAAAAGATAGAACAATGGATGATACAGTAGAAAATTGTATCAATAATGAGAATTTTCTCATTCAATAAAGGATTATACGTGAGTGCAAACAAAGAATATCTTGAAAAAAGACAATTAAAAAGAGGAACAGCAGGTTGGCTGTTATTAGCTGGTCTTGGAGTTTCATATGTAATATCAGGTGATTTTGCAGGTTGGAATTTTGGAATAGCAGAAGCAGGATGGGGAGGATTTGCAATTGCTGCTGGATTAATGGCAGTTATGTATTTATGTTTAGTATTGGCCCTAGCTGAAATGTCAGCAGCAATTCCAGCAGCAGGAGGTGGATATAGTTTTGCCAGACAAGTAATGGGACCAGCAGGTGGATATTTAACAGGTCTTGCTATATTAATTGAATATGCTTTAGCTCCTGCTGCTATTGTTATTTTTATTGGATCTGCTGTTGAAGCACTTATTGGTATTAACGGTCCAATTATATATGCTCTTTTTTATGCAGTATTTATTGGTATTCATTTATTTGGAGCAGGTGAAGCATTAAAAACAATGATGGTTATAAGTGCCCTTGCTGTATTTGCAATTATTGCAACAGCAGTTACACTTTTTGGCCATTTTGATTCTTCAAATTTATTTGATATTGCCGTTTCAACAGAAGCTCTAGGAGCAAGTGAATTTTTACCATATGGATGGTATGGAGTATGGGCTGCATTACCATTTGGTATGTGGCTATTTTTAGCAGTAGAAGGAGTTCCTTTAGCAGCAGAAGAAGCAAAAAATCCAGAAAAAGACGTTCCTAGAGGTATCATAGGAGCTATGATATTTTTATTATTTACAGCTGTTTTAGTTGTTTTTTTAGTAGCAGGGGCAGCAGGGGCAGATACAATTGGTAAAAGTGCTATTCCCTTGGTAGATGCTTTAAATGCAACAGGAAATACAACTTTAGGAACTATAGTTAATGTACTTGGATTAGCTGGTTTAGTTGCTTCATTTTTTTCTATTATTTATGGATATAGTAGATTAGTATTTGCACTATCAAGAGCAGGATATATTCCTCAGTTTTTATCACTTACAAGTGAGAAAAAAACACCTACTTGGGCTTTAATTATACCCGGTATTTTAGGCTTTTTTGCATCTTTAACTCAAGAAGGGGATTTGATTTTAGGTATGGCTGTTGTTGGAGCAACAATTTCTTATGCACTTATGGCATTAAGTCATATTTTATTAAGAATAAAAAATCCAGATATGCCAAGACCATATAAAACTCCAGGAGGAATGATAACTTCTTCTATTGCATTAATTCTTTCTCTTTTAGCATTAACAGGAGTTTATGCTTTTGATCCACGAGCATTCAATTATACAATTGTTTTATATATAATTGGAGCATTATATTACTTCTTATATAGTAAAAATCATTTGTTAGCAAAAAGTGCGGAAGAAGAGTTTAATTTAATTGAAGAAGCAGAATTAACGTTGGAGCATGAATTATAAAATATTATAAGACAATGTAAATTTTAATGAAGAACTAATTTATTTGACTAAGTGCAGATAAATATGAATTTATTTGATATTTTTTTAAATCATTTGGATAGCTTATCTCATTTTTTTTCTCAAAAGATGAGATAGCTTGAGATGAAATTAAAAAACTATCGCAAATATTATTTAACTGTAACATAGATTCCATTTTAAAAGTAACAGCCCCACCAGAAAAATTACCCTTTTTTGCTCTTTTTTTAATAAAAACCTTTTCAATTTTATTAAAAGACAAAAAATCACTTAGCTCTTTAAAAAAAGAAACTACCTCATTTTGATTTTCATCATCTTTTAAGGTAAGTTTTTTAATTTTTAAATCTATATAAATTACAATATCATCTTCAATTTGTAAAACAGTAAAAATAGCATTATTTGCTTTTAAATCAACCCCACATACTCTCATACTAACTCCTTTTAAATATAAAAAGATTATATGATTTTTTATGTAAATTTTAAAAAAACCTTACACTTTGAAATATTTACTTAAATATTTCAAATTTAAAATATCAATTTTGTACAAGACTTAATTTAAAAAAAACTATATTATTTGATTTTCAAGGAATAATATGAACTACACAGAAATATTTTTAGCTTTTATACCCCTAGCACTTGCTCATTTTGTTGCACTCTTAAGTCCAGGAGCAGATTTTTTTATACTAATTTCAAATACAAGTAAAGGTGGTAAGATTTCAGGAATTTCAACTTCCTTTGGTATATCATTTGGAAATTTATTTTATATATTATTAGCATTATTTGGAATATCTTTTATAAAATCTTTTCAAGAAATATTTATATTGATAAAAATTTTAGGAGCTTTATATCTTGTATACATTGCTTTTAGTTTATTAAGAACTAAAAAAAGAGATATTTTTAGTAAAAATTCTAAAATAGAAAGGAAGGTAGATATTTCTTTAAAGAAGAGTTTTTATCAAGGTTTTCTAAGCTCAATTTTAAACCCAAAAAATTCAATTTTTTATTTTACTTTATTTTCTATTGCAATAAAAGAAAATACATCTTTTATAGTTGAAAGTTTTTACGCTATTTGGATGTTTTTAGCAGTACTTTTTTGGGATATTTTTATTGTTAATCTTCTATCAAGTAAAAAAGCAAAAATTTTTATGCAAAAATATTCTAATAAAATTGAGAAAATATCTGGAATTATTTTAGCACTTATTGCTTTTTTAATTTTAATAAATATATCTTAAAAAGATATATTTATTTAATATATAAATTTATATACGATTAAGATAGTATCTTTAAACTATACTTCGTCTAGTTTTTTCTTAAACTCTATATTTATTTTTTCAAGTTCATCTTGTAAATCTAATAACTTAGAATTCATTTGAGATTTTTTATGTCCACTTAAAGAAATAAGTGAGTCTTCAACTTCTTTTATTTGTATTTTTATAGGTCCTGTTTCTTTTGCTTTTTGGGTTACTATTGCAGCTCTTAATTTTTTTATCTCTTTTTTGGTTTTTTTTTCTTTTACAACTTTTTTCTTAGTTTCTACTATATCGTCATCCCAACCAATATTATCTAAGAACTGGTCATAAGTTCCATTATAATAGTCAGCTCCATCATTTGTAAAGATTATTAATCTATCACAAACTGCTCTTAATAACTCTTCACTATGAGTTACAATAATACAAGAACCTTCAAAAGATTTAATAGCAGTTGTAAGTGCTGCAATTGAGTCAATATCAAGGTGATTTGTAGGCTCATCAAGGAACAACAGATTTACATCTTTTGCTATAATTTTTGCTAACATTACACGAGATTTTTCACCACCTGAAAGAAGTGATATTTTTTTCTTAGCATTATCACCTGAGAACATCATAAGTCCACAAATACTTCTAATTCTAGATTCTGCAAGTCTATGATTGACTGAATAAATTTCATCCATTACTGTATTGTTTTCATTAAGATGATTAATATTAGTTTGTCCAAAATGCCCAAAAGAACAAGCTGGGTGATAAGTTGAAGTTCCACTAAGAGCTGTTAATTCTTCTGCAATTGTATTTAAGAGCGTTGATTTACCTTTACCATTTTTGCCTATTATTCCAATAGTTTCACCACGTGATAGTGCAAAAGTTATGTTTTTGAAAAGAATTTCAGCAGCAGGATAACCAAAGCTTAACTCCTTAACTTCTAGTAAAAATTTAGCAGATGTAGCTTTATAGTTAAAATCAAATTCTAAAGTAGAATCATAATTTATATCATCTAAAACTACCATTTTATCTAAAATCTTAACTTTTGATTGTGCAAGTGCTGAAGTTGAAGCTCTTGCTTTATTTTTAGCAATAAATTCTTCAAGCTCTTTAATTTTTTTAACTTGTGCAATTTTTTGTTTTTCATGATGTTCATCATTTGCTTTAATTTGCTCAAAAAACTTTTTAGTTCCACCTTCAATAATGAAAGCACTTTTTCTAATAATTCCTAAAGTATGAGTACAAACACTATCCATAAAATCTCTATCATGAGTAATTAAAATTACTTCACCAGTAAAAGTTTTTAAAAATGCTGTTAACCATCTAATTGATAAAATATCAAGGTAATTTGTAGGCTCATCTAATAAAAGCATATTTGGCTCAGTTAATAGAAGTTTTGCAAGATTAATTCTAATTTGAAATCCACCAGAAAAAGAATTTGGTTCTTTATCAAAATCATCCAGTGAAAATCCAAGACCTAATAAAATCTTTTCAGCTTTATAGATATCATATTTATGCTCTTCACTTAAAGCAGACGCAGTTTCTTCAATTAATGTTTTTTCATCAAATTGAAAATATTGTTTTAATGTCCCTATTGTATAAGCTTTTGGAAATTTAATTTCACCGTGATCTTGATTCTCTTCACCTAAAATAAGTTTAAATAGTGTAGATTTTCCAGTTCCATTACGGCCAACAAGTCCAATTTTATCACCTTGATTTAAACGTAAGTTTAGGTCGTTGTAAAGCTCTCCAGTTGGATAACTTTTTGATATATTGATTAATTCAATCATAATTCTCTTTTTTTATATTTTTAATTTTTGGATTATATTATATGAAGGGTTAGATGTTTATAAATTTTAAAATTAATATTTAAATAAAAATATTATATATTAATATATAAATTATTTATTAACTCCATCTTCACAACCACGGTAAGCTTCATTACGCATTTTTGCACTAATAGTTTTATCAAATAATACAAAATATTTACACTTCTGAACTCGAACAGTTCCAGCTACACTTTTATCAATCTTTAAAGCAATTTTTTTACCTTTAGCATAAGCTTTTTCTAAAGAAGAAGTAGCTGAGAATAAAAATGAACAAGAGATAAGTAAAACAAGTAATATTTTTTTCAATTTTTTCCTTTTATAATTTGTAATTATAACTTAATATCTAAGCTTAGTAAATAAAGACTCAAAAGAAATTTTAAAGTGCATATTTTAATAAATATATTACAAAGTAGTTAAATCATAATCATTTAATTGAAATAGATTCAAGTATTTCTAATTTTAATGATTCATTAAATTCATTATTATCTATTATTTCTATAATAATCTTTAATAATAAATCATCGCTAATTTTACCATCTGCTAACCATACAACTATATTTTCCATTTCAAATATAAATCTTTTTATACAATAATCATAACCATTTAATTCCAAAAAATAAGCACCTAAAACTAAACTTGATCTTTTATTCCCATCAGAAAATGGATGAAATTTATTAACTGCAAGTATAAGGTGTTTTAGTTTTTCTTCAAAAGTAGGATAATATAAGTCATTTTGAATATGTTCTAATGCACTAGATAATAGATTAATTTCCCTTTGCCCTTCTAGCCCACCACTATTGATAATAATCCAATCATGAACTTCAACTGCATGTTTTATATCAAAATAAAATAATTGAGAATTCATTATCTATCTTTAAGACGTTTTAATACTGCTAATGTTTTTGGATCAGAAAGTCTTTCTTCAAGTGATTTACTAGTTTCACCTAAAAATTTATCAAAATCACTTTTTGGTACAGTTTGTATATAACGCTCTAATTTATCATGTAAAGCATCTCTAAAACTAAAGTCTCGACTTGCCATTTTAACTCTTGCATCTTCAATTATAGGTTTTAGATATGGATTGTTTTTTATATTTTCAAATAAAGTATTTAATTCTTTTGAAGTAAGTTTTCTTCCTAACTTTTTAGATTCACTTTTCATATCTTCTGCTATTCCATTCTCAACACTTGCAATTACATTTAAAATTTCAGAATATAGTGTTTCTCGTAGATTATCTTTCTTCTTAAGTTCAAGTATTTTTTTATATTCGTTAGCATCTTCTAAAAATACAATTTTATATATTTTATTTGTATATGTTGCATATTTAAACTCGTTATTACTTTCTAAATAATAATCAATTGCATTTGTAAATTCTTGTCTATAACTAAATTCTTTATATGAAGCTAATAAGTAGTTATCTTCTCTTTGATTTATATATTTAGTTTCTCCACCAGATTTTTGTGCCATAACATCTAAAACAATATCCAAAATCTTATTTCTAATAGACTTTGCTTTTTCACTTTCTGTTATTAACATAGCAAGATTAAGTACAGTTCTGAATGAAAAGACCCCTAATGACGGTGTTTTAAGCATGTCTGCGACATTCATGTCCGAGACATACTCTTTAAATTCTTTAAACTCTTGACCTTTTAAAACTTTATATCCATTTTTAACTAACTCATCTTTATTTTGTTCTAAATATCTTGTGACTGTTCGTATATCTACTTGAAATATTTGAGCAACTTTTGCTTTTGTAAATATACGTTCATCTTGCCAAGTTAATCCACCTAAAGCTAAATGTAACTCAACTTTTTCTAAAGCATATTCATTATTTAAAATATTTTGTCTACTTATATTTGATGTTGTTAAATCTTTAGCCATATTTTAATACCTCACTAATCTTTTTCATAAGCTCATTTGTTACTATGATATTATCATCATTTGAAATTTTATTCAATATCTCTTGAAAATTAATTTATTAACTATATTAATTTCTAATTTAAATATATCTATTATTCATTTTAACACTTGAGCCTAAATATAAATATTGTTTATCTGTAATCCATTCTGAACCAATACATATATTTGTATTATAAAAAAAGTTTACTCTTAAATATGACAAATCAATTTCAAATCTATATTTTGCATTTAATTCATTTTTATTATTTTTATTTTTATTTGTAGTAATTAAATCTCCATTTCCATAATATGATTTATTTGGAGATGATGAATTAATTATAATTTCATTTATTGAAAAAGTAATTTTTAATTTTGTTTTAAATAAATCTTTATCTAATAAATCTTTTAAATCAAAAGGAACATTAAAATCATTCTCACTTAAATCGCAACCAATTATTTTTACAAAATACTTATAAAGATTTAACTGTTCTTTAACAAAATCATCACCATATATTTTTTCAAAATTTAACATTCTTTTTTTATTAATATATTTAGTGTTATCAATTAAATAATTAATGAATATATCAAAAGCTTTATCATGATTTTGTGTTTTGTCATTATTACATTTTTCACAAATTACTTTTTTAAACTTTATCTTATCTGAATTTGGTCCTGGCAATTTACTTTCTACACCATACTTAATATGTATCATATTTTTATTTTCAAAATCTTCAGAAAATATTTTTTTTAACAAAGATTTCTTTATTTTATGTTCTTTTGAGTTTGCAATATTTCCACACATCCAACAATTATTCATAGATTTCCTATTATTTAGTTATTTATATTAACATAAAATCATATTTTAATTAAGGTCAAGGCGGAGATTAGATTTTGCGAAGGAGCCTACTAAAGTAGGTGACTGAGTAAAATACTCATCTCCAACGCAGAGATTATTTAAAAGATGGCTTTAGATTATACGTCTAAGTGTTCTACATCTTTGGCATGAGCTTCAATATAGTTTCTTCTTGGTTCTACTTCATCACCCATAAACAAAGTAAATGTATCAGATGCTACTTCTGCATCTTCTACTTTAACTCTTAGAAGTCTTCTAGCTTCTGGTGTCATTGTAGTTTCCCACAATTGCTCAGGATTCATTTCTCCTAAACCTTTATATCTTTGAATATAAGCACCTTTTTTAGCAAGTCCTTCAATTTCATTTAATATTTCTACTAAATCACGTCCTTCAAACATAGAAATATCTCGCTCTATTAATTTGTGATAAATAAATGTAGCTTCGCTAAAAAATGGTGATGAAAATAGTTCATCATCAATAATTAATTCTTCTAAACCTTCTTTAGTTTGAACAAATAATTGAATTCTCTCTGGTGTTATTTTTTTAGATAAAATATTATAACCCTTATCATCTAAGAAAACTTTTACTTTTTCATAAAGTTCAAGTAAGTCTAGTTTTACTAAATCTGAGTTTTCTATTAAATGTTTTAAAACTTCAAGTAATGAATATCTTTTTTCTAATGATTCAAGCATAGTTCTATATCTAGAAACTATTTTAAATAAATCAACTAAATCGTTATATCCTAAACCTTCAAAGGCAAATGATTCTAAACCATTTTCAATTAAGAAACTTGATAAAGCATTATTATCTTTTAAGTAGATTTCATTTTTACCTTTTTTATATTTATATAAAGGTGGTTGAGCAATGTACAAATAACCTTTATCTATAATTGGACGTAAGAATCTAAAAAAGAATGTTAATAAAAGAGTTTGAATATGTAAACCATCAACATCAGCATCTGTCATAATAATGATTTTATGGTATCTAACTTTTTCTTCGTTAAAATCTTCACCAATTCCACAACCAATTGCAGTAATCATATTTCTAATTTCATCAGATTTTAAAATTTTATCAAGTCTTGATTTTTCAACATTTAATATCTTACCTTTTAGTGGTAAAATCGCTTGATAAACTCTATCCCGACCTTGTTTAGCTGATCCTCCTGCTGAATCCCCTTCCACTAGGTAAAGCTCTCTAATAGCTGGATCTTTACTTTGACACTCAGCTAATTTACCAGGAAGTGTTCCAAAAGTCATTGCATCTTTTTTTCTAGTTAAATCTCTTGCTTTTTTAGCAGCTTCTCGTCCACGTGCAGCCATCATAGCTTTTTCCATAATAGCTTTTGCTTGTTGTGGATTTTCTTCAAAATATTTATCTAATTGTTCAGAAGTTAATTGTTGACAAATAGGTTTAACATATGAGTTTCCTAGTTTACCTTTTGTTTGTCCTTCAAATTGTGGCTCTGCAATTTTTAAAGAAATAATAGCAATTAAACCTTCTCTAACATCATCACCTGTTATTTTTGCATCTTTATCTCTGGCATTTGCATTTGCTTTAAGATATTTTACAATTGATCTTGTAAGTCCTGCTTTAAAACCAGCTTCGTGAGTTCCACCATCAATAGTTCTAATATTATTTACAAAAGAGATAGTTTTTTCAGTGTATGTAGTGTTATATAATAAAGCAATATCAACTTCTACATCATCAATTCTTGCATTAAAGGCCATAGAATCACAAATAGCTGTGTCTTTGTTAATATCTTCAACAAATTGCTTTATTCCACCTTCAAAGTGATAAGTCTCTTTAACACCTGTAATTTCGTTTTCTAGAGTGATTGTAATAAATGAATTTAAGTAAGCAACTTCTCTAAATCTTTTAGAAAGAGTTTCAAAAGAATAACTATTTACTTCAAAAATACTATCATCAGCTAAGAATTCAATTGTTGTTCCTGTTTTTCTAGGAGCTTTACCAATTGTTTCTAAAGGCGATTTTGGAATTCCACAAGAAAATTCTTGGTAAAAAACTTCACCATCTCTATGAATAGTCATTTTAAGATCTTTTGAAAGTGCATTTACAACAGATACACCAACTCCATGTAGACCACCAGATACTTTATACGTATCTTTATCAAATTTTCCACCAGCATGAAGAACAGTTAAAACAACAGTTGCAGCAGAAATATTTTCAGTAGGATGAATATCAGTAGGAATTCCTCTTCCATCATCTTCAACTCTAATCCAATGATCTTTAGTCATAGTAACTTTAATGTTTTTACAATATCCAGCCATTGCTTCATCAATAGAGTTATCAACTACTTCATAAACTAAGTGATGTAAACCATTGATATTTGTATCACCAATATACATACCTGGTCTTTTTCTAACAGCTTCTAAACCTTTTAAAACTTTAATATTACTAGCGCCATACTCTTGACTCATATTACTATCCTTTTATTTGTCTAATACAATTGGCATTACAATTGTATAAAATTTTTCATCTTCTAAGTAAAATGGTAAATTTGATTCGTTAAAACCTATTGTTACATTTTCATTTAGTGTTAAACTTAAAAAATCTAATAAATATTTTGCATTTACTGCTAAATGAAATTCATTTTCAATATTTAAATTAATATCAATTTGCGTTTTAGCTTCACTATCTTCATCTAAACTTTCAAAGATAATACAAGTAGGTGCAAATGTGATTTTAATATTTGAGAATAAAGAAGTTACTAATTTAATAGATTCTACTAATACATTTTTTGGAATTGATAAATTGTTTTTTAATGAAGTTGGAATAATTCTTTCATAATCAGGAAACTTACCATTTATTAATTTTGTAAAAAATTGTATTTTATCATTTGAAATTATTAAATTAGTATCATCATAAGTAATTATAGCTTCATCTAAAAATAGTTTTTGTATTTCTATAATAGCTTTTTTAGGAATTATAAACTGACCTTCTTTATTTGAAATATTTTCTAAATAAGAAATAGCAAGTCTTCTAGTATCAGTTGCAACAAAATTTATTTTAGAATTTTTAATATCTATTAAAGCACCATTTAATTCAAATTTTGGATTGTTATTATCAATTGCTGGTGTAATTTTTCTAATTGAGTTAATTAAATTTATAGTTGAAATATCTAATTTATTTAAATCATTACTTTGTACAAAAGATGGATATTCATTTGCATCATACATTGGTAATTTAAAAGAAGATTTATTTTGTTTAATTAATAAATTATTATCATTAGTTTCAATTATGATATCTGTATCTTTTAATCTTTTTATTATTCCTAATAAATTATTACCATTAACTGTTGCTTTTCCATCAATTGGTTCATTGATTTCATTTATATGTGATAATAAACCTATTTCATAATCAGTTGCTTTTATTACTAAATTTGAGTTTAGTACTTCTAAATATATATGCGATGTTATTGAACTAGAATCTTTTTTTTCTAAAAATGGTTGCATTGATGATATTACATTTTCGAAAATACTTTTGTTTATAATAAATCTCATTTTTTATCCCCTTATATTCTTCTTTTAAGTAGTGGTATTAGTAGTACATGTGAATAGATGAAAACATTGTTCAAAGCTCGATGTAATCATTTGTTGATAGGTTGAATAACTTTATGTTTTTATTCACATCTATTCACATATTTATATTAGTTTATAATATAACTACTTAATTTACCAGTCCTTATTTATAATTTTATTCTTTAAATTCTCAATAATTAACTTAAAATTTTCATCTTTTTGTATTAGTTCATTTGCTTTTTTAATATTATGAGAGATTGAACTATGATCTTTCATTCCTAAGAACTTAGCAATATCTGGCATAGAATTATGTGTTAACTCACGTGCAAGGTAGATTACTACTCTTCTAGCATTTGCAACCGTTGCTGTTCTTCTTTTAGATTTGATATCACTTGGTTTGATATTTAACTCATTTGCTACAATAGAGATAATATCTGGAAGTTTAATATTCTCTTTTGTCTCTTTTATCTGTTCTTTTAAGATATTTTGAGCCATTTCAAGGTTTATTTCTTGATTTAATAGTGAAGCTGAGGCATTAATTCTAATTAATACTCCTTCTATTTCTCTAATTGATGAATCTAAATTAGCAGCTATGAAGTTTATTACATCTCTTGATAATTCAATTCCATTTAAATCTGATTTTTTCTCAATAATAGCTATTTTTGTTTCAAGTCCTGGAATTTGAACATCAGCTGTTAAACCCCACTCAAAACGAGACTTCAATCTATCAACTAAACCAGCTATTTGAGAAGGAAGTCTATCTGACGTCATAACAATTTGTTTTTTTGCGTTATGAAGTTCATTAAATGTATGGAAAAATTCTTCTTGAGTTTGCTCTTTTCCACTTAAAAATTGAATATCATCAATAAGTAAAACATCACACTGTCTGTATTTACTTCTAAAATGATCCATATTTTTATTTTTAATAGAAAATGTAAAATCATTCATAAATTGTTCAATTGTTACATAAATTACAGTTTTACCACTCTCAATTGCAGAGTTTCCTATTGCTTGAAGTAAGTGAGTTTTACCTAAACCTGTTCCACCATATATAAAAAGTGGGTTATACTGTATTCCTGGTTTTTTAGAAACTGCTATTGAAGCGTTATACGCCATTTGATTTGAGCTTCCAACTACGAAAGAATCAAAAGTGTAAGATGGATTAAGCATAGTACTATCTATTGCTTGAGCTTTAATTTGGTTTAAAATTAGCTCTTTTTTACTTTTTTTCTCACCAGTAAGTTTTATTTCAATACTTGGTTTGCTTCCATCATAAATTTCAAAGCAGTGTTGTATGATATTTGTATATTTTGTTTTAATCCAATTAGCAATATATTTATTTGAAACTTCAAATACGGCAATATTTTTATCTGATGATATTTTTTTATACGTAAGCTGTTTTAAATATCTGTTATAGTCAGATGGATTAGCTTCTTTTTGTAAAATTGATAGAATTTCTTTTGTTGTCATATCTTATTAGCTCTTTTTATTATAAATAAAGAATAGTATATCAAATATTTTATAAGGATTATATTTACATAGATAAAAATTGTAAATAATAGTGAAAAGATTAGTGAATTTAAGTGAATATTTATGTAAAATGTATGATTATATGGAACTTTTAATATGTGAATAAATATATGTGAATAAATAAATATATGTGAATAAGTTTTAAAAAATATGATAAAAAACTAAGGAAAATAGCTTTGAAAAAAAAGATTTTAGGTATAGATCCTGGAACAATAAATTGTGGATATGCAATTATTGAAAAAGATAGAAGTAATATAAAATTAATAGAAGCAGGTCTTATAAAAATCAAAACAAGAGTTCTGCAAGAACAAATTTTAGAAATGACTGAAGGTTTAGATTTGATTTTTTCTAAGCATGAGATTGATGAAGTATCAATTGAAGATATGTTTTTTGCTTTTAATCCAAAATCAGTTATAAAATTAGCTCAATTTAGAGGAGCAATATCTTTAAAAGTATTACAAGTTTTTGGAAATTTTAGCGAATATACGCCCTTACAAGTAAAAAAAGCAGTTACAGGAAATGGTAAAGCTACAAAAGAGCAGGTTGCTTTTATGGTAAAAAGACTTTTGGGAATAAAAAAAGAGATAAAACCCTTAGATATTACAGATGCTATTGCTATTGCTATAACACATGCGCAAAGAATTAAGTAAATTCTTTGCTAGGTATTTCATAAGATTAAATTTAGGAGCTTAGTGCTTCTTATTTATCTTCTAAAGGTCTATATACTCTTACATTTTTACACTCTTGTGAATCTTTTAAATATTGAGCATGTAACTGACTCATAATTCCTTTTTCACAATATAATAAATATTCTTTATTTTGTGGAAGTTTTTTGAAAGCATTTTTAAGTTTGAAAAAAGGAATTTTTAGTGTTTCGCAAGATGTTTCTATACAAACATCATCAGCTCTTATATCAATGATTGTAAATTCACCACTTGAAATATCGTTTATTACTTCAATTTTGGCAATATTTTTAATATCATCTACTATCTCATCTACATAAATACTTTTTGCATTTAAAACAGCTTCATCTAAAACTGTGTAATCAAACTTTTTGCTTTGTTCTTTCATTCTTTTAAAAGAACCATGAATAATAGGATTTTTTGAAATTACTCCACAATATTCAGGCATTTGTTCTGCAAAACGTTTTGTTCCAATATCAGAAGCTATATCCATGATTTCTGGTTTATTCATAGTACTAAGTGGTCTTAAAACTAATTTATCACAAGCTTGGTCAATTAAAGCTAGGTTTCTTAGCGTTTGTGAAGATACTTGAGCAACACTTTCTCCTGTTAATAAAGCATCTATTTCCATAGAGTCTGCTATTTTTGAACTAGCTTGTAACATAAGTCTTTTTAGTGTTACACCCATATATGAAGGAGCAGTTGATCTAAATATTTCTTCTAAAACATCATCAAAAGGAATAGATATAAAAGATACACGATGAGAAGAACCAAATTTATTCCATAAAAAAAGTGCTACTTGTTTTACTCCAATTTCATGAGCAATTCCACCTAAATTAAAGAAAACAAAATGTGTTTTAAGTCCTCTTTTCATAGTTAGATATGAAGCTACTGTTGAATCAAAACCACCTGACATAAGTGATAAAATACTACCTTGAGTTCCTAGGGGAAAACCACCCAGTGCCTTATGTCTAAGTGTTATTATATTTAGTTGATTATTTATAAGTTCAAGTGAAATTTTAACATCAGGATTATGTAAGTCAACTCTTGAGCCTTTGTTTCTACTTAACATATATCCACCAACAGTTTGCTCAATATTTGTTGATTTAAATTCATGGCTTCCTGAACGTTTTGCTCGTACTACAAAAGATTTATCTTTTATTTTATAGCTCATCATTTCATTTACTTTAACTTTAATATCATCTAAAGTATTCATATCATTAAACTGCAGTGCTTCTAAAACTTGCTCAATTCCAGGAGTAGTTAATAATACAATTCTCACTTCTGTTAGAGTATCTATTGGACAGACAACTTCAATCTTATCAGAGAATTTTTTTAAGTTAATATCTGGTGAAATTTTTTGCAATAACTTTAATAAGTTTGCATATAATTGAGCTGACATTTGTTTTTTGGCACTAGGGCCTTTTATCATAATTTCTGGAAAAAACTTAACTATGAATTTTTGTGTTTTTGTTTGTGCTTCTTGCATCTTTAAATAAACCTTGTTTTTAATTAAGGTGATTATAACATAAGAGCTATAAATCATAAACGTAAATAAATTGTAAAAAGTGTATAATATTTTACTAAAAAGGGTAAAAATGATAAAAATAGGTGTTCTTTCTTCATATAATGGAAGTGGTTTTGATGCTTTATATGAGGCAATTAATAATAAAGTTTTAGATGGACAAATTGTTGTAGTTATTTCAAATAACAGTGATGCAAATGTTTTAAAAAATGCACAAAAGAGAAATATTCCTAATTTTTTAGTAAATAAAAAAGTTTTCCCTAATATTGATTTAGATGAGCAAATTACTAGTATTTTGATAAATTATGGCTGTGATTATGTTTTTTTATCTGGTTTTATGAAAAAAATAGAAAAAAAACTTTTAAAAACTTTTCCAAATAAAATTATAAATTCTCATCCAGCACTTTTACCTAAGTTTGGAGGAGTAGGAATGTATGGACGATTTGTACATGAAGCTGTTGTAAAAAATAAAGAAAAACAAACAGGAGCTACTATTCATTTTGTAAATGAAAACTATGATGAAGGTGAGTATATTTTACAAAAAAAAATAGAAGTTCATGAGAATGAAAGTATTGATTCAGTTGAAACTAGAGTAAAAAACTTAGAAATAGAAGCTATAGTTGAAGCTTTTGTGGGTTTAAGTAAATAGTTTTATGTTAGAGCTTTTTATAAAAAACCAATATTATATTTATTTAATTTCTTTAAGTATTATAATTTTTAGTTTGTATATTTTTTCATATAAAAAAGCGAATGAAAATTATAGTGAAAAACTAGAAAAAGAAGTTAAAAAGCAGCTACTTTTATTAAGACAAAAAGATGAGTTATTAATTGCTCAATCAAAATTAGCAGCTGTTGGTGAGACTTTAGCTCATATAGCTCATCAGTGGAAACAGCCTTTAAATCAAATAAATTCTGTTGTTTTAAATATAGAAGAAGATTTTGATGAAAATAAACTAAATAAAAAACTTTTAGAAGAGCATTTAAATGAGATAGAAAAACTAACTTTTTATATGTCTGATACTATTACTTCTTTTAACACATATTTACAACCAAATGATAAAAAAGAAATTTTTTCAATAAAAGAAGCTTTTGATAATGCATACGAATTAGTATATAAATTATTAGAATCAAAAAAAATAGTTTCAAAACTTAGTATTAAAGAAGATTCTTTAATAAAAGGTGTTAAAAATGAGTTTATCCAAGCCTTATTGGTTATTTTAAATAATGCAAAAGATGTTTTAGATGAACGTGATATTAAAAAAAGAAAAATATTTATAAATATTTATGTAAAAGATTATAAGGCTTGTATAGAAATTAGTGATAATGCAGGTGGAATTAAAGAAAACCATTTTGATAAAATTTTTGACCCTTATTTTACTACTAAACCACACTCCCAAGGAACTGGTCACGGTTTATGTATGGCAAAGATGATAGTTGAAAAATCAATGCATGGTGTTTTAAGTGTAACAAATAAAGAAAATGGGGCAAATTTTTCTATAGTTTTAAATAAAGAACTTGAAGTAAAAGGATCTTAAAAATGAATAATTCTACAATACTTTATGCAGAAGATGAAGACCAAACAAGAGAAAATTATAGCAATTATCTAAAAAGACATTTTAAAGAAGTTTACCAAGCTTGTAATGGGGAAATTGCTCTAGCTCTTTATAAAAAACATAAACCAGATATTTTACTTTTGGATATAAATATGCCAAAAATAAATGGTTTGCAACTTAGTAAAATCATAAGAGAAAATGATAAAATAAGTAGAATTATAATTCTAACAGCGCACTTAGAACAAGACAAATTACTTTTTGCAGCAGAGCTTAATTTAACAAAATACCTACCTAAACCTATATCAAGATCTGAACTTAAAGAGGCTCTAAATGAGGCAGTATTTCAGTTAAAAGAGTTAAATGGGGAATTAGATTCTATTATCTTAACTAATGATTTTACTTGGAATAAAAACTCACATAAACTTTTTAATAAAAATGATGAAATAAAACTTACCAAACATGAAATATTATTACTTGATTTATTAGCTTCAAAAGATAATAGGGTTTTTACTCTTGATGAAATAACTTTATACTTATGGGATGACTTAGATGAGTATGATAGCAGTACAACTAAGGTAAAAGATATTATAAAAAGACTTAGAAAGAAACTCCCTAAAAATAGTATTGAAAATATATATGCAGCAGGTTATAAGCTCAATTACTATAATTAATATATCAAATATTGATATATTATATTCTCTAAATAAATAAATAATTTCCAATTAAACTATAATAAGATATTAAATTAGACTTTTTTGATACTTTTGTTCCTCTTTTCTTATTTATAATAATTATATATAAATTTTTTAAAGGATAATAATGGAAGAGCTTTTAAAAACGCCACTGTTTGAACAACAAAAAGAACTAAATGCAAGAATGGTACCTTTTTGCGGTTGGAATATGCCTATACAGTTTGATGGTATTATTGCTGAGCATGGTTATTGTAGAAATGATGTTGCTTTATTTGATACTTCTCATATGGGAGAGTTTTTTTTCAAAGGAGATATTGCTAGAAGTGAAATAAGTAAAGCTGTTTCTATTGATATTGATATTTTACCTATTAATAAATGTAAATATGGTTTTTTATTAAATGAAGATGGTGGAGTTATTGATGATCTAATTGTTTACAAATTAGCTGCTGATGAACTTATGATAGTTGTAAATGCTTCAAGAAGCGGAGTTGATTTTAAAACTCTAAGCTCAAGAATCAAAGTAGGAACTTTAGATGATAGATCTTTAGAGTTTGCTAAACTTGATGTTCAAGGTCCTAATTCTAAAAAAATCTTAGAAAAATATTTTGACATTAATTTAGATGAATTAAAATTCTTTTCATTTATAGAAACTAAAGTATTTGGTGAATATTGTTTATTATCAAGAACTGGTTATACAGGTGAACTAGGCTTTGAACTTTATATTGATGCTTCTACTTCTGTTAAATTATGGGAAGCTTTATTAAAAGATGGTGCTAAACCAGCTGGTTTAGGTGCAAGAGATGCTCTTAGATTAGAAATGGGTTATTCACTTTATGGAAATGATTTAAGCGAAACAATATCACCAATTGAAGCAAACTTAGGAATGTTTATAAATGTTAAAAGAGATTATATTGGTTGTTCTGCTTTAAAAAAACAAAAAGAAGAAGGTGTAAATAGAATTATTATTCCTTTTAAAACAACTTCAAGAAGATCTGCTAGAAAAGATTTTAAAGTTTTTCAAAATGACTTAGAGATTGGTTTTGTAACTTCTGCTGCATTTTCACCAACACTAAATGTAGGTATTGGTTTAGCTATGCTTGATACAGCTGTTTTTGATGAAAGTTCTTCTTTTGAGTTAAGAGATAAAAGAGGAAGTATTGAAGCAAATAAAGCTTCTTTACCTTTTATAAAAAAGAAATAAATATAGTAAAAGATTTTAAATATAAAAAACAAAACTAGGAGAAAAAATGAAAAAATTTAATGAAGAACATGAGTGGGTAGAAGTTAATGACGGAATTGCGTCAATTGGAATCTCGAGATATGCAGTTGAGCAATTAGGTGATATTACATTTTTAGAACTTCCTGAACTTGAATCAGAAGTAGAAATGTCTGCAAGTATTGCTTTTATTGAATCTGTTAAAGCAGCTTCTGATATTTATTCACCAGTTTCAGGTGAAGTTGTTGAGATTAATGAAGAGTTATTAGATGTGCCTGAATTATTAAACAAAGATGCAGAAGGTAATTGGATTTTTAAAATTAAGTTATCTAATGAAGATGAACTTAATTCGCTTATGTCAGGTGACGAATACGCAGTTTATATAAATACTTTATAAGGAAAATATATGCCATATACTCCACATACAAAATCTGATATCAAAGAGATGTTAGATGTTATAGGTTTAGATAAAGAAGATGATTTATTTAGCTCAGTTCCATCTGATTTAAAAGTAGAACATCTTGATTTAGAAGATGGTTTAGATGAGTTTACTACTTTTTCAAAGTTTAATGCACTTGCTAAGAAAAATGTAACAAATAAAACTATCTTTTTAGGTGGGGGTTATTATGACCATATAGTTCCCTCAGCAGTAGATGCACTTGCAGGAAGAAGTGAATTTTATACAGCTTATACTCCCTACCAAGCAGAAGCATCTCAAGGAACATTACAAAGTTTATATGAATACCAAAGTTTAATCTGTGAACTAACTGGAATGGATGTGTCAAATGCGTCTATGTATGATGGAGCAACAGCATTAGCTGAGTCTGCTTTAATGGCAGTTAGAATCACAAGAAGAAATAAAGTATTAATTGATTCTGGAGTTAATGCTACATATATAAAAGTAGTAAAAACTTATCTTAGCTTTAGAGATATTGAAGTTGAAGTTATCAATATGGATGATGATTTAAGTGATTTTAAAAAAGTTGAAGAAAAAATTGATAAAAGTGTTGCTGCTTATTTATTTCAAAATCCTAACTTTTTTGGAACAGTTCAAGACTTTACTTCAATTATTGAAAAACTACATGAACATAAAGCATTAGCCGTTATGTCAGCTTATCCAATTGCACTAGGAATGATAAAAGACCCTGGAAGTTTAGGTGTTGATATTGTTTGTGCAGATGGACAATGTTTAGGAAACTATTTAAATTTTGGCGGTCCTTCTTTTGGAATGATAGCTACTCGTTCAAAAGATATTAGAAACCTACCTGGAAGAATTATTGGTAAAACTTTAGATAAAGATGGTAAAGAAATGTTTGTATTAACTATGCAAGCAAGAGAACAACATATTAGAAGACAAAGAGCTACTTCAAATATATGTTCAAACCAAAATTTACTTGCTTTACGTTCTACTATTTTTATGTCTTTATTAGGACGTGATGGATTAGTTAATATGAGTAATTTATGTTTTAGCAAAAGTGAATATTTAAAAGAAGGTTTAAGTAAGATTTCTTCTTTAGAACTTTGTAATAAGGGTGCTACATTTAACGAGTTTGTAATTAAAACACCTTTAAGTGCTACAGTATTTTTAGATAAGTTAAGTGCTAAAGGTTTTTATGCTGGAATTAACTTAGGGAATTTATATGAAAACTCACAAAACAAAGTTTTAATATCTGTAACTGAGAAAAGAAGTAAAGATGAATTAGATGCTTTAATTACTGCTGTAGGAGAAATATTATGAGTTTAAGTGTAACTATTTTTGACAAATCACAAGAAGGAAGAGTTGGTATAAAATTACCTGCTTTTGATGTACCTAAGTGTGAAATTGACTCTTCTTTAAAAAGAAAAAATAGAGCAAAACTTCCACAACTTAGTGAGTTTGATGTAATAAGACATTATACAAATCTATCTAGCAAAAATATGTCAATTGATAAAAACTTTTATCCCTTGGGTTCTTGTACTATGAAGTATAATCCTAAAATTGTTGAAAGAATTGCTAATCTTGATGGTTTTTTAAATATTCATCCTCATTTAATTACAAATAAGATGACTAATGATGTTCAAGGTGCTCTAGAAACTATTGATATGTTAGAGAAAACTTTATGTGAAGTAACTGGAATGAAAGCATTTACAACAACTCCACAAGCAGGAGCTCATGGAGAAATGTTAGGTATTATGATGATTGATGCCTATCACAAAAGCAAAGGGAATAAAAGAAAATATGTTATTGTTCCTGATAGCTCACATGGTACAAATCCTGCAACTGCTGCTATGGTTGGATATGAAGTAATTACTATTAAATCAGATGAAAACGGAGCTATGGACTTTGAGGAGTTTAAAGCAAAAATGAGCGATGAAGTAGCTGCTGTTATGTTAACTGTTCCAAATACTCTTGGAATGTATAATAAAAAAATCAAAGATATTTGTGCTTTAGCACATTCATACGATGCAATGATGTATTATGATGGTGCAAATATGAATGCTATTATGGGAGTTGCAAAACCAGGTGAAATTGGTTTTGATGTTATTCATATTAATGTTCATAAAACATTTGCAACACCTCATGGTGGTGGCGGTCCAGGGAGCGGTCCTGTTGGAGTAAATGAAAAACTTAAACCTTTTTTACCTGATTTAGGAATTAAAAAAGTAAATGATAAATATGAAATTACAAATGGAACAGAACAAAGCATTGGTAAAATATCTCCTTTCTTTGGAAACTATGGAATATCTTTAAGAGCTATTACATATATGACAACATTAGGGGCTAATGGAATGTTAAATGCATCTACAAAAGCTGTACTAAATGCAAACTATATAAGAGTTAGATTAAGAGACTATTTTGATGTTCCTTTTGATGCTTTATGTATGCATGAGTGTGTTTTATCTGCTAAAACCCTAGCAAAAAATGGTGTTACTGCTATGGATATTGCAAAATATTTATTAGATTTTGGAATGCATGCTCCTACTGTTTATTTTCCTCTAATTGTAAAAGAAGCGATTATGATAGAACCTACTGAAACAGAAAATAAAGAAACAATTGATATTTTTTGTGATCGTATGATTGAAGCTGTTAAATTAGCACAAAAAGATCCAGAAGCATTTAAATCTTATCCTAAAACATTAGGTGTTTGTAGACCTGATGATACAAGAGCTATAAAAGAGTTAAATATAAGATCACAACACTAATTTAAGTTAAAAGTTAAAAACTAAAAGTGAAAAGTTTAAGAAAAATCTTATTCTTTTTGCTTTTTATTTAAGGAGAAATAATGACAGTAAAAAGTAAACAGATGCAAAGAAAACCTGAGTGGTTAAGAAAAAAAATATCATTTTCTGCTCAAAAACAGATGGATCAACTTTTAAATGATGTTGGAATTCATACTATTTGTCAAGAAGCAAAATGTCCTAATATATCTGAGTGTTTTTCAAATAAAAATGCAACTTTTTTAATCTTAGGAAATATCTGTACTAGACGCTGTACTTATTGTAATGTAATGACTGGAAAACCTTTTGAAGTAAATGATAAAGAAATACAGCAAGTTACAACTGCTGTTAAGAAGTTGGATTTAAAATATGTTGTTATAACCTCTCCTGCTAGAGATGATTTAGATGATGGTGGTTCTCAACAGTTTTTAAAAGTAACAAAAGATATTTTAAAAAATATTCCTGATGCTAAGGTAGAACTTTTAGTACCTGATTTTAAGGGAAAAATATCATCTATTAAAAATGTATCTGATTGTGGAGCTATTGTTTTAGGACATAATGTGGAAACAATTCCAAGACTTTATAATGTAAGAAAAGCATCAACTTATAAACGCTCTCTTGAAGTTCTAAGACAGTTAAAAATATTAAGCCCTTCTAATGTTAAAACAAAAAGTGCCTTAATGGTTGGACTTGGTGAAACACATGATGAAATGGTAGAAGTATTTAAAGATTTATTAAACGTGGGCTGTACTTTGCTAAGTATTGGTCAATACTTAGCTCCTTCAGGTGAATATGAAAAAGTTGTAGAGTATGTTACTCCTGCACAATTTGCCTTATATAAAAGAACAGCTTTGGATATGGGTTTTGAATATGTACACTCAAGTCCGTATGCAAGAAGCTCATATATGGCACATGAGTACGTAAAATAATGAATAATTAATAATGAATAATGAATAATGTAAGATTAATTATTCATTATTCATTTATTTTTACAAAGGAAAAATATGATTTATGATGTAATAATAATTGGAGCTGGTTCTGCTGGTTATGAAGCTGCTTCTTTACTTGGTATGGCTGGAAAAAATGTTTGTATAGTTGATAAAGATGAGAGTCGTATTGGTGGAACTTGTTTAAACGAAGGTTGTGTTCCTGCTAAGAATTTTTTAGAAACATCAACTTATGTTAAAAAAGCCTCATATTTTGCAAAAACTGGAGTTGATTTTACTTTAAACTCTTTTGATATACAAGCACTTAAGCAAAATACTGCTTGTTTGATAAAAGATATGAAAGATGGTATTTTAAAAAAACTTAAAAATGCTAAGGTAGATATAAAATATGGAACTGCTTCTTTTGTAAATGAAACTTCTATTAAATTAAAAGGTGACGATAATGAAGTTCTAAGTGCTAAAAAATTTATAATAGCAAGTGGATCTATTCATAGAGAACATCCTTTAATGAACTTATGTGAAGATAAAATTATTTCAAGTAAAGAAGTTTTTACTTTAAATGAACTTCCTAAATCTATTTTAGTTGTAGGTGGTGGGGCTATTGGTTGTGAGTTTGCTTCATTTTTCTCTTCTTTAGGTGTAAAAGTAGAAATTGCAGAGTTTACAGCCTCTTTAGTTCCTATTGAAGATGAAGATGTTTCAAAAACTTTAAATAGAGAACTTACAAGAACTGGAATCAAAGTATATTTAAAAGCTAATGTTACCTCATATGAAATAAAAGAAAATGAAGTAGAAGTTACTTTAGACCTAGGTAAGAAACAAGAAGTTAAATCATATGATAAAATTCTTATTTCTATTGGAAGAAACCCAAATACGTCTGATCTTGAAGCTAAAAATGCGAATATTAAACTAGATAGAGGATTTGTAGAAGTTAATGATAACTTGCAAAGTGTAAGTAATGAAAATGTTTATGCAATTGGAGATGTTATTGCTACACCTGCTTTAGCTCATATGGCTTATTATGAAGCAAAAAGAGTTGCAAGTATAATCTTAGAAGAAGATGTTATGAAAAAAGATGCAATTTTCCCTTCTGTTACATTTTGTACTCCCCAAATTGCTAGTATTGGGCAAAGCGAAAAAGCATTAAAAGAGAGTGAAGTTGATTTTAAAGTAAAAAAAATATTTTTCAAAACAAATGTAAAAGCAAAAATAAAAGGTGATGATGCTGGTTTTATTAAAATTTTACATGAGGCAAATACAGGTAAAATTTTAGGAGCTTCAATAATTGGAAATGAAGCTACTGAGTTAATTCATCAATTTTTAATAAGTATAAATGCAGATCTAAATTTAAAAGATTTAGAAAAAATGATTTTTGCCCACCCAACTTTAAGTGAGTCTATACTTGATTTAGTTGCTAGTCATTAGTTTATGGTTAATGGTTGATGGTTATTCTTAGAACTTAGCTTAGTTTAGGGAGTTTCCATTTTCTATAATGTGCCGTTAGTCTTAGAAAGAAACCAAAGGCAAAAGTTGTTAGTAAACTTAAGAACGAAATTTGGTTTGTATAATCTAAGGCGGCTATTATACTTGCAATTATTAAAGCAGTACTAGCATAAAAATCACTGGTTAAAAAAGCAGGAACTCTATTTACCATTAGATCTCTTAGTGTTCCTCCTCCAATTGCTGTTATCATTGAAAGAAGTAAGACTCCTACAAAATTAAACCCAACATCTAAGGCTAAAATAGCTCCTGAAATTGAAAAAGAAACTAAACCAATAGTATCAGTCACCACAAAAGTTGTTTTTCCTTCTAAATCTGTGATTTTATGAAGTTTAAATAAAATTGCAATTAGAACACTTATTAAAACAAGAGCTACGGGTAAGTAGTGAGTAAAAATAAAAGGTGCTTTATTTGCAATTATATCTCTTATTAATCCTCCCCCTAGGGCTGTTAAAAAAGCAGTTATTATAATTCCTAAGATATCAAGTTTATGATGAACTGCTATTAAAAAACCAGAAAGAGCAAAAGAGATAATGCCAATAATATCTGTTATTTCTAATGCACTCATTGAAGACCTTTTTTAACGAATTATAATCTAAACAAATTTCAAAATTACTTAAAATATATTTTTAGATTTGAAGAATATATAAAAACTAGAAAATAGATAAACCTGTTTTTGTAGTAAATAACTCTAAAGCTCTTGTTCCAATTAAGGAGTTTCCATTTTTATTTAGTTGTGGGCTGTAAACACAAATTGACATAAGATTTGGAATAATTGCAACAATTCCTCCTCCTACTCCACTTTTTCCTGGTAATCCTACTTTAAAGGCAAAATCACCAGAGGCATCATAATGACCACACGTTAACATTAAAGAGTTTATTCTTTTTGCTTGAGACTGGGTTATAAACTCTTTTTTTGTAATAGGATCTGTTCCATGATTTGCTAAAAATAACATGGCAGAACTTAGCTCTTGCGTACTCATTGAAATTGAACAGTGTTTAAAGTAAGTTTTGGCAACTTCTAAAATATCGTTTGAGATATTTTTATAACTTTTCATCATATTTAATAAAGCAAAGTTCATATATCCTGTTTGCTCTTCACAAATAGCTACGTCTTTATCATAAGTAATACTTTTATTATTAGAAATATCTTGTATAAAACTAAGTATTTTGTCAAAAGTTCCATCTTTATAGGTATTAATTAATAAATCTGTTGTAACTAAAGCTCCTGCGTTGATAAAAGGATTTCTAGGAATTCCATTTTCATACTCTAATTGTACAAGGGAGTTAAAAGGGTCACCTGAGGGTTCATGCCCTACATTTTTATAGAGTTGTTTACCATATAAATGAAGTGCTAGAGTAAAGGTAAAAACTTTTGAAATACTTTGAATTGAAAATTTTGTATTAGATGAACCTATATGATATGAGCTTCCATCAAATAAGTTCAAGCTCATAGCAAATTGTTTGGGATCTACATCTTTTAAAGCTGGAATATAATTTGCAACTTTACCTTTATTAAATAAAGGTTCAATCTCTTTTTGTATTTCTTGTAATATTGAGGTGTAGTTCATAATATTCTTTTTAAAAAGTATATCAAATATAAGAGTATAAAAGCATTTTTAATATAAAAAATGACATATTTATAATTTTAATCTTATTAAAGTATTATTTATAGCTTAAATTAAGCAAATATTTAGTATAATCGCGAAAATTTATGTATAAAGAGACTAAATGAGAGATATTAGAAATATTGCTGTAATTGCACACGTTGATCATGGTAAAACTACATTAGTAGATGAATTATTAAAACAATCTGGAACTTTTACAGCTCACCAAGAAGTAGAAGAGCGAGTAATGGATAGTAATGATATTGAAAAAGAAAGAGGAATTACAATTCTTTCTAAAAATACTGCTGTTGATTATAAAGATGTAAGAATTAACATTATTGATACTCCAGGTCATGCTGACTTTGGTGGAGAAGTTGAGAGAGTTCTTAAAATGGTTGACTGTGTACTTTTATTAGTAGATGCTCAAGAAGGTGTTATGCCTCAAACTAAGTTTGTTGTTAAAAAAGCACTTTCATTAGGTCATAGACCAATTTTAGTTGTAAATAAAATTGACAAACCAGGTAGTGATGCTGATAGAGTTGTTGATGAAGTATTTGACCTATTTGATCAAATGGGTGCTACTGAAGAGCAATTAGAATTTCCAGTAATTTATGCAGCTGCAAGAGATGGTTATGCAAAAATTGATTTAGAAGATGAAAATAAAGATTTAACTCCTTTATTTGACATGATTTTAAGAGAAGTTCCAAAACCAAAAGGTAGTGATGACAATGGTCTTCAATTACAAGTATTTACACTTGATTATGATAACTTTATTGGAAAAATAGGAATTGCTAGAATTTTTAATGGAACAATTGCTATGGGAGAAACTGTTACTTTAGTTAAAGCTGATGGCGAAAAACTTAAAGGTAGAGTTACTAAACTTATTGGTTTTAAAGGTATTGAGAGATTTGATATTGATAAAGCTGGAACTGGTGATATTGTTGCTGTTGCTGGTTTTGAAACTATTGATGTTGGAGATTCACTTTGTGATCCTTTAAATCCAATGCCATTAGATCCTATGCATATTGAAGAGCCTACTTTATCTATTACTTTCCAAGTAAATGATTCTCCACTAGCTGGAACTGAAGGTAAATTCATTACATCAAATAAAATTGATGAAAGATTAGAAGCTGAGATGAATACTAATATTGCTATGAATTATGAGCAAATTGGTGAAGGTAAGTTTAAAGTAAATGGTAGGGGTGAGTTACAAATTTGTATCTTGGCTGAAAACATGAGAAGAGAAGGTTTTGAGTTTTGTATTGGAAGACCTGAAGTAATTATTAAAGAAGTTGATGGTGTTAAGATGGAGCCATTTGAGCATTTAGTAATTGATACTCCTGATGAATTTACTGGAACAATTATTGAAAAACTTGGTAAGAGAAAAGCTAATATGACTAACATGATTCCAATGGGTTCAGGTTATACAAGATTAGAATTTGAAATTCCTGCACGTGGACTTATTGGTATTAGAACTGAGTTCTTAACTGATACAAAAGGTGAAGGTGTTATGAATCACTCTTTCTTAGATTTCAGACCTCATTCAGGAACTGTTGAAAGTAGAAAATATGGTGCTTTAGTTTCTATGGAAGATGGAGAAGCTGTTGGTTATTCAATCTTTAACTTACAAGATAGAGGAATAATGTTTGTTAAACCTCAAGATAAAGTTTATAACGGAATGGTAATTGGTCAACATGCTAAAGGTAATGATTTAGATGTTAACCCTGTTAAAGCTAAACAACAATCAAACGTAAGAAGCTCGGGTGCTGATGAAGCTATTAAGTTAGTTCCACCAAAACAAATGGGACTAGAAAATGCCCTAGAGTGGATTGAAGATGATGAGTTAGTTGAAGTTACACCAATTTCAATTAGAGTTAGAAAAAGAGAACTCGATCCAGTAGTTCGAAAAAGATATGCTAAAAAAGTAAAATTCAACTAAAAAATTAGAAATCTAATTTTAAAAGGATGTGCTTTTTAGCACATCCTTTTTTTTATGCAAATTTTTTGTAAAAAAGGAGATAAATGTCAGACATGAAAAGGTCTAAAAGAAGAAAGATAAATAAAAAAAATAATTAGGAGATTTTTCTCCTATAAAAAGGAGAAAAAATGGAATTTAATACAAATATAAAAGATTACTTAATATTAATAAGTTTTTATTCAATAACAATATCTACAACATTATATTTTATATCAAATCAATAAAAGAAGAGTTTATTCCTCTTCTTTTATAAAACCATCTTGAGCATGACTTTTAAGATAAGATAGAATTTTTAAGTTTTCATCTTCTTCTAGTTGAGCTTGGTCTTTCATTGATTCAAAAATACCTTCCCATTCTAACATTGTATGTTCATATGTCTCCATTGCTGAATGACACTGAGTACATCCTTCATAATACATATCTTGAGCTTCTTCCCAAACTTCAGCTGAACTTTTACTTAGATTTTCTTTATCAATTTTAAAAATATAGATTCCGCTATTATTCTTTTTGTAGTTTTTATAAGAACCTATTTTATAATTTTGATTTTTATCAAAGAAAAGTTCATTATTAGCATTTATTGAAGCACTTATTTTAATTTCAACTTTTTGATTTATTTCTTTTATAATCTCAACTTTGCTTCCTTGTTTTAAAGAATAGTTTTTTGTGCTAATATCTTTATTAATATAGGCAAAAGAAGTTGCCAATAAAAATTGGCAACTTAAGAAAAAGATTAGTAATAGAAATTTCATTTTATGACTCTTCTATTAGCATTGGTGGTTCGTATGCTCTATTAGGAGGTATTACTCCAAGTGCTTTTTTTATTGAAACTAAGGTTGAATTTGTAGTAGCAGCTTGTGCAATACCTGAAGTTGGACGTGAAGGTGTTAGTACATTTACATGACCACTTGTACAAATACTGTTTTCTTCTTTAAAAGAAATAGGTGAGTACCAAGCACCTTCATGAATGGCGGTGACACCTCTTCTTATATCATTTGTGACAACAGCACCTGCTAAAAGTTTCCCTCTTTTATTTGAAACTTCTACTATATCCCCATCTTTTATATTTAACTCTTTTGCGTCTTGTTCATTTATTAAAATTGGTTCTTTTCCGGCAACTTTGAAAGCATTTACTACCCAGGTATTATCCATTTGGGTGTGTAATCTATATGCTGAATGAGGAGAAAGTAGATGAAAGGGATACTCTTTACTCTCTTTAGCTCCTAACCACTCTTTTGGTTCCATCCATGTTGGATAACCAAGATAACCATAGTCTTTTATTTTTTGAGAGAATATTTGAATTTTACCACTTTGAGTTTTTAGTTTATTTTTAATAGGATTTAATCTAAAGGCTTGATGACGTACATACTCTTTGGCACTTTTAGGAATATCATATTGCACATAACCATCACTCCAAAACTTTTCAAATGATACTTTCATTTTTTTAGATGCATAAGTTTTTGAATAAAGATGTTTAACCCATTGCATTTGTGTTCTATTTTTAGTGAATTTCTTTTCTTTTTTGAATCGTTTAGCTAATTGTGCGAAAATCCAATAATCATCTTTTGCTTCAAAAGCATTGTCTACTACCTTAGGCATGGCAAAAATTTTATCTTGTGAATAAAATTGTCCAAAAGTTATATCATCTCTTTCTAAAGTCATAGTTGCAGGAAGAACAATATCTGCCATTTTAGCAGTCGGAGTCCACCATGGTTCTTGTACTATTACAGTATCTAATGTTTTAAGTGCTTTTATTACTTCATTTGTATCAGGTTGATGACCAATAGGAGAACAACCTGCTATATACATTAGTTTTACATGAGGAAAGGTAATTTTTTTACCCTTAAAAGTTATTGTTTTACCTGGATTTAAAATAAGCTCACTCATTCTTGAAGCAGGAATTGCAAATTTAACCTTATCTCCACCACCTTGGCTAAGACCAGGAGCTACTTTTTTACCTGAACTAGCTTGTCCTGCCCCTGCCCAATGCATAGCCAGTCCAATGCCACCACCAGAAAGTCCAATTTGGCCAACCATTGAAGCTAGTACTACCATCATCCAATGCATTTGTTCACCATTATCTGCTCTTTGAATTGCCCAGTTTCCAGAAATAAGTGTTCTATTTTCAATCATAATATGAGCTAAGTCTTTTATGGTTTCAGAAGGAATATCTGTAAGCTTTTCTGCCCAAGCAGGAGTTTTATCAATTCCATCACTTTGTCCTAATAAATAAGGCAAAAATTCTTCAAACCCACTTGTATATGTACTTATAAAATCTTTATTATATAATTTATTTTTATACATATAATTCATAAGTGCTAACATAAAGGCTAAATCACTTCCTGGTCTAATTTTAATCCATTGTGCTTTAAACTCTTGAGCTGTTTGAGTATTTATAGGATCAATTGAAATAAATTTAATTCCAGCTTTTTTATACTCTTCATACCAAGTTTCATTTTTATGATTTGGCACGGTATATGCAATTCTATTAGTTTTGTATAAGTCACTTCCCCACAAAATCATAACTTTAGTATTTTTTACTATTTCTTCATGGCTTGTTTGTTTAGAATATATTTCTAAATTACCCATAACAGTAGGCATAATTGCCATTGATGAACCAGTTGAATAATCTCCTGAAGTTTTAACAGCTCCTCCAATAGTATTAAAAAATCTTCCTGCTAGTGAATTAACTTTTCCAAGTCGTCCTGGATGTGCCCAGCCTCCATAAGAAGCATTATATATTGCCTTATTTCCTTCTTTTGAAATAAGGTTTTGAATCTTCTTATGCACTAAGTCTAAAGCTTCTTCCCAAGATACTTTTACAAACTCTTCACTTCCTCTTAACTCTTTTTTATCTTTGCCTTCTAAAAAGCTTTTTCTTACATAAGGATATTTGACTCTACTTTTTGATTCTAATCTATCAATTTGACCCTTCATCATAATAAGAGGTTTTTCATCTAATTCATTTCTTGGTACAATATCAAATATTTTATTTCCTTTTACATGTGCAATAAAAGGTCCATAGTGATTTGCATGAGGAATTTTCTTAGTTTGTTCTACCAAAACATTTGTAGCTATACTATTTATAGGTAAGCAAGTAACTGCTCCTAATCCTAAAACACTATTTTTGACAAAATCTCTTCTATCTGCTTTCATATTATTTCCTTTTTATTGATTGACTTATAAGTCAATCAATAAATTATAACACTCTTTGACTTTTAAGTCAAGATGAAATTAAAAATTTAGATATTTATCTTAAGTAATTATTAATAAAATAGTTTTATTTTTGGGATTTAGTTTTTTAAACTTTTTAAAAAATTTATTAAAACAGAGATAGAATCTTCAAAAGATTGAATATTATTTGACTTTTTTGCTGTTATTAAACTTCCTTCCATTGCTGAAAGAATAAAAAGAGATAGCTTTTTCGTCTCAATTGATGTGGTAATTTCTTTATTTTTGACTGCTGTATCAAGTGCATATTCTATACTTTCTTCCATATACAAATATATATTCTCCAAAATACTTTTAAAATCTACATCTATTGGAGACATCTCTTGAATTAGATTATTAACATGGCACCCATATTTTATGTTTAATATTTCGGTATTTTGTAGAAGTGAAAGTAATAAATCAAATGAGTTTGTTTTTGCTTCTCTTAGAGGACTATATTTTTCAATAATCATAGGTTTAAGTCTTTCCTTTATTACGCATAAGGCTAAATCTTTTTTGGATTTAAAATAGTGATACATTGAACCTTTATGTATCTTTGCTTTTTTTAATATTATAGAAGTATTAGCAGCTTGAAAACCTTTTGTGTAAATTTCTTCATAAGTAATATTTATAAGGTGTTCTCTTAGTGTAATGTTTAGCATGTTTGTATTATACATTAATTACTTAAATAAATTAAATAAACGTTTCTTTATTTTTGAAAGACCAAATTGAATTGCCGAGTATTTCATTATCTTAGCTGTCTTAGTCCACTCTTTTTTGTCATAACATTTAGCTGGACAAGTTCTGCATCTTGGTTTAATTTCATGAGGGCATTGCAGTAATCTATCAAATGAGTAAGTAATACTTTCCTTACAGGTTTCACACAAGCTAAGCTCAAGCTTTATTAACTTACCTTCATAAGTAAGTTCTATTGAAAAGTTTTTTTTATTTTGATGTTTATCATTGCAGTATTTCTCAAAAAATCTTTTAAGAGTATTGGCTTCAGACTTAAACTTTTCGTTCGTCATAATCTTCCTATAATATTTTTTTAATTAAATTTTATTTTGACACAAAATTTAAAGATTAGCTTTGATTAATATCAACTTGGAATTAACTTAATAAAGGTAATTTCTGAACTTGCCCCTAAACGCATAGGTGGTCCCCAAAATCCTGTTCCTTTATTTACATATATTTGTGTATGAATATTGTGTTGGTGTAAACCTTTTAAATAAGGCTGCACAAGTTTAACTAAAAAATTAAAAGGAATTATTTGACCACCATGAGTATGCCCGCTAAGAACCAAAGCAACACTAGAAGGCACTTCGTTGATAAACTTTGGTTGATGTGCTAAAAGAATGCTTGGTGAGTTTTTAATAGCGCTAAGAGCTTTATTTATATCAGGTTGATACTCTTTATAGCTATAACCAAAAATATCATAAACCCCAGCTAAATTAAAACCAATATTATTTCCACCTATATAAACACTTTCATTTTCTAAAACCTTAATATTTAGATTTTTAAGAGAAAATATTATTTCATTTATATTATGAAAATATTCATGATTTCCAACTATAAAATATGTTCCATACTTACTTTTTAAATGTTGTAATTCATCTAAAGCATCTTTTGCATATTTCATACTAGTATCTACTAAATCTCCTGTTATTACTACAAGGTCAGGTTTTAATGAGTTTATTTTTTCAACCATAGTTTTTATAAAAGCTTTATCTATTAACCCACCAATATGTATATCAGAAATCTGAATTATACTGTAGGGTTTTTTTAAATCTTTTATTTTTATATCTATTTCTTCTAAAACATAGTTTTTTGCATTGTATATAGCTTTACTTGAAATTACAGTAGCTAATGAAATAGCGCTTATATCTAGAGTTTTTTTAAAAAACTTTCTTCTACTGTCATTTTTTGCTGTTTTATTAATAATATAATGAGAAATATCGTAAAAAATTGTAAGCATAAAAAGTACGAAAATTAGTCCAAGAGAAAGGCTAAGTAAAAAATATAACCAATTTGGAACAAAAGGATAATACCTTGCTACCATATATAATATAACTCCCAAAAGATTAAAGAGTAAAAATATATTTAAAGCTTTTTTAATTTTTGAAGAAAAATCAACTCTTTTTACAAAACGTTTAGAAATGTATATAAGCATAAGGCTTTGAATAATCATAAAAATTGTGGCAAATATTAAGAATCTCATATAATATTATACCTCTATTTTATTAATGAAATATATTTATACAAATTACTTATTTAAAATATACAATATATTGATGTTCTGGTACTTTTTTTAGAAAAAATATCATCTTATATGGTTTTTCTATATTCTTAATATTTTTTGACTTTTTTAAAAAGGGAAATCTTGATGTTTTTAAAAGTTTATCATTTTCATCAAAAAGTTTAAAATTATGAGCCCCACATTTATTCCTACTAGAACTTATACACTCTATCTTGGCTATTTTTTTATTTTTATCATAACTAGCTTTTAAATCAATAGTATAAGAAACAGGATGGGAAAAACAGTAAAAAGGAAGTAGTAAAAATATAAATTTCTTCATTTATTTAACTCCTATGCAATAGTCATATTCACTTTTTATAATATCTATATCTAATGTTGTATTTATTTTGTTTATTTTAAATGCCATATAAACAAGTGGGTCAATAGTGCATAAAGTCGAATCTTTTTGTAGTTTGATATTTGTATAAAAAGTTATAATGATTCTTCTTTTGCTAAATACAGCCCTTACTTTTTGCGGATTTATTTCTATTTCTTCTTCATTATTTTCAATAAAAAGATTATAGTTATCTTTTTTAAGAGAGAAAAAATGCTTTTGCAAAAAGTTTGTCTCTTCTTCTTTTTCTAATTTTTTGTTTTTATTTATATCAAAATCAAACATTAATAATCTTGAATTAATTTTGTCAAAAATCCAGATATGTTTTATTGTTTTTTCTTTTATCTTTAAACTTGCATCAACAAAAAAATGAGGATGTGCGTATAAAGAAATATGTAAAAAGAATAGGAAAAACAGTTTTTTCATAATAATAAAAATACTCCCAAAGAAAATAAGAAAAAAATTCCAAGATAAGTAAGACTTTTGATAACTATAGAGTATTGAAAGTTATTAACTCTATTAATATGAGATGAAAAAACAGCAGCTCCTGAGATAGTTATACCCATTCCCATACTCATAACAATAGCAGAGATTATTCCTAAATATGGATGACCTACAATCATAGAATATAAAACAATAGTCATAACTCCAGGACAGGGAACTAAACCTATGGATAAAGCAATAGATAAAATATTTTTGTTTCCAAGTGGTCTTAGCTTTTCTTTTTTATTTCTATCTTTAATTGTTTCGAATAATAAATATAAAGATATCCCTATAATAAAAATAGCAGATACTTTATACATATTTGCATTTATGATTTGAAAATATTGGCTTATTGTATTTTGAAAGAACAAATATAAACTAAGGGTAATAAATAAAGCTGTTATCGCATGAATTAAAGCAGTTAAAAAACCTGCTTTTACTGCTTCTTTAGTTTTAGAGCCATGGGCTAAAAAATAACTTGCAATTACCATCTTACCATGACCTGGTCCTAGGGCATGAATAAGCCCATATAAAAATGATATACCTAAAATGTATAAATACATTAAATTATTTCCTTCTTCTAATTGATCAAAATAATCACTTATAAGAAGGTTAATACTGTGTTGTGCCGAAATAACTATATTTAAAATATCAGAATAAATATCAAACATTATATTTTCTCCAAATTAGTTGATAAACCCTGTTTTACTTCTTTATGCACATTTGAAGAGGGTTTAATAATTGCATCTTTTCCATAAATATAGCTCTGCTCATTGACAATGATTTTATAGGCTTTATTTAATTTTAAAGCTCTTTTTTTACTTGGTAATAATAAGTAAGAGATATCATTTTTAAGTTTTTCTACAGCATCAGTTTTTAGCTTCCAATTTTGATTTAAAATAATACTTGGGTCTTCCAGTTTTTTAAGTAAGTCTTTTTTGATTAGAGCTGTTTTATTTTCCCAATTTTTAACAAAAAACTTATTTTTTACTTCTTGATTTTCTCTAAACTCATCACCTGCATTATTTTGTTTTAAATATCTTATATATTCAGTCTCACCAGTTTTTAAAACTCTATCTTTAATGTTTTTTAAACCCTTTTTACTCCAGTGGTACCAACCTTCTTTATAGGTATTGTTTTCAAATTTTCTTTGAAATACAAAAGTAGAATCTGCTAAAACACCAAGATTGCTGTGACAGCCCATACAGGAGAGTGTTTCTTCATACGATTGAGGTCTTAACTCACCTCTTACATCTTCTATAAAACCTTGATATAACCAACCTCTTTTATTGAAAAGTCCAGTTTCAATACTTCCAATATATTTATCAACCCTATCTGGAAAATCATTTTTTTCTTTTAACTCTTCATCTCCAATAGCTCTAAGGGCTGAATAAGTAAACCATGATGTTTTTTTAGCATATCTAAGCTCTTTCATTCTTTTTGACATTGTTACAGTTTCATCTTTTTTAATATCAAGATAACGAACTGAGTGTAAGAACTCTGTATTTGTAGGATAAAGTCCAGGAGCTATATGAATATTATTCTTACTTAGTTCTTCTTTTGCTAAACCTACATAAGACATTGAATACTTAATTACTTTTAATGTTTTTTTATTTACTTTTGGTTTTATCCATTTAAATACAATCTTTTTTGCAAAATCTAGTTTATTGTTTTGATTTAAATCAACTTGATAAATTCTTTCATCAACTTCATTTATTAAAATATCTTTTTGTTTTATTAAAGACTCAACAATAGATAAATTTAATTTATAGACTTCAAGATTAAAGTTTTTATTTTTATCTTTTTGGAATATTTTATCTAAGCGTATCATTACGTCATCGGTACTTCCATTAGTTGGCCAAAATGTACCTAAAAATGGGTAGTAAGCAAAAGCTCTCCAACCTGTATACACTTCTTTTTTCTTATCAAAACCTTCTTCATCAAAGTTAAACTCACAATCAGGAATATAACCATCCCAAATTTTATTATTGTTTACATCCCAGTCTTTTGAAAGTTTTGAAAGTTTATTTTTTAATATAATACTGTTGTTTTTATTTTTATAATTATCTTCTCTTATATATTTTAATATTTGTTCATCTGATATTTCTTTTATAGAAGCTCTTCGATCTTTAAATAAATTAGTCCAAGGATTTTTTAAAGCAGCTTGTGGAAAATCATAAGCTTCTTGCAAATCTTGATCACTAAAAGTATAGTTTGGAATAATATTTTTTGTATGACAGGAAAAGCAGGGATTATGTAAGATATTCTCATTGTTTTCATCAATAGTTTTTGTATAACATTGACTAGAGATATATGCTGTTTCATTATATAAGTTTGTATTTCTTAAATCCACTTCAAAAGCAAGAAGGCTGGCAGTACTTAAAAGTACTGCCACGAATTGTATTTTTCTTAACATTCTTTTGTTAAGCCTTATTTACTAATAACAGGTAACGGACCTACATATCCTGTATAAGCTCTTGTTTCATTTGCATTATTTGCCTTATCTAACATATCTTTCTCTTTAGTTAAAGCATCACCTTCACCATAAGGATGTTGCACTACTGTCATTAAATAACCATGACCTTTGATATTATTATAATAATAAGGAGATGTAGTTTCTGAACCATAAGGAGTAGTTAGAATTCTTGTTAGTTTTTTATTCTCTAAGTTATAAGACCAGATATAATCATTTTGATGACCAGAACCTGTATCTTCCCCAATAATTAGTGTTTTTGTATTAGGTATAAAAGTTATATTATCAGGGTTTGCTAAAGACGTAACAGAACATTTATTTCCGCTAATTGATTTATCTACAAAACCTTCAACTAGTGAGTACATAGAATTAGGAACAAAAGAAGAAGATATTTTTTTGCCAGATAAATCATGAGGAGTTGAAAAAGTAGTCATATTAAGTGAATAAACAGCACCACAAGGATTATAGTTTAGTCTTATATCATTATTTCCACCTTTATCATACTTATCGTTATCTTTTCCTTTTTTCTTCATATCTTCCATACCCTTACCAATAGAGCTCATACCAAGATATAAAATATTTTCATTTTTATTATATGAAATACCTTCCATTTTTCTAAACTCAGTAGTAGCTCCTTTAATAGCAGCATATCTTCTAGATTCTAATCTTGATGCAATCTCTTCCATTCCATCTTTGATTTTTAAACATTCATTACCCATAGTTGTATTAATTGAAGTAAAAGAATCTGAACAGGTATTGTTATTTGGACTTGAAACATCAAAAATATCGCTAAAAGTTAATTTTTTATCTAAAGCAGCTTTAATAGAGCTATTACTTGAGTGACCTAAATTAACCCATTTGATATCTGCACTTCCCGCTCCTTTGTTGTTTCTTTGCTCCCATTTAGCAGCATATAAAGTACCAGCACTTAAGTCTCTTTTTTTATCAGCAACAAACATAAATAAAGCAACATTTGTTCCATCATCACTTAAAAATACAGTTTTCTCATCAGGCATAACATAAGCTAATTCATGAGCAAATCTTCCCATTGCATAATGCTTTTGTACTTCTACATCACCTTTTTCATTTAGTACTTTAACCTCAGGAGTCCAACCATAATCATAAGGATTAAGTGCTTTTAAATCTCCACCATAATAATCAGCCATGGCATCATAATAATCATTAATAGAACCATTTGCTTTAACTTTAGCGGCATTAGGCTCATACTCTTCACTTCCTAAGTGAGAATTCCAAGGGGTAACAGAACCAGCACAAGGCACCCATAATCCATTAAAAGCTGAAAAGTCTATATTTTTAGTACTAATTGCTTTTAATTTACCATCTTTATCTTGCTGTAATTCAGTTAAATACATAGCAGCAGGTCTTGTTTCAAATTGAGAAACCATAAATAATTTATCACCAATAGGTAAAAGTGATGCAAAATCATTTGAGTTTGAAACTTTTATAGCTCCATCATCAGAATAAATAGGTTGACCCTTAGAATCAAAAATCATACCATATACACCATCTCCTACTTTTTCACCAGAACGTAAAATTGTATTAAAAGAAATTTTATGAGTCTTTCCATCAAGTGTCATTTCACTTGAAGCTCTAATCTCTCTTTTTTCCATTTCGCTATTAGGAACAGAAACTTCTTGAAAAGAGATTTTATGATTTTGAGCTGGTAAATCATTTTTAGAAATCTCGTTTTTTGTACAGGCAGTAAATAGAACTGCAGCAACAGCGGCTGATAGAGTAAGTGCACTTTTATTCATTTTGTAAGTCCTTTGTAAAAATTAAATGTTATTTATTATAATTTTAAAAAGTTACTAGAAAGTTACAACATGAATAAAGTGCTAAATATTTAAGTAAGTTTTGTAATAGAAGACTTCAATGAGTTTATTAAAGTATCGATTTCTTCTTTTGTTTGAGAGTAGTGAATAGAAATTCTTAACCAACCTGGTTGTTTACCTAGGCTTTTTTGATCTTTTAATCCTAATAAATCGTGACCATAAGGCCCTGCACATGAACATCCTGCTCTTGTTTGAATACCAGAATCATTTGACATCATGTCACAAAGAATATAAGGGTCTAGTTCTCCTATATTAAAAGATACTATTCCAATATTTTTTGCTTGTTCATTTCCATATATAATACATGAAGGTATTTTTTTTATATTTTTAATAAAATATGATAAACCTTCTTCTTTTTTGCTCAAAATAAAATCAAAACCAATTTCATTTCTTAACTGATATGCTAGGGCTGCTTTTATTAGCTGTAAAATACCAGGAGTTCCAGGTGTTTCTCTAGCGCTTATATTTTTTTCATACTCTTGAGTACTTCTACTAACATAAGTAACAGTTCCTCCTCCTGCAAATGTAGGAGAAAGAGATAAGTCAATTAGTTTTCTGTTTATAACTAAAAGTCCACAAGAACCAGGGCCTCCTAATAACTTATGAGGTGATAAATACATTACATCATAATAAGAACAATCTATATTCATATAAGAAGAAGAAGCTGCTGCATCAAAACACACCAAAGCATTATATTTTCGTAAAAGTTTTGAAATATCTTTATAACAAGTTATTATTCCTGTTACATTTGAAGCAGTACAAAAAGAACCTATTAGTTCTCTATGTTGGTTTTGTTTTAAAACTTTTTCAAGTTGAATTAAATCAATCAACCCTTCTTCATTTAAAGTAATTCTTATAGTTTCACATAAAGCCTCTCTATAGGAAACTTCATTTGAATGATGCTCATAAGGCCCAACTATTACTAAAGGAAGTTTACTTTTATCTATATTTAAAGCAAGTCTTTTTAAGCTTGCTGGTGGAATATAAAGACCTAAAAGTTCTTGAAACTTTTTAATAGCAGCAGTAGCCCCACAACCTGTTGGAATAACTTCAAATTCTTCTTTAAGCTCTAAGCTAGTTTTTAAACTGCTTAGTGCTTGTTCATAATAATTATGAGTTTTAGAAGCCATTGAAGACTCTTTAGAATGAGTATTCGCATATGTTGTAAGTACATCATATATTCTATTCTCTATATTCCTAAAAGCTAGACCTGAGGCGGTATAATCAAAATATAAAGTTTTATGCTTGCCAATAGTATTATATTTTATAAATTGTAATTTATTGGCATCTTCACTTAAGAAGGGACGAAATAAATTCTTCATTACCTACTTTCTTTTTTAAAAATTCATGAACAGAATTTTCATCACTGTTTATGTACTGTGAAATTATATTTTCAACAAGTTCTTCAACTCTTGAAGAAGGTACTTTAATACCAACTTTTTCTCCAAAAGAAGAATCTTCACCTTCTAGGTTTCCAGCAATTATAAGCTCAAAGCCTGGAACTGTTCCCTCTGGTGTTCTAACTTTTGTCCCTAATAAACCAATATCCACAATATGAGGATGGGCACATGAGTTCGGACAGCCATTTAAAGATATAGAAACTGTTTCTTTAAACTCTGGAAACTTTTCTTCTAAATATAAACTAAGTTTCATAGCTTGGCTTTTTGTTTCAGTTACTGCAAACTTACAAAAGTTAATTCCCGTACAAGAAATTGTTCTTGCTTTAAAAGGACTAGGATTTGCATCTATTCCTAATACTTCTAAGTCTTCACATAAAGCTTGTGTTTTTTCACTAAAAGCATCACAAACTACAAAGTTTTGCGTAACTGTCGTTTTTATTGTTGTTACTTGATGTTTTTCTAAAACATCGGCTAAATCATTTAATCCAGAAGAAAGAATCTTTCCTCCATTTATAGCACATCCTATATATGATTTTGCTTTTAATTTTGACTGCTGTACTCCAAAATGTTCTCTTTTTGCATAAGGAGTATATGTTTGAGCTTTTTGATTTTTTAAAGAAAATTTTAATTTTTCTTCTAAAACTTCTTTAAACTTTTCAATTCCCCATGCTTGTATTAAATGACCTAATCTAGCTTTTCTTCGATTTTCTCTTAATCCATGGTCTCTATAAATAGTAGTAACTGCTTTTACAACACTTAAAACTTGTGAAGGAGTAACAGCTCCAATATAATCAGCGAATCTTTTATTCGAAGCTAATCCTCCACCTACATGTACTTCAAATAAAACTTTATCATTTAATTTAACAGCAGTAAATGCTAAATCTTGTATTTCATGTCCCACACAGTGTTTATTACAAGCTGAAATAGAAATCTTATATTTTCTTGGTAAATTGGATAAATTCTTATTTCCTCTTAAATAATCATTTACTTTTTTAACAAGTTTTGAAGTATCACAAATTTCATCATGTTCTAAAGATGATACAGGACAGGTTGTTACATTTCGTGGAACATCTCCTGCTGCAAAAACACTACTAAGTCCTACAGTATTTAACAATCTAAATATTTCAGGTAAATCTTTTACTGTAATATAATGAAACTGAATATCCTGTCTTGTTGTAAAATCAGCCGTATCTCTTGCAAATTCTTTAGATATTTGTGAGCATATTCTTAACTGCTCTATATTTAAAGAAGCATTTTCTAGTTTAACTCTTAACATAAAATATAAAGTTTTATCATCTTCATCTTGGAGGTTTGTATTTTGTGTATATAAACCATACCATTTGAATCTATCAATATCTTCTTTATCTATTTCTTCACCTAAAACGGCATAAAGATATATATCTTTTAATACATCTAAACCATTTTTTTCTTTTTTAATTCTTTCAACTCTTGCAGCTGCATTTTCTTTAGCCATAATATTTCCTATAATATTTCTTTTGCTTCCCAGTGAGGAAAGTGTTTTCGAACAAGTGCATTAAACTCTACTTCAAATTCTGAATGTTCGTTAACTTTTGTTTTAGAACTCACTTCAGATTTTTTAACAATCATCCCAGCTCCAACGGTATTATTTGTAATTCTATCAATTATAATAAAAGAACCCATTGCTTTAATATGATCATATGCATCAAAAGCAATTTTTTGATTTAATGATAATTTTGCATGTGCTATTTCATTCAAATTTAAGGTATTACACTCTTGTTTTTCTAAGGTATTAACATCTGTTTTATAATAAAAACTATCAATTGTCCCAGTTGTTACAGTAGCCGCTCTTTTAATAAAATATGATGTTCCTTTAGTTAAAGCTTTTTCATCCATCCAAACAATATTTACATCTAAAGTATCAGCCATATCTGCTTGTTCGTCACTTTTAACTAAAATATCACCCCTGCTTATGTCTATTTCATCATTTAATGTAATAGTAATTGCCATTTGTGCATAAGCATAAGACAAATTCCCATCATAAGTAACAATTTCTTTTACAGTTGAGCTTTTTCCAGAAGGTAGTACTGTTATACTATCTCCTACAGATATAATACCTGCAGCTATAGTTCCACAAAAACCTCTAAAATTTAAATTTGGTCTATTTACATACTGAACTGGCATTCTAAAATGAGCCAAATCTCTATCACTTGAAATTTCAAGTGTTTCAAGAGTATGCATTAAAGTTGAACCTTTATACCAAGGCGATTTTGAGCTTATATTAACTACATTATCGCCATTTAATGCTGATAGTGGAATCATAGTAATATCAGAAGTTAAAGAAATTTCATCAGCAAACTCTTCATATTCTGCAACTATTTCGTTATATCTATCTTCACTAAAATCAACTAAGTCCATTTTATTAATAGCAATAATAAGATGTTTAATTCCAAGTAATTTTGTAATAAAACTATGACGTCTTGTTTGTGTTTGCACTCCATATCTAGCATCAATTAATATAATTGCTAAATCAGCAGTACTAGCTCCTGTTGCCATATTTCTTGTATATTGTTCATGACCAGGAGTATCTGCAATAATAAATTTTCTTTTGTCTGTTGCAAAATATCTATAAGCAACATCAATAGTAATTCCTTGCTCTCGCTCACTTTGTAAACCATCAACCAATAAGGCTAAATCAAACTCACCATCAGTAGTTCCACTTTTTATAGAATCTTTTTTAATAGCAGCTAATTGATCTTCAAAAATCATCTTAGAATCATGAAGTAATCTTCCTATTAGAGTACTTTTCCCATCATCAACTGAACCACAGGTTATAAATCTTAACAGTTGTTTATTTTCATGCTCTTTTAAATAACTTTCTATATCTTTACTTATTTTATCTTCTTGAATGCTCATATTAAAAGTACCCCTCTATTTTTTTCTTCTCCATAGAACCAGCTGAATCATTATCAATAACTCTACCTTGTCGCTCGCTAGTTTTGGTTAATAACATTTCTTGAATAATCTCAGGCAGTGTTGAAGCTGTAGAATCAACTGCTCCTGTTAAAGGGTAACACCCTAATGTTCTAAATCTAACTGATTCCATTTTGGGAACTTCTCCTTCATTAAGTGGTAATCTATCATCATCAACCATTATTTTAACGCCATCACGCATTACAACAGGTCTTTTTTTAGCTAGATATAAAGGAACAATAGGAATATCTTCAAGATAAATATACTGCCAAATATCAAGTTCTGTCCAATTTGAAAGTGGAAAAACTCTAATTGATTCACCTTTTTTTACACGAGAATTATATAAATTCCAAAGCTCAGGTCTTTGATTTTTTGGATCCCATCTATGTTTCTCATCTCTAAAAGAATAAATTCTCTCTTTTGCACGAGATTTTTCTTCATCTCTTCGTGCACCACCAAAAACAGCATCAAACTTCCATTTATTTAATGCTTGTTTTAAACCAGCAGTTTTCATAATATCAGTATGAACAGCAGAACCATGAGAAAATGGTCCAATTCCTTGATCTACTCCATCTTGATTAGTATGAACTAAAAGCTCAAAACCAAGTTTTTTTTGCATTTCATCTCTAAACGCAATCATTTCTTTAAATTTCCATGTAGTATCTACATGAACTAGTGGAAAAGGAAGTTTTGCAGGATAAAAAGCTTTTTGTGCTAAATGCAACATAACAGCTGAATCTTTTCCAACTGAATAAAGCATTGCAGGGTTATCAAATTCTGCTATTACTTCTCTCATTATATGTAAAGATTCTGCTTCTAATTGTTTTAAATGTGTTAATCTTTGGGTACTTATCATTATTTCTCTCTTTATTAATTAGCTCAAATTAAAAGTTTGAGTTTTATGTGTTTTTGTCTTACTTAATATGTAAACCACACTCTTTATGTTCAGGGTTTTCCCACCACCATCTTCCACTTCGTAAATCTTCACCATCCTTAATGGCTCTGGTACAGGGAGCACAGCCAATTGATGGAAAACCTTGATCATGAAGTTTATTATATGGTACATGATTTTCTTTTATAAACTTCCAAACATCATCTTCACTCCAAAAGAGTAAGGGGTTTACTTTTATAACTTTATTATTTTTATCATATTCAATAATTTCAAGTTTTTCTCTAGTCACACTTTGAGAAGCTCTTAAACCAGTAATCCAAATCTCTAAAGGTTCTAAGGCTCTTTTAAGAGGTTCTATTTTTCTTATATAACAACAGGCTTTTCTTTTTTCAATGCTTTCATAAAAACCATTTATTCCTTGTTCTTGATATAAGTTTTGAACATCTTTATTTTGTGGAAAAAAAACATTCATTTTAATTCCATATTTTAAATTTGTAGCATCCATAACTGCATATGTTTCTGGATTTAATCGTCCCGTATCAAGAGTAAAAATATTTGCATCTTCCTTAATATCTAACATCATATGGCTTAGAACTTGGTCTTCTGCTCCAAGTGAACTTGAAAGTGCAGTTTTATTTCCATATTCTTTTAAGAAGTATTCTAATACTTCTTGAGGTCTTTTATTTATGAATTTGTTATTTAACTCTTTAATTCTTTCTTCTATATTCATTTTCTATCCTAGTTTTTTACCAGTTTAGCTCTAGTTTCCTAGATTTGGTAATCAGGTGCTTTTTCTCTTCCTAAAGAGATTTTATTCCAAGCTCTTTCATGGAAATAATACAAAAACATTTTTGTAAATAATTCAATTGAACCAATTGAAGCTGCCATTTTTAAATTTCCTGTAATAAAGTATGAAATAATAACAGTATCTAAGGTTCCAATTGTTCTCCACGAAATAGTTTTAACTACTGATCTATAAGCTTTTTCTTTCATATTTTTACCTGTAATTTAAATTAAAGAAGAGTGAATATTATTCACCTTCTTCATATAATCCTGCACTTAAATATCTCTCCCCTGTATCACAAAGAATAGTTACAATAACTTTTCCTTTATTCTCTTCTCTTTGTGCTACTTGTGCGGCTGCAAAAGTATTTGCTCCTGAAGAAATACCAACTAGTAAACCTTCTTGTTTTGCTAATGCTCTTGAAGTTGCAATTGCATTTTCATTTGAAACTTGAATAACTTCATCATAAGAAGATGTATTTAAAACTTCTGGTACAAAACCAGCTCCAATTCCTTGGATTTTATGAGGACCTGGGTTTCCGCCAGATAAAACAGGAGAAGCTTCTGGTTCAACTGCAATAATTTTAATATCTTTATTATGTGCTTTTAAAACATCAGCAATTCCAGTAATAGAACCACCTGTTCCAATAGCAGCTACTAAAATATCAACCTTACCCTCTGTATCAGCTAAAATTTCTTTAGCAGTTGTTAGTCTATGAATTTCTGGATTTGCTTCATTTGCAAATTGTTGAGGAATATAACTATTCTCAATCTCTTTCCCTAATTCAAGAGCTTTATCAACAGCACCTTTCATTCCTTTAGCAGGTTCAGTTAAAACTAAATCAGCTCCTAGGGCTTTTAATAACTGACGTCTCTCTAAACTCATAGATGAAGGCATAGTAAGAATAAGTTTTATTCCTAAAGAAGCACAAACAGAAGCTAAAGCAATTCCAGTATTTCCAGATGTTGGTTCAATTACTGTAGTATTTTCCTTAATCAAACCTTTTTTAAGAGCATCTTGTATCATGTTATTTCCAATTCTGTCTTTTACAGAGTGAGTTGGATTCATAAATTCACATTTTCCTAAAACAATTGCATCATTTACACTTGCTTTATTTAACTTAACTAAGGGTGTATTACCTATTAAACCTGTAACATTTTGTGCATATTTCATTGTATTTCCTTGTTTTATTTTTTAAATACTATAGTTTATAAATTGATTTAACTTAGCTTGATACTTATCTAACTCATCTAAATTTAAATCAAAAATCTCTTTCATTTTATCTTTTATTTCTGCAAAAAATAGATTTAGAACAGCATTTGTACTTTTTGAGTCACAAATCTTTAAATCATTTTCTAAAACCATTAAAATATCTAATATCTTGATATCTTTAGCTTCTCTTGCCAAAAGATAACCACCTTTTGAACCTCTAACACTTACAACTAATTGTGCTCGTCTTAACTTGCTTAGAAGTTGTTCTAAATAATTTTGAGGAATATCAGCATTGGCTGAAATTTCTCTAATTTGCATAGGAGCGCTTGATTTATTTTTAGCTAGCTCATGCATTGCACTAAGACCGTACATTCCTTTTGATGAAATCAAAGGCATTAGTTAAGAGCCTCATTTAAATCAGCTATCAAATCAACTGTATTTTCTAGGCCAATTGATAATCTAATAGTTGTAAGATTAATTCCTGCAGCTTCAAGTTCTTCTTCATTCATTTGAGAATGAGTAGTTGAAGCTGGATGAACTATTAATGATTTAGAATCTCCAATATTTACAACAATTGAGAATAACTTAGTTGAATCAATAATATTCTTAGCTTCTTCATAAGAATTTACTTCAAATGATAAGAGTCCAGAAGCTTTTCCATCTTTAAAATACTTATTTGCTTTTTGATGGTTCTTATTGCTTTTTAATCCTGGGTAATTAACACTTTTAACCTTAGGATGTGATTCTAAGAACTTAGCAAGTTCTAAAGTATTTGATGAGTGTTTATCTACTCTTAAAGACAAAGTTTCTAAACTTTGAATTAGCAACCATGAGTTATGAGGAGATTGAACTGCTCCTATATCTCTTAATAGTGATAATCTAGCTCTTAGAGTGAAGTTAGGAAGAGGTACTTCTGTATAGATTAAGCCATGATAAGAAACATCAGGTTCATTAAAATCAGGATATCTAGCAGCATTTTTTTTGAAAAACTCAGCCATACCATCACGCTCAACTATAATTCCACCAATTACTGTTCCTTGTCCTGAAGTATATTTTGATGTTGAGTGAACAACAATATCAACACCCCAAGCAATAGGATTAAATAAAGCAGCACTTGCAACTGTATTATCACAAATACTTAAAACACCATGTTTTTTAGCAATAGTGGTAATTGCTTCAATATCTGCAATTGCTACTTGTGGATTTGATAAACTCTCAAAGAAAATTGCTTTTGTTTTATCATTGATTTGTTCTTCTAAATCTTTTGCATCTTCACTTCTAAATATAGAAGCTGTAATTCCAAACTTTTTAATAGTATGAGTTAATAGGGTAACCGCTCCACCATATAACTTATCAGAGATTAAAATATTATCCCCTGCGCTAGTTACATTTATAATTGCATAAAAAATTGCAGCTTGTCCTGATGATACACATAAAGCAGCAGCTCCACCTTCTAATTGGGCAAATCTTTGCTCTAAAACATCAGTTGTTGGGTTATTTAATCTTGTATAAATAGGACCTAATTCTTTAAGTGCAAATAGGTTAGCTGCATGTTCTGCATCTCTAAAGGCATATGCTGTTGTTTGAGCAATTGGAACAGACATTGAACCATAACCTTCTTTTTTGTTATATCCAGCATGTATAGCAATAGTTTCGTTTTGCATTGTTCTTATCCTTTATTAAATTTTATTACTGAAAGTTTATACTAATAATCTTCTAATGTCAAGTAATTTAATAATGATTAAATCATTCAGGGATTAAATAACTCGTATTTAAAATATATAATAAATATAAAGAAGTCACAAAGTACCACTATTTAGGACTATTCTTTAGGTTCAATATATAAAATAAGAAGAATAAAAAATTTGGTAATTCACGATTTTCTTAATAAATCACATACCATAGTATAACACTATGGTATAAAAAATGTATGAAATTGTCTTTTTAGGTCTTTTTAGTTTTTATGAAAGCCTAGCTATAATAAAAGATTAAAGGTTAATAATGAAAAACTTATTTGAAAATATAATACTTGATAAAAAAAATGAAGAGTTTATCGAAATATTAAAAAAAACTAATATAAGAATAGAGAGAATAGTATCAAATGGACAAGTAAGTGAAAAAGACTTTTGGTATATACAAGAAGAGAATGAGTTTGTAATTATATTAGAAGGAGAAGCTATCTTAGAGCTATATAATGAACAACACAATAAAGAGATAATTCTAAAAAAAGGTATGTTTTATAATATAGCTAAGGGATTAAAACATAGAGTTAAATATACTTCTTTAAAAGAAGCTACTATATGGATAGCAGTATTTTATTAAATATTGTATAATCAAAAAAATAAAGAAGAAGGTCTAAATTTGAGAATAGCTATTGTAGGAGCAGGGGCTGCTGGTATTGTTGCGGCCATTACGGCAAAGAGATTAAACAAAGATTTACATATTGATATGTTTGATGCAAATAAAGCAATAGGTAAAAAAATTTTAGCAAGTGGTAATGGTAGATGTAATATATCTAATACCCAAGTATCTTCTGCTAATTATATAGGGGAAGACTCTTCTTTTGTTACTTATGCCTTAAAGAACTTTGATTTTAAAGCCTTTGAGAAATTTTGTAAAAGTATAGGTCTATTATTAGATATAAAAGAAACAAACAAAGTATATCCTTTATCAAATGAAGCAAAATCAGTAGTTAACTTACTTTCTTTGAGTGTTAATAATTTAGGTATTAATGTTTTTAATGAAGCACTTATTACGAGTATAGAAAAAAAAGATAATAAATTTAATCTAAAAACTGCAAATAATGAGTATACGAACTATGATAAGGTATTAATCTCTAATGGTTTAGGAGCAGCTCCTCAATTAAATTCAAATGAAAGTGGATTAGACTTTGCTACACACTTTGAGCATTCAATAAATCCTACTTATCCTTCCCTTGTAGGTCTTCAAACAGATGTAACATATCATTCTTTAATGCAAGGTGTAAAAAAAGAGTGTAATGTTTCTTTATATATAGATGGAAAACTAGAGTCTGAAATATATGGAGATGTCTTATTTACTAAATATGGAGTATCCGGATTTGCCATCTTAGATATATCTCAAGAAGCAGCCCAAGCTTTAGCCTTATATCAAGATGTAAAACTATCTGTAAACTTTTTTCCTAAAGTAAATAAAACTGATTTAGCTAATCAAATCCAATCACTGTTTAAAACCCTACCTGAAATAAAAGCATCAGATTTATTAATAGGAATGTTAGCAAATAAATTACCAGCAGTATTATTAGATATATGTAAAATACATCAAGATACAAAAGCTGGTGAAATTAATGCAAAACAAATAAAAGCATTAGCTTATCAATTAAATTCATGGAAGTTTAAAGTAAGTGATACTCAAGGATTTAAACACGCTGAGGTTAGTGGTGGTGGAGTTAGAACTGCTGAGGTGGATAATAAGACTTATGAAAGTAAGAAGTGTAAGAACTTATATTTTGCAGGAGAAGTGCTAGATATAGTGGGGCAGAGGGGTGGATTTAATTTGCAGTTTGCTTGGGCTTCAGGGTATATATGTGGTAAGTCACTGTCGGGCAAATAACGCTCATAAATCAGCCACTTTTGTCCAATTTCTGCGTTGAAGGTTGAAATATATTCGTCACATACGAAAGAGTATGCTCCTCACATATTTTAACCTCCGCCTTGAAATAGAACAAAATTGTCTAATTTCTAAGCGTTATTAAAAAATAAGGAAGAATAATTTGAAATATTTTACCTGAGAAAGTTCATTTTGGTTTAGGATTTGGATTTAAGTATCAAGCAATGATAGTTCTTCTTCTTGAAACATTATTTAAAACAAAATTATATTATTAATGGAAAAATATCATCAAGAAATAAAAAATATATTAAAGATGTATTACTTAAAAAGAATACATTTGCTAATAGTGATAAGTTTATTAACTCACTAGAAAAAATGGTTAATGTTCAAACAATAAATCTTTTAAATGCAAAGAAAAAAGTTCTTTTAATTGAGGGAGAACATCATTACTTGGAAGACATAAATATTTTTTTTCAAAATAAATCTGATGATATAATATTTTCTTATCAAGTAAAAGGTAATTCACAATATAAAGATAATGGAGATGTGAATAGAAATTCGATTCATTATACAGTATTAAACGCAATATTTAATTTTATTGCAAATAAAAATATTGATTCTTTTCCAAATATGAAGTTTATTGTTCTAACAAATAGGGATATACCCTCTTTCTTTTTTTTAAAAGATAAAAAAGATAAAAAACTCCTATTAGATAGTATATTAAGTAAGATAGAAAATATTAGTTATTTACAAAAAGAGCTAGGAAAAGTAATTTTTGGTACTCAACTATTAGTTATATCAAGAGATATAGTGTTATCTGAAGATCCAATAACTATTAGGAGTATACTAGATAAGTTTTTTAAAGAAAATAGAGTTCCTTTATCAGCTAAGCGAAAAAAAATTATTATTATAAAAATTAATGACATGTTCATTGAAAAACTTAAAAGACTTAGATATATAGTTAATAATCTAAAAGTTATAGAATATTTAGATCATAGATTGATATATATGTTTCTCAATAACTTTTATTCTACAGGTTTCCATAAAATATTAACTGATATTGAAATAAAAGAAATTGATGGTACAGAAGTAAAAGTGGTTGATATAAATAAATCTTTAATTGATATAGGTTTTTTCTAGGGGGAGTTTAAAAAACATTAAATTCTCTAAAGATAATAATAAGTTTAAAATTGGTAAAATACTATGATATAAAGGTAAGTATTGGCCGTCTTAGGACAGTGTATAAATGTTATGCACACCAATTGTATAATTATATGTAACATTAAAAGAGAAATAATTTTATTTACTCTTTTTCTTTTCTTTTTGCTTATGATTTCCAGAAGAGTAAATAAAATTATTTCTCTTTTAATTTTACAAAACAAGGTTTTAGTAATGAATAGTTTTTGCAATACTTACCTATATAACTACACTGCTATAATTGATGAAATTATACTTGATATAAATACTTTTTTGAAGAAAAGTCATTATAAAGTAAAATTTAAAGATGAGTATAACTTAGAGAAAATAACTAATTTCGATTTTTTTAGATATTCTATCAAATACAAAAAAATTTTATAAAAAATTAGAAATCCAAACAAAAAATAAAAAAAGAATTGTTTTTCAACCAACAAAGAATTTATATTTAATTCAAAAGTTTATTTTACATAATTACTTAATGTCAGATAATATAAGATTATCTAATAATTTGACTTCTTATAGAAAAAACTATTCTACAAAAGATAATGCAAAAGTTCATTTGAATAAGAAGTTAATAATAAAAATGGATATAAAATCTTTTTTTACAACAATTGATAAAAGAAGAGTATACAAAGAGTTAGTTAGAATGAATATTGACAATAAAAGAGCATACCTATTTTCAAGAATACTAACTTATGAAAATTCTTTGATTTTAGGGACTCCTTCTAGCCCTTTTTTATCTAATATTATTTCACGAAAATTAGATTTAAGAATAGAAGGTTATATAAAAGCATATGAAAATTCTAAAATTTATATTTCTTATACAAGATATTCAGATGATATGACATTTTCTATGAATGAATCAATTAATGTATCAAAATTTATTAATTTTATATATCAAATAATATACGATGAAGGTTTTCTTCCTAACTATGAAAAAACAAAGATATTATCTTCTAATAAAAAGCAAGATGTAACTGGAATTGTTGTGAATAATAATAAAATGAGTATTTCAAAGAAAGAAAGAGATAACCTATCATTTATTATTTATCTATGGATTAAATATAATAAAAAGGCAGCGGTTGAAAAATATAATAAGATTTTTAAAAAAATATAAAAGATACAAATGATTTTCATCAAGTATTAAAAAGTAAAATAGAATATATAAAGTTTATTAATAAAGAACAGGGGTTACAAATATATAAAAAGTTTGATCAAATAAAAATAAATAAGAATGACGAGAAATAATAGTGTCAACTGTTTTCTTCTCTTCTATATCCTCAAAGTTAATAACCAAATTTAGAAACCTTCAAAAGTGGTGACAGATAACTTAATAAACATCATCATGTGTCCCTATACTAATAGGAATGATTTCATTATCTTTTATTATAAAATCAATCATTACTCTATACTCCATAGTAATTGAGATTGAGTGGAAGTTTGATAATTTGCCTTTTAGTTTATGAATTCTAAGGCTTGGGTGGAATGGGTCTAGTTGTAAAATAGTGATAGCTTTTTCATATCTATTTAACATATCAGGGTGTTTCCAAATTACACCCCAGGGGTTGAATCTCCACTTTTTGTTATATGCGCACTAAAATAATTTACTATTATATAGATGAAAATGAATTATTCACTAATAATTTTTTTGTCTAAATACTGTAAGAATATGTACACTATTGTTGTTTATATGATAACAAATAGTATAACCTTTGTAAATTAGATCTTTTGTTTTTCCATCTTTTAAATAATAGGAATCTCTGTATCTTTGTGGCATTTGATTTAGTGTTTTGATTTGTTTTGTAGTTTTGAAAGAAAGTTTTTAGCTTTTGTTTTGGAATCATTTGTTTCTATAAAAGTGTAAATTGAATTTAAATCATTAATTGCACTTGGTTCAATAATGATTTTATATTTCATTGATTTAGTATTTTGTTAAATACTTCTTCTTCTGAAAGACCTTTGTTTTTTGAGATATTGTTAACTGCATTTTGTACTTTCTTTTGTGCATCATCAAAAGAAATATTAGGATAATGAATAAAGTATTATTTTAATAATAATGTAAGTTAAAATAATGTATTATTCACCCTTAGGGTGAAAGTTAGGAAAGATTTTGGAAATAAAATTTAAAACAAAGAAATTACAAAAGCAATATGAAAATTCAAAAGATGCTGTAAAAGTTTATGGAATGCCAGTTGCAAAGAAATATATCCAAAGAGTAAATATATTAAAGAGTGCAAAATCTTTTGATGACTTGTTTCAAATTCCAATATTAAAATTTCATCCACTAACTGGAAAAAGAGAAGGTGAGTTTGCAATATCCCTTACTGGGTTTTACAGACTTATTATCACCAATGATGGGGATAGTTTTGATATCGCAAAGATAGAGGAAGTGAGTAAACATTATGATGACTAATAAATATAATTCAGATTTAGCCATACATGTAGGAGAGTTTTTAGAAGAAACTTTAGAAGATATAGGAATGTCTCAATCTGAACTTGCTAATAGACTTGGAAGACCTTTCCAAGCTATTAATGAGATAATAAAAGGTAAAAAAAGTATAACTTCAACTACAGCTCTTGAGCTTGAAGATGTATTAGGTATTCCTTCTAATATATGGATTGGATTAGAGAGTGAATATCAAGTAGTTATTGCAAGAGAAGAAGAATTAAAACTTATGGAAGAAGAAAGTAAATTTGTTAAAAATTTTCCGTATACAGATTTAGTAAATTTAGGATTTGTTGAATATACCAAAAAAGCAGTTGAAAAGGTTGACGAATTAAAAAGATTCTTTAGCGTTGCCAAATTAGCTCAAATTCCACAAGTAAAGGCTTATGAAGTAGCTTTTAGAGTTGCAAGTAAAGATAATATTTCAAATGAATCTATTGCTACTTGGATACAAGTAGCAAGAATAAAAGCAAAAGAAATAGAGACTAAAATTTTTGATAAGAAAAAATTAAAAGAGAAGTTAATAGAGATAAAATCATTAATTAATTTAGAGGATATTAATAAATCTATTGAAGAAATTCAAAAAGTATTAAATAGTTGTGGCATTTCATTAGTATTACTACCTCACTTTAAAAATACAAAAGTGCATGGTGCAACATTTTGGTTAGACAATCAAAAAGCTGTAATTGCTATGACTTTAAGAGGTAGTTTTAGTGATGTTTTTTGGTTTAGTTTTTTTCATGAATTAGGTCATATTTTACTTCATCCAAAAAGAGAAGTTTTTTTAGAAGATGGATACAATGATCCGAAATTGCAAAAGCAAGAAGATGAGGCTGATAAGTTCGCCAGCGAAATATTAATTAGTAGTAAAGATTTTAAAAAGTTTTTATTAGCTAAAGATTTTTCAAGAATTAATGTAATTACTTTTGCAAAAGAGTTAGATATAAAGCCTTCAATTATAGTTGGTCGTTTAATGCATAACGGAAGTATTAAATACAATAATTATGAACTATCTAAGCTAAGAGATAGATATAAATGGAAGTAATAAGGCTTTAGTAAACATCATCATGTGTACCTATACTAATAGGAATGATTTCATTATCTTTTATTATAAAATCAATTATTACCCTGTATTCCATGGTAATTGAGATAGAGTGGAAGTTTGATAATTCACCTTTTAATTTATGAATTCTTAGGCTTGGATGGAAGGGGTCTACTTCTAGAATTGTGATAGCTTTTTCATATCTATTTAATACATCAGGATGTTTTTTACAAAACTTTTTTAGTTTTTTGAAATACTCTTGAGTGATTATTAATTTATACTTCATTTCTTAATTCTTCAAGATGTTCTTTGGCTGTTTGTGTTTTAAATTTTTTATCTTTTATATCTTGCATTGTTTTTATATAAGCTAAATTAAGTTCATTTTCTCTTAGTTCTTTATATCTTTGAATATCAATAACTACAAATTTATTTTTTCCTCTAACATTTATAGTTAGTTCTTCAAACTTTTCTAAGAGTTGTGAAAATAAAGAAACACCTTTTGTTTTAACTTCATTTGCAGAAATAACCATAATAGTATCCTTAATAGTACTTTTAATAGTATTATAACAAGTATTATTCAATATGTCAATTTAAAAACTTGCTTTATAATTATACTTCTTTACTAAAATAAGAATATATTTGACAAATGTAAAACTATTATATATAATATAGTAAAACAAAAGGATAAATATGAATAACTTATTATCTTTGGAAAAACAACAAGTTGGATTACGAGTACCTAAATACTTACTTGATGAAATAGATGAATTTACTAAGAGTTTTTCTGTTAATAGAAGTGAAGTAATTATTGAGGCTATAAAATCTTATGTTGAAGTTCAAAAAGAAAATATTTTTTATTGTGAGTTTGAAGACTCAGTAAAAGAGCTAAATGACACAATTTCAAATAAAGATAAGAAAGATACTTTAGAAGATTTAATCAATGAACTTGAAAATAATTAGTTTAGACTCTTTTAAAAAAGATGTAAAACAACTATATAAGAAGAATAAGAAATTACTAAGTGATTTAATATCATTAAATGATATATTAAATGTTAATCCAAAAGCTGGAATTGTATTATCAAATAACTTATTTAAAATTAGATTAGAAAACTCATCTTCTAAAATTGGTAAAAGTGGAGGGTTTAGAGTTATTTATTATTACCTAGATAAAAATGAGAATGTATACTTATTAAAAATATACTCAAAAACCAAAATACCAAATATAAAAGAAGAAGTCTTAATTAAAATTCTAAAAGAACAAATTAGTTAATTAAAATAAATCTTTTTTTAAAGTCTCAATATGTTCTTTAGCTGATTGAGTAGAATAATCACCATTTTTAATATCAATTTCTGTAAGTTCTTTTGCTAGTTCTAAGCTAAGAGGTTTAAGTAAATTTCTAACAATGTTTTCAATCAAAGCTAAGTTAATACCCTTAAAGTATTTAGAACACCATCATAGTTAGGAACAATATACTCTATATCGTCTATATATTTTAAAATAGTCTCTATTCTAGCTTTAGACATATATTAAATCTTTTTGAATATACTTATTTGCAATTGAATCTAAAGAAGAGTTATCAACAAAATCAATATCTCTATTTAGTTCTTTTTTTAAAAAATCTTTAATTTCTAGAATATGTGTAATGCTATTCCAACCTGAGTATTTTTTTAAATACTCTTTAGTATCATTTATTTGATAAAGTATATCTATATCACTTGTAGCTTTTTCTTCATTTCTTGCAAAAGAACCAAAAACTCCTATAAGTTCAAAACCTTCACTTTTAATCTTTGGTTTTAATTGTTTTAGTTTTTTTAAAATTTGATTATTCATACTTTATCCTTTCAAGAATTTTATATATTTTTATAATCACTTAGTTTTTGTAAGGTAAAGAGTAATCCACACCTCTTTACTTAAAATACCTATTTTAAGTTAATAATTCTTTGAATTCACTCATTCCTTTTAAGTTTTCAAATAATTCTTCGCTTTGTATTTCATCTTTTAAATTAGGTGCTTGTTCAATTGCTGTTATTAAATCAGCAATTGCTTCATGTTTATTGTGTAATACTGCATTTGCGCATGATCTTTGCCAATAAGCATATCCATATTCTGGGTCAATTTCTATTGCTTTATTACTAAGGTTAAGTGCCCATTCGTATTCATCCATATCTAAAACAGCATCTGCTTTATAGGCATAAACTTCTGCATCATTTGGGTTCATAGTTATAATTTCATCATATATATCAATTTTTGATTGTGGATTTGTTTCAAGATTTGAACGCATCCAAAGTGAATGTATATATTGAGTATTATATATTTTATTCTGGTTATCAATAATCTTTTCAGATTGTAAGGTCATTTCTTCTTGAATTGTTTGCATTTGAAGATTATATTTTTTTGTAATTTGGTTTACTCTTTCTTCAACTATAGTTTCTGTTTTTTTTCTAATATCTCTTAAAGAATTCCAACCTGCAAAAATAAGTATAGATGTTGCAGCTGCAATTAGGTAAAAAATATTTCCAATCGTATCTGTCATATATCTAGCGGCACGATCTGTTTGCTGAACTACATTCTTAGCTATTCTCTCTTCAACTTCAATTCTTAGTTTCATATTAGAAATACGTAAATCTTTTAATTCATCTAAAATATATCTCTCAACTAAAGGTCTTCTCCAATAATTGTCTTTAATCCATCGCTGTTTTTTTCAGAAGCATTTAGCATAAGTGAAAAGAACAAAACTGATACAATAGTAAAAAATTTAAGTGATAAATTCATAACATTCCTTAGTCTTTAAATAGCAAATATTATAACAAATATGTCTTAAAAAAAAGACAATAAAAAGATTTACTTTAGCTTTTATTTTTACTTCATTCAAAGCTTAGTATGTATACTTGAATAAGTAAAAGTAGTATATAAATTAAGGTGAAACTTTCCACCTTAGTTTAAGTATATTTTCAAGTTTTTAAAATAAAAGAATAGGGGTTTTTACTAGTTCTTTTATGAATTCATTTCTTTTCTTCATATATTTTTTTGAAATTATATTCATAAAAATTTGAATATTTATAAACTATAGAATATGTGGAGTTTAATTCTTGTATAAGAATATTATATATTTCTTGACTAGAATTCTTTTGTATTTGAACTGATTTTATAATTGTACATTCACATAATGAAAAGAAAATTTTTTTAGAAAGTAATAGACTTAAATCGTTTTTTGCATCTAGTTTTGTGTAAGTACTTTTATTTAGTATATTTTGAATAATATCTAATATTTTATTTCTAATTTGATTATTTAGAAAAGTATTCTCATTTATTGCAAATTCTTGCATTAGATTATTTCCAAAATTATATAAATCTTTTTTTAATATATTATGATTAATAAAGTTGTTTTCTAAATAAGCACTTGCATTATTAAATAAAATATTTTCAAAAATATCAGAATATTCATTTAAAAAAGAATCAAATGAATACATTTTTTTAGAAATATAATAATGCTTTTTAGACAGTACTAAATACTCATGATTTTGATGTGAATAATATAATGATATTGTTAAATGAATTTTAGAATAAGAAGCTAATAAATGAGATGATTGTTCAATCTTGTTTAAATAAGTTATAAGTAAATTAACATCTTCATTCTTTTCTTGGAAAACTTGTAATTCTATAAATCTATTTACTGTTATATCAATTATTTTTAATCTATAGTTTTCATAATAATCATTTTTTTCTTGTTTAAAATTGATGATAGTTTTTAATATTCTACTTAATTCATTTTTATCTAAACTTTTATCAAATAAAACAAAATCATGAATAAGAATAATATCATTATGGCTTAATTTATTTTTTTCTAAAATTATATTTAATAATTGTTTATATGAAATATTTAATTTTTCATCATAAATAAAAACAAATTTTTCTAATAAATTATGTTTAAAGTTTTCACTTCCCTTATATATACGCTCTTCTTGCAAAAAATGTTTATTGTATAACTTCGAGATAATATTTAGTTTATAAAAATAGTTTTCTTTATAGCTATCTAATTTCTTTAACATGAAAAGTAGAAGTTTTGTTGTTGTTAATAAGAAAGTTTTGTAATGAATTAAATCTTCTTTATTTGACTGGAATATAGAATAAGCATCTATATGTTTTTTTAAGGTTTGCTCAAAAAAATAAATTAAGGTATCAACTGTATACTCATTTGTATCAACATAGTTTGTATTTGAAAAAAACAATAAAGATTTGGCAAAAGTTTTATTTAAAATATCTAAATAGTGTTGAGGAAGTTCTATATTTGTTTTAATTGTATTGATACTTGTTTGTAATAATTCTACAATAAAAGCAATATTCTTTTTATACTTTATATCAATAGAGTTTATAATACAGACTTGAATAAAACTATCCAAAATATTTGTATAAAAAGAAAAGTAAATATTGAAACATATTTGATCTTGAGAAAAAGTATTTTCCAGTAAAGTTTCATACTCTTTTAGAATCTCTTTAGTACCATCTTTTGAAAATTGATTATATTTTGTAAATATTTTGTATTTTTTTCCGTAAGAAAGCAAATTTATAATATTTAACATTTCACTAAATTGTATACATGAGCTATCAGTAATTATATTTTTCATTTTCTTTTGTACTAAATCTAATAAATAAAGTTGGAAACTTTTATTAGTTCTAATGTTTTTTAGGTTCTTTTCACTTATCTTTTCTTTTAATGAATAAGATAAAAGAATTTCTTCAATTATCACTTTATATGAAGAATCTAACGATAAATTATTTATCTCTAAAATATCTTTTACCTTATAAGATATTAATTCCTTTTCAATATGGAGCATTGATTGCCTTGAATATATTATTTTTTGCTAATGATAACAAATTTATAATAAAAATAACACTGAATAAAAAAGATTAAGCAAAAAATCATTTTTATACTTATAATAAAAACTTAATATTTATTATTAATCTTTAAAATGTACTATAATAGAGAATAAAATAAATTTAGGAGAAGATGATGTCAAATAATAAAATATCAAAGAATTCTAAAGTTTACTTAATTGGTGGTGGGATAGCTTCTCTTGCAAGTGCTGTATATTTGCAAAAAGATGCAGGTGTTCTTGGAAAAAATATTTATATTTTAGAAAAAGACAAAATTGTTGGTGGAGCAACTGATGGAGCAGGAGATAAAGATAGTGGTTTTGTTGTTCGTGGGGGAAGGATGCATGAACTTCATTATGAATGTTATTGGGACTTGCTTTCAAATATTCCTTCTTTAGAAGATGAGAATATTTCAGTAAAAGATGAGTCTTTTGATTTTAATAAGAAGTTTATTTCAAATGCCAAAGCTCGTTTATTAAAAGATGGAAAAATATTAGATGTTTCTTCTTATGGTTTATCTTTTGAAGACCAAATAGACTTTTTGAAATTAATTTTTGTTTCAGAAGAATCATTGGGAAATAAAAGAATTGAAGACTGGTTTAAGCAAGATTTTTTTGAAACAAATTTTTGGAATATATGGACAACAATGTTTGCTTTCCAAAAATGGAGTAGTTTGGCTGAAATGAGAAGATATATGAAAAGATTTATTCATCATATTGATGGTCTTAATAGATTAGGTGGAATTATGAGAACTAAATATAATCAATATGATTCTGTTGTAAGACCATTAAAAAAATATCTTGAAGAAAAAAGTGTAAATTTTGAATTAGGGAAAGAAGTTATTGATATTGATTTTAATATATCTTCTGACAAAAAAACAGCAACAATCCTTCATCTAAAAAATAAAGATGAAATAGTTTTAGGTAAAAATGACTTTGTATTTATTACAAATGGCTCTATTACTGATAGTAGCGATAATGGAACCTGGAGAAGACCTGCTAAACTTAAAGGTTTAGAAGAGTCTGGATCTTGGAAATTATGGAAGAAACTTGCAAAAAAGGATAGTTCTTTTGGGAACCCTTCTGTATTTTGTGATGATATTAATTTACAAAAATGGTACTCCTTTACAGTAACTATGCAAGATAATACTTTTCATGATTATATGGAAGAATTTTCTGGAAATGTTGATGGAACAGGAGGTCTTGTAACAATTACTGATTCAAATTGGCTTATGTCTTTTGTAATAGCAAGACAAGCACATTTTCCAAATCAACCCTTGGATGTTAAAATATTTTGGGGTTATGGACTTTATCCTGATAGAAAAGGTAATCATATAAATAAAACAATGGCTGAGTGTAATGGAGAAGAAATTTTAGAAGAGTTATATTATCACTTAAATATTCAGAATTTAATGAAAAAAAGTACTAAAGATGGAAAGATAAATTGCATACCAGTCTCTATGCCTTATATAGATAGTTTGTTTATGCCAAGAAACATTGGTGATAGACCTGATGTAATACCAAAAGGTGCAACAAACTTTGCTTTTTTAGGGCAATTTGCAGAAGTTCCTAATGATTGTGTCTTTACCGTAGAATATTCAGTAAGAACAGCACAAATGGCTGTTTATGGTTTATTTGATACCAATAAAGAAGTACTTAAAATGTATGATTCTATACATAATCCTAAGTACTTGCTTGATGCATTAAAAGCTTTAAGAAGATAGAACCTTCTGCTTGTAATTTAAAAATTCAATGTTGAAAGGAATCTAATTTGTTAGAAATTAAACTATTTGCTTTATATTCTGGAAAGAAGAAAACATATATAAAAAATGGCAAAACATTTGTAAGTTCTTATGAGAAAAAAGAACTTACAACAAAAGTATATGTAAATAAAAATGGAATATTAAGTGATACTCAAAGTGATAAAAAACATCATGGAGGAGAGCATAAAGCTATTTGTGCTTTTTGTAAAGATGAGTATGAATTTTTTGAAAAAAAATATGATCTAAGCCTAAGTCCTTGCTCTTTTGCTGAGAATATAACACTTTTAAATATAAAAGATAAAGATATTTGTTTAGCAGATAGATTTTCTTTTGGTGAGACTATTCTAGAAGTAAGTCAACCAAGAGAACCTTGTTATAAAATATCTTCAATTTTAGGAATTAAAACTATTAGTGTAGATGCAATAAAAGAGTGCAAAACTGGATTTTATCTAAGAGTTATAAAAGAAGGATATATCGATAAAAACTCAAAACTAAAACTACTTTCACGAAAATACGAGACTTTAAATATAGAGTTTATCAATAAATCTTTTCTAAAAGCAAAAGAGAATCAAGCTAATATTAAAAAAATATTAGCTTGCCTTGAATTAGGACCTGCTTATAAAAAGTCTTTAGAAAAAAGAGTTGAAAACTAAAAGGCTTACATAATTGTAAGCTTTTATTTAGAACTTATAAACAGTATAAATTACTAATTAATATCACCTCCTTAAAGTGTACTTAAAGTGTTTATATAACATATTAAATTATTTAATTTAGTTTTTTACTTTATATAATATGACAAAGGACTTATTATGAAAAATGGAATTTATTTAGTATTGATACTTTTTCTTGGAGTATTGGGATATTTTGTTGTAAATGATTTATATGTTGAAAAGAGTATGACTTTAGCGAGTATGGTTTTTTTCATTATTAGTGTCACTATGGTTTTTCTAGTTACAAATTTAAAAAGAAAGAAAATTCTCTCTGATGCTCAACGATTTATAGTTGTTGTTTATATTTCTTTATTTAGTTTTTATGGAATTTTTTTAGGAAACTCTTTTTTAAGTGGTTATAGTGCTACTGAAGTTACCTTATTTAAAGAAGCCATTATTGTGATTACTTCTGTTTTTATCCTTTTATATGGTACTTTTAAGTTTATGCAAAGACATAGTTCTCAAAAAGTATAAATTTAGTATAAAAGCACACTTATTAACTACTTTTTATTCTTATAATGTATAAAGAAGAATAAAAGGAAGAAAATGACTATAAGTAGCAACTTTGATGGTGGAAATATTAACTGTCTTGATATTTGTAATACTGGTAAAATAAAACTAGAAATTAAAAAAGATAATAATTCTGATTTTTTTCAATGGTTTTATTTTAAATTGACAGGAGCGAAGAGTATTGCTTGTAGTTTGGAAATTCAAAATGCAAGTAAAACTTCATATGCAAATGCTTGGCATGGATATAAAGCTCTTGCTTCTTATGATAGACAAACTTGGTTTAGAGTTGATACTTTTTATGATGGCGAAAAACTTTTAATCTCCCATGAACCCTTACATGATATTGTTTATTATGCTTATTTTACTCCATACTCAATGCAAAAACATGATGATTTAATAGCAAAAGCTCAAATACATCCTAGAGTTGAATATATAAACTTAGGATCTAGTCTTGATGGTTTTGATATGGATTTATTAAAAATTGGAGAACATAGTAAAAATAAAAAAGTATGTTGGTTAATAGCAAGACAGCACCCTGGTGAAACAATGGCACAATGGTGTATGGAAGGTATTTTAGAAAGTTTATTAGATGAGCAAAATGCTTTAGTGCGAGAACTTCTTACAAAAGTAGTCTTTTATATAGTTCCAAATATGAATCCCGATGGTTCTTTTAGAGGAAACTTACGTACAAATGCAGCAGGGGCTAATTTAAATAGAGAATGGTTAAACCCAAGTATGGAAAAATCACCTGAAGTTTTTTTAGTAAAAGAGAAAATGAAACTTGTAGGAATGGATTTTTGCTTAGATATTCATGGAGATGAAGAATTAGCTTATAATTTTATTGCAGGAGCACAAGGTATTGTTTCTTGGAATAATAAAAAACAAGAACAATTAGATACATTTCAAGAAGCTTTACAAAAAAATAATCCAGATTTCCAAACAGAAATAGGATATGATATTGACAAGCACGGAAAGGCTCTAATGACAGTAGGAACTAACTATTTAGCCTTTACTTTCAATGCTTTAGCTATGACTTTAGAAATGCCTTTTAAAGACACTATAAAAACTCCAAATAAAGAATTTGGCTGGTCTGCTAAGAGATCAAGTGATTTAGGAAAATCTTGTTTACAAGCTTTAGTAGAAACCTTAGATAAACTATAATTATTTAGTATTAAACAAACTTTCACATGTTCAAATGTGAAAGTTTTTTTACTTAAATATCAATTTTAAGTAGTTTATTTACTTCTAAACTTTCAATTTTAGAGCTTATTTCTTTTATAAAATTTAAAAAATGTTTTTGCTTCATATGTTCATCTAAATATGTTTTATTTTCCCAAGTTTCTACGAAAATAAAAGTATGCTTATCATCTAAGTCATTATGTAAATCATATTGAATACATCCTTCATCATTTTCATGGGTGTGTTTATATATTAATAAAAGCTCTTTATATACATCTAAATAGAACTCTTCTTTTATTTTTATCTTTGCAATTACTACAACTCTATTCATTTTAAACCTTTTTTGATATTTTATCAAAAGATTTTAAAATAAAAGTTAAGAAAGTAGCATAGATGAACCTACAACAGCTGAAATAATACCTGCTAAGCTAAATACTCTTCTAATATTTTTCTTAGAATTTAATAAATTTTTATTTATGTATAAGATACAAGCTCCAAAAGAGATAAAGATTAACATAACTCCTAGAGTAAATGCTAATACCATATATATATTAACTTCTTGATTTTGAACTAAAGAAAGGGTTATTAACATACCTCTTACTCCTCCAATACCCATAAGTGTTCCAATAGCAAAAGCTGAACTTAGGTCTTTTTTTGTATGAGAATGTTCTTTTCCAAAATAAATATGAAAATGCTCTTCTCCTTTATGTATATGTTTATTTAAATGAATTTTATTTGAATAAACCATATATAATAAATATACTCCCATTAATAATATAACTAAAGCAGAAACAGTATCTCCATATGAAAGAACTTTATCACTAAGTGCATAAACTTCTAAAATTTTAGCAAAAGCTAAAAGTGATATACCATGACCAAAGGCAAATAGTACTGTTATAAGCATTGTCTTTTTCTTATTTTTACCAAGTGAAAAATCAGCTATTGCTGATAAGTGATCAGGTCCAAAAGCATGTAAAATTCCATACCAAAAAATTAATATTAAGGCTGTTTGTTCCATTTTATCTCCTAAATTAAAGTAATATAAGTATTACTAAAACGATATTAATTCTCAATATATTTTAAGCTTTATATGATAATATTATGTAAGATTTTAGATTAAGGGGTAAAATGAGTAATAATAATTTAATAAATCATAAATTTGATTTATCTTCCTTACTTATTTCTAATATAAAAGAAGAAGAAACATTTAATCAACTCTTATTTAATGGTGCAGATATAAATGCTCAAAATAATGTAGGTTGGTGTGTTTTATTTGAAGCAATTGTATTGAACTTAAATCATAAGATAATAGATTGTATTAATTATGGAGCAAATTTAAATATAAGAGATCAAAAAGGAAGAAATGCCTTGTTTTGGGCAATATATTCAAATAACTTAGTAGCGACTGAGATTTTATTATCTTTGCATATTAATTTATTAGTAGAATATAAAAAAGATTTACATGCTATGCATTATTGTGTATATAAGAATAATATCAACTTATTAGAGACTTTACTAAGATGTGGTTTAGATATAAATCAAAAAGATAAACAAAAAGCTACACCATTAATTTACGCAGTACTGTATAATAAAATAAGTTTAATTGAGTTTTTATTAGAGCACGGAGCTAATAAAATGTATGAGGACAGCTTTGGTAATTCTGCTATTTCTTTAGCAAAAGAGCTTAAAGTTGAACAAATGATAGAAAAATTAAAGGATAAAAAATGTTTAAAATAGAAACTGTAAAAGCACATTGTGATGTACCTTGTGGGATATATGACCCAATTACTGCTCAAATAGCAGCACTTAGTGTTATAAGAATGGTTGATCTGATGATTGCTTTAGAAAAAAGTGATAGTTTAGAATATATTAATACTGTTTCTAGACATATCGCTGTTAAAGAAGAAGAAGCAGAAAAAGTAAAACATGAAATTAGAATTATTTGGGGAGATTTTATTAAAGCTCCACAAATTGAAAAATATCCACAAATTCATTCTTTAGTACATACTATTATGACTTTAGCATCTGCAAATAGACAGCATGTTTCAAGAGATAAAGCTTATGAACTTTTAGAAGAAGTAAATAAATTTGCAGAAATTTTTTGGGAAATCAAAGGTGTTAGCACTAAAAAAGTTAAATCAAATTATTTACCTAATGAAGAGATTGTCGTTCCTGCTTAATGTTCAAACTTTTTAAAGTTGAAGGTTCTTCACTTTACCCTCTTTTAAAAGAGGGGGAGTTAGTGTTTTGCCTAAAACTTTTTACTTTTTCAAAAATAAAAGTAAATGATCTTGTTTTATTTAAAGATAAAATAAGAGGTTTAATGGTTAAAAAAGTTACTTCTATTACACAAAAAGGCTATTTTGTAAAAGGTGAAGATGCTTTTTCTTATGATAGTAGGGACTTTGGAGAATTAAAAAAAAGTGATCTTTTATATAAAGTCTTTTTTAAACTTGCATTTTAAGCTATTTTCTTAATTATTTTAAAGAATTAAAGCTATTTAATATTTCCATAAAATTTACTTTTTTTAATATTCTCACTCCAAGAGTATTTTTTATCTTCTTTTAAATAAGACCAAAATAAAATACCGGAGTTTCTCCAGGCATCTAAAATAATTCCAGAATTAAAAGTCTTATTTTTAGCAGTAATCAAAACTGCATTATGTTCAAAATATTTTCCTCTTTTATGTACTGCCCATCTAAGCTCAAGTGTCTTGAAATCTTGTTTTTTAAGCTCTTTTATTAAATCTTGTGTAAAATCATAACAAAAACCGCGCTCTTTTATACCTATGTTAATAAGAGTATTGTGATATAAAGCAGGACTTACAAGTTTATAGTTTTTTTTTAATTCAAGAGAGTATAAAACAGCAATTTTTGCTAAAGTATAGGCTTCTTTTTTGGAAACTGTATTTGCCATATTTTGTATAGAATTTTGTAAAAGTGTAATTTGGTTTTTCTTTAATGAACTCTTATTTAAATGTTTTGTAGAACAAGAACTTAGAATAAATATAGCAAAAAATGATATTATTAATAAGTGTATTTTCAAAATATTATTAAAGTATATTATTTACTAACAAAAGCTAAACCTAAACCAAAACTTATAAACATACTACCTATTGATTTCCCAATATATTTTGAGATTGAAGATCTTGTAAAAAATCCTTTTACCTTAGTAGCTAAAAAAGAGTAAATCATCATACATAAAAAAGCAATAAAGCCTAAAGCTACTACTAACAATACATAATGAGTAAAACCAGTTCTATTTTCTTGAATAAATTGAGGAAATAAAGCTGTGAAAAATAGTATGGCTTTAGGATTTGCAGCTGCAACTATAAAAGCTTGTGAAAAAAGTTTTTTTAGTTTTGGTTTTTCCTCAAGTTTATCTTCTTCACTATGTATAATAAAAGGTGTTCTAAATAATTTTATACCTAAATACACTAAATATAAAGCTCCTAAATATTTTACAAATATAAATACATTTGTTGAGGATGATAAAACTATGTCTAAGGTAAGAATAGCAATAGTTGCTTGTATCATAGAAGCTATTGTATTTCCCAAAGCAGTAACGACGGAAATCTTAGTTCCGTATTTAAGTCCATGAGATAGTGCTAAAAGCATACTAGGTCCTGGAATAATCGAAGCTATAAAAACAGTAATAATATATAATAACCAAAATTCTAAAGTGTTCATAAATAGAAGTATATACTTTACTTTATTTAAAGTCAAATAAAATCATCGTATACTTGTGAAAATTTAAATTACTTAAAAATGAAGGAAGAAAATGCTTGAATTAGCTCATAAAATAATAGGTAAAGGTGAGGAAAAAGTAATACTTTTACATGACTTAATGGGCAACTATAAAAATTATGAGCCAATTTTTCCTTATTTAGATGAAGAAAAATTTACTTATATTTTTGTTGATTTAAGAGCTTATGGTTTATCAAAAGATTTATTAGGAGAATACACTTGCGAAGAAGCTTCTATGGATATTTCTAATTTACTTACTATTTTAAATATTAAAGAAGTTACTATTATTGCCCACTCTATGTCAAGCATGATAGCCCAAAAACTAGCTCTTATTGACAAAAGAGTTAAAAAGCTTATTTTAGTAACTCCAATTAGTCCAGAAGGTGTAAAACTTCCAGAACTTGCAAAAGTAAAACTTTTAAAAGATATGCAAAAAAATGAAAGTAAAATTGAAGAAATTGTTAACTCTTCTTCTAAAAGATATAATCAAAAGTGGAGAGAGGGTAGAATTAAAATGGCTTATGAAGCCTCAAAACTTGAAGCTAGAATTGCTTATATGAAAATGTATTTATATACAAACTTTTTACAAGAAGCTAAAAGCCTAGAATTACCAGTGCGTATAATTGTTGGTAAAAATGATTTTGCTCTTTTTGCATTAGAAAATATTCAAAAAATATTTACACCTATATATAAAGATTTAAAATTTTCTCAATCAAACGAGGCTGGACATTATCCTATGATAGAAACTCCTGTTTATTTTGCTTCAAAAATAGAAGAGTTTTGTTCAAAGGTATAACTAAAAGTTATTTAATATTTTTTATGATATAACCTTATCTTAATATTTAATGTAAGGATTTAAATGAATGCTATTGTAATTGCCGTTTTAGTTTTACTAATTCTTAGTTTATTAAGAATAAACGTTGTTATTGCTCTTATTATAAGTGCAATTGTAGGTGGTCTTGTAGGAGACTTATCTTTACTTGAAACAATGGATGCTTTTAATAAAGGACTTGGCGGAGGAGCTTCTATTGCTTTAAGTTACGCTATGTTAGGAGCCTTTGCTGTTGCTATTTCACGATCAGGAATTACTGATTTATTAGCAAATAAAGTAATTAAAAAGTTAAAAAATAGTGATGCAAATGCAAAAGAAAGACTTTGGGTTAAAATTATTTTAATCTCACTTATTCTTTGTGCAGCTATTTCTTCTCAAAATATTATTCCAATTCATATTGCATTTATTCCTATATTAATTCCTCCTTTACTTCAAGTTATTTCTTCTTTAAATATGGACAGAAGATTAATCGCTTGTGTAATTACTTTTGGTTTAACAGCAACCTATATGCTTTTACCTATTGGTTTTGGAGGAATATTTTTACAAAATATACTTTTAAAATATCTTATTGATAATGGAGTTGCAGCTGATGCTTCGATGTTACCTCTTGGAATGGCTATTCCTGTTTTTGGAATGTTTTTAGGTTTATTAATAGCGATATTTTTCTCTTATAGAAAACCAAGAATATATAAAAAAGTACAAATTGAGGGTTTATCACAAGAAAATTCTTCTGTTGATATGAAACATATCTTTGTAGCAATAGTTGGAATATTTGTAGCTTTATACTTACAGCTTTATGCAAATTCAATTATTCTAGGTTCACTTGCTGGATTTACTATTTTTACCTTAGGTGGAGTTATAAAGTTATCACAAACACAAGATGTATTTACAAAAGGTGTTCACATGATGGCAATGATTGGTTTTATAATGATAGCTGCTTCAGGTTTTGCAGAAGTTATGAAAGCAAGTAATGGTATTGAAGCATTAGTTTCATCATTGAGCTTACTTATTGGTGATAATAAAGCCTTAGCTGCAATTTTTATGCTTATTATTGGACTTCTAGTTACTATGGGTATTGGTTCATCATTTTCAACTATTCCTATTATTGCAACTATTTATGTTCCTCTTGCTTTAGAATTTGGATTCTCACCTTTGGCTATTATTGCTTTAATTGGAACAGCTGGTGCTTTAGGTGATGCTGGATCACCTGCTTCTGATTCAACATTGGGGCCTACTTCTGGATTAAATGCAGATGGGCAACATGATCATATTTATGATACTGTTGTACCTACTTTTTTACACTTTAATATACCACTTATTATTTTTGGTTTTATTGCTGTAATGATTTTATAATTTAGAAAAGAGATTAATAAATAATTAATCTCTTTATCTATTCTTATATAATATAATGATAACAATTTAAAAACAGGGATGTTAATGGACAATTCACCTATAACAAAATCGCCAGAAACAAAGTATGAGAAGAAACTAGTACAAGATGAATATAACGTAAATGTTGCTTTTTATGTACATCTTAAAGAGTACAATCATTTAGTAAAAGAAGAATTGACTAAAAGAATTGAAGAAGTTTTTTTCTTTTCAAAAGGAGTTGATTGGAGTTTTGATAGTTTTGGAATAGATAAAAGTGGTTCAAGAGCTTCAAAAGTTCTTGGTTATTTTGTTTTCAGAACAGCAAATGTAAGTGATTTACAAAAACTCTTTTTAGAAGAATTTAAAGATTATGATAATGCTTTAAAAATTACTTGCTCAATAGCAGAATACAAAAAAGTTAAAGAAGAGTTTTTTCACTTAGATTTCTAAGCTAAAGCTCTATATATTTCTTTCCATTAAAAGATATAACTAAATCTAGTCGTATCTTTTCTTTATTATCTAAAACCATAAATTCTTTATACTCTAGAACATCTAATGTTGTAACAAGTCCTTTTCTAAGTTCTTGTTCTTTGTTTTCATTAAAAAATACAATAGTTGAGGGTATCTTTCTTTGAATAGCAACTTGTAATTGATCGTAAAATTCACATGAAATTGGTTCGTACATTAAAATCTCTCTTTTTTTATTGTTAGTTTTTTTATATCTTTAATTTTAAATTCTTTTTTCTTACTTTTTATAAATTCACTGTTTATTTCAATAGCTTTTATATTCTTATACTCTTTTTGTAAATAAAGAAATTCAATATAATTTCTATTTTTAACAGCTTTTTGTAAAAACATATATTCAATATTCATATTAGTTACAAGAGTTTATAATTTTAAGAATATCAAGAGGTTTATTTGCAATATAATCAGCTCCTTCTTTCCTTAACTCTTCTTTAGGTCTAAAACCCCAAGCAACCCCAATACTTTTCATATTTGCTGCTTTGGCTGTTTTAATATCACTTGGAGTATCACCTATGTAAAATATATCTTGTGTGTCTAAGTCAAAAGCTTTTGCAATTTGTAGTGCTGCATATGGATGTGGTTTTTTTGGTATATCATCTTTTTGTCCATGAACTTCTAAAAAATTTGTTTTTAAAAAAAGAAGCTCTTGGTATTTGACAGTAAACTTATGTGGTTTATTTGATAATATTGCTAGTTTAATATTTAACTTCTCTAACTCTTCTAAAAGTTCATAAATTCCAGGATATGCAAAGGTGTTTTGTTGAACATTGCTTTCATAACTTTGAATAAAATACTCTAAAGCTAGGTTAATAGTTTCTTGTGAAGTATTTAAAGGAAGTGAATTTTTAACTAAAATTAAAGCACCATCACCTAAAAAGTTTTTATATTCTTCAATACTATGTTCTTTAAAATTTAGTTTTTTTAAAACTATGTTCATAGATATTGATATATCTTTTATAGAATTAATTAGTGTTCCATCAAGGTCAAATATACAAGCTTTCATTTTTTATCTTTTTTATTAATTTATTTTGTAATAATACATAAAATATAGTAAATAATAGATTTCTAATAAAAAATTAGTAATAATTATTAAAGAAAAGGGAATAAATGAATTGGCAAGATATTATAAAAGAAGAAAGTACTAAAGATTATTACAAAAAGTTGCAAAAAACTTTAGATAAAAAGTATAAAAACTCTAATATCTTTCCTTCAAGAGCTAATATTTTTAGAGCTTTTGAAATAACTGCTTTTTTAGATGTAAAGGTTGTGATTTTAGGGCAAGACCCATATCATAAAGAGAAACAAGCTCAAGGTTTGTCTTTCTCAACTCCTTCACATATTAAAAACCCGCCTTCTATGCGAAATATTTTAAAAGAAATCAAAGATGATTTAAAAAAAGAATCTTCTTGTTTAAATGGAGACTTAGAAATATGGGCCAAACAAGGAGTTCTTTTATTAAATACTATTCTAAGTGTAGAAGAAGGAAAACCTAAATCTCACCATAAAATTGGCTGGGAAATATTTACTGATAAAATAATACAAACATTAAGTGAAAATAGAAAAGACATTGTTTTTATTCTTTGGGGTGCTAATGCTATAAAAAAAGAAAAACTAATTGATTTAGATAAACATTGTATATTAAAAGGTGTTCATCCTTCTCCTTTGTCTGCTTATAGAGGTTTTTTCTCTTCAAAAGTTTTTTCAAAAACAAATACTTTTTTAGAAAGTAAAAATAAACAAATAATTTCTTGGTAAGGATAAGATATGTATGATATGTGGGATTTAAAAACAAGTTCAAATATAAATCAAATGTTAAGAGTAAGAAGAGATTTAATAAATGAGGAAAATCTAGATACTTTATTAATAATAAAACATAAGTATCCAAGTTCTGAAGATATGTTTTTTCCAGATCCATCTTGTTTAGCCTTTTTTACAGCTTTTGAAGAGAATCATTTATTAATATTAGAAAATGAAAAAAATGTTAAACTTTTAGCAGTTGATATTTCTCAAGGTGAGATAAAATATTATGTTTATTGTACAGATGCAAAAAAAACTATTTATGATTGTATCTCTTTTTTGAAATCAAACCCAAACTATATTGTTGAGTTTGAAATACATAAAGACGCATCTTGGAAAATATTTTACTCTTTATAATAAGATTAAGAAATAATATCTTCTAATAAAATAAGAAGATTTCTTATGTGAATTCTTTTTACATGTAAATAAATAAAAATAACAATTACAATATTTAAATGAATCATCGCAGTGCTAAAAGAAAATAACAATACTAAAATTGCAGCAACCATAATAAAAACGGGATATAAAAATTTCAATAAAGCTTCAACTTTTACATGCTCTTGTTTATATTCATTTAGATTTTTTTCTAAAAAAGTTTTATCTTCAATAGATAAGTTATTTTTATCTTTTATTTCCTTGAATTTATTTAGAACATCAAGCTTTTGTTTATATTGGTAATATCTGTAAAATATTACACATAATATGAGAATAGAGATAAAATTAGAAATTAGTTCTAGTGGAAAAGTTTGCTCACTCATTTAAATCCTTTTATATTTTATATATGATACTGAAAGAATTATAAAATTAAATAAAAATAATTAATTTAATATAGTATAATTACATTTAATAATAAAAGGATTAAATTTGACTAAGAAAAAGATATCTATTTTCTTTATATATATATTTGTTATAACACTAATCTCACTTTTTGCAATGAGTATTTTTTATCCATTAAAATTTAATATCCTATTAGATGATTCTTTAATATATATAAAGACAGATTTTGTATTAAATTCACTAGAGTTCCTAATTCTTAGTCTTTTTGTTTTTCTAGGGCTAATAAAATCTCTAGAAATTTTACTATCATTTATAAAACCTAAATATGAATTTCATTCATATACAAGTGATAATTTTAAAGATATACCTTGGAAGTGGTCATGGGATGGTAAAGAAGTAGTAGACTTATGGTGTTATTGCCCTAAGTGTGATACTGAGTTAATTCATGAGAATGATTATTTATTATATAAAACAAGTTTTTCTTGTGTTCAATGTGAAAAAGAACTTCTAAGTTTAAAAAGTGATAATATTAATTATATTTTAGCAGGTATAAAAAAAGAGATTAAAAGAATTTCTATAAAAAAATTCTTATAAAATTTGAACATTGAAAATTTCTCTTAATACAACTTGTCCTTGTGGCAGTTTAAAAGAATATAAAAAGTGCTGTAAAATTTTTCATATAGGAGCTTTGCCTAAAACTGCACTTTTATTAATGAAATCAAGATATAGTGCATTTTGTGTAAATGACTATAAATATATTATAAAAACAACACATTTCTTAAATGTAGATTATACAAATGATATTGCGTTTTGGAAAGAGAGTATTTTAGAGTTTTGTACTAGTACAGAGTTTAATTCTTTAGAAATATTAGATACAAAAGAAGATGAAAAAATATCTTATGTTACTTTTAGAGTTAATTTAAAACAAAATAATGAAGATATTACTTTTTGTGAAAAAAGTAGATTTGAAAAAATAAATGATTCTTGGTTATATCATAGTGGAGAATTTTTATAAATTATCTCTTTTAGCTATACTTTCATTGATCTTATACCTAGGAAAACGTAAATGAAAATACTACTAGCCCCTGCTGAAACTAAAAATACAGGAGGAGATTCTCCTTCTTTTTGCAACAAAAATTTCTTTTTAGAGAATTTATTTGATAAAAGAGAAGAAGTTTTTACTCTTTATGAAAAACATATTAAAAATCTTAGTATTGATGAACTTAGCACTTGGTTTGGTCTTAAAAATAAAGATGAAGTAAAAAGATATAAAGAGTCTTTACAAAATAAGAAAACCCTAAAAGCAATCAATCGATACAATGGAGTAGCTTTTGATGCACTTTCTTATGAAAGTTTAAAAGAAAAAGAACAAAATTATATTGACAATAATGTAATAATTTTTTCAAATCTTTTTGGTCCTCTAAAAGCAAATGACTTAATCCCTGATTATAAATATAAACAAGGTTCAAAACTTCCTGATTTCGCATTAGAAAAATTTTACTTAGATAATTTTTCAGATGCTTTAGATAATTATTTAGATGATGAAATCATAGATTTAAGAGCAGGATATTACGAAAAATTTTATAAAACTAAAAATAAAAAAGTTTTAACTTTTAAGTTTTTAAAAGATGGAAAAGTTATTTCTCACTGGGCTAAACATTATAGAGGTTATTTATTGAAAATTTTAGCACAAAATAATATAAATTCTTTTGAAGAATTTATGAATTATGAGCTAAAAAACCTAGAAATAAGTGAAATTCAAATAAATAATAATATTAAAACTCTTGTTCTTAACATCAAATAAGTTTAAAATTAAAAATTATTAATTGACTTCTTTACTTGTTTTTTATATACTTCTATTCTAGGATGAATATGAATACTGACTTGTTAAAAAAAATTACAATTTTATATATTGAAGATGATGAGATTATTAGAACCTCAATTGAAGAAACAATGCTTATGGTTTTTAAAAAAGTTATTGTAGGAAAAGATGGAGAAGAGGGTTGTTCTTTATTTGAAAAGAATAAAGCAATTATAGACATAATAATAAGTGATATAAATATGCCAAAACTCTCAGGTCTTGAAGTTTTAAAGCTTGTTAGAAAAACCAGTGATGTGCCTTTTATTTTTGTAACAGCATTTACAGAGGTCCCCTATATGCTTGATGCTATTTCTTATAATGTTTCTGAATATATAGCTAAACCTTTTGATGTTACTGATTTATTTAAAAAAGTTGCCAAACACTGCGAATATAAATTATTCTCTTTAAGAGTAATGAAACAAAAAGAAGAAATAAGTAGGTACTTAGATGCTTTAAATAAAGTAGCAATTGTTTCAAAAACAGATTTAAAAGGTTGTATTACTTACGTGAATGATATTTTTTGTGATATTGCCCAATATGATAAAGATGAATTATTAGGTAAACCACATAGTATAATAAGACATCCTGATATGCCAAGTGAAAGTTTTAAAAAGTTATGGGCTGATATAAAAGATGGTAAAACTTGGAGTGGTAAGGTTAAGAATAGGGCTAAAGATGGGTCTGCTTATTATGTTAATGCAACTATTATGCCAATTTTTGATGAATATGGAAAAGATATTATTGAATATATTGCAATTAGATTTTTAACAACTGATGATGAGTTAGAAAAAAGAGAGTTTAAGAAAAAAGTCGTAGCTAATATACAAGAAAACAAAAAACAAAATGTAAAGAATTCTAGTCACATAATAAGTTTAATAAATAAATTAAAAAAATATGAAAATACACCTTTATTTGAAGATGCATTAAATATAGAGAGAAAAAGATCTTCTAAGTTATTATCACAAGTTAAACATTTTGAAGAAGAAATAGAAAAAACTAGATCCAATAATGAAAAACTAGTTTATTATACTAATGAAAAAGTTAGTAAAATCACCACAATAGCAAGTGATTTTAAAGTACTTTGTAAAAGACTAGAAGATACTTTAGTAAATGTAAAAAATGAATTAGAAGCAAAAAGTAAAGCATATAAAGTGGCACTTAAAAAAATAGATGAACATACAAAAAAAATAGATGATTTAAAAGATGTTATCAAATACAGAGAAGATCAATTAGATGGAAAAATCTAAGTTATAGGTGATTTTTTAGTATATAAAATTGAGATATATGAAAGAAGTGCAAAAATACTTGAATATAAGAATATATTCTCACCATATAGATACCCTGAGCTAAGAGCTCCTATAAAGCCTCCTAAACCATAAGCAACTCCATACATGAATTGCTGTGCTAGTTTTTTGTTCTCATATAAGGTATATAGGTATATTATTACAGCACTATGATATAAAGCAAAGGAAAAAGCATGTAATCCTTGAGTTAAGAAAGTTATTGTTAGATTATTTGGAAATAAATATAATAAAAACCATCTTATTGCTGTTATTGCAATGGAAAACTTTATCAAATTTAATAAATTCTTTTTAAGAAGCGGTGCTTGAAAATATAATATTATTATTTCACAAATAATACCAAATGTCCATAAATATGAAATAAGCTCTAAGCTTATTCCTTGTTCTGTTTCATAAATAGTAAAAAAATTATAAAAACCTCCAAAACTTACTTGCATAAAAAACAAACTTAACCAAAACGGCCAGTATTGCATAAAAGAAAAACTCTTTTTAGAACTTATTTCTTTATGAGATACATCATATTTAAGTAAAATAAGTGAAAATACAACAGTTAAAGTTGTTGTTGCTAAATAATAATGAAGAGCTACTTTAGGTTCATATAAAAACTTTGCAAGTAAAAGAGCAATTAGCATAAAACCAATTGAGCCATATAATCTTGATTTTCCATATCTTTGTCTTCCTAAATCTTTAAGAGCAATAACTTCGATATATGGAAGTATTAAACTTAAGCAAACTCCTAAAATAGCATTGTTAATTAAAAAAGCATAAAAATTATCAATAGTGAAATAAAATAATGAAGCACAAAATAAAGCTAAAAAAAGAGCAAGTTTAAAAACAACTTGATCTAATTTTATGTGCTTTAAAAATAGAAATGGAGTTATAAATCTCATTAAAGGAGCAAGGGCGAATACTATTCCAATATCAAAAGTACTGTATCCAAGATCTAATAAAACCTTTGGCATAAAAATTATATAAACACCAACGGCTGCAAAATAAAAGAAATAAAATGCACTAAGATTAAAAAAGATCATTATTTACTGTCAACTACCAATGTATTAGCAATTAAGTCTTGAAATGTTTTTTTATCTTTTCTAAAAAAAGGTAAAAGTGTTAATATTATACTCATAGAAGAGAATAAAAAGGCAAAATATCTTAGAATTGCTTTTGCAAGAGAGATGTTTTTTTTACTTTTAGCATCAATTAGTTTTAATTTATATGCTCTTAGTCCTGGACTTTGTGCTTTTAAAACCCAAAAAAAGATAATAACTAAACCATATATAATAGATATAGCCCAACGAGCAGAGTTATTACTTTGAAAGTCATCTTTACCATCTAATAAAACATAAGTTGTTATATAAGCTAAGGGCATCATTATCATAAACATATCAACAACAAAAGCTTTTATTCTTGAGGGAATTGAAGAGCAAGAAGAAAAAGATAAACTTTCTATATTTATTTTTTCTTCTTTACTCTTTCTTACTTCTTTATATTTTTTACGACTCATTTTTAGTTGCCTCTAGAACCTGGTTTATAAGCTGTACTTCCTTCTTTGCACATAGGACAAGTTTCAGGTGAATACATTTCAAAGGTAAAATCATCAAGAGCAAAAAGTGGTTTGTTAAGTGGTAACTTACAATTTTCTTTTGCCTCTTGTGTACTTCCTTCTCTTTTACAAAAACCTCTATTTGCTAAAGCAGCATAAGCTACAACTTCTGCTCCACTTTTTTCAACTTCTTTTGCAGCTTCTAGGGCAGATCCACCAGTTGTAATAATATCTTCACAAATGATATACTTTTCATCTTTTTTAACTTCAAACCCTCTTCTAATACTCATAATTCCATCAACTCTTTCTGCAAAAATAAATCTTACATCTAAAGCAGTTGCAAGTGCAAATCCAGAAATTATTCCACCAAGTGCAGGTGAACATACAGCATCAACTTTGATACCAGATTCTTTTATTTGTTTAGCTAATTCATTTGCTAAAAGCTTAGCAGTTTTAGGATTTTCTAAAACTTTAGCGCTTTGTAAATAAAACTTTGAATGATTTCCGCTACTTAGTTTAAAATGCCCTTCTAAAAGAGCAGATGAATCTTTATATATTTTTTCTATATTCATAATTAAACCGTTAAAATTTCTTGTTCTTTAGCTCTTAGAGTAGAATCAGCTAAAGTTACAAAAGAATCAGTTATTTTTTGAATTTCATCTTGTGCTTTTTTACTTTCATCATCAGTAATTTCTTTATCTTTATGAAGATTTTTAATTTCATCATTTGAGTGTTTTCTTATATTTCTAATAGCTACTTTTGCATTATCAGTCATTGCTTTTGCACCCTTAGCACTCTCTTTTCTTTGGTCAACTGTCATTGGTGGAAAGAATAGTTTAATTATTTCACCATCATTATTAGGATTAACACCTATATTTGCATTTTGTATCGCTCTTTCAATATCTCCTAAAAGATTTTTTTCCCAAGGATTTACTGCAATTGTAGTTGCATCAATTGCTGTAACTGAACCAACTTGATTCAGATCTGTCATAGTTCCATAATAATCAACTTTTACACCGTCTAAAACTGAAGGAGAAACCTTACCTGTTCTTAGAGTTTTATAGTCTCTTTTTAATGCTTCTAGAGATTTTTCCATACCTTGCTTAGTTTCTGTATAAATTTTGCTTACCATATATTTATCCTTTTATTTACATTTTATAGAATCATTTGTCTTGAAGTTTTCTATTAAACATTTGTTTATTTAAAATTTATTTGATTATATCATTTTTAATATTTATTTATTTTGTAATATCTATATTTTTGAGATATTTATAGATTTATTTTAATGAAGTGTAAGTATTAAGTACTTAATTTTGTGTAAAAATAGCTAGTTTAATACTTTGTAACTAGCTATTTATAAAATTATTTACTAGGAACAACCGGAGTTGTAACTGGAGCAGCCTTGATTGGAGCTGCTGGAGCAATAGATTTTGCTTTTGCTGGCATTGTTGGTATTAATGATTCTGCTTTTACAGAATCAACAGCACTTGCTTGTCTTTGTTCATTAAAGTAATATCCTAGTACCAAAGTATTTAAAACAAATACAAGTCCTAGAACCATTGTACTTCTTGCTAAAAAACTTGCAGGTCCTTTTGCTCCAAATACAGAGTTATTACTACCACTATAAGCACCAAGTCCCATACTCGAACTTTTTTGAAGTAATATACTTATAGTTATTAAAACTGCTAATACGATTTGAACTATTAGTAGTGTTGATGTCATATTATAATTCCTTTATAAAAAATGGTAGGTATTTTATCCAAACTTTATTAAAAAAAAGCTAAAATATTTCCCATGTCAGTAAAAAATGAGTTTTCAAAACACGCAAATGAATATAATTCATACAATATAATACAACAACTTGTTGCAAAGTCGCTTATAAGAGATATTTTAAGTAAACCAAAAAGAATTTTAGAATTAGGTTGTGGGTCTGGGCAAATATATAAAAATATCACCTGGAATGTAGATTATTACAAGGCAATTGACTTCTCTTCTTCAATGTGTTCTCTTCATCCAAGAGCTAAAAATCTTGAAGTTAAGTGTTTCGATTTTGATTCAAGTGATTTTAGGAAGAACATAAAAAATGATAAATATGATGTGATTTTATCTTCTTCTGCTTTACAATGGTCAAAAGATTTAAATAAAATACTTAAGCTTCTTTCTTCACTTTCTAATGAAATGTATGCAGTGTTATTTACTTCAAATACCTTTAAAAGTATTCAAGAGCTTACAAGGCAAAAATCACCTATCTTGTCAAGCTTAGAAATTAAAGAGGCTTTTTCAAATAACTTTTCTTGTGAATTTGAAATATTGAATTACAATCTAGAATTTGATAATAAAAAAGATATTTTTAAATATATAAAGAACTCAGGGGTAAGTGGAAACTCAAAGCTTAGTTTTAAAGAGGCTAAACTTTTATATAAAAATTATGATTTAAACTATTTAGAGTTTGAAGTTATATTTATTAAGGCTTTTTCTAAATCATAAAGCTCGTATCTAATGTACTTAAATGTTTCACTAGTTTTTATATCTTGAAGTTTTGTAAACTCTTCTAATACACGTGAACTTTCTTGGGCTCTTTTAAAATTAGCTATTAATATGGAGTAGAGATTGTCTCTATTTTGTTCAGAAGCAGTAGATTTTTTTAAAACATCATTTTTAATATCACGAGATTTTAATAAATCATTATAAATTACAAGTCTAGATTTATGTCTTAACTCTTTTAGTTTTAAAGCAGTATTTCTGTCATTATATACATATCTAAAGATATCTTCAACAACACGAATGCCTTCCCTTAACCTGTTAAGATTGGCATCAATTAGTCTTAATTCATTTATTTCCATCATAAAATTAACTAACTCCTTCTTAAGGAGTTAGTTCCTAATCATCACTATTAAAAATACCTAAGATTTGTAATAACATGATAAATAAGTTAAAGAAATCTAAGTATAAAGCAATAGCAGCTTCAATTGGTGTTGAATAACCACCTTTAATGATTTTTTGAGTATCGTAAAGAATAAAAGCAGAAAATAAAACTGCTCCAACCATAGCAATACCTAATTGTAACATTGGTGCTTGAATAAAAATATTAGCAACAGAACCTACAATGACTACAATTAAAACAATAAAAAGCATTTTCCCCATTCCTGAGAAATCTCTTTTTGTTGTCATTGCAAACATAGAAATACCTGCAAATGCAACAGAAGTCATTAAAAATGCTTGTGCAACAATAGAAGCACCTGCGGGCATTGCAAATACTGAGGCCAATAAAGGTGTTATTGTTAATCCACTTATGAATGTAAATCCAAATAGTACAGCTAAATTTATTCCTGGTTTATTTTTTACTGCAAATAATGCAAATAATAAAACAAATTCTAAAATTACTAGACCCCAATACCAAGAGGCAATTGTTGAAACCATGTCTAAGCCAATATAAGCTCCAGCCGTAGCTGCTAATAATGAACCAGCAAATAATTGGTAAGTAGCTTTTAAAAAGCTCATTAATTCAGCTTTTGATGAATCATGTGCATGAGAAGTATTATGCGTGTTTTGAGATAAATAATCTCTGTTATACATTTTCTTTCCTTTTATAAAATAAGTCTTGCGTACATTTTAATATGATTGACTTAATAAAAGCTTTAAAATAGAATCTACATAGTTTTTTCTTTACTTATAATATAAAGAAGTATTTTTTCTTTATATATAATGTATAAGATAAGAAAAATTAAATTAAAAAAACAAAACTTTACAAATTTAAGCCAAATCGAAGAGTAAACCCTTGACAAAAGAGAATAAATTGTCTATAATTCCCGTCCAATTTAAGTGATACACACCAAACGAAAGAGCGGTGGTAACATGAGAGTCTGGATGTTCTTTAACAACTTAAGGTTTAAAAAGAGTAATCTTTATAAACCGAATATGATACTCTGTTTAACTATGTAATATGACATAGGTTAAACAAACATATTGATAATATTAGAAAACAAGAATATGGTAAAACATATCTTTGTCTATTAAGCTTTTACTACTTGTAGTAAAAACTATTTTGAGTGATGATTTTGTAATGTAACAATTATAAATATTGTCAGTTTCAAACTACCATTTTTGGAGAGTTTGATCCTGGCTCAGAGTGAACGCTGGCGGCGTGCTTAACACATGCAAGTCGAACGAGAACGGGTTATAGCTTGCTATAACTGTCAGCTAAGTGGCGCACGGGTGAGTAATATATAGGTAACATGCCCCAAAGAAGAGGATAACATCTGGAAACGGTTGCTAAGACTCTATATGCCTTTATCCCATAAGGGAGCAAGGGAAATATTTATAGCTTTGGGATTGGCCTGTACGGTATCAGCTAGTTGGTGAGGTAATGGCTCACCAAGGCAATGACACCTAACTGGTTTGAGAGGATGATCAGTCACACTGGAACTGAGACACGGTCCAGACTCCTACGGGAGGCAGCAGTGGGGAATATTGCACAATGGACGAAAGTCTGATGCAGCAACGCCGCGTGGAGGATGACACATTTCGGTGCGTAAACTCCTTTTATATAGGAAGATAATGACGGTACTATATGAATAAGCACCGGCTAACTCCGTGCCAGCAGCCGCGGTAATACGGAGGGTGCAAGCGTTACTCGGAATCACTGGGCGTAAAGAGAATGTAGGCGGATTAATAAGTCAGATGTGAAAGCCAATGGCTCAACCATTGAACTGCATTTGAAACTGTTAATCTAGAATATGGGAGAGGTAGATGGAATTTCTGGTGTAGGGGTAAAATCCGTAGAGATCAGAAGGAATACCGATTGCGAAGGCGATCTACTGGAACATTATTGACGCTGAGATTCGAAAGCGTGGGGAGCAAACAGGATTAGATACCCTGGTAGTCCACGCCCTAAACGATGCACACTAGTTGTTGCTATGCTAGACATAGCAGTAATGCAGTTAACACATTAAGTGTGCCGCCTGGGGAGTACGGTCGCAAGATTAAAACTCAAAGGAATAGACGGGGACCCGCACAAGCGGTGGAGCATGTGGTTTAATTCGACGATACGCGAAGAACCTTACCTGGACTTGACATAGAAAGAATTACGCAGAGATGTATAAGTGCTAGCTTGCTAGAACTTTCATACAGGTGCTGCACGGCTGTCGTCAGCTCGTGTCGTGAGATGTTGGGTTAAGTCCCGCAACGAGCGCAACCCTCGTGTTTAGTTGCTAACAGTTCGGCTGAGAACTCTAAACAGACTGCCTGGGTAACCAGGAGGAAGGTGAGGACGACGTCAAGTCATCATGGCCCTTATGTCCAGGGCTACACACGTGCTACAATGGGGCATACAAAGAGCCGCGATACCGTGAGGTGGAGCAAATCTGTTAAAATGCCTCCCAGTTCGGATAGCACTCTGCAACTCGAGTGCTTGAAGTTGGAATCGCTAGTAATCGTAGATCAGCAATGCTACGGTGAATACGTTCCCGGGTCTTGTACTCACCGCCCGTCACACCATGGGAATTGAATTCATTCGAAGCGGGGATGCTAAAGTAGCTACCTTCCACAGTGGATTTAGTAACTGGGGTGAAGTCGTAACAAGGTAACCGTAGGAGAACCTGCGGTTGGATCACCTCCTTTCAGAGTAAGTAGCATAAGATTCGTTTCTTATGCTAGTAACTAAAATATTACAGAGTATTATGTTCGGTTTATAAAGATTATAGAATAGGTATATGGGCCCATAGCTCAGCTGGCTAGAGCGCTCGACTGATAATCGTGAGGTCCCAGGTTCAAGTCCTGGTGGGCCCACCATCATAATCTAGAACAATGAAAATTGTTCACCCAGGGGAATTAGCTCAGCTGGGAGAGCGCCTGCCTTGCACGCAGGAGGTCAGCGGTTCGATCCCGCTATTCTCCACCATATACCAAAATCATAGAACCTTAAAAAAACAGAGTTGTAAAGTCAGATATAAGTTCTACATGTAGAATTTATATTTGATTTTCGGATCAAAACGTAACTTAGGTTACATGTTATTTAAAAATTTATTGTTAAAGTCTTTAATTTTTTCGTTAAATTATTTTCGTATGAAAGTAGTTTAATAACAAAATTTAAATTATCTAGAAATAGATAGAACACAATACTATATTATTAATGTACTTGTACATTTAATAAGATAGTAGCCAAAGAATAATTATCAAAAAGCGATAGAGTTTAACTCTATTTATTATTATAAGCTATTAAGGGCTAATGGTGGATGCCTAGACTGTAAGAGGCGATGAAGGACGTACTAGACTGCGATAAGTCTTGGGGAGCTGTCAAGAAGCTTTGATCCAGGAATTTCCGAATGGGACAACCCAGCATGGTGCGAATCATGTTATTCTTGAATTTATTCAAGAAGGCGAACGAGGAGAAGTGAAACATCTCAGTAACCTCAGGAAAAGAAATCAAAAGAGATTCCGAAAGTAGCGGCGAGCGAAATCGGATTAGGGCATTATGTGATAATATATAAGATAGTCGAATTAGTTGGAAAGCTAAGCTATAAAGAGTGATAGCCTCGTAGACGAAATCTTTTATATGGTACTAAACATAAGAACGAGTAGGTCGGAACACGTGATATTTTGACTGAATATGGGGGGACCACCCTCCAACCCTAAATACTACTTACAGATCGATAGTGAACAAGTACCGTGAGGGAAAGGTGAAAAGTACCCCAGTGAGGGGAGTGAAATAGAACCTGAAACCATTAGCTTACAATCATTCAGAGCCCTATGGTGCGCAAGCACCAGGGTGATGGACTGCCTTTTGCATAATGAGCCTGCGAGTTGTGGTGTCTGGCAAGGTTAAGTTTATATACGAAGCCGTAGCGAAAGCGAGTCTTAATAGGGCGAATTAGTCAGATGCTGCAGACCCGAAACGAAGTGATCTATCCATGAGCAGGTTGAAGCTGGTGTAAGAGCTAGTGGAGGACCGAACCGGTGTGCGTTGAAAAGTGCTCGGATGACTTGTGGATAGGGGTGAAAGGCCAATCAAACTTCGTGATAGCTGGTTCTCTCCGAAATATATTTAGGTATAGCCTCTAGTAGTAGCATAAAGGGGTAGAGCACTGAATGGGCTAGGGCTGCTTACCGCGGTACCAAACCCTATCAAACTCCGAATACTTTATGTGTAATCTAGGGAGTCAGGCGTAGGGTGATAAAATCCTATGTCGAGAGGGGAACAACCCAGACTAACAGCTAAGGTCCCAAAGTCATATCTAAGTGGAAAACGATGTGGAGTTACTGTGACAACCAGGAGGTTGGCTTAGAAGCAGCCATCCTTTAAAGAAAGCGTAACAGCTCACTGGTCTAGTGATTCTGCGCGGAAAATATAACGGGGCTAAGATATGCACCGAAGCTTTAGATTCAATATTTATATTGAGTGGTAGGAGAGCGTTCTATTCAGCATTGAAGCCATACCGGCAAGGAGTGGTGGAGCGGATAGAAGTGAGCATGCAGGCATGAGTAGCGATAATTAAGGTGAGAATCCTTAACGCCGAAAACCCAAGGTTTCCTACGCGATGCTCGTCATCGTAGGGTTAGTCGGGTCCTAAGTCGAGTCCGAAAGGGGTAGACGATGGCAAATTGATTAATATTTCAATACCAACAATTAAGCGCGAAGTGGGGACGCATAGAGTTAATGAAGCTCACTGATGGAATAGTGGGTCGAAGGACGTAGGTCGAAGAGTAGGCAAATCCGCTCTTCATGTGACCGAGATCTTACAGGCTCTTGACACCCCTCGGGGAAGATAGAGAATTCATGATACTGTCGTGCCGAGAAAAGCCTCTAAGTTTATTAATTGTTGCCCGTACCGTAAACCGACACAGGTAGGTGGGATGAGTATTCTAAGGCGCGTGGAAGAACCCTGGTTAAGGAACTCTGCAAACTAGCACCGTATCTTCGGTAGAAGGTGTGCCTACTTAAGTATATGCATTTACTGCAAAAAGCTTGAGAGGTTGCAACAAAGAGTCCCTCCCGACTGTTTACCAAAAACACAGCACTTTGCTAACTCGCAAGAGGATGTATAAGGTGTGACGCCTGCCCGGTGCTGGAAGGTTAACTGATGATGTCAGACGTAAGTCGAAGCATTTGATTGAAGCCCCAGTAAACGGCGGCCGTAACTATAACGGTCCTAAGGTAGCGAAATTCCTTGTCGGTTAAATACCGACCTGCATGAATGGCGTAACGAGATGGGAGCTGTCTCAACCAGGGATCCAGTGAAATTGTAGTGGAGGTGAAAATTCCTCCTACCCGCGGAAAGACGGAAAGACCCCGTGCACCTTTACTACAGCTTGACACTGTAGCTTGGATATTCATGTGCAGGATAGGTGGGAGACTATGAAACTAGAATGCTAATTTTAGTGGAGTCAACCTTGAGATACCACCCTTGAATATTTGAGTTACTAACTGGGACGAGTTATCCTCGTTCAGGACAATGTCTGGTGGGTAGTTTGACTGGGGCGGTCGCCTCCTAAAAAGTAACGGAGGCTTACAAAGGTTAGTTCAAAGCGGATGGAAATCGCTTGTTGAGTATAATGGCATAAACTAGCTTGACTGTGAGACATACAAGTCGAACAGAGACGAAAGTCGGTCATAGTGATCCGGTGGTTCTGTGTGGAAGGGCCATCGCTCAAAGGATAAAAGGTACGCCGGGGATAACAGGCTGATCTCCCCCAAGAGCTCACATCGACGGGGAGGTTTGGCACCTCGATGTCGGCTCATCGCATCCTGGGGCTGAAGCAGGTCCCAAGGGTATGGCTGTTCGCCATTTAAAGCGGTACGCGAGCTGGGTTCAGAACGTCGTGAGACAGTTCGGTCCCTATCTTCCGTGGGCGTAGGAAAGTTGAAGAGATTTGTCCCTAGTACGAGAGGACCGGGATGAACGTACCACTGGTGTACCAATTGTTCTGCCAAGAGCATCGTTGGGTAGCTACGTACGGATGAGATAAGCGCTGAAAGCATCTAAGCACGAAGCCAACTCTAAGATTAACTTTCCCTGAAGATCCCAGCAAGACTAGCTGGTTGATAGGATAGATGTGTAAGTGCAGTAATGCATTCAGCTGACTATTACTAATAGATCGTTTGGCTTATTTTTTTATTATTTCAATGGCTACTATCTTATTAAGTGTATGCTTAATAATTTAAGTGTTCAAAACAAGACTTTAACAATTTTTACTTTATTCTTTTAAGAAGAAAGTAATAAGTGAATTAATAATAAATTATACTAAAGTATGATTTTTATTATGAACAGAACTTTAGTTCTGCGTTTCCGTTCATTTATTACTTTTTTCTGGTGATTATAGAGAAGAGGAAATACCCAGCTCCATTTCGAACCTGGTAGTCAAGCTCTTCATCGCTGATAATACTGCAGGGTCCCCTTGTGCGAAACGTAGGTCGTTGCCAGATTTAAGTATTTTTTATAGCTTTTACTTTTAACCATTTCTTGGTTTAAAGTAAGAGCTTTTTTTTAGCCCAATTTTTATTGAAATATTCTTACATTTAAGTTTAACTAAAGATAAACTCGCAATCCTTACCTAAAAACCTAAAAACCTAAAAACCTAAAAACCTAAAAACCTAAAAACCTAAAAACCTAAAAACCTAAAAACCTAAAAACCTAAAAACCTAAAAACCTAAAAACCTAAAAACCTAAATTACCTAACAATAACTACACATTAAAATCATAAAATACTTCTATCAAATTAAAGGATTTAAAATGAAAAAGTTTATTTTAGTGTTAAGTTTATTAGGTACATTTATCTTTATTGGATGTACTAGTAATAATTCAAATATGGAAAAGAAAGAGATATCTGAAAAAATGATGAAAAAAGAGATGCATGGTAATATGGAAAAGAAAGAAATGCATGAAGAAATGATGAAAAAAGACAAAATGTAAAATAATTCTAGTTGAAAAAGAAATATATCCCATAAAGAATATATTTACCTAAAAAATAAGTTAACAAAAAACTTATTTTTCTTAAATAAATAACTTTTTTCTAATTTAAATTAGAAAAAGTTCTCAAATGATCTTTTATATTACGTATTTAGTTATTAATCAGTTGTTAAAAACAAAACTTTACAAATTTAAGCCAAATCGAAGAGTAAACCCTTGACAAAAGAGAATAAATTGTCTATAATTCCCGTCCAATTTAAGTGATACACACCAAACGAAAGAGCGGTGGTAACATGAGAGTCTGGATGTTCTTTAACAACTTAAGGTTTAAAAAGAGTAATCTTTATAAACCGAATATGATACTCTGTTTAACTATGTAATATGACATAGGTTAAACAAACATATTGATAATATTAGAAAACAAGAATATGGTAAAACATATCTTTGTCTATTAAGCTTTTACTACTTGTAGTAAAAACTATTTTGAGTGATGATTTTGTAATGTAACAATTATAAATATTGTCAGTTTCAAACTACCATTTTTGGAGAGTTTGATCCTGGCTCAGAGTGAACGCTGGCGGCGTGCTTAACACATGCAAGTCGAACGAGAACGGGTTATAGCTTGCTATAACTGTCAGCTAAGTGGCGCACGGGTGAGTAATATATAGGTAACATGCCCCAAAGAAGAGGATAACATCTGGAAACGGTTGCTAAGACTCTATATGCCTTTATCCCATAAGGGAGCAAGGGAAATATTTATAGCTTTGGGATTGGCCTGTACGGTATCAGCTAGTTGGTGAGGTAATGGCTCACCAAGGCAATGACACCTAACTGGTTTGAGAGGATGATCAGTCACACTGGAACTGAGACACGGTCCAGACTCCTACGGGAGGCAGCAGTGGGGAATATTGCACAATGGACGAAAGTCTGATGCAGCAACGCCGCGTGGAGGATGACACATTTCGGTGCGTAAACTCCTTTTATATAGGAAGATAATGACGGTACTATATGAATAAGCACCGGCTAACTCCGTGCCAGCAGCCGCGGTAATACGGAGGGTGCAAGCGTTACTCGGAATCACTGGGCGTAAAGAGAATGTAGGCGGATTAATAAGTCAGATGTGAAAGCCAATGGCTCAACCATTGAACTGCATTTGAAACTGTTAATCTAGAATATGGGAGAGGTAGATGGAATTTCTGGTGTAGGGGTAAAATCCGTAGAGATCAGAAGGAATACCGATTGCGAAGGCGATCTACTGGAACATTATTGACGCTGAGATTCGAAAGCGTGGGGAGCAAACAGGATTAGATACCCTGGTAGTCCACGCCCTAAACGATGCACACTAGTTGTTGCTATGCTAGACATAGCAGTAATGCAGTTAACACATTAAGTGTGCCGCCTGGGGAGTACGGTCGCAAGATTAAAACTCAAAGGAATAGACGGGGACCCGCACAAGCGGTGGAGCATGTGGTTTAATTCGACGATACGCGAAGAACCTTACCTGGACTTGACATAGAAAGAATTACGCAGAGATGTATAAGTGCTAGCTTGCTAGAACTTTCATACAGGTGCTGCACGGCTGTCGTCAGCTCGTGTCGTGAGATGTTGGGTTAAGTCCCGCAACGAGCGCAACCCTCGTGTTTAGTTGCTAACAGTTCGGCTGAGAACTCTAAACAGACTGCCTGGGTAACCAGGAGGAAGGTGAGGACGACGTCAAGTCATCATGGCCCTTATGTCCAGGGCTACACACGTGCTACAATGGGGCATACAAAGAGCCGCGATACCGTGAGGTGGAGCAAATCTGTTAAAATGCCTCCCAGTTCGGATAGCACTCTGCAACTCGAGTGCTTGAAGTTGGAATCGCTAGTAATCGTAGATCAGCAATGCTACGGTGAATACGTTCCCGGGTCTTGTACTCACCGCCCGTCACACCATGGGAATTGAATTCATTCGAAGCGGGGATGCTAAAGTAGCTACCTTCCACAGTGGATTTAGTAACTGGGGTGAAGTCGTAACAAGGTAACCGTAGGAGAACCTGCGGTTGGATCACCTCCTTTCAGAGTAAGTAGCATAAGATTCGTTTCTTATGCTAGTAACTAAAATATTACAGAGTATTATGTTCGGTTTATAAAGATTATAAGCCTTAATTAAAAGAATCGTAAATTAAATATAAGTTCTACATGTAGAATTTATATTTGATTTTCGGATCAAAACGTAACTTAGGTTACATGTTATTTAAAAATTTATTGTTAAAGTCTTTAATTTTTTCGTTAAATTATTTTCGTATGAAAGTAGTTTAATAACAAAATTTAAATTATCTAGAAATAGATAGAACACAATACTATATTATTAATGTACTTGTACATTTAATAAGATAGTAGCCAAAGAATAATTATCAAAAAGCGATAGAGTTTAACTCTATTTATTATTATAAGCTATTAAGGGCTAATGGTGGATGCCTAGACTGTAAGAGGCGATGAAGGACGTACTAGACTGCGATAAGTCTTGGGGAGCTGTCAAGAAGCTTTGATCCAGGAATTTCCGAATGGGACAACCCAGCATGGTGCGAATCATGTTATTCTTGAATTTATTCAAGAAGGCGAACGAGGAGAAGTGAAACATCTCAGTAACCTCAGGAAAAGAAATCAAAAGAGATTCCGAAAGTAGCGGCGAGCGAAATCGGATTAGGGCATTATGTGATAATATATAAGATAGTCGAATTAGTTGGAAAGCTAAGCTATAAAGAGTGATAGCCTCGTAGACGAAATCTTTTATATGGTACTAAACATAAGAACGAGTAGGTCGGAACACGTGATATTTTGACTGAATATGGGGGGACCACCCTCCAACCCTAAATACTACTTACAGATCGATAGTGAACAAGTACCGTGAGGGAAAGGTGAAAAGTACCCCAGTGAGGGGAGTGAAATAGAACCTGAAACCATTAGCTTACAATCATTCAGAGCCCTATGGTGCGCAAGCACCAGGGTGATGGACTGCCTTTTGCATAATGAGCCTGCGAGTTGTGGTGTCTGGCAAGGTTAAGTTTATATACGAAGCCGTAGCGAAAGCGAGTCTTAATAGGGCGAATTAGTCAGATGCTGCAGACCCGAAACGAAGTGATCTATCCATGAGCAGGTTGAAGCTGGTGTAAGAGCTAGTGGAGGACCGAACCGGTGTGCGTTGAAAAGTGCTCGGATGACTTGTGGATAGGGGTGAAAGGCCAATCAAACTTCGTGATAGCTGGTTCTCTCCGAAATATATTTAGGTATAGCCTCTAGTAGTAGCATAAAGGGGTAGAGCACTGAATGGGCTAGGGCTGCTTACCGCGGTACCAAACCCTATCAAACTCCGAATACTTTATGTGTAATCTAGGGAGTCAGGCGTAGGGTGATAAAATCCTATGTCGAGAGGGGAACAACCCAGACTAACAGCTAAGGTCCCAAAGTCATATCTAAGTGGAAAACGATGTGGAGTTACTGTGACAACCAGGAGGTTGGCTTAGAAGCAGCCATCCTTTAAAGAAAGCGTAACAGCTCACTGGTCTAGTGATTCTGCGCGGAAAATATAACGGGGCTAAGATATGCACCGAAGCTTTAGATTCAATATTTATATTGAGTGGTAGGAGAGCGTTCTATTCAGCATTGAAGCCATACCGGCAAGGAGTGGTGGAGCGGATAGAAGTGAGCATGCAGGCATGAGTAGCGATAATTAAGGTGAGAATCCTTAACGCCGAAAACCCAAGGTTTCCTACGCGATGCTCGTCATCGTAGGGTTAGTCGGGTCCTAAGTCGAGTCCGAAAGGGGTAGACGATGGCAAATTGATTAATATTTCAATACCAACAATTAAGCGCGAAGTGGGGACGCATAGAGTTAATGAAGCTCACTGATGGAATAGTGGGTCGAAGGACGTAGGTCGAAGAGTAGGCAAATCCGCTCTTCATGTGACCGAGATCTTACAGGCTCTTGACACCCCTCGGGGAAGATAGAGAATTCATGATACTGTCGTGCCGAGAAAAGCCTCTAAGTTTATTAATTGTTGCCCGTACCGTAAACCGACACAGGTAGGTGGGATGAGTATTCTAAGGCGCGTGGAAGAACCCTGGTTAAGGAACTCTGCAAACTAGCACCGTATCTTCGGTAGAAGGTGTGCCTACTTAAGTATATGCATTTACTGCAAAAAGCTTGAGAGGTTGCAACAAAGAGTCCCTCCCGACTGTTTACCAAAAACACAGCACTTTGCTAACTCGCAAGAGGATGTATAAGGTGTGACGCCTGCCCGGTGCTGGAAGGTTAACTGATGATGTCAGACGTAAGTCGAAGCATTTGATTGAAGCCCCAGTAAACGGCGGCCGTAACTATAACGGTCCTAAGGTAGCGAAATTCCTTGTCGGTTAAATACCGACCTGCATGAATGGCGTAACGAGATGGGAGCTGTCTCAACCAGGGATCCAGTGAAATTGTAGTGGAGGTGAAAATTCCTCCTACCCGCGGAAAGACGGAAAGACCCCGTGCACCTTTACTACAGCTTGACACTGTAGCTTGGATATTCATGTGCAGGATAGGTGGGAGACTATGAAACTAGAATGCTAATTTTAGTGGAGTCAACCTTGAGATACCACCCTTGAATATTTGAGTTACTAACTGGGACGAGTTATCCTCGTTCAGGACAATGTCTGGTGGGTAGTTTGACTGGGGCGGTCGCCTCCTAAAAAGTAACGGAGGCTTACAAAGGTTAGTTCAAAGCGGATGGAAATCGCTTGTTGAGTATAATGGCATAAACTAGCTTGACTGTGAGACATACAAGTCGAACAGAGACGAAAGTCGGTCATAGTGATCCGGTGGTTCTGTGTGGAAGGGCCATCGCTCAAAGGATAAAAGGTACGCCGGGGATAACAGGCTGATCTCCCCCAAGAGCTCACATCGACGGGGAGGTTTGGCACCTCGATGTCGGCTCATCGCATCCTGGGGCTGAAGCAGGTCCCAAGGGTATGGCTGTTCGCCATTTAAAGCGGTACGCGAGCTGGGTTCAGAACGTCGTGAGACAGTTCGGTCCCTATCTTCCGTGGGCGTAGGAAAGTTGAAGAGATTTGTCCCTAGTACGAGAGGACCGGGATGAACGTACCACTGGTGTACCAATTGTTCTGCCAAGAGCATCGTTGGGTAGCTACGTACGGATGAGATAAGCGCTGAAAGCATCTAAGCACGAAGCCAACTCTAAGATTAACTTTCCCTGAAGATCCCAGCAAGACTAGCTGGTTGATAGGATAGATGTGTAAGTGCAGTAATGCATTCAGCTGACTATTACTAATAGATCGTTTGGCTTATTTTTTTATTATTTCAATGGCTACTATCTTATTAAGTGTATGCTTAATAATTTAAGTGTTCAAAACAAGACTTTAACAATTTTTACTTTATTCTTTTAAGAAGAAAGTAATAAGTGAATTAATAATAAATTATACTAAAGTATGATTTTTATTATGAACAGAACTTTAGTTCTGCGTTTCCGTTCATTTATTACTTTTTTCTGGTGATTATAGAGAAGAGGAAATACCCAGCTCCATTTCGAACCTGGTAGTCAAGCTCTTCATCGCTGATAATACTGCAGGGTCCCCTTGTGCGAAACGTAGGTCGTTGCCAGATTTAAGTATTTTTAAGCTCATATGAAATTCAACTTTGTTGTCTTTTATATGAGCTTTTTTTTTGCCTTATAATTAATTTTAATTAAAGATAAGTGATCTACCCTTAACTATTAACTATTAACTATTAACTATTAATTCTTCTTTGCAATAAAAAGCTTATAAAAGAAAATTTTATTATTAATGAATAAATATTTTGCTAAAGTATTTAATTAATATTTTAGGAGAAACTATGTTAAAAACAAAAAAAATTATCTTAATATTCTTATTTTCACTTTTATTTGTAAGTGAAATAAAAGCAGAAAAAATTACTATTGGAGCTTTACGATTTACCTCTCATGCTCCAAGTTTTGTAGCTTATGAACGAGGGTATTTTAAAGATAATGGTTTAGAAGTTGAATTTAAGTTTTTTAAATCAGCTCAACCTATGGCAATTGCAATTGCTTCTGGAGATGTTGATTTTGGGATTACTGCCTTATCTGGTGGATTAGTTAATTTAGCTGGAAAAGGCGCAATTAAAGTTATTGCTGGAGCTTTACATGAGGAAGAAGGAATTGATGGAAATATGATTCTTGCTTCTAAAAAAGCAATTGATGCAGGACTTAAGACACCTAAAGATTTAAAAGGTAAAACTTTTGCAATCACACAAAGTGGTTCTTCTTTTCAATATGTTGCTTATAAAATTGCACAAAAAGAAGGTTTTGCTTCTTCTGATATAAAAATAAAAGCTTTACAAAGAGTAGGAACAATTATAGGGGCTTTAAAAACACAGCAAATTGATGCTTGGTCTATTGTTCCTCATATTGCTAAATCATTAGATAAAAGTCCAAATATTTCAATAATTGGAAGAGTTTCTGATTATATTCCTAATTATCAAGTAACAACAGTATTTACATCTAGTTTTAATGCTAAAAATAAAAGAGACTTAGTTAACTCTTTTTTACGTGCATTTAAAAAAGGTATAGCTGATTATAATGCTGCTTTAATTGATAAAACATTAGGAGAAGAGGGTCTTAATAGTATGGTTAAGTTAATTCACAAATATGTATATGCAAGTAAAGCTTATAAAAAAGCTTCTGTTTCAATTATTAATGGATCTATGAGAATTAATGAAGGTGCTAAATTAGATCTTACTAGTATAAAAGATCAGTTAAAATGGCTACAAGATACAAAACTTGTTAAAAAGAATATAACAATAGATATGATTGTTGATAAAAGTTATGTTCAAACATATTAAGAGTAAGTTTAAATAATGGAAATACATATTGAAAATGTTTCTCACTCTTATGGTGAATTAAATGTTCTTAAAGATATTAATTTAGAAATTAAAAGTTCTGAAATAGTTTGTATTGTTGGTCCATCTGGCTGTGGTAAATCGACATTATTACGATTGATTGGAGGTTTAGAAAAAGCAAGTGAAGGTAAAATCTTTCAAGTTGGTTCTATTCCTAAAAATTGTTTAAATCCTTTAACTTATATTTTTCAAGATTTTGCACTTTTACCTTGGAAAAATGTTTATGATAATATTTCTTTAGTTTTAGAAGATCATAATATAAAAAAAAGTAAAAGAGATGAAATAATAAATAATGTTTTAAAACGAACTAAATTAAGTGATTTTAAAAATGCCTTACCTAAGCAATTAAGCGGAGGAATGAAACAAAGAGTTGCAATTGCTAGAGCTCTTAGTGTAAAACCTGCTGTTATGTTAATGGATGAGCCTTTATCTGCTCTTGATAGTCAAACAAGAGAGCTGTTAATGGACGATTTATTATCTTTATGGGAAAAAGAAAAATTTACAGCTATTTATGTAACTCATAATTTAAGTGAGGCAGTTAGACTAGGGCATAAAATTGTTGTATTAGCTAGCAGACCTGGAAGAATACAAGAAATAGTGGAAATAAATATACCATTAAATGAGAGAAAAAATCATATCTTAGAAATAGAGCAGAAACAAGAATATTTATGGATGCTTATGAAAGATGAAGCACTAAATGCTGATAAGGAAATCTTAAATGTCTGAAAAAAAAGAGATACTTTTTAGAGGAAAAGGATTTACTTATAAATCAGTTCCTTTTATAGGGCCTTTAGTATTTATCCTAATTATTATATTTTTAGAGCTAGCTACAAGAAGTAATTTTATATCTAATTTAACCCTTCCTAGCCCTTCTGGAGTTTATGAGGCTTTTATAGAATTATATGATTCTGGTTTATTATTTGAACACTTAATACCTTCTTTTACTAGATTAACGGTGGGTTCAATTTTAGGTATTTCTTTAGGAATAATAGTTGGTGTTTTAATTGCTTTATTTAATATTTTAAGAGCAGGTTTATTGCCTATTGTTTCTGCTTTATTTCCTATCCCTAAAATTGCATTATTACCACTTTTTGTAATATGGTTTGGAATTGATGAGGGCTCAAAATATGCTTTAATTGCATTTGGAACATTTACTCCAACAGTTATTGCTACATATGCAGCTGTTGATAATGTTGACAGGAATTTAATTAGAATGGGGCAAAGTTTTGGTTTAACTTGGTTTTCAATAGTGCGAAAAATTGTACTACCAGGTGCTTTGCCTGGAATAATATCAGGAATAAGGATTTCACTTGCTATTGGTATTATTTTATTAGTTGCTGCTGAAATGTTAGGAGCAACATATGGTATTGGTGCTTATGTTTTAGAAGCTGGTTCTTTATATGATTTAGAGCGATTATTTGTAGGTGTCACAATTTTATCCGCTATGGGCGTAATAATTAGTTATTTGATTGCCATTATTGAGAGAAAACTATTAAAGTGGAGAACATAAAATCTAGATTTATAGATTCATATTAGAAAAGTATCTCTTATTTATTAAAATTTAAAATAAAAAAGAACTAAAAAAAAACCTAGATGAAAACATCTAGGTTTTTAATTGGAAGAGTATACGAATTATAGTCTAGCTTCGTAACGTCTAAGCATATATAACTTCTTAAGAGCTTTTTTCTTAGCATTTATTTTCTGCTTTTTTCTCTTTTCTGTCATAGGTTCAAAAAATCGTCTAGCTCTTGTTTCAGTTACAATTAAGTTTCTGTCACATTGCTTTTTAAATCTTCTGTAAGCTTCGTCGAACGATTCGCTCTCTTTAACTTTAATGCCTGGCACTAAAATCACCCACTTTCTTTTTAAATTTTGAACAGCTATTATATTTAAAGTTTTCTTAATTCCAATTTAATCACAAGATGATATAATAAGAATTAAGAAAACAAATAAGGTGATACAGTGAATTTAACACATTTAGATGAAAATGATAGACCTAAAATGGTTGATGTAAGCCAAAAAGAAGATACGACAAGAGTTGCAATTGCTTCTGGTATGATTTCTATGAGTAGTGAAGCTTTTGATGCAATAGTTGCAAATAAAACAAAAAAAGGCCCAGTGTTACAAACAGCTGTAATTGCTGCAATTATGGGAGTTAAAAAAACTTCTGAGCTTATTCCTATGTGCCATCCTTTGTTATTATCAGGAATCAACTGTGATGTTGAAGAATTACCTTCTTTGCCAGGTTTTAAACTTATAGTAACTGCTAAGTTAAATGGACAAACAGGTGTAGAGATGGAGGCTTTAATGGGTACTTCTATTGGTTTATTAACTATTTATGATATGGTTAAAGCAATTGATAAATCCATGGTAATATCAAATGTACAACTTGAAAAAAAATCAGGTGGTAAAAGTGGAGATTTTACAAGAGAAAGGATTAAATAAAATGATTGATTTAAATAAAGAAAAATTAAAACTTTCTTATCCTTGTTCGTGGGTTTACAAAATAGTAATACTAGATAAGAAAAATATGAAAAAAATTATCTCTTCTATTTTAGGAGAGAGAGAATTCATGATAAAAGAATCAAAAGTTAGTTCAAAAGGTAAATTTAAAAGTTACAATTTGGATTTGATAGTTCATCATGATGATGATAGAAAAACATTATATGATCTTTTAGGTAAACATATAGATATAAAAATGGTTCTATAAGATTTTTTGTAGTAAAATCCTTGACTATGAACAGAAGAGATTTTTTTAATAAAATAAAACAAAGTACATATTTACTACCTCTTGGCCTTACAACCTTAAGTAATGCAAAAAATATAGATTTTTTTAATAATACTTTTTTTAACCTACCTAGTACTTCTTTATTTGATAATAATGTATATTTGCAAGATAAAGATATTGTAAATATACAAAGTGTTAGAGCTAAACTAAGCCAAGTTCAAAAATACATAGGTTATGGGAACTTTAATATTATTAGTTTTGATGCTACAAGATATATTTTAAAAAGAGCTAGAGGAATGAAAGATTTTACCAAAAATGAACTTGCATTTATTGAATATATTTTTTATTACAAACCAGAAGTTCATGGTTTTTATGGTGAAAGAACAAGTAATAATTTAACACTTAAAATAAATAAAAAAGATGTAAAAAAAATTCCCTATACTGGTCATTATTTGTTTAAAGAAAAATCAATTGCTACGTATGAACACATGGTAAAAGATTTAGGTGAAAATATTATTTTAACTTCTGGAGTTAGATCAATAGTAAAACAAATGAAACTTTTTTTAGATAAAATTCACTTAAGTAAATATAACCTTTCTCTTGCTTCAAAAAGTATAGCCCCTCCTGCTTTTACCTATCATACTGTTGGTGATTTTGATGTTGGTAAAAAAGGTTTAGGTTTATCAAATTTTACAGCTAGGTTTGCTTTAACAAAAGAGTTTAAAGCAATGCAGAAACTAAAATATATAGATATGAGATATACAATAAATAATAAAGACGGAGTAAGATATGAGCCTTGGCATGTTAAGATTATTTAAATTTTTAAGTATTTTTGCACTTGCATTAAATCTTAATGCATCAGTAAAAAACTATGATTTTGAAATAATTAAAAAAGGTGTACAAAATGATAATACACTTTTAATAATAGGTGGAATACAAGGTGATGAACCAGGTGGTTTTATGGCTGCTTCTTTAATAGCAACTCATTATGAGATTACAAAAGGTTCTGTTTGGGTAGTTCCAAATCTTAACTTTTACTCAATAATTAAACGTTCACGTGGTCCCTATGGTGATATGAATAGAAAGTTTGCCAATATTTCAAAAAAAGACCCTGATTATGTTTCTGTTAAAAGAATAAAAGATCATATAAAAGACCCCTTAGTCAAAGTTGTTTTAAACTTACACGATGGAAGTGGTTTTTATAGAAAAAAGTTTATAGATAAAGATCATTCTCCTTATAAATGGGGACAAAGTTCAATAATTGATCAGGCTAAGTTAGATATAAAATATTATGGGAACTTAGAAGAAATATCTAAACAAGTTTGTGAACATGTAAATAAAAATCTTTTAAGAGCTAAAGATATTTATCACGTTCATAATACTAAAACTAGAGCTGGTGATAAGGAAATGGAAAAAACATTAACTTATTATGCTATTAATAATAAAAAAGCTGCTTTTGGAAATGAAGCTAGTAAATCTTTACCAGTTCATAAAAGAACGTATTATCATCTTCTAGCCTTAGAAAAATATATGAGTATTATGGGAATAGAGTTTAAAAGGAAATTTGACTTAAACCCAAAAGCGTTAAAGAAAGTGATTGATGATGATATTTATATTAGTTTCTATGGTGAGCAAATTAAATTACCTCTATCTCAGGTACGAAAATATTTAAACTATTTTCCTGTTTCTAAAAATGGAGAAATAGAGTTTAAAGCTTCAAATCCTTTAATGACAATTGTTAAAAGTAAAAAGTTTTATACAATTCATTATGGAAATAGAAGACTAGCAATTTTAATGCCAGATTATATAGATATTTTGAATAAAAAAGAGAAAATCTCTTTTAAAGTTGATGGTAAAATAAAAGAAATTCAATTTGGGGAATTAGTAAAAGTAAATAAAGAATTCTCAATTTTAAAAGATGTAAAATATAGAGTTAATGTTATTGGTTATTCTTCTAAAAATAAAAGAAGTGAAGCTGGAATAAAAATAAAAAAGTATCAAATATCTAAAAGATTCTCAATTGATAAAAGTGCTAAGATTTATAGGGTTGAGTTTTATAAAAAAGATAAGTTTGCTGGTATGGTATTAATCAAATTTGTAAACAAAAAAGATCTCTCTTAGTTAATCTTAAGTAAAAGAGATAAACCTTTAGGTTTAACTCTTTGTATTAACGATTTCGTTTTTAAATATTTCTTGATTTAATTTTTTACAAGCAGTTTTATGTAGTTCTTCTACTCTTTTCTCATCAACATGAATTTCTTTTGCTATATCTTTAATTTCTTCTTTGTTCGCAATTGCTATAAATACTTTAAACTCTTTTTTTGTAAATTTTCTTTTTAAAACTTCTCTTAATTGTTCTTCACTTTTAAGTGATCCTACTAGTTTATCAATATTTAATAAAATTGAGTCGGTAAATGTCATTGTTTTCCTTTGTTTTTCCCTACTATAAGGGAACTTACTATTATAATTTCTTTTGGAATTCTTTTCCATATAAAGAAATAAATCATAAAGAGAGTAACTAATTACTCCTTAAGTCTGTATCCATGAATTTAGTTTATTGATATCTTCATATGAAGTTAGGTTTAAATGGCATGGCGTTATTGAAATATAATTATTTTTAATAGCTTCAAAATCACAAGTACCGTCTTCGCTTTTTTTCCAAATTAAAGGATGTAACCCTATCCAATAATATTCTTCTCCCCTTGGATTTAAGTGTCTATGCGTATCGTTTCCATACTCTCTATACCCAACTTTTGTGATTTTGCTACCTTTGCACTCTTTAATTGAAATATCAGGAATATTTATATTTAAAAACTTTCTCTCACCTAAAGGAAAGCTATTATTTAAAATTTTCTTAGCTAAATCTTTTATAGTTTGTTTTGCAAGAGCAAAATCTGAATCTTTTGAAAAGTTTTTATAAACTTGAGAAATTGCAATAGCTGGAATTCCTTGTAAAACTGCTTCCATTGCGGCGGCTGCAGTCCCTGAATAAGTAATATCTTCTCCTAAGTTTGAGCCAATATTAATACCAGAAATCACTAAATCAGGTTTATACCCATCTTTAAATAAATTATTTAATGAAATAAAAACACAATCACTAGGAGTTGCATCATCTAGTTTATAAAAATCATCATCAACACTTACCATTCTTAAAGGTCTATCTAACGTCAAAGAATGCCCACAGGCAGATTTGTTTCTTGCAGGTGCAACCACAACTATTTTTGCAAGACCACTTAGAGCTTGTATTAATGCCTTTAATCCAATGGCATCAAAACCATCATCATTTGTTATTAAAATTTGTTTCATGATACTATATAAGCTCCTTCAAGTCTATTTATTAAGGGTTCAACTTCTGTTTTTACTTTAAATCCAGTTTCAAGTTCAATATCACCTAATTTTGATTTTATAAGTATTCTTAATTCTCTTCTTCCTTGATTATGTGCAATAATCTCAAATAAATTATACATCATTTGTACATCTTGTGAAAAATTAATAGCAATAGTTAGAGGGGGTTCTATTTTTACTTTTGCTTTTGTTTTAAGTTTTTCTTTTTTTGCTTCTTTTAAAGTTTCAATTTTTCTTAAAGCTATTCTTGTAAACATTTCATCTTTTGTTACTTTTACTTTAAAAGCAATAGGTTCTTCTAAATCAAAATCTTCTTTTAATTCGATTAATTTATCTTCAAACATCATAAGTTCTATATTCCCATGTAAATCCATGATATTTATGATGGCAAATTTATTACCTTTTTTAGAAATTCTTTCGTTTATGCTTTCAACTTTTCCTACAAATAAAGCTTCACTTCCATCAGCAATTTCATCAACTTCTGAAGAGAGAGTATAATTTATTTGAGATAATTGTTCTCTGTATTCATCTAAAGGATGACCTGAAACATAAAAACCTAAAGAAGCTTTTTCAAACTCCAAAATCTCTTTTGCAGTATACTCTTCTAAAGGTTCTAAGTTAACTTCCATTCTAATTAACTCTTCATCATCCCCAAAAAGTGAACCAACTGCTTGCTTTTTTGCTTTCATTGAGTTAGATACCGCTTCTGAAATAATCTCAATTTGTTCTAACATAGCTTTTCTTGAATAGCCAAAACTATCAAAAGCTCCTGATTTTGTTAAGGCTTCTATTACTCTTTTATTTACCTTGCTTCCATCAATTCTTGAAATAAAATCAGGCAAATCTTTAAAGTTTCCACCTTCTTTTCTTGAGTTTAAAATAGAATTAATCGCAACATCTCCAGCACCTTTAAGTGCCCCCATACCAAACATAACAACTTCTTTTTTATCAATTTTAGTAGCTGAAAAAACTAAAAATGATTTATTTATATCTGGTGGAAAAAGCTCAATATTTAATCTTTTTACTTCATCTACGTATTTTACAACTTTATCTGTATTATCTTTTTCTAGTGTTAATAAAGCTGCCATAAATTCAGTTGGATAATAGTTTTTTAAATAAGATGTATAAAAAGTTACCATAGCATAAGCAGCTGAATGTGATTTATTAAATCCATATCCTGCAAATTTTACAATTAAATCAAATAGTTCTTCACAGTGTTCTTTGTTATAACCTTTTTTAACTCCACCAAGGGCAAACTCACCTTTTAATCTATCCATCTCTTCAATAATTTTTTTACCCATTGCCCTACGAACTAAATCGGCCCCACCAAGTGAAAATCCACCAATAGTTTGTACAATTTGCATAACTTGCTCTTGATAAACAATAACTCCATAAGTAGGTTCAAGTATAGGAGTTAGAGGTTCAGTGAATTCATCATAAAAATAATCAATTTTGGCCCGGCCATGTTTTCTGTTAATAAAGTCATCTAACATTCCTGACTCCATTGGACCTGGTCTATATAATGCTAAGACTGCAATAATATCTTCAAAATTATCAGGTTTAAGTCGCTTACATAAATCTTGCATACCATCTGATTCTATTTGAAATAAACCAATAGTATTTCCTGTTTGAATTAGGTTATAAACACCTTTATCATTTACATCAGCACTAATAAAATCAATTCTTTTTCCATGTCTTTTTTCTATTAGTTTATTCGCTTCTTCAATTACAGTTAATGTTTTAAGTCCTAAAAAGTCAAACTTGATTAAATCAACATCTTCAACATATTTACCATTATATTGAGTTGCAAGTGTATCAAGACCTGAGGGTTTAAATAAAGGAGTTTTATTCCATAAAGGTTCATTTGAAATAACAACACCAGCTGCATGTGTTCCTGCATTTCTATTTAGTCCTTCTAATGCTAGAGCATATTCCCAAACTCTAGCTGCTTGAGGATCAGAATCGCATAACTCTTTTATTTTTGGTTCTTTAATATAAGAGTTTGCTAAATCAATTCCTAATTCATCAGGAATTAATTTAGCCATAGCATCAGCTTTAGAATAAGGCATATCTAAAACTCGTGCAACATCTCTAATAACTCCTTTTGCTAAAAGTTTACCAAAGGTAATAATTTGAGCAACGTTTGCACGTCCATATTGTTGTACTACATAATCAATAATTTCACCACGTCTAGCTTGACAGAAATCCATATCAATATCTGGCATTGATATACGTTCTGGATTTAAAAATCGCTCAAATAACAAACCATAAGGCATGGGATCGATATCTGTAATTTCAAGTGAAAAAGCTACAAGTGAACCAGCAGCTGAACCACGTCCAGGACCTACAGGAATTTTCATCTGTTTTGCTACAATAACAAAATCCCAAACAATAAGCATATAACCTGGAAATTTCATATTATTAATAATATCAATCTCTACTTGTAATCGATCTTTATACTCTTGATGTTTTTCTTCTTTAACAATTTTTAATCGTTTTTCTAAACCTCTCCAACACTCATCAATAAATAATATCTTATCATTTTCAAGTGAATATTCAAGCTGCGGTTCTGGTAACTCTAAGTTAGTAATAGCAGCCTTAGTTCTTGTAAACTTGAAATTTGGAGGGGTTGGATCTCCTAATTTTATTGTCAAATTACATTTATTAGCAATTTCTTGTGTTGCTTCTATTGCTTCTGGAATATCAGCATAAAGTTTTGCTATTTGTTCTGGTGATTTTAAGTAAAATTCATGAACACTATGTCTAAGTCTATTTGGATCATCATAAAGTTTATTCATAGCTATACACATAAAAGCTTCATGAGCATCTGCATCTTTTTGCTCAGAATAATGTGTATCATTAGTTGCAACAACTTTAATACCAGTTTCGTGGGCTATTCTTAAAATGCTATCATCAATATAGTGTTGATCTGAAATGCCATGACGCATGATTTCAAGATAAAAGTCATCGCCAAATATATCTCTATATTCTAAAGCAACTTCTTTTGCTCTCTCATACCCTTTTGCACCATTTTTAATATTTCTTTCATTTTTTAAATTTAAATGCCAGTTGATTTCACCTTGTAAACATGCGGCTGAACAAACAATCCCTTCTGAATTTTCTCTTAGTAGTTTTTTATTAATTCTAGGATAGTAATAAAATCCGTGCATATAAGCTTGGCTACTCAAATACATAAGATTTTTATATCCTATTTCATTTTTAGCATATAAACATAAATGAAATCTTTGTCTTGTTGACTTATCTCCAAGTTCTTCTGAATTATGAATATAAGCTTCCATTCCAATAATAGGTTTAACTCCTACTTTATTCATAGCATTATAAAAATCAATTGCCCCAAACATATTTCCATGATCTGTCATAGCAACAGAAGTCATGCCCATTTCTTTTACTTTTTTAGCCAATACTTTTATTTTATTGGCACCATCAAGTAGTGAGTACTCAGTATGTAAGTGTAAATGTGTAAATTGAGGTATTTCTGACATTATCTTCTTTTCATTTTTATTCTTAATATATGCGATTATAACAAATGGGTCTTTAAAAGAAAATTTATATTTTAAAGAAGATTTATAATTAATTATTGTAGTTTTTTAAAAAATCTTTTAATTGAATTTGTGCTTCTTTATATCCAATTTTATAACAAGCATCTAAATCTTTTAAACTTAATAGTTTAAATTCTCTTAGAGCTAAAGATGTGAGATAATAATCACTATGTTTAATTGAAAAATTTATATTTTTATGTAAATCTCTAAAAATCTTTTTTTTGATAAATTTAATAGGATTTAAACTTGTTTTATTTAAACTTTTTGTTCTTGGCATTACGTCTAAAGATAGTATCTTATAGTCTTTGTTTAATAAAGGTTTAATAGGAATATTATCAAATAATCCTCCATCTATTAAGGACATGTTTTTGTAACTAATTGGTCTAAACATAGGAATCAAAGCAGAAGAAGCAAGACATAAAGAGATAATATTTCCTTTATTGAAATAGTGTAATTTTTTTTGCTTTAAATCATAAGCATTTATATAAACTTCTTTTTTTAAATCTTCTAAGTTTTCAAGAGGTAAAAGTTCTTTTATAATTTTACTTTCATGATTGATTCTTAACAAACCTTTTTTAAAATAATTAAATTTTATAATACTTTTAAGTTCAGCTGATTTAAATATCTTTAGCTGTTCTCTAGCTGGAACTTCACTTGCGTGAGAGCAAGCTATGATACTGCCAATAGAAGTAGCACTATAAGCAGAAATTTCTATTTTTTGTTCTTCTAAAAAAGTTAAAATACCTAGATGAAAAGCTCCTTTTGCTCCTCCTCCACTTAAAACTAATGCTATTTTCATTTTTTATGTACTCTTTTTTATTTTAATGTCTAGATATTATGACATTTTATAACTTATTGAAATATTCCATATATAAAATTTATAGTATCCCTTTCTTTATCTTAGTTTAAATAGTAAATAATATTAATTATTTTCTTCTATCAAAGACCATAAATAGGATAATAAAGTCCTTCTTCAAGGCTTTATAAGTTACATTTAAATAAAATCATATAACAAATGATAAAGGGGAAATTTAATGTTTAAATTATTAAGATATCCGTTAGTAGCTTTAAGTACTTTACTTCTTACAAGTACTTTACTTGCTAATAACGCACCTAGTGGGAAAAACAGTAGTACTTTACAAGAAGACACTAAAGTTCAAACAACAAAAGAACACTTACGAATTGCAGTTGATAACTCTAGCCATGTTGTTAATCAAATGACTCTAGAGAATACTATTACTTCTTTATCTACTCAAATGATGCAAAATCAAAAAATCAAATCGAATAGAGCAGTTCTAATTACTTCTTTTGTAAGACTTGATAACTTGAAGAAAACTACTGAGTTTGGTCGAATTGTTAGTGAAAGTTTAATTAACGATTTATCAAATAAGGGTTTTAATGTTATTGAATTTAGAGGGCAAGTAGCTGTTTCTATAAATGCGCAAGGTGAATATTTTATAACAAGAAATATTGATAAATTAAAAGATCAAATTCCAAATACTTATGTAGTTGTAGGAACTTATTCTAGACAATTTGGAAAAATAATGTTAAATGCAAGAGTAATTGATAACTTAACTGGTCAAATTATTTCAAGTGCAAGAGCAACTTATGCTCATGGATTAAGAAATGATTGTGTTATTTTTAAAGATTGTAGACCTCCTCGAACAATTAAAATTATTCAAGAATAAAAGTAAAACATGAAAATGAAAAAAATTAAATTAATCTTACTTCCTTTTGTTTTCATGTTTTTATTTACTTCTTGTATATATAAGAATATAGATGGTTCTAATAACTTCCAACAATTAGTTTATAATATGGTTGATAAGTCTTCTTCTAAACTTAAAAAAAATATAGCTATTGATGATGTTGTTTTAGTATCTGATTTTGTTAATTTAGATAACTTGCAAAATCATTCAAAACTAGGTTTTTTATTATCAGAAACACTTAAAGATGCTCTATCTTCAAAAGATATAATTATAAGAGAAGTTGAATTAGGAAAGCAGTTTACTATTGGTAAACATGGTTTTAATCTTTTGACAAGAGATCAAAAAAGAATTAATACAGAAATTGGTGAGGCACTTTATGCTCTTGTTGGAACATATACTGTTACAACTAAAAGACTAATTGTATTTATAAAACTAATAGATATAAGAACAGGGCATATTTTAAGTTCATCAAATGATACTATGATAATAAATAAAGAGATTTGGGACTTAGAACGTACAGATAAAAGAAGAAGACAAATATTCGCGCCCTTAGTTTTATAAGATATTTTAAAACTATAAAATATCTTGCACTAAGAACTGCGCTTTAGTCTCTCCTCTAAAAATATTTTTACTAACACTAAGTATTAAAGATATTTTATCTTCATTATACATGTCTTCGCAGTAAAATTTTAAGGCTTCAAAAACAATTCCCTCATAGTTTAATATAAGTTTTAAATGGTTTTTATCTCTTCCAAAAAGTTCACAGCGTAAAAGTTTTGCATTTGATATTTTAAAAATTGGTTTTGGATTTTGGGACCCATAAGGTTCAAACTTTTCTATTAAATCTAAAAACTCAACATCAACACAAGCTACATCTAACTCACCTAGGGTTATAGGTTCTATATGTAAGGTATAAGAATCATCATCTAATGCTTTATTTATAAGTTCTTTAAAAGCAGGTAGGTTCTCTTCTTTTAAAGACAATCCAGCTGCATTTTTATGCCCTCCAAAACCTAAGAGTAAATCTTTTGCTTGAGATATAATTGCATGAAGATTAATACTTGCATTTGCTCTTGCACTTCCTTTTGCTATTCCATTTGTAATGGAAAAAACAAAAGCTGGTCTTTTATAAAGATGAGCTAGTTTGGAAGCTACAATACCTATAACACCCTCATGCCAATCTTCACCCCAAACTATTGAGGCTTTATCCTCATTTCTTGTTTCTAGTTTCGCTTTATTTGTAATTTCTTCTTGAATAGTTTTTCTTAAGTTGTTTAACTCTTCTAAAACTTCTAAGGCATTTTGTGCCTCATAAGAATTTTTTGCTAGTAAAAAATCTACTGCTAAAGAAGCATCTTCCATTCTTCCTGCACTATTAATCTTAGGAGCAATAAAAAAACCTATATCATCAGAAACAAATACTTCTTTTCTCATTATATTTTGTAACTCAATTAAAGCAGGTCTTTTAGAGCTTTTTATTTTTTGTAAACCGATCTTAACCATAGTATAGTTTAAACTTGTCATTGGCATAATATCAGCAATTATAGCTATGCATAAGAGGTCTAAAAAATCACCCATATTTACATTTTTAGCTAAGGCTTTTTTTATACTTGCACAAAAATACCAAGCAACTTGTGCTCCACAAATTTCTTTAAAAATAAAAGGACAATCTTTTTGTTTTGGATTTATAATAGCATAGGCTTCAGGGATATTCTCGCCAACTGTATGATGGTCTGTAATAATAACATCAATATTCTTATCATTTAAAAGTTTTGTTGCTTGTACTGCTGATATACCATTATCAACGGTTATTACAAGACCTGAATGAATAAGCTCTACTATTTTAGGAGATAATCCATAACCATGAGTAAATCTATTAGGAATTATATGATTAACTTTATATGAAATCTTACTAAAAAAATCAAGCATAATTGTTGTTGAAACAACTCCATCAACATCATAATCACCAACTATTGTAATTGTTTCATTATTTAAAATTGCTTGTTTTACTCTTTGTGTAGCTTTAGTAATATCTTTAAAAGTATTTGGATTAGGAATATCGGCAAGACGAGAAAATTCATTATTTTCATGTCTTGCGCTTAAGATATCAAAAAGTTCTTTTTTATTAACTTTTTGCATTATTTTCTTTTTAAAGCTTCTTTTACAAAGTTTAAAATAATTGGATTTGGCGTTTCTAAATGAGATGTAAATTCTGGATGAAATTGAACACCTACAAACCAAGGATGATCTTTTATTTCAATTGTTTCAATTAATCCATCAGAATCTCCTGAAATAATCATTCCTGCTTTTTCTAGTTCTGTTTTGTAGTGAGGATTTACTTCATATCTATGTCTATGTCTTTCAAAATATGTTTCATTGTTTCCATAAGCTTCTTTTATCTTAGTTCCCTCTTTAGGGTTAAATGGATACTCACCTAAACGCATAGTTCCACCCATTGGTGACTCATGTGTTCTTAATTGTGTATTTCCACTTTGGTCAATGAATTCATCAATTAAATAAATTAATGGATCTTTTGTTTCTTTATCAAACTCAATAGAGTTAGCATCTTCTAAACCTAAAACATTTTTAGCATACTCAATAACAGCTAATTGCATACCTAAACAAATTCCTAAATAAGTAATCTCGTTTTCTCTTGCATATTCAATAGCTTTAAGTTTACCTTCAACGCCTCTTTGTCCAAACCCACCTGCAACTAAAACAGCATCTGAGTTTCCAATAATTTCATAAGCTCCAACATCTTCAATGCGCTCAGAATCACACCAGTTAATATTAACCTTAGTATTTACATGAGCTCCTGCATGAATCAAGGCTTCTGTTAAAGATTTATAAGATTCTTTTAGCTCTAAGTATTTACCTACAAAAGCAATAGTGATTTCATCTTTTGGAAGTAGAATTTGCTTAACTAAAGTTTCCCATTTTTCCATATCTGGTTTAATTTTAACATTAAAATGATCTGATAAAGGAGCTAAAATTCCTTCTTTTATAAAGTTTAAAGGAACTTGATAAATTGAAGGCGCATCACTTGCTTCTATAATTGCATTATTAGCAACATCACATGACATAGCTAGTTTTTTCTTTAAATCTTTTGGTAAAGTCTGCTCTGTTCTACAAACTAACATATGAGGGGTAATACCAATTCTTCTTAATTCTTGAACACCATGTTGTGTTGGTTTTGTTTTAAGCTCACCTGCTGCTCTTATATATGGTATTAAAGTTACATGAATATTCATGGTTCTATCATTATCTAATTCATGTCTTATTTCTCTAATTGCTTCCATAAAAGGTAAACCTTCAATATCACCAACAGTACCACCTAATTCAACAAGTAAAAAATCATGATCATCAGCAGCTGCGAAAATTCTTGTTTTAATTTCATCAACGATATGAGGAACTACTTGAATAGTTTTACCTAAATAGCCACCTTCTCTCTCTCTTTTTAAAACGCTTTGATAAACTTGACCAGTAGTAAAGTTGTTTTTTGCGCCTAAAGTGGTATCAATAAATCTTTCATAATGTCCTACATCTAAATCTGTTTCAGCACCATCTGCTGTTACAAATACTTCTCCATGCTCTAAAGGACTCATAGTTCCTGGATCAACATTTAAATAAGGGTCAATTTTTAACATTGAAACATTAAACCCTGATTGTTTTAAAATTGTAGCAATAGATGCTGATGTAATACCTTTTCCTAGTGAACTTAAAACTCCACCCGTTACAAAAATAAATTTTGTCATTTACTAATACCTCGTTATATTATCTTGTTATTTAAGCGCGATTATAGCCAAGGAAAGGTTAAGAGAGGGTTAAAAAAAGATTGTAAAATATCTTGAGAAAACTATTCTCAAGATATTTTCAAAGAAAATTATTGTAGTTTATCAGCTCTTGGATAAATAAATACTGCTTTTCTAAAAACAATTATTCGTTCAGGATCATCTATTGCATATGCTTTAATTGTTACAGTTATTGGAGTATCTTTTGTATTATCATTAACTAATCTTTTACTTGTTGCTAAAACAAGAACTTTTCTCGTAAGTTTTCTAGGACTTAGGTTAAAAGGTCTAAAACGCTTAATATATATATCTTTATTATCCATAATCTCTAAATTATATTTATGTTTTACAGAATCAGTATTTTGGAAAAGAAGTAAGAAGTTATTTGTTACAAGATTATTTTCTTTTATTTTATATAATTGAGTAGTTTTATTAATATTTAATAGCATATACTCCTTCTTCCCACCCATTACAAACATAAGTGAAATAATAATAAGTAAAACAACTCCATACATAATAGTTGTTTTTCTAAAAAACTTTGTAGTAATACTATTTTTTATCTCATTTGTACTTGTCCATTGAACTAAAGAAGGTTTTCCAAGTTTTCCCATAACTGTTGTACAGGCATCAACACACTCAAGACAGTTTATGCACTCCAATTGTGAGCCTTTTCTTATATCAATATGAGTAGGGCAAACTGTAACACAGGCTTCACAGGTTGTACATTCACTTTTTTCTTCTACAAAATCTTTTGCTTTAAATATGATTTTATCTTTATCTTGATTATAGATTTCTCCACCTCTGTTAGTAGAATAAATAGCTTGTAATGTATTCTCATCATATAAAACAGATTGAACTCTTGAATAAGGACAGACATAAATACAAAAATCTTCTTTTAGTTTTACTACATCATAAATAATAAAAGCAGCTGTTCCTAAAACTATTCCAAATAATAAACTATGCTCAAGAGGATTTTTTAAATACTCAAAAAAATCTTCAGGAGGTACAAAATACCATACAAAATCAGAAGCAGCAATTAAAGCTAAAACAGACCATAAAATAATCCCTAAAAGTTTTTTAGAAGCATTTTGTGCCTTAGTTAAATCTGGTTCTTTTTGTTTATTTTTAATTCGTCTTAATTTTAAGAGTGTTGATTCTATTAAATCTCTATATATTACTCTAAAAATTGTCTGAGGACAGGCCCATCCACACCAAGCTCTTCCACCAATTGCAGTAGCTGCAAAAATACCTAAAAAAAGTAGCATTAATAAAAATGGTAAAATATATAATTCTTGCATATCAAATGCAACACCCATTAAATGTAATTGTTTTTTATCAAATGATAATAAAAATATGTGATTTCCATTTATAGTAATAAAAGGTACTACTAATGAAAAAATACTAACTAGTGCATAAGCATAATATCTTTTTATTCTAAAAGATGTTTTTTTGATTAAACTTTTCGGTTTTTCTGTATTCAAAGGATTTCCTTCTAAAAAGTATATAATTTACTGGAATTATATATAAACAATACTTATGTTTTACATAAGTAAATTATAAGTTTAGCTTATAATACTAGAAAAAATAAGTTCTTAAATTCTTTATACTATAATTATATGCTTATTCTTAAGAGAATAATTATTTATTATTATTTTCTTTATTCTAGTTGAAAATAGACAATACCTATAAAATATTAATAATAAAATGAAGAAAGAAATCTTTAAATACATTTGATTTAAATTTTTAAATTTTTTAACATATTATCAATAATATTAAATTCATCTATAACATTTACGAGTACTTTTTTATGAGATATTGAAAAACTAGGCATAAATATCTTTATATCTTTACTTGCTCTCGTAATTGCAACATATGTTAATCTATATTTTTCTTCATCACTCATATATACATTATTAGATAAAGAAAAAAGATCTATATATGCAGTATGGTGAGTACTTCCTTGTAGTTTATGAATTGTTGAGGAATGAACGTATTGTACATCTGCAAACATATCTCTAACCGAATAATATGTTTCCCATAACTCTTTTCTTTTTGGATGTTTTGATCTTTTTGCTAAAGTAACTATATGTTTTAATTTATCATTAAAAACTTTAACGCTGCTAGGTTCTAGTACTCTAAAAACTTGTTGTTCAAAAGTACCTAGTTCTCTACATTCCCAATACTGTATTTCTAAACTTTCGTGATACTTTAAAATAGCACTTTGCAGTTCTACTATTTGACCATTATGATACAAAGATATATTATTTATGCCATAAGCTTCTTTAAATCTAAGTGTATCTCCTGCTAAAAAACTAGGAGGACTAAGTACCTCTTTTTGTTCCCAAAATTTTGAGCGTATTAATTTATTAAAGGAATCAACATCTTTGTTTTTATATGTTGCAATTATCTTATCTTCCCTAAACCATTCTTCATTTTTATGAAAGTTTTCTATAAAATCTTTATGATTATTAAAAAATTGTAAATCTTCATGATAATTTTCGCTAAAAAATTCACTAAGTGGAATATAATCTTTATTAGCTATGCGCTCTCTTAGTTTTGAAGCTATTTTTATTATATAAGAATCTTTTGCTTGCCTTACTACTTCTTCTAGTTTTAATTGATTTTTTAAGGTATATATTTCATTTTCACTATTATTTACAGGTAATAATTGATAAGGATCACCTATAAAAAATACAAATTTTACTCTCTCTTCTTCTATTGCTTCTTTAATATATTCAAATAGTTCTGAACCAATCATAGAACTTTCATCTACTATTAGTATTGATGCCGTGTCATAAGTTTTTTTTGTTTTATCAACTTTAAAAGTTTCAATTCCTTTATCAAAATCTCTAAATGGTTTAATACCTAAAAAAGAATGAATTGTTTTGCAAGATGCCTGTATTTTATTTTTTCTTAACATTTGTGCTATTACAGAAACGGCTTTATGTGTTGGTGCTGTTATAATAAAGCTAAAATCACCATCTCTTTTATCTCTTAAGTATTGTGCTATTTGTGACGTTAAATATGTTTTTCCAGTTCCTGCTGCTCCAGTGAGACTGAGCATATAATCTTGAATATCGTCAGTTTTTAAGATACTTGTTACTCTTGATTCTATTAAAGATATAGCAGAAGTAAAAATCTTATTTTGATGGGGTGTTAATGTATTTATTTTTTGATTTGTATTCTGTTTGCTTATATTATTCATATGTTTAATTGATTTTACTCATTTCTTACTTAGTTCTAAAAGTATATCTCAAATTATATAATATAGTACTTTTAAGAGATGATTCATTTTGTTAAAAGTAGTAAACCTTTGTTTATGTAATCTATTCTCATATATATGAAAATAGATTACTTGTATAAAAAATTTAGTTTAAGTACTTACTTTTTTTAGAAGATTTTAAATTTATGTATAAATGAATAATATCTAAAGCAGCAGGTGTTAGACCAGAGATTTCACTTGCATTAAAAAGTGTTGGGGGCTTGAACTTTTCTAGTTTTTCTACTGCTTCATTTGATAAACCAGGAATATCTTTGTATTTAAAATTAGCTGGTATTTTTAGCTTGAGCATTTTTTTCATTTTTTCAATCTGTTTTTTTTGCTTTTGAACATATCTATAATATTTTGCTTCAATTATAATTTGCTCTTTTGTATAAGTATCTAAATCTTTGTATTTAGGAACAAGTGCATCAAAAGCTGCTGTATTAATAGTACTTCTTCCAACTAAATCTAAAAGTAAAACTCTATCTTTTATCTTATCTTGTTTAAGCTCTTCTAATAGTTCTAAGTTTTCTTTTTTTGAAGTGAACCATTCATCTTTCATAAATTCTACTGCTTCATTTATAATATTCTTTTTAATGTTTACTTTTTCCATAGTTTCATCATTAATTAAACCAAACTTATGTCCATAAGCACTAAGTCTTACATCAGCACCTTCTTCTCTTAAAAGAAGTCTATATTCAGCTCTTGATGTAAACATTCTATAAGGTTCAGTTGTTCCTTTTGTAACTAAATCATCGATTAAAACTGCAATATAAGCCTCATCACGTCTTAAAATAAAAGGTTCTTTGCCCTCAATTGCAAGTGCCGCATTAATTCCAGCCATTAGTCCTTGGGCTGCTGCTTCTTCATATCCTGTTGTTGCATTTATTTGACCAGCTAAATATAAGTTATTTACTTTTTTAGTTTCTAAGGTATGTTTTAACTCCGTTGGATCAACATAATCATACTCAATAGCATAACCATATCTAATGATTTTGGCATTTTGTAAACCTTTTATTGAATGAATCATAGTTTTTTGTACATCAATAGGCATTGAAGTTGAAAGGCCATTTATATAATATTCTGTTTTCATTTCAGTTTGTGGTTCTAAAAATAGTTGATGACGATCACGTTCTGAAAATCTATTTACTTTATCTTCAATACTAGGACAGTACCTTGGACCACTTCCTTGAATTTGTCCTGTAAATAAAGGAGCTCTATCAAAGTTTGAAGAAATAGTATCATGTGTTCCTAAGTTTGTATACGTAATATAACATGGGTGTTGAGTAGGGTTAAACTCTTCTTTATTTGTTCTAAAAGAAAAAGGTGTTGGTTTCTCATCACCTCCATGTTCATCCATTTGTGAAAAATCAATAGAGTTTCCATCAATTCTAGCAGGAGTTCCTGTTTTTAATCGGCCTACATTTAAGTCAAGCTCTTTTAATTGTGTCGATAAAGTTGTTGAAGCTAGTTCCCAAGCACGTCCAGCTTCATAAGTTTTTTCACCTATATGAATTAGACCTTTCATAAAAGTACCACTTGTAATAATTACTTTTAAGGCTTGTATTTCTTCCCCTAGTTTTGTATGAACTCCAGAAACTTCTTTTTTTTCATTTAAAATAAGTTGGGATACTTCATCTTGATATACTTCTAGATTTATAGTATTATGACAAACTTTTCTCATATACTCTCTATATTTATCCATATCAATTTGAGCACGACTTCCTTGCACAGCCGCACCCTTAGAAGCATTTAAAATTCTAAATTGTATTCCAGAATAATCAGTGCATAAGCCCATCTCACCACCAATGGCATCAAGTTCACGTACTAAATGTCCCTTAGCCAATCCTCCAATAGCAGGATTACAAGAAGCAGCTCCTATTTGTTCAACAAGCATTGTAATTAAAAGAGTGTTTTTACCCATTCTTGCACAGGCTAAAGATGCTTCAATTCCAGCATGGCCACCGCCTACAACAATAACATCATATTTCATATTTTCCCTTTTTAAAAGCCCACTTTTAGAAGATTTCTGCGTTATCGTCGATATTAAAACACTCACATACTGAAGTATGCTCCTGTCTTAATATCTCCTCTGCCTTGAACTATTCTAAAATTGAACTTTTTTTCATATCAGTTTTAAGCTAGTGCTTAAGTATTTGATATTTTCTCTATTTTTTGTATTAAAAAGCTTTTGGTAATTGTTTGTATTTGATAGTAAAAATTGGCTTCTTAATAGATTTTCGGTATTATACCTAATAATTCGAATTTTACATAAATTTTATAAAGGGTACTAGTGTTTACAGGATTAATTCGTGAAGTAGCAGAAGTATTAAGCTTACAAAACTCTGTTTTAAGTATAAAAGCAAAATATATTCCAAAAATCGGAGACTCAATTGCAATAAATGGGGCTTGTTTAACGGTAGTTAGAGTAACAAGTGGTACATTTTGCGTTGAGCTTTCTCCTGAATCACAAAAAGTACTAGCTCTTAATAATTATAAGGGAAAGGTTCATATTGAACCAGCTATGATGATGGGAGATAGATTTGAAGGTCATATAGTTCAAGGTCATGTTGATTGTATTGGTAAAATCATTGCAATTAATAAAAGTGGTAATTCTAGTGATTTTATAATTTCTTTGCCTAGTGAATATACAAAGTTTATAATTTCTAAAGGTTCTATTACGATTGATGGGGTGTCCTTGACCGTGAATGAGATATCAAAGGATTCTTTTAGATTAACTATTATTCCTCATACAATAAATAATACACTTTTTAAAACATATAAAGTAGGCTCTTGTGTAAATATTGAAACAGATATGTTTGCTCGTTATGTTTACAATATTTTCTCGAATAAAACTAAGGATAAAGATATATCTTGGGAATCAGTTGATCAAGTTATGGCTTCTTATTAGGACGTTTTAATTTTTCTTTTGTTTTTATAGTTTCTATGGTCTTATCTTTTGAAGTAGTTTCTTTTAATTTTATATTATGTGAATAAATATAAAAATATTTTTCTTGTAATACTTTTGCATAAGGTTTAATAATAGCTTCTTGCATATCAGCCATTTTATTAATTGAAATTACTTTTCCAACTTTTAAACCCTCAAAGAATATATTATCCATACCAGAAGTAATAACTTCATCTCCAATATTAATATCAATCCAAATTGGTACAAATTTAATTTTTAAATAATTTCTTTTATAGTTATGAACAATACCAGGTGCTTTTTTACTTCCAATATAAACAGTATAATTAGCTTTTTCATTTCCATTTAATAAAGCAAGAGCTTTATTTGATTTTTTTATAACAATACCAGCAGCAAAATCATCTAAAATCAAACCTTGTATTTGCTCATCTTGTTTTGCGCTATCTAACCATACTTTAGTATAATCATCAAAATTAACATATGAAATAACTCTTGAGCGTACTACTTCATAATTTTCATTTAAAGAGTACGAAGTTGATTCTTCTAGTTCTTTTAAATTGTATTTGCTATTTAAATATAAAGCTTGGAATCGTTTTAATTGTTTGTTTTCTTCTTTTAGTTTTTCAATATTACTTGCTTGATAAAAATACTTTTCAATATTATTACTTACTGTAAGCATTTTTTCTAAATAATTTTGTTTGAAAGTATTTATTATAGTAAATTTGTCACTAAGAGACTTATCTATATTAAAAATATAAACAAGCCCAGTGATAATAAGTAGTAGAAAAAAGAGTACCTTATTCATTAGAAATTATTTTTAATAATCCTTCTTCATTTAAAACAGCAGATGTTCCATAAGCAACAGCTAATAAAGGCTCATCTGCAACTTTTACAGGTAGTTTAATAATATCAGCTAAATACGTATCAAGACCACGAATCAATGCCCCACCACCTGTTAAAATAACTCCATTATCAACAACATCACCAGCTAAATCAGGTGGCATATCTTCTAAAACAGAACGAACAGCAGAAACTATCTCTCTTAGAGGTTCTTTAATCGCAGTTCTAACACCTTCACTACCTAATTCAATAGTTGATAAAAGACCTGAGTTATCTCTACCTTTAACTCTGATTTTTAACTCTTTATCTAATTTTACAGCAGTTCCGATTTCAATTTTAATTGATTCAGCAGTTCTCTCTCCAATATAAAGGTTATAGTTTTGTCTAACATAATCAATAATTGCTTTATCACATCTATCCCCAGCAACTTTAATTGATTTTGATAATACAAGTCCACCTAAAGAAGTAACTCCAATTTCTGTAGTTCCTCCTCCAATATCAACAACAACATAACCAGAAGGATCAGATACTGGAATTCCAGCACCAATAGCAGCTGCCATTGGTTCTTCTACTAAAAATACTTCTCTAGCTCCTGCACTCAAAGCAGACTCTTTTACAGCTTTTCTCTCAACTTGAGTAATACCATAAGGAATACAAATAATAATTCTAGGACGGATAAAAGATTTTCTTGAATGTGCTTTTTCAATGAAATATCTAATCATTCTCTCAGTCATTTCAAAATCTGCAATAACTCCATCTTTCATAGGTCTTACAGCTGTTATATTTAGAGGCGTTTTCCCTATCATCTGTTTTGCTTCTTGCCCAACAGCTAATATTTTGTCTCTTCCATATCTATCTGTCTGAACAGCAACAACAGAGGGCTCATTTATAATAATCCCTTTTCCTTTTACAGAAACAATTGTATTTGCAGTTCCTAAGTCAATTGCCATATCATTTGAAAAAAATCCAATTAATTTATCTAAAAACATATATTCCCACTCCCTTTATATAATTTAAGCTATTTTAGGCTCTTTTTCTTTATTTACAACATCTTTTGTTATAGTAATTGTTTTATCTTTATAATCAGGTAAATTAAACATAATATCAAGCATAATATCTTCTAAAATTGATCTTAATCCTCTTGCACCTGTTTTTCTCTCAATTGCTTTTTTTGCAATTTGTTTTAATGAAGCTTTATCAAACTTTAGTTTAACATCATCCATAGCAAAAAGTTTTTCATATTGTTTAACTAAGGCATTTTTGGGTTCTGTTAAAATATGAATCATAGCATCTTCGTCTATTTCACTTAAAGTAGTAATCATATGTAATCGTCCAATTAACTCAGGGATCAAACCATATTTTACTAAATCATCAGCTTCAACTAAAGAAATAATTTCACTTTGTTCTTGTTTGGTTTTTTTCTCTTGATTAAAACCTAAAGTATTACCAGATTGTTTTTTCTTAATAATATCTTCTAAACCATCAAAAGCCCCACCACAAATAAATAAGATATTTGTAGTATCAACTTGAAGTGCTTCTTGACCAGGATGTTTTCTTCCACCTTTTGGTGGTACATTAATAACAGCACCTTCAATAATTTTAAGCATTGCTTGCTGTACACCTTCTCCTGAAACATCTCTAGTTATAGATCTGTTTTCACTCATTCTTGCAATTTTATCAATTTCATCAATAAAAATTATTCCAGTTTCAGCTTTTTTAATATCTCCATTAGCAGCTTGAACAAGTCTTGTTACTACATTTTCAACATCATCCCCAACATAACCAGCTTCTGTTAAAGAAGTAGCATCAGCGATTGCTAAAGGAACATCAAGATACTTAGCTATTGTTTGAGCAAGTAAAGTTTTACCAGAACCAGTTGGTCCGATTAATAAAACATTAGATTTGTTAATCTCAACTCCTCCATGCTCTTCTTTTCTAAAAATTCTTTTATAATGATTGTAAACAGCTACTGCTAAAACTTTTTTAGCTCTATCTTGTCCTATTACATACTCATCTAAAATAGCTTTTAACTCTTTTGGAGCCAAAAGTGTTACTGTTTCTTTTTCTGCTTGAATTTCTTCATTAAATTTTTTGTTTTCAGGTGTATTTGTATTCATAATATCATGTGCAGCATTTACACAAGATTGACAAATGCAAGCATTATCTCCTGAAATTATTGGGTTTGTAGAATTATCTTCTATTCCACAAAAGTCGCATGTTAATTTACTCATAATTTAAGATTCTCTCCTATTTTTTATTAAAAGGTATTCCACGTTTTGTATTTATTACAAACGTAGCTAATTCATTTACGTACTTGTTTATATCTTGTTTGATTAAGTCTTGTGAAACTTCAGCAATTGGATTGCCTGATTCAAAAATATCTTTATAAGCTTTTTTAATAGAGTTTATTTCTTCTCTTTTAAAAGCTCGTCTTAAACCATTTAGATTAAGACCTCTTAAAACTGCACGATTTCCTTCTGCTAAAGTAAAAGGTGGAATATCCTGTGTTACCACAGAACCACCAGCTATCATAGCATTTGACCCAAGCTTACAAAATTGATGAATAGGAGTTAATCCTCCAACAACAACATTGTTACCAACAACAACATGTCCTGCTAATGTAGCTACATTTGCAAAAACACAGGAATTTCCAATGATTACATCATGCGCAACATGAGTATAACCCATAAAAAGATTATTATCACCTATTGTTGTAATTGCTCCTCCACCTTTAGTTCCTGGATTAAAAAGAGTAAATTCTCTAATTTTATTTCCATTTCCTATATGAAGTTCAACTTCTTCACCATCAAATTTTAAATCTTGTGGTTCAGATCCTAGTGCTGCATGAGAATAAATTGTATTATCATCTCCAATAATAGTTTTTCCTGTTATTACAGTATGAGAAGCTATAGTATTATTGTTTCCAATTTTTACATCTTTTCCTATTATGCTATAAGCTCCAATTGTTACATTTTCGCCAAGAATAGCACCATCTTCAATAATTGCAGTTTTGTGAATATTATTCATATCTTTTATTGCTCTTTATCTACTATCATAGCTTTAAGTTCAGCCTGAGCAACTAGTTTATCATTTACATACGCTTTACCATCAAGAACAATTAAATTTCCTCTTAGTTTAATAATTGCTATAACATAATCTAGTCTATCACCTGGAGTTACAGGGGCTCTAAATTTTGCTTTATCAATACTCATAAAATATATTACTTTATTTTTTAACTCTTCGTTTGTTAAGTCATTACTCTTTAAGGCTAAAATTCCACCTGCTTGTGCCATACCTTCAAGTATCATTACTCCTGGGTAAATTGGATGCCCTGGAAAGTGTCCTTGAAAAGCTGGTTCAGAAATAGAGATATTTTTAAAACCATGAATGATTTTACCTTTTTCCATATCTGTAATTCTATCAACTAATAAAAGTGGGTATCTATGAGGAAGTATTTCTTGTATTTGAGTTATATCTAACATTTATTATCCTATATATTTTCTTAATTGTCATAATGATATTTATTTTATCTAAAAATTTATTAGAATAACGTTTTTTATAATTTACTTTTGAAGTATTTTTGCAACATTAGAAGAAGAACCATTTTTTAGGTAAGTTCTTAAGATTAGAGAATTTTTTATAAATTGTTCTTTATCAAGGGACATATAGTCCTTATATAGGTTTTGTGCACTTACTTCTTCTTGTAAAAACTCACTATGTATCTCTTTTTTACCCATTTTATCAAAAAATATATTTGCCAAACCAACATGAGAAAGTTTTACAAGCATTTTTCCTATAAAAAAATCAAGTTTTTTTGCAATATAAGAGAGAGTAAAAGGTGTTCCTATTAATGCAGCTTCTAAAGTGGCAGTTCCTGAGCAGATAAATGCATATTCTGCTTGCTCTAAACTTTTGTGTGCATCTGTAGAAATTGTAAATGAGCTTATATCTCCATAAACTTTGTTTATATAATCTTCTTCAAATTTGGAAGGAATTATTAAAATAAACTCTTTTTTAGGAAGTAAAAGAATTAGCTCTTTAAAAATTGGCATTAAATTTGTGATTTCTGTTTTACGTGAGCCTGGCATGAAAACAATTTTGTTTGTTAACTCATGTCTAGTTTTAAATGTTTTGATTTCATCTAATAAAGGATGCCCCACATAAGAAATCATATCTTTTTTACTGTAATACTCTTTTTCAAAAGGCAAGATTGAGCATAAAGTATCACAAAAAGCTTCTATTTTTGGAATTCTAGCTTGTTTCCAAGCCCAAGCTTGAGGAAGGATATAATAAATTATTTCTTTTTGCGGATATAGTTTTTTTATCTGTTTTGCTAAAGGTAGATTAAACCCACTAGAATCCATAAGTAAAACTTTGTCACAATCTTTTGCTAAAGCGGCCATTTCATTTTTTAACTTTATAAAAAAAGGTAGTTTTTTTAATGCATCAATAAAACCCATAACTGCAAGTTGTTCCAAATCATAAGAAGGTTTTCCTAGTTTTTTATCAAAGATTCCTACAAGTTCTATATCACTACTTAGATGTTTTTTTAGCTGGGCTAAGTGGATATTTGATGATGTTTCCATAGCACAAACTAAAAGTCTCATATAATCACTTCTTTAACATCTTCATAAATTTTGGCATCCAAATTAATCTCATATTTTGCATCTATTATTTTATCAATAATTATAATAGTTGATAAACCATAAGGATTATTTGCAATTTCAGATCTGATATTTAACTCTGCTTGAAAAGTAGGAGGGTTATATAATAAATCTTTTACATTCCTATAATTAAAAGTACTAATGTCATTGAACATATCTATTGTTACAACTCTAACTTCATCTTTATTTAAATAAGCAATATCATTTTTTTCATACTCTATACGACCCTTCATTTTACCTTTTTGTAAGGTTGAATAACACAAAAAGTATGAAGGTACAACAATATTGTCAATTTTTAATGTGCCACTTAAAATTCTATAATTTAAAAATCTTTGTTTAACGATTTTAAAAGGAATGTTTTTTTCTTCTAATTCATTTCTTTTTTCATATAAAGATAGTCTGCTCTCAATAGACTCTGGTAAAACTTGATTAGATAAAGGTGAGAACATTTCATCCATTAATTTGTTTTGATAAAGTCTTTGAGGTGTTAATCCAAATAAACAACCACAATAGTTTTGCCTATACAAAGAGTTTTCTTTTACTTTTAATGCCTGCTCTTGAGCACCTTGTCCTGATCTATAATCTTTAAAAATAAACTCGATATTATGTTTTAGGGTTAATTCTTTTCCAATTTTTTCTAGTTTATCTTGAGATTTTTTAGGAGATATTAATAGTGTTGAGGTAAATTTATCATGTCCTAACTCTTTTGCTTTTAATGCTGTAGTTTCTAGTCTATCATCAAAACAAACAGTACATCTATCACCTTTTTCAGGTTCATTCTCTAAACCTTTTACTTTTTCTAACCATTTTTCTATATTATAAGGGCCTTCAAGTAATTCAATACCAAGTTTTCCACAAGAATAAGTAACATCTAAAAATCTTAGTCTATATTCACTATAAGGTTGGATGTTTGGGTCATAAAAATACCCAACTAATGTTTCCTCGGGATAATCTTCTTGAAGTTTTTCTAAAAAATAGTGGCTGTCTACAGCACAGCAGATATGTACAAACAAAATTTACCTTTTATTTAATTTAAAGTTATTATAGTAAAATATCTAAGAAAAAAGAAGAGGAACTTATTTGCAAAACATTTTACGCTCAAAATTTTTTTTACTTTTATTAATATTGTGCTTAAGTTCATGTAGTTTAAAACAAAATGTATCAGCCTCAAGTGCAACAATTTTGATAAAAACACCTTCTTTGAAATTTTATGATAAAGGTTTTATTACAAAATTTAAAAACTATACTCAAGTTCAAATTTTTCAAGCTGGAAAAACAGTTTTAAACTTAGAGATATATAAGAATAGAGTTTGTGAATCTACTTTTAAATGTAAAGATTTAAAAACATTCAATAAAGAGTTTCTCTCTTCTTCTTATAAGAAAAATTTTTTAAAAGATTTATTTGATAGTGAAGATAAAACTGTAATTTTTAGAGATAGGGTGAATGGGATTTTGATTAAGATTATTAGGGATTGAGATTAAGTGGGTTGATAGGTTTTTAAGTTGTAGGTTGGTAAGTTTGTAGGTAAATTTTTAAGTTAAGTAGGTTTGTGGTTGATAGTTATAATAAATTAAAAGAAGGAAGATATATGAAATATGTTGGAGCACATGTTAGTGCAAGTGGGGGAGTTTTTAATGCCTGTATAAACGCAAATGCCATAGGTGCTCGTGCATTTGCTTTATTTACAAAAAACCAAAGACAGTGGAAAGCAAAAGATTTAGAGAGTAAAGTAATTGATAAATGGTTTCTTGAGTTAGAGAAATCAGGAATCAAAACTAAACATATCTTACCTCATGACTCATATTTAATTAATCTAGGACACCCCGTACTTGAAAGTAAAGAAAAATCTTATGATGCTTTTGTTGATGAGGTACAACGCTGTGATATCCTAAGTTTAGATAGACTTAATTTTCACCCAGGAAGCCATCTTCGAAAAATCAGCGAAGATGAATGCTTAGATAATATTGCCCAAAGTTTAAACAAAGTTATAGATGCAACGCCAAATTCAAAAGTAAAATTAGTAATTGAGAATACAGCAGGGCAAGGCTCAAACATGGGTTATAAGTTTGAACACCTAGCTCATATTATTTCTAAAGTTGATGATAAAAGTAGAATGGGTGTATGCATTGATACTTGCCATATGTTTACAGCTGGTTATGATATAAGAACACGTGAAGCTTATGATAAAACATGGAATGCTTTTGATAAAATTGTAGGACGTGAGTATTTAATGGGAATGCATATAAATGATTCTAAACCAGAACTAGGAAGTAGAGTTGATAGACATGATTCTTTAGGTATTGGAAAAATAGGTTGGGATGCTTTTTCATTTATAATGAATGATGAAAGAATGGACGATATTCCTTTGATTTTAGAAACAATAAACGATGAAATTTGGGAAGAAGAAATAAAAGCATTATATGCTTTAGTAAAAGATTAAGGAATATACTTATTTCTTTAACTCTTTAGTCCTAATAAATTAAAAAGAGAAATATAAAGTCAAAGATTAGTTTATATTTAAAGCTTATGAGTTCTTCTTTATGTCTAAAATAGAACTCATTGAGGCTTTTTCTTGCCAATAAAGTGCTTTTTCTAAATCTTTTTTAATTCCAAAACCATATTTATACATAGATGAAAGTATCATTTGAGAAGAGCTATGATCTAATCTTGCAGCTTGTAAATAAAATTCATATGCTTTTTTAAAATCTTGTTTCACAAAAGTGCCATTAAAATAAAAGTTTCCAAGAGTAGAGATTGTTATAACATCATTGTTTTTAAGAGCTTTTTCATACCAAAACAAGCCTTCTTTTATATCTTGACTTACTTTTTTTCCTAAAGAATATAATGTACTTAGTTTGTACTGAGCGTCAATATTATTAAGATTTGCTGCTTTTTTTATACCAAGAAATAGCTTCTTTAATATTTTTATTAACTCCAAAACCTGTTTCATACATGGCAGCTACTAAATACATGGCTTTATTATTGTTCAAATAACTAGCTTGTACGTACCAATAAAAAGCTTTTTTTTCTTCTACTTTATTATTTAAACCTAAGGCATAAGCTTGTGCAAGTGAGAATTGAGCTTTTTGGTTTCCTTTATTTGCTGCTTCTTTATAACATTGTATTAATGAGCTTTTGTTTATAAACTCTTTACATAAACTTATTTCACTTTGTGCATTTAATAGTGAAAAGAAGAGTACGTTTAGTATTAGAAGAAGTTTCATAAATATCCTTAGTATATAAATAATGTATAAGTTTATTATAAAATAATAATAATAAAAATTATCTTAAATTTTTTATTTAAATATTTTATATCTTAGATTAATTTTTTACTAACTTAGTTATTTAAGATAAATTTCTGTACTATAATGCAGAGAAACATAGCTATTATAGAGGTAAACAGATGATTATTTTGGTTTTTTTTACACCTTTTTTTATTGCAATTGCATGGTTGTATTTTATTGATTTAGGTAATACTACAGAAATAAATGAGTACTTTTCAAAAAATAAATGTAAAAATATTATTTATTATAAGAGTAAATACAAGGCAGTTTGTCAAAATAAAGTTCTAAGCATTAACAATCAGTTTAATATTGATTTTTCTAGTAATGAAGTGATTTATCTTAAGAATATTCTTAAGTTAAGTACTAATAATAACAGTATAGATATAATAAGTAAAAACAAACAAATGAAACTTGAGTTTAAAAATGAAAAAGACAATATTCAGTTTTTAAACATTTTGAAGGAAAAAATAGATAAATGAAAGAAATAATTAAATTTATTAACAGTAAAAACCTTAGTAAAACTGAACTTTTTATACAATTAAAATGTTCAAATAATGAAGCAAAAATATTACAACATATTACAAAAGAGTATCTAATAGGTAGAGATTCTTTATTAGTAATTGACATCTTAGCTCAATTTTATGACCTAAAAACTTTTGAGCACTTAGAGCAAATATCTCTTATAAAATCCTTATTAGAACAAGGTTGGATTGTTCAAAGTAGTATTTATACTAATGTAAAATTAAGTGAAATATCAAAACTAGAACTTCTTAACTCTAGTGTTACACTTTCAAGCTCATTTTTAAAACTAGTTGAAGAGGGTGCAAGTGATTTTATTTTGCCTGAAATTAAAGAATACAGTGATCACTTAGAGTATTTACAAGACCAGTTTCTAAAAGTTGAATTAGTTCAAAAATTAAATGTAATAAAAGCAGATTTTGATGAAAACTCACCAAATATCAATAGAGTAAATACAAAACTTTTGATGTTAGAAAATAGAATTTTAGAGAGAATAAAAGCTACTAAAACTGACATTATGATAGAAGGTTTTTTTAAAGATAATGATTTAGATAAAAAAGAACAACTTATCTTTTTAGCACTTTTAAAAGAAGAGTATGCAGGAGGTGACGAGAGTCAAAGAGATATGAACTCTTTACTTAATCTTATTTCAAGTGATGATTATGAAAAAATTAAACATAGATCTCTTTTGGAAGAGAGCTCAAAACTTGTAAGTAATTCTATTATTGATTATGATGAAATGCTTACACCTTTTGGAGGAATAAGTAGAAATTTTTATATTCCTGATGAAATATTATATAAGATTTCTCATCCTGTTAAGAAAAAAGTAAGACGAGCAAAAATAAAACTTGATTCATTAATTAAAGAGCAAGAAATGTTTGAATTAATTTCAAGTGATAAAACATTAGAAGATGTTGTTTTAAATCCTAAAACAAAAGAGACTTTAAACGCTTTATTAAAACAAGTAGATAAAACAGTTTTAAATAGATTAAAAGAGTGGGGAATTAAAGATAAGAAAAAAGGAATAGAAGCTAAAATTATCTTTTATGGTCTTGCTGGAACTGGAAAAACAGTAACTGCCCTAGCACTTGCTAAATCATTGAAGAGACAAGTTTTATCTTTTGACTGTAGTAAGATCTTATCTATGTATGTAGGTGAGAGTGAAAAAAATGTAAGAGAAATTTTTGATAAATATTCTGAGCTAAGAGTAAAAACAAAATCTGAACCAATCTTACTTTTAAATGAAGCTGACCAATTTTTAAGTTCAAGAGTGCAAGGTATTGGAAGTGGAAGTGATAAAATGCATAATCAAATGCAAAATATCTTTTTAGAACAAATTGAAAGGTTTGATGGAATTTTAATAGCAACTACAAATCTTTTAGAAAATCTTGACAAGGCTTTTTCAAGAAGATTTAATTATAAAATTGAATTTGTAAAACCTGACTTTAAACAAAGACTAGCTTTATGGGAAAAACTTCTTCCTGTTACTCTTCCTTTGCATAAAAATGTAAACTTAAAAGAATTAGCAAAAATAGAATTAACAGGTGGACAAATTGAGCTTGTTATTAAAAATACTGCATATAAAGTTGCGGTTGAAGATAAACCTATTTTTACAAATGATTCTTTTTTAGAGCAAATTACAAAAGAGAAAAAAGGTCAATTTGATCAAGAGAATAAAGTAGGCTTTTTCTCATAAATATTAATTAATAGCTATTAAATGAAAATTTAACTAGCTATTAATTATTTTAATAACTTTAAACTACACTAGACAATCCCTAAAAATACTAATTATTTAAATTAATTATAAAAAAATAAGCATTCCTTGACTTTAATCAATGATATTAATTATCAATTTTAATATCATTACGCTATTATTCTACAAAAGGAAAATTATGTTTAAAAAACTTATCGTTTTATCTGTTTTTTTATGTGCAATAAACTTAAACGCAGATAAAAAAGTAGCAAAGTTAGTTATCGCTGGACCAGCTGCTTCTATTTCGCATCCCTTCTTTCATTTAATAAAATCAAATGCTTTAAAAGATGTTGCAAATGAGATTGAGTTTAAACTTTGGAGAACTCCTTCGCAATTAAAAGCAATGATGATTAATAAAAGTGTTGATTTTATTGCAGTTCCCACAAATGTTGCTGCAAACTTTTATAATAAAGGTGAAGATATACAACTGTTAAATGTCTCAATTTGGGGTTTGATGAGTATTATCTCTAGAGATAAAAATATTAAAGAAATAAAAGATTTAAAAGGTAAAAGTATTTTAGTACCTTTTAGAAATGATTTACCTGATATTGCATTTAGAGAGTTATTAAATAAAGAAGGTTTAGATGTTAAAAAAGACATAAAAATCCAATATACAAGCAATCTTATAGATGCAATGTCTTTACTTGTTAAAAAAAGAAATGATATTGCTTTAATGCTTGAACCAATTTCTTCAATGGCTTTAATTAAAGATAAGACTTTATATAGAAGTATTGATTTACAAGATGAGTGGGCAAGAGTTTTTAATACTGAAGCTATGATTCCTCAAGCTGGAATTGTTGTTTTGGGTCCTGTTAAAAGTAATAAAAAACTGATTAAAAGATTTTTAGAAGAGTATACAAAATCAATAGCTTGGTATAAAAATAATCCTAAAGTTGCAGGTCTTTTAGTTTCAAAAAACTTGCCAATGTTAAATGCAAAAGCTGTATCTGACTCAATTGCTCATGTTCGATTTAAAAATGTAGCAATTAAAGATGCAAAAGAAAAGTTAGAGTCATTTTTTAAACTTTTAGAAAGAAACAATAAGAAAACAATTGGTGGAAAAATTCCAGATGATGGATTTTATTTCTAATATAAAAAACAAGTAGAAAAAAAACAAAATTAAAAACTAGGAGAAAATGTGTTTACAAAAAGAAAAAAAATAACTATGTCAATTTTAGCTTCATTCGCAATTATGGCTAATGCTCAAGCAAATGATATTGTTAAGTTAAATAATGTTGATATTGTTGAAAAGAATCAAGTTACCCAAAGTATACAAAAAGAGCTAGTAAAAATTCCAGGGGGAACTAATCTTATAGATTTAGATGCTGTAACTACATCTAAAGCAACACTTGGAGAGATTTTAAAAAATGAACCAGGTATTATGATACAAGAATTCTTTGGTGGAAATGATCAACCAAGACTAAATGTAAGAGGTTCTGGTATTCAATCTAATCCTGTAAATAATGGGGTTAACTTACTTTATGATGGATCAAGTATTAATCAAGCTGATGGTTCTTTTGTAATTGGTTTATTAAATCCTTCTCAACATAGTGCAGTATCTGTTTTTCGTGGTGCAAATGCAATGAAATATGGTTCTGCTTCTTTAGGTGGAGCTCTTAATTTTACTTCTAAGACTGGACTCAATAGTGATTCTTTCATAGAAATTCAAGCAGGTTCACATAGTACTAAAAACATTAATTTAGGACTTGGTGGGGTTAATGGTGATTTAGATTATTACATCTCTGCTGGGTATTCTAAATCTGATGGTTTTAGAGCTATGAGTGATTCTAAGAGAAAAGATTTAGCTATTAATCTTGGCTATCAAGTTAACGATAATATAGAAAATAGAACACTTTTTAATTATTCAGATAACTTCTTTAATATTCCTTTTGTTTTACATAAAGATATAGCTGCTAAACATCCTTCATCAATTATGGGTGATGGTTATTCAAGTAGTTATAAATCTCCTTTCCCAACAGCTTCCCCATTAAATGCAATGTTTATTGCTAAAGGTGGCTGGGATGGTATCTTTAATATGTATAAAAGAAAACCACATAGAGATACAAAACAATTACGTATTGCAAATAAAACTACCTTCAATACTAGTGATAATGTAGAGTATCAAGTTTCGCTATATGCTGAAAAATTAGATGATACATTTACTGATCCTTTAAGTCATGCTATAGTTAAATCAAAAAATGCTGGTATTAATCTTGTAGCAAAAGGAGACTCTTCTTTCTTTGCTGAAGATTTATATGAAGTATCATTAAATTATAATAAAGGTTCTATGCCAATTGAATATTGGGTTAATAATCCAGACAATGGTTCTAAATTATTTAAATTTGCAGATTTAGACCAAGATGCTGATAATCTTGCTTTAAATATTCAATATAACTTTCCAGTTAGTAAAAGTGTTGAATTAGTTGCTGATTTACAATATATGAGAAATACAAGAGAAATTTCAGGAACTGCATCTACTCCTCCTGTTCCTGGGACATTTGATACTGTTGTAGCGAATATTGACAATAATTATACTTATGATGCTTTAAATCCTAAACTTGGTTTAATTATTAAAACATCTGATACAAGTAATGTTTATGCAAATATTAGTAGAAGTATGGAAGCTCCAACTTTTAATCAATTAGTTAATAGAAAAATCATACCTTTAATTAATGCAACTCCAACAGCTCCTTTTACAAATGCAGCATTTGCCTCAGGTGCAAATACTGTTAATCTTAAAGAACAAGTAGCTACTACTTTTGAAGTAGGAACAAAAGGATCTTGGAAAGACACGTCTTGGCAAGCTTCTTATTATTACTCAAAAGTAAGTGATGAGCTTATTACTCAAGTAGATGCTGCTGCTGTAAATGGTTCAACATTTAACTATACTGATAAAACAACACATCAAGGACTTGAATTTGGATTAAATCAAATTCTAACTAAGGGTATTTTTGACTCATCTGATGTACTTTCATCAAATATTGTTTATAACTATAATAATTTTACTTTTGATGGTGGAGAATATTCAGGAAATCAAATTGCAGGAGTTCCTAAGCAAACTATTTATTTAGAACTTGCTTATAGCTTAGGTAATTCTTTTTATATTGCACCAAATGTTAAGATTCAACCAGATAACAATTATGCAGATCACTCTAACTCAGTTAAACAAGATTCTTTTACTTTATATGGCTTAAAATTGTCATACAAACCACAAGCTAATTTAACTATTTATACTAATCTAAATAATCTTACAGATGAAGTATATGAATCAACTTATGTAGTAAGAGGTAAATCAGGTCCAAATAGTCCAACTTTCCTTCCCGGAGATGGATTTAACTATACTTTTGGTCTTAAATATACTTGGTAATTTAAATAAAATTTAGAGTAAAAGTTTTAAACTTTTACTCTAATACTATATGCCCTCCACTCTTTCAAAAATAGTTTCTTATTTAGAATGATTTTAAATTTTTATAAAGAGAAAAATATTGGTAGAACATTCCTGATAACGGATTTCTTTCTAATGTTAAAAATAAGCAGAAAAAATAAATTAAAAACTAGGAGAAAATGTGTTTACAAAAAGAAAAAAAATAACTATGTCAGTTTTAACTTCATTCGCAATTATGGCTAATGCTCAAGCAGGTGATGCTACAAAGTTAAATAGTGTTGATATTGTTGAAAAGAATCTAGTTATTCAAAGTATGCAAAAAGAGTTAGTAAAAATTCCAGGTGGAACTAATCTTGTTAATCTGGATTCAATTTCAACTTCAAAAGCTACTTTAAATGATATTCTAAGTACAGAACCAGGAATTATGATGCAAGAGTTTTTTGGTGCTAACGATCAGCCAAGACTTAATATAAGAGGTTCAGGTATTCAATCTAATCCTGTAAATAAAGGAGTTAATTTACTTTATGATGGAACAAGTATTAATCAAGCAGATGGTTCTTTTGTAATTGGATTAATTGATCCTATGCAATTTAGTGCTGTTTCTGTATTTAGAGGTTCAAATGCTATGAGATATGGTTCTGCTTCTTTAGGGGGAGCTATTAACTTTGTACCTAAAACAGGACTTAATAGTGAATCATTTATAAATATTCAAGCAGGCTCTCATAATACAAGAAGTATTAATATAGGACTTGGTGGAGTTAATGATGATTTAGATTATTATATTTCAGCTGGTTTTTCAGAGTCTGATGGTTATAGACCAATTAGTGATGGAGAACGTAAGAATATTGGAGTTAATATAGGTTATCAAATTAATGATAATATTGAAAATAGAACATTTCTTAATTATACAAATAACTATTTCCATATTCCAATGCCTTTACAAAAACAACTTTCAAAAGATCATCCAACTGCAGTTATGGGAGATGGTTATGCGGCAGCAGGTCCCTTTGATAAATTAATGAATGTATATAAAAGAAAGCCTCATCGTGATTCTGAGCAATTCCGTATATCAAATAAAACGACTTTTAATTTAAATGATAATACTGAATATCAAGTTGCTGTTTATGCTGAAAAACTTGATGATGAATTTGCAAATCCTTTTAGACATAGAACAACAGAGGGTAATAATTTTGGTATAAATTTTTATAATAAAGTAACAAACCCCTTTTTCAATGATGATAGTTATGAAATTTCTTTAAATTATAATAAAGGGTCTATGCCAACAGAGTATTGGCAAAGTGATGATAGAGATGGTTCAAAATTCCTTAGATTTGCTGATCTTGAAGAGGAAGCACAAAATTTTTCAATAAATGTGCAATATAATTTACCTCTAAATAATAAATTAGAACTTGTAACAGATTTACAATGGATCAAAAATACACGAAATATTTCAGGTGATGCATCTGTTCCTAATTCACCTGCGATGGGAAAGCTTGATAAAAGATTTACTTTTTCTGCTTTAAATCCGAAAATTGGATTGATATATAAACTATCAGATAATAGTAATGTATATGCAAATATAAGTAAAAGTATGGAAGCTCCAACATTTGATCAATTAGTGTATGATAAATATATGCCAAAAAATGCAATAGCATTTAAATCTGGAGCACTTTTAGTTGACCTAGCGGAGCAAACAGGAACTACGTATGAAATAGGTACAAAAGGTAAGTGGAAAGATTCATCTTGGCAAGCTTCATATTATTATTCAAAAATTAAAAATGAGCTTATGAGTCAAGTAGATAAAGATTTAATTAATGGGAATACTTTTAATTATAAAGATGATACTACTCATCAAGGTTTAGAATTTGGTTTACAACAGCTTTTAGCTAAAGGTATTTTTGACTCTAGTGATAAAATTTCTGCAAATTTAGTATATAACTATAATAATTTTAAGTTTGATGGTGGTGTATATAAAGGTAATCAAATTGCGGGTATTCCAAAGCAAACAATTTATTTAGAACTAGCATATAACTTAGGTGATTATTTATTAATTTCACCTAATATAAAAATACAGCCAGATGATAATTATGTAGATCATATAAATAATGATGATTTAAAACAAGATTCATTTGCATTATTAGGTTTAAAATTGTCTTATCAAGCAACGCCTAAGTTGAATCTTTTTGCAAATTTCAAAAACTTAGCAGATAAAACTTATAATGCAGCGCATGTAATTAGAGCAAAATCTGCTGTTTCAAAGCCAACTTTTCTTCCTGGAGATGGATTTAATTACTCTTTTGGTATGAAATATACTTTTTAGTAAATATCTGTTTACTAAACTTTATATTAGAGTAAGACCTTGGTTTTTACTCTAATATACTTCTATTTTAAAATTCAAAAGGAAAAATATGAATATTAAATTATTACTTATAATAATGTTAGGACTTACTAATATCATTATGGCTAATTCTATATCATTTACAGACCAAGCACAACGAAAAGTTTTGCTTACAGATATACCTAGAAAAATTGTAACAATTGCTTCTCCTGCTGGTTCAATGGTTGTTACTTTATCTAATGATAAAGAAGTTTTAGTAGGAACTTCACCAAATTCTTATAAAGCAATAAAAGAAGGTGTTTTAAATGAGTTTTTTCCTTATTTAAATAATATATCTTCTTCTGTGGTTCCTAAAGAAAATTCGGTTAATATTGAAACTATTTTACAGCTAAAACCTGATTTAGTTTTACAATGGGCTAGACATACAAAAAGCATAGAAGCTCTAGAAGCTGCTGGTTTAAATGTGGCTGGAATGAAGTACACAAGACTAGATATTGCAAAAGATTGGTTACGTGATATTGGTATTATTCTCAATCAAGAAGAAAAAGCTACAAAAATTTTAAAGTGGCATGATGATACTTATAAAAAAATTATTTCAAAAACAAAAAAAATCTCAAAAGAAAATAGACCTACTATTTTATATTTACTTAATGAAGAATTAGCGGCCGGATCACTTAGTCATTTTGATTTTTTTATGGAAACAGCTGGTGCAAAAAATGCCTTAAATATAAAAAAGAAATTTGTTAATATTGATCCGGAGATGCTTCTTTTATCAAATCCTGATATTATTTGGTTATTTGGTTTTAATATGAAAATGACACCTCAAAAAATTTATGCAAACCCTTTATTCTCTGATTTAAAGGCAGTTAGGAATAAAAGAGTATATAAAGTTCCTGTTGGTGGGGACAGGTGGGATCCGCCTAACCAAGAATTAGCCTTAGGTTTGGAGTGGTTTACAAGAACTGTACATCCTACTTTACTTGAAGGTTCTATGCGTGCTAGTATTAAAAAAGCCTATCCTTTGTTATATAATAAAATACCAAGTGAAAAACAACTTGATATGATTTTAAGACTTAAGATGAATAAAGACTCATTAAATTATAAAGAAATTTCAAAATGATTATGAGTATAGAAGTCTTAGCAAATGTTTAGAAACTATACTTTTCAAATAAGTCTTTTATTAGTTTTACTTCTTTTTGTAATGCTTTTTGCCTTATGTTTAGGACGATATCCTATTTCTTATTTTAATGTTTTTTTAATACTACTTGATAATATAAGTAGTATGCCAAGTAGTATTGATGTTATACAAGAAAGAGTTATTGAGCAAATACGGCTACCTAGGATTCTTGTTGCAGGTATTTGTGGTGCTGCTCTTTCTTTAAGTGGGGCTTCTTTACAAGGTATCTTTAGAAATCCTTTAGTTGGTCCTCAAATCATTGGAGTATCCTCAGGTGCTGCTTTTGGGGGTGTTTTGGCTATTTTATTTATGTTGTCAGATTTATTTATTCCCTTGTTTGCTTTTGCTTTTGGTTTAGTAGCTATTTTAATTACTATGGGAGTTGCTAAAGCTGGGGGTTCTAAGAATGTTTTATCTTTAGTTCTTGGAGGTATTGTTACTTCTGCTTTTTTTGCTTCTTTGATTTCTCTTGCTAAATACACTGCTGATCCTAATGAAAACTTACCCACAATTGTTTATTGGCTTTTGGGTTCGTATAATAAATCTTCTTATATAGATGTTTTATATATTTCACTTCCTTTTTGTATACTTGGTTTTTTACTTTTTAAAATGAGATTTCTTATTAATATTTTATCTTTAGGAGAAGAAGAAGCTAGTTCTTTAGGTGTAAACGTTAATTTGTCTCGTTGGATTATTTTATTATCTTGTACTGTTTTAATATCAGCAACAGTTTCTGTTAGTGGTATTGTAGGTTGGGTTGGTTTAATTATTCCCCATTTTGCAAGAATGATTACAGGGGCTAATCATGCAAGATTATTACCTTTATCTATTTTAATAGGAGCAATTTATATGATTGTTATAGACACAATAGCTAGAACTGCTAGTTATGGTGAAATTCCTATTGGTGTACTTACATCTTTAATTGGAGCACCTATTTTTGCTTATTTAATTTATAGAACTCAATTAAAAGGTTGGAATAATGCTTAGCGTAAAAGATATTCATTTTTCTTATGATAAAGAACAAGAATCTATTTTTCAAGGTCATAGTTTTTCTTTAAATAAAGGAGATGTTTTAGCAATACTTGGGCCAAATGGTTCTGGTAAAACTACCTTAATTAAAACATTATTAAAACTTTTACCCTTAGATAAGGGAGAAATTAAACTTGAAGGAAGTGTTTCATATGTACCACAAGAAACACTTAGTCCTTTTGATTATTGTGTAAAAGAGATGGTAGTAATGGGAAGAAGTAGTAAAAATGGTTTATTTGCTGTTCCTTGCAAAAATGATTATGTAAAAACAAAAGAAGTTTTAGACCAAGTTGGAATGTTACATACTTTAGAAGATAGTTTTTCAACCTTAAGTGGAGGACAAAAACAAATGGTTTTAATTGCAAGAGCCTTAGTTTCTAATCCAAATGTTATTATGTTAGATGAACCATGTTCAGCCTTGGACTATCATAATCAAGATAAAGTATTAGAAGCTATTAGTAAAGTTGCAAAAGAGGGTAAAATAGTTGTTTTTACTACCCATTGTCCTATGCAAGCCTTACATGTTTCAAATAAAGTTCTCTTAGTTAAAAAGTTTAGAAAAAGTATTTTTGGAAATTCTTCTGATATCTTAAGTGAAAAAAATTTAAGTAAATTATATGATATTTCAATAAATCGTTATAAAATAGTAGATGAAGATATAATAATTCCTTCTTATGCTAAGAGTTCAAAACATTATAATAAATAGTTTAAAAACTATTTATTATACAGATATATTTTATTCCTCAAATTAAGAATTACATAGAAGAAAAGAATGATTATTATGAAATATCTAGCTTTTAGATAAAAATTTTCTTTCTAAGTATAGTCTAGTGATATTATTAAGAACTCCTTTAAGACATATTAGTTAAAATTTAGTTATATTCTATAAAAAATATAAATATATTAAACACTAAGGAAAAAGTATGACACATATGGATTTTACACATCCTTACTTTGGTGCTTTTGTAATGTTTGTTCTAACTTTTAGCGCTTTTAGCCTAACAGTATTCCTTTCAAGGCTTATTAGTAGAAAATTGGCTCGTTTAGATACAGAAAAACTTAAAAGTACTTTATACGAATGTGGTCCAGAAGTAACAAAACAGCCAAATACTATTTCAGTACAATTTTATCTAATGGCACTTTTGTTTATTCTTTTTGATATTGAAATTATTTTTATGTTTCCTTGGGCTGTGAATTTTAAAGTTCTTGGTTGGTTTGGATTTATTGAGATGATACTTTTTATAATTTTATTAACTATTGGTTTTATATACGCTTGGAAAAAAGGAGCCTTACAGTGGCACAGCATAAAGTAAATTATTTAGCAAATGGTGGAGCTCCTATTGCTCTTACTACTGTTGATAAATTAGTAAATTGGGGTAGGTCTAACTCCCTTTGGCCCCTAACATATGGTCTTGCCTGTTGTGCGATCGAAATGATGGCAACGGGTGCTTCTCGTTATGATTTCGATCGATTTGGAACAATTTTTAGAGCAAGCCCAAGACAGGCAGATGTTATAGTAATAGCAGGAACTTTAACTAAAAAGCACGCTGAGTTTATGAGAAGATTATACGACCAAATGCCAGATCCTAAATGGGTTATATCTATGGGAAGTTGTGCTAATACTGGTGGAATGTTTAATACTTATGCCACAGTTCAAGGAGCAGATAGAATTATTCCTGTTGATATTTATCTTCCAGGTTGTGCTCCACGACCAGAAACCTTACAATATGCTCTTATGATGTTACAAAAGAAAATCAGAAGAGAATCAATTTTTAGAAGCAAACCTAAAAAGAGATTAGTATAATGAGAAAATATACAAACAAAGATGATGTACAAAAAAAATCATATTTTACAGATAGATTTTTTGTTTCACCTATTATTGCTAGAAGTAAAGTAGAAAATGATGAGGTTTATGCAAAAGATATAGAAGAATTATCTTCAAAAGTACAAATATCAGAATCTTATATAGAAAATAAAGAATTAGTTTTATATATATCTTCAAAAGACAATGTAAAAACACTGAAATTTTTAAGAGATGTTTTAGACTATGATATGTTAATGGAACTCTCTGCTATTGATTATATTTCAACAAGAAAAGGTTTTGAGATTTTTTATGAATTACTTTCTTTAAAGAAACGTAAAAGAATTAGAGTTAAAACTTTTATAGAGCAAAAACAAAGTATAGAATCTGTTATTTCTTTATTTAAAATGGCTTCGTGGTCTGAGCGAGAAATGTATGATATGTATGGAGTTATTATTACTAATCATCCTTTTATGAAAAAGAATTCTTATGCCTGATGATTGGTATGACCATCCTTTAAAAAAGACTTATCCCTTACAAGGTGATGAGGCTGCTTCTTGGTATGAGGTTGATAAAATCTTTGGTAAAGAAGCTAGAGATGTAATTGGACCTGAAATAAGAGATAGTGCGGCTATTGATAGATATGATACAAAACGTTTTGCAAGATTAGGTCATGAAGTAGAACATGGAGTTGATATAACAAATGGCAGAGAACCTGAACATACTGCTTTGGCTTATCAAGAAGAAGGTGGAGTTAAGTTTATAAAAAAATTTCATGAAAAAGATAGCATAACCTTGAAGAAAAGAAGATAAGATGCAGCAACAAGTAAATAGATTAAAACCTTTTTTCGAAAATATGAATTTTGAGCGTGAAGATAATACTATGATGGTTAACTTCGGCCCCCAACATCCTTCTGCTCATGGACAAATGAGACTTATGTTAGAGCTACAAGGAGAAGAAGTTACAAAAGCTACTCCTGGAATTGGGTACTTACATAGGGGAATGGAAAAAATGGGTGAGAATATGATGTATAACGAATTCTTACCTACAACAGATAGAATGGATTATATAGCTTCTACTTCAAATAACTATGGTTATGCCTTAGCAATTGAACAACTCTTAGGTATAGAAGCTCCCAGACGTGCTGAGGTTATACGAACCATGCTTTTAGAGTTAAATAGAATTATGTCTCACCTTTTTTGGCTAGCTACTCATGCTTTAGATGTAGGAGCTATGTCTGTATTTTTATATGCTTTTAGAGAGCGTGAATATGCTATGGATTTAATTGAAGATTATTGTGGAGCTAGACTTACTCATAGTGCAGTTCGAATTGGTGGAGTTCCTTTAGACTTGCCAGATAATTGGTGTGAAGATTTAGAAAAGTTTTGTGTTATTTTATTAGAAGAAGTGAAAAAATACGAAGGGTTATTAAGCGAGAATAGAATTTGGAAAATGAGACTTGAAGGGGTTGGAGTTATAAATCAAGAAATGGCAAAATCTTGGGCTTGTTCTGGAATTATTTTAAGAGCTAGTGGAATTAAGTGGGATTTACGTAGAGAAATGCCTTATGGTTTATACCCTGAACTTGATTTTGATGTTCCTGTTGGTGAGAATGGAGATTGTTATACTAGATATAAACTTTATATGGCAGAATTACCTCAATGTGTAAGAATTTTAAGACAGTTAATTCCTATGTATAAAGAATCCTCCTCACAACTTATGGCTCATGCTCCTGAGTATATCTCAGCTCCAAAAGAAGAAATCATGACACAAAACTACTCTTTGATGCAACATTTTGTTTTAGTAACTCAAGGTATGAGACCACCTAAGGGTGAAGTTTATGTGGCAACAGAATCACCAAAAGGTGAGTTAGGTTTTATGGTTGTTAGTGATGGAAGCCCTTATGCTTATAAGATGAAACTAAGAGCTCCTTCATTTTTTCATACTGGTTTATTAGAAGACTTACTTCCTGGGCATCAATTAGCTGATGTTGTTGCTATTATTGGTAATTTAAATGTAGTATTTGGAGAAATAGATAGATGAAAAGATATGATTTACGACCTTTAAAAGAGAATTTTTATGAGCGTATGTTAGAGCTTATGGAAAAAGATATGAAAGATAAAGAAGTTGCAATTTTTTTATTTGAAATTGGAGACTTTTCTGCAATTCAAAAATCAGCAGACCTAATTAAAGAAGCTAAATATACCCTAATGAACTCAATAAAGTTTAATGAAGTTGATTGGACATTAGTAGTTAAAAAAGAAGAAATGCAAGTAGAAAATATACAAACAAATGAAGAAAATCAAGAAAATAAAGAAGAGAGTAAATAAATATGATAAATACAATTAAAAACAGTGATTTTATAATAAGCTTTGGCTCATTTATATCAAGAGATAAACAAGACGTAAATGATGCTATTATCGAAGCAATTGCAAAAAAATCTGCACAATTTATTTATATGCATCCAATGGATGATATTAATGTAAAATTTTATTATACTCAATTTATTAAATATGAAGTTGGAAGTGAAGAAGGAATAGCTTCAATGCTTCTTGAAACACTAGTAAGAGATTCTAACGAAGAGATAAAATCTTATATCAATGATTTAGATATGGGATATATTTCTGCTGAGAGTTCTGCTGGTGAAGAAGAATTTGAAGAAATGTTAGAATCTTCAAAAGATAAAAAATCAAAAGTTTTACTTGTGGGTGATGATGTTTTATCTCATGATAGACTTACAAATATTATTAAAATTTTAGCAATTATAAAAAAATACACTTCTTTTGAAGTTCTAGCTTTAGATGAAGGTTTACAAGTTTTAATTGATACCTGTTTAGATGAAAATTTAGAAGAAATAAATGAATTGAAATCATATAATGGAACGCTAATTTATAGCTATTTTGATGATATTTTATTAGATAGCATTGTAGGAAGTGAATCTTTCTCAAGACTTGCAAAAATACAAGATAAAGATGAAATAGTTTTTGAAATAAATGAGCAAAAAGTAAAAAAAGTATTTGTTCTTGATAAAAAATCTTCAAGGGACTATTGCTTTATGCTCAACTGCTCTTGATGAAAATGCAAACTCTGTTGGTTATAGATATAAGAGAGTAAAAGTACAAAAGGTTGAACCCAGTGAGTGATTTGATTAACTTACAAATTGATGGAAAAAGTATACAGGCAAAAGAAGGTGAAAGCATTTTAAATGTAGCCAGAGCCAATGATATTTTTGTTCCAGCTATTTGTTATTTAACAAGATGTTCACCTACTTTAGCCTGTCGACTTTGTTTAGTTGAGGCTGATGGAAAACAAGTATATGCTTGTAATGCAAAAGTAAAAGAAGATATGAGTGTTACTGTTAATACAACTTCTATTGTAAAAGAGAGACGTGCAATTATGGAAGTGTATGATGTAAATCATCCTTTACAATGTGGTGTTTGTGATCAAAGTGGAGAGTGTGAGTTACAAAACTATTCTTTATATATGAAAGTTGATCAACAAAATTATGCCATTCCTGATGTACCTAGACCAACGCAACACTGGGGAGTTATGAATTATGACCCAGGACTTTGTATAGTTTGTGAAAAATGTGTAACTGTATGTAAAGATATGGTTGGTTCTTCTGCTTTAAGTACAGTAAAAAGAGGCTCAGAAGCAATTTCTAAAACCTTTAAAGATGAAATGCCTAAAGATGCTTATGCTATGTGGAACAAACTAAATAAATCACTTATTGGTTTTAATGAAGATGCCTGTACAGACTGTGGAGAGTGTATTTCTGTTTGTCCTGTTGGAGCTTTAGTTTCTCATGATTTTCAATATAAATCAAATTCTTGGGAATTAAATAAAATTCCAGCTTCAAATCCTCACTCAAGTGATTGTTCTTTAATGTATTATGAAACTAAACATGAATCAGTATTAAAACATGATGTTCAAAAAGTATATAGGGTTACAAATGATCATCATTATGTTACGTTAAATGGAGCAGCAAGATTTGCTTATGATTTTGAAAATAAGGTTCAAGAAAAAGATGAAAAAGCTTTTAATGAGGCAGTAAATGCTTTAAAAAAAGCAAATACTATTAAATTTAGCTCTTTTATTACAAATGAAGAGGCTTTTATTTTACAAAAACTAAAAGAAAAACTTGGAGTTAAACTTATAAATTCTGATGCTTATTCTTATGCACAGTTCTTAAAAAACTTTTCACGTACTTCAGGAGAGAGTTTATATAACGCTTCTTTAGAAGATGTTCATAAGTCAAATTTTGTAATTTCTTTAGGTTCTTTTTTGAAACATGATTTACCTCATGCAAGATATGCTTTAAATAACTCTGTTGTAACAAATAAAGGAGCAGCTTTATATTTCCATCCTATTTTAGATCCAATTATGGAACAAATTGGAAAGAAAGGTAAAAGTACTGAGTTTATTGCTTATAAACCTTTAAGTGAAGAAGCTGTTTTATATTTTATTTTAGATACTTTTGCAAAAGATTTACCCCCATCTTTAGCTTCTTATTTAGACTCATTAAAAGAAACAAGAGTAAAAACTATAAAAGAAAGTATTAAAGAGACAATAATTGAGCATATTAAAGATGAAGAAACACAAGAAGAAAAAGAAGTTAAAAAAGTTGTAAGTAAAGAAGTTTCTAAAGAAGTAGAATATACTTATTATACTTTATTAGAAAATATAGGAGCACAGCAAGACTTAGCAGAGATAATTATAAAAATGCTTGTAAAAAAAGACTCTTATTCTTTAATCATAGGTGAGGACTTAATAAGTCATGAAAATTCTAAAAACATTGCAAAACTATGTGGTTTAATTCAAAAATATACAGAGTTTAAACTTGTTATAATCCCCACAAAAACAAATACTTTAGGTGTATCTTTATTATGTGACTTAGATGAAGAAGAAGAAGGTTTTGTTTTTTCATATAATGTAAAAGGTGATTATGAAATATCCGCCTTGGGTGATGGCTCTTTAGATATGCCAGCACTTAATCAACAAGAAGGAACGTTTGTAAGTATTGATAAAAAATTAGTTCCAACAAATGCTGCTTTGCCTTATAAGGGATATACCTTAAATGAATTAGCAAATGAAATCTTAGATGTGCAGTTTGAGCATACTATAGAATATACTTCTATGTTTCCTTTAGAAAAAGGTTTTAAAAATATTGACTTTGATGATTTAAAGAATACTTATTCAAATGATCAAAAAAACAATAGAGGTTATATTATTAGCTCTTATGCGTGTGAAAGCTTTGATGAGTATGTAGAATATAAAAAAGATGAAATTCTTTTAGAAGAAGGTGAAATTTTAATTTATAGAGCAAATCCTATGAATCAATTTAATGAATTTACAGCTATTTGCCATGAATTTGCACCTACTTTACAATCAGGTATTTTTGTATCCCAAGAACTAATGGAAAAACTTGAATTAGAACAAAATGATAGAGTAAGTGTTGTTACAAATAATATAGCATTAGAGCTAAGTATTTATCTTGATAAACAAATAAAAGGTGAAATCGCTTACGTTTCAACTTTTGAAAAAGATCTAAATACAAAAGAATTATTTGATACATATAGATATACTCAAGCTGTAGTAAAAAAGGTTTAAAATGGAACTAGGATATATAATTGAAACTATTATAAAAGTTGTAATAGTTTTATCTGTTTTTTCAGCTCTTGCAGGTTTTACAACCTATATTGAGAGAAAAGTTTTAGCTTTTATGCAAAGAAGATTAGGTCCAACTAATGTAGGGCCTTATGGTCTTTTACAATTAGCAGCAGATGGAATAAAACTTTTTACAAAAGAAGATTTTGTTCCTCAAAATGCAGTAAAACCTATTTTTATGATTGCTCCAATTATAACATCAGCAACAGCTTTTATAGCAATGAGTGCAATTCCTTTTTTTCCAGAATTTGAAATGTTTGGATATACAGTAAGACCAATTATCTCAGACGTAAACGTAGGTATTCTATTTGTTATGGGAGTAGCTTCAATTGGACTTTATGGTCCTTTATTAGGGGGAATGAGTTGTGCGAATAAGTGGGGATTACTTGGAGGTGCACGTACTGCAATTCAGCTTTTATCTTATGAAGTAGTTTCAGGATTAGCCTTGCTAGCTCCTTTGATGTTAGTTGGAAGTCTTTCTTTAATTGATTTAAATAATTATCAAGCAGGGGGAATAATACATTGGATGGTATTTACTCAACCTTTGGCATTTGTTTTATTTGTAATTGCTGGCTTTGCTGAAACAAATAGAACACCTTTTGACTTATTAGAACATGAGGCTGAAATAGTTGCTGGTTATGCAACTGAATATTCTGGTATGAGATGGGGAATGTTTTTTATAGGAGAGTATGCAAACCTTTTTACTATTTGTTTTTTAATTTCACTTCTGTTTTTAGGTGGATTTAATGACCTAGGTTTTATTCCAGGAGGCCTTGCTATTGTTTTAAAAGTTATGTTCTTGATCTTTTTCTTCTTATGGACAAGAGCTTCTTGGCCTCATGTTAGACCTGACCAATTAATGTGGTTATGTTGGAAAATTTTAATGCCATTAGCAGTGATTAATATTTTAATTACTGGTTTTGTAATAATGATATAGGAGTCTTGTATGAGTTTAAAAGAGTTTAAAAACAGAAACGTAGGGCAGGGTTCTTATGTAAAAGTACAAGAACCTATATCCCCTAAAACTAAATGGGAAAGTTTTAAACAAGTTTTAAAAAGATCAATACAAAGAGATCTTTTTGGAGGTTTAAAAATTACTCTAGTTATGATGAAAGAAGCTTTATTTGATGATAAAATGCATACAGTTCAATACCCAATGGAGAAACTACCAATAGGTCCAAGATATAGAGCTGTTCATAAGTTATTAGGGCTTTTGGAATCTGGTGAGAATAGATGTATTGGTTGTGGTTTATGTGAAAAGATTTGCATAGCTGATTGTATAAAAATGGATACAAAAATTGATAAGAATTCACGTAAAGAAGTTTTAGAATATACAATTAATTTTGGACGTTGTATTTTTTGTGGTTATTGTGCTGAGGTTTGTCCTGAATTAGCGATAGTTCATGGTGGAAGGTACGAAAATGCAAGTGAGCAAAGAGCACATTTTGTTCTTAAAGAAGATTTATTAACTCCTTTAGATAAATTATCTTCACAAAAAGAGTATCCAGGTTTTGGGGCTATATCACCTGATGCTGATGAAAAAATTAAAAAAACACCCTTAGAGTATTAGGAGAGTAAATGTTTGAAATAGTAGCTTTTTATCTTTTTTCAATTTTAACAATTGTAATGTTTTGTATTACTGTATCTACAAATAATGCACTTTATGCCTTGTCTAGTTTAGCTGCTGGTATGATTTTTATCTCAGCTTTTTTCTTCTTATTAGAAGCAGATTTTTTAGGAGTTGTGCAAATTATAGTTTATACTGGGGCGGTTATGGCCTTATATGCTTTTGGAATGATGTTTTTTGATTCTTTATCTACTGTTGAAGAAAAAATTAAAAATCCTAAGTTTGTTTTTTTGTTATCAGGACTTAGTGCTTTAATTATTGTACTTATTTTCTTAAGTCCAATAATAAGCGATAATATAATTTCAGAGTATCCAGTTCATAAGCATTGGGGAAATGTACAAGATGTTGGAATTGTTTTATTTACAAAATATTTACTTCCTTTTGAAGTTGCCGCTGTTATGTTATTAGTTGCAATGATAGGTGGAATTATTTTAGCTGGAAAAAAAATGGATATTTCTTATTCCCAATTAAGTGAAGAAGAGATTGATACTTTAGAGCAGAATTTAGAAAAAGATTTAGATAAAAAGGAGCAAAAATGAATTTAAACGCATATTTAATTCTTTGTACAATTCTATTTTGCATAGGTCTTTTTGGAGTTATGAGAAGAAAAAACTTACTTATGCTTTTTTTCTCTACTGAAATTATGTTAAACGCAGTTAACATAGGTTTCGCAGCAGTTTCAAAGTTTCACCAAGATTTAACAGGTCAAATGTTTGCATTTTTTATAATCGCAATTGCAGCTAGTGAAGTTGCAGTTGGTTTGGGTTTATTAATACTTTGGTATAAAAAAAGAAACTCAATTAATCTTGATACCTTACAAGAGATGAAGGGTTAAGATGGAAATTTATTTATATATAGCACTTTTTGCTCCCTTAGTTGGTTCTTTAGTAGCCGCACTGTTCGCCCAAAGTCCTAAAACACTTTTTACTGGAATTTTTACATCAGCCTTATTAGCAATAAGTATGATTGCTTCATTAAATTTAGTATATTATATTTTTACAAGCGATCAAATCGTACATGTTAAAATGATGGATTGGATTAAACTTGGAAATGTAGACATATCTTTTGGTTTTGTAGTTGACCAAATTTCTGTTGTAATGATGCTTGTTGTAAGTATTGTCTCAACTATGGTTCATATTCACTCTATTGGTTATATGGATAATGATAAAAGTTTTAATAGATTTTTTTGCTATCTTAGTGCTTTTGTATTTTCTATGATGATACTTGTTATGAGTGATAACTTTCTTGGTTTATTTGTAGGTTGGGAAGGAGTAGGATTATGTTCTTGGCTTCTTATTGGTTTTTGGTATGATAAAAAAGATGAAGATACAGATATAAACTCTTCTATCTCTCCTTCTTGGGCTGCTAATGAGGCCTTTATTATGAATAGAGTTGCAGACCTAGCTATGTTAATTGGGATTTTTCTAATCTATTGGAATATTGGAAGCTTAGAATATACAGTAGTATTTGATAAAATCTCAGAGCTTAGCTCAGAGCTTGTTGTATATATTGCAATTTTTTTATTCATAGGAGCTATGGGGAAATCAGCACAGTTTCCTTTTCATACTTGGTTAGGGGATGCTATGGAAGGACCTACTCCTGTTTCTGCTTTAATTCATGCAGCAACAATGGTAACAGCAGGAGTTTATTTATTAATTAGAGCAAATGAAATTTTTACAAGAGTTCCTGAAGTTGGATATGTTATAGCCTGCCTTGGAGCTTTTGTGGCAATTTTTGCAGCTTCTATGGCAATAGTTGCTAATAATATGAAAAAAATTATTGCTTATTCTACTTTATCCCAACTAGGTTATATGTTTGTAGCAGTTGGTCTTGGTGCTTATTGGGTAGCACTATTTCATTTAACAGCTCATGCCTTTTTCAAATCTGTTCTATTTTTAGGGGCTGGAAATGTTATGCATGCAATGAATGGTGAGCTTAATATTAAAAAAATGGGCGCTTTACATAAAAAGATGAAATCAACATCAATTATTATGACTATTGCTTCTCTTGCCCTTGCTGGTATTTTTCCTCTTGCTGGATTTTTCTCTAAGGATAAAATTTTAGAAGTAGCTTTTAATGCTGATGCAACATTTTTATGGTTTATTTTATGGCTTAGTGCAGGATTAACTGCTTTTTATTCTTTTAGACTTATAATGTTAGTTTTTCATGGACATCAAAGATATGAGCAGTATGGATATAAACCGCATGAGACTTATCCTTTCGTAATAGCAGCTATGATTCCTCTTACTGTTTTGGCAATAATAACAGGATGGTTTGAGCATACATTTGTAGAATTTGTTACAAAATTATTGCCTCATTGGCAGGCTAATAATATGGAACATTCAAGCTCATTTATACTAATTATTGTAACTTCTTTAATAGCTTTATTTGGAATTGTTTTTGCAATTTATAAGTATAAAAAAGATGGTTTTAATAAAAGCTGGGAGCATACATTTATTTATAACTTACTAATAAATCAATATTATATACCTCACTTTTATGAAAAATTTATTTGTAAACCTTATTTACTCTTAGCTAAATTTGCTTGGATGAAAATAGATATGAAAATAATTGATGCAAGTGTTGATGGTCTTGCAAAAATTGTTTTATTAGGGGCTAAGGAAGCACGACAAATTCAAAGTTCAAACTTATCAAGAGCTTTAAGAACTATGGTTTTTGGTGTTGTTATTTTACTAGTGTTTAGTGTGGCACTAGGTTTTTATAAGTAAAGGGTTAGAACATATGGAACACATTTTATCGATTTTAATATTTTTTCCAGCACTTGGGGCATTTATTGGTTTTTTAGTAAAATCTGACTCTATTAGGGTATATGCAATTATGGTTACTGTAATTGAATTTATTTTAAGTATTGTTTTATATCTAAATTTTGATACTAATAATGCAAATATGCAGTTTAGAGAGTTTATTCCTATTATCTCTTCTTATGGAGTTAATTATATTCTAGGAATTGATGGTATCTCTTTATTTCTAGTTCTAATGACTACTTTTATGACAATGATTTCAATAATAGGGCTTAGTGAAAAAAGAAGCTTAAAAAATATGCTTATAACAGTTCTGTTTTTAGAAATGACAATGATTGGTGTCTTTCTAAGTTTAGATGCAATTGTTTTTTATATTTTTTGGGAATTATCACTAGTTCCTATGTTATATATTATTGGAGCTTGGGGTGGTAATTTAAGAATTTATGCTTCTGTTAAATTCTTTTTATATACTTTTACAGGCTCATTAATCATGTTAATAGGTATGTTATACCTAGGATATGTATATTTTCAAACAACAGGTACTTGGTCTTTTTCTTTAGCTGATTGGAATATGTTATTACTTCCTTTTGATATGCAAGTTATGTTATTTATTGCTTTCTTTTTTGGTTTTGCTATTAAAGTACCTATGTTTCCTTTTCATACTTGGCTTCCTTATGCTCATGGACAAGCTCCAACAATTGGTTCTGTAATTTTAGCCGCAGTATTACTTAAAATGGGTGCTTATGGTTTTATAAGATTTTCTCTTCCTCTTTTTCCAGATGCTAGTGTTTATTTTGTAATGCCAATGGCCATTTTAGCCCTAATTGCTATTGTTTATACTGCTTTAATTGCTTATGCTCAAAAAGATATGAAACAAGTAATAGCTTATTCTTCTATTTCTCATATGGGAATAATTATTTTAGGGATATTTGCCTTAAATAGTGAGGGAATAGGTGGCTCTATTTTCCTTATGATTTCTCATGGATTGGTTTCAGGAGCTTTATTTATGTTAGTTGGTGTTATTTATGACAGACGTCATACAAAAGAGATAAGTGAGTTTGGTGGTTTAGCTTTAGTTATGCCAAAATTTGCAACAATTTTTGCTTTAATGCTAATGGCTTCTGTTGGTCTTCCTTTAACAATTGGTTTCGTAGGAGAGTTTTTATCTCTTCTTGGTTTTTTTAAAGTTTCACCTCTTTTAACTCTTATTGCAGGACTTACAATAATCTTAGGAGCTGTTTATATGTTAGTTATGTATAAAAAATCTTTTTTTGGTCCTTTGAATAATGAAAAGAATAAAAACCTAGAAGATATAAAAGGTAAAGAGTTATGTGCCTTACTTCCAATTGCATTTTTTGTAATTTTTTTAGGGATTTATCCAAAACCAATTTTAGAACCAATTGATAAATCAATTCATCAACTAATAGAGCTTATGAAAATAAAAGCACAAAAACAAGAAACAATAGATTTTATTTTAGATGTAAATAGTATAAAAAAGGCGCAAAAATGATACCTACAATTTCAATTGATTTTTCTAGTTTAAACCTAGGTACACTTGCTCCTATGTCTTGTGCTATTGTTGGCGCTTTAGTAATATTATGTTTAGACTTAGCAAATAAAAAACTAGATAAATCTTTATATATTATGTTAGCAGTTTTATTTTTACTTGTAGATTTAGCTTTAGTCTTAGGTTATTCTGGAAATATAAGAGGTATGTTTGATTTAATACTTTTTGATGGTATTTCTATATTAGCTCAAAGTATTATCGTGCTTGCTTCGATTTTCTTTATTATGCTAAGTATGGTCAAACAAAGATTTCATGAAGGACAGTATCCTGAATATTTTGCCCTTTTTTTATTCATGGTTTCTGGTTTTCAGTTTATGGTTAGTAGTGATTCTTTAATTCTTATTTTTGTAGGGCTTGAAACTGCTTCAATGGCGTTATATACAATGATTGCAATGCATAATAGATCAAAAGCAATTGAAGCTGCTATTAAATACTTTACCCTTGGAGCTTTATCTGCTGCCTTCTTTGCTTTTGGTTCACTTATTTTTTATGCACTTACTGGAACTGTAGAAATATCTAAAATGGCAGAAGTATTTATAGCTAGTGATTTTGCAAATCAAGGAATTATATTAGTAGGTGTTGTATTTATATTATCTGCCCTTGCTTTTAAACTATCTCTTGTTCCTTTTCATACTTGGGTGCCTGATGTTTATGAGGGCTCAACAGCGGCATTAGCTGGTTTTATGTCAATAGTTCCTAAAATGGCTGGTTTTGTTGTTGCACTTAGGTTTTTTGAGGTGTTTATATCAAGTAATAATATTTTTGTTGAAGTTGTTTTATATGCGGCTGTTATTTTAACTATGACAATTCCGAATATTATTGCACTTTTACAAAATGATATAAATAGAATGTTAGCTTATTCTTCTGTTTCAAATGCAGGTTTTGCTATGAGCGCTATTTTAATAGGAACAACACAAGCAACCAGTGCTTTGTTTTTATATTGGATTTTATTTTTAGTAACAAATCTTGGTGCTTTTGGAATGTTATGGTTAAATAGAAATAAAGATTATAATACTTTTAGTTCTGACCATGCAATGGAGAAATATTCTGGTTTAATAAAAACTTCACCTTTTACAGCAATTATTATGGCCTTATTTTTATTATCTCTTGCAGGAATTCCTCCTTTTGCACTATTTTGGGGGAAAATGTACTTATTGGGGGCAGCTGTAAATGCTGGTTTTATTATTTTAGCAATAATAATGGCATTGAATTCTGCTCTTGCAGCTTTTTATTATTTAAAACCAATAATTTATATGTTTCTAAAAGAGCCAGTTCATGAAGTTACATATATGGCAAATGCAACAAGCATAACAAAAACAATGATGGCTATTTGTGCAATTTTCACAATAATATCTATTTTCTTTATTGATAGCTTATTAGAAAAAGTATCTTATTATGTTCAAATTTCTGGTTTTTAGAGCTCTTTTTATAAGCTTTTAAACTAGATAGTAAAACTTAATTTTTATTCAAATCTTAATTTAAGTTATTTTATATAAAATCAATATATGAATACATATAATTTTGATAATAAAACTAGCTCTCCAAAAAAAGGCCTAATGCTTTTTGTGACTTTAGTAATTATACTAATAATTACATATCTTTACAATGATACAGTAAATTTAGAAATAAATAAGATTGAAAAAGATATTGGAATCCAAATTAAAAAACTTAAAGATAATACAGATCCAATAGTAGAAAAAGAAAAAGTTTCAGATGAAAAAACAAAAACAATTTTAGAAGATGAAATAGAAAAAACAAAGAGTGAGAAAACACTTAGCATTCCTAAAAAGAAACAAATGTTTTTAAATCTTTTACTAGAACCAATTAATAAAGTATATAAAGAATTTGATATTTTATATAAAGAAATCAAAAATAATAAAAATGATAAAAGAATTGCTAGTTTAAAAAAAACCTATAAGGTTAAAACGTATAAAGAACTTCTTCTTGCTTTGAAACCACACCCTAAGTCAATAGCTCTAGCTCAAGCAGCAATGGAATCAGCTTGGGCAAGTTCAAGATTTTTTAAAGAAGCTAATAATATTTTTGGAGTTTGGTCTTTTAATAAAAATGAACCAAGAATAGCAGCAGGAGAACAAAGAGGAAAACAAACAATTTGGCTTAAAAAATATGCAAGTATTGAAGACTCTGTTAGGGATTATTATAAAACACTTTCAAGAAGTAAAGCTTTTAAAGCTTTTAGAATTTTAAATGCTAAAAAAGAGTATCAAGATCCTTATCTTTTAACAGTAAAACTTGATAAATACTCAGAAAAAGGTTCTTTATATGGAGAAGAACTTAACTCTATGATCTCATATAACAATTTTACAAGATATGATGAAAAAAATATTTTAAAGAAAAAATCAAATAAATAAATTCTAGATATAACCAAAAATAAAAGCATAACTTGTTACAATCACGCATATAATAATAAGAAGGAAATACTTTGAGAGAAATAAGTGTAGCTCATTCCCCTGATGCTGATGATATATTTATGTATTATGCGATTAAATTTGGTTGGGTACGTCCAGAAGATACAGTTTTTGTAAATACAGCTGCTGATATTGAAACCTTAAATCAAGCAACAATAAAAGGGCAGTATGATATCTGTGCAATCTCTTTTGCCTTATATCCTTTTATTAAAGATGATTATGCTTTATTAAAAACAGCTGTCTCTTTTGGTGATGGTTATGGACCTAAACTTATTAAAAAGAAAAATGTAAAATTAAAGAGAAATTTTAAAGTTGCTCTTAGTGGAGAGTTTACTACTAATGCTCTTTTATTTAAAATAGCTTATCCTGATGCAAGAATTACATATATGAATTTTTTAGATATTGAAAAAGCTGTTTTGGAAGGTGAAGTTGATGCTGGTGTTTTAATTCATGAATCAATTTTAACTTATGATAATAACTTAGAAGTCGAGCGTGAACTTTGGGATATTTGGCAAGAATTAGCAGGAAAAGATTTACCTCTTCCTTTAGGTGGAATGTGCTTACGAAGATCAATTCCAATAAATCATGCAATAAACTATGAAAATACTTTAGTTAAAGCTGTAAAAGTTGCAAACGCAAATAGAGCCACATTAGCACCTATGCTAATTGATGAAGGTCTAATAAGAGTTGATGCTACTACTTTAGATAAATACTTAGATTTATATGCAAATGATGAATCAATTGAATTAAGTGAAATTCAATATAAAGCATTAGATAAACTTTTTGAACTTGGTTTTGAACATGGATATTATGAAAATCTAATAAAATCAAAGAATTTTTTAATTCCTAGTGAATATGAAGAACTTAGAAAAAAGTAAGAAAATACAAGAGCAAGGTGAAAATGTAAATTTTTTCAAAGAAATTGATTTTTCACGTTACTCTTCTATTAAAATTGGACCAAAAGCTTTAGTTTTAGTTCTAAATGAAATTAAAGAATATAAAGAGTATAAAATTTTAGGTCTTGCTAATAATGCTTTGATTTCTTCAAAAGCTCCAAAGTTTGCAGTTCTAGGAAAGAATTTTGATTATATAAAAGAAGAACAAAACCTTTTATATGTAGGTTGTGCTACGAAATCTGGAAAACTTTTAGCATATGCAAAAAAACATGATATTGCTAACTTAGAATTTTTAGGAAAACTTCCTGGAAATTTAGGTGGTTTAGTAAAAATGAATGCAGGACTAAAAACTTGGGAAATTTTTAATTATATTCATAGTATAAAAACTATAGATGGATATATTTTAAAAAAAGATATTAATTTCTCTTATAGAAAAACAGATATAAACAGTATTATATATGAAGTAGTTTTTAATATTGAAGCTGGGTTTAGTGTTTCTCAAGCAGAACTATTTGCAAAAATGAGAGATAATCAACCCCAAACTCCTAGTGCTGGTTCTTGTTTTAAAAACCCTTTAAATGATTCTGCTGGAAGATTACTTCAAGAAGTAGGGTTAAAAGGTTTTTCTAAAGGCGGCATGAGCTTTTCTTTAAAACATGCAAATTTTTTAGTAAATAATGATAATGGAACTTTTGAAGATGCAACATATTTAATAAGTTTAGCAAAACAAAGAGTAAAAGAAAAATTTAATATTACACTTGAAGAAGAGATTATAATTTATTAAAATATGTTATAAAGTTGTAAACTTAAGTGATTTTAATGAATTTATGTTAAAATTCAAAATTCGAAAAAATTAAAGGGTATTTAGTGGCAAAAAACTTAGTTATAGTGGAATCACCAGCAAAAGCTAAAACAATTTCAAAATTCTTAGGAAGTGATTATGTTGTAATGGCTTCTATGGGACATGTACGAGACTTACCAAAATCAAAACTTGGTTTTGATCCAGATGATGGTTTTAAACCAAAATATTTAATTTCAACTGATAAGAAAAAAGTTATTAGTGAATTACGTAAGAATATAACAAAAGATACTGTTATCTATTTAGCGGCCGATGAGGATAGGGAAGGTGAAGCAATTGCTTGGCATTTAATTCCTGCTTTAAAAATAGAAAATAACCCTTTAAAAAGAATTGTTTTTCATGAAATTACAAAAGATGCTATTTTAGAAGCATTAGAGAATCCAAGAGAAGTAAATCAAGATTTAGTAGATGCCCAACAAGCAAGACGTATTTTAGATAGAGCTGTAGGATATGAACTTTCACCTTTAATTTGGAAAAAAGTTAGGTATGGATTAAGTGCAGGAAGAGTTCAAAGTGTTGCTGTTAGAATAATAGTTGACAGAGAAGAAGAAGTAAGAGCTTTTAATCCTGTTGAATTTTGGAAAATAAAATCAGATTTTATAAAACCTGAACTAAAAGCAGAACTCGCAAAAATAAATGGTAAAACTAAAAAAATCAATAACGAAGAAGAAGCAAAAGAAATAGAATACTCAATTTCTAAAGGCTGTTTTGAATTAGTTGATATTGAAGAAAAAGATAGTAAAAGAAATCCTGCTCCTCCTTTTACAACATCAACACTGCAACAAGAAGCAAGTAGAAAAATTGGTTTTTCAGTAAAACAAACTATGGTAGTAGCACAGCAGTTATATGAAGGAAACTTTACAAAAGCTATTGCTAATCATACTGGTGGTTTAATTACGTATATGAGAACTGACTCATTGAATCTTTCAAAAGTAGCAACAAGTGCTGCAAAAGAAGTGATTGAGAAAGAGTATGGAAGTGATTATAGTTTAAGTACTCCTAGAGCTTATAAATCAAAAGCAAAAGGGGCTCAAGAAGCTCATGAAGCTATTCGACCAGTTGATTTAAGTTTAAAACCATCAGATGTAAGGGCTTCATTAGATGATACTCAGTACAAACTTTATTCATTAATTTGGAAAAGAACACTTGCAACACAAATGCAAGGTGCTAAAATAGCAAATACTACATATAAAATTGAAGCGGGAGAGAATAAAGAGTATGAGTTTCAAGTAAAAGGTCAAAGAATTATATTCGCAGGTTTTATGAAAGCTTATACAGAAGGAAGTGATAATCCAGAAACTGCTTTAGATTCTAGTGAAAAACTTTTACCAAGTGTTAAATTAGGAACTATCTTAGAACTGGAAAAACTTCATTTGGAACAAAACTTTACAAAACCTCCTGCTCGTTATACAGAAGCTTCTTTGGTTAAAAAACTAGAGAGTGAAGGTATTGGACGACCTTCTACTTATGCTCCAACTATTTCAACTATTCAAGCAAGAGAATATGTAGTTAAAAATGAAGATAAAAAACTCTGTCCTACTCCAACAGGAGAGATAGTAAATAGTTTTTTAGTTGATCATTTTCCTGATATCATAGATTTGGGATTTACTGCTAAAGTTGAAGAAGAGTTTGATGATATTGCTGAGGGTAAAGTTGCTTGGCAACATGTTTTACAAAACTTTTATGGGGATTTTAAAAAAACTATTATAGAAAAAGAAGAATCAGTTGATAGAAGTGATTATTTACAAATTAGAGAAATAGGATTTGATCCTAAAAGTGGAAAACCTATGAGTGCTAGAGTTGGAAGATTTGGTCCTTTTGTTCAAATTGGAACAAAAGATGATGAAGAAAAACCAAAATTTGTAGCAATTCCAAAACATCTTAATATGGATACTATTACTTTAGATGAAGCTCTGTTCTTATTTACTCTTCCTAGAGTTGTAGGACTTGATGAGCAAGGTGAAGAGATAAAAGCAAATATTGGAAGATTTGGACCTTATTTACAAGTTAAAACTAATTATTATTCTTTAAAAACTGATGATCCTTATAAGGTCGAATTGCCACGAGCATTAGAGCTGATTAAAGAGCTTAAAGAAGCTAAGGCTAAAGCTACTATCAAAGTATTTGAAAAAGAGAATATACAAGTGCTAATCGGACAGTATGGCACATATATTAAACAAGGTAGAAAGAACTATAAAATACCAAAAACAATAGAAGCTAGTGAGATTACTTTAGAACAATGTGAAGAAATAATTGAAAAAGACCCTAAAAGTAAAAAAGGTGGAAAAAAAGCAGCCACAAAGAAAACAACTAGTAAAAAAACACCAGCTAAAAAGACAGCTGTGAAAAAAACAACCACTAAAAAAGCTCCAGCAAAAAAAACAGCTGCTAAAAAAACTTCTGTAAAAAAGACAACAGCTAAAAAAAGCCCTAAAAAAACAGAAAAATAGTTATGAAAATAGCTGTTTTATCTGATAGTCATACTAAAACTTCTTATACTAAAGAAGTTTTAGACTTTTTAATAAATAAAGGGGCTACATATATTATTCATGCAGGTGACTTAGTTTTAAAAAGTAATTTAGAACTTTTAAAAGAGACTAATTTACCTTATGTTAGTGTCTTTGGAAATAATGATAATGATTTAGTTTCTTATTGCAATGATTTTGTCATTAAACAAGAACCTTATTATTTTAAGATTAAAGATTTAAAAATCAAATTAATGCATCTACCATTTTATATGAGTCCAGATGATTGCGATATTATTATTTTTGGTCATACACATATTTTTAAAAGTGAATATATTAATAAAACACTTTTTTTAAATCCAGGTGAAGTTTGTGCAAGAGATAGCAATAATATAGAGTGTGTTTTGCTAGAAATTAATGAAGATGAGTATATAATTAATTATTACTCAAGAAATATAAATGAAAATAATTTTATAAAAGAAGAGAAAATTTATGAGCGAAAAAAGTAATATCTTTTTATGTGCTATATGTAATATAGAGAGCGGTACCTGTAATGAAGATTGTAAGTTCTGTACTCAAAGTGTTAGGTACAAAGCTGATATAAATAGATATAAAACAAAAGAAATTGATGATATAGTTGCAGAAGCTAAAAGAGCAAGAGCAAATAATGCTAATGGTTTTTGTTTGGTTACTGCTGGAAAAGGTTTAACTCCTAAACGACTAGAATTTGTTTGTAAAGCAGCACGTGCAGTAAAAAAAGAGAACTTAGGACTTATTTTAATTGCCTGTAATGGAACAGCTTCGCTTGAACAAATACAAAGCTTAAAAGAAGCGGGAGTTGATGCTTATAATCATAACTTAGAAACATCAAGAGATTTTTATCCCCAAATTGTAACAACTCATAGCTGGGATGAAAGATATGAAACCTGTTTAAATGTAAACAAAGTTGGATTAAGACTTGTTTGTGGTGGAATTTTTGGATTAGGAGAAACACAAGAGCAAAGAATTTCAATGCTTGAATCAATTGCTTCTTTAAATCCTATGAATGTTCCTTTGAACTTTTTTCATCCAAATAAAGCTCTTCCTTTAGTTACAAATTCTATTACAAGAAAAAAAGCTTTTGAGTTAATCACCCTAGCTAGAGAAATGGTTCCAAATGCTAAAAAGATTATGGTTGCAGGTGGAAGAGAGTTAATGTTTGGAGATGAAGAGTATAAAATCTTTGATAAAGGTGCAAATGCTTTTGTAATTGGTGATTATTTGACAACTGCTGGAAAATCTCCTGCTGATGATATACGAGAGTTAGAAAGATTAGGTTTTACAATTGAGCGAGAAATAAATTAAAAAAGGGCTAGAGAAATGAGTGAAGAAATATTAATTATTATGTCCTTATCTTTTATAATTTTCAGCTCACCTTTAATTTCAAAACTGACAAAAATACCTACTATTCCTGTTGAAATTATTTTAGGATCACTTTTTGTGTATTTCTCTCTTATAGTAGAGCACTCTATTTTTGAGCTTGTTGCTGAATTAGGTTTTTTATATCTGATGTTTTTAGCTGGCCTTGAAGTTGATTTAAAAAAACTTATTAATTTATCTAAAGCTGAACTTAAAAAAGCACTTTTATATAATGCTATTTTATATACTTTGTCTTTTTTGATTACCTGGTACTTCGATTTAGGAAAAATCTTTATAGTAACCCTTCCTTTAATATCAATTGGTCTAATAGCTGCTTTAAAAAAAGAGTACGGAGAAACTCCTTGGATTAAATTATCAATAGTAGTTGGACTAATAGGTGAAATTATTTCAATTGTTGTTTTAACAACTGTTTCTGCTGGTTTAGAGCTAGGGTTTGGCTTTGAATTTGCAAAAACTATGATGTTATTTTTAATATTTTTAATTGCGCTTATTTTTGTATATAAACTTTTTCATAATGCTATTTGGTGGTTCCCTGAAATTAAAACGTATTTAATGCCACAAGAAGATCATCAAGAGCAAGATATTAGAGTTTCTATGGCAATTTTCTTTTTTATGATTTCTGTTATGTTATATTTACATTTAGAGGTTGCTTTTGGAGCTTTTATAGCTGGGACTTTTATAACAACATTCTTTGAGCATAATAAGTCTTTACCTTCAAAACTAGAACACTTTGGATTTGGTTGGTTAGTCCCTATATTTTTTGTATACGTAGGGTCTTCTTTTGAATTAAAAGCTTTATTTGATGAAGGTTTATTTGCAACAGCTCTTATTATTACTTTAGCAATGATCTTTATTAGATTATGTGCTTCTATGTTATATATAAAAGACATTGGAGTGAAAAACTTTTTGCTTCTTGGTCTTTCTCACTCAATGCCTTTAACACTGTTAATTGCTGTTTCTACTTTAGCATATCATAGTCATTCAATTACACAATTTTATTATTATGCTTTTATTTTAGCTTCAATTCTTGAAGTTTTAATTGTTATGATTTTAATTAGAGTCATCAATCATTTCTTGCATATAAGAAATGTTAACTAAATCTTCATCATAAGTTACATTATATAAAGAAGGTTGTTCTTTAGTTACTAAAACTACTCTAAAGAATTTCTCTTTTTTATGATTACCTAAAACAATTTTAGAAAAATTATCTGAATCTAAATCATATCTTTTCGTAAAGAAAGTTACATTTCCATAAAAATCAATAATAAGTTTGTTTTCATCTGGTAAATACAGTTTTTTAAATACCTTATATTTAGTATGAATATTTAACTCTAAATCAGAGTATTCAATTGATAAAAAAGGAAGGATATCTAAAGAGTTAAGACTTTTTACATCTTCTCTTAATTTTACAAATAACATAGGACCTTGTTTTTGTATTTCCTCTTTTTGCATTTGTATTGATTCATCTGCAAGTTTCTTAGCCATTTGAACTTTTCTCATGGCTGTTTTTATTTCATTCTCTTTTTTCTTTAAATTTAGCATAGTTTTTTTAGCGTAAGCTTCTGCTTTTATCTGTGTTTCTGTTTTATATACAGCATTAGGATGTGGTGTATTTACAGGCATTTTTCTAGGACTCATATCTTCTAAATCAAGTTCATCTATAGATTTTTTTTGATACTGTTTAGATGGAAAATCAGCTTCCATTTCTAAAAGTCTTGCTTCCTCTTCACTGTATGCTTGAGTAGCTGTAAAAGGGTTCTCTCTAGCATTTAGAGATAAGGTCATGATTAAAATAGTTAGTAAATATGAAAATCTTTTCATTCTTCTGGCTCCAAGTTTTTAAGTTCAAAATACTCTTTTTGAAGTCTGGCATTATCTTGTTGTAATCTGATAATCTCTTTTCTTAAATACTCTTTTTTATTCATTAAAGAGTTTAATACTTCATAAGAGTTCACTCCAAATAATAAGTTTGCCACATGATAGCTTAGAAACAACGTAATAACAATTGAAAAAATTGCTATTATTGTAAATTTCTTTACATCATTGTTTCTTCTTTTCTTTTTCATTAAAAAAATTATTTAGAAAAAGTTCTTTTTCCTAAATATTCAGCATATCCAATTTCTGCACCTATTTCTAATAGTCTGTTATATTTAGCAATTCTATCAGATCTAGCTGTACTTCCAGTTTTGATTTGACCACAATTTAATGCTACTGCGAAATCTGCAATAAATGTATCTTCACTCTCTCCACTTCGATGTGACATTACACATTTATAGTTATTTCTTTGTGCTAGTCTAATAGTAAGCATAGTTTCACTAATGGTTCCTATTTGATTTGGTTTAATTAAAATTGAGTTTGCAATATTCTTTTTAATTCCTTCATCTAAAATAGAAGCATTAGTTACAAATAAATCATCTCCCACAATTTGGATTTTATCTCCAAGTGCATCTGTCATGATTTTCCATCCGTCCCAATCATCTTCACTTAAACCATCTTCAATTGAAACAATAGGGTACTTTTCACATAAATTAGCATAATAAGAAACTAATTCTTTACTTGTTAATTCCCTGTTTTCAGATTTTAAAACATAAAGACCTTTATCATTAATAATTTCTGACGCAGCTACATCTAAAGCTAAAGCAATTTGCTCACCAGCTTTATAACCAGCAGCTTTAATAGCTTTCATAATTACTTCTAAAGGTTCTTCATTTGATTTTAAATTTGGTGCGAAACCACCTTCATCACCTACGGCAGTTGATTCACCCATTTCATCAATTATTTTTTTAAGATGATGATAAATTTCTGATACTGCTCTAAGACCTTCTTTAAAATCTTCAAAACCTACAGGCATAATCATATATTCTTGAAAATCAACAGAGTTATTAGCATGCTCTCCACCATTTATAATATTAAACATAGGAACAGGCATAGTCATAGCATTTGCTCCTCCTAAATATCTGTATAAAGGAATATTCAAAGATGCAGCAGCTGCTCTAGCAACTGCCATTGATACACCTAAAACTGCATTTGCTCCAAGATTAGCATAATTTGAAGTTCCATCAATATCTTTCATTGTTGCATCAATTTCAGCTTGATTAAAAGGAGACATTCCTAATAATTCATCAGAAATAGTAGTATTTACATTTTCTACAGCTTTTAAAACACCTTTTCCCATATATCTGTGATCATCATCTCTTAATTCTAGTGCTTCTCTTTTTCCAGTACTAGCACCACTTGGTACAATTGCACTTTGTTTTGTTCCATCACTTAAAACAACTGTAGCTCTTACAGTTGGATTTCCTCTTGAATCCATTACTTCATCAGCATATACATTATCAATAAATACCACGTGTTTCTCCTATTTAAGATTAGTTCATTTGTTAAAATTTGCCAATTATATCCAAAGCTAGTTTATATGTTGTTTGGTAAGTTCTAAGATAGAGGGTGTATTTGTATAAGTTTAGTAAAATAGTTTATAGTTTATAGTTAGTGGTAGATGGAGAATAGTGAATCAAAATATTATTCACTATTCATTATTAATTATTCATTTAAAAAAGCTAAGCTTTTTTACTCACTATCCACAACAGCATCAAATTCTGTATCACCAACACCCATTGCTTCTAAAATTCTTTTTTCAATTTCTATAGCAATTTCTGGATTTTCTCTTAAAAATACTTTGGAGTTTTCTTTACCTTGACCAATCTTAGCATCTTTATATGAGAACCATGATCCTGCTTTATCAACAATATCAAGCTTAACTCCATAATCAATTAATTCACCCATTTTTGAAATTCCCTCACCAAACATGATGTCAAATTCTGCTAATTTAAATGGAGGTGCTACTTTATTTTTAACAACTTTTACTTTAACTCTATTTCCAATTGCATTTTCAGCTTGTTTAAGTGTAGCAATTCTTCTTATATCAAGTCTTATTGTAGAGTAAAACTTTAAAGCATTTCCACCTGTTGTAGTTTCTGGACTTCCATATCCTGTCATTCCAATTTTCATTCTAATTTGATTAATAAATATTACAGTTGTATTCATTTTATGTAAAACAGAAGTAATTTTTCTTAAAGCTTTGCTCATAAGTCTTGCTTGAACTCCAACTTGAATATCATCCATATCACCATCAATTTCAACTTTAGGAGTTAAAGCTGCAACAGAATCAATAACAATTAAATCAACTGCACCTGAACGAATTACAGTTTCAAGTATTTCTAATGCTTGCTCACCATAATCAGGTTGAGAAACAAGTAAATTCTCAATATCAACACCTAAGTTTTTTGCATATAAAACGTCTAAAGCATGCTCTGCATCAATAAAAGCACAAACTCCACCAGCTTTTTGACACTCTGCTATGGCATGAAGTGTTAAAGTAGTTTTACCAGAACTCTCAGGTCCATAAATTTCAACAACTCTACCTCTAGGAAGTCCTCCAACACCAAGAGCTAAATCAAGCCCTAAAGAACCAGTACTAATTGTTTCAATAGGTTCTATTTCTTTGTCCCCTAATCTAATTAATGTACCTTTCCCAAAAGTTTTATCAATTTGTTTTATTGCTAAGTCTAAAGATTTTCTTTGATTGTCATCCATAATTTTTCCTGTTATTAATTCTTTTTATGTTGTAAGTTTAGCAAGTTATATTTAAAGTTGGTGTTTTTATTGCAATTTGTTATATTTTTTTATTAAATTATTATTTTTCTTTTTATGCAGTAAAGAAAATATAAGCATAATTGTATACATTATTAGATAATATAATATTTAAATATTACAAAAAGAAGGGCTTTTCATGTTCAATAATAAAAATATTCTTATTACGGGTGGAACAGGAAGTTTTGGTAAAAAGTATACAGAGATTTTATTAAAAAATTATAAACCAAATAAAATAATTATTTACTCACGCGATGAATTAAAACAATTCGAAATGGCCCAAGAATATTCTGATAAATGTATGAGATATTTTATTGGTGATGTTAGAGATGCAAACAGATTAAGTAAAGCTATGAAAGATGTTGATTATGTTATTCATGCAGCTGCTCTAAAACATGTTCCAATAGCAGAGTATAATCCAATGGAGTGTATAAAAACAAATATTTATGGTGCTCAAAATGTTATTGATGCAGCTATTGATAATGAGGTAAAAAAAGTAATAGCTCTTTCAACAGATAAAGCTGCAAATCCTGTTAATTTATATGGGGCAACAAAACTAGCTAGTGATAAACTTTTTGTAGCCGCAAATAATCTTGTAGGAAAACAAGATACTCAGTTTTCAGTTGTACGATATGGTAATGTTATTAATTCACGTGGTTCAGTAATTCCTTTTTTTAAAAAACTTATATCTGAAGGAAGTAAAACTTTGCCTATTACAGATGTGAAAATGACTAGGTTTATGATTACTTTAGATGCTGGGGTAAATTTTGTTTTAGATAATTTTAAAAGAATGCAAGGTGGAGAAATTTTTGTTCCAAAAATACCATCTATGAAAATGACAGAATTAGCTTATTCAATAGCGCCAAATTTAAAACATGAAATTATTGGAATTAGACCAGGTGAAAAACTTCATGAAATTATGTGCCCAGCTGATGATTCTCACTTAACATATGAGTTTGAAGATTATTTTGTAATAAGTCCAACAATCACATTTACAACAAAACGAAACTATGATACAAATTGTTTAGGGGAAAAAGGAAAAAAAGTTCAACAAGGTTTTGAATATAACTCTGGAACGAATGAGAAGTGGTTAGAACATAAAGAATTATTAGATTTAATTAAAGATTAAAAATGGATTTTATTCCTTATGGTAAACAAAACATATCTAAAGAAGATATAGAAGCAGTTGTTGAAACCTTAGAAAGTTCTTATTTAACAACTGGACCTAAAGTTAAAGAGTTTGAAGATGCACTTTGCAAGTATACAGGAGCTAAATATTGTATAGTTCTTTGTAATGGAACAGCAGCTCTTCATTTAAGCTCACTTGTGCTTCTACAAAAAGATGATAATGTATTAACTACTCCTAACTCTTTTTTAGCAACTTCAAATGCAATTCTTTATGCAAGGGCAAAACCAATTTTTATTGATATTTGTGAAGATGGAAATATCAATTTAGATTTATGTGAAGAAGCACTTATAAAAGATCCTAGTATAAAAGCTATTTATGCTGTTTCTTTTTCAGGAAATCCTATAAATCAAAATAAGTTAAAATATCTAAGAGAGAAATTTAAAATTAAAATTTTAGAAGATAATGCTCATGCAATTGGGTCTTTATTTGAAGAAATAAAAGCAGGTTCTTGTAAGAATAGTGATATTTCTACTTTTTCTTTTCATCCAGTTAAACATATGACTACAGGTGAAGGTGGAGCTATTACTACAAATGACAAAAAACTATATGAAGAATTATTACTTTTAAGAAATCATGGAATGAGTGCAAACTCTTCAATAGCTCCTTGGCATTATGATATGGAAGTTTTAGGTTTTAATTATAGAATTACAGATATTCAATGTACTCTTGGACTATCTCAACTTAAAAGACTTGATACTTTTATAAAAAAACGTCATGAATTAGCGTTAAAATATGAGAAAGAATTTTCTTCTTTTGAGGGGGTAAGCGCTTTATACTCATATACTAAAAACTCTTCTTATCATTTATATGTTCTAAGAATAGATTTTGAAAAGTTTAAAATATCTAAAAAAGATTTTGTTTTAAAGCTAAGGGCGCTAAATGTAGGTTGCCAATATCATTATATTCCTATAAATAAACAGCCATATTATAAACAGCTTGGATATGGAAATGAAGAAACTCCTGTAATGAATGAGTATTACAAGAGTACTATCTCAATACCTATGTATTTTTCACTCTCTTTTGCCGAACAAGAATATGTAATTAAAAGTATAAAAGATGTTTTATGCCAAAATTAATTGCAATAATTCCAGCTCGAGGTGGAAGTAAAAGAATACCTAAGAAAAATATTAAAGATTTTGCAGGACTTCCTTTGATTGCTTATTCAATAAAAGTTGCCTTAGAGTCAAAGCTTTTTTCTAAAGTTATAGTTTCAACTGATGATGAAGAAATAAAAAAAGTTGCTTTAGAGTATGGGGCAGAAGTTCCATTTTTACGACCTCTAGAGTTAAGCGATGATTATAGTGGAACAGGTGTTGTTGTCTCTCATGCTTTAAAGTTTTTAAAAGATAGGGATGAAGAGTTTGATTATTCTTGTACTATTTATGCAACTGCTCCTTTATTACAAGTAAAATACTTACTTGAAGGTTTTGAGAAATTAAAAAACTCATCTGCGAAATATGCTTTTTCTTGTACGTCAATGCCTTTTCCAATACAGAGAACTTTTAAAATAAATGGTGAGAAAAGATGTGAAATGTTTGAACCTTCTAATTTTACAAAAAGAAGTCAAGACTTAGAAGAAGCTTATCAAGATGCAGGGCAGTTTTATTGGAATAAAATTAAACAAAAAACAAGTGAGATAATTTTTGGTGCTGATTCAATTCCTATTATTCTACCAAGACATTTAGTACAAGATATTGATACTTTAGAAGATTTCCAAAGAGCTCAACTTTTATATGAAGTTTTGCAAAAAAGTAAGTAAATGAAAAATATCCTTATTCGTGCAAATTCTTCATCCCAAATAGGTTTAGGTCATATTAAAAGAGATTTAGTGTTAGCAAAAGAGTTTAAAAATTCTAAGATTACTTTTGTGGTTGAAGATTTAGAAGGTAATATAAATCAAGAAATAAAAGATAATAAATATAATCTTCATATTTTAAAAACAAATGCTTTAGATGAATTATGTGCTTTTGTAAATAAAAATAGTTTTGATTTAATCATTATAGACTCATATGATATTTCTTATATTTATGAAAAAGAGTTAAAACAAAGAACTTCTTGCTCTCTTATGGTTTTAGATGATACATATGAAAAACATTATTGCGATATTTTATTAAATCATAATGTATATGCAAAAGATGAACAGTATAAAAACTTAGTTCCAAAAGATTGTGAACTTAGATGTGGAGAGAACTATACTTTAATAAGAGATGAGTTTAAAAATTTTAAAATAAAAAAAACTAAAAATCTTAAACCTAAAATATTTATATGTATGGGTGGAGTTGATGAAAAGAATATTTCTTTAGATATTGTAAAAGCTTTAAGTTCTTTTGACATAAGTATTATAATTCTAACTAGCTCTTCAAATAAAAATATAAATCTTTTAAAAGAGTGTGTAAATGAAAAAATAGACTTAGTTATTGATTCAAAGGAAATGGCAAAGATTTTAAATGAAGTAGATTTTGCAATTGTAAGTCCTAGTGTTATTGTTCATGAGTTACTTTTTATGAAAACAAAATTTATAACAATACAAACAGCTTTAAATCAAAAATATATGCATGAGTATTTGTTAAAGAAGAACTACTTAGCAATTAACTCTTTTAATGAGAAAATTTTAAAAACTTATGTGGAAATACTAATAAAGGATAGTTGTGAATAAAACAATTATATTAAAAAATTATTTACTTTTATCAAAAAAAGAAAATATAGAACTTCTAAAAATAAGAAACTCTAATCGCATAAGAGAATCTTCTTTAGATGAAAGAGAAATTCTTTTACTTAATCACTTATCTTGGCTTAGAAGTTTAGAGAATAATGAAGATAAAAAATATTATGCACTTATATATGATAGTGAAATAATAGGAGCTATTAATATATTTGATATAAATGCAAATATGAAATGGGGAGTATTTTTTAAAGAAGATGCTTCTTTGTTATTTAAGTCATTTTTACCTATTTATTTCCTTTCTTATATTTTTAACAAATATCAAATAAATACTTTAGAAGCCCAAGTTAAAGTAAAAAATTTGAATGCTTTGAAATATAATAAAAATCTAGGATTTGAAGAATATTCTAAAAATGAAGAGTTTATCTCTTTGTCTTTAAATGCTGAATCTTTTATAAAAAGAAAAAATGCTAAAATCTTAAAATCAATTATAAAAAGAATGAAAACTTATAATTTTATTATAAAGGAAGACAGTGAAAAATAAAATAGATGAAATTATAATTTCTACTTTAAAAGAGTTAAACGAAGAGCTTGAACTAGAGCAGTTAAATGAAATAAATGAAAAAACAAAACTTTACGGTTCTTCTTCTGCTTTGGATTCTTTAGCTTTAGTATCATTTATAACAGACTTAGAAGAGCTTATAAGTGAAGAGTTTAATCAAGACATAATCTTAGCAAATGAAAAAGCTATGAGTGCTAAAACATCTCCTTTTAGATCAGTAGGGACTTTAAGTATATATATTCAAAGTTTATTGGAGAAATAATGAAAAGAGTAATAATAATAACAGGATCTTCAAAAGGAATTGGAAAAGAACTTTGTTTGTATTATTTAAACTTAGGAGATATTGTAATTGGATGTTCTCGTAGTGAAGCTAGTATAGAGAATGAAAACTATAAACACCATATTTTAGATGTAAGTGATGAAAAAGCAGTTGTAAAAATGGTAAGAGAGAGTAAAAAAGAGTTTAAAAGAGTTGATATTTTATTAAACAATGCTGGAATTGCTTCTATGAATCATTTTTTAACTACATCTTTAAGTTCTGTTGAAAAAATATTTTCTACAAATTTTATAGGGACTTTCTTATTCACAAGAGAAGTATCCAAAATAATGATGAAGCAAAAATTTGGAAGAGTAGTTAATTATACTACTGTTGCCTCTGCTTTAAACTTAGAAGGGGAAGCTATTTATGCAGCTTCAAAAGCAGCTATTGAAAATCTTACTCAAACAATAGCAAAAGAGTTAGCTGTATTTAATATTACAGTAAATGCAATAGGGCCAACACCTATTAAAACTGATTTAATAAAAGCAGTTCCAAAAGATAAAATAGAAGCATTAATACAAAAACAAGCAATAAAAAGACTTGCTAATTTTGATGATATTAAAAATGTGATTGATTTTTTCATTGATGAAAAAAGTGATTTCATTACAGGACAGATAATATACTTAGGTGGAGTATATAAGTAAAAAGGAATATAAAAAATATGAATTATTTATTTGATAAATTTAAAAGATTTGATGTAAATATTGCTATTGTACATTATGCAAAAGAGTATACATATAAAGATTTGTTAAATAAAACACAAGAGTATCAAAAACTTTTAAACTCTAAAATAAAAAAGTCTTCTTGTGTTGCTATTTTGGGAGATTATTCTTTTGAAAATATTGCTTTGTTTTTAGCCTTGTTTCATAATAAACATATACTAGTTCCAATTATTTCAGATCTTAAAAATATAAGAGATATGAAGCAAAAAGAGGCTTTTTGTGATTATAGTATAGAGTTAAAAAATAATACTTTTGAGCTTAAAGATTTAAATAACTCTTCTTCTCATGAAATGATTACAAAACTGCAAGATAATTGTAATTCTGGTTTGGTTTTATTTTCAAGTGGAAGTACAGGCAAAGCGAAAGCTATGATACACAATCTTGATACTCTAATCTCTTCATATAAAGACAAAAGAGAAAAGAGTATGAATATGCTTGTATTTTTGATGTTTGACCATATAGGGGGGTTAAATACCTTGTTTAATGTATTAACAATGGGCTCTTCTTTAATTATTCCAAAAGCAAGAGATGCTAAAACTATATGTAAACTAATACAAGATTATAAAATACGAGTATTACCCTCCAGTCCAACTTTTTTAAATCTTATTTTAATTTCTGGTGAATATTTAAATTATGATATGAAATCATTAAGAATGATTACTTATGGAACAGAAACCATGCCCCAGTCTTTGTTAGTAAAATTAAAAGAGACTTTTTTAAAAATTAAGTTTTTACAAACTTTTGGTACGAGTGAAACAGGTATTATAAATACAAGTTCAAAAAACTCACAATCTTTATATATGAAACTAGATACAAAAGATCAAGAGTATAAAGTGGTAGAAGGTGAATTATACTTACGCTCAAATACGCAAATACTAGGATATTTAAATGCTAATATGGACTCTTTTACTCACGATTCTTGGTTTAAAACAGGAGATTTAGTAGAAGTTATAGAAGATGGATATTTAAAAATAATAGGCCGTTCTAAAGAAGTTATAAATGTAGGGGGAGAGAAAGTACTTCCTGCTGAGGTTGAATCAGTAGTTTTAAGTATGGATGATATTGAAGATTGTATGGCTTATTCCCAAGAAAATTCAATAACAGGACAAAGTGTTGTCCTTGATGTTGTACTTAAAAAAGATTTAGAAAAAAATATAAATAATAGAGAGTTAAAAAAAGAGATAAGAAATTTTTGTAAAAATAAGTTAGATAATTTTAAAATACCTACAAAGGTAAATATTGTGCAAAAAACAAACTTTTCAGAAAGATTTAAAAAAATTAGGATTAAAACATGAAAATAGGATCTCATGATTTAAAAAAAGATGGTGTTTATATAATAGCTGAGCTAAGTGCAAATCATAATGGTAGCTTACAAATTGCACTTGATTCAATAAAAGCTGCAAAAGAAATAGGAGCAAATGCAATTAAATTGCAAACCTATAGAGCTGATACTATTACTTTAAATTCACGTAAAGATGATTTTATGATAAAAGGCGGAACTCTATGGGATGGTAAATCTTTATATGAATTATATGAAGAAGCATTTACTCCCTGGGAATGGCATGAAAAACTATTTGCTTATGCCCGAAGTTTAGGAATAGATATATTTAGCTCACCTTTTGATAAAGGTGCAGTTGATTTTTTAGAAAAACTAAATCCAAGTGCTTATAAAATCGCTTCTTTTGAAATTACTGATTATGAACTTGTAAGATATACAGCAAGTAAAAAAAGACCAATGATTATAAGTACAGGAATTGCTACAAAAGAAGAAATATATGATGTAGTAAAAATCTGTAAAGAAGAAGGCAATGGAGATATTATTTTATTAAAATGTACTTCTGCTTATCCTGCACCATATGAGGATGCAAACTTAAATACAATAATAGATTTGAAAAAAGAGTTTAAAGTACTCTCAGGTTTCTCTGACCATACCTTAGGCTCAACTGCTTCAATAGTTGCAGTTTCCCTAGGTGCTGTTTTAATAGAGAAACATTTTATTCTTGATAAAAGTATAGGCGGAGCTGATTGTGAGTTTTCTATGGATAAAGAAGAGTTTGCTCAAATGATTAAAAGAGATAAGAAAAACGCAAAAACTTCTAGGAAATGTTGATTATTCAATGAGTGAAAAGAAAGAGAAAAGTAGAGAACACTCAAGAAGCCTTTATATATCAAAAGATATAAAAAAAGGTGAGATTTTAAGTAGTGAAAATATAAAAAGTGTAAGACCAGGATATGGAATGCATCCTAAGTATTTAAATAAAGTATTAGGTAAAAAAGCCAGTAAGAACCTCTTTTTTGCAGATGGGCTTAAAGAAGAAGATTGTAATGACTAAGAGAAAAAGAAAAAATTTTAATTTTTACAACTGGTCTTGCTGGAAGAGCTATTTATAGAAGTCTTAAAACTAAAGATTTTGATATAAATTGGTTTTCATTGATAATAATAACTCTAATACGATTTATGATGGAAAAAAAGTTTTTTCCTTTTGATAGACTTGAACTATTAGAGTATGATAAGATAGCTTTTGGGTGGAATTTGGTCAAATGATATCAAAAAGCAACTAATAGAAGCTAAAATAGAAACTAGTAAATTATGGCTTTTTAATGATGATCAAATATCTTTTTTATCTGAGGAGAGAAGTAAACAAACAGATAAAATTGTGAAGTATTTAAATAAATCATTAAATACTTTGAATATAAAATATATTATTGATGGCTCTTCTTTATTATCTTTATTTAGAAAAAATGACTTAGCCCTAGTTTCTGATGTAGACTTTGTTTTAATAAATAAAGATGAAATTAATATTTTATATGAATTTATAAAAAAGGATAGATTATTTAAAGAATATAATATTACAATAGTGCAACAAAGAAGTAATAGTATTCTGGGAAATGAAACTGAAAAAATTAATAATTACTTCAAAAACTAAATCATATGAAACAGAAAGTATTATAATTGATATCAATGTTTTTCATGAATACAAAAATTATTATTTATTATCTTTTTGTGATGATTATTTTATTTTTAAAAAAGAATTTTTAGAAAAAAAAACGAGAAATAAAATACAAAGATTTTTATTTAAGCATACCCTTTAAAGCAGAAGAATATTTAAAATCAGTTTATGGTGATAATTGGATGAAACCTTCTACAAATTGGTCTCAAAGTGATTATAAGAATTTAATAAAAGAAAAAGAACTTAAGAAAATATAAAAGGAATATAAATGGTAAAAGTATACGTAAGTTTAATTGTAGATCTACTGCATTCAGGACATATAAAAGTATTAAAAAAAGCAGCTTCTTTAGGAAGTGTTTACTTGTTGGACTTTTAAGTTTAAAAGCTTGTGCTCAACTAAATGATATTCCTTATTTATCATATGATAAAAGAAAAGAAGTTTTAGAAGTATTATCTTTGGTTGATAATATTATTGAACAAGATGAAGCCTAGTTATCTAAAAAATTTAGAAAAAATTAAAACCTGATTATGTAGTTCATGGGGATGATTGGAAAAAATAACTCACAAAAAAAAATATAGAAAAGAAGTTATTGAATATTTTAAAAATAATTCTGGAGAGTTAATTGAAATAGAATATAGTAAAGATATTAGTGATTCTAATGTAAGTGAGCAATTATCAAAACAAGGAATAACAACAACGGCTAGGCAAGCTAGATTAAAAACTTTACTAAAAGCTGGAATTACTCTTAAAATCCTTGAGGTTCATAATGCTTTATGTGGTTTAATTGCTCAAAATGCAAAAAGAAATCACTATTGATGGAGCAGAAGTTTCTTTTGATGGTATGTGGTCAAGTTCTCTAACAGATTCTACTTCAAAAGGAAAACCTGATATTGAAGCAGTTGACACAACAGCCAGACTAACAACAATAAATGAGATATTTGAAGTTACAAATAAGCCTTTAATTTATGATGCTGATACAGGTGGAAAACCAGAACACTTTGAGTTTACAGTTAGAAGTTTGGAGAGAACAGGTGTAAGTGCTGGTTATCATTGAAGATAAAACTGGATTGAAAAAGAATTCATTATTTGGAAATGATGTATCACAAACACAAGATACAATTGAAGGTTTTACACATAAGATAAGAAGTGGAAAAAGCTGCTCAAATAACAAAAGATTTTATGATTATTGCTAGAATTGAAAGTTTAATTTTAGAAGCAGGAATGAACGATGCACTAAAAAGAGCTTTTGCTTATGTTGAAGCTGGTGCTGATGGTGTTATGATTCACTCCCGACTTAAAGATCCTAGTGAAATTATTGAATTTGTAAGGAAATTTAGAGCAGAAGATAAAACTACACCAGTAGTTGTTGTTCCTACATCTTTTAATTCAGTTACTACGGATGAGTTTGCTAAAATGGGAGTAAATGTAGTTATTTATGCAAATCATATGTTAAGAGCTGCCTATCCTGGAATGATGAATGTTGCACAGTCAATACTTAAAAATAAAAGATCTCTAGAAGCAGAACCAGATTGTATGTCAATAAAAAAAATATTAAACTTAATTCCCTGGCACTAAATAATGGGTTAGATTACAAATAACTTTGTAGAAGAACTAATTTCTAATGGTTTTTACACACTTATGTGTAGTTCCTTGTTCTTTTGCTAAGAATTTAATCAATTCAGTTATTAATAATATAAATATTGAGTATGTTCCCTCAGCTAGTGAAGCAGTTGCTTGTTCAATTGCAGCTGGTCTTAAAATGTCAGGCAAAAGTCCAATTGTAATAGTTCAATCATCAGGTATTACAAATATGGGATCTTGTATTACTAGTTTATTAAAACCTTATGGAATAACTTTTCCTATGATGGTTTCTTGGAGAACATATAAAGAAGGTGATAGTGAAATACAACATCAACACTTAGCAAAAGAGTTTACCAACAATTAGTTCACGCTTATGGATATGAACATTGTATTTTAGATAATGCTAATAGTTCTAATGCAATATCTCAAATTAATAAGTGTAATGAAACAAATACAATTTGTCTTCTTCCTAAAGACTCTTTTTCTAAAATAGAATTAAAAGAAGAACATCAAATAGATTTATCTTCATATATACCAAGAAGTGAATATCTTAAAAGTTTAAATGTAAAATATAAAGATTCTAATACTTTATTTATTGGAACAACTGGAAATACAGCTCGTGAAATGTATAGTTTTATGCCTGATACAAATAACTTTTATATGGCTGGAAATATGGGGGGAGCATTTTCTTTAGGGCTTGGTGCTTCTATGAGTGGTAAGAAAGTAATTGTATGTGGTGGTGATGCAGAGTTTGTAATGCACATGGGTGGATTAACAACAGCTGGTAGATATGCAGATACAATTGATTTAACTTATATTTTGTTTGATAATGAATGTAATAAAAGTACAGGTGGTCAAAATACCTACCAAAAACATTTAAATTGAGTATTAATATTGTTAAAAGTTCAGGACTCAAAGTTAATGAAAATACAATTGTAAGTCTTGATGAATTTAATAAAAAATATAAATACACTTCAAAATAATTTAGGAATAAATTTTATATATGTTAAATGTGGAATTGATGAGGGAAACGCCCTAGACCTCCTTTCGAGAAGGTAAAAGTGAATATCTTTCAATGAAAACCTAATTATATTATCTGATATTCATGCAAATTTTGAAGCTTTAAGTGCTGTATATAACAATATAAAAGAAAGTTCTATACGAGATTATAAAATTTGTATTTTAGGTGATGTTATAAATTATGGTTTAAGACCAAATGAAACAATTGCGATTATAAAAGATATGTATCCACAGATAGAAGTAATGATTTGTGGAAACCATGAAATGGCTTTATTTGGCTTTGAAGATAATAGATTTTCTTCAAAAAGAGGAAAAGATATACTTGATTTAACAAAAGAATTAATTTCTAAAGAAAATCTTGATTTTATTGATAATAAGTTTTCTAAAAACTTTGTATCAACAACAATTGATGGAAAAAAATATCTTTTTATTCATGGAAATATTGATGATATATTTTGGGGTACTTTGGATAAGAATACTTGTACTAATGAAAGATATAAAAACTACGATATTGTATTTTCTGGACATTCACATAAACCACACTATATAGAAGAGTTTTTTCCTGTTAAGAATAAAAAATTTAGAGATAAAAAAAGAACAATATTTATAAACCCTGGTTCAGTAGGGCAACCAAGAAATCACTCGTCGCAAGCTCAATATCTTGTCTTTGATACAAAATCTTTAGAAGTTAAATTTTGTAAAGTATCTTATGATATTAAAAAAGAACAAAAAATATATGATAACTACGAAGTTGATGAATTTTATAAAAATAGATTGGAAAATGGAATATGAAAAAACTAGCAGTAATTTCAGGGCTTACAGGAATGACAGGAAGTGAATTAGCTAAGCAGTTATTAAAAGAGAATTATACTATTATTGGTTTTGATAATTTTTTTGCTTCAAGTATTAAATCAATTAGAGATATAGAATCGAATAAAAATCTTTTTTTCTTTGAATATGATTTAACTTGCCAAAAAAACATGACTTCATTAAAAGAGTTCATAGAAAATAAATTCAAATCATATGAAATAGAGTTTATTAACTGTGCTGCAGTAGTATATACAAAACATTTTTACGAAATAAATGATACTTTTACTACAAATGTTTTAGGTATGAAAATTTTTTTAGATATGGCTATATCTTTAAATGCTAAATCATATATAAATTGTAGTACATCAGAAGTTTATTCAATGAAGTCTTGGAGTGAAAATGGGATTAAAGAAGATGAGCCAGTTGTTTTAGCAACAGCTCAAAATTCACAAAGAACCTCATATGCAACAGGTAAATTATTAACAGAGTTTTTTTTGCGTGATGCTGTAATAAAGGAAAAAATTAAAGGTTGTTCTTTAAGATTTGCTAATGTTTATAGCAGTGATGAATTATATCCTGCTCATATTATTCCTTATATAATTTCATCTTTACAAAAAAGTAATAAAATTACTTTATTAGAGAACTCAAAAGTTAATAAAAGAACTTTTTTACATAATATAGATTCTTGTTCTTCCGTTCTGTGTCTTTTAAAAGAAGAAGAATCTCTGGATGGTTCTGTATATAATGTGGGTACAAAAGAAGAAATTTCGATGATTGATTTAGTTAAAAATATAGCTAAAAAAATGAATATTAATAATTTAGAAATTAATTATGATGGATACAGAGAGAATGATCCTGAAAGAAGATTAATCAACTGTGATAAAATTCGAAGTAAAACATCTTGGAATGATTCTATTTCTTTAGATGAAGGTTTGGATATGTCTTTGAAAATAAAGAATACTAATGAATAGAGCAGCTATTATAACACTTGCTGGACTTTCCACAAGGTTTAGGAAAAGTTTAGGAAAAGATGTTTTAAAAGCTATTTATAAAGAAAATGGCTACAAATCTATTCTTGATATATTGTTAGATTATTGCGAAAACGGTATAAATGATATTTATATAGTTGCTGGATATAAATATGATGATTTAAAAGATTATATAGATGAAAATTACAAAAATCTTAATATCAATATCATTTACAATAAAAACTTTACCCTAGGAAGCAATGAAAGCTTATTATGTGGCATTAGAGCTTTAAATAAAACTTATGATGAAGTTTTATTTATTGAAGGTGATTTAATAATTGATAAAGAATCATTTAATAATATTATAGAAGATAAAAGCAATGTTATAACTTCTAATAAAGAACAAATTAATGCCCAAACTTCTGTACTTTATTATGTAAATAAAAATAATAAGATAGTATATAAATATGATACAAAACATGAATTATTAGAAATAACTGAAGCTTTTAAAACAATTTCTAATTCAGGACAAATATGGAAGTTTACTGATATTACTTTATTAAAAGAAGTCTGTTCTATTTTTTTAAAAGAAGATATGAACAATACAAATTTAGCTACAATTGATAAATATTTTAATAAAATATTATTTGAAAATATAAGTTTTGTTGAAATAAAACAATGGTTTAATTGTAATACAATAAATGATTATAAAAAAGGAATTAAAAATGCAAAATACAAATAAAAAGATTTTAAAAATATCTGAAAAGATAAAAAATAATGAAAAAGTTAAAATAGCTATTTTTGGTTTAGGAAGTGTTGGTAATTACCTTTTAACATATTTACTCGAACTAGCAGATAAAAATATAGAAATCTTAGTTCTTGGAAGAAATAAAGATAAATTAATTCAAGATGTTAATATTGCCACAGTTGCAGCAGAAATTAGAGGAAACTTATTCTCAAATGTAATAAGTACAGATGTAGATTTTAATGATACAAAAGCTCTACAAAAAATATTTGAAGATGAAAAACCTGATTTTGTTGTAAATTCATCAAGAGCTTATAGTGGAGTAAAATATGGTGGTATATCTTGGCATAAAATTAGAGCCTATGGTATTTGGTCTCCTTTAGCCATAAGTGTTATTAAAAATATTATGATTTCTCATAAAGAGGCCAAGAGTGATGCTTTGGTTATTAATACTTCTTATTCAGACTCTGTTAATGCATGGCTTAAATCTTCAGGTTTAAATTATCCAGATTTTGGAAGTGGTAACTTAAATCATTTAGTACCTAGAATTAAGTTTGCTATTAAAAAACAATTTAATTTGTCAAATGAAGATGAAATAGAAGTTACAATTGCAACAAGCCATTTTCATGATGTTGTTATTTCAAAAGAAGGTCAAAACGAAGGTTTAGATCCTTTATTAAATATTGCTGTCAATGGTAAAATAATAGACTTTGATAAAAAAGAGATATTTAAAGCTTGTGCAATTTCTATGCCTACAGATCAAAAAAGAAATATGATGAATGCAAGTAGTAATTTTGAAATTATAAATAAAATTCTAAAAGCTTTAAAAAATAAAAACAAAGAAGTATTTCACTCCCCTGGAGCTTTTGGAAATATTGGTGGTTTTCCAATTTTAATAAATGGAGAGAAAAGTGAATTTTCTTATTTTGATAAGTATTTTTCATATGAAGAGATGAAAGAACACAATATAAAATCATTATATTTTGATGGAATTAAAAAAGTTGAAAATAAAACTTTATTTTATACAGATGAACTAATACAAAAGACTAAAAAAGCTTTTAATGTAGATTTACCTAATGAAGTTACGTTTGATGATATTCCTAAAGTAGCTGATTTATTAATAGAAGAGATTATAAAGCCAAATCTATGAAAAATATAATTATTTTTGGTGCAAGTTTATTTGCAAAAAGAGTTTTTAATTATTACGAAGAGAATAAAGATATTAATATCTTGTTTTTTTGTGATAATAATACAACAAAACATAATACATTATTTTGCAATAAAAAAGTACTTGCAGCAGAAAAAATATTAGAAGTAAAATTTGATGAAATAATTATTGGAAGCATGTATGATGAAGAAATAACTAAGCAGTTACTTAATCTTGGAATAGATAAAAAGTATATTAAATTATTTCATTCAAATTATAATGAACTTCAATTAAAAAATGAAGATAATTTAAAAATAGTAGAAGAGTTAATGTTTAATATTTCTGAGCAATTAATTAAACATAAAATAGAATACCATATTGACCATGGAACACTATTGGGAATAATAAGAGACAAAATGATATTGCCTTGGGATATAGATGTAGATTTTGCTGTTCCTTCTTATGAGAAAGATAAAATTTTAGTATTTCTTAAAAACTATCTTGATTCGTATGAAAGTAAATATTGTAGTATTAATAATTGGAAGTATTCAATTTCAAGTAAACTTATAAAACTTGCAGAAGAAGAAAAAGAGCTTCCAATGGTGATTACCATTTATAATGATATTAGTAAAAATAAAAAACTTCAAGACTTAGAATTAGATTTTAATGTAGGTTTAGACTTGGCATTAAAATATGAAGATAAGGATAAATTATATTGGATGGTCGCTGAAAGAAGGTTGTCCTCTTTTTCTAAAGACTCTTTTCCCTCAAAAGAAATTATTTTTAAAGAAAAAATATTAAAAATACCAAAGAATGAAATTTCGTATTTAGAGAATCTTTATGGGAATTGGCAAGTAACAGAAAAAGAATGGCATTATAGTAAGTATTCAAATATTGACTATCATAAAAAAGCATAATAGTTTAAATATGTTTAAATCAATAAATAAAATAGTTGAAAAAATAAAACAGTACGAAGGTGTTGTTGTTTTATGTGGTTTTTCTGATGTTAGCAAAACTTTTATAAAAAAAGTATAAGATTGAAAATAAGATTGATTATATCTTTGATAATAGTGATACTTTAGTTAATAAAGAATATAAAAGTATAAAAATAATTAATTTTAATGAAATTAAAAAACTAGAAAGTCCTTTAGTTATAATCTGGAAAAATCATACTTTATCATTTTATAATCAAATAAAAGAACTAAAATCTGCAAATGTTTTAATAAGAAAAAGAGAGCATTTATCTAAGCTAGAAAATACTGCTATTTTATTTAATGATAAATTTAAATTCAATGTTGAGATTCCAAATTATAATATAATAGAAACAAAAGATGATAGTCATAAGTTTGTTTCTGTATTAATCAAGAGCTTACTTGTATGCAACAAAAAAATAAAAACTATACCTGTTGAATATGGCAATGAAGCATATTTGAAGAAAAGAAAAACAAATAAAAACTCTATACTAATAACATATCATTCTGTTGGTTCTTGTATTAATAATATATTTAGATGGAAAGAGTCTTATTTATCAAATATGATTACGTATTATGATGAAGGATATAGTGGTTGGAGTGAGTTATGTGATCTTGATTGGAATAAAAAACTAAAAAACATATCTTTAAAAAAAGCAATTCAAACACATGACTTTTTAAAAGAGAAGTATATAGAACAAGATATTAGTAAGTATGAACAAAAAAAAGATTTAACATTTTCTTTTCCTAAAGAGTTTATTTTCTTTCCTTTGCAAAAAATTGAGGATAGTGTAATGGTAAAAAGTTATATGGCTCCTATTAAATTAATTAAAAGTATTGTTAAAATCTTAAATGATAAGAAAATTCCTTTACTTGTAAAAAAACACCCAAGGTGTACAAATAGTGAGCTTTCTGAATTATTAGAACTTTATAAAAGAGAGAAAAAAATAATCCTTTATAAGGGTTCTATCCATGATGCAATAAAAAAATCAAAAACGGTTTATGTTATTAATTCAGGAGTAGGTTTTGAATCTTTACTTCATTTAAAACCAGTAGTGACGTTTGGAAGAAGTGATTATATGGCAATGACAAAAAATGTTAAAGATTTAAAAGAAATAGAACAAGAAGCATTTTATTCTTTGTCAAAAGATAAAAAAGATAAAATAAAAAAATTTCTTCATTTTTATGTAAATAAAATAAGTGTTTGTTTAGATGATGAAAAGAAACTAGAGAAGATATTAAACAAATATTTTTCTTAAATATTTAGAAAGTGAAAGATAATTTTTGTAAAATAAAGAAATTAAAAAAGTTTGTTTTATAATATATTAAGATACCGAGAATTGTATATCTATCTTAAATAATAAAAAGGAAAAATATGAATAAAGAATTAAATGTATATATTGGCTGTGGAGAAGATATAAGAGAAGGTTTTTTACATGCTGATATTAGAAAGTTTGACCATGTTGATTTTGTATGCAAAGCATGGGAACTTTCTTTTCAGTTAATGGAAACTAATAATATTTATTCATCTAATCTGTTAGAGAAACTTACAAATTATGAGGCAGATAGAGCATTAAGAGATTGGTTTAAGTCTCTTAAAACTTTTGGAACTATAAAGATGGTACTTTCAAATATGGATTTTTATGCAAAAAAGTGGTTAGAAGCCCAATGGACAGAAAAAACGCTAAAAAATAAAAAATCTGATGCTCAAAGTAGTAGTCAACAATTCTGGGGAACTCAAGAATTTTGTGACCCTTGGGCTGAGAACTATAGTGATAAATATATTTCAGTTAATAAATCGGGATATAATAAAAAAAAAATAAATTTACTTTTAAATAGAATTGGTTTTCAAGAAATTAAAATAGAAATAGATAAGAATAAGCTTATTATAAGTGCAAAGAAACCTAAATATTCAGGAGAAAGACAAGTTGCAACAGAACTTGAAAAAATAAGATTAGATCATAAAAATAGATATATATTTGCTAATAAATTTATTACAAAAGAGAATGCAATTGTAACAGATGCCGCGTGTGGTGTTGGATACGGTTCTTATATAATATCAAAGAATAAAAATGTTAAAAATATTCAAGCTTTAGATATTTCTAAGGATGCTTTAAAACATGCGAAAGAACATTATTATTCAGAAAAAATAGAACATTTTATTCAAAACCTGGAAGAAGATGAATTTACTACAATTAGCCCAGACTATTTTGTATCTTTTGAAACAATTGAACATCTACCTAATCCTGAAAAATTTATTAAAAAAATATCAGAACATTTAAAAAAAGGAGCAACATTTATAGGCTCTACTCCAAATGAGGAAATAATGCCTTTTATTCAACAAAACTTTTTATTCCATACAAGACATTTTACCTTAGATGAAATTGATCAAATGTTAAAAAAATATGGGTTTAATGAAATTAAGTATTATCAGCAAAATAATGATTCAGAATCATTGATTGAAGAAAATAAGAGAGGCCAATTTATAATCTTTGTGGCAAAAAAATAAATATGTATAATAAACTATGCTCTTTTAGTAGTTTAGAAGTTTCTTTTATTGATTATTTAAAAAATGATAAAATAAAAGTTGTCTCTTTTGATATATTTGAAACTTTATTGTACAGAGATGTAGAAACACCTTCTGATATTTTTCAAAGAGTAGGTAATAATAAAATTGTAAAAGATATTTTTGATTCTGCTTCTTTATTTAAGAAGTATCGTATTTTAGCAGAGCAAAATGCAAGAAAATATAAGAAAAAAGATGATATAAAATTAATTGATATTTATAACTATCTTCCTTTATGTGAAAACCAGAAATTAGAAATAATGTCAATTGAAATTAGTGAAGAGTATACTTCTTTATATGTTAATAAGCAAATTGAGAAATGGATTAATTTATGTATTCAATACAACAAAAAAGTCATTTTAATATCAGATATCTATCTATCTAAACATACCTTAGAAGTATTTCTATCGAAATACTTAACAAACTTTAATAGTATTAGCCATTTATTTGTTTCCTCAGAAATAGGTAAAGCTAAATATACTTCAAATTTATATAGATATGTTAAAAGTGAGATGAATTATAACTTTGATGAACAATTACATATTGGAGATAATAAACTATCTGACGTTGAAGTACCTAAGAAACTTGGGATACACTCACTTTATTATAATTGCACAAATGAAGTGTATGACGTTGAAAAACTTGAAAAGAAATACTTACAACACAATTTCCCTCAATATAATAATTTACGTAAACAATCATCTATACTAAATCCTTATGAGGATAAAGAAGAATCTTTCTATTATAATCTTGGTGCAAGAATTTATGGACCATTATTATATGGTTTTGTAAACTGGATATCTAATATATGCCTCAAATATAATATTACTCAAGTTAACTTTCTTATGAGAGAAGGAAGAATTTTTAAGAAATGTTTAGAATATGTAAACTCTAAATTAGAAATAAACTTAATTTATGCTTCTAGGCACTCCACTTATTTAGCTAGTTTAGATATTTTAGATATTTTTGAAATAATAAAAAATCCCGATATCCTAAGTAGTAAAAGTGAATTCAAAAATATGAAAATTAGTGATTTTTTTGAACTCTTGAATATTGAGATTAAAAATACTAAATTAAGTACTATGGGTAATACTATGTTTGGTAAATTAAAAGATTCAAATGTAATAAAATTAGTGCATAGTATTTTAGAAGATAATATAGAGCAAATTAAGATAAATATAAATAAAGAAAAAAGTAAAATCAAAAAATATTTAACTGAATTAGGAGTAAAAAAAGATTCTATAATTTTAGATTTTGGCCCTAATGGCACAGTATTGAGAAGACTGTATAACTTGACTGATAATATGTCTAAATATTTAGGTCTATTCTATTCCGGAAATGATTTTATCCCTTTTTTAAAATGTAAAATGTTCTCCTTCTTTTTTTCTAATGAAGATGATTTAAGTTTTGTTAATTCACTAAGTAGATCTTGTGCAGCAACAGAAGTTTTGTTTAATGGAATGGAATATACAACAGTGGGATATGAAGATGGTAAAAAAATAATACCTAAGCTAAAAAAAGAAACATCTTTTAGTATCAAAAATTTAGAAGCCTTTGATAAGGGAGTAAAATCTTTTATTTGTATATCTGAAAAACATATGAAAAATAAAGATGTTTTTTTAAATAATAGAAACTTATCTTTACTCTCACGCCTTATTTCTGTTCCCACTTTGCAGGAAGCAAAATATATAGGAAAATTACAATTTGGAATAGGGGCTGGACGTAATAATAAGAATAATACGATTGTGGATATTAAGAGGCAGGATGATTACTTTGATAAAAATTTTTATGATAATCATATAAATATTAAAAATTATAAACAAGAACATTTTGAATGGCCAGAAGGTTATATTACTCAAAAAGATTCTTTATATATTCAAAAAAGAAAAGCATTACTTGATAGTGCAAGTGTCCTTTTATCTGTAGACTCAATAGTAGAAGTTATAAGAAAAGAAAAGTTTGACAAGGTAAGTATCTATGGAGCAGGAGAATTTTTTATTAATTTGCTTAAAAAACTAAATTTTATGAATATTGTTATTTCTTCTGTAATGGATAGTAAAGCAAACAATAAAAGATTTAGTGTTTGTAATTTTAATATAAAAACTATGAGTGAATCACTTAGTAGTAATATGGTAGTAATAATTGCTAGTGATCGTTTTTCAGAAGAAATATTTCTACAAATTGAAAGTCACTGTGTTAATAAGAATATAAATAATATTACCATTATTGATTGTGTTAAAGGAATCAGAATAATTAATTAAATGGTGTTATTATTTTATCCATATTTACAGAATTATTTAATAAGTCTTTTTTAATTTCTTTTTCTCTTCCAGGTAATGTAATTAATATAATATCATAATCGTAATTATTTAAATCTTCCAGTTTGATTAAGTTAAAATCACTATTTTGTTGTTTTTTATCAATTATTGCAATAATACTTTTACTATATTTATATGCTAGTAATTTTGAAAATGTTCCATATCCATAAAAAATAACTTTATTATATTTATTCATTATTCCTTCTATTTTTAATAAACCTTGACTTAGAATAGTAGGAAATATTTTTTCTGCTTCATTATTAAAAGGATTTAGTGCTTTTATGCTTCCAAGATTATTATTATATTCTTTAATATTAGGGTGATATTGATTTAACGAATGAATTGCTTCTGAGGTGTATGTGACCATATTATTAGTATGTAATCCCCCTAGTAAAAAATTAGATATAACAAGGTCTTGCAAGTATTTAAACTTGTATCCTTTCGTATATACTTTAATAAAAAAATCTAAATCGGCTGCTAGTTTATAATTATCATTATATAAAAACTTTTTCATTAAACTTGTTTTAATAAAAGTACTTTGATGAATAAATGGCATTTGTGGAATATAAAAAGTATTTAGTTCTGTAACTTTTGCTTTTCTAAGTATTTCGTTCTTTTGATTTACAATAAAAGTATCAGAGAATAATATATCAGTATTTTGTTTCTTTGAAAATATATTTGAAAGTATTTCTTTTGAGCTTAAACTATCTCCCGCATTCATAAAGTTTATCCAAACTCCTGTTGCTTTATTTATTGCTTTATTCATTGCATCATAAATTCCTGAATCTTCTTCACTAATCCAATAATCAATGTCTTTTTCATATTTTTTAATAATGTCAATTGTTTTGTCTTTACTATTTCCATCTATAATTATATATTCTATATTTTTATAATCTTGTTCAAGTACACTTTTTATAGTTCTTTCTAAATATTGTTCTGCATTAAAAGTTACTGTAACTATTGTAATTAAAGGCTTATTTTGATTCATTTTTATACCATTCGTACATTTTTTTAATACCTTCTTCTAAAGTAGTGCTACTCTTCCATCCAAGTTTTTCTAGTTTCTTTGGATTTGTTAGTTTTATCATTGTTCCATCTGGTTTTGAGCTATCAAAGATAATATTACCTTCAAAATGAATAACTTTTTTGATTAATAAAGCTAATTCTTTAATAGATATATCTGTTCCCGTTCCTATATTAATATGGGTATTTCGAACTTCATTATTTTCTTTTAAATTAATAATATCAGTAAAATCTATATTTTCCATAAGAAAAACACATGCATCAGCCATATCTTCACTGTACATAAATTCACGTCTAGGTTTCCCACTTCCCCAAATTTCTACTTCTTTAAGATTATTTATTTTTGATTCATGGATTTTTCGTAAAATTGCTGGTAAAACATGAGAAGTTTCTAAATCAAAGTTATCATTAGGTCCCATATAAATTTGTAGGCATAACAGAAATAAAGTTAGTTCCATATTGTAAGTTGTAAGACTTTCACACATTTTAATACCAGCTATTTTAGCAATTGCATATGGCTCATTTGTGTATTCTAAGCTCAGATGTTAATAAACTGATTCTTCACTCATAGGTTGTAGGGCAATTTTTAGGATAAATACATGTAGATCCTAAAAATAAGAGTTTTTTAACTTTATGTTTGTAAGATTGATGAATTACATTATTTTGAACTTGAAGGTTTTCATAAATAAAATCAGCTCTATATGTATTATTTGCAAGTATTCCACCAACTTTAGCAGCCGCTAAAATTACATATTCTGGTTTCTCTTTGTAAAAAAAATCTTCTACATTTTTTTGATTTAATAAATCTAACTCTTTATGCGTTCTATAAATTAAATTAGAATAACCTTTTGCTATAAGAATTTTTAAAATTGCCGAACCTACTAAACCTTTATGCCCTGCAATATATATTTTTGAATTTGTTTTCATAAAAATTTCTTATTCAAAATAATTCATAGTAGTATATCCACCATCTTTTAGATATTGATCTTTATTCATAAGTTTTAAATCACTTTTCATCATGTCAAAAACTAAATCTTTTAGATTATATTCTCTTTCCCAGCCTAACTCTTTTTCAGCCTTGCTAGGGTCTCCTAAGAGTAAATCTACCTCTGTTGGTCTAAAGTACTTTGCATCTACTTCAACTACTGTTGAACCAATACAATTTTGAATGTTTAATTTTGAATTTTGAATTAAAGAATTATATTTGTTTTCATCTACTGATTTAACAATTCCTTTTTCATCAACTCCAATTCCAGAAAATTCTAAGTGTATACCTATATATTCAAAAGACATTTTTACGAATTCTCTTACAGTTGTTGTTTTTCCAGTTGCAATAACCCAATCCTCAGCCTTTGGAGCTTGTAAAATCATCCACATCATTCGAACATAATCTTTTGCATGACCCCAATCTCTTTTTGCATCAAGATTTCCTAGATAAAGTTTATTTTGTAAACCTAAAGCAATTTTAGAAGTAGCTCTTGTTATTTTTCTAGTTACAAAAGTTTCACCTCTTACAGGTGACTCGTGATTAAATAATATTCCATTACAAGCAAACATATTATAAGCTTCTCTATAATTTACAGTTATCCAATATGCATACATTTTAGCAACCGCATAAGGGCTTCTTGGGTAAAAAGGAGTTGTTTCTTTTTGAGGAGTTTCTTGTACTTTTCCAAAAAGTTCAGAAGTAGAAGCTTGATAAATTTTAGTTTTTTTCTCTAAACCTAGGAGTTTAACTGCTTCTAGAATTCTAAGAGTTCCTGTTCCATCTGCATTTGCTACATATTCTGGTGTTTCAAAAGAAACAGCAACATGGCTCATTGCGGCAAGATTATAAATTTCATCTGGTTGTACTTCTTGAATTATTTTAGTTAAGTTCATAGAATCTGTCATATCTCCAAAGTGAAGAATTAAGTTTCTATTCTCAACGTGAGGATCTTGATATAAATGATCAATTCTATCTGTATTAAATAAAGAAGTTCTTCTTTTTATACCATGAACTATATAATCTTTTTTAAGTAAAAACTCTGCTAAATAAGAACCATCTTGTCCTGTAATTCCTGTTATTAAAGCTACTTTTTTTTCATTCATTATTTATTTCCTATTATAATCATCTTCAAATCTTTCTATATCATCTTCACCCGTATAAGAGCCAACTTGGGCTTCTATTATTATTAACGGAGAATCTTGCTTATTTTCAAGCCTATGCAAAGAACCTGCTTTTATATAAGTTGATTCATTTTCTTTTAGTAAAAAATTATTTTCATTAATTGTTACACTAGCAATGCCTGATAATACTATCCAATGTTCATTTCTATATTTGTGTTTTTGCAAGGACAATTTAGCACCAGCTTTTACAATTATTTTTTTTATTTTATATCTTGTTTTATCTTCTAAAACATCATATGTTCCCCAAGGTCTATACACTATTGGATGAACAGAAGTAAGTTCTTCATTTTCTTGTTTTAACTTTTCTACTATTTGTTTTACTTTTTGAGAAGAACCTTTTTTTGAAATTAATAAAGCATCTTTTGTATCTATTATTAATAAATCTTTACAATCAATTATTTCAACTCTTTTTTCGGATAAAATAAAGTTATTATTTTCATCATTAGGAAGCTCTTTTGCTAGAGCATCAAAGCTTCCTACATCACTCCATGAAATATCTGAAGCAATTACCTTAACAATCTTAGATTTTTCCATTACAGCATAATCTATACTCTTTTTAGGAATATTATTCATATCCTCATGTTTTATTCTAATAGTTGAGTCTTTAGTAGAATTTTTATAAGCTATTAGTGATTTTTCATAAATATCAAATGAGTGTTTTTTTAACTCAGTTAAAAAAACTCCTGCTTTAAAACAAAACATTCCAGAGTTCCAGTAATATTTAAATGGTAAATTTTTAGTGTTTAATTTTGAATTTTCTTCTAAATACTTACTGGCTGTTTCTAAATCTGGTTTTTCATGAAATAGTTCAACATTTAAAATTAAGCATTCAGAATTATCAGCCTTTGCTTCAATATAACCAAAACCTATTTCGGCATATGTTGGATTTATTCCGAATGTTACAAGATTATTATTTAAGGCTTCTTTTTTTGCAAGTTTAAGAACCTTATCATATTGTAATTCGTCTTTTATTAGATGATCACTAGGACTTATTAGTACTATCTCATCAGAAGGTAAAGCCATACAGGCTAAAGCTATTGCAGGGGCTGTATCTTTACCAAGAGGTTCTAATAAATACTTTGCATTATTTTCTCCAAGTTCTTTTAATTGATCAAGGGCTAAAAAATATTGCTCTGCATTTGAGATTATAAAAGATTTATCACAATACTTTTCATTTCTTTGAACTGTTAATTGAAATAATGATTTAACAAGTGAATCATTTTGTGAAAGATTATTCTCTTGCTTTGAAGAAAAAAGTTTTAGAAACTGTTTTGGCATAAGCGTTCTACTTATTGGCCATAACCTTGTTCCATTTCCTCCACATAAAATTATATTAGTCATTTTGTATTATCCTATAACTTAAAAGTAATAATTTTGTTTATATTAATATCTAATTCTTGAGTTAAATACTTTATAATCTCATCTTCTCTTCCTAAAACACTTATTATAATTTTATCATATTCTAAAGTTTTTAAGTTTTCTGGATGATTGTTTTTACTAGAAATGTCCACAAAACCAATAAGCTTATTTCCTAGTATTGTTTGTATAGTTTTTCCAATAGTACCCTTCCCATAAACAACAAGTTTTAAATTTTCTTCTTTTAATAAAATTACTTGTTTATAAAAAATATTAAAATTCTTTGAAAACTCAAAAGATGAATTTAGTTCAGAAGAGTAGTTTTTTGATATGTAAGAAATAAGAGAATCAAAATCATTATTTATATTTATATCAGTAGTAGAATATGAAAAATCTTCTTTATATAGTTTATCAAAAACTTTATTGTAAGAATTTGCTTGATTTACAGCTTGATATTTATTTAATATTAATTTTCTTCCTTCTTTTCCCATAGCTTCTCTTAGCTCTTGATTATTTATTAAAAATAAAATTTCTTTTGCAAGTGCTTTAGTATCACCTTTTGGAACAATTCTTCCATTTGTATTATTAATTATATCTTTAGCCCCTCCTGTATCAAAAGAAACAATAGGAGTTTGACAAGACAGAGATTCAAGTATAGTATTAGGAAGGTTATCTTCTAGTGAGGGTAGGATAAAAATATCAGCAGCACTATAAATTAAAGCCAAATGCTCATCATCATTTATAACTCCAAGATTTTTAAGTGGAATTGGGAAATCTGCTGAACTATTACTTCCAAAAAATAAGGCAAGTAAATTTTTATCTTTTAATTTATTTTTAACAATATTTATTGCTTCAATTAGCTCTGAAAATCCTTTTCTTTTTTCATCATGATTCATAACCCCAAAAGTAAGAACTAAAGTGTCTTTTTTTAAGCCTAGTTTTTCTTTTGCTTTTTGTTTGTTTGTGGGGGTAAATATACTTGAATCAATGCAATTTGCAATTACTTCAATATTGAAATCTTTAAAAAGTGCACTTTGTTTTGCTTCTTGTGCGAGCCAAACACTAGGTGAGATAATTGTAATATTTGAATTTTTTAATATTTTTTGTTTTGCTAAAAATGTTACATTTGATAGCTTTTTATTATCATTTTTAAGTTGAGGGCAATTTAGACATTCTGTTTTAAATTCTTCACAATCATTACTATAATGACATCCTCCTGTAAAAGGTTTCATATCATGAAGAGTCCAAACAATAGGTTTCTTTAAGTTTATAAGCTCTTTTAAATTATTAATAGTAATAAATCTTTCTACCCAGTGAAGATTAATAATGTCATAAGTATTTAAGATGTCAATATTAGTATCATTAAAAGAGAATGAAAATAATGTATTACTCATACTTGTTCTATTTTTATTGATATAATATTTTTGAACTAGTGTTTCAATATTTTTATATGACTTGTTTTTTTCTTTAAGTTCTATAATTGTATTAGAACTTGTTTCTTTTTCCTTAACTAAATAAGTAATTTCATTTGAAGTATTAGCATTTAAAGCATCAACTAATCTTTTACTAGCTCTTGCTGCACCACCATGAATATCACTTGTTGATAAAATTGAAATTTTCATATTAGTTTAAATTCTTTTTATGCCAATTATTTGCACTTGTAATGATATTTTCAATATCACTATATTGTGTTTCCCATTTCAAAAGTTCTTTAGCTTTTAAAGAAGATGCTATTAAGGTATGAACATCTCCTTGTCTTCTTTCTTTATATGTAAAGTTGATGGTTTTTTTTGTTTGTTTCTCAATTTCATTTTTAATTTGTAAAATACTATATCCTCTTTGTGAACCTAAGTTAAAATCGTCTGATTCCTTCTTTGTACATAAATATTCATATGCTTGTAAATGAGCTATTGCTAAATCATTTACATGAATATAATCTCTTACACAGGTTCCATCTTCAGTTTCATAATCTTTACCAAAAATATTTAGAATTTCTCTTTTTTTATTTAATACTTCAAAAATAATTGGAATTAAATGAGTCTCTGGTTGATGCAATTCTCCTAGTTCTAAATCCATATCTGCACCAGAGGCATTAAAGTATCTTAATATTATATGTTTTATTCCATAAGCTTTATCATAATCACTTAAAATCTTTTCAATGCAAAACTTTGAATTTCCATAAGGTGATTCTGGATTTTTTGGATGCTTTTCATCTAGGGGTAAATATTTAGGTTTTCCAAAAACTGAACAAGTTGAAGAAAATATAATTTTTTTAATATTAAATTTTTTCATTGAAGCTAATAAGTTTAATGTATTTCTTACATTATTATCATAATATTTTTGTGGATCAAGAACAGATTCCCCTACATTAGAAAAAGCAGCAAAATGAAAAACAGCATCAATTTTATTATCTGTAAAAACCTTATCTATCTCTTTTGTATTTGTAAGATCTCCTTTTATAAAGGTTCCATATTTTGCCAAACTTTTAAAACCAGTAGATAAATTATCAAAGATAATTACGTTATAGGATTTGTTTTTTAATAATTTTGCAGTATGTGAACCAATATATCCAGCCCCTCCAACTACTAGAATATTAGTCATTTTTAAAAGCTTCCATAAATAATGAATCAGGTTTTCTAATATCTTTATTTTCTTCACAATCAAGTAAATACTTATTAAAATTAATAATTTCTGATTTATCAAAATCCATTTTACTAATATTGCTAAATCCAGTATTTTCTAATAATTCTCTTAGTGAGAACTCATCATACATCCATTGATGTATCTCTCCTGAGCTTCTAAACTTTCCTATTTTTTCAGGTGTTTCTACAATATCTCTATTTCTAAATTTAATATCTTTATTATTTTTTATATTTACTAAAGCATTCTTAACTTCAGAGCCAAGTCTTTTGATAATAAAGTTTTCTTGGGGCATTGGTTTTTGCTTCCAATATTCGTACATTTCTCCACCAGAAAAATTTCTTACCATTTGATCAAAAATCTCAATCATTGTCCAATGGTATTTCTCTTTTGCCTCTTTATTTCCTTTTTTTGCTTCTTGTAAAAATTTAATATAATTTTTCATTAATTCTTCTAAATTAGGAACAACTACTCTAATAATACCTTTTGGTTTAAGAACTCTATTACACTCTTGTAAAAAGATTGGTGCAAAATGTTTTGAAAAATGTTCTAAAACATGTGAAGAGTATATTACATCAATACTATTATCTTTAAAAGGAAGTTTTTTATGTAAATCAAACTCTTGTACTAAAGAGTTTGATGACTTAAAGTCCAAATTTATCCATTCTTTATGAAATCTGTTCCCACAGCCTAGATTTACTAGTTTCATTTTCTATATCCAAATATATTTAGCTGATTATCAAAACCTACACAATCTTTTATGTTTTCAAAAGGATGAGATGATTTAACTCCAATATGTTCTATATAATATCTAAAGTCTGAATCTTCTAATATTTTTAATATTTTGGATAAATCTTGTTTCTTATTTGAAAAAGAGTGATATTCAACAAATATATTTTTTACGTTTTTAAGATACTCTTGGCACTCTTGCAAAACTGTAGTTTCAGCACCTTCAATATCAATTTTTAAAAAGTCTACTTCTTGATTTTTTAAATATGAACTAAGTTTGAGTGTTTTAACATTAATAATATTTTTCTTATCACTTTTTAAAGCAAGTCTTCCTCCATCTGCACCTTCTGAAAAGAAATTTAGAGTTGTTTCTTCGCTCCATAAAGCTTTATTTATAAGTTTAGTATCAGAAAAGTTTGAATTATTAATATTTGTAGATAAGCTATTAAATATTTCTTTATCTGGTTCAAAAGCAATGATTTTAGCATTTGGAAAAAGTTTTTTAAAGTAAATAATGCTTAAACCTATATTCGCTCCACAATCAATGATTAAGGGGTCTTTTTTATTTGAGTTAAATTTATAAATTTCTAGTTGAAATATTTCTTTTAATAAAAAAAAGAAAGATGCTTTATCAGGAACTACTAAGGTGTTATTAAATAGTTTAATTTCAGCCTCTGTATATCTTGGAGTTTTTCTTAATAAAGTATAATCATTGTCACTTAAAAGTTTCATTTTTTAATACTTATAAAAATAGAGTCCCTTAGTGTTAGTTCACAATCAATTTGAATAACTTCATAACCATTTGCTTCAAGTATTGTTCTCATAACTGTTTTATTGTTTCTAGGCCACCATATTTCATCATCTCTTTGGTTTTTAAATTTTTTTGGAACTGCACCTTTGTCCCAGCCATAACTATCTAGTTTGTCCCAGTCTGCATATTGGTGAATTAAGATAGCTCCTTTTTTCATTTTTTGGTATATATTATGCATGATTTGATAAATTGAGTCAATATTATTGTGGCAAAGTACACCAAAAGACCAAAATAAGTCATAAGTATTATCTTCTAAACATTCATATGAATTAGAATCAATTTGATGAGTATGTAAAGCTGCTTTATAATCATCTTTATTTAACCATTTAGATACATCTTGAAAATCTAATGTACTTAAACTTCCTTTTTTTTCTAAAATATTTAAAATAACCTTACTCCAAGAACCTCTTCCTGGCCCAAGTTCTAAGATATTTGAATCTTCTTTTACATATTTTTTTAATAGTTTTGTAGCAATTTCACTATAAGAACCACCAATTCTAGACTCTTCTTGCTCTCTTTGTTTATTTGCAAGGCTATCTTCAATATTTCCACTGTCATAACCATATGAGAATTCTTTTTTTAACCATTCTTGAGTAGGCATATAGGTCCTTTTCTTATTATATTTAGTATTTTAGCATAAAGATCTTAGAAAAATAATCAATAATCATTTTTGATAATACCTTCAACTGCATTTTGGAATGATGTATAAAAACTATATTTATTATAAGTCTTATGGCAATTAATATAATATTCTTTTTGATTTTTAATTAAATAATCATACTCATTGTTCATATTAGTAAAATCATTTATTACTAATCCAACCTTATTCGTATGAACAAGTTTTTTCATATTTGGAAGTTCATTAGCAAGTACGGGAACTCCACATCTCATAAAATCAAAGAATTTACCAGAAGACCATGCTGCATATTTTAAGTTTAAATCTTCTGGTTCATAATAGATTAATCCAATATCTGCTGAAGCAAAAATATCAAACTTTTTATTATGAGATAGGGTTTTACTAGAATAAAAAAATTTATCAGGAAATTCTATTAAACACTTAGTTGTTTTTTCTTTTATTTTTTTTTCACTTGTCCATCCATGTGCTACTAATACATAATCTTCTTGCATGTTTTTTAAAGAGTCTAAGATTTTATCAAATCCTGTAATATTCATAAGTGTTCCAGAAGCTAAAATAATCTTTTTAGTCTTAGGAATATTAAACATATCTCTAAAATAACTGCTCTTTTTTGTAATTATTTTTCCAATTGTTGAGTTATAAACAACACTCATTTTATTTATATTAACTTTTAGAAGGCAGCTTAAAATCTTAGCTCTATATTTATCTTGAGTCATAATTCTTTCAGCTTTTTGAACGTAAAAAATTTCAGCCTCTTTTATAAAGTCTTTTTTTTCGTAAAATTCTAAAGAAAAGTAATAATATTTTATCTTAAGTTTTAATGAAAATATTCCAGCTCTAATTATTGCATGTGGATCATAAGCTATAAGGGCTTCATATTTAGTTTTTTTTTCTTTAATAAACTTAACAAAATTTAAATCTTTTTGTTTTATTTGTAAATTTTCATAAGGAATAAATGTATTATCATCTTTTTGTGTTTCATAAAAAAAGATTCTTGTATTTGAATAATTAAATAAAGGCTTATTTAGCCCTAATTCATCACATAAACTATTTGTTTCTAAGTATATATCAACAAAAAAACCTTTTGATGTTAAATATTCTATACTCATAGCTAAAGAAACAGTTATCCCTGCCCAGCCATATCCAGTTATTAATGCTATATGTTTTTGCATTAACGTATTTCACCAACAAATAGAACTCTATTTAGACTTATTTCTTTTTTAAATAATATCTTATAATGAGTTAGAAATTTATTTTCAAACCATTCTTGGGTGTAGAAACTAGGAAGTTTAGGTGCTTTTTCTGTCTCTCCTGAGTATAAACCAAGAGGCATAAATTCTATTAATACATATTTTTTTGAATAAGAAGATATTAGTTCAAAAATAAAATCAATATCATATTTTGCTGATAATAATAGATGGTGAGTGAGTGCTAATGCTAAAGCAATATCAGCTTTTGGTTTATCAGATATAACTTTATAATAATCACTTTCTATGCTATTATATAGAGGTGTGATATGATAATCTTCAATATTATTAAATAATTTATTAATTGATTCATGATCATTATCAATACAAATAATATGTTCAACACTTTTTACTTCACTTAAAATTACTTTTGCAAAGTTTCCTGCATTTGATGCTAAATCAACTATATCATAAGGTGCGAGTTTTTTTATTTGACTTACGATTTCTTTTAAACGAATATCTTTTTCTAAATCATAAGTAAAAACATCATGATATTTGCTCCACATTGTAGGCACATTATCTAATCTTAAATTATCTAAGTTGTTTAATAGCGAACTAATAGACAATTCTTCTGTTAAATCATATTGTTCCTCTTTTGGTAATACTCTTTCATAAAACTTATTAGGAATATAATAAGCCATTGCTTTAACAGAGTTTTGATACTCTATATTACTTTGAAGGGCAAGAAGTTGTAGTAATTTCATATAACTATTTATAAATTGTTTATAAGCACTCCATCCATCTGATTTTTTTGGAACAAAACTATCTAAATCAATAAATATACTATTTCCGTAATAAAACATAGTATTTAAAAAATGAGCATCTCTTAATTCATACCCAAATTCATTAGCAATAGAATTAACAAGTAGTGTAGTTCTTGCAGACTCCTTTAGCATATCAAAAGACCACTTTGTATACATATTTCTTAATGGAATTTTTTCATGCTCAATTACTAGTTTATATTCTTTTAATATGACATTGGAAATATTTGTATTTGGGAATAATTTATCTTTTATTAATCTTTGAATTAACCCAGAGTTCATTAATGTTAAGATTTCATCAACCTTACTATCATTGATACCTCTAAAAACTCTTTTATTTTTATAAATATATACTTTTCCATAATGTGCTTGCAATCTTAAATGACTTGCCTCATGTAAATCTTCTTTTTTTATTTTAATATCCATACAACACTCCAACTGTTAAAATTTGGACTTTCTTTTTCCATCCATTTATATTTTGCTTCAATTTTAAAACCTATTTTTTTACAAATAAGTTCCAACTCAGTATCAAAAAAATATCTCATTTTATGAAGTTCTTTTTTTTCAGTAATTATATTAGTTTCTAAATCTTTTATAAAAATATTATAATTTACATCTACAATATTCTTTTTGCAATGAAGTTTAGGTTCTGCAATTCTTGTTACTTCAATCTTACTATTTTTTAATCTTTTAACTCTTGTCTGTGGTAAGTCTGTTAATACAGCTGGGCCATACCAAAAATCAAAAATAAAAATACCATCTTTTTTAAGATGTTTTTTTTGCTACTTTTAATGCTTTGATTAAACTTTTATTTGTATTTTGATAAGACATTACATGAAATAATGAAATGATTACATCAAATTCTTTCTTTAAGTTCAAGTCTTGAATACTAGAATTAGAAAAAGAGAGCTTTTTCTCTTTTTTACGTCTTCTTTTTTCTGCAATTTCTAACATATCTTTACTTAAATCAATGCCATGAACCTTATAAGCTTTATTGCATAAGAGTTCTGCGTGCTTACCTGTTCCACAACCTAAATCAAGAATGGTTTTCGCATTTTTTGTATTGGAAGTAATTAGCTCATCTATATATTTTACTTCAGCTTTATAATCTTTATCTTTATACAATAAATCATAATATTGTGAATATAAATCTCCAAATTGACTCATTTTAGAACCTTATGTAAAATTTCTGAAACTTCTATAATTTGCTCATCACTTAAACTTAAACCACTTGGGATATAAAAACCTTTTTCATATAGTTTTTCGCTATTTATTAACTTGTCATCAGTAAAAAGACCCATATTATTAAATACTGGCTGTTTATGCATGGGATAAAAAAATGGTCTTGTACCTATTTTATAACTCGATAATTCTTTCATAACTTCTTTTGCAGTTTTTTTATTGCTATCTTTTAACACAATTGTATAAACCCAATATATATTAGTGCAATATGACTCTTCTTGTTTAGGTAAAATAATAGTATTTATGTCTTTAAGAAGTTCATTATATTTATGACCTATATATCTTTTCTTCTCTACTATGCTTTCTAATTTGTTCTAGTTGGGCAAGTCCTAAAGCTGCTTGCATATTTGTAAGTCTATAGTTATATCCAAGCTCTTCATGTACAAATCTATCTTTAGTAAAACATAAATTTCTTAAACTTTTAGCTCTTTTATCAAGATTTTTATCATTACATAAAACCATACCACCTTCACCAGTAGTAATCTGTTTATTTGGATAAAAACTAAAAATACTAATATCACCAAAAAAACCACATTTTTGTCCCTTATATTCTTGCCCAATTACTTGAGCTGCATCTTCAATGATTTTTAAGTTATATTTTTTAGCAAGGTCTAAAATAGGGTCTATATCTACACATAATCCATAAAGATGAACTATCATGATAGCTTTTGTTTTATTAGTTATTTTCTTCTCAATATCTTCTATTATCATATTAAAACTATCTAAATAACAGTCAATAAGAACTGGTTTGATACCTTGTTTAACTAAAGCTTGAGCACAAGAGATAATAGTAAACGTAGGCATTATTACTTCATCATCTTTTTGTAAGTCTAAGGCACAAACTGCAATATCTAAAGCAGCTGTTCCACTAGAACACGCACTAGCATATTTTCTTCCAATATATAAAGCCATTTCTTCTTCAAATTTTTTTGAACAAAAGGACCTTCTGAGCTAATCCAGCCTGTATCTAAACATTCATTTATATATTTTTTTTCATTTCCATTTAAAAGAGGTTCATTAACAGGAATCATTTATTAATCTTTATATTTTTATTTTCAATGCCTCGGAATCTTGTCTTGTCTTCATCTCCTAAATAAGGACCTTGTTTGATTTCAATCATTTCAACATCTTCAAGAACTTCAAAGCCATGTCCTCCATTTGCTAAAAGAATTACATCTTCTTTTTCTAATATTTCACTTGAGATATACTGCTTATCTTGAGTATAAAAATCAACTCTTAACTTACCTTTTCTTATTACTAAAACTTCTTGAGTTAAATGAACTTCTCGAGTAACTTTATTATGTACATGGGCATCAATTTTTTTACACCTTTTTATGAGACATATATGCTAATTGTTGAGAATAATCATTGGGTGTAAAAAAATCAACACCATCTTTTTTATATGAGTTTTTTATTATAATTGCTAGTTGAATATTATTATGAATTATATTTTTAATCATTTTTTCTCACAATAAAGTAAAAAATAGCAATAAATTCTTTGATTTTTAAAACTCTTTCATAATCTCTGGTAAGTTTTCATAAAATATAACTTTAGCGTTCATTGTATCTGGTATATTTTTATAAATTCTTTCATAAAAACTTTCAGGGGAATAATGTCTTGAAAAAGGAGCAACAAATTGATCATCTCTGTATACCTTTAATGCTTTTGTATCAAATTGTATTTTTGTTTGGTCACAAGCCTCACTTGTACAATTATAATATGTTTCATCAATATATAAGGGAGTAATAACATACTTTCCTTTTTTCTTTAATATTCTTGATGCCTCTTTAATATAAGCAATATCAGACTCCCCCTCAAAACATTCAAAAGCACAATGTAGAGCCATTTTGTCTATTGATTCATTTTGTAAAGGAGTATTTCCTGCATTAGCTCCAATTTTTATACCATTTATCCCTTCTTTATAGGCTAAATCAAGTAAATAAGATTGTTTTATAATTTTATTATAATATAATTCATTTGCATAAATACTTCCACTTGAGGCAACATCCATAAATACATCATTAGAATCAAATTGAAGTAGGGTGTAACTTAAATAATGTTCTAAGCATTTTTCAATATAAACATCTTTGTATTTAGAATACATTTCATTTAATTTCGAGAATTTTTTTAACCATATTTTGAAATGATCAATATTTATATTTTGAACTTCTACTTCAAGACCTCTAGATATAAGTCATCTTTTAAATTTAAAAAAATAATTGTAATTATCTAAGGGATTTTTTGAAAAATCAACTTCTGATTGAAAAATTTTATTACTTGTACTCATATATATCCTTATTTCCTTTCAATATTAAATAGATAGTTTACTTGATTTAAAATATCATTCTTAATAGCAAAATTTTTAATATTTAGAATTTGTTTTTCATATACATCTTTTTTATGTATTCTAATTATATCGTCTTTAAATTTATGTAATATATATAAATAACCTTTATATAATTAACATAATCTTTTGAAATTGTAGGTCCTTCGTGTAAATTGTAAATAAATAGAGGTTCTTCAATATGAATAAAATTAGCAAATTTAGATAACCTAATTGCTGTATCCCACTCTTGCCATGAAATTACTTCTTCATCTAAATAATTTATTTTATTAAGTAAATATTTTGAAACAAATAATGATTGAAACATTGGTCCTTGTTTTAGTAATAAATCGTTAAAGCAGTTTGTTCCATTAAATTCGTTTATTTTATATTCTTTTGTTTTATTATTATTTTCTGTAAAAATAAGACAATTTGAATATGAAACTATATTTTTATCAAAATTATGTTCTTTTAGAATTTTAATTTGAACTTCAAGTTTATTTTTAAACCATTCATCATCAGAGTCCAAAAAACAAATCCATTCATATTTTGATTCTTTAATTCCACTATTTCTTGCGGCTTGAGCACCTTTATTTTCTTGTTTAAGATATTTAAAATTATTTAATTTAATATATTTATCAATTTTTTCTTTTAAAAAATCTGTTGATCCGTCATTTACTAGTATTATCTCAAAATTCTTATATGTTTGATTTAAAATTGAATCAATACATTTATTAATAGTATGTGCACGATTATAACAGGGGATTATAATTGATATCATTCTTCGCCTTATAAAGTTTATCAGTATATTCAATATACGCATGTACAGCTTTTCCT
>CBDCZH010000015.1:0-598412 GCA_965224485.1 Arcobacteraceae bacterium | reverse complement strand
CTGTTATTGATGAAGTTCAAATGATAGCTGATACTGATAGAGGTTGGGCTTGGGTAAATGCTATTATAGGTTGTCCTGCTAATAAATTATTATGACAGGTTCTGTTAATGCTTTAGAAGCTATAAAAAAAATAGCACTTTATTTAGATGAAGAATTAGAAATTGTAAAGTTTAAGCGTAAAACAAAGTTTGAAATACTTAAAAATCATACTGCTTTAGGAAACTTACAAGCTGGAACTGCTTTAATAGCTTTTTCAAGAGCTGATGTTCTAAAACTTAAGCAAAAACTTCAAAAAAAGCATAAAGTTTCTGTAATTTATGAAATCTATCCCCTGAAGTAAGACGTGAAGAAGCAAAACGATTTAGAGAAGGGCAAAGTGATATTTCTAATAGCAACAGACGCTATTGCTATGGGACTTAATCTTCCAATTAAAACTATTTTTATTTACCTCTCATACAAAGTTGATGGAGTATCAAGACGAGGGTTAAGTGTAAATGAAATTGTTCAAATTGCAGGTCGTGCTGGAAGGTATGGCTTTCATGAAATAGGTTATTTAGGGGCTACATATAAAGATACTTTAGAATATATTACAAATGAGTATGATAAACCAATTAAAACAATTAAACCTCCTTTTAAAGTTAAAATTAATAACGCGCAACTTGAATCTTTATCTTCACATTTACAAACAAATTCTTTAAAAAAAGTATTAAACTATTTTGCAAAAAATATGAATTTTACTGGTCCTTTTATAGCTGCTAATATTTCTTCTATGCTAGAAGCTGCTGCTATTGTTGATGAAAAAATAAATCTAAAACTTGAAGATAAATATATGCTTTCTCAAGCTCCAATTACAAAAAAATCTCAAATTATATTGCAAGCATATGAAGCTTATATAGCAGCTATCATTAAAAAAAGAGTTGTAAGATATAAACCTTCTATAACTTTGCCACAAAAAGCAAAAAACACAAAAAGATTTACTTTTAGTTGAAGAATGAAATTAAAAAAATATCATTATATTTATGGGTATCATATAAAGTACCAGAGCTTTTTCCAGATAGTATAAAAGCTTCAATGGCAAGGGCTAAATTAAACTCTTTTATTGAAAATTCTTTAAAAAGTAATGTTAAATTATCCCAAGAAGTAAGAAAGTTTAATAATAATAATAAATACAAAGGAGATAGGGAGAATAATAAAAGAAATCCTCACTCCCAACGCTTCAGGATCCAGACGTAGACATTAAAAATAATTTAGCTATAATATTTAGAATAATAAATTATAAAAAGGTGTATGTCAATGTTAGGTATGTTTGAAACTGATGAAAAAATTATCTTAAAAAAAGAGTTATTAAAAGATAATTTAAATGAAAGTAAAGTTCAAAAACTACTTGATAGTGGCAAGTTTGATATAAATGAAAGAGACTCAAAAGGTAAAACTATAATTTTTGAGTTAGTGAATAAAAAAAGATTAGAATCTATTAAGTTACTTATAAAAAATTGGTGCAGATTTAAAAGTTGAAGATGATTACGGAAAAAACTGTATTAAATGAAGCTAAATCAGACCCAAGATTGATAAATTTTTTACTAACAAATGGAGTTGATATTAATTATATCAACTCATCGGGTAGAACAATCATTCAAGATACTGCTATTGAATCTAATAGTAAAATATTTTAAAGTTTTAATGACTTATAAACCAGATCTTACAAATGTAGATAATTTTGGACAAAGTGTTTTATTTGATGCAGTTGAGGGTGGAAATTTAAATATTGTAAATGAAGTACTTAAAAAAATTAAAAGATATAAATATGCTAGATTCTAATGGACAAAATGCTCTGTTTTCTGCTGTATTAAAAGAGAATGATAGAATTGCTAAGTTTTTAATAGATAAAGGCATTGATTTTAATATTTTGTGATGATGCTAGTGAAAATGTTTTATTCAATACCCTTGTTTTAGGAGCTCAAAATATTGAAATCATAGAACTTCTTATAAAAAAAGGTATTAATTTAAATATTAAAGATGCGAAAGATAGAAGTTTATTAGATGAGATATTAAATCTTTTAGTTATTTCAAAAGAGTCTAATAAAAGATATGAGAATAAATATAAGTTTGTAAATGAAAAACGAGATTATTTAAAATTAACAACTTTTTTGATTGAACATAGATTAGCTGTTAATAGAAAAGATAAAGATGGTAAAACTGTTTTATATAGAGAAGTTCAAAGAGAAAATTACGAAATCATTGACTTCCTAATCTCTTCTGGGGCCAGATGTAAATACAGCAGATAATAAAGGACGTACTGTTTTTCATGATGCTTGTTTAAGAAAGTGTTTAGTCTAATTTAAAAATGATTGAATTTTTAATTGAAAAAGACATTGATATAGAACACAAAGATATCTTAGAAAATACTATTATAGGTGATTTAATAGAAATAATACTTGTTCAAGGGCCAGTATAAAAAGAATGATTTTAAAAGATTCTTAGCTCTTGTTGAAGGTGAAGATTATTTTGGTTTATTAAAAAGATTACTTATTTTAAAACCAAAATTAAATAATTCCTAAAAAAAATGGGGAAACTGTTCTTTTTGATACTGTAATATATGCAAATTTAGAATTAATAAAACTTCTTATAAATAATGGGGCAGATGCTAATATATCTGATAATGAAGGTAATACTCCAATTTCTAGATTAATAGATGATGGATTAAGCCGTAAAACACCAAAAGATAGGGAGCAATTTTTAGAAAGAATTGTTTTTTTTACTAAAGTTTAGAATAGATTTAAATATTACTGATAAAGATGGTAAAACAGTTTTTCATAAAACTGTAATTGCAGATGATATTGAAGTTATTGAAAAATTGCTTACTAAAAAAGTAGACTTGGATATAAAAGATAAGCAAGGTAGAACTGCTTTACACCATACTCAATGGAAAGGTAATTATAAAAATAGCAAAACTTCTAATCGCAGCGGGTGCAGATATGAATATAGTTGATGCTGCTGGGTTTTACTATTTTAAATTATGCTGCAATATTAGGACATGTTAAATTAGTGGCTGTTTTAATAGCTTCTGGTGTTTATATGTATAATAGATCTAAAAAATCAAAAGTTGTTGCTAAACTTTTTTCTGACAAGTTAGAAAATCTTGATATTTTAGAAAATATCAATATATCTGATAATAAAATGAAAAATTCAATGGCAGAAGCAATAAAAAACTTAAAAAAAGAGCTAGAAATAGCGTTAAAATAATAGGACAATAATGAATAAAATATCTGTAATTATACTAGCAGCAGGTGCTGGAACAAGAATGAAATCAAAACTTGCAAAAGTTTTGCATAAAATTTCAGGTAAATCAATGCTTTATTATTCTGTTAAAGAAGCTCTTGTTTTAAGTGATGATATTATCATTGTTTTATACCATCAAGCTTCTTTAGTGCAAAAAACTATAGAAGAATACTTTCCTTTAGAAAATATCACTTTTGCAATACAAGATCATAAAAATTATCCAGGAACTGGTGGGGGCAGTAATGGTATGGTATTAAACCAAGATATGAAAAAACTCTAGTATTAAACGGTGATATGCCTTTAATTCAAGCCCAAGAACTTAAAAAATTTAATCTTGAAGCTAGTATTGTTATGTCTGTATTAGAACTTTCTGATGCAAGTGGTTATGGACGAGTTATAATTAAAGATGATAAAATTCAAAAAATAGTTGAGCAAAAAGATGCTTCAGATCTTGAACTAAAAATAACTCATGCAAATGCTGGAATTTATCAATTTCAAACAAATTTTTTATTAGAAAACTTAGCTAGATTGTCAAATAAAAATGCTCAAAGTGAGTATTATATTACCGATTTAGTTGAACTAGCAATTAAACAAAACAAACTTGTAAGACCTTTATTTGTTAGTGTTGAGAACTTTAAAGGGGTTAATTCAAAACTTGAATTAGCAGATTCAGAAGTTATACATCAAAATAGAATAAAAAATGAATTCTTAAAAGCTGGAGTTATTATGAGACTTCCTTCTACTATTTATATAGAAGAAGATGTTCAAATACAAGGTGAGAGTATACTTGAAAATGGAGTTACTCTTTTAGGAAACTCTAAAATAATTAACTCCATTATAAAAACAAATTCTATCATAGAAGACTCTGTTGTTACAAATTCAAGTGCTGGGCCAATGGCAAGAATACGACCTGGTTCATATATAAAAGATACTCATATAGGTAATTTTGTTGAAACAAAAAAAGCCCATTTAGATGGTGTTAAAGCAGGGCATCTATCTTATTTAGGTGATTGTGAAATACAAAGTGGGACTAATATTGGTTGTGGAACTATTACTTGTAATTATGATGGTAAGAATAAATATAAAACTATTATAGGTAAAAATGTTTTTATAGGTTCAGATACACAATTAATAGCTCCTATTAAACTTGAAGATAACTGTATGATAGCAGCAGGAAGTACTATAAGTTCTGATGTAAAATCGGGTGAATTAGTAATAACAAGAGCGAAGCTTAAAACTGTTGCTGGCTTTTTTTATAAATTTTTTAAAAAAGAAAAATAGATGTTATTAAAAAATAAAAATATACTAGTTGGTGTAACTGGATCAATTGCTATTTATAAAAGTTTAGAACTTATTAGACTTTATGTAAAAGCAGGGGCAAATGTAAAAATTATTATGACAGAGTCTTCTAAAAAATTTATTACAGTTTTAAGTTTTGAAGCAATTTCTCAAAGTAAAGTTTTAGATGATACAAATGAGTGTTGGGATAAAAACTCACATTATAATCACATAGCAATAGGAAAATGGGCTGATATTTTTGTTATTGCTCCTTGTAGTGTAAATACTTTAAATAAAATTGCTTCTGGAATTAGTGATAATATTTTATCTCAAGCTTTAATAGCTTACCCAAAAACTAAACTTTTAGCACTGGCTGCGAATACTAATATGATATATAATGCAATTACTAAAATGAATTTAAAAACATTAAAACTTTGTAATTACAAAATTCTTGAACCAATTTCAAAAGAACTTGCTTGTAGAGATGTAGGTTCTGGGGCTATGATTGAAATTGAAGATATATTTTATGTAACAGCAAGAGAACTTTTAAAAGATAAGTATTGGACAAATAGAAATGTTGTTCTAAGTGCAGGAGGTACAAGAGAAAAAATTGATGATATTAGATATATTTCAAACTTTTCATCTGGTAAAATGGCAAACTCTTTAGCTCTTGCTTTATATATTAAAGGTGCGAAAGTATTCTTAGTTAGTACAAAAGATACAAAAGAGCTACCAAAAAAAATAAAATGTTTTTTTGTTGACTCTGCTGAAGATATGTATGAAGAATTAAGATCTGTAATGCATGAGTGCTCTTTGAAAAAAAAACCATATCTATTTATGGTAGCAGCTGTAAGTGATTATTCTAGTAAAGATGTTAAAAAAGGTAAGCTAAAAAAAGAAAATCTTGGAAAAACTTGGGATTTAAAGTTAGAACAAAATACTGATATCTTAAACTCTCTTGATAAAGATAATTTTATAAATATTGGGTTTAAAGCTGAAACGGATTCTAAAGTAGCTTTAAATAATGCTTTAAAGATGTTAGAAATTAAAAATCTTGATGCTGTATGTTTAAATATAATAGATGAAACTAATACTTTTGGTTCAGACTCAAATGTAATAAATTTATTAACAAAGAATAGCACTTTTAAAACAAAGGGCAAAAAAATTGATATCTCTTTTGAACTTTTAGATAATTTGAAAAAAGAATTTTTTTAATGCAAAATAATTCTTTACCTATTCATCTTGCTATTATTATGGATGGAAATGGAAGATGGGCTAAACAAAAAGGTTTAACTAGAGCTTTAGGTCATGAAGAAGGTGCTAAAAGAGTTAGAGAAATTACAATTCACTGTAATGATTTAGGAATAAAATATCTAACCTTATATGCCTTTTCAACAGAAAATTGGAATAGACCAAAACTTGAAGTTGAATTTTTGATGAAACTTTTAGAAAGATATTTAAAAAAAGAATTAGATATTTATTTAAAAAATGATGTAAGATTTAAAGCTATTGGTGATATAAGAAAGTTTTCAAAATCTTTACAAAAAATAATTTATTATACTCAAGAGAAAACAAAAGATTGCAAAGGATTAACTCAAGTTCTAGCTTTAAATTACGGTTCACGTGATGAAATTGTAAGAGCAGTGAAAAAATTAAATGAGCAGAAACTTGAAATAAATGAAGAAAGTATAAATTCCAGCTTAGATACATCTTTTATGCCAGATGTAGATCTTTTACTAAGAACATCAGGAGAAGTTAGGTTATCTAATTATTTGCTTTGGCAGTGTGCTTATGCTGAAATGTTTTTTTTAAGTGCTTATTGGCCTGAATTTAAATCTAATAATTTAGATGACATTTTATTAGATTATAAACAAAGACAGAGACGTTTTGGAGCTCTTTGAATATATATTTGTTTCTATCTTTGCTATTTGTTTTGGCTCTTTTTTAAATGTTCTAATTTATAGATTACCAAAAAATATCTCAATTATCTCTCCTAGATCTTTCTGCCCAAAATGTAAAAGTAAAATTCCTTGGTATTATAATATACCAATATTTTCTTTTGTTTTTTTGAGGGCTAAATGTTTTTCTTGTAAAAAGAGTATCTCTTATACTTATTTTTTTGTAGAACTTATAGCTATTGTATTTGCACTATTTTTATATGAAAAATTAGGATTTTCCTTAGCTTTTATTCTTAATATAATACTTTTTTATCTTTTAATTGTTTTAGCTTTTATTGATATTAAATATAAAGCAGTTCCTGATTATCTCTTACTAATTGTTTTAGTTCTATCCTTTTTTGCTAGTCCTTTTACTTTTTTTGATTCTTTGCAGAATGCTTTTCTTTTCTCAGGTGCTTTTGTTTTATTAAACTTTTTTATAAGTTTTTATATACAAAATATAAAAGCAAAATATCTAAAAAATGATAGTTTAAAAGGGCAAAAAGCATTAGGGGAAGGTGATATTCCAATTATTGCTAGTATGGCAGTATTATTAGGATTACAAGGTGGTGTATTTGCAATCTTTTTAACTTCAGTTTTTGCTATAATACTAACACTTGTTTATAAAAACAAAAATTTAGAGATACCTTTTATTCCTTATTTATTATTAGGACTTAGTTTAGAGTATCTTTTTGAAATATCAAAGGTTCTTTCTTGAAGTTAAAACAATATTTACACTCCCAGCTCTCTCTTACATTTTTTCCTATTTTCTTAGGACTATTTTTTATTACATCAATTATTTTTTTAGTTAAAATTGCTTCATTAACTTCTGTTATAACAATGAGTTTCTTTGAGTTATTAAAAATGTTTTCATATGTAATTCCAAATATAATATTTTTTACTCTTCCTGTTTCATTTTTTATTTCACTTGTGATCTCTTTAACTAAACTCTCAAGCGAGTATGAACTAATTGTTATTACTTCTTTTGGTTTAAACCCAATAAAAATATTAAAAATATTTCTACCTATTACTTTTATCGTATCTCTTCTTTTATTAGTTGTATCAGTATCTTTAATTCCAAAAGCAAAATATTTAACAGATACATTTTTAGATCAAAAAACTAAAGAAGCTAATTTCAATATAAAGTCTTCAGAGTTTGGGCAGAAATTTGGTTCTTGGTTAATTTACATTGAAGAGAAAAAAGACAATGTATATAAAGATGTCAAACTTTTTAAAACACAAAATAATTCTGACCAGTTTATTCTAGCTAAAAATGCAGTATTGAAAAACGAAAAAGGTGATTTGAGTTTTGTTTTAAATAACGGAAAATCTTTTCTTATGAGTGAAAAGAAAGTACATCAGATTAATTTTATTTCGATGAGTATTAATGACTCTTTGTCAAAAAAAGAAGAGTATTCATATAGTAATGCTTATAATTATTGGAAAAATAGATTTGAAACTGGTTCAGATATGACAAAATTTGTTTTTTATGTTTTAGTCTCTATTTTCCCTTTAATTTCTTTATTTTTAGTAATAGCATTTGCATATTATAATCCTAGATATGAAAAAAATAAAGCAGTTTCTTATGCTATTGTTTCTGTAGTTTTCTATTATGTTCTTGCAGATTTTATTGCAAAGAAACTATTATTTAATTCTTTTTATATTTTGCCTTCTTTGTGGTTCTTTTTAACATATATTTTTTATAAGTATAAAGTTTCTAAAGTATATTAGATGAATGCTAAATTTACTATATCGTATGATGGTACTTGTTTTAAAGGTTCTCAAAGACAAAAAAATAAAGAAACTGTTGAAGATAAGTTAATAGAAATATTTAGCTTATTAAATATACAAGCAAAAATAACTCTAAGCGGAAGAACAGATAAAGATGTTCATGCGAGTGGGCAAGTTTTTAATATGGTTCTGCCTTCATATTTTAAAGATCTTGTAAAGTTAAAAAAAATTTTAAATGAAATGTTACCTTATTCAATAAGAGTACATAAGATAGAAGAAGTTTCTTCTTCTTTTCATGCAAGATTTCATGCTAAAAAAAGAGTTTATAGATATATTATTTCAAGCAAAGAAGCTCTTCCTTTTACTGCTAAGTATATACATACTGTAAAACAAATTGATGAAAAACTAATAAGTGAAGCTATAAAAGTATTTATTGGAATTCATGATTTTGAATTTTTTTATAAAAAAGGAAGTGAAAAGGAGAATTTAATAAGAGAGATTTATGATGCAAGGTTCTATAAATATAAAGATATATATGTTTTCACCTTTAAAGCCAACTCATATTTACGTTCTCAAATAAGACTAATGGTTGGATTTTTACTTGAAATATCTTCCAAAAAATTAAGTAAAGATGATTTAAAAGCTCAACTTGATAAAAAAATAAAAGTATTTAATAAACCAGCTTGTGCTTATGGTTTGTATTTATCAAAGGTTTTATACTAATGTTTAAAAGAAAGTTTAATACATTAAAAGATATTGAAAATTTTTTAATATATACTCCTCCTATTTTTATAATAATTTTCTCTTTCATTGCTATAATTATAACAACAACTATTTTAGAAAATAAAGAAAATTCAAAAATTGATTTAATTATTCAAAAAGAAGAATTTTTAAAAAAAGATATTTTACAAACTTATGTAAATGATGTTAACAGTGATTCTCATGCTAGTTTTGACAAGGTAGAAATACTTTTAAGAAGAACAATATATGAGCTTAAAGGTTATCTAAATGCTAAGCATAAGAATAAACAATCTCTTACTGAATTACTAAAAAATATAGAAAATTTTAAAAAGAAAAAAGATGTTGAGTTTGTTGTTTTTAATACTAAGACATATAAGTTATATCACGGTAAAGATATTATTCATAACTTACAAGCTTTAACTAATTCCAATATTCAAACTAATAAATTTAGAAAAAATATTCTCAAAAATATATACTTTATAGGAAAAGAAAACTTACAATATTGGATTGATAATGATAAAAGAAAAATACGTTTATCATATTTTGAAAGTATAGATAATAAAGATATTTATGTTGGAGTTTTCTCAAAAGTTGATGATATAAAATATCTTACTAAAAATACTATATTAAATACTATTTCTTTAAAAAGTAGGTCAATTGAAGGGTATTACTGGTTTTATGATTATTTAAACAAGTATGTTTATAATTACCATAATCAAAAATTTAAAACTATGATAAGTGATTTAAAAGATAAGAATGAACTTATAAAAATGTATGAAAATAAAAAAATCCATAAACTAGCAGAAGTATACGATTTTAAAAAATATCAATATTTAGTTGTTTTAAATAAATCAAAAACCTTAAAAAATGAAATAAAACTTATAAAAGAAGAATATAGACAAAAGAATATTTCTGCTTTTACTCTAATCTTTTTGATTTCTTTATTTTTAATTGTATTAATAATTCTTTTTTCAAAATATATTACAAAAATCTTTGAAAAATATAACCATCGATTAAGTTTAAAAAATAAACTTTATAAAGAGTGGAGAGATAGATATGAACTCGCAATTATAGCCTCAAATGATGGATTTTGGGATGTTGATTTTGAATCAAATAAAATTTATTTTTCAAAACCATGGCTTAATATGTTTTCTTATAAAAAAGGCGAAATTGAAACCTTTGATGCTTGGTTTGACTTAATTCATGAAGAAGATAAAGCTTTAGTAAAAAAGAGTTTAGATGCACATTTAAATGGAACTATTAGTAATTTTATTTGTGAATATAGGATTAAAGCTAAAAACAATCAATACAAATGGATTCTTGCACGGGGAAAGGTCTTTAAAAACAAAGAAAATATAGCAAGACGTATGATTATGATGTCTATGGATATAGATGATAAAAAAAGACTGTCCCAAGAGCTTAAAGATATGGAGTCTTTAGTAAAAGTAGGAAGTATGGTTTTATTTAAGTATAGAAATAATGATAACTTAGAAATAGAGTATTTAAGTGATTCTATAAGTTCTTATGGTTATTTACCAAATGAAATAAAGTCTTATATTAATATAGTTCATCAAGAAGATAAGATTCTATTACAGAATAAAATCCAAGATGCTTTAAAAAATAATATCAACTCTTTTTTTCTTACATATAGAATATACAAAAAAGATAAAACAATAAGATGGATTGCAAATAGAACGATTTTATTAAAAGATCATTTTGGTAGTGTAAGTCATTTATATGGATATTTAACAGATGTAACAAAAATGAAATTAAATGAGCAAGATTTAAAAGATAAAATTAAAAAAGAAGTTGAAAAAAATAGAGAAAAAGATAGATTATTAGTTCAACAAAATAAACTTGCTTCTATGGGTGAAATGATAGGAAATATTGCTCATCAATGGAGACAGCCATTAAATAATACGAATCTCCTTATTCATTATATAAGAGATAATTTTAAAAACTTTAAAGAAGATGAATTAAGAGAAACTATTGCCCAAGCAAAGTTACAAATAGATTTTATGTCTCAAACAATTGATGATTTTAGAAATTTTTATCAAGCAAATAAAGATAAAGTAGATTTTGATATAAAACAATCAGTACTAGAAGCTTCTAAGATTCTTTCTACTCCTTTTGAAAAAAGTAATATAAGCCTAGAAATTAATTCAAAAAATATAAAAATTTACAATTATAAAAATGAGTTTCAACAAGTTCTAGTAAATATTTTAAATAATGCTTATGATGCTGCTGTAATAAAACTAAAAGAGCAAAATTTTAAACCAAAAGTTATAATAGATATTTTTAAAAAAGAACAAAATGTATATATATTAATAAAAAATAATTGTGGTAATATAAATGAAGAAGTAGAAGAGCGAATGTTTGAACCTTATTACACAACAAAGTTTGAGAATAGAGGTACTGGTATTGGTCTTTATATGTCTAAAACTATTATTGAAAAAAATATGTTAGGTTCTATTAGTGCTAAAAATGAAGAAGATGGTGTGATTTTTACTATAATATTATCACTTTAATAATATAATAAATAACTTCTTTAAAAAGGATTTGGTTATGAGTGAGTATAAAACGAGAGTTTTATTAGTTGAAGATGAAGAATTAGCAAGAAAAACATTAGGGTTTTACTTAAATACTATTTTTGATGAAGTTGAAATTGCCTGCGATGGACAAGAAGGAATTGATTTTTTTAAAAATGATTTACAAAGAGGTTTTGATTTAGTTTTAACAGATATTAAAATGCCAAATAAAGATGGTATGAAAATGATTGATGAAATGTTAGAACTTAAAAAAGATCAAAGATTTATTATTGTTTCTGCTTTTAAAGAAGAAGAAGATTTGCTAAAACTAATCAATTTACGAGTATTAGGTTATTTTGTTAAACCTTTAAATATTGATAATATGATGGAAATGTTAAAAAAAGCTAAAGAAGAAGTTCTTTTTGATTATAAGTCTAAAAATATGAAAACTTCTTTAGATGATATTATAAAATTAAATAAAATTTATTCATATAAGATTTCTAAGGATATTTTATATAAAAAAGATGTTTTAATTAAGTTATCAAATAAAGAAGCTCAAATTCTAAAAGTACTTATAACAAATATAGGAGAAGTTGTTCCTGTTACTTTATTTAAAAAAGAAGTTTGGGATGATGAGAATACAAATGATTCTGCATTTAGAACAGTTATGAAAAGATTAAAAGATAAGTTAAAAGAAAATGATTTTATAGTCTCTTATAAAGGTAAGGGTTATATTATAAACCAACTATTATAAGAGTTTTAACGTGTCTAAAATAAACAGTAAAAAGGGTTTAATCCCTTTTTACATATCTACTTCGTTTTTACTTAAAGCTACTGCTTTACCTTTAGCTTTTTGCATAAAGTATAATAAAGCAAATAAACCTATTCCTAAACCATAAGAAATATAATGACTAGGAAGTCCAAGTTCTGTTTCCATTATTTTTGGTAAGAACATAAAAGGAACTACTCCTAAAAATAAGAATCTTTCAATTATATTTGTTTTAGTAATAAAATAGCCTTGCGTAAAACAAGCAAAAGCACTCATACCTATAAATGCAGTTACAAAAATTACAATAATTTCAATAGGACTATCAATCCATATCCAACCTCTTGAGTCTGCTGGATTTAATGGGTCTACTCCTGAGATTAATAATAGCTCTGGATTAAAGAAGAACATAAATGGTAAAATTGCTGTTCTAATGTCATATTTAAATCCTTGAATACCTGTTTTAATAGGATCAGCTTTTGCTATTCCTGCTGCTGCATAAGCTGCAAGTCCTACTGGAGGAGTATCATCAGCTAAAATACCAAAATAAAATACAAATAAATGAGCTGCAATTGCAGGAATTAAGAAACCATTATCCATTGATAGTTCCATAATTACAGGAGCTGTTAATGAAGCCATTACAATATAGTTTGCAGTTGTTGGCAGTCCCATTCCTAATATTAGTGATACTAAAGCAGCTAAAAGTAAAATAATAAATATATTACCGCCAGATAGTGTTTCAATTACATCTAATAAGACTTGTCCTAAACCTGTTAAAGTAATAGATCCAACTACAATACCAGCTAATGCAGTTGCAATTGCAATTGGAATCATATTTCTAGCCCCTGCTATCATACCTGCTAAAATATCAACAAATCCAGATAATAATATATCTTTAGTGATTTTTTCTTTTATTAAAAAGGCTCTAAATGGATGTTGTACAACCATAAGTAACATTAATAACATAACAGCATTAAAAGCAGCACTAGCAGCAGATTCCCTTAGAACCATAAGGGTATACATAAGAAAGAAAATAGGAATTAAATAATGCATACCTCTTAAAAATGTTTTAAGTTTTGGTGGAATATCTTTTTTATCCATACCAACTAGACCAAGTTTTAAAGCTTCTAAATGAACTATATAAAATAGTGCAAAATAAGAAACAAAAGCTGGAATAAAAGCAGCATAAATAACTTCAGTATATGACATACCTAAGAACTCAGCAATAATAAAAGCAGCAGCTCCCATAACAGGTGGCATAAGCTGGCCATTGGTTGAGGCGGCGACTTCAACTGCACCTGCTTGCTCAGGGCTAAAACCTGTTCTTTTCATTAAAGGAATAGTAAAAGTTCCAGTAGTTACTGTATTTGCAATAGAAGATCCAGACATAATACCTGTAAATCCAGATGCAACAACAGATGCTTTAGCTGGTCCTCCTCTATATTTTCCTAATAAAGAGAATGCAAGGTTAATAAAATATTCACCAGCACCAGCTTTATCTAAAAGTGATCCAAAAAGTACGAATAAAAATACAAATCCTGTTGAAACTCCAAGAGGAACACCAAAAATACCCTCAGTTGTTAAAAACATATGACCTGCTAATTTATTTAAAGAAGCACCTTTATGAATTATAAGTTCTGGCATATAAGGGCCAAGTAAATCGTAGGCTAAAAATACCATTGCAATAATAGATAAGGCTAGTCCTAAAACTCTTCTTCCAGTTTCTAGTAAAATAACAATACCAATTAAGGCTATGATAATATCTGCTTGAATATAATCGCCGGGTCTTTGAGCTATTGCTTCATAATTAACTGCTAAATAAGAAGAACTAAAAACTCCGACTAATGCAAAAGCATAACCAAACCATCTGATTTTCTTTAGAAAAAATGGTTTTCTTAACATTGGAAAAACTAAAAATGATAATAAAACCGCAAAAGATAAGTGAATTGATCTTGCTATTGTTGAGTTAACTGGTTCAACTACAATATATAATTGAAATACTGTCCAACAAAGAGCTATTGCTGAAATTAACCAAAATTCGTAATGTTCTTTTCCAAATGTTCTTTGACCTTCAAGATCATTAGAGATGTTTTCAGCGGCATCAATCTCTTCTTGTTCTAAGCCCCCAAGTGTGTGTGGCTTCTCTTCATATAGTGCCATTATGTAACCTTTTTGTATTGTATTTGTAGCTATAGTTCATGTAAATAAAAAATTTACTTAACTTAAATGAACTATAATAATTTCAAAGGCCAAAGCCTTTGAAATTTATTTAAGAAGACCTGCTTCTTTAAAGTATTTTTTAGCACCTTCGTGTAATGGAGCTGATAAACCATCAAGTAATGATTCTTTTGTAATATTGTTATATGCAGGGTGTAGTTTTTTAAACTTATCAAAGTTTTCTAAGATAGATTTAATAACAGTATATACTGCTTTATCACTTACATCTGTACTAGTAACTAATACTGCTTTTACACCAAAAGTAGGAACGCCTTCTGGGTTTCCTTTATAAAGTCCACCTGGAACATCAGCTTGTGCAAAATAAGGATTATCTTTTACAAGTTTATCAACAGCTGCTCCTGTTAATGGAGTAATTCTTACATCAACAGAGTTAGATGCATCTTTAATATTTGCAGTTGGATGTCCAACCATATAGAAGTAACCATCAATTTTATTATCTCTTAGAGCATCTGGCATTTCAGCAGCTTTTAAAGCCCCTGCAAATTTTAAATCAGATTTTTTAATTCCAGTTGCTTTGAATAATGCTAAAGCAGTTGATTCATTACCTGAACCTGGATTTCCTAAGTTAATTCTTTTACCTTTAATGTCCATAATACCTTTGATATTTGCATCTCTTCTTGTTACAAGAGTAAATAACTCAGGGTAAATAGCCATAACTGATCTGATTTTTGAAACTTGTTTACCTTCAAATTTACCAGTACCATTTGATGCTTGGTAAACTGTATCTGATTGCGCAATTCCAAAATCAAGCTCACCATTTTTAATAGTATTAATATTATAAACTGAACCACCAGTTGATTCAACTGAACATCTGATACCAGTCTCTTTTTTTAACTTATTTACAAGTCTACAAACTGCTCCACCTGTTGGATAATAAGTCCCAGTAACCCCACCAGTTCCAATTGTAATAAATTCAGCTGCCATTGCAGGAATACTAAGTGCTCCAACTAAAGCAATTGTTGCTAATTTCTTCATTTTATCTCCTCGAGTTTGTTTTTTTAATTATGAAAATATAATTTCACAGTCAAACAGTATAACATAAAAAAGAATAATGTCAAGTGTTATTTTACATAAAAATTATATTAAAGTTTCATATTAATTGCATTTTTAATATTGCAAAATGACATTTTTTTATTTGCTTTTATACTTTAGTTATAATAAAGTTATGAATAAAAAAGAATACTTAATTATCATATATACAATCACCGTTTTGCTTTCAGTCATGTATGCTACTCAGCCCTTACAGCCCTTACTTGCAAGTGAATTTAATATATCAATAACAAAAGCTTCTTCTTTTACTGCAATAATAATGCTATTTTTAGCTATCGCACCTATTATTTATGGTTATATTTTACAATCAGCTAATGTAAAAAAAGTTTTACTTATAGCTTCTTGTATATTATTTTTTACAAATATTTGCCTTGGTTTTTCTAACTCTTATGAAATGTTTTTATTTTTAAGAATTTTAGAAGCTTTAGTAATACCTGCAATCATTACAGCTTGTATGACAGTATTAGCTAGCAATAAAGAGAATATAAAAAGGAATATGTCTATATATGTAGCTTCAACAGTTTTTGGAGGTTTAATAGGAAGAGTATTATCTGGTTTTATATCAAGTTCTTTTTCTTGGAGATATGTTTTTTTCTCCTTATCTTTTGCTATGTTATTAGGTCTATTTTTTATATATAAATTATCTTATGAAGGTGAAGCAAAATTAACTAAGGCAAAATTTACTGATGTTATAAATATTTTAAAAGACAAACGTTTTGTCATTATATATACTCTAATGTTTGTTACGTTTTTTGTTTTTGCAGGAATCTTAAATATTTTGCCCTTTATTATTAAGAAAAATTTTCCACAAGCAGATGAATCTATGATTGGTTTATTATATTTAGGTTATGGAGTAGGAATTGTTGTGGCCTTATACATACATAAAATAAAAGATTTTTTTAAAAAAGAGTTAAGAACTATAATATTTGGAATTTTAGTATTTACCCTAAGCACTCTTTTATTTTTAAGCCAAAAACTTATAGTCATGTTCATTCTAGTTTTTTTCTTATGCTTAGGAATGTTCATCGTTCATACCATTTGTACTGGACTTGCTAATTCTATGAGAGTGTCTCAAAAAGCTTTAACTTCTGGGATGTATCTAACTTTTTACTATTTAGGTGGGGCTTGTGGTTCTTTTTTCCCTTCTTTAATATATGAAAATTTTTCTTGGGATATAACTATATATATGTTTGTTTTTCTTGAACTAGCTGTACTTATTTTTGTCTATATTAATAAAAGTAAATTTAAGGCTTATTCTTGATTTTAGGTAAATGCCCTTATTGCGAGGATGGAAGTATTGAAGTTCGTAAAAAACTAGTACAAGGTAAAAAAGTAGAATTATATGCTTGCTCTAATGCTTCTTGGTATAGTGAAGATAATGAAGTTTATGAATTAAGTAAAGACTCAACTTGTTCTTTTAAAATTTGGCAAAATTCGTTAAAAAGATATGGAAAATACTTAACGCATAAAGATATTAGGACATTATTACAAGAAGAAGATTTAATTGTTACCTTTTATACTCAAAATTACAAGAAAAAAGTAACTTATGAAAAATACATTATTCTTGATGAAGAATACGGTGTCTCCGTGCTTTGGGAAATTGATATAAATTCTTGAACAATAAATAACTTTTTAATATCATTTTTATGAAACTTTTAGACAACAATTTGATGTCATATTCTCTCTTGCTATGAAATTGCTATTTTCAATCCCTATACTTTTAGAAGTGATTTGATTAAGTATCCAAGAATAAAAGTGAAATTTAACTGTATAAAAAATATACAGTTAAATATCTTTTATATTTATTCTTAGATATATAATGACTATATCAATTAAGAAAATTAACAAGGAGAGATTATGAGAATGTTAAAAATTGTTTCTACAGCTATTGCAAGTCTTGCTTTAGCTTCTACGGTTTCAAGTGCAGGTACATTAGATAATGTAAAAAAGAATGGTTTTTTAAATTGTGGGGTTTCAACTGGAATTCCAGGTTTTTCTACTGCTGATTCTAAAGGTGTTTGGAAAGGTTTAGATGTTGACTTTTGTAAAAGTGTAGCTGCTGCTGTTTTAGGAGATTCTTCAAAAGTTAAATATATTCCTATGACAGCTAAAGAAAGATTCGTAGCACTTGCTTCTGGGGAAATTGATTTACTCTCAAGAGCTTCTACTTGGACAGCAACTAGAGATATCTCTTTAGGTGTAACTTTTGCTGGCGTTAATTATTATGATGGACAAGGTTTTTTAGTTTCTAAAAAACTTGGTGTTAAATCTGCTAAAGAACTTGATGGTGCAACTTTTTGTATTCAAGCGGGTACAACCACTGAACTTAACTTAACTGATTATTTCAAAGCTAATAATATGGAATATAAAGCTGTTACTTATGATACATCAGGACAAACTGCTGATGGATTTAAAAAAGGTAGATGTGATGCAATTACTTCTGATGCTTCTCAATTAGCAGGAATTAGATCTAAGTTAATTGATCCTTCTTCTTATGTAATTTTACCTGATATTATTTCAAAAGAACCATTGGGTCCTGTTGTTAGACAAGGTGATGATAACTGGTTTAATATTGTAAAATGGACAATGATAGCAACTATTCAAGCTGAAGAGTCTGGTGTTACAAAACAAAATGTTGATGAAATGTTAAAATCAAAAAATCCTGGTATTCAAAGATTATTAGGAGTAACTGGTAAAACAGGTGTTCATTTAAAACTTGATAATAAATGGGCATATAGAATTATAAAACAAGTTGGAAATTATGGTCAATCTTATGATGCTTATGTAGGAAAGGATTCTCCTTTAAATATTCCAAGAGGATTTAATAAATTATGGAACAAGGGTGGTTTAATGTACCCTATGCCAATTAGATAATAAAAAAGGGCTTAGGCCCTTTTTTTTATTTCTTTTAAAATGTAAATTATATTTTCAAGGTAAAAAAAATGGAAAAAAATAGAAAAACTTCTCTCTTTTCTAAGGGATTTTTTAATAATCCAGAAAATAGAGCAGTTATATATCAAATTCTTACATTAGTTTTAGTTGTTCTTACTGTTACATATTTTTTAGGGAATATGTTTGAGAACGTTGAAAAAAGAGGAATTAGTACAGGGTTTTCTTTTTTAAATGAAGCAGCTGGTTTTGGAGTTAGTCAAAACCTAATTGAATATAATGATGTAAGCTCAACGTATGGTAGAGTTTTTGCAGTTGGTGTTTTAAATACATTATTAGTATCAGTAATTGCTATTGTTTTTACAACAATAATTGGTTTAGCTGTTGGAATTGGTAGATTATCTTCAAATTGGCTAATTTCTAAAATTTGTATGGTTTATGTTGAAATATTTAGAAATATTCCAATTTTGCTACAAATTTTATTTTGGTACAATGTTGTTTTAGCCGCACTTCCAAGTCCTAAACAATCTTTTGTATATTTTGATACAGTTTTTTTAAATAATAGAGGGTTTATTCTTCCTAAACCTATTTTAGAATCAAATGCAATTTTCATAGGTATTTCTTTTATTATTGCTATTATTTCTGTTATTTATTTAGTTAAATGGTCCCAAAAAAGACATAATGAAACAGGTGAAGAATTTCCAATTTTTAAAGTTTCATTAGCTATTTTAATTTTAGCTCCAGTTCTAGTATATTTTGTATCAGGACAGCCAATAAGCGCAGATTATCCAGCATTAAAAGGTTTTAACTTTAAAGGTGGTTTTACTATTATTCCAGAACTCCTAGCCCTTGCTTTTGCTCTTAGTATTTATACAGCAACATATATAGCTGAAGCTGTAAGAGCTGGAATACAGTCAGTGCCAACTGGGCAAAAAGAAGCAGCTAAATCTTTAGGTTTAAAAGAGCATATTATTTTACAAAAAGTAGTTCTTCCTCAAGCTTTAAGAGTTATTATTCCTCCTGTTATAAATCAGTACTTAAATCTTGTAAAAAACTCATCCCTAGCAACTGCTATTGGATACCCAGAAATCGTAACTCTTTTCTCAGGAACAGCACTTAATCAAGTAGGGCAGGCAATTGAGATTATATTAATGACTATGGCTGTTTATTTAACATTTTCAATAGTTATATCTATTACTCTTAACTGGGTAAATACAAAAATCCAAATAAAGGAGAGATAAAAGATGGCAACGTATGAATTAAAACAGACAAGAAAAGCTCCTTCTTCTAGTAAGGGAATAATTCATTGGATAAGAGAAAAACTTTTTTCAAGTGTTTCAAATACTATTTTAAGTTTACTTGGTTTTTATCTTATGTATATAAGTATTCCTCCTTTAATTGATTGGATGATTATTGATGCTACTTGGAGTGGAACAAAAGAAGAGATAACAAAAGATGGTGCACGTTGGATTTTTATAATTGAGAAATTCAATCAGTTTATGTATGGTTTTTATCCAGAATCACAACATTGGAGACCAAATTTAGTACTTATTTTATTTGCTGTTTCTATATTTATTTTTAGAATGAATATATCAGCAAAATCTAGATTGGTATTATTATTAATATATCCTGTTGTATCTTTCTTTTTAATTTCAGGTGGGATTTTTGGTTTAGAACATGTTGAAACACATAAGTGGGGTGGTTTAATGCTAACCATTATAGTTGCAGCTGTTGGTATTATTGCTTCTTTTCCAATAGGTGTTCTTTTAGCCCTAGGAAGGCAATCCCAAATGCCACTTATTCGAACTTTGTGTATAGGTTTTATTGAGTTTATTAGAGGTGTTCCTTTGATTACTTTGTTATTTATGGCTTCAGTTGTTCTTCCAATGTTTTTTCATGAAGGAATAGACTTTGATAAACTTTTACGTGCTTTAATAGGAATTACACTATTTCAAAGTGCTTATATAGCAGAAGTAATAAGAGGTGGATTACAAGCCATTCCAAAAGGTCAATATGAAGCTGCAAATTCTTTAGGATTAACTTATTGGCAAGCAATGCTTTTAGTAATATTGCCACAAGCTTTAAAAATATCTATTCCAAATATTGTTGGATCTTTTATTGCCTTATTTAAAGATACAACACTAATTTTAATTATTGGATTATTTGATATCTTAGCAATGGTAACGCTTACAAATAGTGATACCGCTTGGTTAGGTTTTGAAGTTGAAGGTTATGTTTTTGTAACAATGATATATTGGGTTATATGTTTCTCAATGTCTCAATATTCAAAATCAATTGAACGTAAATTTAATACAGAAAATAAGTAGGGAAATATTATGAGCGAAATAGAATATATGATCAAAATGCAAGACGTTAATAAATGGTATGGTGATTTTCATGTTTTAAAAGACATAAACCTAAATATTAAAAAAGGTGAAAAACTGGTGATTTGTGGACCTTCTGGTTCTGGTAAGTCAACTACTATTCGATGTATGAATCATCTTGAACATTTTCAAGAAGGAAAAATTTTCATAAATGGAACTGATTTAATAGATGATGTTAAAGTTGTACGTCATATTAGATCTCAAGTAGGAATGGTTTTTCAACATTTTAATCTTTTTCCACATCTTTCAATTTTAGAAAATCTTATTTTAGCACCAACTTGGGTATATAAAAAACCAAGAAAAGAAGCAATAGAAACTGCTATGCATTTTTTAGAGCGAGTAAAAATTGCAGACCAAGCACATAAATACCCAAATCAATTATCTGGTGGACAGCAACAAAGAGTTGCAATTGCTAGGTGTTTATGTAAAAATCCTGAAATAATGTTATTTGATGAACCTACATCAGCCCTTGATCCTGAAATGGTTTCAGAAGTTTTAGATGTTATGGTAGAACTTGCTGATGAAGGAATTACTATGGTTTGTGTAACTCATGAAATGGGTTTTGCTAAAAAAGTAGCAGATAGAGTTATTTTTATGGATGAAGGACAAATAGTTGAAGAAAATGAACCTCATGAATTTTTTGACAATCCTCAATCTCCAAGATTACAACAGTTTTTAGAGCAAATTTTAGATCACTAACAAAATTATAAAGTAAATTTAAAAGTTTAAAGTAAAACTTCTTAGTTTTTCTTTTACTTTTATCTTTGTGCCTACTTTCTTCCTCTTTTTCCTATTATAATAGGTATAATTATTTATAAGGATAATATTATGAACTCAAGTATTTTTGATATTTTTAAAATAGGAATAGGGCCTTCTAGTTCTCATACTGTAGGACCTATGATAATAGCAAATAAATTTGTTTCTTTATTAAAAGAAAAAAATTTCTTAGCTAAAATAAAAAAACTTGAAATAACTCTTTACGGTTCGCTTGCAGCTACTGGTTTAGGACATTCAAGTGATGTTGCTGTTTTATTGGGATTTACTGGAAAAACACCTCAAAATATTGATACTGATTTTATGAATATAGAAATGTCTAATATAAAAAAAAATAAAAAATTAAAACTTTTAGATAATTTTGAAATAGATTTTGACTATGAAAAAGACTTAATTTTAAAACTTGAATTCTTAGAATTTCACTCAAATGCTATTAAATTTAAAGCTTTTAAAAAAGAAGGTTTTTTGCTAGAAAAAACATATTATTCTATTGGTGGTGGTTTTGTTTTAAGTGAAGATGAAATACATAAAGAAGTAAAGAATAGTGAAACTTCTATTCCTTATAGTTTTAACTCATCAAAAGAGCTAATTTCTTTATGCAAAAAGAATAATTTAAAAATTTCAGAGCTTGTTATGGAAAATGAAAAAGTTTTAAGAAGTGAAGAAGAAATTAAAGCAAAACTTAAAGAAATTTGGGAAGTTATGCAAGCATCTGTTAAGAATGGCTGTGAAAATGAAGGTTTAATGCCTGGACGTCTAAAAGTACCAAGACGTGCAAAAAAACTATATGAAAAACTCTCATGTAAGGCTAACTTTTCTATGGTTGACCCTTTAGAAGTTATGGACTGGATTGATTTGTATGCTTTAGCAGTAAATGAAGAGAATGCCTGTGGAGGAAGAGTTGTCACTGCTCCTACAAATGGAGCTGCTGGTATTATTCCTGCTGTTATTCATTATATGAATAGATTTTTAAATAAAAATTTGGAAGAATTTGATATGGAAGAGATTAATAGTTTTTTGTTAACAGCAGGAGCTATTGGAATGTTATATCAGAAAAATGCCTCAATCTCAGGAGCTGATGTTGGTTGCCAAGGTGAAGTTGGAGTTGCCTGTTCTATGGCAGCTGGAGCTTTAGCTGAGTTAATGGGAGCTGATGTAGATAAGGTTGAAAATGCAGCTGAAATTGGTATGGAGCACAACTTAGGACTTACTTGTGACCCAATTGGAGGATATGTACAAATTCCTTGCATAGAAAGAAATGCAATGGCCTCAATGAAAGCAGTAAATGCAGCAAGAATGGCAATTAATGGAGATGGGAAACATTTTGTATCACTAGATTCTGTAATAAAAACAATGTTTATAACAGGAAAAGATATGATGAATAAGTACAAAGAAACCTCACTTGGAGGACTTGCTGTTAATGCAGTGGAGTGTTAAATTAGGCGCAGCCTGATTTAAATGAATAATGAAAAGTGAATAATGAATAATTAAGGAGTTCACGAAGTGAACGTTTTTTTTACACTATACATAACTAAGATTAAGTAATAAAACAATGTTCGTAATAGAAAAAACATTTTGAATAGTTAATAATGAATAATTAAGGAGTTCACTTCGTGAACGGTTCTTTCTTACATTATTCACTATTCATTATTAATTATTCATTCTCATAAGCAAAAGCTTATGAGAGAGCCAGCCATATCCCAACACCTATCATCAACGTTCCTGATATTCTATTTAATACTCTTACATTTGAGGAGTCTTTAAGTAGTTTTCTTAAAGTACTTCCTCCACTTGCGTATATTATTAAACATAAAAACTCTAGGCTTAGAATTATTAGTAAAAGAGCTGGTAGTTGAAAAGATAAAGGAATTTTTATATCTATAAAAGGTGGTAAAAGTGCTACGAAAAAAGCCCAACCTTTTGGATTTGCTATTGCTGTTAGGAAACCTTGGAACGCTAGATTTTTTTTTGATACATTATAGGAGCACTCTTTTAAACTTAAAGACATTTTTCCACGAGAAAGCCACATATTAATACCTAAGTAAAATAAATAAGCCCCACCTGCATATTTTAGAAATAAAAATATTTCTGGGTATTTGAACATAATAGATGCAACTCCTATTACAGAAGAAGAAGCTACTAACGCAACACCAAATAACTCTCCATACATCATATACATAGTTTTTTTAACACCTATACTCATACCCATACTCAAAGATAGTGTCATGCACATTCCAGGAGTAATCGATACAAAAAAGAATGTTGGGATAAAAATAGCTAATATTGTTAAATTGATATATTCCATATTAAGAGTATAGTAAAAAGTTTCTTTATTGTAAAGCCAGAAATAAATAGTTTTTCTGGCTTTATTTTTATTGTATTAGAATGTTACAGGCTCATATGCTATGCCTAAACTTAGGGCTACTGGTTCATTTGTTAATTTTCCATCATAGGTATTAAGTCCATGTAATAAGTGAATATCATCAGCTAAAGCTTTCTCTAAACCTTTATTTGCAATATTTAAACCATGATTAAGTGTTGTTGATGTTAAAGCTAAGGTTGATGTTAAAGAAACAGCTCCTGGCATATTTGCAACACAATAATGTAATACATCATTTACTACAAAGGTTGGATTATCATGGTAGGTTGCATGAGATGTTTCAAAACAACCTCCTTGATCAATAGCAACATCAACAATAACAGCAGCTTTTTTCATTACTTTTAAATCTTCTTTAGATACCAACTTAGGAGCAGCAGCACCTGGAATCAGAACAGCTCCAATTACTAAATCAGCTTCTTTTATAGATTTTAGAATATTTGATCTATTTGAAAAAAGTGTTGTAACTTTTGAGCCAAAAATATCATCATAATAAGCAAGTCTTGAAGCAGATATATCTAATACTGTTACATTAGCCCCTAGTCCAACAGCCATTTTACAAGCATTAAGACCAACAATTCCCCCACCTATTATTGTTACATTTCCTCTTTGAACGCCTGGAACTCCACCTAATAAAACTCCCCTTCCTCCAAAAGGTTTTTCTAAATATTTTGCACCTTCTTGTGCTGCAAGTCTTCCTGCTATTTCACTCATAGGAGTTAAGCAAGGAAGTCCTCCCTCTCTTGAAGTAATTGTTTCATAAGCAATAGCTTTTACTTTTTTTGCCAATAAAGCTAAGGCTTGTGGTTTATCTGCTGCAATGTGTAAATAAGTGAATAAAATCTGACCCTCGTGAAAAAAATCATACTCTTCTTTAAGTGGCTCTTTTACTTTTATAATCATCTCACTATCATCAAAAAGTTTTTGTTTATCACTTAGTATTGTAGCACCCACTTTTTCATAATCACTATTTTCAAAACCAGCTCCAATACCAGCATCAACTTCAACAAAAACTGTGTGACCATTTTTTACATATGCTTCAACACAATCAGGTGTTAAACCAACTCTATATTCATGTACTTTAATCTCTTTTACTAATCCAATTTTCATCTTATTATCCTTACAATTATTTTATTAATATATTTAATCTGATTAAATACTAACATATAAAAATAGCTAAAAATTTAATATAATTAAATTTTTAATGATTTTTATCTAAAATGATACGAAGTGAAACAAAAATCTTTATATTAAGTTATGATATTAAAACTCAAAGTTTAACTTAGTTAAACTATATTTAATAAAAGTATTAAGGTTGGTTTAGTGAGTAAAGATTTTGAAGTAGGACAAAAAGTTAGACGTTTACGAAAAGAAAAAAATATGACAGCAAAACAACTTGCGTTTGATGCAAAGATCTCTGTTGCTATGTTATCTTTATTAGAAAATGGCTCAACTTCTGGTTCTGTAGAAACTTTAAGAAAAATAGCAAAAGTTTTAAATACTACCTTAGCTCATTTATTTACTAATGAAGAAGAGTCTAAAGTTTACCTTGATGACGAAAGTACTTATGTTGTTAGAAAAAATAAAAGAAAAAAAATATCTTTCCCTGATCCTTTATTTACCTGTGAATTATTAGTTCCCAATTTACAAGGAGATATTGAATTTGTTTTAGTAAATTTAGCACCCTTACGAATTACAGATGAAATAATACCTCATACCAAAGGTGGGGAAGAGTGCAATTATGTTCTTGAAGGTGAAATTATTGTTACTTTAGAAGAAAAAGAGTTTATTTTAAAAAAAGGTGATTGTATTAGATTTAATCCAGATAATCCACATAAAATAGAGAACAGAAGCTTAAAAAAAGCTTCTTATATCTCTGTTATTACTCCTGTATCTTTTTAGTTAATTTTTACAAGTGTAATTTAATATCTTCTATTAATTCATCAATTCTTTTTTTGCTAGAGTTCCAAGAAAAAACAAATCTAGCTCCTCCTGCTCCAATAAAAGAGTAAAAAATCCATTTTTTAGCTTTAAGAGCTTCTAAAAGACTCTCTTTTGCTTCCATGAATACACTATTAGATTGAACAGGGAATTTAATTTTAATACCTTCTAAGTCTTTTATTTGTGTTTCAAAGTATTTAGCCATACTATTTGCATGTTTAGCATTTTTCTTCCATAAGTTATTTTCTAATAAAGCAATCCATTGGGCTGAAATGAATTTCATTTTTGAAGCTAATTGACCTGCTTGTTTACATCTATACGCAAAGTCTTGGGCTAAGTCATGGTTAAAGAATATTACAACCTCCCCCATAGCCATTCCATTTTTTGTTCCAGAAAAACATAAAACATCAATTCCTACTTTCCATGTAAGTTCAGCTGGTGTCACATCTAGGGAAACTAAAGCATTTGCAAATCTTGCTCCATCCATATGGATATGAAGATTATGTTTATTTGCAACTTCTCGTATTTTTTTAATTTCATCTATTGTATAGATAGTTCCTACCTCAGTTGACTGAGTAAGTGATACTACTTTTGGTTTTGGATAATGAATATCATCTCTTTTTGTAGCTAGATGTTCAATATCACTAGGGGTTAATTTAGCATCTTTTCCATTAGCTAATAATAGTTTTGAACCATTTGAGAAAAACTCAGGGGCCCCACATTCGTCTGTTTCTATATGCGCTAATTCATGGCATATAATACTATGATACGAATTGCACAAGGCTGCTAAACTTAAAGAGTTAGCTGCTGTTCCATTAAATACAAAAAAGATTTGGCAATCGGTTTCAAATAATTCTCTTAATTGATCTGCTGCATATTTAGTATAATAATCATTACCATATGCTTGAGCATTATCTGAATTTAGTTCCACAATCTTATTAAGTACCTCAGGACAAATTTGTGAATAGTTATCACTTGCAAACTGTTCATCTATCTTTTCATACATATTTATCCTTTCTTATATAATTTAAGTCTTAATTGTATTGCTTATTTTATTATAAATCAATTAAGCAAAAAAGCTAATTCTTGGGAACAAAGTAGAGGTAAAAATTTAATTTAGCACTTTTATAAGTACTTTGCTAAAAACTACTTGACAAATACTGACTCAATTAGTTATAATTCTTTAGCAGTTCAAGATAATGAGTGCTAAAACTAAAATCTGGTGGTTATTTAAGTGATAAATAAAAAAGAGTTTTTATTGCAATCTATAATTAGAGCATATATTGAAAACTGTGAACCAATAGGTTCATCACAGTTAAAATCAATGTATGATATTACTTATTCACCTGCAACCATTAGAGGGTATTTTAAAAAACTAGGAGATGAAGGTTTTTTAGCACAAGAACATGTTAGTTCTGGAAGAACACCAACAAGTGAAGCATTAAAACAGTATTGGACTAATAAGTTAAATTTCTCTTTAGCCCAAGTTGATACAAAAGCTATTGAGTATTATGCAAAAGAGATTGGTTTAAGTGTTTTTATACAAGAAGATAAAGATGAGCTCTTAAAAGAAATATTATCAGTAGATAACAAATATATTATTTTAGAGTTTGACTCTTTTGCACTTACTGTAAAGTATTCAAGTGCATTATATAGATTTCTAAAAGATTTAATAGGTTTAGAGTTAAGTCATATTGTTAATATTTCAAAACAAGTTGGGGCAAATGAGATATATGAGCAAGTAAATCAAAATTTGCAAACAAAAGATTTCCATATATATAATACAAAAGAGTTCTTTTCCCTTGCTCTTAATTATGATTATGAAGAAAAAATAATAAATGATTTTTTAAAAGCAAAAATCTTTGATTCAATTAAAGAAGGACTTTATTTTGACACTATTGTTCCTCAAGGGTATATAGCAATTTATCATAGATGTACAATTAATAAAATAAATGTAAAAATGTTAGTTTTAGGCGAGTTATCAAAAGATTATGAATATTTTTATAATCAAATAAATACTATTTAGGAGAAAATTTTGAGTGAAAATAAAGAAGAATTAGAGCAAGAAATTGTTGATACAGAAGAGATTGTTGATCAAAATATAGATAAAGAAACTGAAACAGGTGAAGTTGTTGAAGAAAAAAAAGAATTAAGCCAAGATGAAATAATTGCACAACTACAAGAGCAATTAAAACAAAGTGAAGATAAATATTTTAGAGTTCATGCAGATTTCGAGAATATCAAAAAAAGATTAGAAAAAGAAAAATATTCTGCAATTGATTATGCAAGTGAAAAATTTGCAAAAGATTTATTAGCTCCAATTGATTCACTTGAAATGGCATTAGCAGCAGAAGAAGCAGCAAAAGATTTAGGAAGTGATGAGTTATTAGGTAAATTAAAAGAAGGTGTTGAGTTAACAATTAAAAACTTCTATACAGCTTTTGAAAAACATGACATTTCTATAATTGAGACAGATGGTGAGTTTGATCCAAACTTCCATAATGCAATTATGCAAGTAGATAGTGCTGATCATGAAGATGGATATATAGTTGCCCAACTTCAAAAAGGTTATAAGTTTAAAGAAAGATTATTAAGACCAGCAATGGTTTCTATTTGTAAAAAGTAATTTTACAAATAGAAAAGTGAAAAACTAAAAACTAAAAGTGAAAAATAAAAAGACTAGTACACATTTTTCACTTTTCACTTTTAGTTTTTCACTTGAAGCGTAAACGCTTCATGACCGCAATGTCTTAAAACTATTGAAATTAAATAAAAAATTAAAATAAAATTAATAAGGAATATATTATGAGTAAAGTAATTGGAATTGATTTAGGTACAACTAACTCTTGTATGGCAGTTTATGAAGGTGGAGAAACTAAGATTATCCCTAATAAAGAGGGTAAAAATACTACTCCTTCTATTGTAGCATTTACGGATAAAGGTGAAGTTTTAGTAGGAGATCCTGCTAAAAGACAAGCTATTACAAATCCTGAAAAAACTATTTATTCTATTAAGAGAATTATGGGTTTAATGATGGACGAAGAGCATGCTAAAGATGCCCAAAGTAAAGTTGGATATAAAATTGTAAATAGAAATGGTGCAGCTGCTGTTGAAATTGGAGATAAAGTTTATACTCCTCAAGAAATCTCTGCTAAAATTTTAGGAAAACTAAAAGTAGATGCTGAAGAATATTTGGGAGCTCCTGTAACTGATGCTGTTATTACTGTTCCTGCTTATTTTAATGATGCACAAAGAAAAGCAACTCAAGAAGCTGGTACTATTGCTGGACTTAATGTTTTAAGAATTATAAACGAACCAACTGCTGCTTCTTTAGCATATGGACTTGATAAAAAAGGTGAAGAAAAAGTTTTAGTTTATGATTTAGGTGGAGGAACATTTGATGTTACTACTTTAGAAATTGGTGATGGAACTTTTGAAGTACTTTCAACTGATGGTAATGCTTTTCTAGGTGGAGATGATTTTGATAATGCTATTATTGACTGGTTATCTAAAGAGTTTGAAACTGAAAATGGTTTTGATGTTAAAAATGACAAAATGGCTTTACAAAGACTTAAAGATGCAGCAGAAAATGCTAAAAAAGAGTTAAGTTCAGCAGAATCAACAGAAATTAACTTGCCATTTATCTCTATGGGTAATGCAGGTCCAATACATTTAGTTAAATCTCTTACAAGAGCTAAATTTGAGTCTATGACTGAAGGTCTTATTACTGAAACATTAGAGCATATTAAAACTGCTTTAAAAGATGCTGATTTAAGTAAAGATGAAATCCAAGAAGTTATTATGGTAGGTGGATCAACTAGATTACCAAAAGCAAATGAAATCGTAAGAGACTTTTTTGGAAAAGATTTAAATAAAAGTGTTAACCCTGATGAGGTAGTTGCAGCTGGTGCAGCTGTTCAAGCTGGAGTTTTAAGAGGTGATGTTAAAGATGTATTATTACTTGATGTTACGCCTTTAAGTTTAGGAATTGAAACTTTAGGTGGAGTTATGTCTAAGTTAATTGATAAAGGTACAACTATTCCTGTTAAAAAATCACAAACTTTCTCAACTGCTGATGATAATCAACCAGCTGTTTCTATTCACGTAGGACAAGGTGAGAGAGAATTTGCTAAAGATAATAAATCTTTAGGTATGTTTGAACTTTCAGACATCCCAGCAGCTCCAAGAGGTGTTCCTCAAATTGAAGTAACATTTGATATTGATGCAAATGGTGTTTTAAATGTATCTGCTAAAGATAAAGGAACTGGTAAAGAAAATAAAATTACTATTTCTGGAGCATCTGGATTATCTGATGAAGAAATTGAAAAAATGGTACAAGAAGCAGAAGCTAATAAAGAAGTTGATGCTAAGAAAAAAGAAGTGATTGAAGTAAGAAATCAAGCTGATGCACTTTTACATAGTACTAAAAAAACTTTAGAAGAAAATGGTGATGCTGTTTCTGAAGAAGAAAAAACTGCAATTGTTGATGCAGCTGCACAACTAGAGGAAGTTTTAAAAGACGAAAACTCTAGTAAAGAAGCTATTGAGGAAAAAGTTAAAGCTTTAACTGAAAAATCTCATAAATTAGCAGAAGCTATGTATAAAAAAGAGGGTGGCGATAAAGCAGAAGAGCAAGCTAAACCAAATGCTAAAGCAAAAAAAGATGACGATGACGTTATTGATGCGGAAGTTGAATAAATAGCTTAGGCTATTTATTTGATAAGTTGGGAGAGTTAGTAGGTTAGTAGAGTTAGTTAGTAAGTTGGTAGAGGTTGGTAGGTTGGTAGGTTGGTAGGTTTTCTTTCTAACTTTACTAACTTACCAACTTACTAACTTAAAAACTCACTAACATACCAACTTATAAACTTACTAACTAACTAACTTAACTACCTCAAACAATGCAAACAATAATATTTTTAATAATCACTTTTCTAATTGTAATTTTCTCAAGTTTACTTTATTTTAAAAATAAAAACTCTAGAGTTGATAAATTAAATAAAAAAGAATGCCCAACTTGTGGCGAAAAAACAAGAACTTTTGTTGATGAAAATACAAATACAAGATTTACTCAAGAAGTAATTTCTACAAGAATACTTAAAAATCATGGCTGTTCTGGTGTTAATGATATAGAATACAGATGCAAAAACTGTGGTTTGAAAGAAGTTTATCCTCAAAGTATATAAGTGTACCTTCTATTAACTATAAAATGATAGAATTTTTTAAAATTTAAATTTAAATTACAAAGGTAAATTTATGAACACTTCTAAATATATATTTTTCTCTTTCTTTATAATTTTATTAGCAACAGGTTGTGGTCCTAAATTTGAACACTTATCTTACTCAAAAGCTAAATTACAAAAAGTAGAATTCAAAAATCTAAAAGAGTTTGAAAATGACGACTTATCTCTAGCTTTAGATGTTTTTAAAAAAGCTTGTGTTCGTTCAAAAAGAAAAGCTTTGTTTAAAGATGTTTGTAAAAAAGCCTATATAAGTGATAATGCAAAAGAATTTTTTACTAAAAACTTCACACCTTATAAACTACATGGAAAAGATGGAAAAGATACAGGAGTTATAACTGGTTATTATGAACCTTTATTATATGGAAGTTTAAAAAAAACTAAAAAGTATAAATACCCAGTATATGGCGTTCCTAAAAATCTAATTACTGTTAATTTATCAAAAATATATCCTGAGCTTAAAAAATATAGATTAAGAGGCAAAATTAAAGGAAATAAACTAATTCCTTTTAACTCTAGGTCTGAAATAAGTAATAATGAAGAGTATGAAGTTTTATGTTATGTAAATAGCAAAATTGATTTATATTTCTTACAAATTCAAGGTTCAGGAAAAGTACAACTAGAAGATGGAACTTTGTTGAATATAGGTTATGCGAATCAAAATGGACGAAAATATAAATCTATTGGTAGGTATATGATTAAAAAAGGTTATATTGGTAATGGAATTGATGCTTCTATGCAAGGTATGAAAAAATGGTTTGAAGCTAATCCTTTAAAAGCAGATGCTGTTTTAAACAAAAATAATAGTTATGTATTTTTTGAAAAAAGAAAAACTGGAGCTACTGGAAGTTTGGGTGTTCCTTTAGTTGCAAAAAGAAATTTAGCAGTTGATACTAAGTATATTCCCTTAGGTATGCCTGTTTTTATAAATACAAAAAATCCAGTTACAAGAAAAGAGATAAATACTTTAATGCTAGCAGCTGATACAGGCGGAGCAATTAAAGGTGAAATAAGAGCTGATTTTTTCTGGGGTTATTCAAAAGAAGCTGCAAAATACGCAGGAAGAATGAAAGAACAAGGCGAGCTTTACATTCTAGTTCCAAATATCTAAGACAGAGAAATCTCTGTCTTAAATATTTTTCACTCTTCACTATTCATTTTTCATTATTAATTATTCATTATAAATTAATTATTAAAAATAATTAATTAATTAGTGGCACCCGCCACCACAACAGGAAGTTTTCACTTCTTCTTTCTTAAATGAAATAACAAAATTATTTGCTTCTTCACTTACAAAAAAGTCATGTTTTTTACAAAAATCTTCATTCATTTGTTTATTCATAGACATAGCTTTTAACAAAGCATCATCTTTAGACTCTAATTCTATGTTATTTGTTAAATCACTTCTTTTAAAGCAACCACATTCATTGCTTACAATTATTTTATGCATTTTATCCCTTTATATATATAATGTAGAGTAGCAAATAAATTTATTTTTACTCTTAGAAGTTTTATTTAGAATATTTTTTTAAAAACAGCTAGTTTTAGATAAAATACATTTTATATAAACTAAGGGTAAATATGCACATTACAAATTTAATATCACAGTATTTTGGAAAGTTTGCAAAACAAGAGTTTCCATCTTTTTTTCAAACTTTTATCAATAATTCATATGTAAAACTTATGAAATTAGATATGAGTGAGTTTAGACAGGCAAAATATTATAAATCTCTAAATGACCTTTTTACAAGAGAGTTAGCAATTACAAGAGAGGTTGATTTAAGTGAAGAGAATATTATCTCACCTTGTGATTCTTTTATAAGCTCTTGTGGAAAACTTAAAGATGATACACTTTTACAAATAAAAGGTATGCCTTATAGTGTTGAAGAATTATTAACATATAATGTACAAGATAAGATAAAAAGAGTATTAGATGGCTCTTATATGAACTTTTATCTATCACCTAAAGATTATCACAGATACCATGCACCTACATCTTTTAGAGTTACTAAGCTTATTCATGTTCCAGGAAAGTTATATCCAGTTAATATTCCATATTTAAATAAAGAGCTTGATCTATTTTGTCAAAATGAAAGAGTTATTTTAGAATGTTTTGATAAAAAAGACAAACTTTTTTATATGGTTTTTGTTGGGGCTTTAAATGTAGGTCAGATGGTTTTTGACTTTGAACCTAAGGTTGAGACTAATATAAATGCAAATGAAGTAAAAGTTTATACTTATGATAATTTAGAAATTACTAAAGCTGATTGTTTAGGATATTTCAAAATGGGATCTACAATTGTAATGATTTGGGAAAAAGATTCATATAATATTAAAAATTTAACAAAACAAAAGGTTTCTTTCGGAACAATTATAGGAAATAACAATTAAGGATATTAAAATGGCAATAACAGTATTAGCAGAAATTCCATTACATGGAACAAAAAAAGGTATTATTTCTATTTCAGATGTAAAAGAACCATATGGTAAAGGTACTAGTGATGTAGTAAGTATAGGAATTGCATTAAATGGTAAAGATGTTGAGTGGAAATCTCATATTCCATATGAAAATCTTGAAGAAGTTATAAGTCAATTACAAAAAGCTCTAAAGAAATAATTTAACAAAATTTCTTAGAGTAAAAAATTATTACGATTTAGATTAAGGACGTATAGTCTTTAATCCTAAGTCTAACCATAAAGCAATACCACCTTCTAAGTGAGTAGCTTGTGTATAATCCAACTTTTGTGCTAAATAATCACCTATAGTTTTTGTTCTATTTGCATGTGCGCAGATTAAAACGAATTTTGTATCTTTAGATTCTACTGCTTTTTCAAATTCTATTAACCATTTTTCTAAATCATGATTACCGTAATCATCAAAAAATGTTAGTAAATGTGAACCTTCTATTATTCCTGATTGTATCCATTCACTTTCTCTTCGTACATCTATTAAAACTATATCTTTGGGTATTAATTCTAATAAATCGTTTGCTTCTAAGTTTTCAAGTTCACTCATTGTAAAACCTTATTTTTTTTGCAAATAATACATAAATAAACTTATATATTTATAGCTTTTTTAATTTACATCTTAACTCAACAAACTATACACAAAAATTCAATATAATAAAAAAAATTAATTATACAAAGAGAGAAAATGAAAAAAATATTTTTAAGTTTATTTTTAAGTTTAATGTTTGTTTTGACACCTTTAGCTGCTTTTGAGCATTTAAGCCTTGAGACAATTGATAAAAAGATAGAAAAAGGAAAATTTATTATAGATTTTTATGCAATTTGGTGCCCTCCTTGTACTAAACTAGCTAAGAACCTAGAAGAGTTTGATAAAGTTAAAAAAGTTGACCTTACAATTTTTAAAGTTGATATTGATAAGCAAAGAGAATTAATGAAAAAATATAATGTAAAAAGTATTCCAACATTAGTATATGTTAAAGATGGTAAAGTCCTTGCTACTAAAAGAGGTAAAAAAAGTGTTGAACAACTTCAAGAAAATGTCAAAAAGTATTTTAATTAAGAATTAGTTTATATATGCTTGTTACTATATGAAATTAGAAATAAAAAGTATAGAATTAAGATTAAGAATACAAAATATTATAAAGATAGGATGAAGATGCGTAATTTATTAATGATATTGTTATTATCTGTTTTTTCTTTTGCAATAGAACAAAAGTTCTTAGATCCCCAAGATGCTTTTAAACAAAGTTTCACACAAGAAAAAGATAAAACAATTATAAATTTAGAACTTGGAAAAAATATTTATTTATATGATGAAAAAGTAAAGGTTTTTATTACTAAACCTTTTAAAAAAGAGCTTACAAAACATATAAATATTCCTGCACCCGTTGTTTATAAAGAGTTTATTGTACATTTTGATGATTTAAAATTAGAAATACCAAATGAACTTTTACAAAAAGCAGGCAAAGCTAGTTCTTACGAGCTAGAGTTTCAGTTTCAAGGTTGTTCTACTGCTGGTTTATGTTATGCACCTATGAGTGAAATTACTACTATTAGTTTTGATAAAGTTGTTTCACCTAAAATGCAAAATAAGATAAATCTTACAAAAGAAGATTTAAGTGAAAGTGATTTGATTACAAATACTTTAAAAAATGGGAATATTGTTATTGTATTATTAACATTTTTTGGTTTTGGTTTATTATTATCTTTAACTCCTTGTATTTTTCCAATGATTCCTATTTTGTCCTCAATTATAGTAAAAGCAGGTTCAAAAGAAAAACTAACAGCAAAAAAAGGATTCTTTTTATCTTTTGTTTATGTTTTCTCTATGTCTTTAGCTTATACTCTTGCTGGAATAATTGCAGGTTTATTTGGAGCTAATTTACAAGTTGCTCTGCAAAATCCTTATGTTTTATCTGTTTTTTCTGCTGTTTTTGTACTTTTAGCCTTTTCTATGTTTGGATATTTTAAACTAGAACTTCCTCAAAGTTTGCAAAATAAAATCAATAAAACAACAGATGGAAAAGAAAAACAAGGTGTATTTGGAATAGCAATTATGGGATTCCTCTCAGCTCTTATAGTTGGTCCTTGTGTGGCAGCACCCCTAGCTGGTGCTTTAATTTACATAGGACAAACAGGTGATGCCGTTTTAGGTGGAGCTGCTTTATTTATTTTAAGTTTTGGAATGGGTGTTCCTTTATTATTAATAGGACTTGGAGCTGGTAAATATATGCCAAAACCAGGAGCTTGGATGGATAGTATTTCTAAAATCTTTGGTTTGGTTATGTTAGGAATTGCTATTTTTATGTTAGATAGAATAGTTGATGTTACTCTTAGTATGTTTTTATACTCATTTTTATTATTAGGAAGTGCAATTTATTTAAAAATGTATGAACATGTACTTGTTCGGTTATTTACACTTCTTATGTTTGTTTATGGAGTTTCACTTTTTATAGGTGCCCTAAGTGGTTCTAAAAACGTATTAAATCCCTTAGAAGTATTTACAAGTAAAACATCTCTAAGTTCTTCTTCTAAACTTATTTTTACAAAAGTAAGAAATATAAAAGAATTAAATGAGGCTATTAAAGCTTCAAAAAAACCAGTTATGTTAGATTTTTATGCTGATTGGTGTATTTCTTGTATTGAACTTGAAGAAATTACTTTTGAAGATGAAAAAGTTAGAGCAAAACTTAAAAACTTTACTTTATTAAAAGCTGATGTAACAAAGAATACTCAAGATGATAAAGATTTACAAAAAAAATATGGGATTTTTGGACCTCCAGGTTTAATTTTTTTCAATACTAACAATCAAGAAGTAAAAGCAGCTAAAATAATTGGATATAAGAATCCCGAAGATTTTTTAAACATAATAAATAAATATTTCTAGGAGTTAATTATAGATACTTTTCTTTCATCTTTTTTAAAGATATATTTTATGATGGCACCTTTCTTTGTGCTTACTGTTTTTATTACTATTACTAAACATGCAAGTATTAAAGAAAAAAGAAAACTTGCTATTAAAGTTACTTTTTCGGTAATTGTAATGAGTTTAATTTTGATGTTTTTTGGAAAAAATATTTTTAGTGTTTTTGGAGTTACTTTAGATGCTTTTAGAATAGGAGCAGGGGCTTTACTTTTTTTAACAGCTGTTGAGCTTATTCATGGAACTAAAGATGGAGAGAAAATTGAGAGCCAAAATATTTCAGAATTAGCAGTAGTTCCATTAGCTATTCCTGTTACAATTGGACCTGGAACTATTGGTATATTACTTGTTATGGGTGCTGAGTATGAAGATGTATCTGCTTTAGCAACAGGTAGTTTTGCTCTTGTTTGTGCTGTTTTATTAGTAGGTCTTATGTTATATCTTTCAAATATTTTTGAAAAACTTGTAGGAAAACAAGGTTTATTGATAATCTCAAAAATAACTGGTCTTTTCTTAGCCGCAATTTCTGCTCAATTTATTTTTACAGGAATTAAAAACTTCTTAAATCTTTAAAAGAAGTTTTCATTTCATGCTAAATTTTACAGAAGATGAAAACAGTGTAAAAACTGATATTACTTTTAATAGCAAAGATATAAATAAAAGCTCTCAAAGCTATGATAATGTCCTCTCCAGCCTTAGTTTATATTATCAGGTATATTTAGATGAACTTCTCTTATTTCCTTCTAAAAAGAGTTTAATACACTCTTTTTTTAGATATATTCATACTTCTTTTGATATTAGGAATATATATATTTATGCACCTATAACTAAAGAGTATAAAGAAATAGCTTATTTGTATGATTTTAATATTATTTTAATTAATATTTATGAAGATATCAATATAAATATTCCTAAATCTTCTTTAGTTATTTTTGCAAATCCAAACCTACTTGATGGTAAGTATCATAATCTTGAGGAACTTTTTACCTTATGGAATAAAAATAATGCTGTAGTTTTTATAGATGAAACTTTTTTACCCTATACAAGTAAAAGTTCTACTAATAAATATCTAAATATTACTCAAAATTTATTTATTTTAAAATCTTTAAATAAGTTTTATAGTAATAAGAGCATAAAACTTTCTACTTTATTATCAAGTAAAATAAATATAAAAAATATTAGTTTATATGAATCAAAAGATAGTATAAGTTTATATGATATATATTTTACAAATAGTTTTTTAAAAGAAAAAAACTTTAAAGTTATTTCAAAGGCTATAAATTCTAAAAATAAAAATATCTTAGAGCTAATTCTTTCTACTAAAAAAGTATTTGAATATTATATTCCTTCTGATACAAACTTTATTTTAGTAAAAGTTTTAGATAAAGAAATTGATTGTTTTTATGAGTTTTTAACTCAAAATTCTATCCGTCTAGAAGAGTGTTCTTCTTATGATTTTTTATCAAAAGCTATGTTTAGAATAGTTATAAAAAATCAAGAAAAGTTAGAAAAACTCTCTAAAGCTTTAGAGAGTTTTTAAAGTGCTTTATTTTTTAGCTTTTTTTTTCAGCTTTTCAAAGATTATTTCATTTTTATAATAAAATGATTTTTCTCATCTTCATATTTATACTCTAAACTAAACTCATGTAATTGAGCCGTTGTTTTAACAATATATAAACCTAAACCAAAACCATCTTTTCTTTTTTCTTCTTGTGAAAAAGGTTCTGTATAATACTCTAGGTCATATTTCAGCTTTTCCCCTTTTGAAGAAACAATTATTTCTTTTTTACAAGCTTTAATTTCTACATGTTTTATAAGTGAGAACTTTATTCCATTATCAAGTAGATTTTTTAAAGCAATTGAAAATAAAGATATATCAACTTTTAAATCAAAGTTTTTAAAATCTGCTGTTATTTTAGAATTATCAACTAATAAAACACTTAAGGCTTTTTGATAAATCTCTTCAAAATTAGTATTTTCTTTATATAAAACATTAGTATTTGAAGTTAGTTTCTCAACAGTTGCTAATTCTTTTATAATATTATCCATTCTTGCAAAAGCTTTTTGCAAAGAATCTCTTGCTTTCTCATCATCTAAGGTTTCAGCTATAAACATAGCTTTTGTAATAGGTGTTTTAAGCTCATGCATCATATTTCTCATAAAAAGATTTTTTGATTTTGTAAGGTTATTTATATTTATTATTGCTTGATTAAAACTTCTTGCAATTTTACCTATTTCGTCATCATGGTTAAAAACAAGTTTAATATTTGTATTTCCATCTGCAAATTGTTGAATTTGTTGATCTAGTTTTTTTAAAGGTTTAAACTTTCTTTTTATTAGAATAAAAAGTAATAAAAATATAAATAAAGAAGAAATAAATAATAGTAAACCAAAGCCTCTATTATAAGGTCTTGATTGTAAGTCTTTTAATAAAATATTATAAGATAGCTTTTCAACATAAATATAATAATCATCATCTAAAAAATAAACTCTAGCATTTCCAAAAATTGTATTTTGAATAATCATATTTTGTGCTGTATTAATGATATTTAATTTTTCACTTTTTTTATCAATAGGACTAACTGCAAACTTTTTATACAAGGTATTTAAATCTTCTTGAGAAGGGAAGGTTTGAAAACCACTTAAAAATGAATCTGCAATTAGTGAGTATCTTTGTGTTTTTCTTGTTTCATATTTTTCTTGATCAAGTTTTACAAAAAGTAAAAAGCTAAGAGTTATGAAAGAAAAAGCTAAAATAAAAACAAGATTTATAAAAGTAGAAATAGAGAAGTTTCTCATAATACTAATTGATATCCAATACCTCGTACAGATTTTATATATGTTGTTTCTTTGTCAAATAATGCGATTTTATGCCTAATTCTTGAAATAATTACATCAATGTTTTTTAAACTACTATCATCTTCTATATTTTCACTATCATAAATAAAATCTTCTCTTGCAACAACTCCACCATTTCTTAGAATTAAAAGTTTTAAAAGATCAAATTCTGCCATAGTTAAGTCAAGTAAATTACCCTTAAATAATATTTGAATATCATCTTTTTTAAGCTCTAAAATAGAACTCTTTTTTATCTCTTTTTCTATAGGTGCAAATCGTTTTAAAATTGCTTTGATTCTTGCCTGAAGCTCTCTTGGATTGTAAGGTTTTGGTAAATAATCATCTGCCCCTCGCTCTAAACCCATAACTTTATCTAAAATATCGTCTCTTGCACTTGAGATAATAATAGGTATATTAGAAACTTTTCTTATTTTAGGAATTAATTCTAAACCATCAATCTCAGGAAGAGTTAAATCTAAAATTAGAAGTTCATACTGCTTATTAACTTCTAACATAGATAGTCCAGTATAAGGACTATCTGTATTTGTAACTTCTATGTCAAAAGATTTTAAATAATCTATTATGATACCTGCTAACTCTAAATCATCTTCTATCATTAATACTTTTGTAATAATAAATCCTTTATTTAATCACTAAAACAAGAGTTTGTCCAAATCTATTTATATAAACTCTTTTATGTATGTTTTTGTACTGTTTTATTGCTTCTTGTATATTAGTTAAATTTTTAATTTCAATGTCTTCAATTTGTATAATAACATCACCTGTATGAAAACCTACTTTTGAAGCTTTAGATTCTTTTTTTATTTTTGTAACAAGTACACCTTCTTGGTTTTTTTGCAAGTTATACTCTTTAATGATTTTTTCATTAATTTCATTAAGTTCTAATCCTCCTAAAACATTCTCTTTGGTATGTAGTTTTGAAAGTGAATCTCTTGAACCTAAAACAATAGAAAGAATTTTATTTTTTTTATTTCTTTCAATATGTAAAAATATTTTACTATTTGGTTTATAAGAAGCAATTACATGCTGTAAACTTTTTCTATCGCTTATTTCATTCTTATTTATTTTAAAAATTAAATCTCCTCTTTTTAAACCATATTTAGCTGCTGCTGAGTCTTTTTCTACATTTAAAACTAAAGCACCTTTTTTATGATTATAAATTGAGCGTAAATCTTTACTTAAATTATCAATAGATATGCCTAAATATCCACGACTTACTTTTCCATCTTTTATAAGTTTAGTAACTACATCTTTAACCATCGAAACAGGAATAGCAAAACCAATTCCATTATTTCCACCACTTTTTGATAAAATTGCTGAGTTTATACCTATTAGAACACCTCTGCTATCAACTAAAGCTCCTCCTGAGTTTCCAGGGTTTATTGAAGCATCGGTTTGAATAAAGTTCTCATATTGATTTATTCCAACTTGGTTTTTGTTTAAAGCAGAAATAATTCCTTGAGTAACTGTTTCACCTATTCCAAAAGGGTTTCCTATTGCAAAAACTAAGTCTGCAATTTTAAGATTTTTAGAGTGACCAATTTTAATAGCTGTTAAATTCTTTTTATCAATCTTTATAACAGCTAAATCAGAAGCTTTATCTAAACCTATTACTTTAGCTTTATACTCTGTTTTATCACCTTTAAGAGTAATTGTGATTTCATCTGCATTTTCAATTACATGATTATTTGTAACAATATAGCCATCTTTTGAGATAATAACTCCAGAACCAAGTGCTCTTTGTACTCTATTTTTCTGGAATTGTCTTTTAAATTGCTCTCCAAAAAACTTTCTGAAAAAAGGGTCTTGTAACATAGGGTTATTTCTAGAATGAATGGCTTTAATATGCTTTTTTGTTGATATATTCACAACTGCATCAAGAGCATTCTTTATTGAATTATTAAAAGAAAAAATCTCATTTGATTTATTTGGAATAACTCTTTTTGGATCTTCTTTGGCTAATTGTAAATTAATATCTGCAGAAAACAAATTCGTAAATAAAAGTGATGAGATTATTAGAATTTTAGATCTTGAAGATATTGTTTCTTTATTTTCCATAGGTCTTTCCTTTATTTTTTATATAAGTAAATTATAAAATATAAATATAAACTATATTTTAATAAAGGGTTAATAAAAAGTTAACGGCTTGAGAAGAAGTAACTAAGATGAAATCTTAGTTACTTTTTTTGTAGTTTAATTCTTACTGATTATAAATCAGTTTTTAAAACAGCACCAGAACTAGCATTTGTAACTAAAGCTCTGTATTGACCTAACCATGCTGATTTTAGTTTTTTCTTCAAAGGTTTAAAATTAGCTTTTCTTATTGCAATTTCTTTATCGCTTAAATGTACTTCTAAGATATATTTATCAACATCAATATGAATTTCATCACCATCTTTTAATAAACCAATCATTCCACCCTCAGCTGCTTCAGGAGAAACATGACCAATAGAAGCACCTCTCGTAGCCCCTGAAAATCTACCATCAGTTATAAGTGCAACACTATCACCTAAACCCATACCCATGATTAAAGCAGTAGGTGCAAGCATTTCTTGCATACCAGGACCACCTCTTGGACCTTCATAACGAATTACTACAACATTACCCGCTTTTACTTTACCAGCGATTATTCCATTAATAGCTTCTTGTTGTCCATCAAAACAAATAGCAGTTCCAGTAATAACTCTATCCCCTGTAATTCCAGCTGTTTTAATAACAGCCCCTTGTTGTGCCAAGTTACCATATAAAATAGCTAAACCGCCAACTGGAGAGTAAGGATTGTCAATAGTATGAATAATATTTGTATCTTTGATATAAGCATCTTTGATTTTTTCATATAAAGTCTCACCTGTAATACAAAGGTTGTCAAGTAAAATATCATCACCTCTTTTACTCATTTCTTTCATAACAGCATTAACTCCACCAGCTTTGTTAATATCTTCCATATGAACAGTTGATAAAGAAGGAGAAATTTTAGCAATATGTGAAACTCTTTTAGAAATCTTATTAATATCTTCTAGTTTAAAATCAACACCAGCTTCTTTTGCAATTGCTAACATATGTAAAACAGTATTAGAAGATCCACCCATTGCCATATCAACAGCAAAAGCATTTCTAACAGCATTTTCATTTAAAATATTTGATAATTTGAATTTTTCTCTAGCTTCATTATCCTTGGCAATATCACATATTCTTTTTGCAGCTTGTCTATATAATACTTCTCTCTGCGGAGTTAAGGCTAAAATAGTTCCATTTCCAGGTAATGCTATTCCCATAGCTTCCATTAAAGTATTCATAGAGTTAGCTGTAAACATACCAGAGCATGATCCACCACTAGGACAGGCATTACACTCAATATCAGTTAACTCTTCTTCAGTTATCTCTCCTGCTTCAAATTGTCCAACAGCTTCAAATGCAGTAGATAAATCAATCGGAGTTCCATCTTTAGAATAACCTTTCTCCATTGGTCCACCAGATACAAAAATTGTAGGTACATCAACTCTAATAGCTCCCATAATCATACCAGGAACAATTTTGTCACAATTAGGAATTGCTATCATTGCATCTAGTTTATGTGCATTCATAACTGTTTCTATTGAGTTAGCAATTAATTCCCTACTAGGAAGTGAAAAAAGCATTCCATCATGACCCATAGCAATACCATCATCAACACCAATAGTATTAAACTCAAAAGGAACACAACCATTCTTTTTTATCTCATCTTTAATAATTACTGCAACTTTATTTAAAAAGAAATGACCAGGGATTATTTCTATGAATGAATTTGCAACGCCAATAAATGGTTTTTTAAAATCTTCATCTTTTAATCCAGTAGCTCTTAGTAAAGACCGGTGAGGGGCTCTGTCATAGCCTGTTTTAACTTCATCACTTCTCATAAACATCCTTCTATTTTTTTTAATATTTAAGATTATATCACAAATTTGAAAAGTTTTTCGAAAAAGCCTTGACAATAATATGTTTTTTTAATATACTTCCACTCCAATTTAAGACATATATCTTCTTAAATCTACCCAAATAGTGCGAGTGTGGCGGAATAGGTAGACGCGTTGGACTTAAAATCCAATTCCGGTTTCGGAGTGTCGGTTCAATTCCGACCATTCGCACCACTATTATAAAAGCTTAAAATTTATTTTAAGTTCATGCAGAGAGTTGACAGAGTTGGTCGAATGTACCGGTTTTGAAAACCGGCGAGGGTCACACCTCCGAGGGTTCGAATCCCTTGCTCTCTGCCATTTTTTTACAAATCATCTAATTTTTTCATATTTTATGTGATTTTACTCAAATTTTTTTGGAGCCATAGCAAAGTGGCTAATGCATTGGATTGCAAATCCTTGATCCCCAGTTCGACTCTGGGTGGCTCCTCCAAAATACAAATAATCCACTCCCTTTTAATCTAATACAAACATAACAAGACATAAAATTTTCTATAAACTAATCTCTCCCATTTAACTTAAAAGTGCAACACAATCTAAATAGTGAGTTTTTATTTTATGTGCTATACTAATATTTAACTATCTTACATTATAGGATTATTTACCGTGGAAATAGAATTAGAAAATATTGAAAAGTACTATGACATTATCATAGCATTTTTTATTAATTACAGCTTTCAAATATTAGGTGCAATTATAATATTTATTATAGGTTTTTATATTGCTTCAAAAGTTTCATCTGTTATTGAAAAATTATGTTTAAGTAAAAATGTTGATGTAACTCTAACAAAATTTTTAACAATGACTCTTAGAATAGCTATAATTGCTGGAGTTTGTATTATTTCATTAGGAAAACTAGGAATTACACTTACTCCTTTTGTTGCAGCTATTGGTGCATTATCTCTTGGTGCTGGATTAGCACTACAAGGTTTACTTTCTAATTTTGCAGCTGGTATTTCTATTATTGCTACACGACCTTTCGTTATTGGTAATACTATTACTATGCATGGGCATACTGGTATTGTAAAAAATATAAAACTTGCATATACTGTTCTTGAGACTGAAGATAAAGAAGAAATAACTATTCCAAATAAACATATAGTTGGTGAAATATTAGTTAACTCTTTTGATTATACTATTGTTGAAATGATTGTAGGAATTGAATATACTGGTAATCCAAAAGAGGCGATTGAAGTAATATCAAATGTTTTAAGACAAAGTGATGGAATTTCTAAAGAGGTAAAATTTCAAGTTGGAATTAAAGAGTTTGCAGAAGCTTCTATAAATATTGAACTTAGGTATTGGGCACTTAGCGAACAATATAATCAGATTCAATATAAGATAAATCTAAAAATATATGATGCCTTAAAAGAAAATAGTATAAATATACCTTTTCCTACGTATAATATTATTAAAAAAGCATAAGCTTAAATAATTATTTTTAATATGATTACTATTGTAATGTTTACTTCTTTTTTTATCTTTAAGACTTGTATTTATGGCATAATCTGATTTTATATTAGAAGGAATCAATAATGTCAGAACAATTAACTTTAAAAGAATATATGAAAGAAGATGCTTTTATTTTTGATAATATCTCAACTTCTATTTGTAAAGAAGAAAATATTAACTATGAATCATTAGTACAAAAATGTGATAAGTTTGAAAATAATATTGTTCTTTTTAAAATACTACCTTCTTTTTATGTAATAAGAAGCATACTAAGCTTTAAACTAGGTGATTGGGAAACAGCTTTTAAATATATTAATGCTTCTTTAAAATATCTAGTATATGTTGCAAAAAGCTCAAGTACTTTAAGTCAAGAAGAGAAAATAAATTTTGATAAATATAAAACAAGTGTTTTAGATCAATACAAAATATTACTTCAAAAAGAACCTAATTATCAAAACTCTAAGAATATAACTCTTCCTAAATCAATAAAATTTATAACTACTTCTGATGAGGTGTTAATAGATGAAGAAATTAATAAAAGAGTCTTAGAAAGAAAAAAATAATTTATTATTTAATTGTTTTATATATAGTATCAGAAGAGTTACCTTTCTCTTCAGGCTGTGTGTGCATTATTTAAACTCTCCTCCTTTTGAACCATAAATAATCCTTTTTCCAAAAATTTCATTCTTTACACTTTTATTTCCTAAAATAGAAGGGATATTTGCAATAGCTGAGATATTTGTAAGACTAAACCATGAACTAGAGTGATGCATGTAGTTTTGTCTTAATGTAAATAAATCATCTTGACTAATTTTTTGTTCTTGATATAGGGATTTATAGATGTTATTTTTTAAGAATTCATCTTTTATTGCAAACTCTTTTTTTATATCTTTAAAAGGAGGATGTTCTTCTTTATTTTTATCTTCAATACTTTTATCATACATTATTGTTAAAGGAACATACTCATACTTATTTGATATATTTGTTCTGTGCATATAATAAAATGTACTATTTTTACTTTTATAAAAACCATCTTTAATATCTTCATTTTTTAAAGATGTAAAGTCTTTTACAATTGGAATAGTTTTAGGAACACTTTTTTTACACCAGGCATATTTTTTATTCCAAGCAATTAATCTATTTTCAAAAGCTCTATTTGTTTCTTTTTTCATTTCAGCTAAATACTTACCAATAGGTTTATAAGAGGGATGAATAGAGTATAATTTATTTAAATTCTTAATAACTGCTGCATTTTGTAGTTTCATAGATAAAATTACACTATCATCTTGATTATCTACATATCCACCTCCTACATCAGCATGAGCACCAGGTAGTGAAAATTCAAGTATATTATCCTTTTTTTCACTTCTATTTTCTAAAGCACTATGTGCTTCAAAGTTAAATCTATATTCATTTTCTGCCATAATATGAACAACTTTGCCAACTTTTTTTTCATCAAAGTGAAGTTTTAAATCACTAGCATCATTTGATTGTAAAAGACCATAGTGAGTTACGGTATCGTAAATTCCTGTAAATCTAAAAGATAAACTTTCAATAGTAAAATCTTTTTTATAATACTCATTTTTCACAATAACTTTTTTTTCATCACTAAATATTGATTTTATTACAGCTTTAGTAAGTGACATAGTATGGAGTAAAGGAACTTCAACTTCTTTTATATGAGTACACAAGGGATTAAAATGTACTTCATTATCAATAACAGCATAAACTCCATCATATTTATAAAATGGTGAAAAAATATTTTGAGATTTACTTTGATCTGTTGTATTTAAATTATATTCTCGGTGTTGATGCTTCTTTTTTTCATAATTTTCTAAAATGGAACAAATAAAATGTCTAGCTTCTGTAGCACCTCTTGAAAAACCAAAGGTATCAAGAACTAATTCATCAATACTATTTATTGATTCTACTCTTAATTGAGTTATCATTTTTTCACAAGTATAAATAATATGTTCTAAAATACCTGTTTTTCCAAACCCTAAACCTAAACCAAAAAACTCATCACTTTCTAACTCCTCTTCATCAATTGGATCAATAGTTCCAGAACCAGATGCATAAACTTTGAAGTATTTTCTATACTCCTTATGTGCAGTTTCACTTTTATTTAGCTTATCATTTCCTTTATAAGAATCATACAAACGTTTAATATTTGTATATCCATTTGTATAACTTCCTTCACTTGGTAAAATATCAGCAACTATAAAGTCTCTTATTTCTTTAGGTGTCCCATCAATTTTTTTCTCCTTGGTTAAATCTTGTAAAGCACCTCTAGTGATTGGATTAGGAATAGAAGCAATTACTTTATCAAAAAAATCTTTATTAAGATTATTTTTTAAAGTGTTTTTTACTTGAAGTAAAAACTCAAAAATATACTCACTATCTTTAGAAGCATTATCTCTAGAAAAATAAGAATCATAATCAGATTTTTCATCATCTTTTGAATCTTCCTCAAAGTAACGAACACTAGTAATAATTTCATCACGAAGCATATTCATAATATGAGAGTTTTGTGAAGGATTGTCTTCTGAAATTATGTATTCTTCAACACTTCTATAGTCTTTTTCATCCTGTTCTTTCTCAGATTCTTCATAAATATTTTCTTGAATATATTTAGTTTTCTTACTCACTACCTTCGTCATCGAATGATAAAAATCAACATTGTACATATTATTATTAGTTCCATCAAAAAAGACCCCATACTCTACTTGAAGTTTAGGCATAAATGATATGTTTATCTTATCTTCATAAGAAGTAAGTTCTAACTCTTTTATCTTACTATCTTCATTGAAGTTATAAACATAAGGCATAGAGATAAGAATATTTGCTTTATTATTCTCTTTTGAAGTTTTTCTAAACTCATCTTTTTCTCTATCTAAAATATCTTGTACTTTTTGTGCTGTAAAACTAAGAGTTGAACTTATTTGAGTTTCTTTTTTACTCTTTTCTTCACTACTTAAGTCATGTTCATAAGCACAAAAGTATTGCTTTGTTTTTAAAATACTTCCTAATGATTTTGAACCATGAAGTGATGCTGAGATTAGTTTTACATATTTATTATCAATTTTTAACTCATTTGATTTAAGTTGAAAAGAAGTTAAATCTTTACTTTCTCTCTTCACTGCATCTAATAAGTATTTTTTATACTTGTTTTTTACTTTATTTAATATTTTTTCATTATCACTTTCATTACCCACAAGTTTTTTAGTTTCTTCTTTATTAAGAACTAAATAAGCCCATCTTGTTCTCTCATCATAAGCACAAGTTTTATCCTCTTCATTTGAAAAAGAAGCTAAATGAAAAAAGTCTAAGTCATTGAAATAAACTCTTCCTAAAGAACGTTTTTCAGTCATTTTATGACTCCTAAGTTTATTAATTGCAGTTTCGCTTTTGAACTTCCATTTTTATAAGCTTTTTTATACCATTCTATTGCTTTTTCTTTGTCTTTCAAATCAAAATAATAAAGATTTGCTAGATTTGTCATCGCTCTATAGTTTAATAAGGCAATAGATTTTTTATACCAAAGTATTGCTTTTTTATAATCTTTTAAATCTTTTCTGTAAAAATTACCAAGAATAAAACTTCCTTCAAAATGATTTATCTTTTCATATCTTTTAAACCATTTAAGAGCATTTATATTATCTTTTAATGTATTTTTATAAAAATTAGCAAAAGTATATGTTCCTCCTAAACTTCCCATTGCATAAGATTTTGTATACCATTCTATTGCTTTATCATAATCTTTTTTAAGTAATTCATAGGCAATAGCAATTCCTGATGCTCCTGAGCCATTACCTAATTTTAAACCTTTTTTATAAGAATCTACAGCCTTATCAAAATCCTTAAACTCTCTTACATAAATTAAACCAGCATCGTTATAGCCTCTAGCATCTCCTCTATCTCCTAAAGAAGTAAAAATCGCTATGGCTTTTGTATAGTTTTTCTCTTTTCTATAAACATGAGCTAATCCTAAACAAGAGTTCTTATCCCCAGCTTTACAAGAAAGTTCATACCACTTCTTTGCTTCGTCAAACTTAAAGTTTTTATCATTTAAAACAGCGATATTATGAACTGATTTAACATCACCTTTTAAAGCTGCTTTTCTATAATAATTCATTGCAGCTTTTTTATCTTTTAAATAAGCAGAATTGAGTGAACCTAACTCATATAAAGCTTGAATATTTCCTAGCTTTTCTGCTTTTTTATAAGCTTTTTCACTAAAGTTATACATTTTAAGTTTTAAATAGTATCTTCCTAAACAAACACCTGCGATACTATTTTTATCTTTTAATTCTTTTTCATAAAACTTTTTAGCTTTTTGAGAGGACTCTTTATGATAAATTAAACCAATTTTGCAAATACTCTCAGAATAGTCTTTGATTTTTAAAAAGTATCCTAAAGCTTTTTTATCATCTTTTAACTCTTCAAAATATATACCACCTAAATAGTATTGAGCTTTTTTATCACCTTTAGAAGCTGATTTCTCATATAAAGATATAGCTTTTTTGTAATCTTTTTTTACTGCATAAACACCTGCTAAATAGTTTAGGTTTTCTATACTTGGATTTTCTTGTGTTTTACTTTCTAAACACTGCATATATTGTTTATTTGTTTTTACTTGCTCTTTGCATAAGGTATTTTGTTTATACTCTTTTTTATTAATTACTGTAAAAATCTCTTTATCAATATCTTCTTTACTTCCACAAGAAGTTAATAGAAATATGATAGAAATAAAGAGTAGAATTTTAATAGAATTATTTATTTTATTTTGCATTTTCTTTAACTTTTTCCTCACTTCTTTCATCATAAACAAGTTCAGCAACAGCGGCATCTTCTTTTTTTCCATCTATATAAGCTTTAAAAATTGTTTCTCTTACTTTTTCATCTTTTAAGTTATGAGTTATTTCTTCTTTTGCATTATAATCTGCTTTATCATTATCATTGATATTCCATCTAATTTGTGAAATCTCTTCTTCTCTTGGCTCGTCAATATTTAAAATAGCTGTACAAGTACCTTCTTCTTTTGAAGAATATTCTGTAGCTATATCATCAACCTCTAAATATCTTTGTAGTTCCGATATAACATACCCTTCATCTTCTGGGTCGACTACATATGCATGAACGTGGGTAAATTTATATATATTATCCTCTTGTATGTTTACTGTAAGAACTAATCCATTATCACTTATCACATCATTCATAGGATTGTCTGTTAGTATATCTCTATCACTTTTATCATTGTTTTTTATAAAAGCCCAGATAACTTGTGACTTTTGAGTCTCATTTAGTTCAGTTTTCGCTATCCATGCATCGTTTTCATATACTTCAACTTCTGCTTTGAAAGTTAGAACATCTTTTATGTCATTTTGTTTTGTCACATCTACGCTTAGGTTTGTAACTCTTATTTTATTGTATAGGGGTTTTTCTATTAGGGGTTTATGAATTGCTTTTGCACTTACTCCACTATTACTTGATGCTGTGTCAACTATTGGGGCTTTTAAGTGAATTCCACTGCCATCAACTGTTAAAACAGATCCTCCACATCTTAAAGTTATTCCATTTGAGGCTTCAATTTCAAAGGTTCCTGTTGTGTGTTTAATAGTGCTTGATTTTAAATGATAGGCATTTTGTACATCTAATCTATAATCACGTCCTACTTGAATGAAAAGATTTTTTAGAAGTTTGTGTTTTACATCATCTTGTACGTATTGATGTAAAATTCCTTTTACTCTTGTAATCATATCATGCTCAACTATTGTTTTTTGGTTATCTTTTACAATAGTATTAAAATCTTTTAAAACATGGAGTTCTTTATCTTCTTTTATAGTATGAATTTCTTCTTTTTCAACTACTTTTATATCATTTACTTTTATTGTTCTTGTACTATTTTTTCCTACGATTTTTGTATAATTGTTTTTAATTGTAATATCTTCATCATTTCCAATAACACTTTGTGAGTTATTATCTATATTTATATATTGATTGTTTTGTGCATGAAGTTTGAAATCTTTTTGAGCTCTAAGACCTAAAACTTCTTCTCCTCTTTTATCTTCAAAACTTAGTTCGTTATAACCAAACTCTTCTTCATGCGCTGGAATAGAGTGAGTTTTTATAAAGGATTTTGTTTTCTCTTTTGGTAAGTTATATGGATTTTTATTTTCTCCATTATGAACTGAGCCTATAATTATAGGTTTATCAATATCTCCATTTATAAAACTTACTAATACTTCTGAATTTACTCTTGGTAAAAATTGAGAACCATATCCATCTCCACTAAAAAAGTTTGAAAGCCTTACATATGTTGAAGTTGCATTATTTTCTTCAAAGTGAAAAAGTACTCTAATTCTTCCTTCATTATCAACATCAATTTCATTTGCATGCTCACTTGATTCTTTTACCCCTGAAGACACTATTGCTGTTTGCACTCCATGTATTTTTTCTCTATAAATAGTTCTTGAAGGTTTATAAATTATATCTTTGGGAATGGCAGTAAAACTTACTTCATACTCTAAACCATCTTTACTTAACTCTTCTTCTATATAATTCTCTAAAGCATTTGGAAAAAAACCTTCATATTTTGTTCTTAAAATAATTACATCAAAATTTTTATTTGCTTTTTCATCATGTAATTCAATACTCATACAATCATGAACATATAATTCTTGGGAACTTCCTTTTATAATTCGCTCTTGTGCAAAAGAAGCATAAGAATCATTTTTGTTATATCTTTTTAAATCTTTAAATAAAGATTCATCTAAAATATTTAATTTATCTCTAAAAATATTCTTTTTTATATCAGCTCTTAATTGTGAAGTACTTTGATTATCAAGCAGAGTTTCACTTTGAAGTTGAGAGCCAAAAGATGTTTTCATCTCTAAGGATGGTTTATCTTCATCATAATAATCTTCAATAATATAAGAAGGTGAAAACTGTTTACTTTTATTAAAACTTCCAGTTGCAGAGTTTGTTATTATTTTACAGTGTTCATTTAGTTCACAAATAGTAATTAAATAAGGCTCTTTAAAAAAATCTTTATCATGATATGAATAGTGATAAATTAAACTATAACCTTCTTCTTCACATAACATTGTTATAAACTCTAAATCACTTTGATTATATTGTGTTGTATATTCTCTTATTGGGGCTGTTTTTAAATCTATTTTTTCTTCAATTTGGATATTTAATAAAGCAGAGTATCTGTTAAAAACTTCTACAATTATCTCACTTATTCTTTTTTGATGATAGATTTCATATCTATTATTAAAGTCTAAATATTTAGCTGGTGAAACTACTTCAATTTCATACATAAATTTTGAGGCAACAACAGAATCTTGAGAAGCTTTGAAAATTTTACCATAAATAGTTTTTTCTTGAGAGCTATTTTCATCATCTATATTTAATTTTATATCAGTATCAACAAGTTCTTCTATATTGATTTGGAAATCACTAATAAACTTTATAATAAAAGAGTAAGTTTTATTAACGCTGCTTTCTCCTCTAAAAGAGTAAACACTATACGTTCCATCATATGATAGATTTTTTTTATAGTTTTTAAACGCTAAACGTGCAGTTACTTTTTGATTTATTTGTGAAGATAAATCTTTTAGTTTATCATTTATTTGGGTATCGAAATTAGACAAAATCTGAGTCCTTATATAGAATTTACTGTAAAAACTAAATTGTTTTCACAATAAATACTATAAGTGAAGCTTTAAAAGCTTCACAAATATATGTCTAAGCAGAAGCTCCAACACCAACTCTCCAATCATCTTCACCAGATGTTGAAGCGATTTCATGTCTCCATGTAATCTTTCTATATGCAAAAGATACATCTTCTAAAGGAGAAACTTGAGAAGTAGAAGAACCTTCTTCCATACCCATACTAGATGAGATGTCAACAATAACAGCATCTTCTAATAAAAGCGTAAAATAATGCTCAGGTTTACCTTCATAAGAAGTTCTGTACCATTTCATTTCAACTTTAGTTAAAGTCTCACCTTTTGTAAGTGCATTATATAAAAGAGGAGAAGCTTTATCAAAAAGTTTAGAAACTTTTAATGGCTTATGTGTTCTTTGACCTGATGGTTGACCTGACTGTGGATCTCTTGGGATATCAATAGTATGAGAAAATGCTTTTACAATTGTCTCATTTTCATGACCTTCTTGATAAGAGTTCCCTACAGATTCTGGTGTAAATGCACCTTCAGTAATTAAACCTTGTGTACTTCCTTCGATTGAAATAAAAATCGGATTATTCATTGTTTTTCCTTTGTGTAAATTAACCCTATAACTATATACAATAATCGATTAAAAATAATTTAATTTATGATTAAATCATAACAAATTTAGATATTTTTTTCTTAGAATTTAAAAAGTATGTATAAAAGGTAAGTCCTTTTTTCTTCTTAAAGGATCAATATTTAGAGCAGATATAATCCATTTACGTAAGGTATAAGGTATTTTATTAGAACAATTTTTTTTACTTAGGGGATTTTTTTCTAAATCTAGTGAACTTTCTTTAAAAGGTAAAACTTCTGAAAAAACTTCGTAAACTACACAAGCAAAAGAAAAAAGGTCTGAATGTACACTTGGTTCTTTTCCCTTTAGTATTTCAGGAGCAGAATATTTTGGATTATAAGCTTTTGCATTTTCATATTCTAAGCAAAGACCTTTTCTATCATTATTGTATTGAGAAATACCAAAATCAAAAAGAGTTATTTTCTCTTTTAAAGAAACCATTATATTTTTAGGATTTATATCAGCATGAATAATATCTTTTTTATGAATATAAGAGATAGCTTCAAAAAGATTTTCAAATAATGCTATTTTAAACTCTTTTGACATTTTGTGTAAAGGCAAATCATAAAGTAAATCACCTTCTAAGTATTCTAAAACTATATAAGGTAATTCTGTTTTAATATCAATTCCGAAATCTAATACTTTTACAATATTCTCATGATTTATTTGTCTTAAATATGCAAACTCACTATAAACAAAAGCTGCAATATCTTTTTTACTAAGAAGTTTTTTAGAAGGAATCTTAATAGCTAATTCTCTTTTGTCATTAAAATATTCACAATATATATCTTTTGCTCTATATACACGACTAAGTCCACCAACTCCAATTTCTTCTTCCAGTGTATATCGTGAGTTCAATAAACCAATACCTTCATTCATAAGTTTTTTAATCTTTTTTTGAATAGTTTTTTTCTTTTTAACATCCTCTTTTTTATTCACTGTACACCTACTAATATTCCAGTTATATTATCATCTGCTTCATTTGATAAAATATGTTGGCTTAATCTCTTCATTGCTAAAGATAAGTCTTTTTCACTCATTGCTTCTTTTAATAAATTGTTATTTACTTTGTCATATAAACCATCACTACATAATAAATAAGTATCATTTTTCTTAACTTTAAACTTTTTTGTTTCAATTGAAATATCACCTGGTGCGAATAAAGCATTTGTAAGAACTTTTCTTGAAGAGTTATTATGAATTAATTCTTTTGCATGGTCAATTGTTACTAAGGAGAGCCTATTATCTCTTAAATTATAACACCTACTATCTCCTGCATGAATACAAATAGCTTTATCTTTTTTAATATATAAAAGCATTAAAGTTGTACCAATAATAGCTTTGTTTTTATTTTGATTAACTCTTTTATCAAGTTTTGTTTTAATATAATGCACGGTTTTTATAATTTTATCAACACTTGTATTGAACTCACCTTCAAAACTTAAGCTTTCAAAAGTATCAGTTACTAAATGGCTTGCAAAATTACCATCTTCATGACCACCCATTCCATCACATACTATCCATAATCCAATCTCATCATTTGAATAGTATGCATCTTCGTTTATTCTTCTTTGATGCCCTGGATGGGTAAAAGAAAAACTAGAAAATTTCATTAAATATTTCCATTAAGTCTAAAACCTCTAAGTGGGTTGCTTCTTGTAAATATCTTACTAAGAGAACCTTTTAATTTCATAGAAACTTTATATCTATCTTTTTATATTCAAAATAAATAGAATTTTTTGTAACTTTTTTTATTTTAAAAGTATCTATTAATTTAAATAAAGCCCATTCTCCTTCTTGTGAACTATCTAAAACTTTTTCATGTTTAATATCATAAAGTATAAAACTAGAACCAGCACTTAAACTTTTTTGAGGCCAAGTTATTCTTGTATCTCTAATTGGTCCATGTTCATAAATAATTGATTCTTCATCATAGTTTAATTGCATGGTTGCTAATGTTCGCTCTAAATCAACTGGTCTAAAATAAGCAACTGTTCCTATATCTTTACCACTACTTGAAAACAAAGCTTTTCTTATTCTATAAGATCTTAAAATATCTTTCATAAACTCTAAATCAAAACCTATGACACTACCATCAAGTTCTAAAGCTCTAAATCTTCTGTATGTAATTTTGTTAAGTTTTACAAAAGGTGAGATATAAGCTTTAAAGAAAGTATCTAAAACACCATTTATTTTAAAGAAGTCATTAAAATCTTCAACTTTAACACTGCTTTTATAAGCTTTTCTTTTTAAAGGATATTTGTTTTTTAGCTTTTCATTATAATAAGTCATAACATCTTCTTTATACTTAGTATTAATATGAATTTTTGCCTGAGCTAATAAATAATTCCAGTTATTTCTCAATGCTTGTGAATACCATTTTCTTACATGAATAGGTAAAGAAGTAAAGTTTTTTATAATAGGTTCATGTTTTCCTGTAACTCTTCCATTTACAACTCTATAAGCATCTTGTGCAGGTTCAACACCTCCATAAATTGCTGTCATTTCTTGGAAAACTTCATCTAGTTTGCTCATTGCATTTTGAATATCAGGACCTATGTTATTTTCCTCATCTAATAATTCATGATAAGGTTTGAAAAAAGTTCTAACATTTTTAACACTCATATTTGACATCACAGTTTGTGCTTTTTTCAAAGCATTTTTAGAAGCTATTTTTGCAATTTTATCTAAAAGTCTAATTTTAACTTTTGGTTTTTTCATTAGTACTTCAGCTGGAGTATAAATATCTGTATTTATTTTTAGTGAGCTTAAAACAGAAAGTATAGGAGAATCCCCCGAACTTAATGTTTCTAATTGATTACTTAAACCAGCAACTGTTTTTTTCTTTGGTATATTTAAAGATGATATTGCACTTAACCAATAACGTTTATAATCTTTGAAATAATAACTTAGAACTTGTGAATAAATATCATTTATTTCACTAGAAGTTAGATCAGTTCTAGCACCTAATACCCAGTTATTTAAAAGTACTTCTTTTGTTAAAGCTTTTCCTTGTGCAACTATAACTTTTGAGTATCCTTCTTTTGTATAAAAACCAGGAATCTTAATATTATCAGAATCAAATGAAGCTATATTACTTCCTAAAACTTGAGAAAAACTAAAACTTTTTAAGTTCATATTTTCTTGAACTTTTTGTTTTAAAGCATTATAAGTAATAGAAATAGTTCCTTTACTTGTTAATACCGCTCTTGCTATTTTTAAAGTATTTTTATCTAAAGAATAAGGAGTGTATCCAAAACTAAGAAGTTGCTTAAAATGCTTATTTAGAGATCTTTGAACTGTAGGTTTATTTGGATAAAGTCTAGCCCATGATGTAGCTAAAGAAGTTTTTAAAACATCATTGTCTCTATGTTTCTCGTTATTTAACATCAAGTATGTTTCTGTATTCTTCCAAGTTCTATCATAATTATTAAGGTTTGACATAATCTGATTATTTAAAAGTTTTGCAACTCTTGGTAATAAAAGTTTATATAAAGAGTCTTGATAAAGATTATATAAACTTGTTGTTTTATCTTCTACATTAAAAAATGTTAGTTTATAAAAACTAGAAGATGTTTCTTTTTCATATGTTTCTTTAATTGAATCAATTTCATTTATTGTTTTTAAAATATCTTCAAAATTATCACTAGTATTTATATTATCTCTTTGAATTGAAACTTTTTCAAATCTATTTTCTAAATCATGAAGTAAATTATTATGATTAACAAAATCTTTTATCCAAATAAATGAAAATAAAACAACAGAAGCTACTGCTAAACTCAAAGATATAGTCTGTTTTCTTTTGTTTATTTTTTTATAATTTAAATCCATATTAATTAAATCAGATTCAGGAAAGATTACATTTTGTAAAAGGTTTTTAATAAAATAACCTCTTGAACTTCTTCCAGTACTAAGTTTTTCTTCTTTTTTAGTGCCTAATAAATAAGATGTATCTATTTCTTCTTCTTGTGGAACTGAAGTAAAATAAATTCCTCTTAACATTAGTGATTTTCTATATCTAGTTTGAGCAAAACAAATATCAGTAAACATACCAATTTTCTCAAAGATATTAGAAAACTCATCACAAAATAATAAAATTTTAGTTCTTGAATCTTCATCCCATTCGTGATGTAACTTATCAATAACAGAACTATTTACTCTTTTTAAAAGTTTTTCTAATTCAGGTCTTACAACTGTTGTATCTATACTTTGTTTTGGATCATTAAAAGTAACACCTAAAACTTCTTCTTTTTCTTCTTCACTTAAAGTTGAAAAGTACTCATTGTATCCTACAATATTATCTGATTTTGTAATCACTAAATAAATAGGAATACTAGATGCAAAACCATTTGAAAGTTCATCAAATCTATCTCTTAAATCTTTTCCATATTGTTCTAATTCTTTTTCACTTTTAGATATAAAAGTATCAACACTAATATTTAAAACTATTCCATTAATAGGACGTCTGCTTCTCTTTTTAGCAAATAATTTCAAAAATCCTTTTTGCCATACAATAGAATCATTTTCATCTTGTTCTTGATGAATATAATTACCAGGCATATCAATAAAAATAGCATGCTCAGCATAATACCACTGAAAGTTTTTAGTAGAACCTTCTTCTTTTACACTTCTATTCTCATAGTTTACATTAATAGGGAAGTCTAAGCCAGAAGCTTCTAATAAAGTAGTTTTACCTTCTGATTCTTTTCCTACCATTAAATACCAAGGTAGCTCATATCTTGCTCTTCTTGTATTTTTATATAAAGTAGATTTTTTTAATATTTTAAGTGCTTCATTAAATCTAGTTTTGATATCTTTGATTTTTTCTTTGATTATTTTATGTTTTTCTTCTTCTTTTAATTTTCGCTCCCGTCTTTCTTTAAGCATTTGCTGTGTTCGCTCTTGTAAAAAAATTACATAAAGTAAAACTAAAACAAGTGTTATAAAGAAAATTGAAAAAGCAATAAGAAGTCTATATGTTAAATCTTTATATGATTCAAAAAAGAAAGGAAATACAAAAATAATAGTCATTGAGACTAAGAAAGCAATAAAAAGTGTCCAGAAAACTCCACTTTTAAATATTGAGGCTTGAAAAAACTTACTCATTTGAATCCTTTTGATAATCTTCTAAATTGAAATTATTCTTATTTAAGTAGGATAGTTTTCCGTGTTTTGCATTAATCATATTTTCAAACTTTGTACTTTCTTTACTTAAACTATATGTTAGACCTATGTAAATAATACATAAGAGTAAACAAGTACTTAAAATAATACTTGGGTACGACACCATATAAAAAAGTCTATGTTTCATTGTTGAGGCGTTATGTTTTGTATAAAACTTTAATGGCTCACGTCCTTGAATTATCTTAATTTGTTTATATAAACTATCTTTAATTATTGTTAATTCATGTTTATTAGAAGTATTAACTCTGTATCTTCCTTCAAAACCTAATGATATACATACATACATAAGTTCTAAGATATAAATATATTTAGCAGGAGCTTTTAAAAATTTATCTAAAAGTCTAAAAAAGTTCTCTCCTCCATAACTTTCATTATGAAAGATGCTTAATAAACTATTAGAAGACCAATCATTTTCTCTTCCAAAAAATGTTGTATTTATAAGTTCATCTATAAACGTACATAAAATGTATCTAGATACTAAAACTTGAGACTCTTCTATATCATATTGAGCTATTGTTTGTGAATAGTTATTTATATTATCTATAAAAGCTTGTCTTACATCATTAATAGAACCTACATCATAATTACCTTGTACTAAAGTAAGTTGTTTAAATAAAGGTGATGATGCTATTAAGAAGTGATTAATATCTTCATCATAATAAGGTATATGTGTTTTCTTCACTCTATTTCTTACAAAGTTCATGCTTTTATTTCTAAAGTTATCGTAAGTACTCTCTTGCTGTGAAAAGTTTGTCAATGAATTATTATCATTTTTGCTTGATGGAATTAATATTGTTTGATTTTGCATTTTTTTCCTTTCTTAATTTCTAATTGCCCATAGTGCATAAGCTAAATTGGGTAATTCAGCAGATAAGTGGAAAGCAAAACCACCAGAACGCTCTAATTCATCTTTATCAATAGAACTAAGTTCAACTTTAAAATATAAATGATTTACTCTATATGGAATCTCTCTTGGAGGAGAAGATAAAGGTTTTATTTTAAAACCAATTAAATGATAATTAACTAGATTTCTAATAGTTTCTATACTTCCCATTTTAAGATTTGACATAAGTACTTCTTTAATTTTTTCACTTGAAGCATCAGCTGTAACAGTGAAAATAAAGTTAGAGTTTTGAATAAGTTTTTTATCTTTAATCTGAGCTACATTAATTCCATATTTTCTTTGATCAATTGGTAAAGAAATTGAGTTTTGTTCTAAAACCATACTTAACATATCTTTTAATTCATCAATAATTGTTTTAAAACTTAAGCCAATATTTTCATGTGCATAAATAAATTGTTCTGTAATTTTTTTTTCTTTTTTCATAAAAACTGCTAATTCACCAGCTAAGGTTGTAAGTTCTAAAAATACATCTTGAGGATGAATTCTATCTTGAGTTAAAAAGAAGTGAAATCTACTTTGTGTTTTGTTTAATAGTTGCAACATTAAGTAGTTACCTAATTCAGAAGTTTGCAAAACTGAGTGACTTATCTTTTGTGCTAATTTTTCTGCTCTATAAGTTAACATACTCATTAATTCATTTAATTTAGATACTAAATCATCTGATTTATTTAAATGAATGTATGTAGGAATGTATGTCTCATCTAAAGATACAATACCACTAGCACTTAAAGACACTATATTTGCTATTTTTATTTTGATATAACCATCATTAACTTCATCTTCTAGTAAAAGTTTAAAATTATGTTGTGCACATAAAAGATCAGCAACAGAATTTTCCCCTGCATTAGTATTTGGTACATCTAAAACGCTAGAAGATGAAAATCTTGTTAATATATTTTCTTGATCTTCAAAGTGTACATCATCACTATTATGTATTAAAACTGGAAGTGCAAGATATACATTTTTCCCAAAATCATCACTTTTAATATCTAATGCTAAAGTATTATCTTTAGCTTGAATATCAAATAATGTTCCATCTGGAAGAATACCTTTAGCATTTTTAATTACAATTTTACCTATTCCTAAAAGGTGTTTATCTATATCTAAGTTGATAAAACCCCATTTATTGCTACCAAGTTCACTTGTTCTTGTCATTAGTTCATAAGCATAATATCTATCATTTTGCTGGAAATGCTGAGGTCTTATAAATAATCCCTCTTTCCATACAATTCTATTTTCCATTATTTTTTATCCAAAATTGTATAGTCTTGTACTACTAATTCTTTATAGTTATATGTATTTTTATCTAAGTTAATAACATATTTCCAGTTTGAATTTTTTACATTTCTAAATTTTCCAATAACACCTAAAAATTTTGTTCTATTATCAAAAACAATTTTATATGTTTGTTCTTGATTTGGTAAAATTATTTGTTTTGTTTGAGATACTAAATCTGAACTCAGTTTTTCTCCTGATTTATCTAATAAATCCCAATAATCAAATTTTGAAAATTTTTCTGCTGATTCTAGTTCATAAAAAACTAACATTAAAGGTGATGAAATATTTTTAACATCATGATTTAACTCTTTTTGTGAGTTTATAACTAATTCTATATGTGTTGGTTTCTTACTTGCACAAGCACTTATAAAAAATGCCAAGATTGTAAGTGTAATAACTTGTATAATTGTTTTCATTTTCTCTCCTATCTTACTAATTTTTGTGTTGCTAAAGAGATACTATAAGCTATATTGTTATACTCTTTTGAAAAATCATCATTAATCAAATCAACACTTAACTGTGGGTTTTCATCAAGATTATTAAACATATTTTTATATGCTCTCCAAATCATTACTTTTTTAGGAATAAAAAAAGATCTCAGTGCTCCTGAACTCTCAAAGTGGTACTCTAAGTTTTTAGGAGAAAATTTTGCACTTGCAATTTGTATGATATTTTTACTACTTGCATGTAGGGCAATATTGTGATTATCTAATTCTTCAAAAGATTGAGTAATAGCTTCTGAAATCTTACTCATTCCTAAAAGTCCGCCTGTTTCTTGATTTTTTAGTAATGAAGATGCTGATTGTCCAAATAAAATTGGATTAACATCACTTGTTTTTTCATTTGCTTTTAAAACTCTTAAATCTTCTTTTACTTTTTCTTTTAAATGCAATGAGTGTTTTAATGAGCTTAAAGTATTTAAAATAATATCACCTAATTCTTCCATTATAAGGTCTCTATCGTCTTTCTCAAGTGAACAGATTTCTATACCTAATTTCTTTTCTAAAATTAAAATACTTCTTTGTAGTGAAGTATCTTTTATATTTGAGTCTAAATCAAAATCTTTTTTAGAGAATTTAGGAATACTTATATGTTGCTCATCTAAATCACTTTGTTCATCATCGCTTTGAATTTCAATAGATGAAACTGTATTATCATAAGTTGCTGTGCTCTTATTACTTACAATTTTCATAACATTAAGTTCTTCTTTCTCTAAGTTATCAAAAGGTTCATTTGATAAAAAGTCATCGTCAGGAATTAGATTTTCATTTTCAGTACTTGCAGAACTTGAAGCAGAACTTTTCTCTTCATTTGTAGAAAATTGATCTAAAATATCTTCTGAGAAATCATCTTCTACAAATCTTGCTTGAATCTCATGATCTCCTAAGATATAAATATCTGTTGAGTTAACTTTGATTCGATTACCTTTAGGAAGTCTTTTATAAGGGAATTTTAAAAAAGTACCATTTGTACTTTCATCTCTTATAAAATAAACTTCATCTTTATATTCAATATGAACATGTGCATTAGAGATATAGTTATGTTTATCTGCTAATTGCCAAGATGCTTCGTTTGAACGCCCAATAGTTCCATCTTCTTTATTAAAGTGATAATTTCTTTTAAGTGGAAGATTCTCTCCACTTTTTATAATATCAAATACTAATTTCATTTTATTCCTTCACTTCTTCAATTAATGGTTTTACTTGGTATAAAGGTTTATATGTCTCTTGAAATGAAGCACACCCTGAAAGAAGTATTGCAAATATTGCACCAGCTAAAGATAGTTTTAAAATAGTTTTTTTCATTATAAACTCCTTATTAAAATTTTATTTTCATCATCTACACTTATTTCTAAACTTTTAATTGATTCATTTTTTACAGCAGCATCTAAAATAACTCTTGAAAGTTTTGGCATAATTTTTGTATTAATAATCAGCTCAATATTACGTGCTCCTGTATCTTTTGCATTTGATAATGAAGTTATATAGTCTAATAAACTATTATCATAAGAAAATGCAATCTCTTTTTTAAGAAGTTGTTTCTCAATGAATTTTAGTTTTAATTGTGTGATTTCTCTTAATGCTTCATCTTTTAAATTAAAGTAGGGAACAACACTCATTCTTCCTAAAAGTGCAGGTTTTAAATAATCACTTAAGATTGGTGTTATTTGCTCTCTTATTTCATCAATAGTAATACTTTCATTTTCTTCGCATAATTGTGTTATTTCATTTGTTGCTAAATTTGAAGTCATTAAAATAATTGTATTTTTAAAGTCAATTTCTCTTCCTTCCCCATCATTCAATACACCTTTATCAAATAACTGATAAAAAATATTTAAAATATCTGGATGAGCTTTTTCTATCTCATCTAAAAGTACAACAGAATAGGGCTTAACACGAACAGGATCAGTTAATTGCCCTCCATCTCCATATCCAACATAACCAGGAGGTGAACCAAGTAATCGTGAAACAGTATGTTTTTCTTGAAACTCTGTCATATTAATTGTTGTAATAAACCTCTGTCCACCAAACAGCAAGTCCGCAATACTTAAAGCTGTTTCTGTTTTACCAACTCCACTAGGACCAACTAATAAAAATACTCCAGCAGGTGCATTTTCTTTTTTTAAACCAGCTGTTGAGATTTGCAAGAACTGATTTATATATGAAATAGCACCATCTTGTCCAATGATTCTACTTTTCATCTTTTTTTCCAAAGATAGAACATCTTTTATTTGTTCATTAATCATATTTCCTAAAGGAATTCCAGTCCAAGATGAGATTACTTCTGCTATTTGTTCTTTTGTGATATTCTTGTGGATATAAGTGTTTTTTTCTTGTAAGAGTTTTATTTTCTCATTTTGTGTAATGATTTCTTCTTTACTTCCACTTTCTAAAATAAGTGTTAGTTTATCCATAGCTTCTTTTTGTGCAGCCCAAGACTCTTCTATTTTTATAGCTTTTTCTTCTAGTTCTTGAATTTTTTCATCTAAAATTTTGATTTTTGAAGAATAATCTTTAATTCCTCTTTTTTCATCTCTTGAAAAGAACTCCTTTTCTCTTTTAAGCTCTTCTATTCTTGTATTTGTTTTTTGTAAAATAAAAGGAGTATTTGTTTTACTTATTTTTACATTTGCACAAGCTGTATCTAATACATCAATAGCTTTATCTGGAAGTTGTCGTCCTGTGATATATCTAGACGATAAAACTACTGCTGCATTTAATGCTTCATCTTCTATGTATACCTCATGTGCTTCTTCATATTTAGATGCAAGACCTCTTAAAATAGTAATAGCATCTTCTACTTTAGGCTCTAAAATATCTATTTTTTGAAATCTTCTTGATAATGCTGCATCTTTCTCAAAGTATTTTCTATATTCTAACCATGTAGTTGCTGCAATTGTTCTAAGTTTTCCACGCGCAAGAGCTGGTTTTAATAAATTTGCAGCATCTCCACCACCTTTATCTGCTCCAGCTCCTATTAAAGTATGTGCTTCATCTATAAATAAAATTATAAAATCACTTGAATTTTGGATTTCATTAATAACAGCTTGTAATCTTCTCTCAAACTCACCTTTAACAGAAGCACCTGCTTGTAATGCTCCTAGATCAAGTGATAATATTTGTGCTTTATATAACTGCTTTGGAACTTCTTTGTTTAAGATTTTTAAAGCAAGACCTTCAATAATAGCAGTTTTACCAACACCAGCTTCTCCTACCATTATTGGATTGTTTTTTCTTCGTCTTAGTAAAATATCAATAGCTTGTTTTATCTCATCGTCTCTACATAAAACAGGGTCAATTTCTCCATCTTTTGCTTGCTTGGTTAGATTTGTTGTATATCTATCTAATTCGGCTGATGTGTTAATCTTACTTTTTATATTTCTTCTACTTGTACCTTCTAGTACGGCTTCTTCGTTAAGTCCAGAAATTAAAGCTTTTACTTCATCAAAAGGTATATCTAATAAAAGTTTAAAATATTTTGTATTGATATACTTATTTGAATTATCAAATAAAGATAAAATTAAAGAGGCATCTGATATTTCTATTAAATCTAATTTCATTTTAGTAATTAAAAAAGCATCTTCAATCCACTTTATTAAATGTGTTGAAAATACTGGACTTGAACTCTCAGTTGCACTCATTTTCACACCATGTAATAAAGCACTTAGCATCTCTTGCACATCAATCTTATAATGACTTAGAACAGCATTTAATAAACTATTTTCATTTTCACACATTACAAATAATATATCTTCAATTAGAATCTCATTTCCACCTCTACTTATACATCTTTGAGCGGCATTTTCTACTTGTTTTTTAGTATTACTATCTAATGCTTTTATTAATTCACTTAACTCTATTTTCATTTTTATCCTTTTTGTGCAATTATTATTTGTTCATCACTGCTTGCATTACCAATCCAACAATTAATTCCTAAATATCTTTTAGTTTCTTCATGTAATTCTAAGGGTATTTTCTTTTCTTTTTTTATCTCTAAACAAACATCATATTCCAGAGGTTCGTTAAAAGCAAAAGAGATTAAATCTTTTAACTCATCTCTTTTATTTCCATGAATACTGTATTTATACATATCACTAGCTTCTACATTTTTAAGTAAAATCCTAAACTTAGAAGTTCTATTTGTAACAAACTCTCCAATCATCATATTTTGACCCAAAGAGCTATTTTCTTCTCCTAATTTTCCATATTGCCAAGAAGGAATAATAGATTGCATTTTCATACATTGTAAAATTTCAATTTCATCAAAATCTAAATAATGTCGTAAAATAGAAACTAAAGTTCCAGCTGATTTTTGTCTCATACTTAAAATACCTATGTAAGGCATCAATTTATGAAAATCTAATTTATTATCATCAAGGTTTATATTTGAATAAAGACCTAATAGTGAAAGCATATATTTAGAAAATTTATCTTTTAAATCTTTTTTATACTCAATGTGATATCTCTGTTTTTGCCAGATTGGATATATGAATTTTTGTAAATTATTATTAAAAAGATTTAAAAAATCATATAAAACTTTATCTGTATCAAAACTTTCTAAAACCATCTCGTTATAGTGAGAAGGTAACGGTGAAGAACTTCCAAAAAGACCTAAAAAGTTAAGTGTTATTTCAACTTTTTTACCTTTTATCTCATCTTCATAAAATTCAATATTTGAGATTTCGCTTTTTTGAAAAGATAAACTTGCATTAGATTTAAAATTAACTCTTTTATATAAATTTTCATAAGTCTCATTTTCATAAAATTGTTTTAAATAATAAGAAACCACACGAATAGCTTGTGGTAAATTATATTTTTTAATATTTTTGCTAAGTTTAAGATTTATGCTTTTTATATTCATTTTATACTAAAGACCGTGTTCCCATTTTTGGATTCCAAGTATAAGTATCTTCATTTTGCATATCAACTATTAGTTTGTGAAAAGAGTTTATATTTCCATATAAAGATAAAAATTCATTTAAAATTGAACAAAAAATATAAGCATCACCTATGCAAGAAAAATTTTCAGGTTCAAGAACTAAGTGTGTTTCTATTCCACGAATGGGAAGACCTTGTTCCATCATTTCTGTAGTATTATGAGATACAGATTTCATACCTTGTAACATCATTGATGTTTTCTCTTTTTGTTTAATATCATTAGCTCCAACAAAATCATAAGATTCTATGATAGTTCTAAGAGCTGAGATATTATCAAGTGAAAGATAATTTAAAGACATATTTGAAATAATCTTCCATAAAAAATCTCCATCAATTGGAGGTGGATAAGATAAAGTAGGAATTGTTATGTTTTTAAACTTTAAGTTTGATGTTGAGGATAAAGGATCAGCTACACAAAGGTCACCAATAAGAAGGTACTCATTTGGAGTATCTTTATTTGTGCATGTAATATCAACAGATACACTTGCATTTGAAATTTCCACATCTTCAGCCATTCCATCATTTGAGGCAAAATTTAAATAAGTATGAGTTCTTCTTCCATCACTTGCAAGTTTAACTCTAGTTGAATAATATTGTGTTTCATCATTGTGTTCAAAAGATTCAAAAAGTTCATAATCATCATAAGAGTTTTTACTCTTAACCCAACCTCTAACCCCTTGTATTGAAAAAACTTCACTATGCTCTTTTGATATATCAGAAGGTACGACTAAGTACTCATTTAATGTTTCATCTTTTCTAATAGGAACTGCTTCACTTTTAAAAATATTAATAGCAGGTGTACAATATAATGAAAAATTATCTTTACTTGGAGTTTCACTATGTTCAAGTCTTTTAGAAAGATTAAAATTAATACTAAAAGATCTTGATTGTTTTAATATATCTTCTTCAATTTTATTAATTCTATTAAGATTAAAGATGTCTAAAAATAAGAACTTATCTGGATAACAAAAATATTCTTGTAATAATATATAACCTTCAAATACATTTAAAGGATAAGGGGCAAGTTTTTCATCTGATTTAAAACCAACAGGAGAAATTGAAGATTTATCTAAATTAATAGTTTGTAAAACTTCTTCATTTTTATCTAAAATTAAAATTTCAATTGATTCAACAAATTTTGTTAAAAATAGATATAAATCTTTTGAAACAAATTTAGAACCCCCTAAAAAAAATCTAAGTTTGTTAAAAGATATATCATTTAAACTTCCAGAGCTAGTCATTAATAAATTAAGTTCTAAAGAACTTTTTTTACCATGTATAAAATATTCTATATTATTTACTTCTAAAGGAAGAATTTGTGTCTCATAAGAAGTAGAAAATCTACACTGTACTCCCTGTGCAATACTTTTACTTAAAATATTTGTATTTTTAGAAACTATAGTTTCTTCTGTTGTATCTTTTAATGATTCATATTGAACAATACAATATGAAGGAACTGGTCTTACGTAATTAGGCCATAAAAGTTGTACTAAAGTATGTGCTACTTCTGGAAGTTCTTTATCGATTTGTTGTCTTAGTCTTCCAGTTAAAAAAGCAAACCCCTCTAAGAGTCTTTCTACATCAGGATCTTGTCCTTCTTTTGATAAAAATGTAGATAAACCAGGGTTTTTTTTAGAAAACTCTGCTCCTTCTACTCTTAGAGAGCTTAACTCTTGTCTATAATAATCGTTAAATTCCATCTTTATATACCTTTACTCCACCTGTTTTAAATAAATCAGCTTTAAAATGTAGTTTTTTTGTTTTTCCATTTACTTTTAGAAAAGCTTCTATGAAAATACTCATTTCATTATGTAAAAGTCTTTGCTCATTTACTTTTACAGTATTGTGAAAAAGTCTTGGTTCATATTTTTTAATACACTCTTGTGAACGTTTTTCAATTATATGAATTGAATCATGCAAATTTAAGTGCATATTGTCCAAATCTGGACGTCCATAATCTGTTGCGATTTCTGAACTCCCAGCATTTGTAGAGAATATTCGAGATAAGTTAAATGCAATTGAGCTATACAATGATTCTTCATATGTATCAAAGGTTTTTTTGCTTTTTTGCTCTTGTGGTGTTAACCTCTCAAATAAACTTCCTTTATACATACTAATCTTTATCTAACTTTCCAACTAATGATAATTCAAAGTTAGCACCCATATATTTAAAATGTGGTCTTAAAGCTATTTTAACTTTGTACCAACCTGGATCAGTTTCTATATCTTCAACATCAATTTTAATAGCTTTGAAAGGTCTTCTACTTCTAATTTCAGCACTTGGGTTTTCTTGATTAGCAACATATTGTTTAGCCCATTTATTAAGTTCACGTTCTAAATCAGCTCGCTCTCTCCAAGAACCAATATGTTCTCTTTGAAGTACTTTAATATAGTGAGCCATTCTAGTAACTGCAAATAAATAAGGCATTTGAGTTCCTAATTTATAGTTTAGTTCAGCTTCATTACCTTCAGGAGTATCTGAGAATATTTTTGGTTGTTGTGCAGAGTTAGCAGCAAAGAATGCAGCAGAATTACTACCTTTTCTCATTACTAATGGAATAAAACCTTCTTGTGCTAATTCGTATTCTCTTCTATCTGATACTAAAATCTCAGTGGGAATCTTCATCTCAATATCTCCCATACTTGTAAAAGTATGAACAGGTAAATCTCTAACTTCTCCACCACTCATTGGTCCAATAATATTAGTACACCATCTGTAGTTTGCAAAAGAATCTGTTAATTTTGAAGCTAAAGTATAAACTGTATTTCCCCATAAATAATCTTCATGAGATTCTGATACATCTTCTTTATATACAAAGTTTGAAATTGGATTATCTTCTGGATCATAAGGAGCACGAAGTAAGAATCTTGGAAGTGTTAACCCAACATATCTTGAGTCTTCATTCTTTCTAAAACCCTTCCAACCTGCATATTGAGGTGAGTTCATTACATCTTCCAAATCTTTTAAATCAGGTAAACCTTCAAAAGAGTCTAAACCAAAGAATTTAGGACCAGCTGCTGCTATAAAAGGAGCATGTGCCATAGCTGAAATCGAAGCAACTTTATTTAAAAATTTAATATCAACATTAGATGGAGATAAAGAATAATCAGCAATAATAGTTCCAACTGGTTCTCCTCCAAATTGACCATAACCTGATGTATATACATGCTTGTAAAGACCTGTTTGCGTAATATCTAAACAATCTTCGAAATCATCCATTAAATCTTCTTTAGAAACATTTATAATTTCCATCAAGATATTTTCTCTAAAATCAGTTCTTTCAACTAAAAGGTATAACCCTCTCCATTTTGACTCTAAAGATTGAAGTTGGGGATGGTGTAAAATTTCATCCATTTGAGCTGAAATCTTAGCATCTATTTCTGCTAACATTTTATCAATTACTGCTTTATTAACTTTTTCATTTGTATTATCAGATTTAATTAATTCTTCAATTAAAGCTCCAACACCTGATTTTACAACAGAGTATGTATCATCTTCTGTTGTGATACTTGTTTGTGCAATTATACTGTCTAATAAACTAGTACTTTGTGCTTCATTATTCTTTGTTTTTACTTCTTCAACTGACATATTCATCCTTCTTTTTTATACTTTTAAATTAAGTTCGTCCATTAATTTATCTATTTCGCCTTTATCAGACATAGCATCCTCAATAGCTTTTCTAAATGCTGGTACATTCCCTAATGGTCCTTTAAGTGCAACCAATGATTTTCGCAGTTCCATTAAAACTTTTAATTCATCAACATTTTCAACAATATTTTCAGGTGAAAAATCTTTAATACTAGAAATATTTAAGTTAATATTTAAAGAAGAATCTTCATCATTGCTTAACTTATTTGGAACATCAAAAGTAACTGATAGTTTTTGTTCTTTTAACACATCGTTAAAATTGTTTTTATCTAATTTGATAGCTTTTCTATCTTCAATAGGAATTTTTTTTGCATTTGGATTATAATCCCCTAAAAGTGTAAGTTTATAAGGTATTTCAATCTCTTCATTCATATCTCCAGTAGCTGGTTTATATGTAACGTTAATTCTTTCTTTTGGTGACTCTGATTGTTTTGTCATCATTTTATTCTCCTGTATTTAAATTAAGTGCTTGTGAAATATCAATTTTGCATAGATTTTCATAAATACTATTTATTTTTTCATTAGTGATTTGTTTGCCATAAAAATTCTTTAAAAGTAAGCTATATACTTCTGAAGCTAGTTTAGGTTGCCACTCATCAAGACCATATTTATTGATATCTTTTTCAAGATCCTCTAACAAAACTAATGCCATTTTAAATTCTTTGCAGAAAATAGCTATTTTTGCATGTTCTAAGCGTAATTTAAATTTCTCTTCTTGGCTAATTGCTAAATTATAATGATTTTGAAGTACTTGCATTGCATCCTTTTTTTGATTATTATTAATAAGCTCGTAACATTTATTTATAAGCTCACTTTTCTCTTTTTTGTTAGAAACAAGAGTCTCAGTTTTTATTTCCTTTGTTTTATTTTCATTATCGTTTTTGTCTTTATTTAAAAAATCTTTTGTTTCTTTAGATGCAAAAGCAGTTTTGTCTTTAAATAAAAGTTCTTCTACCCCTTGGTTTGAATTTACAAAAGCTATTAATGCGTTTTTAATCTCATTTGCTTCTTGTTGCTGTTTTTCTTGTATTAAAATTTCGTAAGATTTAAAATGACCATCTAACCAATAAGGTGAACGCTCAAGTGCATGTTGAATAAGTATAAAAGCAGTGTTACTTTCATTATTTTTTCTAGCTTCTTCAATTTGGTATAAAGTATTATCTGAAGGTGGATTTGTTTGAGTTAGTTTCTCTTCATTAAAAGGTAAACCATCAATATTTAACCAAGATAAGAGTCTTGTTATTTTTATAGCTTTTAAATCATAAGAATTTGTACTTCTGTAATATTCACTTAATAAAGAAGCTGATTTTTTAAATGTTTGTAAAGTTTTATTAGCTTCTTCATTTGTTGTGATTTTTTTAATATCAATTTTAGTAGTTTCTATTGAGCTCTTATCTCTATTATTATTTTGCTTAGCTTTCTTATCTTTTTCTAAAACTTCTTTAGAAGTTTTTATTTCTGGAACTTCATTAATTTCTTCATTTTTTGTATAAGAATTTTTTAAATATCTAATAATTTTAGAAAAATGTTTATCTTCATCTTTAAAAATTATATTCAATTCATTTTGAAGACTTAAAAAAAGTTCACTTAACTCTTTAGCATTATTTAGTTTATCTTTATGTTGTTTTTTTTCTACTATATCTTTAGTTAAAGTTTGTTCAAGCCAAAGAATAGTGTTTCTTTTAGCTTTTATTGATTTTGGAAAAGAGTTGTTATTGTATTTTTTTATAAAATCATTAAATACAAAAAGTGAACGTTCTAAACCTAAAAAGTTTTCTAATTTCCAAAAAGAATTTAACCACCAAGAAACAATTTTGATATCTTTTGTATTTTGAGTTAACATTTCATAACAAGATTTTTTAACTATAAGCCAATTTGTTCCGTCTTTAGAAGTAACACTATAGTCATTATCTATCTCTTGCTCTATAGTTAAAAATTTATCATAATATTTAAAATCAGAACCAAATGGTTCTTTTTTTGAAATGTCATTTAAAATCAAATCAGTCAATTATCTTACTCCATATTTCTTTTTTCTTAATCATTAGATTAAATATTTCGAGATTCTATCAATAATAAGTTTAAAAATACCTTATTAAATTATTTTATAGTAAATATAATAATTATATTAATAATTCTTTATTGATACTTTTCTAGCTACTTTTTAAATAAACCCCTTTATATACGCAAATTCTAAATATACATAAAATAATAAATAAATATTATTAATAATAAAAAGGTTTATTTTATTATATTTTTAACATTTTTTGTATAAAATACTTAAATTAATTATTTTAGGAAGTACTATGTCTCGTAAAGTTTTAACGCAATCTTGTGTAATACAGTGTTCTCATGGTGGGACAGTAGTTCATCCATCCTCCGATCCTATTCGTGTAATTGGAGGTTTAAAGCCAAACTTTTGTGTAGATATCTTAGGTGCCTCAATAAGTGGATGCCCTAAAAAAAAGCCATGTACTGTAGTTAGCTCAATTTCTTCTGCTATGACAGAAACAAATGTGAATGGTACAAGTGGAACTTATGCTTTAGATGTAGCAGGGTGCAAAACAAATAAAGGAGCAGCTTTAGTTATTGCTTCAAGAGCAAATCTAAACTCATTTTCACTGCCACCAAGTGGAATTGATAATGTTTTAGGAGCAGATGCAAGTGAAAGTGAAAAACAAAAAGCAAATGAAAAAAAAGAAGATGAAAAATATAATCTTTACCTAATAAGAGAGTCAAAAGATTTTTTCTTAGAAAATATTTATAAACCTCTAAGAGCTTGTAGAGCATATAACAAAATACAAGAGTATTACGGAACAATGGATACCCATCCTCAAATAAGAGAAAAAATTGTTACGTATACAAAAGCTTTTGTATATATAAAACTCTCATCTAAAAAAATAGAGGAATATAAAATTATAAGTAAAGGTTCATTATTTGCCCAAACTACAAAAGAGATAAAATACAAAGATGAAAATAATATAGAACACGATTATATTCCCCTATATGATGGTGAAGAAATCGAAATATTTTATACAAATGTACAAGTAAGAGCTGAACAAAAGAAAAGAGCAGAAGACTTAAGCTTATTTAAAAGCACAAAGTTTGACCCAACAGTTCCATCAAAAAATAAAAAAGAAAGTTTTTTCATAGATGATATTTCAAGTATAAATTCAAATGAAATATTTAATTATAATATAGATCTCGCAAAAGAATTTGATCCAAAAAAAGCCCATCAAAATAAAATAAAAGCTGCAAAAGAAAAAGGAACTAGTACAAACTTTACTATGTATCCTTTAAATGTAGTAACAACATTAGATGATGTACTAGGAAAAGCAGAAGATATGTTCAATCATTATGAATGGAATTATAAAACTGTTTTTGCAAATAATGATTCGTATATAAAAAATGTTAAAAAGAAAAATGCTTATATTTATTCTGTTGCAAATAAATTGGATTATTTTTATGTTTCACCAGAAGAGCAAAAAGATTATGATAAAAATGTAAATAAGCTTAAACATCTTTATAGAGAATTAGCCAATACTATTTGTAATGGTTCATTAGGAGAGTTAATAGTTAAAGATATTAAGAATATAAGTAATTTAGCAGATATTATTGATCCTGCTTATGATACAGCTATTAACTATTTTAATGAAGTTGAATATATAAATAAATCTTTTTTCAAAAATATTTTAAAAGATGAAAATGGAAAAATAGAAAAAAGTGGTAAATACTATAATGGATATGAATTTAGAATAGTAAATAACGGTCTTTCTTGTGCATACAATGGAATGTTAAAAATCAATTTGTTAAAAAATTATAATAAAAGAATAAGTGAAAAATTTGTTAAAAGTTATAACCCTAAGTTTACAAAAAACTATCCTGCTTCATATAAGTGGTTGGAATTAGGTAATGGTGCTGATGAAAAATATAATAACTATTCAAAATATGGTGGAAAAGTATTAGCTTTATTAGTTTTTGCAATATATTTTAGTGATAAATATAAAAAAGAAGTTGAAAAATCAGGATTAAAAAATATTGTAGAAGATTTTTATTATACCCTCAAAACTTCAAAAGCACTTCCTAATATTGGTGATGATAATATTAAAGATATTAGAGCAATTATAAAAGAGCAAAAAAGTACTTATAGTAAAATATTTCAAAGAAAAGATAATAAGCTTTTAGAACAATATGAATCCCTAGATAAAATAAATCAAGAAATGTCATATGATATTTCTCTTGCAAAAATAGCTAAACCTCAAAAACTTTTTAGTGATTTATATTTAGATTTGGATTTTGAATCTTTTCATTATAATGATATGCCAAATACAAAAACTTTTTTAGAAGAATTTGAAAAGATACTTGTTTCAAGTGAAATTAAAGATATTTTAACTTCATATAAAAATATTCAAGAATTTGATAAAAAAGATATTGAAACAGATTATTACAATACTATGTTAAATCTTATTTATTTTTTCACAGCTAATAGAAGCCTTTTAGATGCAGAATCAAATAAAAATTCACCTTTTAATACAAATCAAGCTCATATCTTAGATTTAATAAAAGAATTAACGAAAAGAAGAAATGAAATAGAAGATATAGAATATGCAAAAAAAATATTTGAACTTCCTATTGGTGAAGTTTATTATTCAATCCTTCACTCTCACTTTGCTCATTCACTTGTAAAAAGTGAAAGAAATAAAGAAGGTTTCTCTCAAAGACAAGGTAATGCACAATCTTTTATAGACTCTTTTGAAGTTGAAGATAAACGTTACGAAATAGATGTATCAGATTTATTAGATGCTAATTATGAAAAAACACTAGAATCAAAAAAGAAGATTGAAGTTTTCTATGAAAAAATAAAATTTATTGATGGAATTAGTTCTAAACTAAGAGATATGGATGAACAAATTATGTCTAACATGGTTGATATTGATAATGATGAATTAAAAGAGATAGGATATGGTTTTAAAAACTCATCAAAATATAAAGCTTTTATGAAAAGTACAAAAGCACTATCTACATTTGTAGCAGGAGCTAATGTAGCAGCAGCAATTTTCTCAAAAAAAGCTCTAAATAAAGCAGATATATTTTCTCTTTCCCAAGATATACATGCGCTCAGCACTGTTCTAGCAGAAAATATGCCTAAAACAGTATCTTCTATACAAATTCACCTACAAAAAGTACTAAGCGCACAAAAGATTACAAGAATAGGAAGTATGAAGCTTCTTTCAAAGGTTGGGGCTGTTGGAGTAATTGTAGCAACAGTATATGAAGTACAAAAAACTGATGAAAATGATATAGATGGAAAAGCTGCAATAATAGTTAAAAATATGATGATAGCTGCTAGCATGCTAATAATTCCTGGTATTGGTTGGATTGGAGCACTTGCTGTGATACTTGCAACTATTATTATAGAAGTTGTTTGGGAAATGTGGATCAAAGATGCTTTTGTTGATACAAATATAGAAGCTTATTTATTTAAATCACTTCTATTTAATCAAGAAGAGCATAGTAGTTATAAGTATAATTTCACAAAAGTTTTAAATGTATTTAGTTCAAGTACCACTGACCCTTATGAATCAAAAATATTTACTCAAACTGTTAATGAAAAATTGGAAAATAAAATTGAAGGTTTTAAATCATATATTGAACTTCAAAGGTACATAGGTAGTAACTATGAAAAGAATAGTGATATATTTGATAATGCTATGCAATATGAGCTAATAAATTTAAAAGCAGTTATCTACGGATATAAAATAGAAGTAGATGAAGGAGTTTATGAAAAAGAGTTTACAAATGGCGGTATGGTTGAGTTTGTATATGAGTTTAAAACTAAGATAAATATTCCAAAAGAAATTATGCAAAATAATCTTAGTATTGAGTTTAAAAGAGATGTGGATTATAAAACTATACATAAGTCAGATATTCTAAAAGAAGGTGAAGTTCCTAAAATGCGAAATGACTTTAAATATGAAACTATTGATGTAAATAAAATGGATAAACACTTAGCTAAGATTTTAGAAAAGAAAGGCTCACATTTGTTAATTATTAATCGTGATATAACGTTAAAATATAAAATAGAGTACGAAATGGATCATGATATTGATTTAAAACTTTTTTCTTATCCTGGAAGTGCAAGTTTAGAAGATAGTTTAGAATTAGAAATAAAAAGTATAAAACTAGTTCCTTTAAATGATGAAGAAAAATTAATGATGGAAAAATCAACGTACGGATATAAAGTACAAGAAAATCAAGAAGTAAATAAGGAGAAAAAAGGTGCATAAAATACTAATAAAACTTTTATTAATATTAGGATTATTAAGTCTTTCTGCTTGTTCAGATAGTAAAAATAATAATGAGAAAAAAAATACTAAGAAAAATGAAAGTAAAAATATTCTTCTTAAACCAGCTTATGATTATAGACTTGATAATTATGAGTATGGAAAGGTTTGGTATGATACTTCTGATATGGATTATGAATCTTCTTTTAATCTTGGGGTACTTTATCATAAAAGAATAAAAGATTTTAAACTTGCTGAATTTTGGTATTTAAAATCTTGGAATAAGAAAAAAGATAATGAAGTAGCATTTAATTTAGCAGAAGTATATGAAGTAGTGAATGATTATTTAAATGTTAAAAAGTTTTATAAAGAATCCTATTATTTAGGAGATAAAAAAGCTGCTTTTAATTTAGCTTTAATTTATCAAAAAGATTTAAATAATTTAAAAGAAGCTTTGATTTGGTATAAAAAAGCAATAGAGAGAGAGAGTCTTAAAGCAATAAAAAACTTATCAAGACTTTATCATTTAGAGTTAAAAGATGATATACAAGCAGTTGAGTATTTTCTTCCATTGATTAAAAATAGGTATACAAAAGAAAAAGTTCTAAATTACCTTAAAAATAAATGGAAACTATCTGATGCAACAATCAAAAAAGGCTACGAGGCACAATTAAAATCAACAATTATTCCTGAAAAGTTAAAATATAAGGGTGGTTTATAAGAATATTTCCTAATACTTGAATGTGATATTTTAAATAAATAAAATTAAAAAATAAATTCTTGATTATTTTTTAGATAGTTATATTTTAATTTAATATTGTTTTTTAGTATATATTCTAAAGTAGTATGAGATATATGCATTAAATAGGATTGTTTCGCTTTTATTTCATCTAAAATATCGCTTGCTTGAAGATAATTTAGATGATTTCCTTTTTTTGTTCTTTCATCATAACAAGCATCTATGAAAACATAATCTAAACTTTTTTCTTTTAAGAACTGTATCAAATCTTTTTTTATAGTATAACAGTCTGTTAAATAGGCTATTTTTATATTTTTAGTTTGAATTAAATAACCATTTGTATTTTTTGAGTGTTCTAAGTTTAAAGCCGTGAAGTTTATATTTTTTATGAGTACTGATTCTTTATTATTAAGTTCAGAATATTCAATATTATGCTTATGCTTAAATAAATCAGAAAAACCATCTTTATCTTTTGGGTGATAACATAATATTTTATTTTTAGAATGTCTTAATCTTAATAAACCTAAACAATGATCAGCATGAAAGTGTGTTAAAAAAACTGCAAGTATTTTTTTTTCATTAAAAATATCTGAAATATTATCATGACCTGCATCTAATAAAATAATCTCTTCATCTATACTAAGGTAAGCACAAGTTGCTAGATTTAGCTCTTTGTTTTTTTTATAAAGAGAACAAGCCTCACAAGTACAATTGTGAACAGGGATTCCAGCACTATTGGCACTTCCTAAAAAACTTAATTTCATAATGATTTTAATAAAGAAATAAACTCTTTACTTGAACTTTTTATGTCTTTTGAATTATCAAAATCTATCAAATTATTTGCCTCAATAGTTTTATAGACTCTATTTAGACGTTCTTGAATTTCATCTTTATCTTCTCGTCCTCTTTTTTCTAATCTCTTTTTTAACTCTGTCTTACTCACCGAAATATTTATAGTAAAAACTTTTTCACTAAAATCTTCAAAATCTTTTATCTTGCCTCTTGAAATTGAAATTATATTTTTCCCTTTTTTTAGAGAATTTTTTGCTATTGCATAAGTATTATTATGAGAGCTCCAAGAAGAGATAAAAAAATCATTCTTTTTTAAAACTTCTAGGGCTTCTTCTTCCAGATAAAAGTTCTTCTCATTTTTATCTGGCTGTCTTGTAATATATCTTTTTATGAAGTTATACTCTTTGAAGAATTCATCTCCTAACTCTTGTTTAGCTTTTTTTAATAAGCTATCTTTTCCTACACCACTTGGTCCTACAATTAATATTATTTTCATTTGTTTTATTTATTTCCTATATTGGAATTCGTCTTTTCTTTGATTATACTGTGCCACTAAACCTAAAATACTTCTATAAATTGTTACCATATTTTATCCTTCTTATTTTATAATTTAAAACCTTTTATTCCATTAAAAACAGACTCACCATCTTTTATTGTTAATACAACTTTAGGTAAATGAGAATCATCAATTACAATTATATCTGCTCTTTTATTCGCTTTAATCTCACCTCTATCCTGAAGTTTTGCATAAAAAGCAGGTGTTTTAGAAATCATTGAAAATCCCTTGGCTAAAGGTAAATTTGCATCTTTTTCCATTCTATAAATTGCTTGTAACATAGAACTTGGGTGATAATCTGAACATAAATATTTGCAAACATTTTCTTTTACTAAATCTATTGCTGAAATATTTCCACTTTGAGAACCACCTCTTACAATATTAGGAGCGCCCATTCCTGTAGCAATTCCTTTTGATACTGCATATTTAGCAACATCTAAATCAAGTGGAAATTCTGATATTTTAATACCAAGGGCTAAAAGACCATCAAGCTTTTCTATACAATCATCATCATGACTTAAAAGAGTTAAGTTATTATCTTTTGCACATTGAATTAAGTCATTAATCTTATCTTCATTTTTACTAAGTTTTTTTTCAATTACTTCTTTTAATTCTTCTTCATTTAAACCATAATAATTTTTATAAAAACTTTTAAATGATTCTAGGGATTTGAATTGTCCCTGTCCAGGACTATGATCCATTAAAGAAAGCATTTTAACCATGCCTTTTTTTATTACTTCTTTTATAGGTTCAACTGCATCTTCTGCACTTAATTCAAAACGAGCATGAATAAAATTATCAACTCCTAAGTGTTCTTTATTTGCCTTAAAAATCTCTTCTATTTGTTCTTTTGCTAAAGCTATACTTCTTTTCTTTTTTGGATTTTCTTCAAACCCAATAGCATGAAACATTGTTGTAATTCCACTCATTGATAATTTTTTATCTAGTTCACTTACAGCTAAAGCTATAGGAAAAGAAGCTCCAGGTCTTGGTTCTATTTCTTTTTCAATTGCATCTGAATGTAAATCAACAATTCCTGGTGCAATTTTTAAATCTTTTAAATCAAGTGCAACAGGATTTTTACCATACTCATCAATTCTTTTTATAAACTCGCCTTGTATTACGACATCAGCTTTTATAAACTCTTCATTTATTAAAACATTTGTACTTCTTAAAATTGTTTGCATTATTTTACTCTTTCTAATTTATATATATTGTCACTAATACTGTTCATTGCATCAAGATCATGAAAAATTCCAATCATAGTAATACCTTGTTTCTTTATTTCTTTTAGTTTAGAAACAACTTTCATAGTATTTGTTTTATCTAAGGAAGCTGTTGGTTCATCTAATAAAAGTAGAGATTTAGGAGCTATAATTCCTTTTGCTATGTTAACTCTTTGTTGCTCTCCTCCTGAAAAAGTTAAAGGGGAGAGGTCAAAAAGTTCTTCTTTTATAGATAAGTATGCTAATAATTCTTTTGCACTTTCTTGCGATTTTTTTTCACTTTCACCTTTTTCTATTAACTGTCTAGCAACTACATTAACAGCTGATATTCTTGGAAGGATTTGTAAGAACTGGGAAACATAAGAAATATCATTTTGTCTAAGTTTTAATATTTCACTTTCACTAGCTTTTGCTATATCTATTTTACTTCCATCCTCTTTATAAAATATTATATTTCCAGAACTTGTAGTATATGTTCTATATAAAGTTTTTAGAATTGAAGACTTCCCTGTACCACTTGGACCAAATAAAGATAAAAACTCACCTTTTTTTACAGATAAATTAATATCTTTAAATCCGCTTACTTCAATACTTCCTTGGGTATGTATTGTAAATACTTTATTTAAATTTTTCACTTCTAATTTAATCATTTTTGTAACCTTAAAGTACTGAAGATACAAGTAATTGTGTATAAGGATGTTGGGGATCTTCTAAAATCTGATCTGTTAAACCTTTTTCAACTATTTGTCCATTTTTCATAACAACTGTAATATCTGTTAGATGTTTAATCACTCCTAAATCATGTGAAACAACAAGCATTGCAAAACCAATTTTATCTTGCAATTCTTTTATCAAATCAAGTATTTTTGCCTGTACAGATAAATCAAGCCCTGTTGTTGGTTCATCTAAAAGTAAGATTTTAGGATTTGAGGATAAGGCTTTTGAAATTTGAATTCTTTGCTGCTGTCCTCCTGAAAAATATTCAGGATAATCATCAATTCTAGAAGTTGGTATTTCAGTTTTATCTAAAAAAAATAAGGCTTTGTTTCTTATTTGTTTATAGTTTTTATTTCCACTCATAATAACTCTTTGTGCAATATTCCCACCAGCTGAAAAGTTATAATTTAAACCTAATCTTGGATTTTGGTAAATCATTGACATTAAAGAATTTCTAAGATGAGATAACTCATTTAAAGAAGCATCCATAATATTTTTTTTCTTTCCGTCTTTTCCTACAAATTGTTTTATAAATATTTCGCCTCTTGAAGGTTTTTGGTCTTGGTAAATCAATTGTAATAGAGTTGATTTTCCACTACCACTTTCACCTACTATTCCTAATACTTCTCCCTTATGTAAGCATAAGTTAACATTATTAACAGCTATTATACTTTTACAATTTGGGCAAATTGAACTGTTGAAAGATGCACCCGTATTTTCTAAGCACTGAGAACAAAACTTTCCAAAAACTTTTGAAATATTTTTAATATCTAATATCATTATTTACTCTCTTTTTGTTTATCACAATAATCTGTATCATTACAATAATAAGAAGATAAACCTTCATCATCATAAATTTCATCTAAAAAAGAGCTAGAAGAATTACATCTTTTACAAACTTTATTATCAAAGTTTTCAACTTTAAACTCTTTATCATCAAATTTTAAAGGTACTACTTTTGTATAAGGTGGAATTGCATAAATCTTTTTTTCTCTTCCTGCTCCAAAAAGTTGTAAAGCTTTACAATTATTTAATTTTAAAGTGTCATATTTTGGAATTGGGCTTGGGTCCATTGCATACCTATTATTAACCATAACTGGGTATCTATTTGATATTCTAGAATCACCAAACATAGAAGTGTCTTCATATAATAAAACCCAAAGTTTAGAATAATCAGCATTTGCATGTAGAACTTTTTGTTGATTTAAATTTGGCTCAACAGTTTCTAAAATATCTGGAATTGGAACTTGATATACTAAAATTTGTTTTTCTTCTAAGGATATTTCTGGAACTCTATGTCTTGTTTGAATAATACTAGCTTCTTTTGTATTTGTAGTAATATTTACCTCTGTAACACTTTTTATAAAGTTTCTAATATTCACAGCATTTACACTTCCATCACAACCTTGGTCAATTACTTTTAATGTATCTTCTTCATTTATAATAGCAAGTGTAATTTGTAAACCTCCAGTACCCCAACCCCTCGCAATTGGAAGTTCTCTTGAAGCAAAAGATACAATATATCCAGGAATAGCAATAGCTTTTAGTAAAGATCTTCTAATTTCTTTTTTAGCTTCTTCATCTAAAAATGCATATCTCACTTTTTATCCTTTTTTAATTTTTTATCTTTTGCTTGTTCTAATCTTTTTTTTCTTTGTTTCTTTTCTTCTTTTTCTTTTTCTAAGGCATATTCTTTTGCGCAGTTAAAAATTTGAAAATCTGTTTGAAAAGTTACATAATGAGGTAGTTTAAAATGATTTGTCATTCCAAAAGATTCAATACCATCTAAGTGATGCATAATCATTTCAAAATCAGCTGCAATGATATTTTCACCTCCAAGAGAGTAAGCTTTATTGTATAAACTTAAATCAATAATAGACATAGATATAGCTTTTGTTTCATTTTTCCCAAAACAAAAACCAAAACCAGTTGTTAACTTTGTATCACCATCTTTATCTTGATTAAATGTTCCAGCACACTCAACAGCAGTTGCTTCAATAGAGCCTATTTTTACTTCTTTTTTGGAAAAAGGATGAGTAAATATAATATCAAGTTCCCCAATTCTTAAATCACCAATAGTAGGATGAACATCTCCATAACCTCTCATTGTTGTATATCCAACAGCTAATAAAGATCCACTCTCACCTCTACTCATTACTTGTAAAACAGCAGATCTAGGATAAGGAGCACTTGGATAAGAACGTGTTATATCCCAAGGTTTATCATCTTTTTTTAATTTTTTAATTAAAGAAGCATCTCTTAGCGGGCTTAGTGCTGATTTAATAATATTATTATGTGTTGAATACTCTTTTATATTAGTTTTTTCTTTTTTTAAATCTAATAATAATTTTATTTCATAATCATTTGAAGGTCCTAATAATTGACCTCCTTCTATATCTTTAAAAGCAGAAGAAATTCTTCTACTTAAGCGCATTTCATTTACATCTAAAACTTTACATTCTCCTAATCTTTGGCAAGTTGATCTATGTGCTCTTAGAAAAAATGAAGCATTTAATAAATCTCCTGCTGATCTTTTAATAGCTTTTGCTGCTAGTTTTTTAGAATATAATGACCCTTCTGAGATAACTTTATCAATGCTAAATGTTAAACCTTGTATTAAACTTTGTTCATCTATGTCTTGTGCTTTTGAAGTTTGCTCATTATAAAAATCTAAAGAGTTATTTATAGCTTCTTCTCCACCTTTTATTGCATAATATGCCATTATAAAATCTCCAGTTTTGTTGTTCTTGAAAGTGCAATGATTTCGCCTTTATCACTTAAAAAGAAAACTTCATTTCCTAAGGGATAAGAAGAATTCTTTTCGTTAAAGAAGTTTACAAAAGCTCTAGTAATTGGTAAAAACACTTTTTTACTTCCATTAATTCCAGGTCCACTTAATCTAACTTCTATTTGTCTGAAGTTTTTGCATTTAAAAATCAATGTTCCTGATAATTCTGGGTCTTTAGGAATTCCGATTTTTGCTTTATTTAAAGCATAATCATTTGTTTCATCAAAAAAAATATAATCTGCTTCTTCTAAACTTTTATTTTCACAATTATTTATAGCTTGAATTAAATCAAATTTTTCTTTTCCATCATAAAAGAAGGTAACTTGTGAATATAAAAGAGTATTTGCAAGTGCTAGTAAATTTGAGTTAAATAAAGGTTTAATATTCTGCAGGGTTCCAGGCATAGATAAAACATCCATCATTGCTCTAAAATTATCTCTATTAAGTTTTTCAATATCAAGGTTTTTCATTCTTATCCTTACATTAAATCAAAAGATACTCTTGTTGAGTTAACTCTTTGATTCTCTTTTTTTGCTGATTCTTCTTTTTGTTTCTTTGTTTTCTTTAATAAAGTAATTATTTCATCTTTAAAAATATTTGCCTCAAAAGCTGCATCTATAACTGCTATATATAAAGATAAATCTTCATTTGAATCCATAACCATAGACCAACCTTTTGTATTATCAACTTCTACGATACTTGAAGTTACTAATACTTCTCCTGCATAAAAACTACCATTTGAAATAGGGTCTTTTACAGGAACTAAAAGTGTTTGTTCACTTGCTTTTGTCAAAATATTAACTATATGGTTTTTTTTAATTTTTTTATATAATTCTTTTAATATTAAGATGTCTACTTCTTGGGCTATGTTATTTATTTCTTCTCTTTCCATTTATATAAACCTTCTTCTAATTACCGCACTTAACTTGTCTAAAGTCCAAACAGTAAGAACTATTATAATAATAATGCTACATACATCAGAGTTTTCAAAAGATCTCATTTTGTCAAATAAGTAAAAACCAATTCCTCCAGCTCCAACAAAACCTAAAATTGAGGCTGATCTTACGTCTGATTCGAATCTATATAAACACATTGAAACAAAATGTGGCATGGTTTGTGGAATAACTGCAAAAACTAAAACTTTAATAAATCCAGCTCCAGTTGTAGCTAATGCGTCAACAGGTCCTTTATCAATAGCTTCATTTCCTTCACTTAAAAGTTTTGATAATACTCCAGCTGTATGAACACCTAAGGCTAAAATTCCAGCCATTGGTCCTAATCCAACAGCAGATACAAAAATTAATGCCCAAATAATTTCATTTATTGATCTAAAAACATTTGCAACAAAAGTAGCACTTGCATATATCACTTGTTTAACAAATCCATGAAAAGTACTTTTCCCTGGAATTAAAATATCTAAAATATTTTTTGAACTCATATATGATAATGGAACTGCCACTATTATAGATAGCACAAGAGCAATAATTGCCATTTGTATTGTTTCTAACATCGATAAAGCATATGTGCTTAAATCATCAGTATTTAAATTAGGAGGGAAAAAACCACTTCCTTCTATTTCTTCATTTCCATTTAAATAATCCATCATGTACGTTCCACCATCAATTAGTGCTCTGGCATCCATTTCTGTATCATTCCAACTTTGTATAAATACAAGTATAAAAATAACAATAATAGTAGATTTAAGAAAGGAGAATGGACTAGCTTCTTTTTTTATTTGCTCTATATTCATTTTTTATCCTAAGAATAATAAACCCGAAGGTTTATTATTTTTTCTTTTTTAATTGTTTTTTTAATTTGATTAATTCTCTTACTGAATCGTATACAGAATCATCTCCGTTAATAAAACCTTTATTTTTTAATCTTTCCATACCTTCTTTGTCATTAAATGATAAAAAAGCTCCCTTAATAGCCATTTTAAGTGAGTTTGGTAATTCAGATCTAACAGCAACTGGAGCTCCTGGAATTAAAGAAGAAGTCCAAATAACATTAAAATCATCTCTTTTCCATTGTTTCCCTAAACCTCTATTAAAATCTAAGTTATTAGTAGATGCGGCATCAATTCTTCCAGCTTTAACTGATAAAATAGAAGCTTCATGTCCACCTGAGTATAAAACTTTTGAGAAATATTTTGTTGGTTTAATTCCAGCTTTTGCAAACATAACAGTTGGAACTAGTGTTCCTGATGTAGATTGAGATGAAGTAAATGCCCATCTTTTACCTTTTAAATCAGCTAAAGTTTTAAGTCCAGAACCTTTTTTTGTAATAATAGTTCCTCTATATCCAGGTAAACCAGATTCAGCATCGACTTCAACAACTAAAGCTTCTGCTTTTGCTCTTTTTGCTGCTTCAACATAAGATTTTGGTCCTAAGTATGCTATATCAATTTTTTTGTACTGCATACCTGTTATTACAGCTGTATAATCACCTGATAATTGAAGCTTAACTTTAATGCCAAGTTGTTTCTCTAAGTATGAAGTTAAAGGACCAAAGTTTTCTTTCATAGACGTTGAACCAGCAACTGGAATTACTCCAAAGATAACCTGATCTGGCCATTTTTCTTGTGCTTGTAGTGATGTTACTCCAAGAGCTGATACTAAACAAGTTAGTATTGATTTTTTAACTAAATTCATTAATTTTCCTTAATTTTTTTATTTTGAAGCGTAAATTTTTTCAAGTATAGCTTCTGTTAAATTCTCACTTTTATCATCAAAAACTATTACGCCGTCATTGATTCCAATGATTCGTTCGCAATACTCTTGTGCATACTCCAAATGGTGTAAGTTTGTTACAACTGTTACTCCATAAACCTCGTTTACTTTTTTTAAAATACCCATTACTTTTCTAGCACTTTTAGGGTCAAGTGCGGATACTGGTTCATCTGCTAAAATAATTTTAGGTTCAGCCGCTAAAGCTCTTGCAATTGCAACTCTTTGCCTTTGACCACCTGATAACTCATCACATCTTTTTCCAGAATGTTTTGTAATCTCAACTATGTCCATAAATTCTTTTGCTTTTTTGATCTCCTTTTTTACATATAATTTAATAATTGCACGTGTTAGTGGAATATCTTTTAACATTCCGCTAATTACATTGTCTAAAACACTTAATCTATCAACTAAATTATAAGCTTGAAAAATTACACCAACTTGTTCTCTTAATTTAATTAAGTTTTTTTTCTTAATATTTTTTAAATCAAAATCTAATACCTCAAACTTGCCATTAAAAACTTTTATTCCACCAGTTATGCTCATTAAAAGTGTTGACTTACCAGCTCCACTTGGACCAATAATTCCAACAAATTCACCTTTTTTAATTTTTAAATCTATATCTTTTAAAATTATCTCTTTTTTATATCCAAGAGTTAAGTTTTTCATTTTTACCATGTTTTCTCCTATACTAAATCTATTTTTATTTTGCAAGTATCTGCTCTAAAATATGATGTTCCATATTCGACATAATTGCCATCTTGATCTTTTGAAATTGTACAAACTGATAAAAGAGGTGAGTTTTTTGGCATTAATAAAAGTTCACTAAATTCACTAGTAGTACTTAAGGCTTCAAAAATAGTAGATTGTTTTGTAATTATTAACTTAGGGTAGGCTTCTTGTAAACTTTTATATAATGAAAAATCTTCTTCATCTAAATGTTGCATTAATTTTTGATATAAAAATGCATCAAAGTATGAGTATGAAACTGAAATAGGAATATCATTTACAAAACGTAATAATTTTACTTCTATTACTTTTAAACTATTATTTAAACCTAAAACTTTTGCTACGTCTTCGTTTGGAACTATTATTTTGGCACTTAGAAGTTTAGTCTTAGGTTCATATCCTAAATCTAAAATCTTTGATGAATAAGAGCTCTTATTTGATATTGAATAAGGAACTTTAATATTACTTATAAAATTACCTTTTCCTTGTTTCGTATAAATATAACCCTGGTCTTTTAAAAGTTTTAAAGCTTGTCTAACTGTATGTCTATTTACTTCGAATTTGCTCGCTAAGTTATTTTCAGAAGGAAGTTTAGAAGAATTAGAATACTTTTTATTTTCAATGTCTTTTAAAATATTTTCATAAAGTTTTATATATAAAGCTTTGCTCATACTATTTCCTAAATCATATTTTGATTTAAAAAGTATAAAATATTTAAGTTACACAAAGATTACATCTTGTCTATACAAGTTGAAACTCTTGTATAGATAAAATCTAAAACGATATAAATATTATGGATTAATTAAATCACTTTTATAGTGAGTCTTTTAAATAATAAAAGAGGATTTAGTCGATGATATTAGTAAAGGTCTTGATAGTAGATAAGGTAAAAACATAGAAACTTATTATAATAAGTTGTAAAAATAATTTTATCTTTATAAAATTTAATATTAACTTATACTAATAAGGTAGCATTCTAAATATGAATAATATAGACGACTTTGATATTAAATCATTTCAAGAACTAATTGGAAAAAATGTAAAAAGAATAAGAGTAGAAAAAGGTTTTTCTCAACTAGCACTATCTCAAGCAATAGGACATAAAAGTGTAAGTGTAATATCTTATGCTGAAGTAAGCCATAAGGGTTACCATTTTAACGTAGAACACTTAAGTAAGATAGCATATATCTTAGATGTAAATATAAAAGATTTTTTTGAAGAACCTAATTTACATAGTTAAAAAATAAATACTGTTAAGACCTTAAAATACTCTTTAATAAAAATTAGATATAATCGCATAAAATTAAATATAAATCAATAACTAGGATACTTATGTCACAAGATTTACTTCAAAAACAAGCAGATACAATTAGATTTTTAGCAGCTGATATGGTGCAAAAAGCGAACTCAGGACACCCAGGTGCGCCTATGGGACTTGCAGATATCGCAACAGTATTAAGCTCACATCTAAATGTAAACCCAGGAAACTCTAAGTGGTTAAATAGAGATAGATTGGTATTCTCAGGAGGTCATGCAACTGGATTAGTATATTCATTACTTCACCTTTGGGGTTTTGATTTAAGTATTGCAGATATGAAAAACTTTAGACAAACACACTCAAGAACTCCAGGTCATCCTGAATATGGACATACTCATGGTATTGAAATTACAACTGGTCCTTTAGGACAAGGTATTGCAAATGCTGTTGGTTTTTCAATGGCTTCGAAATATGCAAAAAAACTATTAGGATCTGATGTAATAAATCATAAAGTTTATTGTTTATGTGGAGATGGAGATTTACAAGAAGGATTATCTTATGAAGCAACTGCAACTGCTGGACATCATAAATTAGATAATTTAGTAATTATTTATGATTCAAATAATATTACTATTGAAGGTGATACATCACTTGCTTGGAGTGAAGATGTAAAAACTAGATTTGAAGCTATTGATTTTGAAGTAATTGAAATAGATGGGCATAACTTTGATGAAATTAATAATGCTTTAACTTGTGCTAAAAGTGCTACAAAACCAGTTTTAATTATTGCTAATACTTCTATTGGTAAAGGAGCTGCAACAATGGAAGGAAGTCATCATACTCATGGTTCTCCTTTAGGTGATAAAGAAATAGCCGCATCTAAAAAATTAGCTGGTTTTGATGAAAATGAAACTTTTGTAGTTTCATCTGAGGTAAAAGCTGCTTTTGATAAAAGTAAAACAGGAGAAGCACTAGAAAAATCTTGGAACTCTTCTTTAAGTGCCAATACAAAAGATAAAATAGAAGATTTACAAAATCCTAATTTTGATTCAATTGTATATCCTACTTTTGAAGCTGATTCAAAAGTAGCAACACGAGATTCAAATCATAAGATTTTAAATGCTATTGCACAAAGTATTCCTGGATTTTTAGGTGGGTCTGCTGATTTAGCACCTTCTAATAAAACAGAACTAAAAGATGCTGGTGATTTCCCAAATGGTAAAAATATTCATTTTGGAATAAAAGAGCATGCAATGGCTTCAATTACAAATGCTATGAATTTATATGGTTTATTTAGAGTATATTCAGCTACATTTTTTGTTTTCTCTGATTATTTAAAACCAGCTGCACGAATAGCTGCTCTTGCTTCAATTCCTCAGCACTTTATTTGGACTCATGATTCAATTGGAGTTGGTGAAGATGGACCAACTCATCAACCGATTGAGCACTTATCACAATTTAGAGCCTTACCTAACTTTTATGTATTTAGACCAGCAGATGCTACTGAAAATGTGGCTTCTTGGAAAACAGCATTAAAATTAAATGCTCCTTCTGCTTTTGTTTGTTCACGTCAAGGACTTCAAGTCTTAAAAGATGACAAAGAGTTTGGAGAAGTTTCAAAAGGTGCTTATTTACTTAAAAAAAGAGAAAATGCAAGTATTACTATCATGGCTTCTGGATCTGAACTTATGTTAGCTTTACAAACTGCTTGTGCCCTAGAGAAAGATGGAATTTTAGCAAATATTGTTTCTGTTCCTTGTTTTGATCTATTTTTAGAACAAGATCAAGTTTATGTTGACCAAGTTATTAAAAAAGAAACAAAAGTATTTGCAGTAGAAGCTGCTCGTGCATTAGAATATTATAAATATGCTGATGTTGTTTATGGTATGGATACTTTTGGTGCAAGTGGTCCTGCTCCTGAATTATTTGAAGAATTTGGTTTTACAATTGATAAATTAAAAGCAAAAATTAAAAACGATTTATAGAATTTTATAATTTAAAAGGAGAATAGAATTTAACTATTTTCCTTTTATCTTAATTAACATATCAAGATATGTTGATATGTTAATATTTTTACGCTATACTTCTAAAAAGGAGAATTTATGGATGTATTTTTAAAATCTGCTGCTGCGTTAAATGATGAAACAAGAGTTAAGATTTTAAAGTTTATAAATCTTCATGATAAATGTTGTGTTTGTGATTTAGAAGTCTCTTTTGATATGATTCAATCAAGACTCTCAAGGCATTTAAAAATTTTAAAAGAAGCTGGGTTCTTAAGAGTTGAGAGAGTAGGTCGTTGGGCTTATTATTCTTTACGAGCACCTTTAGATGAGTTTAGAATTTCTTGTATGAAAGAAATTATGACTTTAAATATAGACTTACCAAAATTAGAAAGAGCATGTGATAACAAATGAGTGAAACACTTTTTGTATATGGTACTTTGATGCCAAACTGTCCTAATGGACATGTTTTAGAAAATATTGTAGGTAAATTTTTACCAGCAACTGTAAGAGGTTATTTAAAAGATGCAGGTTGGTCTGCTTCTATGGGATACCCTGGAATTAAATTAGATGAAGAAGGTGATACTATTCACGGTTTTTTGTTTACTTCAAATAATTTAATTAATCACTGGGATAATCTTGATGAATTTGAAGGTGAAGAGTTTTTTAGAAGTCCTGTACAAGTTGAGCGTTACGATGAATTAGAAGTTGACACATATATATATGTTTTAAAAGCAAGTGATGAAGAGATTGAGGAGTAAACCTAAGGTTTACTTTTGATAAATATATCAATATATCTTGATATAAGAATATATAAATAGGAGAGAATATGTTATTAGCAAGTGGTATTTTTCTAGTTACTTTAGTTTTTGTAATTTGGCAACCTAAAAATCTACAAATTGGAACTAGTGCTGTTGTTGGTGCTATTGTAGCTTTGCTTTTAGGAGTTGTTAGTTTAAATGATGTTTTAATTGTAAGTGATATTGTTTGGGATGCAACCTTATCTTTTATAGGTATTATCATCTTGTCTATGGTTTTGGATGAAATTGGTTTTTTTGAATGGTGTGCACTTAAAATGGCTAAATTTTCAAAGGGAAATACTTTGAAAATGTTTATTTATTCTATTTTATTAGGAGCTTTTGTATCTGCTTTATTTGCAAATGATGGAGCTGCTTTAATCTTAACTCCTATTTTACTCTCTAAAATGAGAGTTTTAAAATTAAATACTAAAACAATTATTTCCTTTTTACTAGCAGGTGGATTTATATCAGATTCTGCATCACTTCCTTTAGTATTCTCAAACCTTACAAACATTGTAACTGCTAATTATTTTAATATTGGTTTTAATGAATATATTTCAAATATGTTTTTTCCTTTTATAATAAGTGTAATAAGTTCAATTTTTTTCTTATGGTTAATTTTAAGAAAAGATTTACCAAAACATGTAGATATATCTTTATTACCAGAGCCAAGTACTGTTATTAAAAATAAAACTTTATTTAATCTTTCTTGGATTTTTTTAGCTCTTTTATTAGCTGGATATTTTATAGGAGATATTTATAATTTACCAATTTCAGTTTTTGCACTAGGAGGAGGGATACTTTTTTTAATAATTGCTACCTTGTTTAAAAGTGTTGAACCACTACATATTATAAAAAATGCACCTTGGCAAGTAGTTTGGTTTAGTATTGGTTTATATATTGTTGTATATGGTTTAAAAAATGCAGGTTTAACTGATTATTTAGCTCTTGTTTTACAATATTTATCAAAACGTGGTGATACTATTGCAATTCTTGGAACTGGTTTTATTTCTGCTTTTTTATCAGCTATTATGAATAATATGCCAACTGTTATGATTATGGATATAGCCTTACAAGATATACCAAATAAAGCTTTAGCATATGCAAATATAATAGGATGTAACTTAGGACCTAAAATGACGCCTTTTGGCTCACTAGCTACTTTATTATGGTTGCATGTTTTAGCTAAAAAAGGAGTTCATATCTCATTTTTACAATATAGTAAATTTGGTTTACTTATAACTCCTCCTGTCTTGCTAATAGTTTTATTAGCCTTATAAAATATTTAAAAATTATAAAGGATATTAAATGAAAAAAGTTTTAATTTTATGTACAGGAAACTCTTGCAGAAGTATAATCGCAGAAGCTTTAATAAATGCAAATTGTAAAGATATTCAAGCTGATTCTTCTGGGGTAAAAGCAAGTATGGAAGTAAATGCAAATGCTATAAAAGTATTAAAAGAAAAAGGTATTTGGCAAGAATATTATCATAGTAAAACCCTTGAAGCTGTTATTAGAAATGATTATGATTTAGTAGTTACTGTTTGCAGCAATGCAAGTGAAAATTGTCCTATTTTTCCAAAAGCTTCAAAAATAATTCATATAGGATTTGAAGATCCCAATGGAAAAGATTATTTAGCTTTTTTGGATACTTATGATGAAATTAAAAGTGTTTTAGTGCCTAAAATTAAAGCAGAGTTAGGTGTATAATGTTTTTTTATTGGGAAAAACTTGTTGATTATTTGATATATTCTTTACTGAACTTAAGTTCTAGTAGTAAGTTTGCACAGGCTATTCATTTTTTTATTTATGATACAGTAAAAATTTTTATCTTACTTCTTGGTATTATCTTTCTTGTTTCTTATTTAAGAACTTGGTTTAATGTAGAAAAAGTTAGAGCTTATTTACAAGGAAAATCAGAATTTACAGGTAATGTTTTAGCTTCTTTGTTTGGAATAATCACTCCTTTTTGCACCTGTAGTGCTATTCCTTTATTTTTAGGTTTTTTGCAAGCTAGAATTCCTTTAGGTGTTACCTTTTCTTTTTTAATATCTGCACCTTTAAATAATGAAATTGCAATAGCCTTACTTTTTACTCTTTTTGGTTGGAAAATAACACTTCTTTATATAGGTTTTGGTTTATTTATTGCAATTGTAGGTGGTTATGTAATTGGAAAAATGAATGTTGAAAAATATATTTTAATAGATGTAAAAGTAATGCAGGGATGTTGCTCTAATCCTAAAATAAAACTTAATACAAAATCAAGAATTAAAGAATCTTGGGCTTATACTTTTGATTTATTTAAAAAGATTTATTTATATGTAATTGTTGGAATTATTGTTGGTGCCATGATTCATGGATATGTTCCTACTGATTTTATAGCAAAATGGGCAGGTGGTGATGCTTGGTATACTGTTCCTTTAGCTGTAATTTTAGGAATACCAATGTATTCAGGAGCTGCTGGAGTTATGCCTTTAATTGAAGTATTAACCCAAAAAGGTATGCTTTTAGGAACTGCTTTATCTTTTATGATGGCTGTTACTGCCTTGTCTTTTCCAGAAGCAATGATATTAAAAAGATTATTACATATAAAATTAATAGCTTTGTTTTTTTTCATTGTAGGAAGTGGTATAATACTAATTGGTTATGTATTTAATGCAATTTTATAGACTTATATTATGAATAATATATAAATTTAAAGGATAAATTTGAAAATAGAAATTTTAGGAACAGGCTGTAAAAAGTGTGAAACTTTAATGTTAAATGCACAAAAAGCTGTAAGTGAGGCTAAATCATTTGCTCAAATCATAAAAGTAGATGATTTAGAAAAAATCATGAACTATGGTGTTATGAGTACTCCTGCTTTAGTAATTAATGGTGAAGTTAAAAGTACTGAAAACTTCTAAGTGTTGAAGAAATAAAAGAACTATTTTAATAAAAGTGATTAGATATGAATGAAAACAAATTAGGACAAATTTATGCAGTTTTTGCATTTTTATTTTGGGGAGCATTAGCTCCAATATATTTTAAACAAGTAGCAAGTGTTGAACCCTTGGAAGTTTTAATGCATAGAATTATTTGGTCTTTTATAATTTTAATACCACTTTTGTTTTTAAATAATCAAATAGATGTTTTAAAAACTTTATTAAAAGATACTAAAAAACTAAAATATCTTTTTTTCTCAACAATTTTTATTTCTTTAAATTGGATTGTTTTTATATGGGCTGTTGCAAATGACAGAATAATTGAAACAGCACTTGGATATTATATAAATCCATTAGTAAATGTATTATTAGGTTTTTTAATTTTTCAAGAAAGAATGACAAAAAATCAATATTTTGCAATTTTCCTAGCATTTATGGCTGTTTTATATCAAATAATTTCTTTAGGTTCTATTCCTCTTGTTTCACTTACTTTAGCTTTTACGTTCGCTTTTTATGGAATGATTAGAAAAAAGATAAATGTAGGCTCAATTGTTGGACTTTTTGTTGAAACCTTAATGTTACTGCCTTTTGCTTTGGGTTTTTTGTATTATATAATTTCTTCAAATACTATGTCATTTTTAAATTCTAGTTCTTATATAAGTATTATGCTGAGTCTTGGAGGTTTAGTTACTATTATTCCCTTGCTTTTATTCAATGGAGCTGCTACTAGAATGAAACTTACTAGCTTAGGTTTTTTTCAGTATATTGGACCTACTTGTACTTTTTTATTAGCTATTTTTATATATAAAGAAGATTTTAACATTGATAAGCTTATAAGTTTTTCTCTAATTTGGTTAGCTTTAGTTATTTTTTCAATAGATACTTTTAAAAAACTAAGAAAGAAGAAAAGCTAATAATATGAACTTATTTACTATTTGAGCAAATGAGTTCTTTTATTTCTAAGGCATTTGATACAAAATTGCCATTTTTTTCAATTAAGAATAAATCCCTTGCTTTCCCTCTACTTGCATATAATTGAGCACTTTCAATTTCAACTTCAAAGTCATCTAATATTTTTGTTATATATGCCAATAAACCTTTTTGATCTTTTGTTTTTATTTTCATTGAAGCTAGATATGAAGTATGATTGCAATCAATTATAATTTCACTATTTTTTATCAAAGGTGAGCTTATTTTTGTATTTATATGCATATTACTTGAGTTTTGAACAACTTCTTCTATAAAAAGTAAATCATCTGTATTCACTTTTTGGGAAAATTTTATCTCAAAACATTTTTTTTCATCAAAAAGTTTATATATATTCATAGTAGTAATATCTAAAAATTCAAGTTTTCCTAATAAATAACCTAAATTAATAGGAATTGCTCTTATTATTCTAATTATTAGAACTTCTTCATTAAGAATTTTATATGTAAATTCTTTTACATCTTTCGCTCTTATTGCTAAGTCTAAAATTTCACTTGCTTTAAGTTGTAAAAATATTTGATTTGAAGAGATATAAGATATTTTTCTTTTCATTAAAGAAGATAGATTCTTAAATCTTGTAAGATTTTTAAGTGTAGACATTTTAGAGTTTCTTCTTGAGTTTTCACTTAATAAAGCTATGTTATCAAAAGCAGGTAAACTTTGTGTATATAAAACTTTTAATAAAGAAGAAGTTGAACTAGTATAAATATTTTTCCCAACAGCTTTTATATCTGCATAGGTTAAAACATACAACATCTGTAAGAAACTCTTATTTTGTACAAGAGCTGTAAAACTAAGAATTACTTTTTGTGAATAAATATCTTCATTTGTTGCTACACGACTCATAATATTGTGGTATTTTATTAACTTTGTAATTATTACAATATCACTTGAATCTATAAAAATACCCTTAGAGAAGAATTTAAATAAATTTGCTCCTGCTTCATGATGATCACTTATTCTTCCTTTTCCAATGTCGTGAAAAAATGTTGCTATTCTTACTAAAGCTTTATTTCTCTCTTCCATTTTGGAATAAAGTTCTTTTACAAAATCATCTTCAATATTTTCTAAGTGTTTTAATGTTTTTATTGAGTGCACATCAACAGGAAGTTCATGGTAACCATCAAATTGAGGTTGGTCTATTATTAGTTTTGCAACAGGAAAAATGCTTTTAAAAATTCTTGCATTATATAAAAGTTTCATAATAGGGTACAAGGATTCTTTATATAAAATCTGCTTTATTAAATTTTTATGAGTATTATTTTGTTTCGTTGGCATAATAGTTTTGCTTACATTATATATATATGATCTATCAAACTTTTTTACCTCATTTGGAAAAAGAAGAATTTCTTTTAATAAAACATCTAAGGTTTTGGCTTTTGCACAAAAAGAAGTATATAATTTATTTTCATAAATAAATAAATTCTTTTTGTATCTATGTTTTTTTTATTATTGCAAAGTTATTCTTATCAAATAGAACTTTTCTTACTATTTTTTTTGTGATGACTGTTGTAAAAAAATGAACATTATGTAAAGATTCTAAAATCTTGGCCATAGCCTGTCTCTCTTTAGTTCTTCTTTCTTTATTTCTAAACCCTAGTTTAGTACTTAATTCTGGTAGCACATCAAAAGTCACTACATCTAATTTCTTTTTAGCAATATTATGTAAATGATTTCTTACTTGAAAAATGTATTCTAAAGAGGTTCTATATACTCTATACTCTTTTTCACTAAACACAATATCCATTAAGTCTCTTAATCTATTAACCCCATAAATAACATTAGCCATCCAAAAAACCATATTTGCTTCTCTTAAACCACCGTAACCATCTTTAACATTTGGCTGCATACATAAGGGATATTTTAATAATCTTGTTTTATGCTCTTGTGTTTTTTCAAGAACAAACTCTAGTTGTTGGGTTTGTCTAATCTTTTTTAATACATTTTCATAAGCAAACCAAAGATATTTTGAACCATAAATAAGTCTTGATTCTATCATTGATGTTTTTATTGTAATATCTTCTTTTACTGCTTCTTGTATTTCATTTAAAGCATGTACTCTTGAACCCAATTTTAGCCCACAGTCCCAAGCTAAGGTGATAAACTCTTCCATAATAGCTTTTAAGTTATAACCTTTTACATCTTCATATAAAATCATTAAATCAACATCAGAATAAATACATAACTGCTCACGTCCGTAAGAACCAAGGGCTACTAAAGTAATAGGAATAGAAGTGCTCATTGGTTGATAAGAACCAAAGTGTTTTCGCAAAATATATTTATATAAAGAAATTAAAAATTTATCTGTTGTTTTTGTATGTTTAACGAATAAATCTTTACCTCCTGTTGTATTAACAGTTGTATCTATTGAGTTTATATATTTTTTGATATAGATTTTAAAAACTTTTGAAATTTCAAAATCGCTAGCATTATTAGCAATTAAATCTTCAACTTCAATGTTCATATCATTAAGTGCATTATTAATCATAAAAGATCTTTATGTGTATCAATCTTCTTTCTTAAGGTTATTCTATTTAGTCCTAGATTTTTTGCCATTTGAACTTGAGATTTATATTTTTTTTGAGCAGATCTTAATAATGGAGCTTCAAAAAGATATAAAAAATCTCTATAAGAATTTTCACCTTGCATATTCTCTAACATAAAATCTTCTAATAGCATCATAATTTCATTTTCGCCAATACTTTGAAAAAGATAAGAAAAATATATTGATTTCCTTAAACTGTGAGCATTATTTTTTGTATTTATTATAAGTTTTGAAGGTCTATTTTTAATTCCTAAAACTTCTGAGGCTTCTTTAGCAAACTTATAAGAAAGTTTTTTTACATCTTCTTTTCTTTGATCTAAACGAGGAATTTCTAAAGTAATAGAAAATAAAGAAAGAAGTTTATTATTTAAGTCACTATTTTTGCAAGTTGCCAATACTCTGATATCTTTTTCTTCTATCCATGTTAGGAAAAGATCAATATTTGTTAAAGTATCAATTTTATCAAGAATAATAGTTTCATTTTGAAGCTCAATTGCATTCTCTTTGATGTCATTTTGAAGCTCTTTTGCATTATAAATTACTGAGTTATTATTTATAAACTGTGCAAGTGTTTTTTTACCAACACCTGCCTCTCCACTTATAAGAACATGTAAATCTAACTCTTTTAATAAAGAAGCTGATTTTTTTAATTCCTTAGAAACATCGCTTATTGCAATAAAATCATACATATATTAAACCTTATTTTTAGTAAGTTGATTATACAATTTTTTTCATTACTTTTATACAAAATAATATCAAAGTTTAATGTAAAGCATTTGATTTTCAATTTTAGTTTCATATGTTGAAGTACAAGCACAATCATTCCCTTTGGCTTCTCCTGAATCTAAATCAATATCCCAATTATGTAAAGGACAAGTTACTTTATTTCCATGAACTAACCCTTCACTTAATTTTCCTTGTTTATGTGGACAAATATTACTAATAGCGTGAATTTTTTCATCTTTAGTTTTAAATAAAACAATTTCATCTTTTTTATGAAATAAAACTCTTGAACCCATTACTGGAACTTCTTTTGGACTTACTACTGCTAACCAGGTTTTTTTTTCTTTCATTACACTAACTCCTTTGCTTGAAAACCTTTAGAATCTTTTATGTCTAAAATAATTGGACTAAACTCTTTAGTAAAACCTGACTTTATAGATTCTGCCCAAGGATCAATTTGTGCATATTTTTGTGATTCTTCAAAAGCAACTGCATACTTAACTCTATTGCTTTTATTATTTAAAATTGCATCTTTTACGTACTGTAAGCCAACTCGTTCTACCCATTGTGCTGTTCTTTCTAAATAATAAGCATCTTCTCTATAAAATTGAGTAAGTGCTTTTATATATAAAAATAGTTCTTCATCACTTTTAACTTTTGTAAAAAAATCTGTTATCCTAACTTTTATACCACCATTTCCAGCAATATAAATTTCCCAGCCAGAATCTACTCCAATAATTCCAATATCTTTAATAGTAGCTTCCGCACAATTACGGGGGCAGCCTGAAACTGCTATTTTAAATTTATGTGGCATCCATGAACCCCAAGTAAGTTTTTCTATATCAATGCCCATTTGCATTGCATCTTGTGTCCCAAATCTGCACCATTGATTTCCTACACAAGTTTTAACAGTTCTTAGTCCTTTTGCATAAGCTTGACCAGATACAAAACCAGCATCATTTAAATCTTTCCATATAGGTTCTAATTGTTCTTTTTTAACACCCAACATATCAAGTCTTTGTCCACCTGTAAATTTGAGGGTAGGAACATTATATTTTAAAGCAATATCCGCCATATCTCTTAGCTCTTTAGCAGAAGTTACCCCTCCCCAAATTCTAGGTACCACAGAATATGTACCATCTTTTTGGATATTTGCAAAAACTCTGTCATTAACTAAAAGTGACCTTTTATCATTTTTGTATTTATTATCATTATATTTTACAAGTAAATAGTAATTAATTGCTGGTCTACATTTAATACAACCATCTTCATTTTTCCAAGAAAGTTTTTTAAAAACTTCGTATACATTGGTAAAGTCAAAAGAATTAATACACTCTTTAATTGTTTTGTGTCCAACATCACAACAAGGACAAATTCCTTCTATAGTATTTTTATATTCATCTCCTAAAGTATTTATTAAAATTTGTTCAACTAGGTCTAAACAAGAACCACAAGAAGCACCAGCTTTTGTACACGACTTAACTTCACCTAATGTTTTTAAATCATTAGTTTTAATAGCAGTAACAATATCACCTTTGCAAACTCCATTACAGCCACAAACTTCTTCTTCATCACTCATAGAATTGATATCATTTCCTTCCTTTGAGGAATTTTTAAGAGAAGTTTTTCCATATAAAAGCTTTGTTCTTAAGCTAGTGATATCTGTAGCTTCTTTTAACATTTTTAAATACCACGAAGCATCTGATGTATCCCCATATAAAATTACACCAATTATTTTATCATCACAAATAACAAGTTTTTTATAAATACCTACTTTTGCATCAAGTAAAATTAACTCTTCAGTATTGCTATTACCCAAATAATCTCCAGCTGAAAATAAGTCAACACCTGATACTTTTAATCTAGTAGAAGTAATCGAACCTTTGTATGCTTCTGTTTCTTTATTGCTTAAACTTTTTGCTAATACTACTGCTTGTTCAAATAATGGTGCTACTAAACCATAAGTATTTCCCTTATGTTCACAGCACTCCCCAATAGCAAAAATATTATCATCGCTTGATTTTAAGAAATCATCAACTATAATTCCTTTATTAACATGTAAACCAGCTTCTTGACAGATTGTAGTGTTTGGAATAATTCCAGTTGCAAAAACAACTAAGTTTGATTCAACACTAGCTCCTTTAGTAAAAAAAACTTCTTCTACTGCTTCTTTACCTTTAATCTCTTTAATCGTATTATTTAGTTTAAACTCTATGCCATATTGCTCTAAGTTTTTTTGTAATAGTTTACCAGCAGTGCTATCTAATTGTTGACTCATTAAATTTTCACTTCTATGTACTAAGATAGTTTTAATTCCATGTTGAGAAATTCCATAAGCAGCTTCAAGACCTAATAAACCACCACCTACTACAACTGCTGTTTTATTCTTTGAAATAGTTTGCATAATTGAATCAACATTAGCTTTTGTTCTAAAGCCTATAACGTTTTTTAAGTGGCTACCTTTAGTTTTGGGAATAAAAGGTTTTGAGCCTGTTGCTATTAAAAGTTTGTCATAACTAATCTCTTTATTTTTAGAAGTATTAATACGTTTTTTGTCTTTATCAATAAAAATTACTTTTTCGTCTTTGTATAAAATGATTTCATTTTCATCATACCAAGTCTGATGATTTATAATTGTATCTTCAAATGTTTTTTCTTTACTTAATAAATGTGAGAGCATAATTCTATTGTAGTTTACATAAGGTTCTTCTCCAAATATCTGAATTTCATATTTCTCTTTATTATGTGTTAATATCTCTTCAATTGTACGAAGAGCACTCATTCCATTTCCTATTACTATTAATTTCTCTTTCATACTATTTCTCCAAGTTTAGATTATTTTTAATATGTTCTTTTATTTTAAAACTATTTTCACTCTCTTTATGTATATGTTCTAAAGCTCCCTTTATCTCTTCTTCTTTATATTTAAGACCCAAAGGTACTTTTATACTATGTAACTGAACAGCACATTGTTTATAATTTGGTTCAAATGATTTAGGATCAAAATCAGCAATACTTATAGTATTAATTAACTGCTCGTTATAATGAAAAGGTACAAAAATATGACCTTCTCTTATCATTTGAGACTCTTTTACAATAATGTTATTGATTTTTCCTCTTTTTGAGCTAATACTTAAATAATCACCACTTTTAACTTCAAGCTTAAGGGCATCATTAGGATTTATTTCAACCCACGCTTGTGGTGCTAAATCATTTAGTATTGAAATAGTTTTTGTCTTTGTTCTTGTATGCCACTGTTCAACTGTACGACCAGTATTTAGAATAAGTGGAAAGTTTTTATTTGCAGGTTCAAGAAGTTCTAACCAGTCAAGATTTAAAAGTTTTGCTTTTCCATCTGTGTTACAAAAAGGCATGTTCTCATCATATAATCTAACTTTTCCTTTTGGAAAGTCCTTATTACAAGGCCATTGTATTCCTCCTAATTCTTCAATTAAGTTATATGACATTCCTGAATAATCACATGGTCTTGCTTTACTTACTTTTTTCCATTCATTAAAAGCATCTATAGGGTTTTTCCATTTAGGATATAACTTTTCATGCATTCCTTCAAAATATTTAGAAAATTCTAAAAAAATATGAAAATCACTTTTTGTATTGCCTAAGGGTTCAACAGCTTTCCTTGCATAATTACAACGACGTTCGCTATTTGTGTAAGTTCCTTCTTTTTCAGACCAAGTAGATGCTGAAAAAACAACATCAGCAATAAGTGAAGTTTCACTTTTAAAAGCATCTTGAACTACAAGTAGCTCTAGTTTTTTTAAAGCTGCTCTTAATTTATTTTGATCTGGATAAGAAACTAAAGGATTAGTTGCAACTATCCATAAGGCTTTGATTTCACCTCTATTAATAGCTTCAATAATTTGAGGATAAGAATAACCTCTTTTTTTAGGAACATCTTTTTCCTCAATATTTACAAGCTTTGCATATTCTTGTCTGTCTTCTTTTGAAGAAAAGTCTCTATATCCTGGTATTGATGAGGTAAAACCACTTTCTCTTGTTCCCATAGCATTACACTGTCCTGTAATAGATAAAGCACTTGCTCCTTGTTTCCCTATATTTCCAGTAATTAACGCCAAGTTACAAATTGCACTTACTGTATCTGTTCCAATTGAACTTTGGTTAACTCCCATAGTCCAAGCACTCATAGCTTTGTTAGCTTTTGCATAAACACGAGCTAATTCATATAAATCTTTTACTTCAATTCCTGTAATTACAGCAACATTTTGTGGGGCATAATTATTCATAATATGTTTTTTAAACTCTTTAAAAGAAGTAGTTCTTTTGTTTATAAACTCAGTATCTTCCCACCCTTGTTCTAAAATAATGTAACAAAGGGTATTTATTAATGCTAAATCGCTTCTAGGCTTAAGAGGAACAAAAATATCAGCCATATTTGCTGTTTTAGAGTATCTTGGGTCTATTACAATAATCGTAGGTTTTTTTCCAGTAAATTGTTTGTTTTTAGCAATATGTAGTTTTAATATAGGATGATTGTCTGCAATATTTGCTCCAATTAACACAATTACATCAGCATATGAGAAATCTTCATAAGCCCCAACTGGACCATCTGCACCAAAGGTTTGTTTATATCCCATAACAGAAGAAGCCATACATAAAGTAGTATTACCATCATAATTATTTGATTGTAAACCTATTTGCATAAATTTACCTAAGGTATAAAATTCTTCACTTAAAAGCTGCCCTGTTGAGATACAAGCAAGAGCTTCTTTTCCATATTTCTTTTGAATTTCTTTAAATTTTTCACTTGTAAAAGCAAACGTTTCATCCCAGCTTGAAGCTACTAATCTTCCATCTTTTTTCATCATAGGAGAGCTATATCTATTTTCACTTTGTACCATTTCATGTTCACTTAAACCTTTAGGGCATAAGGTGCCTTGATTTACTGGATGAGAAAAATCTCCTTTTGTATATATAGGTTTATTATCCTTAACTCCAATATATAAACCACAACCAACGCCACAATATCCACAAGTTGAACGTACCCATGAAGTAGGAGCTTTTTCCTTAGATATTAGTCCAAATTTTGAATCATTTATTAGAGCATACTTTTGCTCTTTTATATCAAAGCCTAAAAAATCTTTAATTTTATTTATAAATATTGACATTATCTTTGACTCCCTGCAAAAAAGTTACCAGCTAGTCCTTGTGCAACTGCTGTTTTATAAAATAAGGATCTTGAAATTAATTCTGAAATAAAAGAAATAAGTATAGAAAAAAGCATGAATATACTTGCTATTTGATAGTTCGTACTTGCTATTAATAAAATACTTAAAGTAGGTAATACTAAAGCACCTATAATAAGAGTTGTTTTTCTTAAAGTATTTGCTTGTTTAAACATCTCTTCATATAATATTTTAGTTTTATTTAATTGATAAAAACATTCATCGTTTTTATCTAAATATTTATAAAACATATTTTGTTTTATTAAAATAACTAATTGAAAAATAGCAAGACCTAGACCAAAAGGAAGTAAAGCAGCAGCACTTGAATATTCATTGTTTAAAAGTAAAATAAAAGTTACTATAAAAATACCAATATAAGAAACAGTAAAAAAGATATTGTTTGTATCTTTTTTATTCCAAGAAGGTCGTGCTTTTATTCTATATATCATGGATTGTGCATATATTCCATATGTTCCAATACCTAAAACTATTATTTCAAAAAATAGTCTTAGACTTTGGCTTGTTTGAAAAAAGAACAAAGAAAGAATCAGACTCATTCCTAGTGTAAATAAACCTAAAGCTAATGCTTCTCTGCTTAACCAAGAGGTTTTAATGTTTTTCATTGCACTTAAAGCTAAAAAAGGACGTCCTAAATGTAAAGCAGATAAAGGAAGACCAATAGCAGAAGGTAAAAGTACTATTAACATCATTAAAAATGTAGGTTCTGCTAAGTTTAAACCAGAAAAATTTACAAGTTCTCCTAAGCTAAGAGCTAAAAACCCTCCAAATGAAATTTGAGTTAAAATAGTCATGAATACTAAAGGCCAGTGTGCATGGTTTGCTTTAATAATGTGCTTATCAGCTGGTACAATATCTTCTTGTTGAGTATTTAAAGTATACCTAGTTGTTGGTTTTGTAATATCTATATTTGGTAAAAGAGGAGCTATTCCTTGCTCTTTCATATCAACTTCTAACCACTGTTTTACATTAACTATTTCAATTTGTATAGCAGCAGAGGGACAGGCTTGAACACAAGATGGTGTTTCTCCTACTTCTAATTTATCATGACACATATGACACTTTGTTACAATTGCTCTATCTTCATTAAAGACAGGAACTTCATAAGGGCAGTTCCATGTACAGTATTGACAGCCAATACAGGTTTCATCTTCATGATAAACAATTCCATTATCAAACTTTATATATGAAGAGGTAGGACAGCCTTTTAAGCATTCTGGATCAATACAATGATTACATGACATTGAGTTAAAATGATGAGATACTTTTGGAAAAATACCACTTTGCATTTCACCTACTCTTCTCCATTTAACATCAGAAGGATTATTGTTTTGCTCATTACAAGCAACTTCACAGCAGTGACAACCTATACAGGCACTTGCATCAAAATGGAATCTATATTGTTCACCTTTTTTAGGTTTTCTTATATCTATAGAGTAGTTACCACATTGCATATTGTTATTACTTTTATGATTAATAAAACTATCTAGGGGTGTAAGTTCGCTAATAGACATAATACCATTCCTTTATTTATATAAGGTATCGTATCATTATCTGTATATATTATAGTCTAGTAACTGTATATAATATATACATAATATCTTAGAGTAGTTTTACTAAAAGAATAAAATTAATTATTAATAAGAAGTAAAAAGAAAACTGATAAAATTTCAAAGGATTTTTTTTTAGAAGTGGAGCGTCTTTTTCAAAGAAAGCTTTTACTTTCAAAGGATTTTCTAGTTCAAATAACATTAAAGAATAATTATTATATCTTCTATCTATTGGTATACTAATGGCCCTTAAAATAACTGCTTCTAACCAAGATGGAACATTAGGATTATGATTCTTTACCGATTTTGCTGTTTTAAAAGTTGGATTTTGAAAAGGTTCTATTTCTTTATATGCATACTTATTTGTTAATGCTTCATATAAAGTAATTCCAATAGAAAATATTTCAGTTTTTTCATTGATTTGACCTTCTTTAAATCTCTCAGGAGCCAAATATGAAGGCGTTCCTGCCTTAGAATTTAAAGAATAAAGTTCTGTAATACTTCCAAAATCTATAATTTTAAATATTCTTTTTCCTTTACGTTCAAGTACCATTATATTTTCAGGTTTAATATCTCCATGAACTAAATCAAATTTAAGTAAATATTGACTCATGTGAAGTAATGTTTTAGCTAAAGATATTGATTCTTCAATACTTAAAGTTCTTTTTTTTAGATATTTCTTTAAATTAATACCTTTAAGTTTTGGCATAATATAGTATCTAGCCGTTCTATTTTTAGGAACAATAGTTTTTACAAAAAATCCAGCTTTTAATCTTTTTGCATTCCAAATTTCTTTTGCAAAAAGATCCAAAACTTCTTCATCATGAATTGCTTCTATTGGGGCAAATTTTATTACATATTCTAAACCTTTTTTTTGGCAAACCCATGTTCTGTTATTTCCAATTAAAGACTCTTTTAATATATAATCATCAATTACATCATCTTTTTTTAAATCTAAAGGAATAAGTAATTTAAGCTGTTTTATTTTTGTTATTTCATCTGTATCTAAAATATTAAGTACGAGAGCTGTTGTATCATCTGGTAAATTATCATTCACAAGTAAACTTGCTTTTTTTACCAAATTATAAGCCCCCTTATTAATATTTTCTTTGAGTATTTCAGTACTTAGTAAAGAGTATAACCCATCTGAACATAGAAGTATTTTATCCTCTTTTTCTAAGTTATTTTCAAAATAAAATACTTCAACTTCTTTATCAATTCCAATAGCAGAGCTTAAAACATTTTCAAAGCCAACTCCACCTATGATATGATCATATGAGAGTTTGTTTAGCTTATTATCTCTTTGTAAATAAATTCTACTATCTCCAACATTTGCCCCATAAAGCCTATTGCCTTCTATAATAACAATGGCTAGGGTTGTTACTAATTGAGCACTTTCATAATCTTCTATTGATTTTTCATATAAAATTGAATTAATAGATTTTATAAAAATATTTAAAGCTTTTTCTATGCTCCAACTTTTAGGCTTTGTTTTAAAATTATGCATAAGACTTTTGGTTACTTTTTTAGCAGCTTGGGCTCCTTTATTTGCAGAACCAACCCCATCACATACTATAGCTATAGTTAAATCATCTAAAACTTTTATTTCATAAAAATCATCACCTATAATTTCTTTTCTTTTTGCAAGAGAAAAAGAAGAGAACTGAATATTATTTTTACTCATAATTAGCCTTTATTTATTAAAGTAGATAAAATATATAATTTAAATTCTACCACCAGCTGCAACTCCCCAAGTAGTTCTCCATCTTGTTTTAACTAAGGAAATACCAAAAATTGCTATAACAACAACAAGTGCAAATATTAAAAATCCAGCAGAATAACCATCAAATATTCCTTTTGACCAACCTAAGGTTTTGATTAAAGCTGTTCCTCCAAGTCCTCCAGCACATCCAATAAGTCCAGTCATAATACCAATGTCTTTTCCAAATCTTTGTGGAACAAGTTGGAAAACAGCTCCATTTGCCATTCCTAAATTTGCCATGATTAAAAATAAAACTATAATAGCTAGATAAAATGGTAAAACTATTGTTGCATTTATAATAGCTAAAAGTGCTACAAGGGAATAAAAAAAGTATAAAGATTTAACTCCACCAATTTTATCAGCAATAGTCCCTCCAACTGGTCTTAATACTGCTCCTGCAAAAATACATAAGGCTCCAAAATAACCTGCAATTACTTTTACATTTGATTCATCTAAAGTTTGTATTCCAAAAGAAGACATATCTACACTATAAGTATTCATTAAATAAACTTTCATATATCCTGCAAAACCAACAAAGCCACCAAAAGAAACAGCATAAAATAAACAAAACCACCAGGTATCTTTATCTTTTAATAATTTTACATAATCTTTTAATTTTTTAGGATTTGATTTGTAAATAGATTTAGGTGCATCTTTTGCTAAAAAAGTATAAGAGATAAATACCAAAGTTGACATAAGTGCTCCTATACCAAAAACAGCTTCCCATCCCCACAATTCTGCAATTTTAGGTGCAAAAAGAAAATCAATTACAACACCAATATTTCCAGCTCCAGCAATTCCTAAAACAACTCCTTGAAGTTTTGGTGGATACCATTGTCCTGCTTGAGGAAGGGCTACTGCAAAAGAAGCTCCTGCAAAACCAAGTCCAAGTGCAACAATTAATAGTTGGTTATAAGTAATTGAATCTGCTTGTAAGTAAGTGCCAAGTAAGGCAAAAATTACTATTACTTGTGAAATAAGAGCAGTTCTTTTAGCTCCTATCTTATCAACACCAAAACCAAGAACTATTCTTAAAATTGCACCTGAGAGTATTGGGAGTGAGAGTAAAGTAGCTTTTTGTGAAGCTGTCATTATATGACCACTTAAGGCTAAAACTTCAGAAATTTCTGTACTTAATGGACCTAACATAGTCCATACCATAAAACTCATATCAAAGTACAAAAAAGCCATAAATAGTGTGGGTGTATGACCTTGCCCTTTTAAATCTTTTAAACCTGCCATCTTCTTCCTTTTTTATTAAGATGAAAAAGTATAAGATATATTGTATATAAAATATATAACTAATCTGTATATAAAATATACAATATGCTTTTAAATTTTTAATTAGTGAATCTTTTGCTGTTTATCGTTTTTGGAAGTTAAGTATATAAAAATTGATAAAGCTATAATAATAAAAGATATGGCTGAAATTAAATAAAAGGCATTAATCATTTTGTCATAATCCTCCATTACAATTTTAAATACTACCATTAGAGCTTCAATTGATAATGCTATAATAATTGTAATTAAGAATTTTGTAATCATTTTTGTTTCAACTCTTGAGTTTCTTGAATAAGATTTAAAAAAGACTTCTTGTTCTAGAATAGTTTTTGCTAAATCAAATATTGCAATACCCAAGGTTAAGGCAATTACTGGTTTAAAAATAGAATCTAAATTAAAACTATTTGATATTAGCAAAGAATTAAAAAAAGATACAAGAGAATAAATTACTATAGATAATGATAATAAAACCATAGAAAAACCTGATAATACATAAAAAGTTTTTGTTAAGGTATGAAAAGGTTTATTAAGTTCAATTAAATGCAATCTCTCTAAGAGTGATTCTAACTTAAAATCTAAAAATATAATTTTATCTCCCTCTTTGATTGATACAGTAAGACAATTATTTTTAGTAGCACTACTAATATAAATATTAGAAAAAGCAAAATTATTTTCTTTAAAATAAAGCTTTTTAAATAAATATTCTCTACAAATGTTTTTTTGTTTATTATCTTGTGAATATCTGTGATAATTAGGAGAAACCTGTACTTTAGACTCTGTATGTATTATATATATTAACTCTAAAGAAGGAAATATATTAAATAAGGTTTTAAATTTTGATTTTTCGTGTTTTGTTAATTGTGAAATATTTGAAATACTTTCTTGAATGAAATTCTCAATTGTTACTTTATTTTTAGTATAAATAAGTAAAAACTCTTCCATAAATATCCTTTATAAGTACATTATATGATTAGAAAAAATAAAATGAGTGTTTATCTGTATATTAAATATACAATATACATATATCATATGTTTATTTTTTATCTTATACTTTTCTATATTAATTTTTAAAGGATTAAAATGGAAAATTTTGCTGATGTAAAATATATCTTAGATGGATTCCTTCTTATTTTTGCAGGAATTTTAGTAATGTGGATGGCTGCAGGTTTTGCAATGCTTGAAGCTGGGTTAACTAGAAGTAAAAACAATGCAACTGTATTAACAAAAAATATGGCTTTATTTGCTATTTCTTGTATTATGTTTTATTTTATAGGTTATAACTTTATGTATGGTGATGGAAATGCTTTTATAGGAAGTGGTTCTATGTTAAGTGGAAAAACAAATGAAGAAATGGGATATCCAGTAATGGCTGATTTTTTCTTTCAAGTTGTATTTGTAGCAACAGCTGCTTCTGTTATATCAGGAACTATTGCTGAGAGAATGAAATTATGGCCATTTTTAATATTTGTTATTGCTTTATCAGGTTTTATTTATCCAATTGCTGGTCATTGGACTTGGGGTGGAAGTAATTTAGGTGGAATTATTGAAGGTTTTTCTGACTTTGCAGGTTCTACTATTGTTCACAGTGTTGGTGGTTGGGCAGCATTAGCAGGTGTTTTAGTACTTGGAAGTAGATATGGGAAATATGGTAAAAATGGACAAGTTAGACCAATTCCTGGTTCAAATCTTACTTTAGCAACTCTTGGAACATTTATTTTATGGATGGGTTGGTTTGGATTTAATGGCGGTTCACAATTAGCAATGGGTTCTAAGGCAGATATAGATGCAATTGCTTTAGTAATTGCTGATACTAATATGGCAGCTTGTGCTGGTGCAATTATGGCAGCTGTTTTAACGCAAATAATATATAAAAAAGTTGATTTAACTTTTGTTTTAAATGGTGCATTAGCTGGTTTAGTTTCAGTAACCGCTGGTCCTGATTTAGGAATGTTAGTTTCTTTTGTTGAAGGCCTTGTAGGTGGAGCTTTAGTAGTATTAAGTGTTCCTTTATGGGATAAGTTAAAAATTGATGATCCCGTTGGAGCTTTATCTGTGCATTTAGTTGCTGGCATTTGGGGAACATTAGCTGTTGGAATTTTTAATCCTGAAGTTACAATTTGGGCACAGGCTAAAGGTATTGTTATAGTTGGCGCTTTTGTATTTACCTCTTCTTATATAGTATGGAAAGTTTTAGACTTACTTGTTGGACTTAGAGTATCACAAGAAGTTGAGATTGAAGGTTTAGATATTCATGAAACTGGACTAGAGTGTTATCCAGAATTTAAAAGAGCATAGGAGTAAGAAATGAAAAAAATCGAAGCTATTATAAAACCTTTTAAACTAGAAGATGTAAAAGATGCTTTAGTAGAAATTGGAATTACAGGTATGACAATTAGTGATGTAAAAGGTTATGGAAGACAGCAAGGTCACAGTGAACTTTATAGAGGGGCTGAATATATTGTTGATTTTTTAGCAAAAACTAAAATTGAACTACTTGTAGAGCAAGATAATGTTCAAAAGGTTGTTGATACAATTGTGCAAGCTGCTAAAACTGGAAAAATAGGAGATGGAAAAATATTTGTAAGTGATATTACCAGTATAGTAAGAATTAGAACTGGTGAAATAGATTCAGAAGCTATATAAGCAAGCTTAAGTATCACAAAAAACTTAAATAAATAAACAAAGGCTAGAAGATGTATACTTTCTATACATCTTCTTTTCTTAAAAAACTTTGATTTAGTATATACTTTTTTACTATTTTAAAGGACTCTTATGGACTTAAACTCAATACCTTATATCTTAGATACTTTTTTTGCAATTTTTTCTATGACTTTAATTATTTTCATGGTTCCTGGTTTTGCGATGTTAGAAGCTGGAATTGTACGAACAAAAAATGTATCTTCAGTTTTAATGATAAATACAATGATTTATGCCTTAGCCTCTTTGAGTTTTTTACTTATTGGGTATACCATTGCATTTGGTCCTTTAGGAAGTGAGAGTATGAGTAAATATGCTGTCTTTTTGTTTCAAATGGCTTTTGTTGGAAAAGTAATAAATATAATGAGTGGTGGTGTTTCAGAGCGAGCTAAAGTAATGCCTCTTGCTTTGTTTACTATTATCATGGCTTCATTTATTTATCCTTTTATTGTAAATATTACCTGGGGTATGAATATTTTAAAAGATACTATTTTAGATTTAAATATGTATGATTTAGCTGGTTCTACTGTTATTCACTCAACAGGAGGGTGGGCCTTATTAGCAGCAATTTTAATAATTGGTGCAAGAAGAGGAAGATATCCTAAAACAGGTGGAATTAGAGTAATTCCAGCTTCAAATATTCCCTTAGTTACCTTAGGTGCATTTTTATTATGGATTGGTTGGTTTGGATTTAATGGAGGAAGTATTGGAAGTATTTCTTCAAAAGAAAGTGTTGATGCTGTTGCTTTAACCATACTAAATACAAATACAGCGGGTTTAGCAGGTGCAATTTGCGTTGGTGCTTTTATGTATTTTAAATATAAAAAACTTGATATTACTATGGTTTTAAATGGTGCTTTAGGTGGCTTAGTCTCTATTACCGCTGGAGCTAATTTATATGGTATTTATACTCCAATTTTAATAGGAGCAATTGGTGGAGCTATTGTTGTTTTTGGAGTAAGTTTTTTTGATAAATTAAAACTTGATGATCCTGTTGGAGCCTTGTCAGTTCACTTATTAAACGGTATTTGGGGTACTTTAGCAGTTGGAATTTTTGCTTCAAACGGAAGTGATATAAGTTTTTTAGGACAGTTAAAAGGTGTTTGTTTAATTGCAGTTTTTGCATTTACTAGTTCCTATATTATTTTATATTGTATTAATAAATTTATGCCTTTAAGAGCACATAATGATGAAGAACTGCAAGGTTTAGATGTAGAAGAGTGTGGATTAGAAGCTTATCCTGAGTTCAAACGCGCGTTTTAGAATGTATAAAAAAAAGAGAGTATAACGATATTTATAAGACTTAGATTTTAGAATTTATGTAAATTTTGCTAGAATAACAATAATAAAAGGATTTAAATTGAAAAAAATTGAAGCGATTATTAAACCGTTTAAATTAGAAGATGTAAAAGATGCTTTAAGCGAAGCTGGAATAACAGGTATGACAGTTTCTGATGTAAAAGGTTATGGTCGACAACAAGGTCACTCTGAGCTTTATAGGGGTGCTGAATATGTTGTAGATTTTTTACCAAAAATTAAACTTGAACTAATTGTTGCAAATGATGATGTAGATTCAACCTTAGAAATTTTAGCAAGTGCTGCTAAAACTGGAAAAATAGGAGATGGAAAGATTTTTGTTTCATCTATTGAAAAAATTATTAGAATTAGAACTGGTGAAGAAGATGAGGAGGCAATTTAGTGAGTAAAGAACTAACTCTTAACTCTCCTTTAGATATGCATCTTCATTTACGTGATGAGGATATGTTAAAACTAGTAGCTCCCTTAAGTGCAAAAACTTTTGCAGGAGCTTTAATTATGCCAAATCTAGTTCCTCCAATTACTACAAAAGAGGCACTAATATCTTATAAAAAAAGAATTAACGAAGCAAAAAAATATGAAAATTTTGAACCTTTTGTAACTCTATTTTTTAAAAATGATTATACTTATGAATTTTTAGAAGATATTAAAGATGAAATTATTGGAATTAAGCTTTATCCTGCTGGAATTACTACGAATTCACAAACAGGAGTTTCTTCTATGGATGTGGAAGTTCTAAGACCAACTCTTGAATCTATGAGCACCTTAGGAATTCCTTTATGTATTCATGGTGAGACAAAAGGTTTTGTAATGGATAGGGAGGCTGAGTTTATGCCAATATATGAAGCTATTGCAAAAGCATTTCCAAAATTAACAATAATTATGGAGCATATTACAACTAAAGCAGCAGCTCTCTTACTTGAAAGGTATGAAAACCTTCATGCAACAATCACACTACATCATTTGCTTATAACTTTAGATGATGTAGTAGGCGGCATGATGCAACCCCATCTATTTTGTAAACCAATTGCTAAAAGACCAGAAGATAAAGCTGCTTTACTAAATTTAGCTCTAAATGCTCATTCTAGAGTAATGTTTGGTTCAGATTCAGCTCCCCATCCTAAGCATAAAAAAGAGTGCTGTGGCTGTGCTGCTGGTGTTTTTACTTCACCAATAGCCTTACAAGTATTAGCGCAACTTTTTGAGAAAAACAATGTTTTGCATAATTTAGAAAAATTTGTAAGTTTAAATGCTCAAAGAATTTATAATTTTAATGCCTGTAGTAAAAAAGTAATCTTAGTTAAAGAAGATTATTGTGTACCTGCATCATATGAATACTTAAATGAAAATGTAGTTCCGATGTATGCAAATGAGACTATATCTTGGAGTATAAAAGAAATAAATTAAAAAAGGTACGTTTTAAAACGTATCTTTCTCGCTTAATAATTTTTTAATAGAATCACTAGCTACTTTTGATTTATTATCTCTATCTTCTCTCATAAGTCTTAAGTTTTCTAATGTTTCCATTTTTTCATGATCTAAGTTAGCTTGTATTTGAATAGCTTTTCTATTGTTAGAAAGTCCAGAAACTCCTAAGAATTTCTCTTTATTATTAATATATATTTTAGAAGAAGATGAAGTTGCATTTTTGTTAAAAACAATAATATCATCTAGCTTTAAATCTAGAATTTCAGCCACACTAAGCTCAGTTTCAGCCATGATTGCATCAATATACATTCTTGCACCTGATAATAATGTTGTGATATCTTTTTTTCTAGTTACTTTTTTATTCTTACTTTCTGCAAACATTTTTTCAACTATTTTTGTTAATAAAGTTTCAATATATGAAATTGGATAACAAATAGATAAGAAACCAGATTCTTCATCAATTGTTATTTCTAAAACAACTAAAAGAACAATTTCATGATCAGAAATAATTTGAATTGCATTTGCATTTGTATCTCTTGAAACAATTTTAAAATTTAGTGTTGAAATTTCATCCCAAGCTTTAAACATATGTTCTACTAACATTTGATAGAAGTGATCAAAAATCTCAACTTCAATTTCAGTTAATTCTCTATCTAAGTTATCACTAGCTGCAACTGCTCCAGAACCTAAAAGTTCAGCAATAATTTTATGTGAAATAGCAGGATTACACTCAATTACTATTCTTCCTTCAAGAGGTTTTATTGATAAGGTATTTAAAGAAGTTAATTGAGGAATTGAAAGTATAAACTCCCCATAAGTCATTTGCTCAATAGAGTATAGTTTAATATCTACAATTTTACGTAACATTGCTGAGAGGTCTGTAATTAAATCTCTTAGCATTTTATCATGTAAGGTTTGGAAAGCCTTAAATTGTTCATTTGAAATTCTATTTGGTTTTTTAAAATCATAAATCGAGTAGTTTTTTTCTTTTGATATTATCTGTTCATCATCAGGAATATCAATATCATCACCTTGTTCAGCAATGTCTAATAGTGCATCAATCTCATCTTGACTTAAAAATTCTGCCATTTTATCCTCTTATCTCTATATCAACATCAATTGCACCTAAGTCTTTGATCATTTTAATGGTTTCTATTATATCAGAAATTGGAAGTTTCATAACTTTCATAGCTCTAACTAAATCTGAAATAGTAGGAAGCGATCTTGTATTTATCATTGCATTATCAATCTCAACCACCGCTTTATCAGCAATTTTTACTTCATCCCCTATATCTAAACCTTTATTTTGTAATTCATCTTTCCAAAGTTTTTTGCTCATAGGCATTTGTTTTATTCTAATAGTGAAGTTATTTCTTGAAACGGTTACAGGATCAATTATTATATTTGCTCCTGCAATTATCATTTCTTTATTAATATCAATTATAATTTTCTTTTTAAAACTTGTATCTAAGTTGATATTTTCAATTATGGCAATAAACTTAACTATTGAAATAGAATCTGGTTTCTTTACATCAATTGTTCTTGTATCAACAGCAGTAGCAAGATTTTTACCAAATTTTTTATTTATTTTTGTTTCTATAATATCTGCATGTGTTGCAGAATTCCTAAAAAGTGAGAGAGTAATTGATTTTTCGTTTTTTAAAGAATAATCAACTTCTTTTTCAATTGTAGCCCCTTCATAAATATAGCCTGTTGTAAGGTTTATATTATTTGCAATAATACTACCTTGACCAAGAGCATAAACTTTACCATCAACACCCTTTAACTGGGTTATTAATAATTCTCCATTATCAATAGATTTAGAATCTCCAATAGCAGAAACTTTAATTCTAACTTTATCCCCTTGTTTTGAAAAAGGAGGTAATTTTGCTGTTACCATAACAGCTGCAATATTCTTTGAAGAAATTGAAGAACTTGGTATTTTTATATATGAATTTCTAAGTAAGTTTTGTAAACTCTGCATTGTAAATTTTGACTTATCACCCGTACCTGCAAGACCAACAACCAAACCATAACCAATTAGTTGATTGTCTCTTATTCCAACCACGTTTGAAATATCTTTAATTTTTTGTGCCCAAATACTAGTAAGAAAAATAAATAATAGTAGTATAACCCTCAATATAGACCTTTTCTTCATGTTTAAAATATTTTATCTAAAATTTTATAAAAAGAAGTTATAATCGTGTAAATTTGATTTAGGGAATTCTTTGAATATTTACATATATGGAAATAAAGACTTTAAAAAAGAAATTAATGAATTGATAAAACGCTCTAATTTAAAATTTAGAATGAGCGATGATGATGCAATTTATGAACTTAAAACCTTAAATGAATTAAAAGAAACAATTTTAAATACTCCTGATGATATATTTTTAATTGATGAAGCCAAAATATATACAAATAATCTACTAAATAAAAATCTTAAATTTTTAAAACCAAAAGATGCAATAAATAAAGAATTTTTAAAAGAGAATGGAATTGGCGATTTAAATGTCGACTCTTTAGATGGTTTAAAAAAATATTTAATATCAAAATTTGAAGAAAAAAGTGAAGAAACTATTGATGACTTTGAAGAAAGAGATGAAATTCAAAGCTCAATTATCAATATTGTTGAAGAAGCTTATAATGAAGATGAAATAAAAATTGATGAAGAAGATGAAAATTATCTTGAATTAGATGATGATTTAAGCTCACTACTTTCTAAATCGCCTTCCCTTGAAGATGAAAGTTTTGATTTTAATGAAGAAGAAAGTCCTGATTTTAGTGAGAAAAAAGAAAATAAACTTGAAAACATCTTATTAGAACTTGATGAAAAAGATGATAATATGCATATAACAAATAATATAAGTGAATTAAACATAAGAGGAGAAGAGATGAATATAGATGATTTAAATGAAAGTGATATGTTAAGTGCTTTAAGTTTAGATGTTAATTCGCTTACAAGTACAAATAGTAATGACAGTGCTCTTTCTTCAACATCTAATAGCCCTATAAATATTAATGTAAATAATGCTGATGATTTAGCACAATTATTAAAACACTTATCCCAGCATAAAACACTTGAGATAACTGTAAAAGTTAAATAATTATGGATTTATTAGCAATTGCTCAAAATACAGTAAAACTAATTTTATTACTTGGCTTACCCTCTTTACTTGTAAGTATGGTAATAGGTCTTATGATTTCTATTTTCCAAGCAGTAACACAAGTTTCTGACGCTTCTTTATCTTTTGTACCAAAAGTAGTATTAGTATCTGTATTTATTCTTATTTCTCTTCCTTGGATGGGTGATCATGTAACATCTTATACTCATGAATTATGGGATATTATGTTAACTTTTGGAAAATAAATGATTGAAAAATTATATAAATTAAAAAAAAGTCAAACAGATCAAGTTTTAATGCAAAAAGCTAATATAGAATCTAAAATAGCTTCAATAGATACTGAAATTATGTTTACTCAAAATAAAATTAATATAGCAAGTGTAAATAAACACGGCGCAATATCAGATTTTGCTATTTTAACAATTCACAAGAATACAATGAAATTATATATTAAAGACTTGAATCAAAAAAGATTTAATCTTGAATATCAAAGAGAAGATTTACAAAAAAAAGTAATTGAATTGCAAAAAGAGAGTGAGCAGTTTTCATATATCTTAGAAGAAGAGAAAAAAGAAAAAATGAAAAAAGTGCTTTTAGCAGAAGAAGAAGCTTCAAGTGAATATATGCAAAGTAAATATATTAGAGGTTAAAGGAAAAAATTGAAGAAAATATTTTTAAGCTTTTTATTTATTTTATTACTTGTTCCATTGTATGCACAAGATGAGAAAGTAGATGCCGTATCGTTTATTAAAGAGAAAAAAGAGATAAAAGAGTTAAAGAAGGAATTAAATAACTTCTATAATAAAAAAGAAAAAGAGTATCAAAAAAGACAAGCAGAATTAAATGTAATCCTTTTAAAAATAGAGAAAAAGAATAAAGAATCTAAGATGATTTATGATAAAAATCTAGCAGTTTTAAAAGATATTACAGGTGCAGTTCAAGGTAAAACTACAAAAATTTATAATTCTATGAAAGCAAAAATTGCAGCAAGTATTTTTAATAAAATGATTGATGAGGGAAAGATTGAAGATGTTTTTGATATAATCTTAAAACTTAAAGAGAAGAATGTTACATCTTTACTTAAATTTATAAATGTAAGATATGCTTCTGAATTAACAATGATGTTGGAAAATTTTAAAATTAATAATGAACTAAAGGAAAAATAGATGGCAGATGAAAGTGTAGCGACACAACCAGCAGGTGGTGGTAAGGGGCTAATGGTTATTCTAATTGCTTTAGTTGTAATATTGTTAGTTGCTGTTATTGGTGGTGGATACTATTTAGTTACTTCTGGTGTTTTAAGTGGTGGTCAAAATGAATCACAAAGCTCTAAGCAAGTAGAAAAACAAAGTGCTGGTGATTCAAAAGTACTTTACCCAGCTGAGATAAAAGATTTAGTTTTAAATATTACTAATTCTAAGGGTAGAGAAAAATTAATGAAGTTATCTTTTACTATTAAAAGTACAGAAGAGATGATTGAAGGAATAATTGAAGAGAATAAGGCTGAAATAATTGATGTAGTAATTGGACAAATATCAGCAAGATCTTCAGAAGAGTTATTAACTGTTGGTGGAAAAGCTTTATTAAAAGAAGAATTATTAAATGAAATAAATTCAGTTATTAATGAAGCTACACAAAGCAATGAAGATATTAAAAAAGATAATATTAAAAAATTATTTTTTACATCTTTTGTAATTAAGTAGAAATATGATAATTGCTGTAAAAAGAAATGATACTAAAAGGAAAGTAATTAAAATACTTTCCTTTTTGGCTTTACTAGCTATGTTTACAGCATATTATTTTCATATGAGTGAAGAGTATACAAAAGAAGAGAATAAGCGAATTGCCCAGAGTAAAAAGATTGAAGCTTTAAAAGTAAAAAAAGAAAAATCTAGAAAAATAGAGAAGTTTATTTATAAAGAAATTGAAACTGCGGTTGATTTATTAGGGCAGGAATATATTCATAATATTAAAGTAATTGGTAAAAAAGTTTTATTAACTTGTGATATAAATACAAATATTGAGCCTTTAATGGTAAGATATGGAACAATGGCTTTAGTTAAAACATCTTTAAAAAATATAAAAATTGCTATTGATTTAAAATATATAGTTGAGAATAAATATAATGATAAATAAAAATTTTGTTTTTTTAATCCTAGTATCTTTGTTTTTTGCCTCTTGTACTAAAGAGCCAAAAATTTCTTTTGAAAAACCAAAAATGCAGATTCCAAGACCTGAACCAGTTGTTATGAATAATAAAGGCTCTTTGTATTCACGAAAAGGTGCTTCTTTATTTGCAGATAAAAAAGATTTGCAAATTGGAGATATTATTCAAGTTATTATTAGTGAGTCTTTATCTTCTGATTCTAATAATAAAAGGGAAACATCTAATGCAAATGATGCTAATTTAGGTGGAGGAATGATAACTCCAATGGATGGTAATGTTTTAGGTGGTGTTACAAAAAGAATTGCAAATAGAGTTAATCCTTTATTTGGTGCTAGTATTAAAACAGGAAGTAGCAGTTCTTTTAAAGGAAATGTAAAAACACAAGTTGATGAGTCTTTTCAAACAACAATATCTGTAATAATTGAAGAAACATATCAAAATGGTAATTATTTTATAAAAGGTATAAAAGAGATTTTAATTGATAAGCAAAAGCAGGAGATTATAATATCAGGAGTAATAAGACCTTATGATATTTCATCTGAAAATTCAATTTTATCTTCACAAATAGCAAATCTAAAAATAAAATATATGAAAGATGGAGAAGAACAAGACGCTCTTCATGAACCTTGGGGAACCAAGATTTTAAAGACCCTTTGGCCTTTTTAATCTAGGTTTAAGAAATGTAATGCAATAATTAGATAAATTATTTTGTAAAGGGGTATTGCATGTTAAATTCACTAAATATAGCACAAACAGGGCTATATGTATCAAGACAGGCTGTTGAAAACGTATCAAATAACATAGCAAACCAACATACAGAAGGTTATAAAAAAAGAAGAGTTGAGTTATCTGAGCTTGGACATGTAAACTCTTTTATAAGTGGACGTGGTGTTTCTTCTAATGGAGCAGCTAGAGTTACATCTGAATATCTCTACAATAACTTAGTGAGAGAAAACTCTAAAGAGAGTTATTATAAAAATGTTTCAGAAATGTTAGGAAGTGTAGAAACTATTTTTAAAGAGTATGAAAAAAGTGGTTTCTCTTCTGATTTTGATAGATACTTTCAAGCAGTTGAAAATTTACGATCAAATCCTCATTCAGAAATTTATAAAACTGACTTAAGAACACAAGCTACAATTGTAGTTGATTCTTTACAAAGACTTTATGAAGGTATTGAAACACAAGAAACATATGTTAAAACTACTATTGGTGCTGATGTAAAAAAAATCAATAGTATATTAAAAGATATTGGTGAACTTAATGCTTTAATGGGTCAACAAAGCACTCCTACTAATGATTTATTAGATAAAAGAGATTTATTAGAGCTACAGTTATCTGATCTCATTGATGTTGAAATTACAAGAAGGCCAGAATACAGACTTGATATTGCTGGAGAAATTGCTTTACGATTTAGCAGAAACATTAGAGATGTTACAACGTATGAAGAATATACACCACAGCAAGATAGATACGTGAAAAATGATGGTAGCTCTAATATATTGAATGGTATTACTTTTGACAATCAAGATAAAATCACTTATAAATTAGATAATACTCATGAAGTATCAGTGCAATTTGGTGAGAGCATGAGTTTTGATTTAAATGGAGATGGAGCTGTTACAACTCAAGTGGTTGATGCGAGTAATTATGTAAGAGCACTAGCTCATAAAATTAATACTGATTCAGACATGTCTCAAATGGTAAAAGCATATAATGGTAATTATGCTTTAGATGCAAATGGAAAAAAAGTTACTATTGATGCAAGTGATAATTTTTTATTGCTTGAGGCTAAAGTAGCTGGAGCTTCTGGTGATTTTGTTGGAAGAATTGCAATAACAGAGCAAACTGTTGCAAATGACCCTACTACTATAACAAATAGAAAAGTTGTGTTTAAAGATGATTATCAAAGCAGGGACTCTAGTTCATTTTTTGGAATTGCTATTTTTGATGAAAAAGTTTTACCAAATAGTGGATCCTTAAAAGCAAAAATCGATAACTTAAATACAGAATCTGGAAAAAATAAGTTCCAAGAATATAAAGATAAGTTAGATAACTTTGCAAAAACTCTAAGTGATATGACTGATAAATTTGTAAGAGTTGGTGCAAATGATTATATTTATGGTGAAACAGCTGCTGATAATAGAGGAACAACAGCTGCTGATGTAAGAGATATTGGCTTATTTTCTGGTTCTAGTGTTAAAACACTTAAGTTTAATACCTTAGCTGTAAATGATTTATCACAGGTTGATTTAGATTATCTCTCAACAATGCAGTGGAAAAAAGATATTGGATTTGATGGTCTTCCGCAAGATGGAAGTAGTAAAGATGCAAGTTCTTTTACTGAGTTTTATCAAGAATTAACTATTGGTATCTCTTCTGATAAAGAAAATAATGACTTTTTATTACAAACACAAAAAACAGTTAAACAATCTATTACGAAAACATATGAAAGAATAGTTAATGTTGATAATGATGAAGAGATGTTAGATTTGATGAAGTTTCAAGCAGCATATAGATCAAGTGCAAAAATAATTACTGTAGTTGATGAAATGCTTAACACTTTACTTGGATTAAAAAGATAAAAAGGAGTAAATTATGGCTGAAGGTGTATTAGGATTAGGTGCAGGGCAAGCGGCATCACTAAATAATGAATTAATTGATAAATTAAAAACAGCAGAGAGAAAATCGTCTGTAGAACCACTTGAAACTAAGTTGAAAGATTGGGAAACAGAGAAAGAAAAAGTAACTGAAATAACAGATAAAGCAAAAGAACTTTTAGAAGCTATAAAACCTTTTGACCTTTTTGTTACAAGTGGAACTAATATCTTTGATGAGAAATCAGCTAAAACAACGGGAGAATCAGTTATTTTTGATGCTGTTGATGTAGGTGCTTTAAATTTAGGAACTACTAATGTAAATATTACTTCTTTAGCTCAAAGAGATGTTTATCAAAGTACTGAATTTACTGATAAAAATGCTACTGTTTCAAGTAATGCAGGGGATAAAATCACTATTACTCATGGAGTTGGTCCTGATGCTAAAACAAGTGAATTTAAAACTAATGGTAAAACATATGAAGCCTTAGTTAAAGAAATTAATAAAAATCCAGACTTTAATGCTACTATTGAACAAATAAATCCAAGTGAATATAGAATTGTTATAAAAAGTGCTGAATCAGGTACTTCAAATGCTCTAAGTATTTCTCAAACTGGTGTTGATTTAGGTTTAGAAACAGCAGGTAATCATACATTAACAGCTGGAAATTTAACAGCAGTTATTGATGGAGTAGATTATAGTGTTTCTTCAAATGCTTTTATAGTTGATGGTGGTTTAAAAATTACTGCTGTTAAACTAGGGACTTCTACAATCACAGTAGAAAAAGATAATACAAATATTGAGACTAAATTACAAGAATTTGTAGATAAATATAATGAATTAAATGATCTAGTAGATAATGAATTATATTCTCCTGATAGTAAGATTGATAATAAATCAACTTTACGTTCTATGATGACTGGAATTAAAGATAAACTTTTTGGTTCATATGGTAAAGATGGAAAAGAAAATCTTTTTGTGGTAGGTTTTGAATTAAGTAAAAATGGACAATTAACTCTTAATTCAAAAGATTTTAAAGAAGCATTAGAAAGAGATCCCGGTGCTTTAAAAGATCTTTTTATTGGTGTTGCAGAAAATAAAGGTTTAGGAACACAATTAAAAGAGTTTGTTGATAGTTTAGATGGTTTTGAAGGTCTTTTAAGTAATTATGATAATAGCCTTACTTCTAAAAAAGAAGCCTTGGAAAAACAAAAAGAGAGAGCAATTGAGAGTTTAGATAGTAAGTATGTTGCACTATCTGCTCAATTCGCGGCATATGGAAATATAATTAATCAATTTGAATCTTCTTTTTCTGGTTTAAAACTTATGATAGATCAATCAACAGCATAAGTTTAATAAGTCTTTTTAAGTTTGTTTATATTATACTAATTTCCTAAAAAGAACTACAAGCAGGAGCTTAGCTAAATGGGTATAGAAATTTATAATCAGCAAAGTGCGATATCAGATGACCCTTATGTACTGATTTTAAAACTTTACGAAGGTTTATTAAAATATCTATCTTTTGTAAAAGTTTCTATGGAAACAAATAATATAGAATCTAAATTTACGTACATAAATAGATCTATTGCAATTTTTGATGAGCTTAGAAATGTTCTTGATTTTGAAGGTGGAGAAGTTTCTCATTATTTAGATGGGCTTTATCTTTATCAAATTGAGACACTGTTTGCGGCTGGAATTGATGATAATATTAATTCAGTTAATCAAGTAATGAAAGTAACACAAGGTTTAATTGAAGCATGGAAAGAAGAAACAGGTCTTTAGAAGCATTAAATTCTTTAATTTATATAAATTCATTAGATGATGAGCAAAGAGCTAATGACTTAGTGTTTTGGGCTAGAACTTACCTTACTTCTGACATAAGTGATTTTGATTTAGAATTAAGTGATTTAAAAAAACTATCTGAGCTTTTTTTCTCAAATATACTTTTTTTAAAAGATTATAAAGATAAAACAAGAGAAGACTTATCAGAAATTACAAAAATGAAAAAGTATTTAAAACACTAATACTTTTTTAAATTATTTAAAAATATCTCATCTTTTTTTAAGCTATAAAGATAAGGACGAATATTTTTTGGTATTTTATTGATTCTACACTTTTCTTTAAAATTCTTATCCATAGTTTCTTCTATATAAGGGCAAATCCATATATAATCATTTTTAATATTAATACATAATTTATGAGAAACTACTAGGTGCTGATCTTTTAAAATCAAAGCTCTAGTTTTAGCTGAAATTAGAACTCCATATGTTTTTAAAACTTTATCAATTATTCTAATATTAATATTATCATCTTCATGTTTTTCAAAAATTTTAAGTTTCTTTTCTTTATAAACTTCTTTTATATTAATATTTAAAGAGTTTAAATCTTCTTTCATATAAGTAAAAGATTTTTTAATTCCTTCTTTATATAAAGAAATAAATTCATTTGAAAATTGTGATCTAATTTTATTTCTTGTATATTTAAAGTCGCTATTACTTTCATCAATAAAATACTTATGTTTATTCTTTTTTAAATAGTTTAGCAATTCTTCTTTGTCATATTGCAATAAGGGTCTAAGTAAATAATAATCATCTTTTTCTTCACGTTCTTTTAAACCAAGAAGTTCAACTAAACCAGCTCCTTTAAATAGTTGCATTAAGAACCACTCTAAAGAGTCATTTAGTTGATGAGCTGTAATTAAGCTTTTATAAGAGTTCTCTTTAATGATTTTTTCAAAAAAGTCATACCTAATATCTCTAGCTTTTTTCTCAAAATTTGACTTGGTATTTAAATTCACTTCTTTTATAAAACATTTTTTATTATATTTTTTTGCTAAATCTTTTGCATATTGAACTTCTTGTAAAGCTTGTGCTCTTTGATTATAATTAACAATTGCTATATCAAAAGGAATTCCATTTTCTAAAAGTAAGAAAAATAAGGCACTTGAATCAATACCAGCTGAAAAAGCTAAAAGATTTTTACTGGTATTAATATCTATTTTAATCATTTTATTTGATCTTTTATTTTAAGGCAGTTGCCAAAAGTTTATCTCCTGATAGTTCTGTAATTCTAACTCTATACTTTTTTCCAAAAAGAAGTTTATTTTTACTTTCATTATCATTAATATAAATTTCTCCATCAATTTCAGGAGCCCAAAGAGTTTTTCTTGCACTTAAAAGATATTCATGTTCTTGCGATTCTCCATCTACATAAACATCAAACTCTTTACCCACTTCTTTTCTTAAAGATAAAAGTGTATTTTCTTGAATAATTCTACCTAAAATATCTGCTCTTTCATCTATGATTTCTTGAGCAATTTTATTTTTGCTTTCATATGCTGATGTACCTTCTTCATCTGAGTAAGAAAATACATTAGCCCTATCAAAACAGTAATCTTTTACATATTGGCATAATTCATCGAAATCTTCTTTTGTTTCGCCTGGATGACCTACTATGAACGTTGTACGTACAAAAGAATGAGGAACTTCTCTCATACATGACATTAGCTCTTTTAGTTTCTCAACTCCTTTTCCTCTTTTCATTTCTTTTAAAAGTTTAGAAGAAATATGTTGCAAAGGCATATCAAAATAGTTAAGAAAAACCTTAGAATCTTGAATCTTTTTAATTAAAGCTAAGGTTGTTGTTGAAGGATAAAGGTATAAAATCCTAGCAGTTTTAACCCCAGGTATTTTTTCAACTTCTTGTATTAGATCTTCAAGACCCTTATTGTTTCCTAAATCTCTTAAAAAGGAAGAACTATCTTGAGACACAAAAGAAAAATCGAAGTATCCATTTTTAACTAGATTTGTAACTTCTTTTACAAGTGATGCTAGTGTTCTTGAGTGAAGTTTTCCTTTAAAAGCAGGAATTGCACAAAATGAACATACTTGATTGCAGCCCTCACTTAGTTTTATATACGCATGATACGATGAGCCTGTTATTACTCTATCGTTATTTTCACTAAGTAAGAAAACCTCACTTGAAAAAGCAGATCTTTTTTCATTAACTAAAATATCAATTTTGTCATAATCACCAACACCTGTAAAAATATCTATTTCTGGCATCTCTTCTTGAAGCTGCTCTTTATATCTCTCAGATAAACATCCAGCCATTACTAAAACTGATTCTTCTTTTCTTTGCTCATGTAGTGAGAGTATTGTATTTATACTCTCTTCTTTAGCAGCATCAATAAAACCACAGGTATTTACAATAATAACATCAGCGCTACTTGCATCATCAATTATTTTGTACTCTTTTAACTTACCTAACATAATCTCAGAATCTACTAGATTCTTTGTACAGCCTAGAGATACTAAGTGTAAAGATTTTTTAGGGTTTTGTGTTGTAAATTTCATTTATTTCCTATTATTTATATACAATTTCTGCAATTTTAGCATAATGCAAAACTTAATGCAAAAATTCATAAATATTACTTAAATATAGAGGTTATCAATAAGTCTTGTGTCTCCAAGTTTACAAGCAACTAATATAATAGTATTTGAAATTTCTACTTTTTGTAGTTCTTCAAAATCTTTATTTACTATAGCAATATATTCTATATGTAAAGAAGACATAGTTCTACTCATTTCTTCTTTTATTATTCTTGAGTTAAGCTCACCTTTTAATATAAGTGTTGTTGCTGTGTGCAAAGATTTTGAAATAAATAAAGCTTCTTCTCTTTGTTTTGTACTTAAATATATATTTCTAGAACTAAGTGCTAATCCATCACTTTCTCTTATTATGTCACACTCAGATATCTGTATATCTAAAAATAAATCTTTAGTCATTTGTTTAACTAAACTTAACTGCTGGGCATCTTTTTTACCAAAATATGCGCAAGTAGGTTTTATTAAATTAAAAAGTTTTAAAACTATTTGTAATACTCCATCAAAATGTCCTGGTCTTACAAAACCTTCTAATACATAAGCACTTATATTAGGAGCTTTTATTAAAACTTCATCACTGTTTTCATACATAGAAGAAATTTCTGGCATAAAAAGATAATCAACCTTGCAAAGTTCACATATCTTTATATCTGCTTCGTGTTTTTTAGGGTACTTAGATAAATCTTCATTAGCTAAAAATTGTTTTGGATTTATAAAAATAGAAACTATAATAACTTCATTCTCTTTTCTTGCTTTTTTTATAAGTGAGATATGTCCATCATGTAAGGCTCCCATTGTAGGAACAAAACCAAGAGTTTTTGTTATATCTTTTCTTATGTTTTGTAATTCTTTAATGGTTTTTATTATTTTCAATTATTTCCTTTTGTTTACTATATTTATGATTAGTAAAAGTTTATTTGTTATTATAGTTAGGATTTAATTTCAACAAAATTAAATCTGCCAAAATATTTCCAAGTAGTGTTAAAAATGCCCCAATTATTAAAATTCCCATTATAACTGGATAATCATGTCCTAATGCAGAGTTAAAAAACAATAAACCCATTCCATCAATAGAAAAAATCGTTTCTAAAATAACAGAACCACCTATAATACCAGGTAAAGAAAGTCCAAGAAGTGTAATTACAGGAGGATATAAATTAGGTAAAATATAATGTCTTAAGATAGTTTTTTTATCCAAAGCTCTTGTTTTTGCAAAAAAGATATAATCAGATTTTAGAATTTCAATAGTAAGGGATCTTATATAAATACTTAAAGATCCAATACCTCCAAAAATAATTATAAAAATTGGTAAAATTAAATGCCAGGCAAAATCTAAATAATATGCAAAACTACCATCATTTTTTATAGAATGCATTCCAGCTATTGGTAAAATCTCAAAAGTAACAGAGAATACTAAAATACAAAGCAAAGCAAGATAAAAAGATGGCATTGAAAAACTAAGAAGTGATAAGTGTTGAGTAAATCTATCAAATAAGCTTCCTTTATTTAATGCAGCTTTTATACCAATAAATAAAGAAATACAAAAAATAAAGAACATTGAAATAATATTAATACTCAAAGTAATAGGAATTCTTGAAAGAATTTCATCTTTTACTAGTTCTCCTGAGCTAAAGGATATTCCAAAATTAAACTGCATGATTGCATAAACCCAAGAAAAATATTGCTCACTTAGACTTTTGTCTAAACCATAAACAGCTTTTAGTCTTTGAACGGCTTCAGGAGTTATATTAGGATTTAAAGCTCCTGAGGCAAAAAATGAATTAGGAGCTAGATTGATTGCTATGAATGAAATTATACTTATTATAAAAAGCATAATAATAAGATATAATAATTTATTAAGAATAATTTTCATAAGTGTATTATAGCAGATGAAAATATAAATAAAGACAAAAATATAGGTGAAAAATGATTGGAATTGATATAGTTAGTATAAAACGTATTGAGAGAATGTATGAAAGATTTGCTAATAAAGCATATGAAAAGTTTTTAAGCAAAAAAGAAATTAAACTAATTAAAAAAATTGAAACAGCTGCTGGATTTTGGGCAGCTAAAGAAGCAGCTTCAAAAGCTTTAGGAACTGGAATTGGACGTAACTGCTCTTTTCATGATATTAAAATAAAAAAAGATAAAAATAATGCTCCAAAAATAAAATATAAAAAACATATAAGAGCTAAATATAATATAAAAAAATCTTATGTTTCAATTACTCATGATGGAGGATTTGCAATTGCAGTTGTTAACAATATTCCTAAATAAGCTTAAAAACTATAGAAGAAGTTTATCTTGTAATATGAGCTCAACAGAAGCATATTTTAGGTTTCTACTTGCCCTTATCTTGTATACAATAGCTATTGTATACTCTTTATGGTATCTGGCTTTTCTTGCAATAATAATTTCATTTACTGCTTTTAGTAAGTCCTGTTTTTTATATAATATTTTTTCTGTAAATAAAGAAAAAAACTTAGAAAATATTTATTTAAAACTTTTACCAAAATATAATCCAGAACCAGTTTTTATTTTAAACAAGAAACTAAATACTTTATTTAAAAATGAACATGCAAAAAAGCATTTAGATCTAGAAAATTTCTCTTTTTTACTTGAAGAAAAAGATTTAAAAGATTTAAAAAGTTTAGAAAACGAAAATCAACTTATTATAAAACAGTATAAATGTGAAAAAGGACAGACCTATAAAATTGTTTTTAAGATACTTTCTAATAGCAATTATATTTTAGTTTATACTACAAATATCACAAAAATGATTGAAGCTGAAGAAGAAATTATAAATATACAAAAAGATATAGTATATGCAATGGGTGCTATTGGTGAGAGCAGATCAAAAGAGACAGGAAATCATGTAAAAAGAGTGGCTATTTATTCTGAAATTCTTGCTTTAAAATATGGTCTTAGTAAAAAAGAAGCAGAGCTTTTAAAACTAGCTAGCCCTATGCATGATATAGGTAAGGTAGCTATAAAAGATGAAATCTTAAATAAACCAGGAAAACTTACTTTTGAAGAGTTTGAGATTATGAAAACTCATGCTTCTTTAGGTTTCGATATGTTAAAAAACTCGAATAAAGAGATTTTAAAAGCAGCCGCTATTGTTGCTAATGAACATCATGAAAAATGGGATGGAAGTGGATATCCAAGAGCCTTAAAAAAAGAGGAAATACATATCTATGGACGAATTACAGCTGTTGCTGATGTTTTCGATGCGCTAGGAAGTGCGCGAGTTTATAAAAAAGCTTGGGACTTAGAAGATATTTTTAAACTATTTAAAGAACAAAGGGCAAAACACTTTGATCCTAAACTAATAGATATCTTTTTTGAACATTATGATGAATTTGACAAGGTTCGATTAAAATATAAAGATATTTAAGATCTTTTACTTAAATATCTTTCTAGTATAACTTTTGCTGCTAAAGAGTCAAGTCTTCCATCTTTTTTATATTTAATCTCACCTTTCATTAAATCATAGGCTTCAATTGAACTCATATTCTCTTCTTGTAACTCAAAAGGAATAGATAGTTCTAATAAATTTACAAAATGATTTATTCTTTTTTGCATATCAATACTTGCACTAGGATAACCAACAATTAATTTATCAATTTCCCACTCTTTTAAAAAAGCATTTACATCTTTTGCTGCTTGATTTCTATTTTTTCTTAATATTGCACTTTGCGGTGTTACTATGTTTGAAGCCAAACAAATAGAAACTCCTATTCTTTTTAAACCTATGTCAATTGAGGCTAGTTTCATGAAAAGACCTTTATATATAATCAAATTTGTATTTTATAAATTTTAGATATAATTATAGCCTTAAAAAATAAAATATTAGGAATTCTTTATGAAGTTAGCAGTTTTTGATTTTGACTCAACACTAATGGATGGTGAAACAATAGATTTTTTAGCACGCCCTTTAGGTTTAGAGCAAAAAGTAGCAAAAATCACCAATGACTCTATGAGTGGAAGAGTTGATTTTTTTGAATCTTTGATTGAGAGAGTTTCTTTATTAAAAGGACTTGCATATAAAGATGCAGTAGATATTTGTAAGAATTTACCTTTAATGCCAGGTGCTTATGAAACGGTTGCTAAGTTAAAAGAAAAAGGTTATAAGGTTATTTGTTTCTCAGGTGGTTTTAGAATAGGAACTGACCCTGCAATGAAAAAACTAAATTTAGATGCAACTTTTTCAAATGTTTTACATGAAAAGAACTCTTTATTAACAGGTTTAGTTGGTGGAGATATGATGTTTGGTTTTAGTAAAGGTGATATGATTCAAAGACTTCAGTCATTTTTAGGCCTTAGTGAAGAAGATACTTTAGTCGTAGGTGATGGTGCTAATGATGTTTCAATGTTTAAATATGCTAATAAAAGAGTTGCTTTTTGTGCAAAAGATATTTTAAAAAAAGAAGCAAATATAATAATTGATACAAAAGATTTATCGCAAATCTTAAAAGAAATATAGGAGTTTAGAAATGAGTTTAAAAGAAGATATTAACTTTTCACTTTGGTGTGATTTTATAGAAAGAGAATTTTTAGAAAATAGGTTTCAAAGTTTAATAAAAGATGAGATTATTCAAGGTGCTACTTCAAATCCTGCAATTTTTGCCTCATCTATTACAACATCTTTAGCTTATAGACAACAACTTGATATGCTTCAAGCAAATGGGGCTAAGACTATATATGAAGAGTTAGCATTAAAAGATATAAAAAGAGCAGCAACACTATTAAAAGAACAACATAAAAATGCTAAAGAAGATGGTTTTATCTCTTTAGAAGTAGATCCTAGTTTATGTGATGATTCCCAAGCTACAATAGAAGAAGGAATTAGATTAAGTACTTGCATAGAAGAAGATAATGTGATGATAAAAGTGCCAGCAACGCCTGCTGGTTATATTGCTATGAAAGAGTTAACAAGTAGAGGTATTCATGTTAATGCAACACTAATTTTCTCACCAAAACAAGCAAATGAATGTGCAAAAGCTTTAGATGAAGGAATAAAAGAATCAAATAAAGATATACAAGCTGTTGTTTCTGTTTTTGTATCAAGATTTGATAGATTATGTGATAAAGAATTTTTACAAAAAGATATTCCAACAGCAAAACTTGGAATTATTAATGCAAGTAAATGTTATCACGAAGTAAATAAATTAAATAACGTCAATATAAGAACATTATTTGCAAGTACTGGGGTTAAAGATGATAATTTAAGTCCTACATATTATGTTGATAATCTTTTATATAAAAATTCAGTGAATACAGCTCCTTTAGCAACAATAGAAGACTGGATTAAAGATGGTAAGAAAGAAGAAAGTGAAGTTATAAGTGAAAATGATTGTGATAAATTTTTTGCTTTATTAAAAAGCAAAGATATTGCAATTGAAGAAGTTTATGAAACCTTATTAAATGATGGTTTAGACTCATTTAAAGTTTCATTTGAAGAATTATTAGAAAAATTACTTAATTAGTTTTTAGCTTCTTGTTATGTAATCATATATACTAAGTAACAATTAGTTAGAATCACCGTAGTAAAATAAAAAGGAGAGTAATATGAATAATTGGAATCCAAGTAGCTGGAGAGATTTTCCAATCAAACAGCAACCAACATATAATGATTTAGATAAACTACTTAATGTTGAAAAAGAGTTATCTTCTTATCCTCCTTTAATTTTTGCAGGAGAGGCAAGAGATTTAAAATCAAAACTAGCAGATGTGGTAAATGGAAAGTCTTTTTTATTACAAGGTGGAGATTGTGCCGAATCTTTTGATGCTTTTAATGCAAATAATATAAAAGATTTATTCAAAGTTATGATGCAAATGGCAGTTGTATTAACTTTTTCAGGTGGCTGTCCAATAGTTAAAGTAGGAAGAATAGCAGGACAATTCGCAAAACCTAGATCTAGTGATTTTGAAGAAATAAATGGAATATCTTTACCTTCTTATAGAGGAGATATAATTAATTCTTCTGCTTTTACAAAAGACTCAAGAATGCCAAACCCAAATAAGTTATTAAAAGCATATAATCAAAGTGCTGCTACCTTGAACTTATTAAGAGCATTTTCTAGAGGTGGAATGGCAAATTTGAATAACGTTCATTCTTGGAATCTTGATTTTATTAAAGATAATGCATTGGGTGTTAAATATGAGGAATTAGCTTCAAAAATTTCTGAAACTTTAGCCTTTATGAAAGCCTGTGGAATTGAGTCTAATAATACTGACCAATTAACCCATACGACTTTGTTTACTTCTCATGAAGCTTTATTATTAAATTATGAACAAGCACTTACACGACAAGATTCATTAACGAATGACTGGTATGACTGTAGTGCTCATATGTTATGGATAGGAGATAGAACAAGAGATTTAAGTGAAGCTCATATTGAGTATTTCAGAGGTATTAAAAATCCAATTGGTTGTAAAGTTGGACCTTCTATGAAAGAAGATGAATTAATAGAATTAATTGATGCTTTAAATCCTCATAACGAAGAAGGAAGATTAAACTTAATTGTAAGAATGGGTGCAAATAAAGTAGAAGATACTTTTCCAAAACTTTTGAAAAGAGTAAAATCTGAGGGTAGAAATATATTATGGTCATGTGATCCAATGCACGGAAATACAATAAAAGCTTCAAATGGTTATAAAACTAGAGACTTTGAAGATATTTTAACAGAAGTTAAACAATTTTTTCAAATACATAAAACGGAAGGTACTTATGCAGGTGGAATTCATTTAGAAATGACAGGGCAAAATGTTACTGAATGTACTGGTTCTACTTCTTCTGCTGTAACTCAAGATGCTTTAAGTAATAGATATCATACTCAATGTGATCCAAGATTAAATGCTGATCAAGCTTTAGAGTTATCGTTTATGATTGCTCAGACTTTAAAAGAAGCTAGGGCGGGGATGTAGTTTTTAAGTTAGTAGGTTAGTAAGTTTATATGTTTTTAAGTTGTTAGGTTAGTTAGTTTTAAAGTTGTAGTTTGTAGGTTTAAAATACAAAGAAGTTTTCTTCTTTGTATTTTAAGAGCTTAGGAACGTTTTTTTATAAAGTTCTTCATCAAAAGCAACTATTAAATCTTTTAAAGATTCAACAATTGGTCTTTTAAAAAGCATTGGTTCTTCTACTAAATGGCTTATCTTTTGCTCATCATTTAGATTTAAATCTTTTAAACCTAAGTTTCTATATTTTGCACCTTTTTGGTTTAAAAGTATATTTATGTCTACTTTCTTACTCCAAGCTGTGATTTGTGTAGAATCAAGTTTTATTTTTTTAAAATCAAAAAATTCAACTTCTATATTGTTTTCCTTAAAAAAACTTAAGGCTTTTCTTACACTTCCTCAGGCTTTTATTCCATAAACCTTTATCATTGTTATCCTTATTCTATAATTTTTGGAACTATAAAGTATCCATCTTCACTTTTGGGAGCATGTTTTAAAATATGCTCAGATATTTCTAAATCTTGTTTTGCTATATCTTCTCGTAAAGGTGTTCCACCTTCAATTGTATTAAATGTTGCATCAATATGTGAAACATCTATATCTTTTAAATTATCAACAAAATTTATAATCTCTGCTAATTCTTCTTTTAAAGATTCTCTTCTTTCATCTGTTATTTCTAAACCTGAAAGTTTTGCAAGTTTAGAGATTAATTTATTATCTACGGTCATTATTTACCTTTTTTCTAATACGTACTTGTTTTTTAAAATTATAGCTAATTGGAAATTAAACTTACTTTTTTCTTTTTTTGTAAAACTCTTCTTTATACTCTATCCAAGTATTATTTAAAATAGACTCTCTAGCTTCTCTCATAAGGTTTAGATAATAGTGAAGGTTATGAATTGTTGCAAGTCTAAAGTAAGTCATCTCTTTTGCTCTATATAAGTGACTTAAATAAGCTCTTGAAAAGTTTTTACAAGTATAACATTCACAGTTATTATCAATAGCATTTTTATCTTCTTTATTAGAAGCATTTCTTATATTTAATCTTCCAAAAGTTGTAAATAAAGTTCCATTTCTTGCATTTCTTGTAGGCATTACACAATCAAACATATCAACACCTCTATGAATATTCTCTATTAAATCTTCAGGTGTTCCTACACCCATTAAATATCTAGGTTTATTTTTTGGCATGAATTTAGTAGTAAACTCAACAGTTTCATACATATCAGCATTAGGTTCACCAACACTTAACCCTCCAATAGCAAAACCATCATAATCTTCTAGGGCACATAACTCTTTAGCAGATTGTTCTCTATATTTTTTACTAGTTCCACCTTGAATAATTGCAAAAATATTTTGCGTAAGTCCAATACCTTTTTCTTTTTGGCTCATATGATATGTTATAGCTTCTTTTGCCCATGCAGTTGTTCTTTTAATACTTTGTTCAATTCTTTCATCACTATTAGGCAAAGCCACTAAATCATCTAAAATCATCATAATATCACTTTGTAAGTCATATTGAGTATCTAAAACACTTTTAGGAGTAAAATAGTGCTTACTTCCATCAAGATGTGATTTAAACATAATTCCGTTTTCATCTGGTTTTGAATTATCACTTAAAGAAAAAGCTTGAAAACCACCAGAATCAGTTAAAAAAGAGTTAGGAAATTTTGAAAAACCATGAAGGCCTCCAAATTCTTTAATTATTTTACTCCCTGGTCTTAAATATAAATGATAAGTATTCCCTAAAATTATCTTAGCACCGAGGCTTAACATATCATTAGCATCAAGAGTTTTAACTGTTCCTTGAGTACCTACTGGCATAAAAACTGGTGTTGTGATTGTACTATTTGCTGTTATAATTGTACAAGCTCTTGCATTGTTAGTTGTTGCATCTATTGTAAATTGCATTAAATCCCTTAATATAAAAAAGAATTATACAAGAATAAACTAAATACTTAAGAATTATTTCTTAAGAATCTTTATTTCTAAAAATTACTTTATTTCGTCCACTTCCTTTGGCTTCATATAGGGCTTTATCAGCTCTTGCTAAAATAGAATCAACTAAAGTATCTTCCTTTGTTTTTTGAGAAATACCTACACTTATAGTAAATTTTATTTGTGATTTCCCATTTTCAAAATGAAGATTTTCTACTATTTGTCTAATACTATTTATTTTTTCATATGAATCTTTATTTGAATCTAATTTATAAACAATAGCAAACTCTTCTCCACCTAAGCGACCAAAAATTTCATTTTCTTTTAATAAATCTTTTATTGTTTTTGTAAGTAAGATAAGTACTTCATCTCCAATACTATGACCATAAGTATCATTTAAAAGTTTGAAATTATCAATATCAATCATAACAGCAAATAAATCATTTTCTTTGCTTATTGCAAAAAGTTCGTTTGCTAGTTTAAAAAATTCTCTTCTATTGTTAATTCCTGTTAAAGGATCAGTTGAGGCTAAAATTCTTAATTCTCTAGTTCTTAATTCGATTTTTTCTTCAAGTGAGTTATTTAGTTCTATTAATTCTTTGTTTTTACTAATTAGCTGATGTTTTAATATACTTGGTTCAACAGCGTTTATTAAAGCTTTTATCAAATTACTTATATCAATTGGTTTCATAATATATGAATTTACATGTAATTCAATTGCTCTATGTAGGTATGAAATTTCTTGATGAGCTGTTGTTATTATTACAGGAATATCTTCTTTTGTTTTTTTTATCTCTTCAATCATATCTAAACCGTTCATATTTGGCATAGATATATCTGTTAAAATAAAATCAATATTAGAATTTTTATGGAATTTATCTACCCCATCTTCACCGTCAATTGCAGATATTACATTCAACTCTAACATAGAGAGTGTAATTACAGTGTTTTCTCTAATAAATTCATCATCTTCAACATAAAGTATTGTTAAATTTTTTAAAATTTCATTATTCATATAGCTACTTTACTTAAATATTATTTTTTGTTTATTAGTATATAATAATATTAATTAATATACTTAAATAAAAAAATTTATTATAATTTGCTTTTATTATTGTGTAAGCTAATTATTTTTATGTATAATTAAATCAAAAAAAGAGGTTTATATGAAAATTATTCTTTTGTTAGTATTGTATTACAATGTAATCTTAGCTCAAAGTCTAAGTATTGACTTAAATAAAGCACTTGAAATTGCCTTAGAAAATAATAAGCAGCATAAAATTTCAAAACTTGCTTTAGAAATAGCAAAAACTCAATATAAACAAGCACAAAGTTTAAATTATCCTATTCTTGATATGAATATTATTGCTTTAAGAGAAAAAGAAGATAGAACTTTTTCAATGAGAAGCCAAATAGATATGAGTTCATTACCAATACCAGGAGTAAGTAGTATACCTCTTAATATTGAAACAACTGCTATGGGAAGAGATACTGTTATATCTTCTTTAGACCTTTTATATCCACTTTATACAGGTGGAAAAATTTCTTCTATTATCAAACAAGCGCAAATAAATAAACTACTTGCAAAAACATCAATAATAAGAGAAAAACAAAATGTTATTTTTGATATAAAGAAGTATTATTATGCTTTTACCTTAAGTTCACAACTTGAAAAGCTAGCATCAGATACCTTAGATCAAATGCAGTTTATTTCTGCTTTAACTAAGGATTTTTATGAAAATGGAAATTCTTTAAATATAAAAAAAACTGATTATTTACACATTCAATTAGTAGTATCCCTAGTTAAATCAACACTTGCAAAAATTCAAGCAAAACGAGATATGTTAAGGCTTGCTTTAATTAATACTATGGGAATATCTTGGAATACTAAGGTTAAAATTCTTGTTTCTTCTAAAGAAGTAAAAGAAAAAAAATACCAGCTTGAATCTTTGGTTGAAGAAGCTTTTACTTCAAATATTGATATAAAAAAAGTAAAACTTGCTTTACAAATTACACAAGAGCAAATAAATGAAGCAAAAGCTGAATATTACCCAGATGTTGCTCTTAGCGCTTCTTTAAATAATATTTATAATTCTTATGAATTTGGTATTTTAAATGATGATCAGGAAAACTCTTGGAAAGTAGGGATTCTTGCAAAAATGACACTTTTTAATGCAAAAAGAACTTCTTATAAAATAATGGAAAAGAAGTTAAACAAAAAGAAAATGATTGTATTATCTGAAATCTTAAAAGAAGCAACAGCTATACAGATACAAAGTGAATTTATTAAAGTAAATACTTCTTATAAACAAATGCAAACATTAAAAGAAGCAAAAACAATTGCAAAAGAACATAGAATTTTAAATACAAGAGGTTATCAAATTGATGTTATTACAATAGAGAAAGTAATAGAGTCACAGTATATGGAAGCCTATATAAAAGCTGATTATTTTAAGTATGTACATGATTATAAGCTCTCTTTAGCAAAGATTGATAAATTATTAGGTAAAGAGTTAAACTAAGCTCATGATTAAATTATTTTTACTATTAATATCATTTAACTTATGTATATTACAAGCAAATGAAAAAGTAGAATATACTCTTGGTATTAATGTAGAAAATAATGATTTTAGAAAGATTAAAGATATACGTTTAGGTTTTCAAAAAATTTTTGCTGATGCATTAAATATTTATCATAAGAAATTAAATTTAACTTTTTATGAAAGTACAGAAGAAATAATATCAGATTTTACTAAATCTTCTAAACTAGATATCTTAGCTATAAAAGCTATTGATTATTTAAAAAACCAAAAAGAAATCAATAATAATTCGAAAAAATTCTTTATTATTAAAGATAGCATAAGAGATTATAAACAATACTATCTTATCGCAAATACTAGTTCAAATATCAATTCTATAAAAGATATAAAAAATAAGATTCTGACTTCATATTTTGAGAATAATACAATTAGAATTTGGTTAGATAAATTGTCATTAGAAAGTAATAAAAAATCATATAAAAACTTAATAAAATTGGAAATTAAAAAAAGAAGTGAATCTTTAGCTATCTTAGATGTATATTTTAAAAAATCTGATTTTGCTATTATCTCAAGAAGTGCTTGGGAGATAATGATTGAGCTTAATCCTACTCTTAAAAAGAAAATAAGAATAATTAAAAAGTCAGATGAAATTTTCTTTTTCGCAGTAGCATTTTTTAAAAAAAGTAGAACTAAAGAATTAGAAAATACTTTTAATGAGCTAACAACAATAGAAAAGTTAAAAAGTAAAGTACAAGATATTTTAGTTCTAGCAAAAGCCCATAGTATAAAATTTGTTCAAAAAGATTATCTAAAAGAAATAGAACTTTTTTATAAAGAATACTTAGAATTAAAAAAACGATATAATCAATAAAAGGAATATGAATATGTTTAAAGTTGATGGCAATAAACTATTTTTTAAAGTATTTAAACTACTTTTTTTAGGAATAGTTACAGCTACGTTAATTTTTGGTTTTATAGAAGTTACCTTACAAAAAGAGTCATTATTAAAACTTCTACAATCAGAAGCAAGGTCAATTTCAAAGTCAATTACTTTTGTTTCCTCAGATGCTTTAATAATTGATGATAATTCATATTTAATTGAATTCAACTCAGAATATATAAAAAACTCAAAAAATATAAAAACTATAATAATTTCCAAAACTGATGATTCTGTTTTTATAATACAAAAAAATTCTTGGAAGTTTGATACAAAATTAGATGAAATATTTAAAAAAATGCAAAATAACAAAGAAAGTTATGGAATTCTAGAATCTCCAATCTTAAATGAAAAAGTTTTCCATTTTACTTATCCTATATACTTTTCTGGTATTTCTTGGGGATGGTTACACTTAAGTTATGATTTAAGTGCTTACAAGAAAGAAATACAAGCTATATATTTAAACTTCATGTATCTTTTATTTAGTGTATTAGTTGTGTCTGTTGTGGTTTCGTATTATGTAGCTAGAATATTTTCTGATCCAATTATTTCATTAAATGAAAAAGTAAAAAATATTTCATATGATAATTTAATTATTGAACTTGATATTACAAGAGATGATGAAATAGGGGAACTAACCCAAACATTTAATGAAATGATAAAAAATCTAGCAGATTCAAGAAAAAAATTAAAAGCTTCACATGAAGATTTGGAATTAAGAGTTCAAGCAAGAACATATGAACTAGAATCTGCAAATAATAGTTTAAAGCAGAAATCTTTAGAGCTTAGTGAACTTAATAAAAATCTTGATCATAAGGTAAAAGAAGAGATTAATAAAAGACGTGAACAAGAAGAAATGTTAATTTATCAATCAAGGCTTGCAGCGATGGGTGAAATGATTGGAAATATTGCCCATCAATGGAGACAGCCTTTAAATGCTTTAGGAATAATTATTCAAAATATGAATTTAGGTTATTCTATGAATAATCTTAGTGATTCTTTTATGAATAAATCTGTAAATGATTCTATGAAATTAACTAGAATGATGAGTAAAACGATTGATGATTTTAGAAACTTCTTTAAACCAAATAAAATAAAAGAAAAGTTTAAATTGCAAGAGAGTTTAGATCGAACAATGGAGCTAGTTGATTCTAGTTTTAAACTATATAATATAAAAGTATTATATGAAACACCTAATGATATTTATGTTTATGGTTTTCCAAATGAGTTTGCTCAAGCCTTGTTAAATATATTATCAAATGCTAAAGATGCTTTACTTGAAAATAAAATTAAAGAACCTAAAATTATAGTAAAAATATCAAGTGATGATAAGTATGGTATTTTAGAAGTTTTGGATAATGCAGGTGGAATTAGTGAGAAAATAATGCCTAATATATATGAAGCATATTTCACTACAAAAGATGATGGAAATGGTACAGGAATTGGTTTATACATGAGTAAAATTATAGTTGAACAGAATATGAATGGAAAAGTTAAGTGTGCAAATATAAAAGATGGAGCAGTTTTTTCTTTAAGTATCCCTCTTTATGAAGAGTAAAATTCACATCATAACAGTAATATTTTTTAAGAAACAAAACCTTTAGTAATAAGAGGATATACTTGCGCATGAAAAAAATATTAGTTATTTTAGATGGCATTGTTGCAAAAAAATTATTACAAAGAATTATTGATGTAAATACTGGTGAAAACTATTATGATGTCGTTTTTATAAATGACATTATTTTACCAGAGCAAAGACCATCAAATTTCACTTTTTTTAAATTTGATCCAACCTCTAGTTCTAAACTAGCAATGGTTTTAGAAAAAAATACCCATAGTGAAGTTTTAATTGCATTAAATTCAAAAGATGAAATGCTAAACGTAATTGATAATATAAAAGAACAGAAACGAACTCTGCAAATTAATATTTTAGATTATTGGGGAATTGAATTAAAAGATGCTTATGTAAATGTTTATCAAGGTATTGATGTTCTAGCAAATGGAATGGTTGAGCGTTTGCCAAATGTTCCTGTGCTTGCTCAAAATATTGGTTTAAAACAAGGTGAGATTATGGAGATTAGAATTCCTTTTGGTTCTTCATACGCTTATAGGTATATAGGTTCAATTGAACAAAATGAATGGAAAATATTTGGTCTTTATAGAAATCAAAAATTAGTAAATATAAAACCTTCTTTAATTCTAAAACCTAATGATATTATTTTGATTATTGGAAATCCAGATGTTTTAATGCAAGTGTATAATGCAATTGATAAAACGCAAGGTCAGTTTCCTATGCCTTTTGGACATAATATATATTTATATTTAGATCTTTATTTACAAAAAGAGTATCAAGTAAAAAAAGCTATAAAAGAAGCAAAATACCTGCATAAGTATATAAAAAACCAAAAATTAATATTAAGAATTACTAAACCAACTACACCTTCATTAATGAATTATATTAAAAATGAGTTGAAAAATAATGACAATATAATACTTCATATTGATTATTCAAGAAACTCTTTTTATAAAACTTTAGTACATGATATGAAAAAATTTGATATTGGAATGATGATATTTTCATATGAATTATTTAGAAATAAAGAAATTCTAAAAGAGCTTGATGAGGTAAGAGTTCCTGTTTTAAAATTAGGTATTGAAAACTTAGAAGATATTCAAGATACTTTCGTTCTTTTAGATGATACAAGTTCTTATGAGCAAATATCTCCAATTGTATTTGATATTTCTTCTCAGTTAAAAACAAAAACAAAAATTTTAGACATGGATCCTATTGGTGATGAAAATAAAAATGATTTATTAGATCATTTTGAAAATTTAGCAAAAATATTTAATCAAAAAGTTGAAATAATAGCTAATAATAAAAACCCAATTCGTGAGTTGAAATCTCAAAACAATATCTTACAAATCATGCCTTTAAAAAAGAATATGTTCAAAAAAAGATATTTCCCTGAATTCTTTTATACAAATTCTGATTTATTAGCTTTTGATATGAAAAGATACAATCAATTACTAATTCCTATAGTAGAAGATTAAAATAAAACTAAGGCACAATATGAAGTTTGAAACCTATCCTTTTGAAAAATTAACTAAATTATTAGAAGGTATAAAAGCAAATGATAGTTATGAGTTATCTTCTTTAACTATTGGAGAACCTCAGTTTGAAACTCCGATGTTTATACAAGAAGAACTTGCAAATAAAAGTGAGTTTTTAAAAAAATACCCTGCTAGTGCTGGTTTAAGTATTATAAAAGATGCAATGTTAGGTTTTTTTGAAAAAAGATTTTCTATAAAACTAAAAAAAGAGGAAATTATTCCTACTTTTGGAACACGAGAGGTTTTATTTAACTTTCCTCAATTTATTTTATTTGATAAAAAGAATCCAGTAATGGCTTATACAAATCCTTTTTACCAAATTTATGAAGGTGCTGCAATTGCTAGTAGGGCAGAAGTTATTCATATAAATCTAACAAAGCAAAATGATTTCCAAGCAAAATTAAGTGATGAAGAACTTAAAAAATGTGATTTAGTTATTTTGAACTATCCAAATAATCCAACAGCTTCTAATATGAGTTTAGAATCTTTAAGTGTATGGGTAAAAAAAGCTTTAGAGTTTGATTTTATTTTAATAAATGATGAATGTTATTCTGAAATTTATTTTGATGAAGAAAATAAACCAGCTTCACTTTTGCAAGCATCACTGCATGCAAATAATCCAAGTTTTAAAAACATTATAGTTTTAAATTCAATTTCAAAAAGAAGCTCAGCTCCAGGTTTGCGCTCTGGTTTTATAGCAGGTGATGAGACTATTTTAAGAGCTTATTCGAAGTATAGAACATTTATAGGTTGTGCTTCTCCTGTTCCTTTACAATATGCAGCTGCAAAAGCATGGGATAATGAAGAACATGTAGCATCTTTTAGAAAAATATATAAAAATAATTTTTTACTTGCTAAAAATATTTTAGGTATTAAAATACCTACTTCAACTTTTTATATTTGGTTAGAAGTTAAAGATGAATTAGAATTTACTAAAAAGCTATATGAGAGTAAAAATATTAAAGTATTACCAGGAAGTTTTTTAGGTAGAGAAGGTATAGGAAAAAATTATATAAGAATTGCCTTAGTAGAGAATGAAGAAAAAACTAAAGAAGTATTAAATAGATTAAAGGATTTTATGAATGACGCATGATGAGTTAAATGAAGCAAGAAGTAACCCAGAGTTTTTAGAGTATTTGGAGAAAACAAGAGTAGATGCAATAAGCACTAAGAATATTTCTGCTTTATACGAAGTTTTAGATTCACTTTTAATTTTAGACTTAGAAGAAGAAAAAATTAACACTGTTTATGAGAATATTTTAAAAATTTCTTTTGAGAATGTTGAGAAAATAGTTAATTCTGGTGAAACATTGTCTCTAGAAAAAGATGAACTTTTTTATGTTAGGTCTTTTTATGAACATGCAATTGAAAAGTGGTCGTATGAAAATTTACAAGGTGCAAAAGAATTACTTTTTGTGTTACTTAATATTATTAACGATGAAAAATTACAAAATGCAATTAAAATTTTAGTAATTGCTTTATGTAAAAATGTTGATTTAGATAGTTTTTATGAAAAAGAAGTTGACCAAAGTTTTATTAATGAAGATGATAAATATGGTTATTTTATTATGACTTTTAAATTTGATGTTTTAGAGTATATTAAAAATAATGAGAAAATTTTACATAGCGAATATGAAAAATTAAAACATTTATTGGCATAAGATGAAGGTACATTTTATAGGAATAGGGGGCATTGGATTATCTGCCCTTGCAAGATTTTTGAAAAATGACTCTTATGAAGTTAGTGGTTCTGATATGAGTGAGAGTCCCATAACTAAACAACTTATAAGTGAAGGTATAAAGGTAAGTACACCTCAAAGTGCCTCAAATATAAAAGACCCTGATATTGTAATTTACTCAGCTGCTATTAGTGATGAAAATCCTGAATTAATTGAGTCTAGAATAAGGCAGATACGTACTTTATCAAGAAAAGAAGCCTTGCCTTTAGTTTTAGGGGATAAGAAAAATTATTGTGTTGCTGGAGCTCATGGAAAATCAACAACAACAGCAATATTAAGTTCAATATTAAACTGTTCAGCACTAATAGGTGCTATTTCAAAAGATTTTAATTCAAATTTTAGATATGTTGATAATATACTTGCTTTTGAAGCAGATGAAAGTGATGCTAGTTTTTTATTATCAAATCCTTACTGTTCAATTGTAACAAATGCTGAACCTGAGCATATGGAATATTATAATTATGATTATGATAAATTTTTTGACTCTTATAAAAATTTTATAAATCAAGGAAAAATTAAAGTTTTAAATGCAGAAGATGAATATATAAAAACTTTTAATGTAAAAGGGGCTATTAATTTGTATCCAAGCCTTGATATTAAAAATATTTCTTATATTTTAAAAGAAGATGAACCCTATACAAAGTTTCAGCTAAAAGAGTATGGTTATTTTGAAGTTTGGGGGTTTGGATATCATATTGCGATTAATACATCTTTAGCTATTCTTGCTGCTTTAAATGAATTAGATGTGGAAATAATTAGAGATAATCTTAAAAACTATAAGGGTATAAAAAAACGTTTTGATATTTTACAAAAATCTGAGGACTTTGTTGTGATTGATGATTATGCACATCACCCAACTGAAATAGAAGTAACAATGAAATCAGTTGAATTATATGATAATATAAAAAAATTAAGTAAAAAAGTTGTTATTTGGCAACCACATAAATATTCAAGAACCTATGATAACTTAGAAGGTTTCAAAAAGTGTTTTAAACTTTGTGATGAGTTAATTATACTTCCTATTTGGACAGTTAAAGGTGAGCAAAAAATTGATATAAATTTTGAAAAAGAGTTTGCTTCTTATAATCCAATTTTTGCATCTAAGGTTATTTCTAAGAATGGTAAAATTGATATAGTTAAAGATAATAAAATTATTAAAACATATGATAAGGGTCTTATTTTAGGTGTAGGAGCAGGAGATATTACTTACCAACTAAGAACTCATACGTAATTTTTTCTTAAAAGCTTTTGTAAAGAGATTTATTATATTATAGTTATAATAAAAATAATTATAATAACGCTTGGGGAAACTATGAAAATACTTGTAAGAGGTTTTATTAAAAAAGAGTCATCATCTGGAATTATTTTAATGTTTGTGACAATTTTTGCATTAATATTAAGAAATTCACCCTTTGCTCAAATGTATTTTGATTTATTACATGTTAAAATTGTTTTTTCAATTGGAAGTTTAATAATTGATAAACCTCTATATCTTTGGATAAATGACGGTTTTATGACCCTTTTCTTTTTAGTTATTGGTTTAGAAATTAAAAGAGAATTAATAGCAGGTCATCTCTCAACTTGGAGTAAGATTGCCCTTCCTGCAATTGCAGCTGTTGGTGGTATGGTAGTTCCAGCTTTAATATTTACATATTTTAATTATGATGATGATATTGCAATTCGAGGTTGGGCCATTCCAACAGCAACAGATATCGCTTTTGCCTTAGGAATTTTATCTTTTTTAGGAAAACGAATTCCTACTAGTTTAAAAATATTTCTTATGGCTTTAGCTATTTTTGATGATATTGGTGCAATTCTAATAATTGCAGTTTTTTATACAAGTGACTTATCAAGTATTTCTATTTTTGCTGCCTTAATTTCTATTTTAGTTCTTTTTATTTTAAACAGGTTAAAGGTCACAAATATTTCTGCTTATATGATAGTAGGTACTATATTGTGGATATCTGTATTAAAATCAGGTGTTCACGCAACCTTAGCAGGTATAATTCTAGCATTTTTAATTCCTTTAGATTTGCAAAACTATAAGGGTAAACATTATTCTCCTGCTAATAAAATAAGACATATAATACATTATTGGGTTGCTTTTATAATTCTTCCCCTTTTTGCTTTTGCAAATGCAGGAATAGATTTAAAACATATTGATTTAAATGCAATGAGTAATAACGTTAGCTTAGGGATTCTCTTGGGCTTATTTGTAGGAAAACAAGTTGGAGTCTTTACTTTTGTTTTTATAGCTGTTAAATTAAAGTTTGCGAAACTGCCCAAGTGTACCTCTTGGTTGCAAATATATGGAATTTCTGTTTTAACAGGTATTGGTTTTACTATGAGTTTATTCATTGATGCTTTGGCATATCCAGATGATAGTTTATATTTGTATACGGATAAATTAGCAATACTTATAGGTTCTTTTGTTTCAGGTCTTATTGGTTATTTAATTTTATTAAAAGCTAAATCAAAACGTTTTTGTAAAACTTGATTAAACTAAGAATATTTTGCCATTTATGATTTTTATTTTAGAATCTAGTTCATATTCATAAACTAAGGAGCCATGTTTTTTCAAGGCTTCTTCATAACTTGGATTTGTTTTGCAAAAGATTAAAAACTTATCTTTTATTTCTATTTTATTTTTAAATGTAAATTTTTCTACAAATTCATCTAGGTCATAAATAGCCTTTGCTAAACCATTTTTTAAAAGCATATTACTTCCATTACTTTCATTAAGTCTATGAGGTAGAACATAAATTTCTTTTTTCATTTTAAGGGCATATTCTACACTTCTTAGGGTTCCTGAGTTTTTTTCAGCAAAAGAGACTATTAATATATCACCTAAAGCTACAACAAGTTCATTTCTTATTGGAAAGTTATATATAAAGGAGGGTGTTTTTTCTTTAAACATTGATATAAGTAAACCTTGCTCTTCTATACTTTTAATCATATTTATATTTATACTAGGATATCTATTATCTAAACCTGTTCCTGCTACCATTATAGTATTGTTAAATCCTGCTGCTTTATGCGCAATTGTATCAATACCCATTGCTCCTCCACTTATAATAGTTATACCTGCATTTGATAATCTTTTTGAAATTTCATATGTTAGTGTTCTTGCATATTGATTTGGTCTTCTTGCACCTACAATTGAAATCTTTTTATTGTTTAAGAGTTTTGTATTTCCAATATAATATATCTCTTTAGGATATTTATTCATTAATTCAAGTTCTTTTATCTGAATACTTAGGGTATTGATCATATTGGGCCTTTTAATAATTTAATTTATTATAACTTAAAGAAAATTAAGCTTTTATATGTATAAATAGTGTTAAAAAGTATTTAAAATACAAAAAATCAAAATTTAAGCCAAATCGAAGAGTAAACCCTTGACAAAAGAGAATAAATTGTCTATAATTCCCGTCCAATTTAAGTGATACACACCAAACGAAAGAGCGGTGGTAACATGAGAGTCTGGATGTTCTTTAACAACTTAAGGTTTAAAAAGAGTAATCTTTATAAACCGAATATGATACTCTGTTTAACTATGTAATATGACATAGGTTAAACAAACATATTGATAATATTAGAAAACAAGAATATGGTAAAACATATCTTTGTCTATTAAGCTTTTACTACTTGTAGTAAAAACTATTTTGAGTGATGATTTTGTAATGTAACAATTATAAATATTGTCAGTTTCAAACTACCATTTTTGGAGAGTTTGATCCTGGCTCAGAGTGAACGCTGGCGGCGTGCTTAACACATGCAAGTCGAACGAGAACGGGTTATAGCTTGCTATAACTGTCAGCTAAGTGGCGCACGGGTGAGTAATATATAGGTAACATGCCCCAAAGAAGAGGATAACATCTGGAAACGGTTGCTAAGACTCTATATGCCTTTATCCCATAAGGGAGCAAGGGAAATATTTATAGCTTTGGGATTGGCCTGTACGGTATCAGCTAGTTGGTGAGGTAATGGCTCACCAAGGCAATGACACCTAACTGGTTTGAGAGGATGATCAGTCACACTGGAACTGAGACACGGTCCAGACTCCTACGGGAGGCAGCAGTGGGGAATATTGCACAATGGACGAAAGTCTGATGCAGCAACGCCGCGTGGAGGATGACACATTTCGGTGCGTAAACTCCTTTTATATAGGAAGATAATGACGGTACTATATGAATAAGCACCGGCTAACTCCGTGCCAGCAGCCGCGGTAATACGGAGGGTGCAAGCGTTACTCGGAATCACTGGGCGTAAAGAGAATGTAGGCGGATTAATAAGTCAGATGTGAAAGCCAATGGCTCAACCATTGAACTGCATTTGAAACTGTTAATCTAGAATATGGGAGAGGTAGATGGAATTTCTGGTGTAGGGGTAAAATCCGTAGAGATCAGAAGGAATACCGATTGCGAAGGCGATCTACTGGAACATTATTGACGCTGAGATTCGAAAGCGTGGGGAGCAAACAGGATTAGATACCCTGGTAGTCCACGCCCTAAACGATGCACACTAGTTGTTGCTATGCTAGACATAGCAGTAATGCAGTTAACACATTAAGTGTGCCGCCTGGGGAGTACGGTCGCAAGATTAAAACTCAAAGGAATAGACGGGGACCCGCACAAGCGGTGGAGCATGTGGTTTAATTCGACGATACGCGAAGAACCTTACCTGGACTTGACATAGAAAGAATTACGCAGAGATGTATAAGTGCTAGCTTGCTAGAACTTTCATACAGGTGCTGCACGGCTGTCGTCAGCTCGTGTCGTGAGATGTTGGGTTAAGTCCCGCAACGAGCGCAACCCTCGTGTTTAGTTGCTAACAGTTCGGCTGAGAACTCTAAACAGACTGCCTGGGTAACCAGGAGGAAGGTGAGGACGACGTCAAGTCATCATGGCCCTTATGTCCAGGGCTACACACGTGCTACAATGGGGCATACAAAGAGCCGCGATACCGTGAGGTGGAGCAAATCTGTTAAAATGCCTCCCAGTTCGGATAGCACTCTGCAACTCGAGTGCTTGAAGTTGGAATCGCTAGTAATCGTAGATCAGCAATGCTACGGTGAATACGTTCCCGGGTCTTGTACTCACCGCCCGTCACACCATGGGAATTGAATTCATTCGAAGCGGGGATGCTAAAGTAGCTACCTTCCACAGTGGATTTAGTAACTGGGGTGAAGTCGTAACAAGGTAACCGTAGGAGAACCTGCGGTTGGATCACCTCCTTTCAGAGTAAGTAGCATAAGATTCGTTTCTTATGCTAGTAACTAAAATATTACAGAGTATTATGTTCGGTTTATAAAGATTATAAGCCTTAATTAAAAGAATCGTAAATTAAATATAAGTTCTACATGTAGAATTTATATTTGATTTTCGGATCAAAACGTAACTTAGGTTACATGTTATTTAAAAATTTATTGTTAAAGTCTTTAATTTTTTCGTTAAATTATTTTCGTATGAAAGTAGTTTAATAACAAAATTTAAATTATCTAGAAATAGATAGAACACAATACTATATTATTAATGTACTTGTACATTTAATAAGATAGTAGCCAAAGAATAATTATCAAAAAGCGATAGAGTTTAACTCTATTTATTATTATAAGCTATTAAGGGCTAATGGTGGATGCCTAGACTGTAAGAGGCGATGAAGGACGTACTAGACTGCGATAAGTCTTGGGGAGCTGTCAAGAAGCTTTGATCCAGGAATTTCCGAATGGGACAACCCAGCATGGTGCGAATCATGTTATTCTTGAATTTATTCAAGAAGGCGAACGAGGAGAAGTGAAACATCTCAGTAACCTCAGGAAAAGAAATCAAAAGAGATTCCGAAAGTAGCGGCGAGCGAAATCGGATTAGGGCATTATGTGATAATATATAAGATAGTCGAATTAGTTGGAAAGCTAAGCTATAAAGAGTGATAGCCTCGTAGACGAAATCTTTTATATGGTACTAAACATAAGAACGAGTAGGTCGGAACACGTGATATTTTGACTGAATATGGGGGGACCACCCTCCAACCCTAAATACTACTTACAGATCGATAGTGAACAAGTACCGTGAGGGAAAGGTGAAAAGTACCCCAGTGAGGGGAGTGAAATAGAACCTGAAACCATTAGCTTACAATCATTCAGAGCCCTATGGTGCGCAAGCACCAGGGTGATGGACTGCCTTTTGCATAATGAGCCTGCGAGTTGTGGTGTCTGGCAAGGTTAAGTTTATATACGAAGCCGTAGCGAAAGCGAGTCTTAATAGGGCGAATTAGTCAGATGCTGCAGACCCGAAACGAAGTGATCTATCCATGAGCAGGTTGAAGCTGGTGTAAGAGCTAGTGGAGGACCGAACCGGTGTGCGTTGAAAAGTGCTCGGATGACTTGTGGATAGGGGTGAAAGGCCAATCAAACTTCGTGATAGCTGGTTCTCTCCGAAATATATTTAGGTATAGCCTCTAGTAGTAGCATAAAGGGGTAGAGCACTGAATGGGCTAGGGCTGCTTACCGCGGTACCAAACCCTATCAAACTCCGAATACTTTATGTGTAATCTAGGGAGTCAGGCGTAGGGTGATAAAATCCTATGTCGAGAGGGGAACAACCCAGACTAACAGCTAAGGTCCCAAAGTCATATCTAAGTGGAAAACGATGTGGAGTTACTGTGACAACCAGGAGGTTGGCTTAGAAGCAGCCATCCTTTAAAGAAAGCGTAACAGCTCACTGGTCTAGTGATTCTGCGCGGAAAATATAACGGGGCTAAGATATGCACCGAAGCTTTAGATTCAATATTTATATTGAGTGGTAGGAGAGCGTTCTATTCAGCATTGAAGCCATACCGGCAAGGAGTGGTGGAGCGGATAGAAGTGAGCATGCAGGCATGAGTAGCGATAATTAAGGTGAGAATCCTTAACGCCGAAAACCCAAGGTTTCCTACGCGATGCTCGTCATCGTAGGGTTAGTCGGGTCCTAAGTCGAGTCCGAAAGGGGTAGACGATGGCAAATTGATTAATATTTCAATACCAACAATTAAGCGCGAAGTGGGGACGCATAGAGTTAATGAAGCTCACTGATGGAATAGTGGGTCGAAGGACGTAGGTCGAAGAGTAGGCAAATCCGCTCTTCATGTGACCGAGATCTTACAGGCTCTTGACACCCCTCGGGGAAGATAGAGAATTCATGATACTGTCGTGCCGAGAAAAGCCTCTAAGTTTATTAATTGTTGCCCGTACCGTAAACCGACACAGGTAGGTGGGATGAGTATTCTAAGGCGCGTGGAAGAACCCTGGTTAAGGAACTCTGCAAACTAGCACCGTATCTTCGGTAGAAGGTGTGCCTACTTAAGTATATGCATTTACTGCAAAAAGCTTGAGAGGTTGCAACAAAGAGTCCCTCCCGACTGTTTACCAAAAACACAGCACTTTGCTAACTCGCAAGAGGATGTATAAGGTGTGACGCCTGCCCGGTGCTGGAAGGTTAACTGATGATGTCAGACGTAAGTCGAAGCATTTGATTGAAGCCCCAGTAAACGGCGGCCGTAACTATAACGGTCCTAAGGTAGCGAAATTCCTTGTCGGTTAAATACCGACCTGCATGAATGGCGTAACGAGATGGGAGCTGTCTCAACCAGGGATCCAGTGAAATTGTAGTGGAGGTGAAAATTCCTCCTACCCGCGGAAAGACGGAAAGACCCCGTGCACCTTTACTACAGCTTGACACTGTAGCTTGGATATTCATGTGCAGGATAGGTGGGAGACTATGAAACTAGAATGCTAATTTTAGTGGAGTCAACCTTGAGATACCACCCTTGAATATTTGAGTTACTAACTGGGACGAGTTATCCTCGTTCAGGACAATGTCTGGTGGGTAGTTTGACTGGGGCGGTCGCCTCCTAAAAAGTAACGGAGGCTTACAAAGGTTAGTTCAAAGCGGATGGAAATCGCTTGTTGAGTATAATGGCATAAACTAGCTTGACTGTGAGACATACAAGTCGAACAGAGACGAAAGTCGGTCATAGTGATCCGGTGGTTCTGTGTGGAAGGGCCATCGCTCAAAGGATAAAAGGTACGCCGGGGATAACAGGCTGATCTCCCCCAAGAGCTCACATCGACGGGGAGGTTTGGCACCTCGATGTCGGCTCATCGCATCCTGGGGCTGAAGCAGGTCCCAAGGGTATGGCTGTTCGCCATTTAAAGCGGTACGCGAGCTGGGTTCAGAACGTCGTGAGACAGTTCGGTCCCTATCTTCCGTGGGCGTAGGAAAGTTGAAGAGATTTGTCCCTAGTACGAGAGGACCGGGATGAACGTACCACTGGTGTACCAATTGTTCTGCCAAGAGCATCGTTGGGTAGCTACGTACGGATGAGATAAGCGCTGAAAGCATCTAAGCACGAAGCCAACTCTAAGATTAACTTTCCCTGAAGATCCCAGCAAGACTAGCTGGTTGATAGGATAGATGTGTAAGTGCAGTAATGCATTCAGCTGACTATTACTAATAGATCGTTTGGCTTATTTTTTTATTATTTCAATGGCTACTATCTTATTAAGTGTATGCTTAATAATTTAAGTGTTCAAAACAAGACTTTAACAATTTTTACTTTATTCTTTTAAGAAGAAAGTAATAAGTGAATTAATAATAAATTATACTAAAGTATGATTTTTATTATGAACAGAACTTTAGTTCTGCGTTTCCGTTCATTTATTACTTTTTTCTGGTGATTATAGAGAAGAGGAAATACCCAGCTCCATTTCGAACCTGGTAGTCAAGCTCTTCATCGCTGATAATACTGCAGGGTCCCCTTGTGCGAAACGTAGGTCGTTGCCAGATTTAAGTATTTTTAAGCTCATATGAAATTCAACTTTGTTGTCTTTTATATGAGCTTTTTTTTTATCTACTAACTATTATTTTTAATTGTATAGAATTTAATATCTACAATTATTGATTTTTATAGCTATTTTTTAAAAAATATGATATCTTTACTATAAACTATAAACTATAAACTATAAACTATAAACTATAAACTATAAACTATAAACTATAAACAATCAGCTTGCATAGCTCTAACGGTAGAGCAAGTCCATGGTAAGGACGAGGTTACAGGTTCAAATCCCGTTGTGAGCACCACTTATACTCCTTTTAATTTTTTGTAATAAAAATATTCTTCATCTTCTATATAATTCAATAAAACCAATATTTCTTTTAGTTCTTTATTTTTAAAAATATTATTTTCTAAGAGTTTATTTTCTCTTAATTTATTATTTATAAGTTCTTTAATATCCATAATATTTCTGTATCCACAATCAGTATAATAAGAAGGGAGATTTTCAAAAAAGTCTAAAAATCTTTTTTTGTTTTTTAAGAACATAGTATTTTTTAAAGCATTATTCATCATCTCATTTAAGAAAAATAGTGCTTCGTTTTTATATAAAGGATAAAAACTAAAATGTATAAAACATATATTTATATTTGCTTTGAGCTCTTCTTCTTTATTTTTAGAATAAAGTGCTAATATTCTATTACTTTTAGCAGCCAATAAAGAGTTGAAAATATTTATTTTCTCTTTTTGATTGCTCAAATTAAAATTATATTCTTCTTTAATATCATTGTTTATACTCTTTACATCAAGTAAAGTAAATATAGAGCTAAATTTCTTAAGAATATGCTCATATAAGTTTTTACTTATTTTTTTGCTTGTATGAAGTTCTCTTAATTTACTTAGGATTCTTTTTGCTTCAAGTTCTAAATTATTTTTTGAGGTAAAAATTAAATCGTTTAACTCATTTTCAATTGAAGATGTGCAAAGTTTATTTTCATAATTATTAGAGTTCTTTATATTTAAAATTTTTTCTTCTATAATTGTTCTTTTTTTAGCTTCTTTAATATATAAAGTTGTAACAAAAGATGCTTCTACTTTTATTTTATCTGTAATAGAAGTTTTTTTATATTTATTTATTTCTTTTTTGAATTCATTCTTCATATTTTCATCTATCTTTGATATATAAAAGTAAAACTTATTTAGTTCTTCTTCTTTTAAAGTAAGTAAAAATATAAAAAGAATATAGTGATTACTACAATGTGTTAATAATTGTAGAAATTCTATATTGTTTAATGATATAAGTTCACTAGCAGAGTTATTTGATAAATCAAAATTATCATATTGTCTTTTTTTTATTTTTAACCATAAGGGGGATTTTTCTTCTTTATTTTTTATCTTCATAGTAGGAATTGTATTATCAGTCTTTTTAGTATTTATTGTAATAAATATTTTTTTGGCATTTTCCTTAACATAAAACCAAGAAGAGAATGAAATAGATTTATCATTTGTATTTTTAAAAAAATAATTAATTCCTATAAATTTATAAGTACTTATAACTTCATCAACATCTTTTTCATTCAATGAATATTCTTCTAATTGTTTATTTAGTTTTTCATATATAAAAATATTTGCATTATTTACAGAAGTAAACTTCTCAACTAACTTAGCATTATTAGTATTACTGTAAATATAATCATAATTATTTTCACAATAAACTGCAATTTTCATAAATTACCTTTAAAAATATTCTTGATTGTATGCTTATTTAAATCTTTAATCTTTAAATAGTACTGTTTTGTCTCTTCCCGTATTTTTTGCTTGATACAAGGCTTTATCTGCATGATTTAGTATCTCATGTATGGATTTGTATTCTTTTTTATACTCTTGGATACCAAGACTAATAGTTATTTTAATTTCACTATTATTTGATATAAAAGAATTTGTTTTTATATTTTTTCTTAACTTTTCTGCGAATATAAAAGCATTATAAATATTAGTATTATTAAGTAAAATTGCAAACTCTTCTCCACCTATTCTTGCGCAAGCATCAGATTCTCTAATAGAGTTTTTTATAATATTTGAGATATGAATTAGGGCTAAATCCCCAACTTGATGGCCGTAAGTATCATTTATCTTTTTAAAATAATCAATATCAATAACTATTAGCGATAGTTTATTAGCATTTCTACTTATAGAGGCAAATGACTTACTTGCAAATTCAAAGAAATATCGTCTATTTGGTAATTTTGTCAGAAAGTCACTTGTTGAAATTTTTAGAAGTTTTTTATTTGATTTTAAAAGTTCTTTCGTTTTATCTTCTAACTCTTTAGTTCTTTGTTTGATTTTGTGTTCAAGCTTATTATTTAAAATTTTTATTGTTCTTTGTTTATTATAAATTGCTTTAAAAGTATATATTAAAACAGTAAGAAAAATTAAAGTTGCAAGAACTGATACTAAATATAGATTATTAGTTCTATGTTTAATTTGACTAATATTTACATTATAAGCATCAAGAGGAATCGATATTCTTAATCCTCCCCTTATATCACCAACTTTATAACCTTGTTCCGCATGACATGAAAGACAAGAAGGTTTTACTTTTAGTGCACCCATAAAATTAAACTTATTATCTGAAAATTTTGTAAAATACTTTGTATCTTTATTTTTTTCAAAATAATTTAAGGCTATTCTTTCAAAATTATCAGGAGCATTATTTGGATTTATTGGTTGTAAGCTAGTTATTTTATACATATAATCACTATTTTTATTTAAAAGTTCAGAAATTTGTCTTGTCATCCAAGCTGGGTTAATTCTTATTAATAGTTCATTGTTTTTTGTTATTAAGTGGTTTTGTTTTAAATATGGATTTACTTGTAAACCATCATGTTGTTTTACATAAACTGAATTATGATTAGAATTCCACTGCCTAGTAATTAGCATTGATTTATATTGAGTTAAAGCTTCTTGAAATAACATCTTTTTTGATATTTGGGTATAAGATACTTTTGACTCAAGTATATAAAAAAACATTAATCCCATAATACTTAAAGTAAAAAATATTATAAAAAAAAAGAATTTTTTTTCCATTGTTAACCTTTTAATTATATTATTTTATCATAACTTACTGTTATTATTAGGGGGATTATTATTATTTTGTAATTTTTATATTATTAATGTGCAATAAATTAACATCTTTAAAAAGATTTTTAGATTTATTTAATACTTCCATTGTAATAGAATAAGGGTGTCCTATTGCAATTGCATAGCCTCTTTTTTTTGCAATTTTTATTGCTTTTTTTAATTGGTTTTGTATGTAAGTAAAGTTCTTTTCATTATCAAGAAAAATATTTCTTACAATATATGGCATGTTATGTTTTTTTGTGTATTCTTTAACTACACTTTGTGCTGTAGTTCTACTATCAACAAAAATAAAGTCATATTTTTTTAATGCTTTTAATAATCTATTCATAGAAACTTTATTTGAAGTAAACTTACTTCCTGTATGGTTATTTGTATATAGTACATTTGGATATAAAGATCTTAATAATTTTATTCTTTTTTCAATTTTTTCATAAGAATCACCAATATGTAAGGTGTTTTCTTCTTCAAACTTAAAACTTTGTGCTTCTAAAGGAAGATGTATCATCGCTGAATCAATATTTTGAGCAATAATTGCTGAGTTTTTATGTCTTGGAGTTGGAGGCATAAATGACATGGTAATATCATAACCAATATTATTAATTTTATCAATTTGGCTCTGTCTTGTTATATCATCAATTATGATAAATAAGTTTGCTTTTGTATTTTTAGTAAATTTATTATTTATTAGTTCTTTTTCTTTTTTGATTTCTTTATTAATATTAATATTATTATTATTTTTTTTATCATTAATATTATTCTTAATAAGACTTTTCTTACTTATTGTTTTTTCTTTTTTAAATAAAAAGGGTGGTATAATTTTTATACTATCTTCATTTGGGATATATTCTTTACTTAATTCTTGGGTATATTCTTCATATTGATCTTGCCTTAAATATCTATCAAAATATTTTTTCTTTCTTTGTTGTCTATACTTGTCCAGTAAAAGTTCTTCTTTGCTTATTTCATTTACAATTACTTCATTTATAATACTTGAAGACTTATTTGAATTATTTTTTAGAATTACATAATATGCAAAAATAGTTATGCTTAACGTTAGAACTGTAAGAGCTAAAACTATGTTCACTAGTTTTATATTAGATAGTTTTTTATTAGTTTTTTTGGGAGTTTTTCTTTTGTTTTTTTTCATATATGTTTACATAAAAAGTAAGGGTAAATCCCTTACTTTATATTAGTTTTTATCTTGATCTACTATTTTATTATTTGCAATCCAAGGCATCATTTCTCTTAAGTTATTACCAGTTTGTTCAATTAAAGAAGCTTTAGCATTAGCTCTCTCAGCGTTCATTCTTGGGTATCCTGATTGACCTTCAAGTATAAAGTCTTTAGCAAATCTACCATCTTGAATTTCTTTTAAGATTTCTTTCATAGCGGCTTTAGATTGTTCATTAATAACTCTTTTACCAGATACATAATCTCCATACTCAGCAGTATTAGAAATTGAATATCTCATATCAGCAATTCCACCTTCAAACATTAAATCAACAATAAGTTTTAATTCATGTAAACACTCAAAATATGCTAATTCCGGAGCATATCCAGCTTCTGTTAATGTTTCAAAACCAGCTTGCACTAATGAAACAGCTCCACCACATAATACAGCTTGTTCTCCAAATAAATCAGTTTCAGTTTCATCTTTAAATGTAGTTTGAATAATAGCAGTTCTTCCTCCACCAATAGCACACGCATATGATAAAGCAATTTCTTTAGTATCATTTGCAGGATCTTGATGTATTGCAATTAAATCAGGAATTCCTCCGCCTTTAACAAATTCGCTTCTTACTGTATGACCTGGAGCTTTTGGTGCGATCATCATTACATTGATATTTGCTTTTGGAGAAATTCTTCCATAATGAATATTAAAACCATGTCCAAATGCAACATAAGCTCCATCTTTTAAATTTACTTCAATTTCATTTTTGTATATATCAGATTGATTTTCATCTGGTAATAAAATCATTACAACATCAGCAGCAGCACTAGCTTGTGCAACTGTTAGTACTTCAAAACCTTTAGCTTCTGCTTTAGCCCAAGAAGAACCTTCTTTTCTTAATCCAACAATAACTTCAACACCAGAATCTCTTAAGTTTTCAGCGTGAGCATGACCTTGTGATCCAAAACCAATCATTGCCACTTTCTTTGATTTGATTAACTCAATATTACAATCTTTATCGTAGTAAACATCTAATGCCATTATATTATCCTCTATTATTTTTGTGGATTATACCTAAAGCTTTATAAAAAACAATTAAATATTCTAAGAATATGTAACTATTATGTATGGATAATACAGATTTATTATTATTTTTTGGATAAAATACAAGTATATAAAAAATAGGAAATAAATTGTTAGAAACAATATTTAAAAAACTAAATGGGAAAAATCAAGACTTTAATAAAAAAGAGCTAGATATTTTAGAAGGTTTTATTAAAGATGAAATAGTTACAAAAAAAGATAATAGTTTTACATTAAACAGCTTGTACAAAGTAGGTTTTGTAAAACTTGAAAATAAGTTTGCTCATTTACTTGACTTACAAAATGAATTTAAAAATATTAAGTTAGATTTTGAGTATTTAAATGGAGCTTATGATGGTGATTTAGTTATTGCCAAAAGGGTTTTTAATCCAAAATCAAAAATAAAAGCCAAAGTTCTTAAAGTAATACAAAGTTCTGAGAGTGAACTTTTAGTATATGTAAAAGAAAAAAAACTTTTTACAATTAAAGAGAGTATTACTTTAGATAAGACTACCAAATCATTTGCAGAGTATAAAGATGGAGATATTTTACTAATTTCTTCAAAAAGTTTTGAAGTTTTAAAAGTTATAGGAAATTTTTTAGATCCTAAAGTAGATGAAATAATATCTTTGTATTTATATAATGAACAAAATAGACTAAATAAGAGTGATGAAGAAACTGCTTTAATGAATGATACTAACAAAAGAGTTGATTTAACACATCTACCTTTTTGTACAATTGATCCTTCTAGTGCAAAAGATCATGATGATGCAATTTATTATGACAAAAAAGAACATATAATATATGTAGCTATTGCTGATGTTTCATTTTTTGTAAAAGAGGGGAGTTCTTTAGATAAAGAAGCCTTTACTAAATCAACATCGATTTATTTACCACAAAAAGTACTTCCAATGTTACCTTCTTCTCTAAGTGAAGAGTTATGTTCTTTAAAAGAAGGGGTGAATAGATATGCGTATGTGTTCAAAATATTTTTAGATAAAAATAACTCTGTGCGAAAATCACAGAATTTTGAAGCTTTAATCAATTCACATAAAAAATTCGCTTATGAAACAATTGATTTGTTTTTAGAAGATAAAATAAAAGCAAGCTCAAGTATAGAAGAAGAAATATTTGAATATATCAAACCTTTATATGAAATAAGTAAAAATATTAGATTTAAGAGATTAAAAACGGGATATGATTTTAGAACAAATGAATATAGACAGGTATTAGATAAAAACTTGGAATTGCAAAGCATTGTAGTTGAGTCTTCAACTGCTTCACATGCTTTAGTTGAAGAGTGTATGCTTTTAGCAAATATTGAAGCTAGTAAAAAAATAAATACCTTAGGAATATATAGAATTCATGAAGAACCATCTTTTTCTAATATTTCAAAACTTGTTGATGATGTAAATATTTTAGGTCTAAAAGTAAAAGTTGGAAATTCTGTACATGATACAATTCAAAAAATTCAAGAAAAAGCTAGAAATACTTCACTTTTAGCTGAAGTTGATGAACTTATTATTCAAGCTCAAACACAGGCTAAATATTCATCTAAGAATCTTGGACATTTTGGTTTAGGTTTTAAATCATATTCTCATTTTACTTCTCCAATAAGAAGATATTCGGATTTAGTTTTACACAGAATGTTAAAAACAAAACAAATTCCTAGTTTAATTGTTGATATTTGTGAGCATATTTCAGTTCAAGAGAGAAAAGTCAATTTATTAGTTTGGGATTTAGAAGCAAGAAAATATGCTCGTTGGGCACAAAATCATATTGGAGAAGAGTTTAAAGCTCAAATTGTGGATGCTGAACGTGGTATTGCTAAATTTTGCGATGTTATGCCTAATTTAAGAGTATTTATTGATAACTTTACAGGGCAGAAATTATTTTTAAAAATCAAAGTTATAATTAAAAGTTCAGATATTATTACTAAAAGAATAGAAGCTTCTATAAAACACTAAGTTCTTCTATTGTTTTACAAGAAAAATTATCACTTGTAACAAATTGAGCTATAAGTTTTAATTTTTCATTTATAAGTATAGGAGCTCCTAAATTTAAAACAGATTGATTTATGGGGTCTTGTATCAGCATGGTAAAATATATATCAAAAGAGTCTGAGTCTTTTATATGTAAACTTTCAATCATTTCAGCACTTAAATCAAAAGTAATATTTTTTAAATACTTTGCATTGGTTATATGAATACTTAAAAACTCCTCTTCATCAAAAATAATAGTTGACAAAAAATCACTTGATTTTTCTATTTTTACTTTAGAGTATTTTTCAAAACCTAAAATAGCTTCTTTTACTTCATACATAGTTTCCCTTTTTATATCTATTAATGATTTTATAAAAAGCTTACTTAAGATAGGATATTATTGCGTATGTATAAAAATGAATTTGATAACTTATTAAAACAAAAGAAAAAGTTTAATGCTTATATGTTTTATGGACAAAGTACTTTTTTAGTAGAAAAGTATGCCTCTTATATAGCTAGTATTAGTGGTTCAAAAGATGATATTGAAAAAATATATTTTGATGATTATGATTTTAAATATGTGCAAGATAAACTATTGCAGTCTTCTTTATTTTCTTCAAATAATGTTATATTAATAAAATTAGCTAAAAAACTTTTAAAAAAAGAAGTTTCTGCATTGATACAAGCTTGTGAAACAAACCAAGATTCTACAATAATTTTTGCTTGTATGAGTGATGTCGAATTTAAAACAATGGGTGGATATTTTAACCCTAAAAATAATGCTGTAAGCATAAGAATGTTTGCTCCTTTTGCACAAGAAGCTACAAAAATTTTGGAAAAAGAAGCAAATAAATTAAAAATTGATTGTGACCTTTCTGCTTTAAACCATTTATATTTTATGCACAGAAATGATTTAAGCCTAGCTGTAAATGATTTACAAAAACTCTCTATTTTAGATGAGCCAATTTGTACAAAAGTTATAGATAAACACTGTTTTGGAATAGGAAGTGTTTCTTTAGAAGATTTTTTTCATAATTTATTAGAAGCAAATGATATTTCAAATGATTTGTATTATTTATTAGAAGAAGGAGTTAATGAAATCTTTTTATTGACTCAAATAACTTCTTTTGTACAACAGCTTTTTATGATATCTTCATATTCAAAACTAAATGGTCATGCAAATGCTAAAGAAATTTTAGGTTTTTCTCCTCCAAAAGCTGTGTGGGAGAGAAAAGCTAGATTGGCTATTTCTATTAAACAAGATAAATTTTTAGAACTATTACTTTTTTTAAATGATTTAGAATTAGAATTAAAATCTTCTAAAATGTCAGATAACAATGTTTACCTGCAAGCTTGTCTAAGAAAGTTCAAAGTTATACTTAGATAAAATCACAAACTTTAATCAAAACCTTGCTGAATGTTTTTTAACACTTGGCGAAATCTATAAGGAGATTATATGACAAAAATTAGACATTATGAAACAATGTTTATCGTTAAACCTACATTAACTGATGAAGAAACTGTAGCTCAAATTGATTTAGTAAAATCAATTATTGAAAAAAATGGTGGTGAGATTGTTGCTAGTGATGACATGGGTTCTAAGCAATTAGCTTATGAAATTGAAAAGCACAAAAGAGGTCATTATTACCTTACATTTTTCAAAGCACCAACTTCTGCTATTTTAGAAATTGAGCGAAATTATAGAATCAATGAAAATATCATTAGATTCATTTTCATTAAATATGAAAGCAAAAAAGATATCGCTGCATGGACAAAAATGAGTGATGACGCTGCTAAAAAAACTGCAGCTAAGTAATTAATATAATTTAGGAACCTAATATGTATAATAAAGTAATGATGCTAGGAAATTTAACTAGAGATATTGAATTAAAATATTTGCCATCTGGTGCAGCAGTAGCTAAAAGTGCAATTGCTACATCTTATAAGTATAAAAGTGCTACTGGTGAGCAAAAAGACGAAGTTTGTTTTTTAGATTTTAATATGTTTGGAAGATCAGCTGAAGTTGCAAACCAATACTTGCGAAAAGGTTCAAAAGTTTTATTAGAAGGTAGATTAATATTAGAGCAATGGGTAGCACAAGATGGAACTAACAGAAGTAAACACTCTTTAAGAGTGGAGACTATGAAAATGTTAGATTCAAAAAGTGATTCTGCTGCTTTGGCACAAGATAACCCGAATCCATCTGGACAAAGTTATTCTGCTAACCAAAATAATAATTATTCTGCTAATCAAGGTGGTATGCAAGCACCAACTCAAAGAGTTGAGCAAAAAATACCTGAAATCAACATTGATGAAGATGAAATACCTTTTTAGGGTTTAAGGAAAATAAGATGGCTGAAAGAAGAAAATACGGAAAGAAATATTGTAAATATTCTGCAATGAAAATTGGATTTATTGATTACAAAAACATTGATTTATTAAGAATGTCTATGAGTGAAAGAGGAAAAATTATGCCTCGAAGACTTACAGGTAACTCTAAGAATTCTCAAGAGATGGTAGAAACTGCAATCAAAAGAGCTAGACATATGGCATTAGTTCCATATATTGTTAATACTCAAAATGTTACAGAAGCTGCTTACTCTAAATACTAGAACTAGTTAGTTTATATAAAAAAGGGGAAGAACTTAGGTTCTTTCCCTTTTTTAATTTAAAAATCTAGGCTTCGTTGCATAGTTATACACTATACTTTATAAAACTACTTGGAAATCAATGAAACATATACATAAAATATTAAAACACAAAAGCAGTGAATCTATTTTTTTTACACTTTTGTTTAGCTTACCATTATTTACATTATTACCTCTTGGTGTTGATTTGTTTTTACCAGCGCTAAAAGATATTCAGTTATATTTTGGAAATAATGATATAGAAAAATTTGCTATTTCTTTATACTTATTATTTTGGGGACTTGGACAATTAATTTGGGGAAAGCTTGCAGATATTATCGGACGAAGAAAAGTTGCCTTATTAGGACTAATATTTTTTACAATATTTTCCTTTTTAATTTCTTATGTAAAAAGTGATGATGCAGATCTGTTTTTATTATATAGAAGTCTACAAAGCTTAGGGGGAAGTGCTTGTTTTACAGCAGTTTTTGCCATAATCAGAGATACTTTTGATGGAAATAAACTGACTCGTGCATATAGTTATTTAAATGGTTTTTTTAGCAATTATTCCCATTTCTGCTCCATTAATAGGCGCTTTATTATTACAAAACAATTCTTGGCAATATCTTTTTTTAGTATTTACCTTTGTAGGACTTTTTAGTATTTTATGGACTTTTATTTTAACAAGTGAAACTCTAGTTAAAACTAAAAAAGATAAAGTTTTGCATAAAGAAAATTTTTTTGAATCATATGTGAATATATTAAAAAATCAAAACTTCATTATTTATCTTTTTTTCTCTATTATTGGGTTTTTAGGAATTATGTTTTATATAACAGTATCTCCTTTATATTTAATAGGACATCTACATCTGTCTAAAATTTATTTTGGATATATTTTTATGTCAATTGCTTTTATATTTATGATAGGAAGTTTTATTGTTCCAATATTTGTAGAAAAATTTGGAATTAAAAAAATACTTACTTTTGCAGTGCTTTGTTATTTCCTTGGAGGCAGTCTTGGTCTTCTTTTAAGCTCATATGATACTTGGTTAACATTTATAGCTCCTATGGCTATAAATGCCCTTGCTTGTACTGTTTTTGTTAGTGCTTGTCCTGCTTATGCCCTAAAAGATTTTAAAGTTAATGCGGGTCAAGCTTCTGGTTTATTCTCAGCAATTAATTTTACTATATCATCAATGGGTGCAAGTTATTTAGCTAGTATTTTAAATTTAAGTTCTTCAAAATCATTTTTTATTGTTTTTGTAAGTTTAGCTCTAATAGTAGTAATAACATTTGTAACTTATAAAAACATATATAAGAGCTATAAAAATTAGAAAAAGAAATAAAGTAGTAAGTTCTACTTTATTTAAAGTTTTTCCCAAACTACACCGCTTGGTGTGTCCATAATCGAGATATTCATATGTTTTAATTCATCTCTAATCTTATCCGATAGTTCAAAGTTCTTCTCTTTTTTAGCTAAAGTTCTTTTTTCTAATAGCGAAGTAATCTTTTCTTTTGTTTCTTCATTAATTCCAAATTGAAAATATGAATAAGCATCATTTTGTCCTATTCCTAAAATATCATTAATAAAAGTCATATTAGAAGTAAGTTCTTTTTTGAAGTTTTTATCTTTAGGATTAGCATCAAGTTTATCATTTGCATTTGATATTAACTCATCAATTAAAGCAAATGCTTTTGGTGTATTGATATCATCATTTAAAGCTTCTAACATTTTGTTTTTGAATTCTTTATTTTCTTGTGAGCTTGCATTATTATAAACTCTTTTTTTAAGTCTATAAAATTTGTCTAATCTTTTTTTAGAAGAAATTAAATCTTCTTCATTGAAGTTAAAATTAGTTCTATAATGAGCTGTTAATAAATAAAACCTAACTACTTCACCTGAATAGGACTTTAGTATATCTTTTAGGAAAAAAGAGTTTCCTAAAGATTTACTCATTTTTTCACCATTAATATTTACAAAAGCGTTATGCATCCAATATTTAGCTAAATGCTGTTTTTTTGAACATCTAGTTTGAGCAGCTTCATTTTCATGGTGAGGAAAGAGTAAATCAGCCCCACCACCATGAATGTCTATTTGATAATCTTCATCTTTATAAGCTAAATGTTTATCAATCATAGCTGAGCATTCTATATGCCAACCTGGTCTTCCATTTCCAAAATTAGCTTCAAAAACTACATCATCTTTTTTCTGAAATTTCCATAATACAAAATCAGCTTGATTTCTTTTTTCTTTATTTGCTTCAACTCTAGCTTGGGCATTTTCATCATTTATTTTATGAGATAAACTTCCATATTCTTTATCTTTTGAAGTATCAAAATATACCCCATTTGAAATTCTATAAGCTATGTCTTTTTCTAATAAATCATTTATCATATCTTTCATTTCTTCAAGATTATTAGTAGCTTTTGGTTCAAGATTATTAGGAAGTACATTTAAAGATTGCATATCAGCTTTGTATTTGTGTATATATTTATTTGTAAGTTCTTCTAAAGTACTTGAAGTTTCGTACATTTTTTTTATAATCTTATCATCAATGTCAGTAAAGTTTTTGCTCATTGTTACTAAATAAGAGTTTTGTTTTAAAACTCTATGTAACATATCAAAAGCAATAGCAGATCTTGCGTGACCTAGGTGTGAATCATCATACACCGTAGGCCCACAAACGTAAATTTTTACCTCATTTTTTTTAATGGGTATAAATTCTACTTTTTGCTTTTTTACTGAATCATAAAGAAAAATACTCATTATTTAAATAAAGCCTCTAAAGTTGATGTATCTTTTGTTTTATCTTTGGGTTCTTCCCCTGTCATATTATCAGATGTAGCAATACCTTCAACTTCAACTAATTCAATGTCAAATTTAGTAAGCATTGAAGCAAGTCTTATATTTAAACCTGATTTACCAATTGCTTTTGATTTTTGGTCACTTGGAATTGTTACAATTGCCTTGTCTTTTACATCTTCTCTTAATGTTCTCTCAATCTTAACACTTTGAATAATAGCAGGAGATAAAGCACGTGCTACGAACATTTCAGGAATTGTTGAAAATTCAACACAATCAATGTTTTCACCATGAAGTTGTTGAGATACTGCCATAATTCTAACACCTTTAACTCCAACAACTGCACCAATAGGATCTATTTGAGGATCACTTGATAATAAAGCAATTTTTGCTCTACTTCCTGGAATTCTTGCACTTGCTTCTATTGAAATTCTTTCATCTTTAAGTTCAGGAACTTCAAGAGCTAATAGTGATTCTAAAAATCTAGGAGAAGTTCTTGATAACTCAATTACTAAGCCATTTATTTTATCAATATTTACAGCTTTTACAACAGATTTTAATGTATCTCCGATTTTAAAAGATTCACCTTTAATTCTGCTTTTTCTTGGTAACATACCTTTTACTTCACCGATTTCAACAAAAGTATTTTCAGCACTATCAACTCTTGTTACAGTTCCGTTAATGATTTTCCCAATTTTATTTTTATATTTACTTACAAGATTTACTTCAATAAATCTTTGTAATTTATATTCAAAATTAGTATGTAAAATAGTAGCAGCATTTCGTCCCATGTTTTCAAACTCTAAATCATAATCAACAAAATCCCCAACTTCTAAATCATCATCAATCTCTTTTGCATCATCAATTTTAAGAAAGTTTTCAGGGTTTATAATATTGTCATAACTATCTACTTCTTCCCCTGAGAATCTTTTATCATCATTTTGTACTACTTCTACTTTTTGAAATAGTACAAGTTTTTTATTTTCTCTATCAATTCCTGCATCAAATACTAAAGAAAAATCTACCATTTTTTTAGCAGTTGCTATTAATGACTCTTTTAATGCAACTTCAACATCTTCAATTTTTAAACCTTTTTCATATGCAATTGAGTCTAAAATATCTATTATTTTATCCATGTGTTTCCTCTTTTTTAACATTGAATTGTAATTTTTGATTTCAATGTGACGCTTAGATAATTATTATATCAAAAAGTTCTTTTATATACATTAAAGACAATTTTAGCTATTATCTTAGGCTAATTTAAAATAGAGAAAGGTTTATATAAAATGGAATTATTAATTGCAAGAAATGAATTAAAAGAAAAACCAAAAAAAATAAAACTAAGTAAGATAAAAGAAGAGCTTAATGAAGCTAAACAAAAAATAAGTTATTTTGATAGAGATAACTCACATAAAGATATGATGAGTTTAGTTGATGCCTTAGAAGAAGATGGTTACAACGTATACTTTAGAGAAGTTAAATATGGTCTTGGTGATGAAGAGTATTTATATGAGGTCCATTCTTTATAAGAAGCACATATGAGTAAAGAGCAAAGTAAAAAACTATATATACAAACACTTGGTTGTCAGATGAATGATGCTGATAGCGAGCATATAAAAGCAGAATTAAAAAAACATAAAAACTATATTTCAACTGATAAGATGGAAGATGCAGATCTTATTATTATAAATACCTGTTCAGTAAGAGAAAAGCCAGTTTCTAAGTTGTTTTCTGAAATTGGGCAGTTTAACAAAAAAAAGAAAGCAGGCGCTAAAATTGGTGTTTGTGGTTGTACTGCTTCTCATTTAGGTAAGGATATAATTAAAAGAGCTCCTTCTGTTGATTTTGTAGTTGGTGCTAGAAATATATCAAAAATAAAAGATGTAGTTGATATTAAAGGTGCAGTAGAAATTGACATTGATAATGATGATTCTACTTACTCTTTTGCAAGAGCTGAGAACACTTTATATAAAACAGCAGTTAATATTTCAATTGGTTGTGATAAAGAGTGTACTTATTGTATCGTCCCTGCAACAAGAGGTGATGAAATCTCTATTCCACCTGAAATGATTATTACACAAATACAAAAAGATGTTGACAAAGGCGCTGTTGAAGTTATGCTTTTAGGGCAAAATGTAAACTCTTATGGAAGAAGATTTTCAGACGGGCGAGCTAAAGGTACTTTTACAAAACTTTTACAAGATATTTCAAAAATAGAAGGTTTAAAAAGAATTAGATTTACTTCTCCTCACCCTTTACATATGGATGATGAATTTATTGAAGAGTTTTCAAAAAATGATAAAATCTCAAAATGTATTCATATGCCTTTACAAAGTGGTTCATCACATATTTTAAAACTTATGAAGAGAGGTTATACTAAACAAGGCTTTTTAAACAGAGTTGCAAAAATTAAAAATAAAGTGCCTAATGTTAGAATAACAACTGATATAATTGTTGCTTTTCCAGGTGAGAGCGATGAAGATTTTAATGATACTATTGATGTAATAAATGAAGTTAAATTTGATCAAATTTTTAACTTTAAATATTCACCAAGACCAGAAACAGCAGCTCTAAATCTTAAAGAGTTAGAAGTTGATGATAAAATAGCAAGTAAAAGATTAACAGAAGTTATAGAGTTGCATAAACTTCATCAAAGTGAACTTTTACAAAAAAATGTTGGAAAAACTATGAATGTTTTATTTGAAAGTTTAAAACCAAATGGTGAAATTTCTGGTTTTACTGATAATTGGATTCAAGTTTATGTTAATGGTAGTGATGAGTTATTAGGTAAGTTTGTTGATATTAAAATAACATCAGCCTCAAGAACATCATTAAAAGGTGAAATACTTAAATAAATGAAAAAAATAAAAATATATTTAATGACAAATATTTTGCCTTTTATTTTGCAATATATTGTTCGTTTTATATATTTTACTTCCAAAAAGAAATTTTATTACCCAAAAAATATTTCTTCTGATGAAACCTTGCTAATAGCTATGTGGCATGGCGATTTATTAATGCAACCCCTAAACTACAGAGAATTTAGAAAAAATGGCAAAATTAAAGTTATTGTAAGTGAACATAAAGATGGAATAATTATAAGAAAAGTATGTAATTATTTAGGTGTTTATGATATTCAAGGTAGCTCTTCAAAAGGAGCTGTTAGGGTTTTGCGAGCTGCTTTAAAAGAGATTAAAAATGGGGTTGATATTGCTATTACTCCTGATGGTCCAAGAGGTCCTAGATTTTCTGTTGCTGATGGTTTAGTTGCAATCTCACAGAAAACAAAAACAAGAATTATTGCTTTAAATTCACATCCTAGTTCTTATTGGCAAATAAATTCTTGGGATAAGTTTATTATTCCAAAACCTTTTGGTACAATTAGTTTTTATATTTCAGACGCTTTTTCTTTAGAAAATTTAAACCAAGATGAAGCAAAAGATTTGATAAAAGACCAATTACTTAAAAATGCAATGAAATAAGGAAGAGTTTTATGTTTAATAAGGATATCCAATATATAAGTGCTATTAAATATAATACTCAGTTAAAAATTGATTATAAAAAGTTTCGTAATAATGAACTTGAAATAATGAATCATTCTAATTTTATAAGTAAAGATGAAATAATGTCATCAAATTTAGCTTTTAAATTAAATCAATGGCAAAAAGATGTTAATGATACGTATATTTCTTCTCTTATTTTAGATAATTCAGAAAAAATTGTAAGTAAGAGTGAAGCAAGAAGACTTAATAATTATAATAAATCTTATTTAAACCAAAAACAAGATATTGTTGTAAATAAAGAAAAACTTTTTGAACATAAGCACTATTTTGAAAAAACAGGTATTGATTATATATTCTCACCTTTTCAAGTTTTAAATTATCATTTTGAACAAAATCCAAGCTCAAATCATATTAGTGTTTTAACTATTGATTCAAAATCTTATCTGCTTATTTTAAACAAAGATGGAGAAATTGCATATAATAAAGTAATTGATTTGACATCTTTTAAAGAGGTTCAAGGTTCTAATTTCTTTTCAAATGAAGTAGTTGGACAAAAACTTTTTGATGAATTGTATTTTTTAGAACTTTTAAAAGCAATTAAAGAAGCTCTAAAAGAATATTATGAAAAAAAATCAGGTACATTTATTGAACATATAAGTATCTTATATACAGCAAAACAATTAAATGATGAGCAGTTGAAAAAGTTTGAAGATGAGTTGATGATTAAAGTTTCTTACCATAGTATTTCTTTAAGTGAAATAATTCATGATTTAACAAGAGATAAAAATGTTTCTCTAAAAAGTTTTACAAAAGCAAGAGTTAAATTAAAATCATCATATTTAAGTAATATTATTATTGCTTTGTTATTAGCAAGTTTTGCTTTTTTAATTTACCTATTTTTTCAAAAAGATATAAATAGGTTTATAAAAGAAGAAAAAACTCTTATAAGTTCTTCTGAAAATAAAAAAGAAATAAAGTTTGAAAATAAGCTTTCAAACCATATAAACAAAAATAGAGTAATAGAACAACATATTCTAACTTTTATTGATTCTATTCCTTATAGCGTAGTTTTAAAACAGCTAGAAGTTAAGAAAGATAATTCATTGTTGATTATCTCTATGTTAAAAGAAGATGCTTTTTTGAAGCATATGCAACCTAGATATTTAGAAATTTATAAATATTCAAATATTAAATTTAAAGATGAAAAAGCAACTGTTCTAGAAGCAACTATATATAATAATGATATGTTAGAGAACTTATATGGTTCAAATGAAAAAATGCCTAAATATATTTTAGATGAATTTATGCCAATTAAAAGAGTAACTGAACATTTAAGGGCAATTTTCCCTAGTGATTCTATAGTTACTTTTAAATCAAAATTTAAATCAAATATTATGACTTATAATTATTCTATTAATATAGTAGTTCAAAACCCAATGCAATTTTTTGAATTTGTTGAAGATCTTAATAAAGAATTATATTCAATAAATATTTCTTATCCAATATCTTTTATTAAAAGTGAAGATGGAATAGAAGTTGACTTTAACTTACAGTTTCATCAAAATAATTAAGATTTAAATATCTAAACTAAAAGTTTTTACCAAACCTTTAGTTCATTATATAAAGAGTCTCTCTCAACTGGAATAAAACCAGAGTTTCTAATTAATGAAGTGAACTCATCAATTTTTATTCCATTTGCAGAATCCGCACCTGCTGCACTTTGTATAGCTTCCCTCTCAATAGTACCATCTAAATCATTTGCCCCAAACTCTTGGGCTAAAAGGGCTAGTTTTATAGTAGAAGTAGCCCAATAAGCTTTTATATGAGATATATTATCAAGAACAATTCTTGCAATACTCATAGTTTTTAAAATTTCTTGACCTGTTAAAAAATCTTTTACTTTTAAGAAGTTATTTTCTTTTTGATATACTAAAGGTATAAAAGAGTTAAAACCACCTGTTTCATCTTGTAATTTCCTAAGTCTTATCATGTGATCAATTCTATGTTCTCTTTTTTCAATATGGCCAAAAAGCATAGTGGCATTACTTTGTTTACCTCTGTTATGCCAAATCTTATGTATTTCTAACCATTCATGAGATTTTACTTTTCCACCACAAACTCTTTTTCTAACCTTTTCATCAAAGATTTCAGCCCCACCACCTGGCATTGAATCAACACCATTTTTAATCATCAAATCAATTATATCTTCATAAGATAGTTTGTATTCTTGTGATAGAAAGTGAATTTCTGCTGCTGTTAAAGCTTTTACATGGATATTTGGATAAGTAGCTTTGATTTTTCTAAAAATATCTAAGTACCACTGTAATCCTGTATCTGGATTATGAGCTGAAACTATATGCACTTCTTTAATTCCATTTTTTATAGAGTTTTTGACAGTTTCTAAAATTTCTTCATGTTTTAAAGTATATGGTTTTGGGTTTTTTCTACTTGCAGAGTAAGCACAGAAATGACAGACATCTTTACAAATATTAGTTGGATTAATATGCCTATTAATATTAAAGTATGATTTTTTGCCATGTTTTTCTTCTCTTATGTCATTTGCATATTTACCTAGGGTAAAAATATCTAAATCGTATAATTTTATTGCATCTTCATACGATAATCTTTGTTTTTTTTCTAGTTTTTCTATAAGTGTCATTTTTTACCTATTTGTACAGTCTAAGTCTAACTTAACATGATTTTTTATGTTAATTAGCATTAAACCTTTACATATTTTATTTTTATTTAAATCTATGAATTTTATTTTATATAACTGGGCATTTTTCTTTGTTTTTGGATCCATAACTTTTGATTTATGAAAAATAGTTATATCTGAAACATTTGTATATGATAAATAATTTAAATATACTTCAACTTTTTTTTCTTTAAAATGTGCTTCTGTATACATAATAATAAAAGCTAATATGACTAAGGCAGATATTATATAAATTGTTTTTTTTGGTAGTTTTCTTGTTTGAATATTACTCATATTTTTAAGTTCCTTAAGGGCATAAATGAATCAGTTTTTTTTTCATAAAAATCTATTTCACCTGTTTCTATATCATAATACCAACCATGAATTCTAAGAGTACCTTCTTGTAATTTTCTTACAACATCAGGATAAGTTAGAAGATTATCTAATTGATGTCGAATAGAGTTTCTCTCTGTTGCTCTATACATCTCTTCTTGTGTTTTAAAGTTTTTATTTTCTAAAGTTTTTATTTTTGCCTTCTGCCCTAATTGTAACCATGTTTTAATATGAACAAAGGAATCAGAATTTGGAAGATCTTTGTATAAAGCTTCACAAGCTCCACAATGGGAATGTCCACATACAATTATATCTTTTACATCTAAAACCGCAATAGCATATTCAATAGCAGCAGCTGAACCGTGATAATCTTCATCATGTTTAAAAGGTGGTACAAAGTTACCAACATTTCTTAATATAAACATATCACCAGGTTTTGTACTTAACATCAAATCTGGTGTTACTCTGCTATCTGAGCATCCTATAAACATAACTTCTGGATTTTGTCCATGTAAAACTAATTGTTCAACCTGATCTTTTATTAGTGGTAGTTTTTCTTCAATAAAGGTTTTATTACCTTTTATTAGTTCTTTAATTCCCATAATCTATTTTTTATTAACTAGAATTTTTTGATCTTTTTGGGTAATAAGAGTTATTTTTTTAATATTATCTTCGTCATCTCTTCTTACGTCTTGATATTCAACTAGATAGTCCATATTTTGACAAGAGATTAAAGTTGTATATGTTGATAATTTTATTTGTTCACAATTTTTAGTATTTATTATATTGTCACTTGAATAAGAACCAATAGTTAAAAATACTAATATTAAAATTTTATTCATTTTAATTCCTTTAATAATTTACATGCTTTTCGCAAATCTTTTTCACTTATATCTATTTTTGCAATAAGTCTAATTATAGCACTTTTTACTGTAGGTTGTCTGATTGCTCCTAGTAAAAAACCTTCTTCTTTTAAGTTCTGCTGTATTTGTAAAACTTTTTTATTACAAGATATTTCATATGCAATAATTAGTGATTTGGAAATTATATTTAGCTCGCATTCTATCACAGCTAAATTATTTTTTATTTTATTTTTAATAGTAGTTTTATTACTTAAAATATAATTCAAGCCTTCATTTGCTAAACTTATGTCAAACAAAGAAGGTGCTGTTGTATAGATAATAGCTTTTGCTCTATTTTCTAAAAATTCAATAATTTCTTTTGAGGCTAAAATATAAGCTCCATATGAACCATAAGCCTTACCTAAAGTACCCATTTTTATATGATTTGCCTTAGGTATTATATTATAATAATCAAAAAGACCCAATAAATTATCACCTAGTACTCCTGAACTATGAGCTTCATCTACTATTAAAATAGCATTATACTTATCACTAAGTGTAAAAAAATCTATTTTTGCAATATCTCCATGCATAGAATAAACACCTTCAATAGCAATTAAGATTCTTTTATTTGTTTTATGTAAAATAATTTTCTCTTCTAAGTCTTTTTCATCATTATGTTTAAATATAATTACTTGTTTTTCTTGCAGAAGTCTACTTGCTAAAATACCACTTGCATGATAAAACTCATCAATAAATATAATATCACCTTTTCTAACAAGAGTCTCAATTAAAGATAAGTTTGCTAAGAAACCACTTCCAACAACAATAGCTGCTTCAAAATTATTTGCTTTTTTTAAATTTTCTTCAAATTCTTGATGAATAATGCTGTATCCATTTACTAGACTTGAGGCTTTTGGTGAGTGATACTTAAGTTTAAGAACTCTTTCATAAGCATTTTTAAAAAGTTCTTTGTTTTGTGCAAGCCCCAAATAATCATTTGAAGCTAAATCTAATAAAGAGTCATCATATAAATTTCTCTTTCTAAATAAATTCGCTTTTTTTATAGATTGAAGTTCTTTTTGATACAAAAGTTTTCCTTATTTAATAAGATTATACAATAAATGTAATTAAATAAAATTTATTAAAAAATATTTTGCTATGTTTTTGCTATTGTACTTTGTTATCATTTTGTGTACTAATTTTTATATACAAGTACCATTTAACTTAGCTCTTTATGCTTTAGCAATTCATCACTTCTTCCTCCCAAATGATTGATGAGTAAAGAGTTTAAGTTTTTTGGCTTAACTTCTTTTTTTACATTCAAAAAACACATAAAATTACCTTAGAAATGATATAATTTATAATTAAAAAAAGTATTAAAGGATTAATTTGATTAATAAATTAAAAAGTTTCTATGCAGCAGGAAAAAACCATTTTTTTACAGTAATTATAAAAGGACTTTTTTGGTTAGCTCCAATAATAGCAATAACAATAATTATTTTATGGGTATATGAAAAAATTGATGCTTTAACTGGAAGTTTATTTCAAATAATTGGTTTAAATCCACAGCATTTCCCTATTTTATGGACTCTTATAGGAGTTATTTTATTGGCTTTTATAGCTTTTACTATAGGTATCTTTGTTGAAACTAAGTTAGGTAATAGTATTCAAAAAATCTATTCCAAAATTCCTGGTTATGAGACTATAAAAGAGTTAATAAATATTTTTAATACTTCTAAATCTGGCGAGCAAAAAGTATTAGTAGTTTTAATAAAAGGTTTTGCAAAAGAAGGTTATAACATTGGTTTAATGTACTCAAATAAAGAGTCTGTAGTAAAAGACCATTATACTGTTACTTTATCAATGACTCCTATTCCAAATGGAGGGTATATGTTTGAGGTACATAAAGATAATATTTTTGTAATTGAAGAAGCTAGTTTTGATTCAAACTTACAATACTTACTTTCAATGGGTGTTAAATCTTTGGCTGAAATCTTAGACATTAAACCAAAAAAAATATCTGAATATAAAACTATATCAATGCACTTAAAGGATAAATAATATTCTTTAATAAAATATATTGTATAATTAGTATAATTGTAAATTTAGACGAATGGATATAAATGTACACTAGTATTCTTAAAAAAGCGAGGAATAAATTTTCAGACACTAGAACAATACTCTTTGATAGCATTATTTTATGTACTTCTATTTTATTTATGGGAATTTATCTTAACTATATAGAAGCAAGTGAATTATTGTATGAATATACAAGAAATCATGAAGAATATGAGTTAGATGAAATTATTTTAACCTTTGCTTTGTCTTCTTTTCTCTTTATGATTTTTATTTTAAGAAGGTTTTTTGAATTAAAATATTTGATAAAAAAAGCAAATACTGATCCTTTAATTGGTATTTTAAACAGAAGAAAAGGTGCTGCTTTAATTAAAAATGAAATTGATTTTCTTCTTGATAAAAAATATCACTCTTCTTTGATAATGCTAGATATAGATAATTTTAAAAATATCAATGATAGCTGTGGTCATGATGTTGGTGATCTTGTCTTAAAAGAGCTTTCTTCAATTTTACATAAAGCTGCTAGAAAAAGTGATAGATTTATCAGATGGGGTGGGGAAGAGTTTATTATTTTATGTTCATATAGCAATAGAAATAATGCTTCTATTTTAGCTGAACGATTTAGAAAAGTTATTCAAGAATACCAATTTTCCTGTAAGTTTGAAGTAACTGCTAGTTTTGGAGTTGTTGAATTAAATAAAGAAGATGAGTTGAGAGTGCAAATAGAAAAAGTTGATAAAAACCTTTATTTGAGTAAGAATGAAGGAAAGAATAGGGTTACGGTTAGTTAGGTTGTAGGTAAGTTTGTAAGTTGCTATGTTAGTAAGTTGTAGGTTGTGGGTTGTATGTTGTAGGTTGTGGGTTTTAATTTAGTTTTAGTTTTATATTGTTATGTTTTCTAAAAATTCTATATCATCTTCTATTAGAATAACTGCGTCTAAACAATAATAAACGTCTAGTTTATTTTTTTGTAAATAGTATGAAATACTTTGTTTTAATTTGTTAAGTTTTGAAGCACTTAGGTTATTAATTGCTGTTTCATAAGAAGTAGAAGATTTTACTTCTATAAAATGATAAATATCATCTTTAAGAGCAATAATATCAATTTCTCCTAGTTTTTTTGCATAAAAGTTTTGTTCAAGTATTTTAAAACCTTTTTTTTGCAAAAATAAACAAGCTTTCTTTTCTGCAATATCTCCTTTACTTCTTGACAATCAACCACCACCTACAAATTGTAATAATTCTAGTTTATCATTGTGTACGGGTATATAACTTTTCCAGTCATCTTTTTTTACAATATTCATATTAATAGCTGCTGCCATTACTTTATCTTCTATTTTTAGTGAGCTTATTACTTCTTGTAAAGAAATTTTTTCGTCAAACTCTTTTTCTTCTCCATTAACTATTAAAATCATTATATTCCTTCTTTATATAATATTATCAAAATTATCTTTATTTTAAGTCAAAATAATAAATTAAGCTAAATATACTTGAACGTTATATTTCAAATATAAAGTTTCATTTTGTGACAAACTAAGTTAACTAAAATAAATATTTTAGTATAATAACTTAATGTAATCTTAATATTAGGAAAAAATTATGAACAAAAATATTTTTATTAAAATGATTCTGATTTTCTTAGTACCAGTAATTGGGATGCTGTTTTATAGTACTTTATATATAAGTAAAGAGTATAAGCTTCTGAACAAATTATCTAGTATTGACAGAGGAATAACTTATGTTAAAAAAGCAGAATACTTATTAAATAATATTCAAAAAGAGAGAGGAATATCAACCGCTTATCTTTCTTCAAAAGGAATCTTTTTTAAAAATGAGTTTATAAATCAGAAGATAAAATCAAATAAAGCCATAAATGAGTATATCTCTTTTATTTCTAAAAATAATTTTAAATTAAAAGCGGTTGAAAATAGTATTAAAGATATACAAGAAAAACTGTACTTTCTAAATGCTATGAGAGAAGATGCAATAAATTTAAAAATAAAAATAGAAGTGCATATAAATAAATATAATAAATTAACATTAAGTATTATAAATTCTATGTCTGAAATTCTTCTAAAAGAAGAAAAATTAAATTTTAATAAACAATTATATTCTATTATAAGTATTATTAGTGCTAAAGAGTATGCTGGATTAGAACGTGCTTTACTAACAAATAGTTTTTCATCTGAAAAAATAATTACATTAAATATATATAATAATGTTATTAAAAGTATTTTATTACAAAATCAAAATATTAACAAATTTAAAGATTCTGTAGATATTGATACTTTGAATTATCTAAATAAAAATCTTAATAATATTATTAGCAATAAAGTAAATAAATATAGAAAAGATTTTTTTATCTCTTTTACAGAAAAACTAACTATTTCAAGTCTTGAAGACTGGTGGTTAGTTTCTACAAATAGAATTAATGCTATGGGAAAAACTGTAGATTATTATATGAGTAAAGTTTTACAAAAAGCAAGTAAAAAAAGAAATGAGATATATTTAAGTTTTATTTATACTTTAGCATACTTTTTCGTTGGTATAAGCTCTGTGTTACTTTCAATAATAATGCTTAAAAAACTAACTTCAAAAGAGCAGGAAAATTTTTCAAATCTAAATAAATTGAAACAAATATATAATATTTTAAGTAATACTAATGAGCTTATAATTTATGATTATAAAATGCAAGATGTTTTAAAACAAGCCTGTGTATTAGCAACAAAAGAGCTTGATTTATCTTTAACTTTTGTTGCACTTTTAAATAAAAATGATGAATTAGAAATTATTCAAAGTTCTTGTAAGAATGCTATAAATATTATGGATTTTAATGCAAATAAAAAATCGTCAGCTTATCAAAAAGTATTTTTTGAAAAACAAGCTATAGTTCTTGATAATATAAAAGATGATAAGTCTTCTTTAGATTTAACACTAGAAATAAAAAATTATTTTAAATCACTAGCAATTTACCCCTTATTCAAAGATGATATATTAGTTGGTTTAATATCTTTTTGTTCTAATAAAATAAATTATTTTGATAAAGATATTATTTCAATACTAGAAAAAATGGCAAATGATTTATCTTATGGTTTGTTAAAAGAGAAAAAAGAGTTAGTTCGTTTAAAATATGAAGAAGAGTTAAGAATCGCAGCTTATGCTTTTGATTCACAAGAAGCTATGGCAATTACAGATTTGGATGCAAAGATAGTAAAAATAAATAATGCTTTTAGCACTATAACTGGTTATTCACAAGAAGAAGTATTAGGACAAAATCCAAATATTTTACAATCAGGGAGACATTCTCTTTCGTTTTATGAGAATATGTGGGATATATTAATAAAAGATGGCTTTTGGAGTGGAGAGTTGTATAATAAAAGAAAAAATGGAGAAATTTATCCAGAAAAAACTACAATAACTGCTATTAAAAATAAAGAAGGGCTAACTACCCATTATATTGCTCAGTTTTTTGATATTACAGAGCTTAAAAAGAATGAAGAAAAATTAATTTATGAAATACAGCATGATAATCTAACTGGTTTATATAATAGAATAGTTTTAGAAGATAGATTAAATCAAAGTATAACTTCTGCAAATAGATATAACCATTTTGGAGCTTTATTGTTTTTAGATTTAGATAACTTTAAATATATAAACGATTCTTTAGGACATCATATTGGTGATAAATTATTAAAAAAAATAGCAAGTATTTTACTTGAGATTTCAAGAGAGAGTGATTTAGTTGTTCGTTTAGGCGGAGATGAATTTATTATAATGGTACCAAATTTAGGATCAAATAGACAGCAAGCTGTTGTTGATGTTGAAAAGTTTGCTTTTAAAATTAATGAAGCGTTAAATGAAGCCTTAGTAATTGATACTTATAAATTAACTACTACACCTAGTATCGGAATTTCACTCTTCCCTGAGTTTGAAAAAAATGTAGAACAAATAATACAAAATGCTGATAGTGCTATGTATATGGCAAAAGAAAAAGGTAAGAATAAAATTATATTTTATTATGATGCTCTAGATTTAAATTCAAAAAATTATCTAAAAGTTGAAAATGATTTGAGAAAAGCTTTAGTAAATAATGAATTTGAACTATATTATCAAGCTAAGTATAATTATGAAACTAAAAAAATTATAGGCTATGAAGCATTAATTAGATGGAATCATCCAATAAAAGGATTAATAAAAGCAAATGATTTTATTTATATAGCTGAACAATCTTCTTTAATTATTGATATAGGAAAATGGGTTTTACAAGAGTGTTGCGAACAAATAAGTAAATGGCTAGAGGAAGGAGTTGATTTAGATAATATAAAAATTTCTATAAATATTTCATCTTTAGAATTTGAACAAATTGATTTTATTTCTAAACTAAAAGATATATTAACACAGATGAAAATTCCTAGTAAATATTTAGAGTTAGAAATAACAGAACTTTCAATGTTTAAAAATATTGATTTAGCAATGAAAAAATTATATGAACTAAGAGAATTAGGTTTATCTTGTTCTATTGATGATTTTGGCATTGGTTTTTCTTCTTTAAATTATATAAGTAAGTTACCAATTAATACCATCAAATTAGATAAAAGTTTTATAATTAATAAAGATTTAGAAGTTAATGAAAGCATTATAGAAATGATAGTTAGTATTTCTAGAAAATTAGATATTAATTTAATTGTTGAAGGAGTTGAAAGTTTAGAAGATATAGAATATTTAGTAAAAAAAGATTCTTATTTTTATCAAGGACATTTTATCTCTTCTGCTGTTAAAGCTAAAGAAGCAATTAGATTATTAGAAGAAAGAATTATTATATAAAAGAAGAACAAAGTTTTTTTCTTAAGTTAAAAATGTATTAATATACCTATACTTGTACTTTATAAATAAAAATATATTAGGAAGCTAGATATGAAAATTAATTTAATAAATACAAGTTTTGAAAATATAAAAGAAGATATACATATAATTTTTTTAAAAAATCTTAAAAATTTAGAAAAAAGTGATAAAAAATATTTAAATGATATAGGTTTTGAAGCAAAAGAGGCTCAAAGTGTTTTTTATAAACAAAGATTATTTGTAGGTCTTAATAAATTAAAAGAAGAAGATTTGAAAATTGCTTGTTCTGTTGCAATTAACAAACTTAAACAAACCAAATATAAAAAGATTCTCATATCTTTAGTTTCACAAGAAAAAGAGCTTGCGTTAGAAGACCTGATAGAAGGTCTATTATTAGGTGAGTATGCATTTTTAAAATATAAAAAAGAAAAAATTAAGAAAAAGTTTGATGTTTTTATTGATATTAAAAATTCTTTAATAAAAGAAGATGATTTAAAAAAAATACTAAACTCTTGTAGTAGTATTTGTGAAAATGTAAATATGGTTAGAGATATTGTAAATACAACAGCAGAAGATTTTAATCCAAAAACAATGAGTGAAGTTGCTAGAAATATTGCAAGAAATAGTTCTTTAGAGTGCAAGATTTTAGGTGAGGATTATTTACAGAAAAATAATATGAATGCAATGTATGCTGTTGGACGTGCTTCTAGACATGAGAGCCAATTAATTCATTTAACGTATAAACCAAAAGAAGATAAAAATTCTAATTCTTTTAGTAAAAAAGAAAAAGGTGTTATTGTCCTTGTTGGAAAAGGTTTAACTTACGATAGTGGGGGCTTGTCTTTAAAATCATCTCTTGGTATGATAAATATGAAATGTGATAAAGCAGGGGGTGCTGCTGTTTTAGGAATTATGAAATCTTTAGAGAGTTTGGCTTGTGATTATGAAGTTCATGGAATTATAGGTGCTGTTGAAAATATGATAGGTGCAGATGCTTTTAAACCAGGAGATATATTAATAGCTAAAAATGGTACAAGTATTGAAGTGCGAAATACAGATGCCGAAGGGCGTTTAGTTTTAGCGGATTGTTTATGTTATGCTCAAGATGAGCTTAAAAATATTGATTATATTTTTGATATTGCAACATTAACAGGATCTTGTATAACAGCTCTTGGCTCTTATACTACAGCTGTTATGGGACATAATAAAAACTTAAAGAAGAAGATGCAAAAAGCTTCAAATCAAACAGGAGAACTTATTGGAGTTTTACCTTATAATAGATATTTATTTCCAATAATTAAAAGTAATATTGCAGATATTACTAATTCAACAGGAAGTACAGGTGGTGGGACTATTTTAGCTTCTATGTTTTTAGATAAATTTATTAAAAATAAAAATAAAAATAAGTGGTTACATTTAGATATTGCAGGAAGTGCTTTTCATGAAAAATCTTGGGCTTATAATAAGGCAGGGGCTAGCGGTTCTAGTGTTAGGTTATTATTAAAATTTATTAAAAATCTAAAATAGCGTCTACTATTTTAGATCTTCGTATTTAGGATATAAGTTTATAACTGAGCGTTCAAATTCATCTTTAACCATAGAGAGGTTTTGAAACTCTTTTGGTCTTTGTAGCTCTAAAATTTCAAAAACGCTTAGACCTTTTTTTGCTGAATCTTTTAGTACTTTATCTAAGTATTTTAAATAAGAAATAGTTTGTTTTATAGCTTGTTTGTTTTTTGATACTTTTCCATGACCAGGTACTAAATATGAATAATTTATTTTTTCTAGTAAACTCAAACTTCTAATCCATTGTTTTATATTGGCATGTGGAGTTGCTGCGATTCTATTATTAAATACTAAGTCAGAAGCAAATAAGACTTTAGTTTTTTCATCATATAAGGCTATATCACTTGAGGTATGACCTTTTAGATATAAAATTCTTAGCTTATGATTTCCAAGGTGCAAATACTTATCTTTAAGAATGTTTGTAGGGGCTAATACTTCTGTTTCTTTCATCGCATACTGAATAATATTAACTAAATTTAGAATATAGTCATTTCCATTTTTTTGAATATAATTTTTTGAATAAGCTGTTGCTAGAATTTTAGAATTTTTAAAAGCTTGATTACCTAAAAAATGATCAGGATGGTGGTGAGTATTTATTACATAAACTATTTTTTTTGAACTTATTGTTCGAATAAGTTTTACTAATTGTTTACCATATAAATATGACGAGCCTGTATCTATTACAATAATTCCTTTACTTGTAATAATAAAAGAACTATTTGCAATATCTCCTGCATTATTTTGCGAAAAATACTCTTTTTTGCCCTTTACCATATAAGTATCTTTTGTGATTTTTTCTGCTTTTAAATTAAAATCAAACTCTTGTGCAAATAGTGAAATATAAAATAAAAGACATAAGCTAAGTATTTTCATTTTATTTCCTTAGTTTTAGTTTTAACTTTAAACTCATTCCCATCTGTATCACTTAGTTCAATAGTAAACTCTTTATATTTTAAATTAGTTTCAAAAATAAATCTTGGATTTTCACTAATGGAAGCATATGTTTTAATTAAAGCTAAAGTTTTCTGATTTGATGAAATTTTGATTTTATTTATAAAGAACTCAGGATTCCCTATAAAAAGACCTGTATCCATAGGATGGTAAATTGAGAGTTTAATTCTATTTTTATTCTTAAGGGAAAATATATTGATTTTATACTTTCCTAAGTACTTATTCTTATTTTCAAATAAACTAGCTTCACTAGCAACAGAGCATCCTCCTCCAAAACTTTTAATTTGGGCGCTGCTTATGTGCCATAAGCCATTTTTGTCTTTAATTGCAGCTCTTAGGGGTGTTCCTTGTGCTATTTTCATGTTTACTGATATAACAGGTAAAAGACCTGAGAGTTTCATGTCAAGTAAGGGAATAATTGCATTTAAATCAGCAAAAACTATTAATCGTGAAGCCTCTTTATAAAAACTTGCATCAATATAAATTGGAACGTGTAAAGCATTGTCTGCAAAAGATGGAATTTTAATTATGATTTGTTTTTTATCAAAAACAAAAGCTTCATTTCTTAAAAACATTTTTTTAACATCATTCCACATTGGAGAGTTTAAAGGGTCTTGTTTCGCCAATAAACTTTGAGTTAATATAAATAAAATTAAAACACTTTTATACAAATATTTTTTTAACATATATTATCCTTTACTTCAAATTATTTTTGATATGCTTGTGGCTTTTCATATGACACACCATATTTCAAGAATATTTTTTTTATTTCACCACTTTTATATAAAGATTCAATTTGTTCATCTAGTTCATAAGATAAGGCTCTAAAATCAGTTCGTACAGCTATCCCTAAGTCCCATACTGATTTTGAATAAGGAATATCTTTACTCATAAAGTATTTTTCTTTATTTTCTAAGAAGTTTAAAAAGAATTCTGCTTGTGATTTTAATGCAGCAACTGCATTAATCTTTTTATTTTCTAAATCTTTTAAAGCATCTTTAATATCTCTATAGTGTTTAATATTATTTTGTAAAACTCCTCTAAAAGAAGTGCCTAAATATGCATCTGGTAAGGTATCTAATTCAACTGCAATTTTATGATATTTAAAAATTGCCAAACTGGGAATCGCAGGAATGACTTTTTTATTTGTTACAATCACCCATCTCTCTGTTTGATAAGGTGATTTTATTACTACAAGTTCATTTGTAAGCTCACCTGTTGATTTATCTGTTTGCCTTATAAAATCATAATCATAAGGAACTCTAAACATAACATCAGCTTTACTTTTATGAATTAAATGTCCTTTCCAAATAACATTTCTTAAATCATCTTCTAGATTTTCATCAGAACCTGTGAAATACCATTTAATTTTAAGACCCATTTTTTTTGCTATTTTTTTAGCAATATCAACATCAATTCCTTTAATTTTCTTATTTTCCATATAAGAATAAGGAGGAAAATTATCATATACTGCAACTATGATATAACCTTTCTCTCTTATTTCATCAAGTGATCTTGAAAAAAGTGATGTTAAAAATAAGCAACAAATTAAGATAAATTTATTCATGTTAATCTGCTGGAACAGTTTCTATCCAAGATCTAATAGCCCAAATTGCTTCGTTTGAGAGAACATCTTTAAAAGGAGGCATATAAACATTACCATTTCTTATTACTCCTGTTTGAACTTTTCCAATAAAATACTCATCTAGCTCATCATCAAAAGCTGGAAGTTCTCTTAAATCAGGAGCAATTCCTCCTGAAATTGCTCCAAGTCCGTGACAGCGAGCACAGTTAGTGTTATATCCTGATTTTCCTATTTGTATTGCTTTTGGATTATTTCTATAAGGGTTAATAAGAACACTTGCATCAACTTTTTTTAGTCCTTGTGTATCAACAGCTTGAGGAACTACATCTCCATGGGAAAAACCAAAGGTAAATAGGGTTACTAGTGCTAAACTTATATATTTTAACTTTTTCATTTTGATCCTTAAATATTTATATTTAAGAAGTATATATTCTCTTTATAGCCTGATTATAGCGTTCTTTAAAAAATAATTATTGCTATAATCAGGCTATAAAATAACAATACAATTAAAAAAACTTGATGGAGAACTCATGAAAATTTTACTAATAGTTTTATTATATGTATTTACAACAAATGCCTATGCTTTAAAGAAATTAAGACTTGGTATTTTAGCTTATGGAACAGTAAACTGGGAATTAAGTCTTATGCAAAAGAAAAAACTTGCACTTAAATATGGAATTGATTTAGAAGTTAAAAAACTAGCTTCAAAAAATGCAGTATCAATTGCTCTTCAAGCAAATGATGTTGATATTATTGTAAGTGATTTTATTTGGGTCTCAAGGCAAAGAGCAGCTGGAGCTGATTTTACATTTTATCCTTATTCTAAAGCAGTAGGAGGTTTATATGTAAACCCCAAAGATAATATTTCTTCCATTTTAGACTTAGAGAATAAAAGATTAGGGGTTTCTGGTGGAGCTGTAAGTAAAACATGGTTAATAACAAGAGCTTATAGTCTAAAGAAATACAAAAAAGATTTAAAAGATATTGTAAACGTTACTTTTGCTTCCCCTCCAATTTTAAATAAAAAGATTTTAGATTCTTCTTTATCTGGGATTATTAATTTTTGGCATTTTAACGCAAGATTAAAAGCAAAAGGAATGAAAAATATTTTATCAATGAAAACTATCTTATTAGAGTTTGGAATAGAAGAAGAAATTCCTATAATTGGTTGGGTTTTCTCACAAAAATTTGCAAATGAAAATAAAAAATTAATTAATGCATTTTTACAGGCTTCTTATGAAACTAAAAAACTTTTAAATGATGGAATAGGGTGGAAAAGTTTAAAAAAACAAATGAAGGTTAAAAATGAGAAAGTATATCATTCTTTAATTGAAGGTTATAAGGCTGGAATTCCTAAGAGTTTTAGTAATAAAGAAAAAGATGCAGCAAAAAAAGTATTTAATATATTATCCAAAATGGGAGGGACTAAACTTGTTGGAAAAAGTACCAAGTTGCAAGAAGGTACTTTTTGGGATTTTAGTCCAAATATAAAATGGTAAAAACAAAAAAATCTCGCTTATTGTCTTTATTTATTCTTTGCTTGCTTTGGCAAGGACTAAGTATTATGATAAATAGTGAACTCTTTCCAAGCCCTGTAACTGTCTTAAAGTCATTGTATTTTCATGGCTTTGAAGATGAACTTTTTTATCACTTAAGTATTACTTTATATAGGGTGTTTATTGCTTTTTTTATAGCTATGTTTTTTGGAATATTTTTTGGTATTTTAATGGGAGCTAATAAAAGTATTGATGATAAATTAGACTCTTTGTTAATCTTAGGGCTTAATATTCCTGCACTAGTAAGCATAATCTTATGTTATATTTGGTTTGGACTAAATGATTTTTCTGCTATTTTAGCAGTAGTTATAAATAAAGTCCCAACTGTAATTGTTACAATTAGAGAAGGATGTAAAGCCATAGATAAAGAACTATTAGAGATTTCAAAGGTTTATAATATATCTTGGTATGATACTTTTACTAAAATTTACCTACCTCAAATTTACCCATATATTATGGCAAGTGCAAGAACAGGTTTATCTCTTATTTGGAAAATTGTTTTGCTTGTTGAACTTTTAGGACAAAGTGAGGGAATAGGATTTCAGTTAGCCATGTTTTTTCAATTTTTTGATATAACTTCAATTTTTGCATACTCTTTTGCTTTTATTATTGTTGTTTTATTGATTGAATTTTTTATTCTACAAGTTTTTGAAGAAAAGCTCAATAAATGGAGATAATATGTTTGAGATAAATATAGAACATAAGTTTTTTGATGAAAAAAAAATATTAGCTAATATAAATATAAAACTAAAAAAAGCAGAATTTATATCTATAATAGGACCTTCTGGTTGTGGAAAAACAACTTTATTAAGAATAATAGCCAATTTAGAAAAGAATTTTGAAGGCAAGATTGAATATGAAGATTCACAAGATATAAATAATCTTGGATATATCTTTCAAGATACAAGACTTATCCCTTGGTTGAGTGTAAAAGAGAATATTCTTTTGGTTTGCAAAAATAAAGATGAGAGCGAAATTGAAAGATTTTTATGTGAAGTTGGTTTAAAAAATTATATAAACTCATATATAAAAGAACTCTCAGGTGGAATGAAAAGAAGAGTCTCAATAGTTAGAGCTTTCATTAATAAACCTAAGTTGTTATTGCTTGATGAAGCTTTTATTTCACTTGATTATCCAAGAGCCCAAGATTTAAGAAAATTAATATATAAATTGTATAAAGAATACTTGCCAATAGTAGTTTTAGTTACTCATGATTTGCATGAAGCTTTATGTTTATCAAGTAGAATAATTTTTTTAAGTTCAAGTCCAAGCACTATAATTTATGAGTATAAAAATGAAGAAAGTTTTGATGACAATATTATAGCTGAAAGAAAAAAAAATCTATTAAATAATTATCCTAGTATTTTAAGTGGTGAACTTAAATAATTTTTAAATACTAAGAACTAGTAATTTTTTTTATATATTTTTTAAAAATAATTTTATTAAGTATACACTATCACCTTTTTTAGAACTTAAATATATAATTCAAATTTTGCATATTATAAAAATAATATTATGATTAAAGAAAAAATATAATTTATTTATTAAAGTTATGTCATAATAATAAAAAATTGAAGAGGCTTAGTTTGCATGAATTAGAAAATATAATTAAATATTCAAATAGCTTAAAACTTTTATATGTAGAAGATAATCAAAGTGCAAGAGATGCAACCCTACTGATATTTGAAGAATTCTTCAAAAAAATTGTACTTGCAGTTGACGGCGAAGATGCTTTGGAAAAATTTGATAACTCTTTTGATCTTATTATTACTGATATTAATATGCCAAAATTAAATGGTTTAGAAATGACTAAAAAAATAAGAGAGTTAAATAAAAACATTCCTATTTTAGTTTTATCTGCTTATAATGAATCTGGATATTTCCTTGAAAGCATAAAACTAGGAGTTGATGGTTATTTATTAAAACCAATAGAAATGGAACAATTTTTAACTGCTTTATCAAAAATAATATCAAAAATAAAACTTTCTAATGAATCAAATAATCATTTACATCTTTTGCAACAGTATCAAGAAATAACTGACAAAAGTTCAATTGTGATAAAAATGGATTTAGAAGGTAATATTACTTATGTAAATGATCTTTTTTGTGAAATATTTCAATATTCAAGAGAAGTAATCATAGGAAAAAGTCATACTATAATGATTCATCCAAATAACCCAAAAGAGAGATCTGCTGAGGTATGGGACACAATAAAAACTAAAAAATCTCTTTGGAGAGGTATTATGCGAGCTATAAGTAAAAATGGAAAAAGTTTTTACTTGCAAGCATCTATTAAACCTATTTTAGACCTTGATAATAATATAATCGAATATATTTCAATAAATGAAAATATTACAGAACTAATGAATCAAGAACGACAGTTAATTGATTTAGTAGAATCTATGAAAAACCCTACCGTTATTTTAATAAATATTGAACGTTTTAATGATATACAAAAATATTATGGTTTAAATATTTCTAATAGAATCGAGATAGAATTTTCTAAAAGATTTAATGAATTTCTTCCTCTTGAGTGTACTTTTGATAAGTTTTTTCTTTTAGATAATGGTAAGTTTGCCATAGTGAAAGACAATGTAACTAATGAAGTTTGCGATGAAAAATTAATAAATAACTTACATGACTTTAAAAATAATATCGAAGAAGCCCAATTAAAAGTAGAAGGGATTGATTATGATATCTCTATTATAATAAGTGCTGCTTATAAGGAGAACCCTTATGAAAATGCAAGCTTAGGTCTTCAAAAACTAATAGAAATTAAACAAGATTTTATGATTTCTAATGATCTTGTAGAAAAAGAGAGAAAATTATCTCAGAATAATCTAAGTACATTAAAAATGATAAAATATGCAATTGATAATAATAATATCATTACATATTTTCAAGAAATAGTAGATAATGATACAAAAGAAATTGTAAAATATGAAACATTAGTTAGGTTAAGAACTGAAAATGGTGAGATCTTAAGTCCTTATTTCTTTTTAGATACAGCAAAAAAAGGTAAATATTATTCTCAAATCACAGCTATTGTAATAAAACAAGCATTTGCAAATCTTAAAAAGACCAAGAAAGATTTAACAATTAACTTATCTGCTATTGATATTGAAAAAAAATCAACACAAAAAAAGATATTTGATTTATTAGAAGAATATAAAAATGATGCCCATAGAATTGTATTTGAGCTTTTAGAAGATGAAGAGATAAAAGACTTTAATCTTATGAAAGAGTTTATATCAAAAATCAAAGAGTATAATGTAAAAATTGCTATTGATGATTTTGGTTCGGGACACTCTAATTTTTCAAGACTATTAGATTATCGTCCAGATATTATAAAAATTGATGGAAGTTTAATTAAAAATATTCATATTGATAATTACTCTTTAAATGTAGTAAAAACAATAGTAGATTTTGCTAAAAAACTAAATATAAAAACAGTTGGTGAGTTTGTCGAAAATGAAGAAATTTACACTGTCTTAAAAAAAATAGGTGTTGATTATTCTCAAGGATATTTTTTTGGAAAACCAAAACCTTTAGAAACGAATTTTAATGCTTAAAAAACTTAAATTTAAAAGAAAGATATTAATTCTTATTGTTCTTCTTGGAATTATTTTTTTACTGATGACTCTTAGTTTATTAAAAACAAAAATAAATGAATATGATTCTTTGCACAACCTTGATACTCAAATAGTCCTAGCAACAAAAATTTCAAAACTATTACATGAGATACAATTAGAAAGAGGTACTTCTGTTGCATATACTGTAAATAAGGGTAAAATCTTTAAGAATAAACTATTAAAACAGCAAATAGCAAGTGATTTTTCTTATCAAGATATAAGATTATATATAAAAAACCATAGTATGTTAAGTAAAAGAAATCATAAAATTTTGGATTTTCTTGATATTAAAGTATTAAGAGAGATTAGAAAAAAAATAAGCTTATTAGGTTTAAAAGAAGCAGATATTATTGATTTTTATTCTCAAATTAACTCAAAACTTTTAAATATTATTATCCATATATCCAAAACTTCTAATAAAAATATAATTTCACAAAATATAACTGCTTATATTAATTTTCTTTATTCTAAGGAGTTCGCAGGTTTAGAAAGAGCCTTGGGTGTAAATATATTATCCAATAATAATAAAAGTCATTTTATTATACATAAATTCAATACTTTGATTTCAAAGCAAGATTTATATAATGATTTTTTCTTTAAATATGCAAGTGATGAATTAAAAGAGTATTATAAGTACTCTTTTGAGTCAAAAGTTTTTATGCAAGTGTCCCAAATGAGAGATACAATTTTAAATACTTCTGATATTAATTCTTTTGATATAAATCTTGATTTTTGGTTTGATAAGGTAAGTAAAAAAATTGAACATCTTAAAACTATTGATGACTTATTAAGTAAAAATATATTGACATATATTTCTAATAAAAGAAAAGACACAACACAGGAATTAACTTTTTTTGTAAGTATTGGTATTCTTGCACTTTTTATTAGTTTTTTTATGATTTATTTATTAACTGTGTTTATTAAAAAGGAAGAAGTATTAAGTGCAATAATTGATAAAAATGTAATTTCATCTACAACTGATTTAAAAGGAATTATAATTGATTGCAGTGAGGCTTTTTGTAAAATTTCTGGGTATGAAAAAAGTGAACTTGTAGGTAAATCACATAAAATATTAAGACATAAAGACATGAAAGACGAAACTTTTAAAAATCTTTGGGAAACTATATCTAAAGGTGATACTTGGGTAGGTGAGGTAAAAAATAGAAAAAAGAACTTAGAATATTATTGGGTTATTGCTACAGTTACACCTGTGGTTTCTCATGGTAAGATTAGTGCTTATACCTCTACAAGGCAAGATATAAGCGATAAGAAAAAGATAGAAGAGTTAAATAAAAATCTTAAAGAAAAAATTACTTTTGAAGTAAAAAAAAATAGACTAAAAGATGAACAATTAGCTCAACAAGCAAGACTAGCACAAATGGGAGAAATGATTTCTATGATTGCACACCAATGGAGACAACCTCTTGCCGCTATTAGTTCTTTAAGTCTAGCCTTAAATTTAAAAGCACAATTAGGAAAACTAAATAAAGAGTTGACCTTAGACTTAACAAATAAAATCACAGCAAATTCCAAACATTTAAGCACAACAATTGATGATTTTAGAGAATTTTTTAGACCAAATAAAGAAAAAAGTGAAACTAACTTTAATGATATTATTAAAAATGTTTTAAATATTGTAGAAGATTCAATTGCTACAAAAAATATAAATATTATAAAAGAATTTTCTTGTTCTAAAAACTTTTTAACTTATCCAAATGAAATAAAACAAGTAGTATTGAATTTAATAAAAAATGCAGATGATATCTTACTTGATAACAAAATAAAAAATCCATATATCAAATTATTTACATATTCAAATAAAAATGAAGTTATTTTAGAAGTTAGTGATAATGCAGGTGGTATTCCTCCTGATATAATGAGTAAAATTTTCGATCCTTATTTTTCTACAAAAACAAAAAAAGATGGAACAGGACTTGGTTTATATATGAGTAAAACTATAATAGATGAACATTGCAAAGGAGAGTTAAGTGTTAGAAATACAAAGGAAGGTGCAGTTTTTACGATAACTATTCCTTTTGCTTAATAATAACACTTTTAATATTAAGGTTTTTGTATACTTTTATTAATCAACATAAGTATCTCTAATTTTAAAAAATATTGGAAGATTATTCATAAATAAATCAATAAGACTTGGATCAAAATGTTTAGCTCTTTGTTCTTTAAAAAGCTCAAATATTTCTTCATCCTTCCAAGCTTTTTTATAAATTCTGGCACTTCCTAAGGCATCAAATACATCAGCAATTGCTGTAATACGACCAAAAATATGTATTTCTTCTTCTTTTAAAGAATTTGGATAACCAGTTCCATCCCATTTCTCATGATGGCTTAAAGCTACAATAGCAGCAGCTTTAAGTATTGGTTTATTTGAATCTTTCAAAATACTATAACCTATTTCTGCATGAGTTTTCATTATTTCAAACTCTTCTTTAGTTAGTTTTCCTGGTTTCTTAAGTATTACATCAGCAATTCCTACTTTGCCAATATCATGCATAGGCGAAGCTGTAAATAATAAATGAGCATCTTCTTTACTAAGATTAGCTAATAGAGCTAACTCTTTTGAATAAGAAGCAACTCTTTTAACGTGATTCCCTGTCTCTTTACTTCTTGATTCTCCTACTTCACCCATTCTATATATTATTTCTCTTTGTGTTTCTTCTATATCTTTATGAAGTTCAAATAACTCTGTTATATCTTGTCTTATTATGAGATATTCAAGAATATTTCCTTTTTCGTCTTTTATAGGAAGTGCTGTTGTATTAACCCAATAATATTCGCCTTGTTGAGATTTGTTGTGTATTATCCCTCTCCAAATGTTACCTTGTTGTATTACGCTTTGAAGTTCTTCTATAACAGCGTTATCCAAATCTTTATGAATCACTATTTTCTGAGCTTGTCCTAATAATTCACTTCTAGTAAAACCAGTTAACAAGCAGAATTTATCATTAACATAAGTATATTTAAAATCTAAATCTAATCTTGAAAGCACGTTACTTTCATTAATTGCATTTTCATACTCTTTTGACAAATTAATAGCATCATTTAAATTAAGAGAAGTAGTATCAAGTTTATTTTTAAAATAATTTTTTACTTTAATATCTTCTGTTATATCTGTTCTTAAACCAATATATTCAATAACTTCATTATTCTTATTTAAAATAGGTTTTATAAGGGCTTTTACCCAATAAAAACTTCCATCTTTTCTTTTATTTTTAATATTACCTTGCCAGGCTTTTTTTGAGATACTAATCGTATTCCACAAGTCTTTAAATATTAAAGAAGAACTATCTTCATGTCTTACGATATTATGATTTTTACCTATAAGTTCTTCTTTTTTGTAACCTGAAATTTCACAAAACTTATCATTTACATAAGTAATAATTCCATTTTTATTTGTTTTTGAAACAATTGAAATCTCATCTACACTATCTTTATATTCTTGCAAGATTTGTTTTGAATCAATTAATTCTTCATCTTTTCTTCTATAATCTATCCATAAATCAACTTTTAAAATAAGTTCTTCTGTAACATATGGTTTTTTAATAAGATCAATAGCTCCATTTCTAAGAGCTTCTCTAATAATAGAAGATGTAATATTTCCAGAAATAATCATAACTGGTATTTTCTTTAAATTAATTATTTCTTGTTTATTCTTTTTTAAAAAAGTTAAACCATTATCATTTTTAAGCTCTAAATCTAAAAGAATTAAATCAATTGTTTCTTCTTGTAAGATAGTCAAAGCTTCTTTTCCATCAAAGGCAACTTTTACCTTATATTGTCTATTTTCAAAAATATCTTTTATTTGTTCTTGTACTACAATAGAGTCTTCAACTACTAAAATAGTTTTAAATTTGTTTTTTTCTAGTTTTTCTATAGTTTTTGGAATTTCATGGATTTTATGGAAAAATTCTTTATCTTTTAAAATAAAATCAATTACACCTTTTTGATAGGTTAAATCTCTAAATTGAGTATCTGTTTCTGTAGTTAAAACAAATATTTTTTCAGGTGAGTTTTCAAGTTTTTTAATTAATTCATAACTATTACCATCTGGTAAGTTTATGTCTAACATTATAAAATCAATTTTAGTATTTTGTAAAATATCATAGGCTTCTTTTAAGCAAAAAGAGCTAAAACAATTATATTTTAATTCATTAAAAGTATTAAATAATATTTTATTAACTGATTTTGAATCTTCTACAATAAGAATATTATAATTAGATGTATTAAAAATTAAATCACTATTTTCTATCTTCAAAGAAGAAGGCATTTTTTTCCTATAATAAGTTTTTTGTAGTATACCTAAATAGTTATTAAATATCATTAATGCTTATCAATTTTAAAAAGACACTTAGTTTTTTAGTGTAGATATAATTAAGTTATTAATAATCTCATTTACCTCTTTCATTATAATATCTCCTTTTTTTAGGGCTTTTGCCTTCTGGTAGAGTATTATTATTTCCCCTTTAGTTTTCTCATATATAGCTAAAGACAAGGGACAATAAATTAAATTATTATTATCTTCTTTAATCATTTTTAAACTAAGAGTACTTTTACAAAATCCTATTTTATTTGCCTTTATAAATAGCTCTTCTTTGTAAAAAAACTTTGAAGTTTTATTTACATTTTTTCCTATATTTGCCCTATATGTTAAAATAAAACCTCTAATGCTTAGTTCATCAAGAATTGAAAAAACTATATCTTCATAAGAAGCTTTTATACTATATTTAATAAAATTATCATTTTCTTCTTTTTCAAAAGAAAAGAGGGAAGAATATAAAAGCAGTAGAAGTAATATTTTCTTCATTATTTACAATTCATTTCGTATTTGGAAATGCCAAGAGTATCTAAGTCTGTAAGTGGATGTAAAAAACCAACTTGAGGAGAGTGTGAAACTAAAGCTTTTGAATGAACTAAAGCTATTGGTTGTCTAAGCTGACCATTAAAAGGTCTATATGTTAATTTTCTTCCTTTATAAGCCCCTAAATCAAAATTATTTGAATAAATAAAATCTATATTTCTTTTAAGATCTTTTGTTTTAGTAGTAGAAACTGCTCTTAGTATAGTTCTAATAGCTAACCAAGAAGCATAATCTTTTGAATTCATCCATCTCTTAAAGTTTTGCTCAAATCTTTTTTGCAATTGTGCTGCACCCCAGGCTTCTATTACTTTATGCCAAGTAAGAGGTCTAAGACCTTGTGTTCCAGCAACTGGTCTTGGTAACCAGCTATTAAAGTAAATATATTCACCAAAATCTCCAAAATAATCAGCAACTACAATAACATCATAATCGGAACTCTGTGTAAAAGAAGGCATTTCATCTTGTGCTTTTCTTCTTATATCACTATTTGAAGTCCATATTTTTTCTTCTACTATATTTGCACCAAATCTGTTTTTAGCTCTTATTATTGCTTGATATACTTCTTTGTCTTCTTTTTTTTCACCTTTAATCAAAAGCCAGTTTTTCCAATTTCTTTTTACTAAAAACTGGGCTAAAGCGTCATATAACATAGCATGACTTGCTATTGTATGAAGTAAATTCTTAGAGCAAAAGTTTTTTCTAAAAGAACTTGATTTATTGGCTATATTAATTAATAAAGCTTTTTTTGCATATTTATTAAGTAAAAGTTTTTTAAATAGTTTATTTGATACTGATATTAAAACAAAAGTATTTTTTTCTCTTATAAAGTTTTCAAAAACTTTTATAAGTATTCCTTCATCTTTTGAAGTAATACTTTCTAAAATATATTTTTGATTTAAAAACTTAGCTGTTATATTAGAATCTTTAATAGCAAGTAGAGCTCCTAATAAACCACTGTCTTTAGGCTCTTTTATTACATTTGATAAAACAGGAGGTTTTTCAATAATTTCTTCTAAATACAAAATCTTAATATTTAAAGTACTAGCAAATATATTTATATAAAGAAGGCTAAGAAGTATTATTTGTTTCATACGTGTCCTTTACTATTTAATTTTACTAAAGATTTATAGCATGAATATAGGTTTGGTGTAAAAAAATCATAGCTATTCTCATGCTTTAAATCTTTAGTAGACTTAATTAAGTTAAAAAATAAAAGGAATTGTTATGGGAAAAATTTATAAACTTTTAGCACTAGTTTTTGTTTCTTCACTTTTAAGTGCAGATATTATTTATGTTTCTAATGAAAAAGATAATACTTTGAGTTTAATTGATTCAAATACAAATAAAATCATTAAAACTATTGAAGTAGGCAATCGACCTAGAGGAATTATTTTAAATAAAGATAGAAGTTTATTATATATTTGTGCAAGTGATGATGATACTGTTCAAATACTTGATACTAAAACAAATAAAATTATTGGAGATTTACCTTCTGGTGATGATCCTGAACAATTTGCCTTACATCCTAATGATAAACATTTATATATAGCAAATGAAGATGATGCTGTTATAACTGTTGTTGATACTATAAAAAAAGAAGTTGTTACACAAATAGATGTAGGAGTTGAACCAGAAGGAATGGCAATATCTCCTGATGGAAAAATAGCTATTAATAGCTCTGAGACTTCAAACTTTCTACACTGGATTGATACTTCTACATATAAAATTATACACAATACTCCTGTTGACCAAAGACCTAGACATATTGAGTTTAATAAAAGTGGTTCAATGGTTTGGGCAAGTTCAGAAATAGGTGGAACTGTTACTATTATAGATACAAAAACAAAAGAAAAAGTAAAAACAATTTCTTTTAAAATACCTGGAATTTATAAAGATAAAATACAGCCCGTTGGTATAAAGTTAACAAGTGATGGAAAATATGCTTTTGTAGCCCTTGGCCCTGCTAATCATATTGCAGTTATTGATGCTAAAACCTATAAGGTAATAAAATACTTACTTGTTGGAAAAAGAGTTTGGCAAATGGAGTTTGCTAATAATGAAAGTAAATTATACAGTACAAATGGAGTATCCGGAGATGTCTCTTTAATTGATGTAAAAAAGTTAAAAGTTTTAAAAACAATTAAAGTAGGGCGTTACCCATGGGGTTTAGCAGTTATTGCTAAAGATTAAAATGGATTGTGCTTTAAAACTAGAAAATATATCATATAAATATGAAAAAGATGTAGTTCTTAAGAATATAAATATAAAGATTAAAAAGAAAAGTTTTTTTGTCCTTTTAGGTTTAAATGGGGCTGGAAAATCAACTATATTTTCTTTAATAACAAGACTTCTATCTTTACAAGAAGGAAGTCTTAGTATAAATGGACATGATATTAAAAACTATAAGCAGGCCTTACAGAATGTAGGTATTGTTTTTCAAGAATCTACTTTGGATTTAGACTTAAGCCTTAGACAAAATTTATATTATTATGGTTGTATGCAAGGTCTTAGTTTTAAAGAAACCTTAGCTTCTATTAAACAAGAACTTAAGATTTTTTCCTTAGAAGATAAACTTGATACTTCTTTAAGAGAGTTAAACCAAGGTCATAGAAGAAGAGTTGAAATTTTAAGGGCTTTAATCAATGAACCTAAAATTTTACTCTTAGATGAGCCTACTGTTGGCCTTGATGTTAAATCTCGTTTTGAAATTATTTCTTATGTAAGAGAACTTATAAAACAAAGAGATATATCTGTTTTATGGATAACTCATCTTTTTGATGAAGTTATGACTTCTGATGAGGTAACTATTATAAAAAAAGGAGAGATTATTGAAAATGGAATTTTACATGAAATAATCTCAAAACATAATAAAACTTCTTTAAGTGAAGTTTTTGAATTTTTAACAAAGTAAAAAGATGAAAAGATGAAAATATGAAAACCTTATATTATTGTGCTTTAGGAATTATATATAAAGAATTATTGCGATTTATAAAACAAAAATCAAGATTCATTTCTGCTCTTGTTCGTCCTTTATTATGGCTTTTTATCTTTTCAATTGGTTTTAAAGCTGCCTTAGGACTTGCTATTATTCCTCCTTATGAAACTTATATTACTTATGAAACATATATAGTACCAGGTCTTGTAGGAATGATAATGTTATTTAATGGTATGCAAAGTTCCTTATCAATGTTATTTGATAGAGAGATGGGTTCTATGAAAATTCTCCTAAGCTCTCATATCTCAAGGAATTATTTGCTTTTTTGTAAAATGTTAGCAACAGCTATTGTTTCAAGCATACAAGTATTTTCTTTTTTACTTATTGCTTATTTTTATGGGGTTCAAATGCAAGCTTTAGCTTATATCTTCCTTCTTCCTGTTATTTTATTTACTTCAATTATCTTAAATGCTCTTGCTTTGTTTATCTCTTCTGTTATAAAACAATTAGAGAATTTTTCTTCTGTTATGAATTTTGTAATTTTCCCTATGTTTTTTATGTCTTCTGCTTTATATCCTTTATGGAAAATAAAAGACTCTTCACTTCTTTTATATAATCTTTCTTCTTATAATCCTTTTTCATATATAGTAGAATTTATTCGTTTTACTCTTTATTTAAAATTTGATGCTTCTAATTTCTTCATACTTATAATTTTGTTTATAACTAGTCTAAGTCTTGCTTTTTTGGGATATAAATCTAAAAGAACAAGTTCTAAACACAAATAATAATTTTCCTAAACTAAGATATTTTTTTTACCTATATTCACGCTATATAGCTTATGTATACTCAGAATATGCGCGCTTTGTTGTTTATTTGCGAGTAGAAAAAAACGAAGGAGAAGATGATGTTAAAAAAACATTTACTAAAAAGTGCAGTACTTATTATGGGAGCTGTATTAATTAGTGGTTGTGCTTTAAATAGTATGTCAAATGATGCTAAAAGCCAAATGCTTATAGAACCTGGTTTTGAAGATGTGAAATATTCTGATATTTTAAATGATTCAAAAACAGTAAATGATGTTGTGTCTTATGGTTTAGGTCAAAAAGCACAAAGATATTCACCTATTAGTGATATCAATAAAAATAGTGTAAAAAACTTAGTTCCTGTATGGAACTTTTCTTTTGGTGGCGAAAAACAAAGAGGTCAAGAATCACAAGCTTTAGTAAAAGATGGGGTTATGTATGTAACTGGATCATATTCTAGAATATATGCAATTAATACTTTAAACGGTGATGAAATATGGCAATATGATGCACGATTACCAGGTGATATTTTACCTTGTTGTGATGTAATTAATAGAGGTGCTGCTTTATATAAGGATTTAGTAATTTTTGGAACACTTGATGCAAAACTTGTGGCCCTTGACCGTAAAACTGGAAAAGTTAGATGGAAAAAGAAAATTGCTAATTATAAAGAAGGTTATTCTTATACAGCAGCTCCTTTAATTGTAAAAGATTTATTGATTACTGGAAATTCTGGTGGCGAGTTTGGAGTTGTTGGAAAACTTGATGCTAGAAATCCTTTAACAGGTGAGCTTATTTGGTCAAGACCTATGGTTGAAGGACATATGGGTTACTTAAACGGTAAAGAGAATGGAATTACAGGAGTTACAAATGCCACTTGGCCAGGAGATATTTGGAGACACGGTGGAGCTGCACCATGGAATGGAGTTACTTATGATCCTGATGCTGATTTAATTTATGTTCCAACAGGAAATCCTGCTCCTTGGAACTCACATGAAAGACCAGGGGATAACTTATATTCTGCTTCAAGAGTAGCAATTAATCCAGATACTGGAAAAATAGTTTGGCATTTTCAAACAACTCCTAATGATGGTTGGGATTATGATGGTATTTCAGAATTAGTTTTATTTGAATATGAAGAAAATGGAAAAAATTATTAAAGCAGGAGCAACAGCTGATAAAAATGGATTCTTTTATGTTTTAAATAGACTTAATGGAAAATATATTAGATCACTTCCTTTTGTTGACAAAATCACTTGGGCTAAAGGCATGGATGAAAATGGTCGTCCTATATTTAATGAAGATAACCGTCCAGGTAAACCAAATATGGGTAAAGAAGGAAAATCAGTATTTGCAGTACCTTCTTTCTTAGGTGGGAAAAACTGGAATCCAATGGCTTATTCACAAAAAACAGGATTATTTTATGTTCCTGCTAATGAGTGGGGAATGGATATTTGGAATAAAGCAGCTACTTATAAAAAAGGTGCAGCTTATATGGGTGCTGGGTTTACAATAAAACCAATATATGAAGATCATATTGGTGCTTTAAAAGCAATTGACCCAGTTACTGGAAAAATCAAATGGATTTATAAAAATAATGCTCCTTTATGGGCTGGTGTTTTAGCAACTGCTGGTGGTCTAGTATTTACAGGAACACCAGAGGGTAAATTCTTAGCACTTGATGATGAAACTGGTGAAGTTTTATACTCATTCCAAACAGGATCTGGAATAGTAAGCTCGCCTATTACATGGATGCAAAATGGTGAACAATATATTTCAGTTGTTTCAGGTTGGGGTGGAGCTGTTCCTTTATGGGGTGGTGAAGTTGCGAAAACTGTGAAGTATTTAAATCAAGGTGGAACTGTTCATGTGTTTAAATTACATAAAGCAAGAACGGTAAAAAAATAAAAAATCTAAAAAAGGAGATCTTATGAAATGGGAAACACCAGAATTTGTAGATAATAGATTTGGTTTTGAAGTAACAATGTATATTTGTACTACATAAAACAATAAAGAGCAGAATTTTCTGCTCTTTTATAGTTTTTATTAAGAAGTTAGGAAACTTTTTAATAAAAATTAGCCCAATGTAAAAGGAGTGAAAATGAGAATCGAAGTTTTAGGTTCTAGTGCTGGAGGAGGTTTACCTCAATTTAATTGTAATTGTTCAAATTGTAAGGCTTATAGAGAAGGAAAATCTACAGTTATAAGAAGAACTCAAAGTTCAATCACTTTAAGTGAAGATGGAATAAATTGGATTTTATTTAATGCCTCTCCTGATATTCTAGAGCAAATTCACAATTCAGTTTTTTTACATCCTAAAAAGCTAAGAGAAAACACAATTAAAGCTATTGTTTTTATGGATGCTCAAATAGATCATACAACAGGACTTCTTGGTTTAAGAGAAGGATGTCCACATGAAGTGTATTGTACAAAAGAAGTTAATGAAGAATTAAACACATCTTTTCCTTTATTTAAAATGCTTGAATCATGGAATGGGGGAGGGGTTAAATATAATGAAATCTTAGCAAATGCCTCAAAGTTTTTAATTCCAGTTATGCCAAATCATGAGTTTTCTGCCCATGCTCTAATTTCAAATGCCCCACCTTATTCTATCTTTAGAGATAAACCACGAAGCGGGGATAATATTGGAATTACAGTTGTAAATATTAAGACACAAAAAAGACTATTTTATTTGCCAGGTCTTGGAGTTTTGCAAGACCATATTATTGATGAAATGAAAAAAGCTGATGTTTTATTATTGGAAGGAACATTGTGGACTAATGATGAAATGATAAAAGGAAAATTCTCAAATAAATTAGGAACTGATATGGGACATGTTCCTTTAAATGGTCCTAATGGTTTAATTAAAGTATTAGATACCTTAGAAAAACCTAGAAAGATTTTAATCCATATTAATAATACAAATCCAATTTTAGATGAAAGCACAAAAGAATATGCACAGTTAATTTCTCATGGAATAGAAATTTCTTATGATGGTATGAGAATAGATATATAAGGAAATAAAATGACAAAAAAAATGAATATATTATTAAGTAAAAAAGATTTTGAGAACAAACTTAGAGATATGGGCTGTATGTATCATATTCATCATCCTTTTCATGTAAGAATGTATAAAGGACAGTGTTCTAAAGAAGAAATACAAGGATGGGTAGCAAATAGGTTTTATTATCAAAGTGCAATTCCAATTAAAGATGCAGCTATTATGTCTAATAATCCTCCAATAGAACATAGAAGAAAATGGATACAAAGAATTGTAGATCATGATAGTGTTGGTGGTGGAATAGAAGCTTGGTTGGAGCTAGGGGAGGCAGTTGGATTAAAAAAAGAAGATTTATTAGAGCATAAATTTGTTTTGCCTTCTGTTAGATTTGCCGTTGATGCATATATAAACTTTGCAAGAAGAGCTACATGGAAGGAAGCTTCAATGAGCTCACTAACAGAAATGTTTGCACCACAAATACATCAGCAACGCTTAGATACTTGGCCTAAACATTATCCTTGGATTAAAGATGAAGGTTTAAGATATTTTCAAAAAAGATTGTCTGAGGCTAGACGAGATGTTGAACATGGTTTAGAAATTACTTTAGAAGAATTTAATACTGTTGAGCTTCAAAATAAAGCCTGTGAAATTTTGCAATTTAAATTAGATATTTTATGGACTATGTGTGATGCTTTATACTTAGCCTACGAATTAAAAAGACCTCCATATTTTAATATAAAGGATTGTCATGCAACAAGAACAATTATTACAAGTAAATAATCATTTTCAATTACAATTTGAAGAAAAACAAAATTGTTTTGTTCTTCTATATCCAGAAGGAATGGTTCAACTAAATAAAAGTGCTGGTGAAATTATGAATTTATGTAACGGGAAAAATTCAGCTTTAGCTATAAGTGAAATGTTAGAAAAAAAATTTGAAACAGAAAACTTAATAAAAGATATTTGTACTTTTTTAGATGAAGCTATGAACAGAGGGTGGATTAAATATGAAAAATGATTTTATAGACAAAAATATAATAAAACCACCTTTATGGATACTTTTAGAACTAACTCATAAATGTCCCCTAGAGTGTACATACTGTTATAACCAATTAGATTTTGCAAATACAAAAGATTCTATGAGTAAAGAAGACTGGTTTAGAGTAATGCAAGAAGCAAGAGAAATGGGAGCAGTTCAATTAGGTATCTCAGGAGGAGAGCCATTACTTAATAAAGATATTGTGCAAATTGTAAAAAAAGCAAATGATTTAAAGTTTTATACAAATTTAATTACTTCTGGTGTTGGAGGAGAAGAAGGAATTATAAAAAAACTAAAAAAGGCAGGACTTAAAACAGTTCAGTTAGGAATTCAATCTCATGATAGAAATACTATGACTTTAATTACTAATAATAAAAGTGCTTATGATAAAAAACTTCAAATTGCAAAAGAGATAAAAGAAGAAGGTTTACAGCTAATTATTAATACCTGTATTACAAGACAGAATATTCATCAAATTGGTGATATTATTGAATTTGCTGAGAGCTTAGGGGCTAATTATTTAGAAATTGCAAATATTCAATATTATGGTTGGGCTTTAGAGAATGTAGCTTCCCTTTTACCTACAAAAGAGCAATTAATTCAAGCTAAAATTACTGTTGATTATTATAGAGAAAAAAGACCTGATATGAAAGTATTTTTTGTAGTTCCTGATTATTTTGAGCAAAGACCAAAACCCTGTATGAACGGCTGGGGCACAACATTTCTAACAATTAATCCAGATGGAAATGCTTTGCCTTGTAATACAGCTAATACTTTACCCCTAGAGTTTCCAAATGTAAAAGACTTTTCAATAAAAGAGATATGGAATGATTCAGAAGCTTTTAATTTTTTTAGAGGTGATGATTGGATGCCAGATCCTTGTAAAAGCTGTCCTGAAAAAGAGAAAGATTTTGGAGGCTGTAGATGTCAGGCATATGCTTTAACAAAAAACATGAAAGCAACTGATCCTGTTTGTTCAAAATCTCCACATCATGAAGAGTTACAAGATTTAGTAAAAGATTCCTTAAAAGATATGAATAAAATACCTTTATATAGAAATAAAAAGAATTCACTAATATTTATTAATGAAAAATAATTTTAAATAAAAAGAGCCTAAAGGCTCTTTTTTATGATAATTTTTTTAATTGTTGTATTATATTAATAGCACTTTCTTCTTTTAAAGGTATTTCATAAGTAGTTAAAATTTCTCTTGCTAAAATATTTGCACCTAGGTGTTGAAACATAATTCTCATAGCTTGTAAACCTTTAGCTCCACCACCACCACTGTGCGTAGCAAGTGCAACAACTTTTTGTTTAAAAGCATCTCTCCAATTATCAGTTGAAACTGAAGTCCAAGCCATAGCATTATTTAAAACAGAAGGCATAACACCATTATATTCAGGAGCAACAATAATAAAAGCTTTTAAGTCTAAAATTTTTGTAGCTAAATCTTTGGCAACTTGTGGAATGCCATTTTCTTCTTGTTCTAAAGTACTATATAAAGGAAGTCTTAAATCTACTAAATTAATTAATTCAACTTCACAATTTTCTTTTTTTGCAAGCTCTTCTATTTTTAAAGCAAGTTTTTGATTATTGTTAGAACTAGCAACTAAAATACCTATTTTTGACATTTGTTTTCCTTAGAATTTATTATTTTATGAAGTATACATAAGATTTTCTTTTATATTTGTTTTACTTTTACTTTAATTTTTATTCTTACATTGATTTTGATTATTAAAAAAGAAGTATTTTTAATTTTGTGAATTATTTAACCTTAGTAACATTAATCCCATTCCTATAAAAATGCCTCCAGTTATTTTATGAAAATAAGAAATATTTTTATCATTTTTAAAGTAACGTTTTGTATTTTTAGAGATATATCCATAAGCAAGTAGTGAAAAGAAAGAGATAAACATAAAAATAAAGGTCATGATTAAAAATTGAGGTAAAATCGCACTTTTTAAATTCAAAAATTGTGGAAAAAATGCAATAAAAAATATTATTGGTTTTGGATTTGTACTGGCAATAAAAAAAGATTCAATAAAAAAATGTGAGTTTTTTTTACTTTTTAAATTTTGTTTTGTTTTTAAACTTTGATGTTTTGCATTAATAAATTGTTTTATACCTAAATATATTAAATAAAGTGCTCCAATTATTTTTACAATGGTAAATAAAAAAGATGAACTTATTAATATAGCTCCAAGTCCAGATATTGAAATACTTGATAATAAAAAAAGACCAGATATATTTCCTAAAGAAGAAAAAGATACTGCTTTCATATCATAGGTAAGACCATTGTTTAGTGCTAAAAATACAGCAGGACCTGGGCTTATTATAATAAAAAAATGAGACCAAAGTATAAATTAAAATTGTATCAATATCCATTTTCTACCTTTGATTCTTTTTATTATAACTATCAACCATTACCCACAAACCATCAACTAAAAATCATTGTGGTCTTTCAACCATATATCCTATACCTCTGATGTTTGATATGAAATCTTCTTTTAAAACTTTCTTTACTCTGTTTATTTCTGCTCTAATTGTAGCATTATCTATATAATCATCATTCCAAACATAATCTCTAAACATATCATAATTACAAACTAAACTTCTATTATTACTTAATAATTCTATTATTTGTAACTGTCTTTTTGGTAAGATTTGTGGTTCATTGTTAAAATATAAGGTCATATTTTCACTAATCAAAACTATATGCTTTTGAGAGCCTTTTATGGCTCATGGGAACTTGTCCTCGTTTTTAGTATTTTATCAATTCTTAAGGTTAATTCTCTTAAATGAAAGGGCTTTTTCAAATAATCATGACATCCTATTTCAAATGCTCTTTCTATATCTTCTATATCAATAAGTGCTGATATAAAAATTGTGGGGAACCATTCTTTTTTGCTCATGTAATTTTTCTAAAATACTTAAACCATCAATATCTGGTACATTTATATCAAAAATTAAAAGATCAAACTTTTTGTTTATCTAATATTTCTAAACACGTATTACCATCTTTTGCATATTTCACACTATGACCCGTGGTTTCTAGGTATTTAGTAATCGCTTTATTTAGCATTACATCATCTTCTAATAATAAAATTTTCATAATTTCCCTTTAAAAGTATAAGTAAAACAAGTAGTCTTCTTCATCTGAGTCAACTTTTATTATAATTCCTTCTTCATCACAAATACGTTTAACTAAATTTAAACCTAATCCAAAACCTTCTTGTGATTTTTCTTCTCTATAATACTCTTCGAATATTTTTTCAGTGTGTTTGAATTTTCTTTGAATGGCTTGAAACAAAGAATTTAAAACTTTTATTAATTTGCTGTAAACGAACATGGATATCTTCACCTTCATAAGTATATTTTATAGCATTTGTAAGATTATTATCAATAATTCTTTGTAATTTTGTTTCACTAAAATAAATCTCCATATAAGGAGCATTTACCTCAAAATAAACTTTGATTTCATCTGTTTTGCCATTTTTGAGAAAAAATCAATTCTGCTTCTTATAAAATCAACTAAATCAATATTTTCTAAGGGATAACGTATGTGATTTTTTTTAATTAAATATGATAAATCATCATAAATTGAGAAAATATTTTTTAAAGCAACTTCAATATTTGATAAGTACTCACTTTTACCAAATTCTCATTTCATGAAGTTCTATATTCGACATAATTACAGATAAAGGAGTATTTGTTTCATGTACTGCATGCCGTAAAAACATTCTTTGATTTTTTACTAAGTTATTTGAATAGTTTTTTTGCTCTTGCAAAGTATGAGATTGTTTATCATAATCAAGAGCACTTTGTTGAATCAAGTTTGTTAGAGCTTGAATAGTTTTAGGGATAAGAGTTTTTTTCATGGTTAATTTCTTTTAATATTGTATCATTAATTGATTTAGCATTTTTTTCACAATTCTCATTTAATGAAACTATAGTAAAACTTTGATTTAATAGCTCGTTAGAATATTCACAAGAACTTTCATTATGTGTAGAACTCTGAGTAGGTAAAAAAACCTGATGTTGTAGCAGTTTTAGCAAAAGGTTCTATTTCAAGTCTTATTAAATCTTGTAAAAATCTTCTTCTTGCCATACAAGAATAGATAAAAAATGTTTCACTTTTAACTGCGCAAATTTTTTCTAATCCTTTTAGTGGTTCTTGCATTAATGCAGTGAACATCACCAAATCCAATTCTAACGATATCTCCATTTTTTAAATTCCCTCCACAAGAAAAACTTCCATCAGGAATGTTTTGATAAAACTGCTCTTGCTGTTGAAATACCATTCTTTTTGATTATTAAAGGAAATTCTGTTTGAGAAACACAATTTCCTAGATATTTTTTGTAAAAATCAACAGGTGTCATGCCTGAAATTGAATAAATTCTATTATCTTTAACCTCATTTATAACATGCTCTAAACCTATAGGAGCCCAATCAAATTATAATCATTTGTTACTTCTAAACTGTCTGAATTCAAAGCAACACAAACAGCTCCACAAGAACTTAGTTTAGTTGAGGCTGAAATAAAAGTTTGTTTAAAAGCTCCATTATCTCCAGCCATTCCTCCTGCTACCATAATAGAAGAGTTAAATTTAGCTATTCCTTTTAAATATTCTTCTGCATTTGTATAATTGCATCTGTAAAAGTAATAAGTAGTTTAGTATTGTGTGATATTAATTCTTTTGCAAGTAAAAAGCCATTTTGAAATGAATCTTTTCCTTCAATCATTGCTATTTTTAAAGTAGTTTTCTCAAAAATGCTAATAGATATAATAGTTTTTAACTTTGATACCTTATCTTCTTTTATTTCTCCATCAGTTGTTGTTCCTATACAAATAGCTAAAGGAAGGTTTTCTAGTAAGATATTACTTAGGTATTGTAAGGTACTTTCATTTTGTCCACAAAATATTTGTATTAAAATATTCTTTTTGTTTTTAAAGAGTGAATAGTCTATCTCTTTTTAAAATGATTATTTACAAAAGTGTAATTATATGTTTTCATAAGAAAAGTGTAACACAATTCTAAAGGTTATTTATATAAAAAAAGACAAATTTCTAATGCTATGTTCTTGCTACTATTGCTTATCTATAAGCTTTAGAGCAATAAATTTACTTAAGTACATAAAACTTTTTTTATTGCTATATTGAGGCTATAAAATATCTGTAAGATTTTGACTATCGAAAGATTAACAAGATTATTTGTTTAATTATTTCTACATTAAAATTAAGGATAAGAAATGGCATATGCTAAACCAAATTATAAAGCTCAATATGAAAATTTTATAGGTGGAGAGTGGGTTGCACCTTTAAGCGGAGAATATTTTGATAATCTTTCTCCTGTTGATGGAAACTTTTAACAAGAATTCCAAGATCAAATGAAGCTGATGTCGATCTAGCTGTTGCTGCTGGAGTAAAAGCTTTTGAGTCATATAAGCATACTACTGTAATAGAGAGATCAACTATGCTTAATAAAGTTGCAGATGCAATTGAGGCAAATTTAGAACAATTAGCTATTGCTGAAACATTAGACAATGGAAAAGCAGTTCGCGAAACATTAGCTGCTGATGTTCCTTTAGTTGTTGACCACTTTAGATATTTTGCTTCAGTTATTCGCGGGTGAAACTGGAACAGTGGCTGATTTAGATGAAAATACTATTTCTCAAGAAGTATATGAACCCTTAGGTGTAGTTGCACAAATTATTCCTTGGAATTTTCCACTACTTATGGCTGCATGGAAAATAGCTCCTGCATTGGCTGCTGGAAATTGTGTTTGTTTTAAAACCTGCTTCTGCAACTCCTATGGCAATTTTAATTTTAATGGAAATAATTCAAGATGTACTTCCAAAAGGAATTATTAATATTATTAATGGGGCTGGTGGAAAAAATAGGTAAACATTTAGCAACACATACAGATATTAAAAAAAGTAGGATTTACCTGAGTGAAACTACAACTGGTCAGCTTATTATGCAATATGCAACTGAAAATCTATTATTCCTTCAACACTAGAGCTTGGTGGAAAATCACCAAATATCTTTTTAGAATCAATTATGGATAAAGATGATGCATTTTTTCGATAAAGCAATAGAAGGTTTAGTTCTGTTTGCATTTAACTCAGGAGAAGTTTGTACTTGTCCTTCACGAGCTTTAATTCAAGAATCAATTTATGAACCATTTATGAAAAGAGTATTAGAGCGAATTGAAGCAATTACTATGGAAGATCCATTAGATCCTACAACTAAAATGGGAGCTCAGTGTTCAGTTTCACAAAAAGAGAAAATTTTATCATATATTAAAATTGGTAAAGAAGAGGGTGCTGAACTACTTTGTGGTGGTGAAGAGTATGATAATAAAACATATCCAAATGGAAATTATATTCAACCTACAATTTTTAAAGGGTCATAATAAAATGAGAATCTTCCAAGAAGAAATTTTTGGACCTGTTTTAGCAGTTACAACTTTTAAAGAGATGAAGATGAAGCGCTGGAAATTGCTAATGATACTATTTATGGTTTAGGTTCAGGTGTTTGGTCAAGAGATGCTCACCAATTACATAAATTCTCAAGAGGAATTGAATCAGGTCGTGTTTGGGTAAATTGTTATCACTTATATCCATCTCATGCTTCATTTGGAGGATATAAAAAATCTGGAATTGGTAGAGAAACGCATATGATGATGTTAAATGCGTACAGACATACAAAAAATATCTTAACTTCTGTATAGCAAAGATGCTTTAGGATTCTTTTAAAATTTCTTTAAAAAAGATATTAATGCATAGAAGATTTTCTTCTATGCATTTTTTTTGTTAGTATTTAGCTATATAAAATATGTAAAATGTATAATAAAAAAGGACTTCTATGTTTACTAAACGTCTAGATATTACACCTAAAGCAGCTTCTGTGTTAGAACTTTTAAAAAAAGAACATGGTGCTTTGGTTTTTAATCAAAGTGGAGGTTGTTGTGATGGAACAGCTCCTATGTGTTATAAAAAATCTGATTTCCATGTTCCTTCTAAAAATGTTAAATTAGGTGAAATTTCAGGTATCGAGTTTTTTATAGATAAAGATCAGTTTGAGTATTTTAAACATTCTCATATTACTATTGATGTTAAAAAAGAGACTGCTTTTGGAAACTCTTTTTCACTTGAAATTGATTTGTCTTATCAGTTTATTACAGTTTCTAGAATTTTTACGGATGAAGAGTATAATAATCTTGAGATTAAATAAAATTTAACTCAAGTTTATGTAGTTTTATTACTGTTAAGATATATTTTTCCTAACTTCAATCATCTTAAATCTATCTCCCCATACCACCAGCTTCTAAAAGAATTTTTACTTTTTGTACTTCTTTTGAATATGTTGTTTCATTAGTTTTATCTCTTAATAATTCTAATAAATCAAGTATTTTAAAATCAATTAAAGCAGACATTTGTGTACAAAACTTAGTTTTGATATTTTTATAGAGATTAAAAGTATCAAGTAAGTGATTAAAAATGTAACATCATAAGTAATATCAGAGTTCTTATATAGTTTTTCTATATTCAAGTTATCTTGGAAAAAAAGGATAAACTTTATGATTCTCATAAATTCTAAGTGAGAAATCATTTCTAGGATATTTGTTTCCATAATCAAAACTTATAAAAATAAATTTATTTATATTTTCATATAAACTTTTTATAAAATCTTCATATTTTAAACAAACTTCACCTTTTGTAATCTTATACTTTTTACAAAAATCAAGTATTTTTTTATCCTTACACTCTTCAAAAATAATCTTATGATTATTTACATAAGCTAAGTGTAAAATATTATCTTTTGTATAAACTAGATCGCAAGCAAAAGCATCAAAGATTTCATTTGCAATAATATAAGCATTATTAATTTTAAGATCTTTTATATCTTCATAAAAAGTAATATTTATAAGATCACCAAAACTATCTTTTATATATTCTTTTTGTTTTTCTCTTAAGTCTTTAAACTTCTCCACAATTGCAAAATTTAGAGTTTTTAGAAGTTCTGGTTCTATGGTATAAATAAATTGAATAATATCAGCTAATAAATATCCTTTATGGGCTCCTATTTCGACAATAGTAGTATTTTCTTTTAATTTTGAAGTTTTTATACTATGAATTATATTATTAGCAATACTTCCTCCAAAAAAAGAAGAAGTAGAAACAGAAGTATAAAAATCTCCTTCTTTTCCTATGTTTTTGAAAGTACTATAATAAGCATCTTTACCATATAACCAAGTATCAAAATATATATCAAATCTTAGAGTATTTTTATTCATAAAATATTTTAACAAAATACTCTTTAATTAGAACAAGCATCAATAATATTAGCTTCACTTTGATATAAATATATCTCAACCCTTCTATTTAATGCCATATTTTTTTTACTTGTATTTACAATAATTGGATTATTATAAGAGCAACCTTTTGAAAAAACTTGATTATTTATTCCTGAGTTATAAATAATATCACCAACACTAGCTGCTCTTTTTTCTGATAATATTTGATTATATTCATACGTTCCTCTGCTATCAGTAAATCCAACAACTTGTACTATAGTATTTGGGTACCTTCTTAAAACTGTTGAAATCTTATCTATTTTTAAAGCTGCATTTTTTGTAGGGATAAAAGAGTTTGTTTTAAACATCATACTTTGTCTTAACGTTATTTTTACATAAGAATTGGTATTTGAAATAATTAAATCGTTGCTTGGATCTAATAAAGCTTGTGGCGAATTATCAACCTTACTATCTAATTGTACTGCTAATTCTTCAGCTTGTTTGTCCATACTATATCCAATACCTCCTCCAATAGCTGCGCCTAAAGCACCACCTAATAAGACTCTTTTGCCTTTATTCTTACCTTTTGAAGCTATTCCTATAAGAGCACCTACAAAGGCACCAATAATTGCACCTTGTTGGGTATTATTTGTTTGTTTATCTCTTATAGGTTGATTTTGTGCATTTGTACTTGCACATGAAACTAACATACTTGAAAGTAAAATTATTGATAATATTTGTTTTATATATCTATTTTTAAGCATTTTCTATCCTTTTATTTATAAAAAATTATAACATTAAAGTAGTGCAATAATTGTGAATTACAATTATTGCTGTGTAACTAAATTGTAATGATTTTAGATATAATAAATAAAATAATTAAATTTAAAAGGAAATGCTAATGGATAAAAGAACAAAAATTTTAGCAACACTAGGACCAGCGAGTGAAACAGTAGAAATAATAGAGTCTTTAATAAAAGCAGGGGCTAATATTTTTAGATTAAACTTCTCTCATGGAACTCATGAATATCATTCAAATACCTTACAAAATATTAGAACAGCTATGCAAAATCTAAATACTAATGTTGGAGTTTTACAAGATATTTCAGGGCCAAAAGTAAGAATTGGAGATTTAAAAGAGAACTTTGATTTACATAAGGGTGATGAAATAACTTTTGTAAAAGATGAAATTTTAGGATATAAAAAAGAAAATAATAAATATATTGTTTCAATAAATTATCCAGAACTTATACAAAAAGTCAAGAAAAATGAGTATATATATTTATATGATGGAACAATTAGAGCCAAAGTTATTAAAACTGGTAAAGACATTGTTGCAAGAATAGAAAATCATGGAATTTTAAGTTCAAGAAAAGGAATAAATTTTCCAAATACAGTAATTGATATTAATGTAATTACAAAAAAAGATGAAAAAGATATAGCTTGGGGAGTAGAAAATAAAGTTGACTATTTTGCAATTTCATTTGTTCAAAATGAAGAAGATATGTTACATGCTAGAAAACTTCTAAATGGGTATAAGGGTAAATTAATAGCAAAAATTGAAAAGTTTGATGCTGTTGAGAATATTGATGAAATTTTAGAAGCTAGTGATGGACTTATGGTTGCAAGGGGAGATTTAGGAATTGAAGTTCCTTATTATGATGTACCAACAATTCAAAAGAAACTTATCAAAAAAGCAAATGAAGCTTCAAAACCAGTTATTACTGCAACACAAATGCTTTTATCAATGACTACAAATGAAAGAGCAACAAGAGCTGAGATTTCAGATGTTGCAAATGCTGTTTTAGATGGAACTGATGCAGTTATGCTTAGTGAAGAGAGTGCTATTGGTGAAAATCCTGCTAATGTTGTTGAAACTATGAGCAATATTATTAAAAAAACAGAAGAGATTTATAATTATGTAAAACAGTATAAAATGAATTATTTAGATACCTTTGATGTAATTCAAGCAACGGCTACGAAATTAGCTGATGATATAAATGCAAAAGGAATTTTAGCTTTAACTTCTTCAGGACAAAGTGCTGTAAGAATGTCGAGATATAGACCAAAAACTCCTATTTTAGCCTTTGCTCATAAAAAATCAGTTTTAAACTCACTTTGCCTTGCTTGGGGTGTTGTTCCAATAGATACTATTAAAGAAGCTCATGCTTCTAAAATGTTTTATAAGATGTTAAAAGCTTTAGAGGAAAAAGGTATTTTAAATAAAAAAGGACCTTATGTTGCAACTGTTGGTTATCCAGTTGGAATGCCTGGAAGCACAAATACTATTAAGATTTTAAATGAGAGTGAAATCGCATATTATTTAAATTTTAAAGAAAATAAAAAAACTTCAAAGTAGAAAATAAAAGTGTAAAGAAAAAGAAGTATTAGTAATAGTACTTCTTTTATACTAGTATTAATCATTATAAAATCTATTAAATGTGCATATTCTTTCTAAAATAATTCTTTTGCTCTTTTTATTATAATTATATTTTTTTAGTTAATAAATTAAACTTTTGTCTTTAAATCCTTTTTAAATAAAAGATAATCCTTTTATGATAAATAAGATATTGATAAAAATTATCAATATCTATATACTCTAAGTTTAGAAAAAACTAGGAATATATATGCCAAAACAAACAAAGCAAAAAACAGGATTATGGGCTATTTTACGTCCCATTAGTTTTGAAATTTTTATATCTACCTTATTATCAGCCATTGGTGCACTAAGTTTGATACTTGGTTTAACTCTTTTATCTTTTACTTTATCTTCTCTTTTAGATGCAAAACCTATAAAGTTTTTTGATATAGAATTTGATTTAGTAACTACTATTATCTCTCTTTCAATTATTACACTCATAGCTTTTACTACAAGACTTTGCTCTTTTATGGTTTCTCATCTTGGATCTTTTAAATTAGAAGAAATATTAAGAACTAATTTATCTTTACATCTAGCTAATGTTCCTTTAGGATATATTATCTCTACTGGTTCAGGTGCTTTAAAAAAAGTAATGAAAGATGATGTAAGTTCACTTCATGCTTTTGTAGCAGATAGTATTCCTATGATAGCTAAAAGTGTTGTTGCTCCTACCTCCACTTTGGTGATTTTATTTATTGTTGATTATCGCTTGGCTCTTGCAGGTATTATAATTTTACTTCTTGGGGCTAGTATTATGTTTTTTGCTATGCGTGATTCTGTTAGCTATCGAGTTAAATATGAACAAAGTCAAGCCCAAATAAATAAGGCAGTTATTGAATTCTCTCAAGCAATGCCAGTTGTTCGTACTTTTGATGATGGAAGTGAATCATTTAAAAAATATACAGATTCTTTATTCTCTTATAAAAAAAATCTTAAGGCGTGGATGGAAAAAACAAGCCTGAGTGCAAAACTTGGAATGATTATTCTTACTCCTTTAAGTACTTTACTAGCTATTTTATTAACTGGAATTTATCTTTTAGATAATGGAACTTTAGAATTATCATCTTTAATCTTGGCACTATTTTTAAGCACTGGTATGGCAGATGCTCTAATGCCTGTTATGTGGCTTAATAATTTTATTAAAAAATCACAAGTTTCAGCTTTAAGAATACAAGAGGTTTTAAATACTGAAGTTTTATTTCAAACTTCAAATAATAAGCTTCCAAAAGAGATGTCTATTGTTTTTAAAAATGTATCTTTTACTTATGATAAAACTAGCAAAAATGCCTTAGATAATGTCAGTTTTAAAGTAGAGCCTAAAAGCACAGTAGCAATTGTAGGTCCAAGTGGAGCTGGAAAAAGTACAATTGCTAAACTAATTCCTAGATTTTGGGATGTAAATAGTGGAAGTATTAATATAGGAGATATTAATATAAAAGAAATTAGATCCCACGAACTTATGAATATAGTATCTTTTGTATTTCAAGATACTTTTCTTTTTGCTGATACTATTTTAAATAATATAAAAATTGCAAATCCAAATGCAAGTAAAGAAGAGGTTATAAAAGCAGCACGTGCTGCACAGATACATGATTTTATAATGACTCTAGAAAATGCTTACGATACCCAAGTTGGGGAGAGAGGTGCAAATTTATCAGGTGGGCAAAAACAAAGAATTACAATAGCTAGAACTATTTTAAGAGATAATCCTATTATAGTTCTTGATGAAGCAACAGCTTTTGCAGACCCACAAAATGAAGAAGAAATTATAAAAGCCTTATCAAATCTTATGAAAGATAAAACAGTTATTGTTATAGCTCACCGTCTTTCAACTATAAAAGATGTTGATAAAATTATTGTTGTTGATGAAGGGAAGATAATAGAAAGTGGCAAGCATAAAGAGCTTTTAGCTAATAAAAGAGTTTATTATAATCTTTGGAGTAATTACGAAAAAGCACAAAACTGGAACTTAGAGACAAAGGAAAAATTATCATGAAAGAAGAAGTATCTTCATTTGCCAAAAGTTATGAAATAACAACTAAAATTGCAGGAAATAAAGCAAGTATTTTGAAAAGATCTTATCTTTTTTATATACTCTCTTATATTACTAGAGCATTAGCTTTTATATTGTTTTTTCCTTTATTAAGTTTTATGTTTAGTGAGGTCTTTATTTTAAATGATGCACTTTTATATTTTGCTCTAATAGTTGTTTCTACTCTCTTCTCCTTAACTTTTCACTGGTATGCTTTAAATTTTAATTATTCAAGTGATTTAATAGATATCACCCATGACTTAAGAGTAAAGTTGGGCAATAAAATTAAAACTATGCCTTTAGAAGCTTTAAATAAGTACAGAACAGGTGAGTTAAACTCTATTTTAGCCTCAAATGTAGACCAATCAGTATTGCATATGGGAGTTGTTGCAGGTATGGGACTTGAAGCAATAGTTGTACCTTTAATTATTGTTTTAGCAACATTTTTTATAAATATAAAATTAGCTCTTGCTATGCTTATTGCTTTTTTCTTATCCATTCCTATTTATAAATGGAGTCGTAGTGAAGCAAAAAAAGAAAAAACTAATAATCTAAAAGTTGCTTCTACTCTTGAAGCAGATACTATAGAGTATTTACAAGGTTTACCTGTTTTAAGAGCAGTTAATCAAGTAGGACTAAATGCTAAAAATTTACAAAAATCTATAAAAAAAGCTAGAGAAGTTCAAAAAAGTGGTGTTTTTTCTTCAATTTTTCCTTTAGCAATTATGAATACTTTAATAGAGTTTGTATTTTTATTAGTATTATCTTTAGGTGCTTTATTTATAGTAGATGAAACAATTAGTATTGCATCTTTAGTTGCACTTCTAGTTATTTTAGGAAGATTATCTGAACCTTTAGCAAATTTTCTTGCAATTGCTAGTGTTTTAGATGTTATGGAAATTGGATTTAAATATATTCAAGATATATTAAGTAAAAAAGATTTAGAAATAAATAAACCTCTTAAAACTCCTATAAAATTTGATGTAAGATTTAATAAAGTTGATTTTAATTATATGAATTATGATAACAAAGCTTTAGATGGAGTTTCTCTTCATATTAAGTCAAATTCTTTAAGTGCAATTGTAGGTGCTAGTGGTTCTGGAAAAACTACTATTACAAAACTTATAATGAGATATGCTGATCCAAGTTTAGGAGATGTTTTTATAGGAGGAGTTAATATTAAAAATATGACTCAAGTTCAACTTATGTCTTATATCTCTGTAGTTTTTCAAGATGTGTATTTATTTGATGATACTATTTTAAATAATATTCGCATGGGAAAATCAAGTGCAAGTGAAGAAGAAGTTAAAATAGCAGCCAAAAAAGCATATTGTCATGAGTTTATAATGAAACTTCCAAATGCTTATGAAACAAAAGTAGGCGAGATTGGTGGAAATCTAAGTGGTGGAGAGAAACAAAGAATAAGCATAGCCAGAGCTATACTCAAAGATTCTCCTATTGTTATTCTTGATGAACCTACTTCTGCTCTTGATACACAAAGTGAAGTTGCAGTCCAAAATGCTTTAGATGAGTTAATAATAAATAAAACAGTAATAGTTATAGCTCATAGATTATCAACCATTTCACATGCAAGCTCAATTTTAGTAATGCAAGATGGAAAAATAAAAGAGCAAGGAACACATGCTTCCTTACTTGCTAAAAAAGGCAAATATTATGATATGACTCAAGCTCAAAATAGAATAAAACAGTGGAATTTATAAATGAGAAAAAAACTTACAAAACAACATACTGCTTTATTATTTTCACTTTATACAACACAGTTTTTAGGATTGGCTTTTTTTACAGAAGCACTTATTGCCATTTTGAGAAGAAATGGAATGCCTTTAGAAAATCTAGGTTTTGTATATTTTTTAGGTCTATTTTGGGTACTAAAATTTTTATGGGCACCTTTTATAGATAGAATTGAATTTAAAAGATTTGGGCATTATAAGGCTTGGATTATAATATTTCAAGCATTAATGGTCTTAGTATTATTTCTAAGCTCTTTATTTGATTTATTTGCAAATCTTGAAATGGTAATAAGTTTAAGTGTAATATTTGCTTTTTTATCAGCCTCTCAGAGTATAGCAGTAGATGCTTTAGTTTATAAAAGTGTTTCTTCCTCACAAAGACCAAGTGCAAATGCAATGAAATCAGCAGGTGGTATGGTTGGAATGGTACTAGGTAGTGGGGTTGGATTGATTATTTATTCCTCTTATGGTTGGGCTTATACTATGATTGCTTTAGCTATTGCAACTTCTATATCTTTACTTCAAATAATTATTTATAAAGAAGAAAAGACAAAAAGATCTAAAGATAAAAATAAAATAAATTATAAACAATATTTAGATTTTTGGAAAGGTGAGAAAAGAAAAAAATGGCTTTTATTACTTCTTGTATATCCTTTGACAATAAGCATGGCGTATGGTTTAATTACTCCAATATTAGTTGATGAAGAGTGGAGTTTAGACAAAATTGGTTTTGCTGTTCATATTGTAGGTTTTGGAATAGGGGTATTATCAGCTTTCTTAGCATCTTGGTTTATTAGTAAATATGGGAGAAAAAATATTTTGATTATATCTTCATTAGGACAAATCATAGGAATTTTACTTCTCTTTATGTTGCAAAGTGAGTACAATAGCAGCTTTATCGCCATGTTAGTAGTTGGCTTTATCTTTAGCTTTTATTCTCCTTCTTCTGTTGTAATGACAACTCTTATGATGGATGAGGTTTCATCAGAATTTCCAGCTTCACAGTTTGCTATGCAACATAGTATTTATATGTTTTCAGGAATTGTAGCTAGTGGACTAGCTGTATCTTTTGCGGGAATCTTTGGATACCCAACTATGATTGTAATAGGTTCAGTTATAGGCTTATTAGCTCTTTATTCATCTCTTAACTTAACTTCAATTCTTAGTTCAGAAGTAAATAATACTTCTAGTGATGAAAAAAATGTTAGTGCTAAAATAAATATTCAATATTAAGGTAAAAAAATGAAAGAAATAAAAGTTTTAATGCTTGTAAATGTTTTATGTGTTTCTGCAATGATGGCATTTTTAGCAGTAGTTGGTCCAATTATAAGAGCATTAAATATGCAAGAGTGGCATGCTGGATTAACTGTTTCATTAGGAGGAGTTTTATGGGTTCTCTTATCAAGATATTGGGGTAGAAAAAGTGATATAGTTGGAAGGAAACCAATTTTAATAATAGGTGTTGCTGGTGTTGCTGTAGCATATTTAATACTAGCAATATTTGTTGATTATGCTATTGTTACTCCACCTGCTATTTTTATATCTTTAGCAGTTTTATTAGTAACAAGAGGTGCAATAGGTGCTTTTTATTCAGCTATTACTCCTGTTTCAAATGCTTTAATAGCAGATCATATTGAAGAAGAAAAAAGAACAACTTATATAGCAAAACTAGCAGCTACAAGTGGTATTGCTATGATTATAGGTCCTAGTATTGGTGGTTTTTTAGCTTCTTATGGTTTATCTGTTCCTCTTTATACCTTTGCAATTCTTCCTCTTCTTGCGACCGTAATACTTTTTTATTCTTTACCTAGTGAAAAAGTTTTAGTAAAAGATAGTGTTGTTGCACCAAAAGTATTTGATAAACGATTAAGACTCCCCATGATTGCAGCTTTTATAGTAATGTTTGGAGTAGTAACCTCTCAAGTTTGTATAGGGTTTTTTATTATTGATAAATTAAACCTTGATTTAATACAAGGTGCAAAAACTACAGGTTTTGCTTTATCTTGTGTTGGTGTTGCTTTTATTCTTTCTCAAGTTATTATTTCAAAAATTAAAATAGATCCATATTCTTTACTTAAAATAGGTTCTTTAATTTCAGCATTTGGATATTTGATTGTTATTTTTACAAACCAAGAACTGGTTTTAATTTTAGGTTTTAGTATAGGTACTTTTGGTATGGGAATGATTTTTCCTGCTTTTCAAACCTTAGCAGTAAATTTAGTAACAAAACATGAGCAAGGAGCAGCTTCTGGAACAGTATCAGCAGCACAAGGAATGGGTATAGTTCTTGGTCCAATTGTAAGTACAACTCTTTATCAATTTAGTCCAACTCTTCCTTTTATCTTTGTCTCTTTTGCTTTTGTAATACTATTTTTTATATCATTTAAACATACGAAGAAGAAAAGTGATTGAGGTTTTCTTCTTAGCTTTAGCTCTTAGTATGGATGCTTTTGCCGTTTCAATAGGTTTGGGAATGAAAAAACATAAAAATATAAAAGTATTTGCTTTAAAAGTTGCTTTGTTTTTTGGTTTTTTTCAGGCTTTGATGCCTTTACTTGGATATTTAGGTGGATTAGGCTTAAAGGATTTTATTGGTGAATCATATACTTTAATATCATTTGCTTTATTAGTACTCATTGGTGTAAAAATGATATATGAAGCTTATAACAAAGATGAAGATGTTGAAACAGATACTTCCAATAAACTTCTTTTAATCCTTGCTTGTCTTACAAGCATAGATGCACTTGCTGCTGGTTTCACCTTGCGTTTATACGAGATTAGTATTGTTCTTTCTTTATTTGTTATAGGGTTCACAACTTTTATATTTAGTTTTATCGCTATTTATCTTGGGTACAAAGGTGGTGAAAAATATGCAAGTAAAGCAGAAATTTTAGGTGGTGTTATTTTAATAATTATAGGTTTTAAAATTTTACTTTTCTAATAATAATAAGTTCTACTTTTCATTATATCTTTTGGTTTTATTCCATAATGTTTTGTAAATGCAGTAGAAAATGTTTGTATATGTTTATATCCAACTTTTTTAGATATTTCGCCAACATTAAATTCACTAGACTCTAAGAGCTTTTTTGCTTCAATCATTTTATACTCTCTAGAAATTTCATAAGGTGCTAAACCAAAAAGTTTTTTAAAACCAAATTTCAATTTAAACTCATTTAGTTTCACTATCTTACTTAATTCTATAAGTGAGGGTGGTTTTTGAATTGAATTTTGCATTATATCTTTAGCTTGATGTAAGGCTTCTATATCGTAAGCGGAAAATTTTATTCCTGTTTGTGAAATGTTTATTTCACTACTTGTGTTTATTTCACAATATAATATTTCTAATATTTTACTTTGAATAAAAATTTTTTCAATATCATCATTTAAATTACTTATATATAACTCTTTTGCTAGTTGCTGTACTCTTGGAGAAGAGGGAAATATTCTTGAATGTTTTTCTTTTTTCTCAATTTTATTTAAAACTAAAGGTGATAAAAAACTTTTATTTATAAGTATAGATAAGCTTTTTATATAAGAATCTCTTTTTATATTCGTACTTCCTTTTTTAGGATTTGATAAAAACATTGTTGTATGAGATTTTTTAGTAAGAAAAGAATCTTTTTTTGAAAAACCTTGAAAAAATAATTCTCCATCAAGAGTAATATTTAAATATAAAGTATTACTATATGATTCTTCTTGAAATAAAGAGATATCTTTTTTTGCGTGAATACTATTTTTAAATAAGATAATTTCACTTGAAATTACACTTTTTTCTATAAACATATGTCCAGTTTCTTTAGGAAAATCAATTTTTTTATTAAAAGAGTTTATATCTAAAAACTGATTTATATCCTTGCTATTAAAATTATATGACATTAAATACTGCTTTCCTAAAAGTAAATACTTTTTTCTTAAAGTATATATTGATTTTGATATTTGTTATTAGTATACTACAAATTAATTAAACAAATATAATTAGGAGAAAATAAATGAATAAATCAATTTTAAGTATTATTACAGTTTTTGCACTTATGCATAATACTTTAATGGCAAAAGAAGCAAAAACTTTAGCTGATATTGAAGTAACTGCACAAAAACAAGAAGAGAGTATTTTTGAGGTACCTTTATCTTTAAATGTTTTTACCCAGTTTGATATAGAAGATAAAAATATTAAAAGTATAAAAGATATTGGAAAGTATACACCTAATTTATATATGGTAAATCCAGGAGACTTTGGGGCAATATCTCCTTCAAGTAGAGGTTTATATTCAGACGCAAGTTCTGTATCTACAACTGTTGGAATGTATATTGATGGTATTCCAACTCTAGGAACGGTTGGTTATAACGCAATTTTACAAAATATTGAGAGAATAGAAGTATTAAGAGGTCCACAAGGAACACTATATGGAAAAAATGCACAAGCTGGTGTAATAAATGTAATTACTAAGCAACCAACAAATATATTCAGTGGAAGTGTAAATGCTTCTTTTGGTAGTGATAATAAAAAAGAGTATTCTGTAAATGTAAATGGCCCAATAGTAGAAAATAAGTTATTTTTTAACCTAAGTGCAAGACATTATAGTAAAGATGGTTTTATCTCTAACTCATATCTTAATAATAAAGAAAACTATAGAGAAAACAATTATGGAAAAATAAGTTTATTATATAAAGCAAGTGATAATTTAAAACTTTCTTTGATTTCTTCAAAGGCTAAATATAATGATGGTGCTCCCTCTATGAATAGTATGAACGCAGTTGATTCAAGAAAAACAGCAAATAATATACAAGGATTTAATAAATCTCAAAATACTTCTCATGCTTTTAAATTAGAATATTTATATGATGATTATAAGTTTGAATCTATTAGTGCGTATAAAAAAGATCTTGATTATAGATTAGGTGATTATGACTTCTCTTCGATGACTTTTTACCATAGTACCATCAAAGATACATATAAAAGTAAATCTCAAGAGTTTAGATTGAGTAATAATATAGGTGATTTTAATTATTTACTTGGTCTTTATTTAGATAAAGATAACAAAATAGGTGGATATGAAATTGATTCTGCAAATCCAGCATTTAAAGGTAAGTTTTCTAGTACTTTAGATAATAACTCTTTAGGTATATTTTTACATACAGATTATAAAATAAATGATGCTCTAACTTTGATAAGTGGAGTAAGATATGATAAAGATAATAAAAAAATATCTGATAAAACTCAAAATATTGATTTATCAACATCATATAGTGAAATATCTCCAAAACTTTCTTTGAAATATAAAATTAACAATAATCAAATGACTTATGTAAGCATTGCAAAAGGTTATAAAAGTGGTGGTTTTTATATGTTCGCAGCGCCTGGAAATCCAAAAAACTTTGACAAAGAAACTTTATGGAATTATGAACTAGGAATTAAGAATAAATTTTTAGAAGATACTCTTAGTTTAAATCTTACTGCTTATTATATGGATATAAAAGATATGCAAGTGCTTACTTCAACTAGTGCAGTGAGTGGATATATTTCAAATGCAGCTAGTTCAAGTTCAAAAGGTTTAGAATTAGAATTACAATATCAGCTTAATGATTTTGTAAATGTATATGGAACCCTTGGTTATAACAAAACAAATTTTAAAGACTTTAGTGATACTTTAGGAAACTATAGTGGAAACTTCAATCCTTATGCTCCTAAATATAGTTATAGTGCAGGTATAAAATATAGAGGAGCTTCTGGATATTATACTAGTGCTGATATAAATGGATATGGAAAAATGTATTTAGATAAGGCAAATAAATTTGAACAAAAAGCCTACTCTTTAGTTAGTACCAAAATAGGATATGAGGCTGAAGAGTTTGATATTTATTTATATGCAAACAATTTATTTAATAAACAACATGATACAAATGGTTATTATGAAGGCAAATATGTTTTATTCTCTGACCCAAGAGAGATAGGTATTCAACTTACCTATAGATTCTAGTCTTATTAAAAAGAGAGAGCCTTAGTGTTTTCTCTTTTTTATTCTTTAATATTCAACAAAACTTACATAATAGGAAGAATAATTATTAATATATTGATAATAATTATGATAATTAATTAAATTTTAATAAATTACGTATTATAATTTTCATTCTTAAAAATAAACTAAAATAAACTCAAATTATTTATCTTTCTAAAAATTAATATTTCAATTTTTCAAAGTACAGTAAATATAATATCAATTGATTAATTAAATTTATTTTTTGTTAATTTAAAAAAATTTATAAAAAAACATAGAAAATAATTTCATAGAGTTAAAAAATTAAAATTATAAAAAAAGGAATATAAAAATTAAAAATAAAATAAAAAAAATAGAGTCGAATCCTTATTTTACAGAGAATCCTACTTTTTATTTAGGCTGTATATAGAATGAAAAAATTTAAAAGAAAATTATTAACAGTAATTATTATGAATACTTTTATTCAAGGTATTTGTTTTGCAAACGAAGATACTCACTCTCTTGGTGAAATCATAATTCAAGATTTTAATGATAATATAGATTCAAGAAAAATAACAAAAAACTCTGATGCACTTACAAAAGAGTTAATTAATGATGAATATGATTTACTTAAAAATGTTCCTGGAGTAAGCGTAAATTCGGGTGGTCGTTCAGGTTCTAATGGATATGCTATTAGAGGAGTTGAAACAGATAGAGTTGCTATTACAGTTGATGGAATAGCTCAAGCAGAATCATTTATGCCAAGTGTATACTCAGGTTATGGGTATATGAGTGGAAATAGAAATACAACAGAATTGGAAAATATAAGTAAGGTAGTTATAAATAAAGGTGCAGATTCTTTTAGTGTTGGAAGTGGAGGAATTGGAGGTGCAGTTGAGTTTAGAACGAAAGAGGCAGAAGATTTTATACTACCAGGCAAAAATATAGGATTTTATAATAAATTCTCATATGGTTCTAAAAATAAAGAATTAGTAAAAGTTTTAGGAATGGGTTTTAAAGATAGAGGAATGAAAGGTTTATTCCAAGTAGTAAGAAGAAATGGACATGAAACTAAAACATATGAAAGAGGTGAAGATATTTATGGAAGTGCAAGACAAATAGCAGAACCTTCAAGTAAAAAATCAACTTCAATTCTTAGTAAACTAGGTTATTGTTTTAATGATATTCATTGTATAGATAGTTCTTTTGAAAATAGAAAAATGAATGTACATACAGAAGAAAAATCATATACTGATTATGAGAGACGTTTTGCACAAGACATTTCTCCATATGAACGATATGGCTTTTCTTATAATTATATGCCAAGTGGTTCTTTTCTAGATACCTTAAAGTTAAAATACTCAAAACAAAAGATAGAGCAACATGCAATTACTAAAAAGTATGGAGTAGATAATGGAATTCTTGAGCAAACCAATGATAGAAATACCTTACAAAACATAAAAAATTTTACGATTGATACTTCTTTCACTCCTATTGAAACAAGTATTGGAGATCATTATATTAGTTTATCCTCAGGTTATTCAGATAGTGGATTTAAAAATATAAATAGAGATCTTCTGTTTGATAAAGGAGAAATAATTTGGGAGAGAAATTTTAGTATCATTAACCCTGTTAATACTAAAACTCTTAATTTAAAAATAAAAGATTCTTATATATATGACAACTTTGAGTTGGATGTAGGAATAAGATATGATATGTATCAGCATGAGCCTCTTCTTGATACTTTAAGTACAAAACAAGATAGGGATAATCTTGCAATAAAAAAGTTCTCAGCACCAACTTGGTTTACTCGTTTAAACTATCAATTTAGTGATGAAATTGCTTTAGAATATAAGTTAAGTAAAGGCTTTCGAGCTCCAAAGGCCTTAGAATTATACTTCTCCTTTACAGCTGGGGATAATTTTATTGATCCAAATCCAGATTTAAAATCTGAATATTCTATAAATCAAGAAATTGCTCTTAAAGTTGATGGAAGACTAGGAGAAGCTGTTTTAAGTGCTTTTAGTACTAAGTATAAGGATTTTATAGAAGAGCGAACTTTTAGTGTTTTAGTGAAAAATCCATGGTTTATTAGTCATGGTTTTGGTAAAGAGTATATGCCTGAATACCATTTTAAACAATGGAATATTGATGAAGCAAAGATAAATGGTATTGAGTTTTCTGGTAGTTTAGACTTACATGAAGCTTTAAATTTTACTGAAGGTTTTTATACAAAACTTTCAGCCACTTATTCAAAAGGATCAAAAAGTACAAAAGATGATATGCGAGCGATACAACCTTTAAATGTTGTTTTAGGACTTGGCTTTGATTCAAAAGATTATGGATTTTACTTTTCAGCAAATTATATGGGTGCAAAAAAGAAAGAAGAGACAAAAGAAACACACTATACTTGGAAAGGTGAAGTTGAAAAATATTCAAAATATACAAATGAAGCTGCTTTTGTTTCAGACTTAAGGGGATATTGGAATATTAACAAAAATGTTTCTTTAGGTATGGGAATAAATAATATATTTAATAAAAAATATTATACTTGGAATGACTTGCGAAATATTCCAGAATTTGGAACAACAAATATGGTTGATTCTAAAGGATTAGGAGTAGAAAGGTTCAGTTCACCTGGAAGAAATTATAATTTTAATTTAATTGTAAAATATTAAATAACGCTAATTATCTTATTCTGCTAAATTAAAAAGAGAGAGCCTTATTATTTTCTCTTTTTTAATTCTTATTTAATACATAAGTAATAAAAAAAAATCCTTAATTAATAAAAACAATATTGATAAATATTATCAATAATATTATACTTTTAGAAATAAAAGGACAAAAATGAAATTATTACAAAAAATATCAATCATAGTTATTATTGCAGCAAGTAATTTATTCTCACATAGTTTATGGATAAATTCAATGGAATCTTTTACTCATCAACCAGGTCATACAATGGTTAGTTTAGGCTGGGGACATAGTTTACCTCTTGATGATATATTAAACTCTGCAAATGCAAGAGTTATAATAGAAGATTTTAGTATTATCAGCCCAAATAATGTAAAGACTAAATTACAGCTTCCAAAAAGTAAGATTGAAGAACCGTTTAAAAGTACTAAAAACTTTGATTTATATGAGGCTCAAATTGCTTTACAAAAAATTTCTCTTAAAAAAGATAGTAAAAAAGGTGTTTATAGCTTAGAAGCAAAATCAAAACCAACATTTTATACTCAATATATAGATACAAAAAATAGAACAAGATTATCTCTTAAATCAAGAGATAAAGTAAAAAATATAAAAAAAGTTTTAATGTCTGTAAAATATCAAGCTTTCGCAAAATCTTATTTAACACTTGGATCGTGGAGTGAGCAAAAACCCTTAGGTCATGGTTTAGAAATAATTCCAATAAGTGATTTATCTAATGTAAAAGTTGGAGATTTGCTTGAGTTTAGAGTTTTATTTAACAATATACCACTTAACATTACAGCTAATAGTATTGATTTTATAACAGCTTTTAGTAACTCTTTTGGTCAAAGTAATAAATTCTCACTTCATTCAAATATTGTAAAAGGAAAAGCTCAATTTATTGTACAAAGCTCAGGATCTTGGATCGTAAATTGTAGTCATAAAGAAGATGTTAGAAAAGACGGAAAGTTAAAAGATTTATATGGAAAAGCCAATCAAGTTTTTAACTCTGCATCTCTTACTTTTAACGTAAAATAAAGTTTTTTAACTTTGGAGGAATCTTTTATATTAAATATAAAAGATTCTTATTTAAAATTACTGCTAATAATAATACGTTCTAGTTTTCATAATATCTTTTGGTCTTAAACCAAATCTTTTTATAAAAGCATTTGAAAAACTTGGAGTATATTTATAACCTACTTTTTTTGATATTTCATTTATATTTAGTTCACTTTTCTCTAAAAGTGATTTTGCTTCTTGTAAACGATATTCTAAAGATATACTATAAGGTGTTTCATTAAAAAATTGATGAAATCCAATCTTTAATTTCAAATCATTAATTGCAACTAGTCTAGCTAATTCTTTTATATTTGGAGGATTTGAAATATTATTAATCAATATTTCTCTTGCTTTATATATCGCATCTTTATCTGTACTTGATAATTTAATAGTTTTATTTATAATTGTTTTATTATCATAAAATAAAGATTTAAATTCTGTATAAATTAGTTCTAATACTTTTGATTCTATAAATAACTTTTCTAATTTATTATCAAAATTATTATTAAAAATTTCATGTGCTAATAATTGTGTTTTTTGATTTGTTTTTTTATAACTTACATTTTCAATATTTTTATTACTTTTAAAGAAATTTATGAATTTTTCATTGTTTTTGTTTTCTGGTATCAAATCTTTTAAAAAATCTTTTTCAATTACAAGTTGAATAAATTGTTTATGAGTATTTTTTTTTATTTTTGATATACCCTCGTCCTCATTGATTATATCAATAATAGTATGATTTTTTTTAGTTTTTATATTATAATCATTTAGTAAGCTAGTATATTCATTTTCATTGTCTTTTTGAAAATTTATATATAAAATAAGTCCATTTATATTATTTTTTCGTATACTTGTGATATCTTGGTCAAATAATTTATCAACTTTGTGTAATGTTATATGATTATTTATTTTATACTCGTTTATCATAAAATCCCTTTCTAATAAAAAATAATATCTTTTAAATATTAATACTATTGATTTTAATTATTGTTATTGATTATACTACTGACTACTTAAAATTTAATAAATAAGGATATTTATGAGTAAGAAAAGAATAATGCTTTCACTTAGTGTTTCATTACTTTTGGCAAATAACATATTTGCAAATGAAGTAAATAATTTAGATGCAATAACAGTAACTGCACAAAAAGTAGAACAGAATATGCAAAATGTTCCAATTTCGATGAGTGTTTTTGATGAGTTTTCTCTAAAAGATAAAAATATAAAATCAGTTAAAGATTTGGCTTATTATACACCTAACTTATTGTTATTTGATTCAGGTGGTTTTGGGGGATTAGCTCCAACGATTAGAGGTATAAGTACAGACCCTCAACTACCTTCAAGTTCTGTAAGTATTTATATTGATGGTATTCCTTTTAGTAGTAGTTCAGCAACTGAAATGTTTTTAAAGAATATAAAAAGAGTAGAAGTATTAAAAGGACCTCAAGGAACACTTTATGGAAAAAATGCAGAAGCTGGTGTAATTAATATAATAACAAATAAACCGAATAATGAATTTAAAGGTGAACTTAATTTAGAATTTGGGCAAGATAATAAAAAAGAGTATTCTGCAAGTGTAAGTGGTCCAATAATCCAAGATAAATTTTATATTGGTTTTGATGTACAACATTATGAGAAAGATGGTTTTTTATATAACTCAAATTTAAAAAGAACTGAAAATGATAGGAAAAGCAATTTTGCGAAATTTTATCTTAGAGCAACTCCTAATGATAATTTAGATATTGGTTTAATTTCTACAATACTTAAAAGAGATGATGGAACGATTTCTCAAAATAATGTAGGAGTAGAAGACAATAGAGTTACTACAAGTGATCTAATTGGTTATATAAAAAATATAACAAAAACTACGGCTTTAAAAGTAGAATATAGTTTTGATAAATATAAAATAGAATCAATTACTTCATATAAAAAGTATATTGATGATAGATTGGGAGATTTTGATTTTTCAGCTGGTGTTCCATATACCTTTCATAGTAAGGTAGATATCCCTATGACTGATCTATCTCAAGAACTTAAATTAAGTTTTGTAGATGATAAAATAACTTGGCTTACTGGTATCTTTGTAGATAAAAATAAAATTGAAGGTGGTTATAAACTTAAATCTACAATTCCTAATAAAACTGGAAGTTATCAAAGTACTACAAAAGATGATTCTTTTGGAATATTTGCTCATGCAGATTATCAACTAACAAATAATATATCAATATTAGGGGGACTTAGATACGATAAAAGTGATAGTGAAATATATATTGAAAAATCTAATACAAACTTAGATAATACTTTTTCTTCTTTTTCACCTAAAGTTTCATTAGAATATCAAATTGATAAAAATAAAATGGCGTATGCTACTATCTCAAAAGGTTTTAAAAGTGGAGGATATTATCAGTTCGCACCTGTTGATAAAATGGCTTATGAAGATGAAACTATTTGGAATTATGAAATAGGTTCTAAAAACTCATTTTTTGATAATAGCTTAGTATTTAATGCTTCTTTATATTACATGGATATTTCAAATATGCAAGTAATGACAGCTATTGATCAAACAACTAGTTATATTTCAAATGCAGGAGTTGCTAGTTCAAAAGGAATTGAGTTAGAGCTAAATTATAAAATCAATAAAGAGTTAACTCTATTCTCTTCTTTAGCTTATAATAGAACAGTTTTTGGTAAATTTAAAGATTCTTTAGGTAATTATGAAGGGAATTATAATCCTTATGCTCCAAAATACAATTATAGTTTAGCCTTACAATATAGAGATATGAATGGATATTATGCAAGAGCTGATTTAAATGGTGTAGGAAGCATGTTTTTAAATAGATCAAATAAAATAAAACAAGATGCTTATAAACTTGTAAATTTAAAAATAGGATATGAGTCTGATGATTATGATATTTATTTATATGGTAAAAATATATTAAATAAAGAACATGATACCGAAGGTTTATATGACTATTATACTGTCTTATCAGAACCTAGAGAAATAGGTGTGCAATTAGCTTATAGATTTTAATAAGAAACTAGAAAGTAGTAGTACTTTCTAGTTATTCTTCTTTAAAAAATACTTTCTAAATAAAAAAAAATACTTTCTTAATTAAAATGATATTGATACTTCTTATAACTTAAGATAAAATCTATTTAAATAATAATAAAGGTATATCTTGACAGTAGATGAATTGAAAATCAATCTTAGTGCTGAAATTATTGAAATTAATGCAAGTGGAATGTTACTTCAAAAATTCTATGATATGGGATTTATTAAAGGCAGTAAAATAAAATTGATTAGAAAATCCCCTTTAAATGACCCAATAGAAGTTGAAATATTGTCATACAATATAAGTTTACGAGTAAAAGAAGCACAAAGTATACGAGTGAAATATGAATAAAGTTCAAGTTGTTTTAGTAGGGCAGCCAAATTGTGGTAAATCTACAATATTTAATATGCTTACAAATATGAAACAACATATAGCAAATTATCCAGGTGTCACACTTGATAAAAAAAGTGGTTCTTTTGAGTTTTTAAATAAAAAAATTGATCTTATTGACTTACCAGGTACCTATTCTTTTTCATCATATTCAATTGAAGAAAAAATAACAAGAGATTATATTTTAAATAAACAAACAGATATTATTTTAAATATTATTGATTCATCAACATTAAGAAGAAATTTATACTTAAGTATGCAACTTTTTGATATGCAAAAACCAATGATTATTGCTTTTAATATGATTGATGTTGCTAAACAAAATTTTTGTGAATTTGATTTTACAAAATTAAAAAGAGTAACAAATGCAAAAATTGTAGAAACAGTAGCTTCAAAAAAAGAGGGTTTATTAGAAGTAAAAGAAGGAATTTTAGAAGTAAATAATAATAAAGAAAAATATATTTCAGAAGTTATAGATTATAAATTTTTACAAAAGTATATAAATAAAATAAAAATCTTATTAAATAAGACTACTTTTGAATTATCAACTCACTATTTAAGTGTAAAACTTTTTGAAAATGATAAAGAAATATGCAAACTGATTAAAGAAAAGTGTTTAAATTTTAAAGAAATTTTTGAGGCCTTAGATATTTATAAAAATGAGTTTAATAAGAATTATGATATTTCAATTACTCAATATATTGTAAAAATAAGATATGAAAAAGCAGATTATTTTGTAAATCTTTGTACAAAGAATACAGTAAGAAAAACAAATACTATTACTAATAAAATAGATAAAATTGTTCTAAATAGGTTTTTAGCTTTACCAATTTTAGCTCTAATTATTTATATCCTTTATCAACTATCAATAGTATATGGATATGAACTTACAAGCTATACTTGGCCCCTTTTAGCAACTTTCAAAACTTTTGTTATATCTTTCTTTCCTGCTGAAAATATAAGCTCAATTCCTTATATAACACAGTTTGCAATTTGGATGATTAACAGCATTAACGCTTTATTGAATTATATTCCCATATTTTTAATTTTATTTTTTCTTATTGCTTTGCTTGAAGATATTGGTTATATGCCTAGAATGGCTTTTATCTTAGATAGATTATTTACGCGTTTTGGTTTACATGGAGAATCAACTCTTCCTTTGGTATTAGGAGGAATTTTTGCAGGAGGTTGCGCTGTTCCTGGAGTTATGGCAACAAAAGGAATGAATGATAAGAAAGCTCAAATGATTACAATTCTTACTGTTCCTTTGATGAATTGTCTTGCTAAAATACCATTCTATACTCTAATTATTGCTGCATTTTTTAAAGAAGATATGGCAATTATGATGTTTTTAATTTCTACTGTTACTATTTTAATAGCTTTAAGTGTAGGGAAAATCCTATCTCTTAGTCTTTTTGTATCGTATGATACAACACCTTTTATTATGGAACTTCCTTCTTATCATCTTCCTACATTAAGAGGATTATTAGTAAAAGTTTATGACAGAATATATCTATATCTTAAGAAAATCGTAACAATTGTAGCTGCTGTTGCGGTCGTTTTATTTGTACTCATTCAATTTCCAGGTATTTCTAAAGATAAAAAAATACTCTTAGATAATAAAGCACAGCAAATGCAAATTGATTTTTATAAAAATATTAAGACTAATAAATATTATTCTAGTTTTGATGAAAAAGAAGAGTTATCTTTACTAATAAATTATTACAATACTTATAGAGCAAAAAGAATGAACTCAAAAGGTAAAGTTGCTGCTAAAAAAATAGACAATATTTATATTTCTAAAAATCCAATATTTTTTAAAATTGTAAAACCTAAAAGAGATAAAGAAGCTAAAAAAGTTAATAAAATATTTAAAAAGTTAATTAGGAAAAGAAAAGCTCTTTTTAGAGAAATGAAAAATGAAAAAATAGAGAACTCTGCTTTGGGAATGATGGGCAAGTTTTTTGTTCCAATTACAAAATATGCAGGTTTTGATTGGAAGATTAATGTAGCTTTCTTATCATCTTTTGCAGCAAGGGAGAGTTCTGTTGCAACAATTGGAGCTTTATATGAAAACAATAATATTAAAACAACAAAGAATAATGTGTTTGAGAATTCTACTGTATATACAGCAGTGAGTGCAGTTGCAATTATTATTTTTATGGCATTAACTCCTCCTTGTATTGCAACAATGATTATGATTAGGGTTCAAACAAACTCATATAAATGGATGTTTTTTGCAATAATATATCCAATGATTTTAGGATTAGCAGCATCAGTTTTAGTATACAACGTTGGAAATACCTTTAATTTAAGTGGTTTAGAAACTATGTATTTTTTCTATATATTTGTTGCTAGTATTACTGTTCTTTTAGGATTTATTCCTATATTAAATAAAAAAAAGGAAGAATATGTTTAAAAAAGTATTAATATCTCTAAGTCTTATCTCAAGTAATATTTTCGCACATACTGCAATTATGTCTTGTTTTGATAATGGAGATGGAACTATTGTTTGTGAAGGTGGTTTTTCAGACGGTAGTAGTGCAAGTGGAGTAGTTATGTATGTTAAACAAAATAATAAAAAGATTATTGAAGGACGAATGAATGAAGATAGTGAGTTCTCCTTTGTTAAACCAAGAGTCAACTTTACTGTACATTTTGATGCAGGGGAGGGACATAAAGTTTCTATAAAAGGTGAGGATATCGCTGAATGAGTACTTATGAATATATCTTCACTTTTCTTATTTCCTTAACTTCCTTAGTATTTTTATATAAATCTTTATTTAAAAATAATACTTGTAATTCTTGTGGATGTAGTTCTTCAAAAAAAAATAATGATAAAAGAAAAATATTTAGGAATGAAAATGCAAAAAATTGTTGAGGTTAAAAATTTAACTCATTATTACGGAAATAAAAAAATTTATGAAAATTTGAATTTTTCTGTTAACAGAGGAAAAGTTGTTGGCTTATTAGGAAAAAATGGAGTTGGAAAAACAACACTGATTAATATTCTTATGGGTTTTTTAAAACCACAATCAGGAGAATGTTTGATTTTTGGTGAACCTTCTCATAATATAAGTAAACAATCAAGAAAGAAAATTGGTCTTCTTCATGAAGGCCATCAAACTTTTGAGTTTATGACTATTGAGCAGATTGAAAAGTTTTATTCATCTTTTTATGATGAGTGGAAAAGAGATGTTTATTATGATTTAATAGAACTTTTAGCCCTTCCTAAAACACACAAAATTTCTAATATGTCTTATGGACAAAGATCACAAGTAGTATTAGGACTTATTTTTGCACAAAATCCTGAACTCCTAGTGTTAGATGATTATTCTATGGGTTTAGATGCTGGGTATAGAAGACTATTTTTAGATTATTTGCACGATTATGTAAAACAAGGTGAGCGAACTGTTTTTGTAACTTCTCACATTGTACAAGATTTAGAAGATTTAATTGATGACATAATTCTTTTAAATAGAGGTGGTGAGATTATAAAAACAGACTTACCTAGTTTATTAAATGATTTTAACTCTTATAATGTTGATATTACACTTCCTTTGAATGTAAAAGTAAGAGACTTAGAAAAAATATTTAAAAATGATGTAATTAAAAATATAGAAGTAAGAAAAAATAATATGAGAATATATTCTTATAAAAACAAAGATGAAGTTTTTAATAATTTAAAACTACATCATAAGATGTTTAAGGACTTACAGATAAATGATGTTAATGAGAAAAGTATAAGCTTAGAAGATGCCTTTATTGGGCTTATGGGGAGATACTAATGTTTACAGCAATTTTAAAAAAAGAATATTTAAAAATAAAATATATATACTTAGCTTTACTTGTATTATTTACTTTTGCTTTACTGTATTTATATATGGATTTAATAAAAAGGTTTTCTGAAATTGAGCCTCATAGTATGGTATGGTATGAAGTTATTCATATAGGGAATTTATATTATGAAGATTTAAAGTTTTTTCCTGCTCTTGCTGCTGTTGTTTTATCCTTAGCTCAGTTTTTGCCTGAAATTCATAAAAAGAAATTTAGAATTCCACTTCATTTACCAATAAATCAAAACCGTATGGTGCTTTTATATCTTTTAGTTGGTTTTTTACTTTTATTGGCATTAAATTTAGGATTTTTACTAGCTTTATATCTTATTTCTTTAAACTTTTTTCCTTCACTTGTTGCGCTAAATGCTATTATTACCTCATTACCTTGGGTTTTAGCTTCTTTTGTTTTATATATTGGAACAAGTGCTGTTATGATTGAACCTTATTGGAAGAGAAAAAGTCTTTTAATTTTAGTTTTTTTAATGTTAAGTTTTATTTTTTACCTAAATAATAATTATAGTGCATATGAAGATGTTTTCTTAATTTTACTTTTTGTAGCAGCTCTTAGTTTACTAATTCCCTTATTATCACTTTATCGCTTTAAAAATGGAAACTATTCTTTACTCAAAGAAAAGACAATAATACCAAAACTTGCTTATCTTAGTTTATTATTTTGTTTTATATTAAGTCTTGGTTTTTACTTTCCTAAAATATATACAAGTTTTACAAAAGATAATTCTTTAGCTTCTTATGTCTTTTTCTCCCCAAGTCAAGATAAGTTTATTTATAAACAACATTATGGAGGACATAATTTTATCTTCGGAGATAGTTTGGGAAATACTTTTAATCGAAAAGAGTTTGAAGAAGCCTTGCCTTTTACTTATTGGAGAAACTTAGATATTCAAAAAAGATTACCTCTTATTATAAAGGGCATAAAATATAGTAAAAAACAGATTAAACAAGGAAGACAAAGTTTTCGCTTAACCTTTAAAAATTTATATGAGAATTCAAAACAAATACCTTTATACCCTTTATTTAATCCAAGTAGTAAAAAAGGAATGATAGCTTTCCCTGATATTATGTTTAGTTTACAAAAGAGCTTTGAAGTATATAACTCTGAACATGAAAATAAAAATAGTGATTTAGAAAGTGCGTATACTAAAATACTTTTAGAAAAAGGTTTTGTTTTTCCAGCTAAAATAATTGCAGGAAAAACTACTAATATTAAACCCTTAGATGAGGGATATTTTTTACTTGATTCTGAAGATAAACTTTTTCATATGAAAAAATATGATGATAAATTATATGTAAAAAATATTCATTATAATAGTGATATAAAAATAAAATACATTAAGATATCAGAAAGTAGAAAAAAAGAGTTTTATGGAACACTCTTATCACAAAAAAACGAAGTATATTTAATTACTTATGATGATTATAAATTAGTGAAGTTGCCATTAAAACATTATAAACCAGAATCTATGATTCTTGAGATTTATGCAAATTCATTAAATAAAACTATACGATATAGAGATGAGAAAAATGTTTATGCTCTTGCTTTGGATAAAAACTACAATTATTTAGGAGAGTTTAAAGTTTCTATTCCTCAAGTTAATCCTATATATAAAACTATATATGAATACATTTTTCCTTTTATTATTGAGGAAAATAGATATAAAACTTTTGAAGAGTATAGTTTTAAAATAGCTTCAGTGAAAGCTTTTAAAGTTTCATTTGTTTTAGCTCTCTTATACTTTGTATTTCTGTATTTTAGAAAAAAAGATTTAAAAAGTAATATTTTAAGATTTTTTCTTATATTATTTGCAGGAATATTTGCTTTAATATTTCTTATTTTAGAATAAGCTAAATATATAAGCTTTTAATTTTACATTAAAAGCTTATATTTAATAATAGTTTTTAGTTTTCATGAAATCTTTTGGTCTTATTTTAAACTCTTTAAAAAAAGCATTTGTGAAATTAGTTGCAAACTTATAACCAGAAAGTTTGGCTATTTCACTTATATTATAATCTCCTTGCTCTAAAAGTATTTTTGCCTTATTCATTTTGTATTTTAATAATAATTTATACGGGCTAGTATTAAAAACTTCTTTAAATCCTATTTTTAACTTGACTTCATTTAAATGAACTAGTTTTGCTAAATCTATAATTGAGGGTGGGTTTTGTATATTATTTATTAAAATTTCTTTTGCTTTATATATTGCATCTTTATCATAATCATCAAGTATTATAAGTTGTTTTTTTCTTTCTAGTTTATTTATTTCTAAATATAATAATTCTAAAGTTTTACTTTGAATATAAAAATTACCTGCTTGTTCTTTATTATCATATAACAACATCTCATTTAAAATTAGCTGTGATTGGATGATGGTTGGTGAAAAGTTTATTAGGTTTAAATCTTCTTTAGTATGTTTTAAATATTTTTCTAATAGTTTAGGACTAAAATTTCTTTTTAAAAAATCTTCTTTTAATATAAGTCTTATTTGTGAAACTTCATTATCTTCATACTCTCTAAATCCCATGCTCTTTTTTAGAAAAGCTACTGTGGTATAACCTTCTTTAAAGTTTATTTTTTTATTATCTAAATTTTTATAAGAAGAGTTTCCTTTTAACGAAAGTGTGATTATTAGCTTCTCTTCCTTTTGTTCTGATTGTATTTGTGTATCTGTTTTAAATGTATAGTCACTTTTAATTAAATAAAAATCATCTTGTAATTTTATACTTTGAGTAAGATCTCTTCCTATTTCACTAGGTAAAGTATTTTTTATAATTCCATCTTTATGGTTAGTAAAAGCTTGTTTATTTAAATCATTTAGTCTTATTTTAGACATATATTTCCTTCTATAATAGAAATTAAACCTTTAGTAATACTAATGATATTGAATCTCATTATTTTTAAGTATAGAATACAAAATATAAAAATTTAATTAAAGGAAAACAAATATGTTAAATAAAAAACATATAACTATCTCCATAGTGGCAAGTTTAATATTGAGTAATAATCTTTTTTCAAAAGATATAACAAGTTTAGAAACACTTATCGTAACTGCTTCTAAGAGTGAAGAAAATGTACAAAAAGTTCCTCTTAGCATAAGTGTATTTAATGATATAGCCCTAGAAGACAAATCAATAGGAAGTTTAGGAGATATAGCAAAATATACTCCAAACTTATTATTATTTAATACAGGGCAAGAAGGTTTAACTTCTCCTTCTATAAGAGGAATAAGTGCCAAAATATTGTCTTACTCTTCTCCTGTTAGTTTATATATAGATGGAGTTCCTACAATGAATAGTTTTGGTTTTACTGATGCTTTAATGGATATAGAAAGAATTGAAGTTTTAAGAGGACCTCAGGGTACACTTTATGGAAAGAATTCAGAAGTTGGAGTTATAAATGTACTTACAAAAAAACCAAATAATGATACTAGAGCTGGTTTATTTCTTGATATTGGAAATAATGGGAAAAGAGAACTTTCAGGAAATATATCAGGTGCAATAAAAGAAGACAGATTTTATATGGGACTTGCTTTTAATCATAAGGAAAAAGATGGTTTTATTAAAAATACTGTAACAAATAAATATATAAATGAAAAAGAAAATAATTCTGGGAAAATAAACTTAAGATATACGCCAAATGATGACCTTGATATTTCTTTAATAGCTTCAAGAAGTAAAGGTAATAATGGAGCTCATGATTGGGCTAGTTCTAAAGCCGGTGTGCCTGAAGTTACATCAAATTTAGAAGGAAGCTCAACTCCTAGTATAGATAGTTTCTCTCTTAGTATTGATTATAGTTTAAATAAAGATACAAAAATAAAATCAATTAGTACAAAAAGACAACATAAGGATAAAGCTGTAATAGATACAGATTTTACAGCTTTCACAAAAAGACATTTATATAAAGATTTTGATTTTAATACCTTATCCCAAGAACTAAGATATGAAACAAAAATATCAGAACTCAAACTTGTATCAGGAGTTTATATTGATAAAGAAGATAATGATATTTATATTAAAGCTATTACTGCTTTTGATTTAAGTGGAAGAAATTCTAAACCTCAAAATCTTTCTTCAAGTAGTATAGGTGTTTTTACAAATATCACCTATCCTATAAGTGAGAAATGGAGCTTAAATACTGGTATTAGATTTGATAGAGAAAATAAAAAAATGGAAGTATCTGCTTCAAATATTAATTTAGAGAAATCTTGGAATAATATATCTCCTAAATTATCCTTGCAATATACGATAGATGACAGTAGTTTAGCTTATGCTACTGTATCAAAAGGTTATAGAGCAGGTGGTTTTAACCCTTATGCTTCTAATGATAAAAAATCTTATGATGATGAATCTCTTGTTTCTTATGAGTTAGGATATAAAGGAATGTTTCTTGATAACAGAATTAAATTTAATCTAAGTACTTATTATATGAAAATAAAAGATATGCAAGTAGAAGAGAGTTTAATCCCTGGTATTCTTTATATGGTAAATGCAGCAAGTGCTAGCTCAAAAGGTTTAGAACTTGAGTTTGAAGCCTTAGTAAATAGTGAAATTACAATTTTTGCAAGTGCAGGGTTAAATGATACTAGTTTTGATGAATTTAGGGATAATACTGGAGATTATAAGAATAACACAAATCCTTATTCACCTAAATATAATTTTAATATAGGAGGACAGTATCGAAGTGCAAAAGGTTATTTTGCAAGAGTTGATTTAAATGGATATGGAAAAACATATTTCAATAAAGCAAATACAAATTATCAAAAAGCCTATAGTTTAGTTAATACAAAAATTGGTTATGAAAGTAATGATTATGATATTTATTTGTATACAAATAATGTGTTTAATAAAACATATGATGCAAAAGGTGCATATTTTAGAGGGAATGCCACTATTTTTAAAGAAAAAAGAGAGTTTGGTATTAAATTAGCATATAGATTTTAATAAGGATTATAATGGAAAATGGAATTAATAAATATTTAAAAATGTTACTAGAACAAAATAAAACAGAGGTTTTGGCGATTGCTTTAAAATTAAAACTATTTATGTTTTTAGAAAAAAAGAATATGAGTTTAAGTGTATTAGTAAAAGAGCTAGAAACCGACTCTAAGAATACAAAAATACTTTTAGAATCTTTAGTAATGATAGGTCTTATATCTAAAGATAATAAGGATTTTTATAAAAATGAAAAGATTACTAAAGATTATTTTTTATATGGCTTGGATAGCTATTGTGGGGATGTTTTCATGCATAGGAAAGAGATGTTAACTAATGGCAGAAAAGCTATGAATGAATTAGTACTAAAAGGAGATAAAGACATAGCTAAAACAAAAATACCTCAAAAATGGGCAAGTGTTTCAAAAAACTTTTTAAAACAAGAGCAAAAAAATCTTTTAAGTAAAGATGTTGTAAGTATAGTAAAAGATTTAAAAAACTTTGACTCAATGGAAAAAATTTTAGATCTTGGTTGCTCATCTGGTGTGTTAGGACTAGAAATAGCAAAAGCAAATAAAAATATACAAGCTGTATTATTTGATTTTCCTTTAGTTACAAATACTGCTTTAGAGAGTATAAAAGAGTATGGTTTAGAAAATAGAGTATCAGTCTTAAGTGGTAATATACAAACAGATGATATTGGATCTAATTATGATTTAATTTGGTGCAGCAATATTTTTTACTTTTTAGATAATAAAGATGAAGTTATTAAAAAAATATATAAAGCTTTAAAGCCAAATGGAATTTTACTTAGTGCTCATGTAGAAATAGGAGAAGAAATAAACGAATATGAAGATAGTTTCTTTTATTTTTTAGGTTTAAATCTTCAAGGAAGACAGATATTAAAACCAAATGAATTATCAAATATTTTTGAAGAAACTGGTTTTAAGAGTATAAATTCTTTTAAGACTTCTGTTTTTCCAATGACAAATACACAAATACATATTGCTAAAAAGTAGAGAAATGAATATAACTTTACTTAAGAAGAATATTTTATTTGTAGTCTTATATAGTTCCTTTTTAGCCCCTTTTTTGTTTTTTATGCTGGGGCTTCCAATGATACTTCAAATTAAGGGATTCAGTTCTTCTCTTATAGGTATATTTCAAATAGTTGGTTTGCCAGCTGTTATTAAGTTCTTACTTTCTCCTCCTATTGATACTTATGTATTTAAAAAGAACCATTATAAAAAATGGATACTTGGTATAGGTATAGTTTATTCTATACTTCTATTTACTTTAAGTTTCTTATCTTTAGAAAACAACTTTTATATAGTTTTTCTCTTTGTGATGTTAACTACTTTTATATCAACTTTTATTGATATTCCTTTAAATGCTTTAGCCATAAAAGTATTTACTAAAGAAGAAAGATTGCAAGCAGGTTCTTATAAGTCTAGCTCTTATTTTATAGCAGGAATCTTAGGTGGAGGTGTGTTCTTGCTCTTTTATAATCACCTTGGATGGAGTAATACGTTTATCATTATGTCTTTACTTGTTTTAAGTTCTTTATTTATCTTAGTTTTTATAAAAGAGAGTGATGAAGAAGTAAAAAAAGAAAAAATATCTTTAAAAAGTATAGGCTCATTTTTTAAACAAAAAGATATAAGTATTTGGATATTTATCTTAGCTTTTTATTTTGCATTTATAAGTGCTGTATGGATTTTTATGAAACCATATTTAATAAGTAAGGGTATAAAAGCTGATGAGGTTGCTATTTATGTAGGAATATATGGAAGCATTATAGGTTTTATATCCTCACTCCTAGCTAGTATTATATTAAGAAAACTAAGTAAAAAAAGTAGTATTACTGAGTTTTGCTATGTGTAGTTTATTTTGTGTACTTCTTCTTGTTTTTATTGAACATTATGAACTTACAAGAAGTTTATTGCTTGTAGCAATTACTTTTACTGCTATATCGATTGCTTTTTCTTCTTGTATTATTTTCTCATTGATGATGGATTATTCAAGACCAAGCCAAAGAGCAGTTGATTATGCAATTCAGTCAAGTATTTTCTCTTTTACTAGAATAATTTCAGCTATTTTTGCTGGACTAATAGTTTCAAATATATCTTATGAAGCAATGTTTATATTTGAGTTTTTAGCAATGCTATTTGTAGTTTATATCATTTATAGATGTTATAAGTAGAAAGAAAAAATTAAGAAAAGAAATTTATACTCTTTTCTTAATTTTATATGAAAAAGTTTAGTTTATATATGCGTATAAATCTAATAATTCTATTTGTTTGTCGTAGTTAAGTATCTTAATTTCTAGGGCTTTTATTTTTTGCGAATTTTTTAAGGTATCAACATCACTTTGGGTTTTTAATCCTGCGCCTTGTTCTTCACTAATAGTAGCTAATAAAGAGTTATATAGTTTATAATCACTTTTGGCAATAACAGTTTTTTCTTCTAACATAACAATTTTTGCTTTTTTTGAATTAAAATAGTTTTTTTGCTCTAAAATAAGATTTTCTTTATTAACTTTTGCTTTTAAATATGAAAGTTTAGAACTTTGTATTTCATTAAAAGTTCTAACATCAAGAGGTATTTGTATGCTAAAACCATATGTTTTAATTCCATCTTTATTTAAAGCTTTGTTATTATCTATCTCATGGTATTTTGTATAATCATAATTTAAATTAAATGTTGGTAGATATCTAGCTTGAGTCATATTTTTAAATTGGTATTTACTTTTTATGTCATAAGCTGATTGTTTAATTAGTATATTCTTATTAAGATATTCATCTTCTTGTATTAGACTTAAAACAGGAAGTACAAAACTTTTATAATCTGCACTTGCTAGATTTGAAAAAGCATTTATTAGCTCAAACTTTTGATATTTTAATTCAGCCAATAAGTTACTATTTGTATTAGCAGCTAAAATAGCATTATCTAAATATGAAGTATCTAAAAAACCATTAAATACTTGTTCTTTTTTTCTTTGCACATCAATATTGGCATTTTTTAAAAGAAGTTCTTGTTTTTTTATAGATAAATCAATTTTATTAATATTAAAAAGAGTAGTAGTTGCATCTTTAATCATAGCTTTCTTTTGCAAGTTTATTGCTAAGTGTGAATATTTTTGCAAAGAATTAGCATAAGAAATTGCTGCAAAAATTCCACCACTTTTAAAAATAGGCTGAGATATAGAAATCTTAGATTTTGATGTATCATAAAGGTCAGTATAATTCTTAGAATAAGAATACATAATTGGATTAATCCAATCTTTTCTTAACCTTGCACTATCTTCATTATTTTTCTTTTCATCATAAGTAAATATTTGCAACCTACTTTTTGATAAAATATCCTCATCTTTTGCAAAAAGTGCTTGGTTAAATAAAATACAAAGAAGTAAACTAAATCTTAGATATTGCATTTTCTAACCTCTTAAAACCTTTATTTATCTCTTCTTTACTAATAGTTAAAGGAGGTACAAATCTTAAGGTATGTTTTCCTGCTTTTAGTACTAATAAACCTTCATCAAAAGAGTTATTAACTATCTTCTCAAGTGTTGAATCGTCTATTACTCTTAACCCTCTAATTAATCCTAATCCTACTTCTTTTGTAAAAATATCTGTATTCTTTTCATAAAGCTCTTTTAGTTTAGTATTAAAATAAATTATTGTTTCATCTAAAGAACCAGAATTTTTATCTTCCTCTAAAATGGCTAAAACTTCTAAAGCAGCTGTACAAGAAAGGTAATTTCCACCAAAAGTAGAACCATGATCACCTGGGCTAAATATGTCTTTAAGTGTAGTCATAACTGCTCCAATTGGAACACCACCACCTAGACCTTTTGCTAAAGTAATAATATCAGGTTGTATTTCATATAAATTTGAAGCTAAGAACTCACCTGTTCTGTAAACTCCTGTTTGAACTTCATCAATAATAAGTAAAATTTCTTTTTGTTTTAAGTGTTTTGCTAAGTCTTGAACTTCTTTTTTATCCATTGGTTGAACTCCGCCTTCACCTTGAACAAGCTCAATCATAACAGCCACTGTTTCATCATCAATTGCGGTATAAATATCTTTTAAATAATGAGTATAAGAAAAACCATCAGGGTAGGGTGAAAAGTTATCACTGTGCATCTTCTTTTGCCCACAAGCTTTTACAGTTGTAATTGTTCTTCCGTGAAAAGAGTGAGTAAGAGTAATAACTTTATATTTTTTATTCTCAAATTTAGTTTCACCATATTTTCTAGCTATTTTAATAGCTCCTTCATTAGCTTCAGCTCCTGAGTTTGCAAAAAAAGTAGCTATATCATAAGTACTTAATTCATGTAGTTTTTTTAGCTAAAAGAGCTTGAGGTTCTATTGCCCAAAGATTTGAAACATGAGTTATATTGGATACTTGTTTGTAAATTGCATCTGCAACTCTTTTATTTCCATGACCTACTGAAACAACAGCAATTCCAGCTGCAAAATCTATATACTCTTTATTTGTATCATCAATTAATGTTGCATTAATACCTTTTGTAAAGTTTACATAATTTCTAGCATAAGTATTAAGTACATATTTTTTATCAAGTTCTTCTATATTCATTTTAAAACCTTTTTATGTATAAATAAGATTATATCAAAAATAATAAACAAAGAATTAATGGTTACTAGGCTTTTTATTATAAAATATAAAATAAATATAAATATATTATTTTAGTAAATTATTTATGACCTAAAAAAATTAAATTTATTTATACTTTTAAATTATATGTTTTTTAAAGAGCTTTTTGCTAAAATCAGAAATAAAATAAGGACTAAAATGCAGCATTTAATTACTACTTCTGATTTTACAAATGAGGAAATTCTGGAGCTTTTCACAGAAGCTAAAATATTTTTAGATTTGAGTTCAAATAATTCTTTAAGAGATAAATTAATAGTAACACTATTTTTTGAAAATTCTACAAGAACTAGATCTGCTTTTGAAATTGCTGCAAAAAGATTAGGTGCTCAAGTTGTATCTTTAGATGTAGGAACTAGTTCAAGAAGCAAGGGTGAAACTATTTTTGATACTGTTGCTAATATAAATGCTATGAAACCTGATGCTATTATTATAAGACATTCACAATGTGGACTTCCTGGAAGTTTGATTGAACATGTATCATGTCCAATAATAAATGCAGGTGATGGAACAAATGCTCATCCTACTCAAGCTTTATTAGATTTATTTACAATAAAAGAACATTTTAAGGGTGAAATAAAGGGTAAAAAAATTGCAATTGTTGGAGATGTAAGTACTTCCCGCGTTGCAGGTTCAAATAAAGAGTTATTGCCAAGATTTGGACTTGACCTTGTTTTTGTTGCTCCTGATTGTTTTAAAAGTAAAAGCAATGAGTTTAAACAATATGACCATATAAGTGAAGTAATAGATGAACTTGATATTGTAATGAGTTTAAGAACACAACTTGAGAGACATAATGAAGTCTTTTTTGAATCAATTAATGAGTATGCAAAAGATTATTGTATTACTAAAGATACTTTTGGTTCTCGTGATATTTTATTATTACACCCAGGGCCTGTTAATAGAAATGTTGATATAAGTGATGAAATGTTAAAAGATAAGAGAAATAAAATCTTAGAGCAGGTCACAAATGGTGTTGCTATTAGAATGGCAATTTTAAATAAATTAATAAAATAATATTTTTTGAATACAAAACTAATAAACATACTTAATTTTTATGGCTCAAAAAAAGAGCCATTTTTTTTTCTTATATCTTATGATTGTTCAAAGTATTATATAAGTACATTAAAAGATTTACCTTCTTGCATAAAATATAGTATAAATAAAGATTTTGTTTTAAAAAATAGTAAAATTCATGAATTAAAAAAATATCCCTTATCTTTTGATGAGTATGAAAAAAAATTCAATGCAGTTTATAATAATATTAAAGCAGGAAATGCATACTTACTAAATCTTACCGCTAAAAGCAGAATTGATACTTCTTATAGTTTAGATGAAATTTTTGAGAAATCAAATTCAAAATTTAAACTAAAGTTTAAAGATGAATTTGTCTCTTTTTCTCCTGAAAGATTTATTCAAATTAAAAAAAAATAAAATATCAACTTATCCAATGAAAGGCACCATTGATGCCTCTTTACCTAATGCAAAAACAAAACTCTTAGGTGATATAAAAGAGATTGCAGAACACACTATGGTTGTCGACTTATTAAGAAACGACTTAAGTATTTTTGCAAAAGATGTAAAAGTAAATAAGTTTAGATATATTGATAAAATAAATGCTGGAAATAAAAAATTATTTCAAGCTAGTTCCAAAATCTCAGGAACCCTAGACTCTTCTTGGCATGAAAATATCGGAACAATTTTATCTTCACTTCTTCCTGCTGGTTCAATAACTGGCTGTCCTAAGAAAAAAACCATTGAAATACTCTCAGATATAGAAAACTATGATAGGGATTTTTATACTGGTGTATTTGGCGTATATGATGGCAAAACATTAGATTCTAGTGTGCTAATTAGATTCATTCAAAAAGAGAAAGATAAACTCTTTTATAAAAGCGGAGGAGGAATTACTTCTGATTCTAATGCCTTTTTTGAATATCAAGAACTTTTAGATAAAATTTATCTTCCTTTTTAGTAAAATAATCTTCAAATTTCAAACTTTTTTTAGCTCATAAATTATTTTTTTACAATTCTTTTATAATAAATATTTCTTATACATAAATGTACCTAAAATGTTACCAAAGCATTATAAAATAATGTCTAGTTAAAATAAAATAAATTCTAGAAAAAGAAAAACCTCTATTATTGCAATATAAAACTTAAAACAAAATTTAAATTTAAATTAATTTTAATTTTAAATATAATATAATGCGCTCAATATTTAAGGAGAAACAATGAAGAATACAGTTTTTGTTATAGAATACGCTAAAGGTACAGATAAAGGTTTTGATGGTTTTAGAGGAGATACTAAACCAATTTTAGACGCAATTGAAGATGCAACATCTTATAAAACTGAAATAGTTTTTTATAGACCAAATAGAAAGTATGACTTACTAGAATATCTTAAAGAAAAAGCAGTTGCAGTTATCTCAAGAATCAATCCAGGAAACTTAAAAGAGGTTGATGAGTATTTTCAATTTTTAAAAGCCCTAGGAAATGCTGGAGTTCAAATTCATACTCATCCAGATGTTATGATAAATCTTGATTTTAAAGATATCTTAGCTAAGTTAAAAAATACACCTCTAGGTGATGAAGAAACATATTTTTATCACACTTATACAGATTTCGCTACAAGATTTCCATCTGATTTAGACAAACATGGAATAAGAGTTTTAAAAACAAATTATGGTTCAACAGGTGAGGGTGTTTATTTAGTATCTAAAAAAGAAGATGGTTCTATTTTCTCAGTTGAAGCTGTAAATAATCAAAAATACTATTATGATGATATTAATGAATTCTTACATAAATTTGAGCCAAATTTTGATGAAACAGTATCTGAATATGCTGCTTATTTTCAAGGAAAAACTGGTTTTGTTGGTTGTAGATATTTAGAGCGAATTAAAGAAGGTGAGATTAGAGTTTTATTAGTAAATGATAAGGCAATTTCTGTTGTTCATAAAAAACCACAAGAGGGTGAATTCTCTGCAACTTTATTCTCAGGAGCAAAATATAAATATGAATCTCCAGAAGATCCAAAATGGAAAGAAGTAGTTACTTTAACAATGAATGGTTTAAAAGATTTAAAACAGTATTTAAATGGACAAAACTTTCCTCTTTTATGGACTATGGATTATATTTTAGATTACAATAAAGACGGTAGTGATAAATATGTTTTATCTGAAATAAATTGTTCTTGTGTTGGTATTACAACTGAATTACAATATGCAAAAGAAGTGGCTAAAGTTTTTGTTAGTAAAAAATCAAAAAAGTAAAAAATAGATTAGTATACAAATGTTTTGGCTAAGGTTTAATCCTTAGTCCAAAATTTCACAAAATTTATAATATCTTCTTTGACGTATGCATTAAGAGTTAAATCATGTTTAGTTTGAGCAAGTATGATGATTTTCGCGTTTTTAAATTTTAATAATGCTTTTGTTCCATGACCTTCAACTTCATAGTTTTGATTTGTTTTCGATTCATTTGAAAAATACTCGTCATGTGTTCCTATAATATTTAGAAAAGGATCTTTTTTTCTAGCACCTATTTTAAAATCTTGTGAATAATAAGCATCTTCACATGAAAAAGCAGTAACAATTCTAGCTTTAAATTCTTTTCCTTTATAATAAGCGGCAGCTAATCCACCTTCTGAATTACCCATTAAAAACATTTTCTTTTTATCTATGAAATTAAGTTCTTTTAGTTTTTTCAAAGAGTAATAAATTTCAGCCTGTCTAAGTTTATGAACTTTTTGATATTGTGAAATTTTAGCTGGACTTTTATATGTAGGTCTATTTTTAATCTTAAAAGAGTTAGGCGCAAAAAATATAAAGTTACCATCTTGCACAAACCATTTTCTAAATACTTCTCCTTTTGATAAACCAATAGAACCATGCATATAAAAAATTGTATTTAAACTCTCTTTACATATAAAGTTTGGATATGCTTTTTTAAATGTATCTAGTGTTCCAAAAAAAGCTGATTTAAGTCCCCCACAGCCTTTTGGAATTCCTATAAAAGCATATTTATAAGTATCATCAAAGTTTTCATATTTTGCTAAAGTTTTATTTATTTCAATCAATTTATTTCCAAGCTAGTTTTTTTTGCTATTATAACAAGAATACTAAGATTTAAAATAAAAGAGATAATTTTGGAAAAAGAAATATATTTTGAAACTATAAAATGTAATGATTATGAAGTATGTAATTTAACTTATCATAATAAAAGAGTAGCTAAAACAATTGGTATAAATTTGTATTTAAATGAATATATTTATCCTCCTTCAAAAGAGTTATTGAAATGCAAGGTACTATATTCAAATGAAGGAATAGAAGAAGTAATATTTTCTAAGTATGAAAAAAAAGAGATAAAATCGTTTAAAATACTTTATGATGATAATATATTTTATGATAAAAAAGCTCAAAACAGAGATGAAATAAATAAGCTTTATGCTAAAAAGAAAAATGCTAATGAAATTATAATAATTAAAAATTCTTTTATAAGTGATACCTCAATAGCAAATATAGCAATTTATGATGGAACTTCATGGATTACTCCTAAAACACCTCTTTTAGAAGGAACTACAAGAGCAAGATTATTAGAAAAAGGTGAAATATTTGAAAAAGATATTAGCCTTAAAATGTTACAAGAAGCTAAAAAAATAGCCTTATTAAATGCAATGATTGGAATGGATATTATAGAAGATTATCTGTTATATTTATAAACTTTTTCTAAAAGCTTTGCCCATTTATTATTATTTTCCCAATTGATTTTTACTTTTTTACTTAAAAAAGAGTTTTTTAAAACATAAGAATCATTTTCATTAAAAATTACAACTGGTTCTAGTTTTTTACGTTTAGTTAAAGGAACTACTTTGAAACTAAGATTATCTATTACTAAAGGAATCGTATTTTTATTTTTCAAATAAAATAAAACCATATGATCACTTGGGGCACCTTTTACTTTAACTATTGCTAAATAAAGTTTTTCTTTAGGAATACCTACTTCAATAAGTGAAAAATACTTTGCAATTGCATAATCCTCACAGTCACCTTTTCCTGCTATTAAGAACTCTTTTCTTGTACTCCAAAAATCGTTTATTCCATATTTTTGTTTATCATTTTGTGGCAAAATTTTATTATAAAAACTGTTTATATGAGACAGTTTTCGTATAACTGAAAAATCTTTTATCTTGTATTTAAGGTTTTCATAGTTTTCTATTCTTTTAAGAATCTGCTTTTTATAAGGGGAAGAGTTTATTACTTTTATGTCCTTAGCTAAAAAGACTAAGTTTTTTGAGTATAATGCAAATGGCAGAATAAATATAAAAATAAGAACTTTTTTCATTCTTAATAATAGCATAAAAATAAGATAATAGGATATTAAATGATAAAGAATATAATTGAAGATATTGAATATAAAAATTTAGTTTCAAAACAAATTGCACAAACAATTTCTTTTATTTTAAACAAAGATTTAGAGTTTTCAGTAAGTACAAATTTGCAAGCTCTTAGCTTTTCACCTGAACTTCCAGCTCCTTTGTATAAGAGTTTAGCAAAATTCCCGCTTTTTGTATTATCTAATTATACATATACTAGTATAAAATTATATGATGATTATTTTACCTTTGAAGCTGGTTTTGGTTCTGAAGGATTTGGATCTGTTCTTAGTGTTCCTTATTCAAGTGTTTATCAACTTGCATTAGGTGATGCAATATTATTTGTAAATCCAGTTGCCACAGTTGAGAAGTTTAATGAAAAAGAGAGTGAAAAATCTCATAATATTTTTACAAAGAATCCAAAAAACAAGAACTTATTATCTTAAACAACTATCATAAAGAGATAAAAAAAGCCTTTGAAGTATCTATTCCCGTTATGATGGGATACCTAGTTTTAGGTTTTGCTTTTGGTTTATTACTAGTCTCTTTTGATTATGCTTGGTATTTAGCACCTTTAATGTCTTTGTTTATTTATGCAGGTGCGCTTCAATTTGTAGCAATATCTTTTTTTAATGTAAAAGCAGGTTTGATAGATATAGCTCTTGCTTCATTTTTTATAAATATGAGACAAAGTTTTTATGGATTATCTTTATTAAAAAGGTTTAAAAAAACAGGAAAATTCAAAGCATACTTAATTTTTGCACTTACAGATGAAACTTATGCTCTCTTAACTACAATTAAAGATGACGAGCATTTAAAAAAGAAGTATTATTATGTTTTTTTAGCTGCTTTTAATCAAAGCTATTGGTTTATAGGTTCAACTCTTGGAGCTATTATAGGATCAAACATAGAGTTTAATACTGCAGGTTTGGAATTTTCTCTAACAGCTTTATTTGTTGTTTTATGTTTAGAACAGTATAAAAGTCTAAAAAAAGCAAGTGTTTTCCTAATTGGTGCTACTTCATCTATCTTTTCACTTATTTTCATACCTAGTGATAAAATGTTAATAGTATCTATTTTTATAGCTTTGCTACTTATGTTTATATTTAAAAAAAGAGTAACAAATGATTAATAATGAAATCTTACTTGCTATCATCGTTATGAGTTTAGTAAACCTTTTTACTAGAGTTTTACCTTTTGCATTTTTCTCTAAAAAAGAATTACCATCTTATTTAGCTTATGTTGGAAAATATTTTCCAGCAATTATAATGACTATTTTAATCGTATATTCAATAAAAGATATAAACTTTACACTCTTTCCTTATGGATTAAAAGAGATATCTGCTGTTCTTTTTACAGCAATTTTACACTTAAGATTTAAAAATTATCTTGTGTCTATTTTTCTAGGAACAATATTTTATATGTTTTTAGTACAATTTTTATAATACATTTATTAGAAAAATTATATTTTTAATAAAATTTTTACATAAAAAAAGCTTCAAATTTCTTTGAAGCTTTTTAATAATTGTTAGTATTTTTTTATTCTTTTGGGCTAAAAGGAAAAAGTGCAGATCCCCAAGTAAGTCCTGCTCCAAAAGCATCAAACAAAATTGTTTCACCCTTTTTTATTTTTCCATTTTCATAAGCATAATTCATAGCCATCGGAATAGAAGCTGCTGAAGTATTTCCATATTTGTCAATAGTTACAACAGTTTGCTCTTTATTAAAACCTAAAGCTTTTCCAACAGAATTTATTATTCTCATATTAGCTTGATGAGGAATAAAATGGTTTATATCTTCATTAGAGATATTATGTTTTTTCATCATAACTTGTACATCAGCGGTTAACGTTTTAACTGCTAATTTGAAAGTTTCGTTACCTTTCATTTTTATACAAGCTAATTTTTGATCTAATACTTCTTGGCTACAAGGATGTTTAGATCCCCCACCTGGAGTTATGATTAAATCATGATAGCTTCCATCACTAGAACAGTTAACATCAACAATTGCTTCACTTTTATCTTCAGTACTTGAAATAATAGCTGCTCCTGCTCCATCACCAAAGATAAAACAAGTTCCTCTATCTGTATAGTCTAAAATTGAAGTATATGTTTCAGCTCCAACTATAAGAACATTCTTTTTCATTCCTGATTCAATAAAAGCTTTTGCTATTGATAATGCATAAACGAAACCCGTACAAGCGGCAGATATATCAAAAGCTTGAACAGGAGGTAAATCCAATTTTGAAGCAATTAAACATGCTGTTGAAGGCATACATAAATAATCAGGCGTTACAGTTGCACAAATTACTAAATCTATTTCTTCTTTTTTAATTCCTGCACGAGTAATAGCAACTTGCGCCGCTTTTGCTCCTAAATCAGAAGATGCTTCATCTTTTTCGGATACTCGTCTCTCTTTAATACCTGTTCTTTTAACTATCCACTCGTCACTTGTATCTATGATTTTTTCAAAATCAGCATTTGTCATTATCTTTGGAGGGATATAAGCTCCAATTGATCTGAAAGCTGCATAACTCATCTAAATATCCTTATATTAATTATATTTATTAATTCTTTCTTCAATATCACTATTCAAGTTAGAACTAGCTGCAGAAATTGCTTGAAATATTGCATTTTTTATCGCTTTTGGATTTGATTTACCATGAGCTATAATAACAGGAGCTTTTACTCCTAAAAGTGGGGCTCCTCCATACTCAGCATAATCAACTCTAACTTTTAAGCTTTTAAATACTTTTCTCATCAATACTGCGCCTGCAATAGATATTAAAGATCTTTTAAGATTTTTCTTAAGAATTAAACCAATAGTATCTGCAACACCTTCAGCAGTTTTTAGTAAAATATTCCCAACAAATCCATCACAAACAACAACATCTACTGTTCCTTTAAAGATATCACTACCTTCAATATTTCCAGCAAAATTTGGTATTTTTGATATTATCTCATAAGCTTCTTTAGTAACTTCATTACCCTTGCTCTCTTCTTCACCATTTGATAACAAACCAATAATTGGTTCATCAAGTTTTAGAACATCTTCTGCATAAACCTGACCCATTATAGCAAATTGAAAAAGATTCTTTGCATCACAGTCTACATTTGCTCCAACGTCTAATACTAAAGTATTTTGGTTCTCGCTTGTAGGCATAAGTGTCGCAATTGCTGGTCTTGAAATACCTTTAATTCTTCCAATTCGTAAAGTTGCTAAAGACATTGAAGCACCAGAATGACCAGCAGATACTACAGCATCAGCATCACCTAGTTTAACAAGTTCAATAGCTTTATAAATTGTGGAATCTTTTCTTTTTAGAGCATCAGTAGCACTATCAGACATAGATATTACATCTGTTGTATGAAGTATTTCTATTCTGCTTAAAAAGTTTTGGGGTATTAAGTTTAGTAGTTGATTTTTATCTCCAACTGCGATTGCAGTGAAGGTTTTGTCGATTTTAAGTGCTGAAATTAGTCCATCTATGATAGGTTCGGGACCAAAGTCCCCACCCATTGCATCAATAGCAATTTTCATTAGTTCTTATATTCACCAGTATTAGGGTTAACCGTATGAGGCATCTTCCAAGTTCCGTCACTATCTTTTACTGGTTTCTTTAAAGTAATTTTATAGTGAGTTCTTCTTTTCGCTGCTCTTGAATGAGATACTCGTCTCTTTGGTACTGCCATTTTATTCTCCTTATATTTCTTGTTCTAAATTTTCTTCATTATCAAGACATTGTTTACATAAATAATAATCACTATTTATTGATTCTACTTCACTTTGAATAATATCATCAAAATCAATAGTATTATTTTCTATTTCAATTATCAAATTATCACCCTCGTATCCAGTATAAATACCATCACTTAGTGTTAATTTTAAGTCTTCATCTACATTTATAGTCTCTTCAAGGCCACATCTAATACACTGTACATCAGTGTGTCCGACTAACTTTGCATCTACTTTTACAATAGTAGATGACATTCTACAAAAAAAATCCCTCTAAAGTTACTGAAGCGAAACTTACACAAAAATCTTTTTTTGTATTTGGTATTTTTCTAAACTCTATTTGCATTTATTAACAAATATCTTTTTGTGCAAAAAAGAAATTAATTTCATTTGTTGCATTTTCAACTGAATCAGAACCATGTACTGCATTTGCATCAATAGATTCAGCAAAATCAGCTCTAATTGTTCCAGCTTCAGCTTCTTTAGGATTAGTTGCTCCCATTAAGTCTCTGTTAATGCTCATAGCATTTTCACCTTCTAAAACTGTAACAACTACAGGTCCAGAAATCATAAACTTAACTAGTTCACCATAAAAAGGTCTTTGTGCGTGTACAGCATAAAATGCTTCAGCATCAGCTTGACTTAATTGTATTCTTTTAGTAGCAGCGATTTTTAATCCAGCAGATTCGAATCTGTCTAAGATTTTTCCAACTACATTTTTTGCAACTGCATCAGGTTTAATAATAGATAACGTTTGTTCCATGTGATATATTCCTCAATTAAAATTTAAGTCGCGCATTATACCAAGAAAATCAAAAAAATACAAGGCTTATTATTTTAAGTATTATTTTCCATAAATATATGAGGCTAAAAGTCCATTTCTTTGGCATAAAAAAAGGTTAGCAAAACTACTAACCTTTTTTATTTATAATTTATTTACTAGTCTTCAACACATGGTTCCCCATGAACCATTCCATCTCTTGAAGGAGCATCCCAAACTATACATCCCTCAGTTGGACAGGCATCAGCACATGCTGGAGCATCATTGTCTCCAACACACTCAGTACATGTATCAGAATTTACAAAATAAATATCCTCACCTGTTGGGTTCTCATCATTATCTACTATTGACTCTGTTGGACATTCATCTAAACATGCATCACATGATATACAGGTATCTGTTATCTTAACTGCCATATTAACTCCTTGAAATTTTAAAAACTCTAACATATAAACAATAAATATAACTTTAAAAAATAATGCTTATTATTTATATAATATTTAATTCTGTTTTAGTAAGTAATTATAAGTTTAGGTTTTAAAATATATTGTATAATAATATATTATATAAGAGTAGAAACTTTATCTAAAACTTTACAAAGGAAAAAAATTATCTTAAAATAAATTTTTTCTTAAATTTTTAAATAAACCTAAAAATAGTATATATTTTTTAGAATATTAGTATATAATGCAAGCACAAATATAAACAAGAAGTTTATAGTTTAAAACTACAAAAAATAAAAGGATATATATATGTTAGTAACAAAAAAAGCTCCAGATTTTACAGCAACAACTGTACTTGCGAACGGTTCAATCGTTGAGGATTTTAATTTATATGAAAACTTTGGAGAAAAAGGTACTGTACTATTTTTCTACCCATTAGATTTTACTTTTGTTTGTCCTTCAGAAATTATTGCATTCTCTAAAAGAGTAGCTGATTTCAAAGAAAGAGGTGTTAATGTTATTGGTGTTTCTGTTGATTCACAATTTTCTCACTTCGCATGGAGAGAAACTGATGTTAATAATGGTGGAATTGGAAGAATTGAATATCCATTAGTTGCTGATATTACTAAATCTATTGCTAGAGATTATGATGTATTATTAAATGATTCTGTTGCTTTAAGAGGATCTTTTTTAATTGATGCTGATGGTACAGTAAGACATGCAGTTATCAATGATTTACCATTAGGTAGAAATATTGATGAAATGCTAAGAATGGTAGATACTATGTTATTTACAAATGAGCATGGTGAAGTTTGTCCTGCTGGTTGGAACAAAGGTGATGCTGGTATGACTGCATCTACTGAAGGTGTTGCAAAATACTTAGGTAAACATGAGGGTGATTTATAAGAATTTTTTTCTTGTAAAAAATACTTTTAAAGGTGTCATTTTATGGCACCTTTTTTTATGCTTATTAATTATTTTTACATTTTAATTGACAAAATTAAAAATAAACACTAGAATACTGTATCAAAAAAAATAACTTAAATAAAAAACTACGGAACTTACTCATAAAAACAAAAACAAAAAAAGGTCAAATTACTCATGGAAGAGTCTAACACTCAAACAACGCCGCAGCCTAAACCTCAGGCAAAAGCACCAAGTAAAGCTAAAAAAACAAATACAAGTAATACTAGAAAAGCAAGAACTCATGTTCCCGTTGTAGGATATACAATTGAGAAATTACGAGAGCAACCTTTAGAAGATTTATTAAAAATTGCAAAAGAACTTGAAGTTGAAAATCCTCAAGAGCTTAAAAGACAAGATTTAATGTTCAATATTTTAAAATCACAAATAGATCAAGGTGGTTTTATACTTTTTACAGGAATCTTAGAGATTAAAGATGGTGGTTTTGGTTTTTTAAGAGCAATTGATGGTAATTTTTCTGATACTTCAAATGATTCTTATGTAAGTGCAACACAAATTAGAAAATTTGCACTTAGAACTGGTGATATTGTTACAGGACAAGTTAGACCTCCAAATAAAGATAGTGAAAAATATAATGCCCTATTAAAAATAGAAGCAATAAATTATCTTCCAATACAAGAATCAAAAAATAGACCATTATTTGATAACTTAACACCTTTATATGCTGTTGATAGATATACGTTTGAATATGATAGTTCAAGAATGACAGGAAGAATGTTAGATCTTTTTGCTCCTATGGGAAAAGGTCAGCGTGGTTTAATAGTTGCACCTCCTAAAACTGGTAAAACTGAGTTATTAAAAGAATTAGCTCATGGTATTTCAAGAAATCACCCAGAAGCGCACTTAATGGTTTTATTAATTGATGAGAGACCAGAAGAAGTTACAGATATGCAAAGAAGTGTAAAAGGTGAAGTTTACAGTTCAACATTTGATTTACCAGCTCATAATCATGTTAGGGTTGCCGAAATTGTAATTGAAAAAGCAAAAAGATTAGTTGAAATGAAAAAAGATGTAGTTATTTTATTAGATTCAATTACACGTCTTGCAAGGGCTTATAATACAGTAACACCAAGTAGTGGAAAAGTATTATCAGGTGGAGTTGATGCAAACGCACTTCATAAACCAAAAAGATTTTTTGGAGCTGCTAGAAATATAGAAGAGGGTGGTTCTTTAACTATTATTTCAACTGCTTTAATTGAAACTGGTTCAAAAATGGATGAAGTTATTTTTGAAGAGTTTAAAGGTACAGGAAACTCAGAAGTAGTTCTAAGTAGAAAATCAGCAAATAGAAGAATCTATCCTGCTTTAGATATTATCAAATCAGGTACTAGAAAAGAAGAATTACTTCTAAGTCCTGAAATCTTACAAAAAACTTGGATTTTAAGAAATGCTATTTCATCTATGGATGAAGTTGAAGCCTTGAAATTTTTATATTCTAAGATGCAAAAGACAAAAGATAATGAAGCTTTCTTCGCAGGAATGAACGAATAGCGTCATAAAACTATCTCTTTTAGCAAATTTCTGCGTCAGCGTGGAAATTTTGCTTCTTACGTACTTCGTGTACGCTTCAAAACAAAATTCCCGCACTTCCTTGAACTTTCAGCAAAAAATCAATTTTCTAAAGCCCTTTTACGTGTGTAATTTAAAAATCTTTCTGAAGCTATTTAAATATTAAAATATTTTCAAACCATTTTTCTGAAATATGAATTTTTAAAAGGCTATAATTTTAAATGCATAAAAAATTACAAAAATATATTGACTCTTATACTTTTCTTCACAATAAATCTTATGAGATACTTCCTTCTGGTGGTATGACTTTAGTTTATAACTTAGGTTCAAGTTTTGAATTATCTTATGAAAATTCTTTTAAAACGTTAAATAATGGCGAGTTTGTACTTGTTAATGTTTTAGAAAATGCCTTAACTCTTAGTTCTAAAGAAGAGTTGAACTTAGTTCTAATTAATTTTAAAGGGGCTGGTTCGGCTTTTTTCTTTTCTTTTTCTATGGATGATTTACCTATATTTATAGATGTTTTAGATAATAGTGATATATCTTTTGATATACAATCTTTAGATAAGAATTTGGATAGTTTTTTATTGAAACAGTTTAAAATACCAAAATCAACTTTTAGTATTTTTAAAATACTTTCTTTAATAAGTGAGCAAAAAGGTATTTATGATATAGATGAAGTTTTACTTCATGCTGATATTCCAAGAAAGCTTTTTGACAAAAAATTTAGAGCTTTTGTAGGTTTGCCTCTTAAATCATACGCCAACATTATAAAAGAGCTAAAAAATAAATACTAAAGAGCTTTGCTCTTTAGTATGTTTGCTTATTTACTTAATTTGATAATATATGTTTTATCTTTTTTAATTCCAAAATCATTGTCATTTACTAAAATCCAATTATTTTCATCAATATAAGCAATACCTTCTATTTTTTTAGGCATATTTTTCAAAGTACTTGTATCTAAAACTAATGTTTTTTCCATACTTTCTAGAGTATTATTCTCTTCTAATGAAGGAGAAGTATTAATATCATCCCATTTACTATGTAAAATTGAGTTTTCAAACTTTACTTTATAAAACTTTGTTGTTTTTGACACTCTTTCTAAAATAATAAATTCATCATCTCCAATATTAACCATTTCAGAAATTTTAACTGCATTTTGTTTTGTTTTATTATCTAAAGAAAAACTATCTGCTGTATCTATTTTGTAAATATACTCACCTACAACTTCATCTTTTTTTATATTATATTTAAACATTCTTACAAGATTTGAAGAAGTATAAGCTTTTTTACTAGGATTTGCTAAAGGACTTTGCATAGAAAAATATAAAAACTTTTCATCTTTTGAAAGAGCAAGTGATTCGATTCCTCTGTTAAGTGGTCTCTTTGATATAATTTTAGGTAAACTTGAACTTATATCATACTTAGCAGCACTTAAGTTCTTTTCAAAACCTTGTGGAACTACTCTTTTGATAATTTTTCCATCAAAAGCTATGTGAAGTAAAGAAGCCCCATACTCTTCAGCTATCCAAAAACTTCCATCACTTAGTCTAACTAATGCTTCTGCATCTAATCCGTTTGCATCATAAGGAATAACATTACCTTGAATATCAAAAGCTTTTTCAGTTCCTTCATTTGATATTCCAGATACTTGATTTCCATTTCTATCTTTAATTTGTATTTTTTTAAGAATTTTATAAAAGTTATCAAAAAGTTGTATTTTATAAATTGTAGGAGTAAAGTTTTGTGTTGGGAAAATTTTACCTTTTTCACATAATTTTTTGCCCATTAATTTTTTAGAATCTTTACATTTTATATTTACACCTCTATCTGTAATAGTGTAAAAAATATTATCTTTGTCACCTTTATAATGATAAGCACCACTTCCAATTCCTACATCTAATTTTAAAAGCTTATTTGGAAGTTTTATTAAGTCTAACTCTTCTTCAACAAGTACTTTTTGTACCTGCCAAGCAAATACTGTATTTACTAATAATAAACTTGCCAAAACTATTGTTCTAATTTTCATTTTATTCCCTAGTATTAATTTTACTAATTATAGAAGTTTTGAATTACCAAATGATTACAAGAGTAAAACTGCTTTATTTTCTAATACAATAAATATAAAACTTATAGTAAAATATCAAAATTATAAAATGTATAGGATTTTTAGTGAAACAATATTTAGATTTAATTAAACATGTATTAAATACAGGCGTATTAAAAGAAGACAGAACAGGAACAGGAACTACTTCTGTTTTTGGTTATCAAATGAGATTTGATTTAAATGAAGGTTTTCCACTAGTTACTACTAAAAAATGTCATTTAAAAGCTATTGTTTCTGAGTTATTATGGTTCTTAGAAGGTTCAACAAACGAAAGACGATTAGCAGAAATACATCATGGGGATGTAGCACAAAACCTTATAGGAAAAAACACTGTTTGGACTGCAAATGCAAACAAACAAGGAAAAGATTTAGGTTATACAAATACTGAGACTATAAAAGAACTAGGTCCTGTTTATGGAGCACAATGGAGATCTTGGAAAAACTCAAGTGGGGAAAGTATAGATCAAGTAAAAAATCTAATAAATCAAATAAAAACAAATCCAGATTCAAGAAGACTTATTTTATCAGCTTGGAATGTAGGTGAGATTGAGAAAATGGCTCTTCCTCCTTGTCATACATTTTTTCAGTTTTATGTAGCTAATGGAAAACTTTCTTGTCAGTTATACCAAAGAAGTGCAGATATATTTTTAGGAGTTCCTTTTAATATAGCTTCATATGCACTTTTAACTATGATGATAGCTCAAGTTTGTGAACTTGAACTTGGTGATTTTGTACATACTTTTGGTGATGCTCATTTATATTCAAATCACATAGAACAGGCAAATTTACAAATAAGTAGAAAACCTTTTTCACATCCACAAATGAAAATAAATAAAAATATAAAAGATATTTTTGATTTTAAAATGAGTGATTTTGAGCTAGAAAATTATGAATCACACGAAGCAATAAAAGCAAAGATGGCAGTATAATGAAAATTTCAATGATAGTAGCATATGGTAAAAATTGGGAAATTGGTTTAAAAAATCAAATGTTATGGCATATAAGTGAAGATTTTAAAAACTTCAAAACTATAACCTCAGGACATCATATTTTAATGGGAAGAAAAACCTTTGAATCAATAGGAAAACCTCTACCAAATAGAACCTCAATAATACTCTCTCGTGGGGATTTTAAAAAAGAAGGAACTCACACTTTCAATGATATTGAAACTGCTCTAAACTTTGCAAAGCAAGCAAATGAAGAAGAACTCTTCGTAATAGGAGGGGCAAATATATATGAAACAATGTTTCCCTATATAAATAGAATGTATCTCTCAGAAGTAGATTTCAAAGGTGAGGCAGATGCCTATCTAAAAGAAATAGACTTTTCATCTTGGAGCTTACAAAAAGAAGTAAAACACAATAAAATCATGCAAAACGAAGAAGAAGTATCACCTGCTTGGACGTTTAAGATTTGGGATAAGAACTAGACTCTTCTAAATTTTCTAAAACTATACAAAAGTATAGTTTTAGCTCTATAAACTTACATCAAGCTTTAAAACTATACTTTTGTATAGGTTTACGAATTATGATGTAAAACTTAGTACTTTAGAAAATATAACGAAGTTATTAGCTTTAGATTTTTTTTGCAATGAAATTATTAGTATAAAAGCTTTAGAAAAACAAAGAGTAAATAAAAAAGCACTTTTTATGGCTTCTTTAGTACAAAGTACATGAGCACTAGAAGTTCAAGGCTTAGATGGAAATGCTTTAAATAAGTTAATTATAAAGTTTGAAAAAGAGTTTTTAAAAGGTGAGTATAGAAATAGATTGTGGAGGAGAGATTAAATATTTCCTCTCCTAAAAATTAGGAGAGTAGTCCCGAAGGAAAATGTAAAGATAGTATATTAAAAATATAGATTTTAGTCAATAAGTAAACATCTCTACTAATGTTAGTGTAGTTCTTTGATATGAGTTTATATATTTCTTTTGTTTTAATAAACAGGCTTTTGCTCTTGAAGACCTAAAGGTACTTCGCTTTTTCCCTTACAGGATTATATCGCTATGCTCAGGCATCTTTTTTTGTCGATCAAAAAGAAACAAAAAAGTCGACTGCCGGTTGATGAAGCCCTTCGGGTTCCTAGAGTTCAAGAATTCATTTTCTGTGCTGTAGAACTTCCTAAAACATGCCTTTATGGCATCTTTCTTAACGGTCAGACAGGCTTCGCTTGTTACCAAAAATAAACTCTCAAACTCTAGCTTCCTCAAAGGGAGGACAAGAGCAAGTAATCAAAATGCCCAATATAAAAATACGTTATTAAATATGTCTTAAAACTATATCTGCTTTAGCAGACAAAAGAGTATTCCTTTAAATCTACATCTGCAAGAGCTAAATATTTTTTATTGATTTACGTAACCCAAAAATTTCTGTTTAAGCGTTAATAAATATGCCCTCAGGCATATTTTAGTGAGTTATATTTTTAAGTAAATCAATAAAAAATATTTGGGGAGCCTTTAGGCCGATGAAGCCGTAGACACTTTCTTGTTTCTTCTTTTTGGCAAAAGAAGAAAAGAGCGGGAACTGGAAGTTTACAAGAGCAAATACCAGTTAGTTAAAACTATTTTAATGTACAAACTAATAATTATAAAACTCTAATCTAGTTTTGTCAATAATTAAATTTTTTTAATAAGTAAACATTTCTACTAGAGTTCGTGAAACTTCTTTAGAAGTTTTTTCATCAAGAGTAGTGATTTTTTTTATGAGTCGTGCTTTATCAATAGTTCGTATTTGATCAAGTAAAATTAAACCATTTTTATTTTGAACCTTTGTTTTAATTCTAAAAAGATAATCAAAACCTTTTGATGTTAAAGGCGCAATAATAAGAGTTTTTAATGAGCTCATTTCATCAGGAGAAATAATAACACAAGGTCTAGTTTTTTGTATTTCTCTTCCAATAGTAGGATCAAGATTTATCAAATAAATATCAAAACGTTTCATTAGCAAGTCCACTCTTCATCTTCATTCTCTAAGCTAAGAATCTCATCTAAAACAGCCTCATCTTCCAAAGAAGTTTTATTAAAGCCATCAATATCATCACTCCAAGAATCTCTAGAATTTTTAATAATAGGTTTTAAAAGCAAACCGTTTTTAGTAACTTCAAATTCAATTTCACAGTTTTCCAAATGTGATTGTTTTATAATAGCTTTTGGAATACGAATACCCTGTGAGTTACCAATTTTAGTAAGCATAGTCATAATGATTCCTTTTAATGTAATTATATTGTAATAACATTTTTATGTCAATATACGATTAAAGGCTTAGTTTGTATATTTTTTTAGTGATAATAAACTCATAGTATTTAATTTAATAAATTGAGTTTAAAAATATTATTTAATTTTTCTAAGAATTCAATTGTATTGGTGTCTTTTTCATCTTTAATTTTTTCTTTTATTTCTAAAATCACTTTTTTTAATGAATTTATACATTTATCATACAACTCATTAGATTCTTTTAAAGATAGATCACAACTCTCAATTGCAAAGCGAATAAGAAACTTTTTACTCCACCATTTTTTACTTCCTAGTAAATGCAAAGCAGGAATATCTTTTGTTATATACATTGTAGTTGATACGATATCATATGTGGGAGCAAGTTTTATGTTATTAATATCTTCATATAATAAACCAAAGTTTTTTAAATGAGCATCTCCATTTTGCACAAAATTATTAATTACAATCATTTTAAAAAAATTCTCTAAAGCTTGTTTTTTATTTCTTCTTGAAACAAAGGTTTTAATAGTTCTAGCAATTCCTTCATATGAGCCTTCATATTTATCATCTCTTTGTTTGGCTTGCAAAACACACATATCTTCAAAACCCAAAGTCTTATTATTTTCTGACAAATCAAATCGTTTCATAATAAATAGTTTATTATCATCAGATATATAGAACTCAGGAACATCTAAGTTGGCTTTTTTAGCTACTTGCATGCAATAAAATTCATTTAGCGCTAAATTAGGATAATCCTCTCCCCATGATTTAACAATATATTCATTTACAGGAAGTGTTGCTTTGTCTTTTACCCTTGCAATAACTTTAGGTTGAACTCCTGAAAGAGCAGATGTTAAGGCAAATTTATCAACAAGAGTATTAAATAAGTCTTTATTACTTGGATGAATTAAGTTATCTAAACTTAAATGTTCTTTTTGTTGATTCTTCTTTTTGTAAGAAACTCTTCCTTTTATAGAAGAAGACATAATTTTTAATAAACCAAAATCATCAGTTTTATCTATTTTAGAAAAATGTTTTTTAATAATAGATAAAAGATAACCTTCAGGTAAGTGCATTTCGAAAAGAGGATGTAAACTTTTATTAATATAATCTTTACTTCTTACTGGCATAGTTAAAGAAATATAATCGTTTTTATTTTGATTATTACATTTATAAATATATTCATCATTTTCATAAACTAAGGAACCAACAGAATCTTTATTTACAAAAACTTCAAGTTCATTAGTCTCTTTCATCTTGTAACTCCTCTAAAGTAGGAAAAGGTGACTTCGTTTTAATATTTAGCTCAAAACCTAAATAATCTACAATTTGTAAAACTTTTTTAAAACCAATATCTATAGTTTTAGCATTTTCAAGATTCCCAATAGTTGCACGTGAGATATTAAGATCAGTTGCTAGTTCTTCTTGAGTAATTTTCTGTTCTTTTCTCAATTTTGATATTTCTTTTCCAAATTCTTTAAAATCCATTAGCTCTTCTTTGTATATTATATACAACATTTTATAGTAAAAATCAATAAATGTCAAATATAATATACATTTGAATCTCTTGTATAAAGAAATAAGTAAATATCTCTACTAAAGTTTTTTTATCATGAGTGTTTATTTTCCTGATAAGTCTTGCTTTATCAATAGCGCATATTTAGTCAAGTAAAATTAAATCTTAAAATCATTAGTTTCTTTTAATCTCTTATCACCTAAAAAAATTAAAATTCTAGTTTTACCAATGTATGAAAAGAGTAAGTTGTTTAAGTATCCAAAAATTAAAATAACAATTAAAGAGTATTACTAAATATATATAAAACTATATCTGCTTAGTAGAGGAATAAGGAAACTTGTGCTTTTAGCACAAGGCAAACTTATGAGTAATTATTCAGCAATCCTTGACAAAAAAGTTACAATGTAGTAAAATGTATCTACAATAAAATACAAGGTACTAGTATGAAAAAAGCAATCAATATAAGATTAGATGAATCATTATTATCAGATTTAGATAACTATGCAAGGGAACTAGATAGAACAAGAACATATATTATTGAAAAAGCTGTTGGTAGTTATTTTGATACCTTAGATGACATGATTTCAGATCAAAGAATTGATGAAGTTAAAAAAGGAAATGTAGAAGTTTTTTCACTTGAACAAGTGGCTAAACAACTTGGACTTGACTAATGTATAAAGTTATTATTCCAAAATTTGCTTTAAAAGAATTAGCAAAAATCAATAAAGAAAATCAACAATTAATTGTTAATAAAATTAAAGATTTGCAAAATGGTATTTTTACAAATGACAAATCTTTAAAAGGTAAACATCAAGGTAAATTTAGAAAAAGAGCTGGAGACTATAGAGTTATATATTTAAAAGAAAATGATATATTATTAATTACAGTGATTAGAGTAGCCCACAGAAAAGAAGTATATTAATTATTTACTAAAGTAAAAATAAAAAAGTTACGGTGTAACTTCAAGTAAGCAGCGAAATATAGTTATGACTTTTAGAACTCTTACAAAGGTGAACCTTCACTCTTTTTCCCTTACATGATTGTTCCTTTCGTTCAGGCATCTTTTCTTAATCGTAAGAAAAGAAGCGACTGCCGATTGCTGAAGCCCTTCGGGTGCCTAGAGTTCAAGAATTCATTTTCTGCGCTCCAGAACTTATATAATGAAATTATGTGAATATGATAGTATATTTGCATAGAGTTTAAAAAATTAATAAATGTCAAATATAATATACATTTGAATCTCTTATCACCTAAAAAAACTAAAATTCTAGTTTTACAAATGTATGAAAAGAGTAAGTTGTATAAGTATCCAAAAATTAAGATACCAATATAAAAATGAATTTATAAATATGTCTTCAAACTATATCTACGAAGTAGAGAAAAGATCTTTCAATTGAAATGCTACATTTGCAGGAGCTAAAGTTTACAAGAGTAAAAGCCCGTTATTTTGAACTATTTTAATATATAAACTAATAATTATAAAACCTAATATAGTTTTGACTTTTAGAACTCTTACAAAGATGAATCTTCGCGCTTTTTTCCCTTACAGGATTGTATCGCTATGCTCAGGCATCTTTTTTTATCGATCAAAAAGAAACAAAAAAGTCGACTGCCGGTTGATGAATCCCTCCGGGTGCCTAGAGTTCAAGAATTCATTTTCTGCGCTCCAGAACTCCCTAAAACGTGCCCTTACGGCACCTTTCTTAACGGTCAAACATGCTTCGCTTGTTACCGAAAATAAACACTCAAACTCTAGCTTCCTCAAAGGCAGGACAAGAGCAAGTAATCAAAATGCCCAATATAAAAATGAATTTATAAATATGTATCAAAACTATATCTACGAAGTAGACAAAAGATCTTTCAATTGAAATGCTACATTTGCAGGAGCTAAAGTTTTTTTATTTCTTTACGTAACCCAAAAATAATTGTTTGAATGTAAAAAAATATGCTGGGAGCATATTTTAATGAGTTCTTATTTTTAAGTAAATCAATAAAACAACTTTAGGGAGCTTCAGCCTCCGAAACAGTAGTTGTTTTTGCTTACTTTTAGTCAATACAAAAGTAAGAAAGCGGGAACTGAAAGTTTACAAGAGCAACTACCAATTAGGTTAAAATTACAAGATAATCCATTTGTTTTTTATAATTAAAGGAAGACAAAAGTTATTTTAGATAATAATTAATAAAATAACTTTTGCTAGGAATAAATGCTTTATAAACCTGAATCTCAAGAATCTATTTTAAATTATTCTAAAAAACTTAAAAACCAAACCTTAACTCAAGTGTGTTCATTTGATGATTCTACCAATTTATTTAAAGGTAAGGGTAACTTTGGACAGGTTTTAGAAAAATTTTACTATGGATATAATCCAAACTCTAATTCTAATGCAGACTTTCCCGAAGCAAATTTAGAGCTAAAAACTAGTTCATTAAAAATTTTAAAGAATGGAACTATTAATTCAAAAGAAAGATTAGTTTTAAATATAATAAATTATTTAACTTTAGTTGATGAAAAATTTGAAGATAGTACATTCCTTAAAAAAAACAAAAATCTTTTATTAATTTTCTATTTACATGAACATGATAAGTTTTTTTTAGATTACGTAATTAAACTCGTTGATATATGGAAACTTGATGACCAAGATTTACAAATTATAAAAAATGACTGGAAGATAATTCAAGAAAAAGTTATTGCTGGGAATGCACATGAACTATCAGAAGGAGATACTTTTTACCTTGGAGCAGCCACAAAAGGATCAAAAGGCGGAAATTTAAGGAATCAACCTTATTCTGATATACAGGCAAAACAAAGAGCATTTTCTTTCAAACAAGGTTACGTGAATCATATAATAGCTTCTTTTGCTAATAATGAAAAAGAGAAATTTGGAAAAATTATAAAGCAGAACTCTGTTTTATCACTTGAGGAAATTGTTTATAATAAGTTTTCAATATTTTATGGAATGAATATTGATGATATATTAAATTGTTTTGAAAATCAGTTAAATAAAAAAGCAAAGAGTTTTTATGCGAATCTTACAAAGCTAATCTTGGGCTTAAAAACAGATGAAAAGATTGAAGAGTTTACAAAATCAGATATTATTGTGAAAACTGTAAGGCTAAAGGTAAATGGAGTTCCAAAAGAAGACATATCTTTCCCTACATTTAAATACAAAGAGATAATAAAAGAAACCTGGGAAGAATCTGATTTTAAATTAATTCTAGAGAAAAAATTCTTTTTTGTTTTCTATCAGTATGATGAAAATGATAACTTAAAACTTAAAGGTGTTAAGTTTTGGAATATGTCATATGGTGATGTATTGGAAGTTAAAAAAATGTGGGAAGAAACCATATATAGAATAAATAACAAACAGTCTAATTGTTTGCCTAGGAAGTCTGAACATAGAATAGCACATGTTAGGCCACATGCAAAAAACAAAATGGATACTTATGAAACACCAGAAGGTACAAATGAAGTAAAGAAATGCTTCTGGCTTAATTCTAAATATATTAAATCAATATTTAAAGTAAATAAATGACACAAAAAGAAATAGACTTGGAATTGGAAAAACAGTTTTCAAATTATTTGGACTGTTGTATTTATCCTAAAATAATGAAATTTAAATACAAAAGAATTGATTATTTATCTAAAGGGGGGAAAGAGAAACAATTAAAGGGCGTAGATTTAATTGGAAACAAAAATAAAAATATTGATGAAAAAGCACAACTGTCATATATTCAAAAATCTTTAAATACATTTGCGTTTGAGCTTTCTTTTATAAATAGAAGTGGAGTTAAAACAATTGGATGGCTGATTGATGATAAAATGGAAACGGATTATTATTTTTTAGGAAGAAATATACAGGTAAATATTGATTCCATAAAGTCAGAACATGAAATTAAAAAAATCAGAAGTGAGATTATAAGTAGAATTAAAAATAATGAAATGATACCATTCTCTAGTTGTTATATTGATTCTTTAAAAAGAATTAAATTAAAAGAAGAATTAAATAAAATTGAATTAACTAAAGAAAAACTACTGTTTTATGTAGATTCAATTAGAAAAAGTACAAATATAAAAGCATTGAAAAATATCAGAGGAGTAAAAAGTGTTGAAGCTGTTAGAAGTAAAAATAAAATATCACAGATAAAAATAGAAATCAATGAGATAGAAAAGTCAAAAGGCATGATATATTTATCTACTTATTTAATAGAAAAACCAATTAATTTAGTATTGAAAGATAGTTTTTTAAAAATGTGTGAAATTAGAAGGCTATGGCCACTTAGAACTTAGAAGCAATAGCTTCTATAGTTTTAGTGGTAACAGCATTACCAGCTTGCTTTTTAATTTGTGATTCTGATACTCCGGCCTTAATAGCTTTATTATAGTCTTTATCTTTAAAACCTTGAAGTCTATAATATTCTTTTGCTGTTAACTTTCTAAATTTATCTTTATACGGAACCACCATCATTTCTCTTCCTGAAGAATTTGCAGTTAGTGTTCTTGATGGTTTTTCGATACTATCAGGAAAAGCCATTCTTCCCATTTTATTTCCACTTTTCCATGTTTTAGGAGATTTTGCATATCTCTGCTTTTCTTCTTCCTCTTTTGTAAGTATGAGTTTTTTATCAATGTCTTTTTCATCATCAAGAAGTTCTGAAAGTTTATGAACTATTTCTGGATCATGTTTAACTTTTGCTGTTAATATATTTCCATTAATCATTATTCCAAAGTTTTTCCATGGAGTAGCACTATTAAATTGATATATCTCATTTGTTTTCGAGTCAATAATTTTTCCATTTTTAGATAACTTGAAAGTAGAACTCTCTTTTTTAATAAAATTATATTTAGCTTCACATAACATGTTCTCAAAAAGTTTATTAGTGTATTTTAGTTCTGAGTTCTCTATATGGATTGGAAATATTTGTTTTAATTTTCCTTTTTCTTTTCTTTTTGTTGCAATAATATATACACGTTCTCTTTTGTGAGCTATAAAATGGGCACTATTTATAAGTTGCCATTGTACGTCGTATCCTGCTAAGTCTAATTCTTCAAGAATTATTGTAAAAGTTCTACCTTTTTCAACTTCAATATATTTAGGTGTAATGCCTTTTTTAGTTTCTCCATTAGGTTCAGTTATGATTCCTGATGTTAATAAACCTTTAACATTTTCTAAGAATATTTTTTGAGGGTTTTCTTTTTTTACAATATCCATTACAGAAAAGAAAAGGTTTCCACTTCTATCATTATTAAAGCCTTCTCTTCGTCCTGCACGACTAAAAGGTTGACAAGGGAAACCTGCACATAGAATATCAAAATATGGTAATTTACTATCTTTAAGTTTTGTTACATCATTTGGAAAGTCATGGTTGATTCCATGAATTGCAGTATAACTTTTTCTTGCACTAGCATCAATTTCGCAACTTAAAACACACTCATGTCCGTGTGCTTCCATTCCTCTCCGAAATCCACCAATACCTGCAAATAAATCAATAAACTTCAAACTTATACCCCTTATTTCTTTTTTTGTAATTATAGTCAAATTTTATAAAAAGATCAAGTTTTATTTCAATTTGTTATATATTTAGGAAGCCTTTAGTCCAATGAATCGTAGTCGTTTTTATCGATGAATTTGCTCGTACTTCGTGCATGCTTACTTTTTCTTAATACATGCAAAAACAAAGTAACTAAATCCCAAAAGAAAAGTAAGAAAGCGGGAACTGTAAGTTTTCAAGAGCAAGTACCAGTTAGTTAAAACTATTTTAATATATAAACTAATAAATAATAGTACTCCTAAGGTATTAGATTTAGGTGGATGAAGACCTTGCTACTTTTATCGAAGAACTTCCTCCTTCCTCGTGCATTTTAACTTTAATATATCAATATCTATTCAAATACCTATTTAAGAGACTTACAAAGAATATAATTGATAAGTATATTAGAAATTAGTGTTACGATTTTTATTATATTTAATTAAAATACTTTATATGAAAAATTTAAAGTGATATTTTTCCAAATATACCTAAAAAGAATGAATTATTACAATTCTGATACATTAATTGTAAACTGATGATTGCACCCTTCAAAAAGAAAGCATATTCCTTCTTCTAAATATAATTTACGAATCATTTATGAGGTGTAAAATTCTACTTATCGCATCAAAAATGATGCGTAAATGATTTAAATAAGCATCATAATCTTATATTGGTAAATCAATTTGATTTCTTTTCCAAACTTATGTATAATGATAAAAAACAAAAAGGTTTTAAATGCCTACTCAAAAAGATATATTAACTTTTCTTTCTATGATAAAACCAACTTTACAAAAAGATGGAATAGAATCTTTGGGTTTATTTGGAAGTTATGCAAAAAATACTGCTACTACATCTAGTGATATTGATATTGCAATTAAAATTAAAAAAGATTTTCTTATTAAAAATGATGTATGGAAATATTTTGATGAAATTAATAAAATTAAAACTATGGTTTATAAAAAATTTAAAATTAGAAGTGATATTTTTGATTTAGATAGTTCTTCTTCTTTAAAGAATCAAATATCTAAAGAAGTTTTATTTGTCTAAAGTAACAAATAGATTAAATACAATACTTCGTAAAATTGAGTTTATACAAAATATTGTTGAACATAATGATGGAATCATAAGAGCTTTAGAAGATGAAGAAAATTCTAGAGCATCGATTATGATGCATTTAACTTCTATTGCTGAGCAATTTGATAAATTATCAAAAGATGGTGAGTTTGAGATTTTAAGTCTGTTTAATAAGAATGACCTAAAAGGAAGTTACGATATAAGAAATTATATTGTTCATGATTATGAAGGCCTAAATCTTAGCGTTATTGAAATTGTAATAAGAGAAAAACTACCAAATATGCAAAAAGTAATCGTAGATATTTTAAAGTAGAATATTAATTTAAAACCCTACAAATCTTTATTTTCTTCTTCATCTATTTTTTTATACTGATCTTCTTTTTTCTTAGTAAAAAAAGCCAAAAGTAAAACTACTGCTACTATTAAAGAGAAAGATATTAATTCATTGTAAAAATTTTCCATTTGTTATTATAACATAGAAGATAATATTTTAGAGATAATATTTAATATTATTTATTGCTAAAGTTAATGAATTTGATTTTTTAAAAATAAAAGATAAGTTAATTAAACTTATTGAATGATGTTTGCCCTGCAAAAGCAGGGACGATCCCGAAGGACAATTATAAGTAGATTATATCAAAAAGATTTATTTTTGTAAAGTATCATACTTCTTTACTCCCAAAGAAAAAGTATTATTTCTCTTATCTTCTTTTTTAATACTGATTAATATTTCTATCTTTTTCACTTAACGTAATACTTATGAAAAATCCTATATCATTGCGTCCTTAATAAAGGTATTTTATGATAAATATAAAGAATTTAAATAAATATTATGGAAGTACGCAAGTGCTAAATAATATTAGTATAAATATAAAAAAAGGTGAGATTTTTGCTATTGTTGGACACAGTGGTGCCGGAAAATCTACACTTTTAAGATGTATAAATGGACTTGAAACTTATAAAAGTGGTTCTTTACAAGTTAACAATAAAGAGATTTTAAGTCTTAAAAAAGATGAACTTAGAGTTTTTAGAAAAAATGTTGGAATGATTTTTCAGCATTTTTCACTTCTTTCAAGAAAAACAGTATTTCAAAATATTGCCTTACCTATGCAACTTTGGGGATATACAAAAGAAGAAATAGAAAAAAAAGTTAAAGACTTACTTCTTTTAGTCGGACTTGAGAATAAAAGCTCTGCTTATCCAGGTGAACTAAGTGGAGGGCAGAAACAAAGAGTTGCAATTGCAAGAGCTTTAACTCTTGATCCTGAAATTTTACTTTCAGATGAAGCTACTTCTGCTCTTGATCCAAATACTACGGTTAGTATTTTAAATCTTTTAAAAGAAATTAATAAAAAACTAAATATTACTATTGTAATTGTAACTCATGAAATGGAAGTAGTTAAACAAATAGCCCAACGTTCACTTTTATTAGAACATGGAAATATTATAGGTCTTGATGAGACAGAAGAATTGTTTTTAAAACCAGATGCAAAAATGAAAGAATTTTTAGGTGAAAAAGAAGTTTTACCAAAAGTTGGTATTAATATTAAATTGTACTTTCCAAAAGATAATGCTTCTCAATCTTTTATCACTAAAATGGCAAGAGAGTTAGATATGGATTTTAATATTGTTTGGGGAAAACTAGAAGAGATAAATACTCATATAGTTGGAAATATGGTTATAAATATTAAAAAAATTGATGAAAAAAGAGTTTATTCATATATGAGTAAATCTGATATTGTTTGGGAGAAAATATAATGTTAAATATTTTATTGCCTGCTTTGGGTGAAACTGTATATATGTCTTTAGTTTCTACTTTTTTTGCAGTTCTTATTGGTCTTTTTTTCGCAGTTATTTTAATACTTACTTCAAAAGATGGTTTAAGAGAAAATCTAAAAGTATATAGAACCTTAGATGTTTTAATAAATACCTTAAGATCATTTCCTTTTATAATCTTAATGATTATACTTTTCCCTGTTACTAAGTTTTTAATTGGTAAGAGTATTGGTACGACTGCTGCTATTATTCCTTTAACTATTGGTGCTGCTCCTTTTGTTGCAAGACTTATTGAGAGTGCTTTAAAAGAAGTGGAAATAGGTGTGATTGAAGCTGCTAAATCTTTTGGTGCTAGTGATATGCAAATTATTTTTAAAGTTATGTTTGTTGAAGCCTTACCTAGTATAATTTCAGCAATTACTCTAACTCTAATTACAGTTGTTGGTTTCTCTGCAATGGCTGGAGCTGTTGGTGGTGGTGGTTTAGGTGATGTTGCTATTAAATATGGATATTATAGGTTCCAAAGTGATACTATGATGTATACTGTTTTAATTCTTATTGCTTTAGTACAACTTGTACAAAGCTTTGGGGATTATTTATATAAAATTACAAAAAAGTAAAAAATTAAAAGGATAAAAATGTTAAAGAATATTTTAAAAGTATCTTTTGTTGTTGCACTTGCATTTGTATTAAATGCTTGTTCAGATAAAAAAGATAATGAGCAAAGTACAAAAAAAGAAGAAGTTAAAAAAACTGTTATTAGAATTGGAGCTACTCCTGTTCCTCATGTTGAGATTTTACAAATTGTTAAACCCTTACTAAAAGCTAAAGGTTATGATTTACAAATTGTTGAGTTTACTGATTACGTAACTCCAAATATTGCTGTTGATGAAGGTGAACTTGATGCTAATTTTTTTCAACATCTTCCATATTTAGAGCAGTTTAATAAAAATAAAAAAACATCTTTGGTAAAAACAGTTAGTGTTCACTTAGAACCTATGGGCGTTTATTCTAAGAAAATTATTAATTTAAATGAACTTAAAGATGGTGATACAATTGCAGTTCCTAATGATCCAACTAATGAAAGTCGTGCTTTAGATCTTTTAGTTAATGCAGGTTTATTAACCTTTAAGGATGTTGAGTTTAAAACAGTTATTGATATTATTAACAATCCAAAAAACTTAAAAATCAAAGAGTTAGATGCACCTCAATTACCAAGAGTTTTAGATGAAGTTGCAGCTGCTATTATTAATACTAATTATGCTTTAAGTGCAAATCTTAATCCTTTAAAAGATGCTTTAGTTCTTGAAAGTAAAGATTCACCTTACGCAAATATAATTGTTGTTAAAAAAGGTAATGAAAATAAAGACTATATAAAAGCATTAAATGAAGCTGTTACTTCTCCTGAAGTTAAAGCTTTTATAAGAGAAAAATATAAGGGTTCAATAGTAGAATCATTCTAATTATTGATAAAATAAGTTAAGTTTTCTAACTTAACTTATTTTTTATTATAGAAAACATATAAATATTGAAATTTATAAACTATAAATATTTCTTAAAATACTACTTTCAGCTTTTTTTAAAAAGCAAAAATAATTTTTCTTCTAAATAATTTCTATTTTCGAAGGAATCGATAATTAGGCTCTTCTAATACCTTTTTATTTACCATGAAAATTATTTAATTTTAAATACAAAAAAACATTATAAACATAAAAATAATAACTATTATTAATATTCATAATAGAAAATTATTATCCATAAATTTCTCGTAATCTTTAAAGAATATATTAGTTTTTTTAGCTAAAATTCAATTAATAAAAATAGATAATAATTTTTTATTTATAAATAAATTTAGGCATAAATTCTCTTCATCTTTATATAATAGGGATATAGAAAAGTTTTTTTGGTTTTGTCTTTCTTTTGTATATATATAAATAATTTTCTAAAAAAGGGTTAGTCGTACGTGAAAAATTTAACAATTAAAATTAAATTACAGTTAATACTACTGTTTACTATAATAACAGTATCTTGTATTTTGTCGTTTCAATCAATTTATTCTATGGAGAAACTATCAGCTGCAAAAATCAAAAGTTATAAAATTGAAGCTTATAAGAATAAAGAATTAGAACTTAAAAACTATCTTTCTTTAGCTCTTAAATCTGTTGATTCTTTTTATCAAAGAACAGCTAAAGATAAAATTAAAAATGAAGTTCAAGGTTATATAAAAGAGCAAGAAGATTTTTTATTTTCAATAATAACAAATGAATATAATACTTATAAATATCTTATTCCGCAAGAAGAGTTAAAATTAAGAATCAAAAAAATAATAGCAGCTTCTAGATATGGCAAAGCTGGTTATTTTTGGATTAACGATTTTTCCTATAATATGATTATGCATCCTATAAAAAAAGAGATGAATCAAAAGAATTATAAAAACTCAAAAGAAGTTACTTTTGTTCCTTTAGCAGTTAAAGCTTTAGAGAATAAAAAAGAAGCATATATAGAGTACTCATTTTATAGTCCTTCTAGTAAAAAAACTGTATATAAAGCTTCTATAGTAAAAGTATTTGAACCATATAACTGGATTATAGGAACAGGGGCTTATATTGATAATATTAAACAAAGTATGCAAAAAGAAGCACTTAGTTTAATTTCAAGTATGGAATATGGAAAAGATAGTTATTTTTGGATTATGAATACTAAGAATGAAATGTTAATGCATCCAAAGAAACCTTCTTTAAATGGGAAGTCTTTAGTTGATTTTAAAGATGCTAATGGTGATTATCTTTTTAGAAAAATGCTAAATATTGCAAATAACAAAAATGAAGGTTTACTAAAATATAATTGGTTACGAGAAGGTTCAAGTACTCCTGAGCATAAATTATCTTATGTACAATCTTTTAAACAATGGAATTGGATTATAGGAACTTCTGCTTATGTAGATGAAATAGAAGAAAATATAACAATTATGAAAAATAAAACTAATGCTGATATTAATGATTTTATAATATATATATGTATAAGTGCTTTTGCATCTTTAATAGTATTAATGTTATTAATTGGTTTTATTAGTTCAAGAATAATTATTGAACCTTTAGTAGAATTTGAAGAAGGTTTATTGAACTTTTTTAAATATTTAAATAGAGAAACAAATAAAGTACATTCTTTAGAAGTTAGAAATAATGATGAAATTGGTCAGATGGCTAAGGTTGTTAATGAAAATATTATTAAAACTAAAGCTGGTATTGAAGAAGATAGAAAATTAATAGATGAAACAATATTAGTTTTATCTGAATTTGAGCAAGGTGATTTATGTCAAAGAGTTGATTTAAGTGTAACTAACCCGGCTTTAATGCAGTTAAAAAATGTTTTAAATAAAATGGGCTCTAATATTGAACATAATATTGATGAAGTATTAAATGTTTTAGAACAGTACTCAAATTATAATTATTTAAATAAAATTAATACAAAAGATTTAAAAGAGCATTTAAAAAAACTAGCACTAGGTGTTAACTCTTTAGGAACTTCTATTACAACAATGTTAGTTGAGAATAAATCAAATGGTTTAAGTTTGGAATCAAGTTCAAAACTTCTGCTAGAAGATGTAAATACTTTAAACAATAACTCAAATCAAACAGCAGCTTCCCTAGAAGAAACAGCAGCAGCCTTAGAAGAAATAACTAGTGCAATTACTGGAAATACTCACCACATAGAAGAAATGTCTTCTTATGCTAATTTATTAATGGATTCTGCTAAAGAAGGTGAAGACTTAGCGAATAAAACAACTAATGCAATGGATGAAATTAATGATCAAGTTGGATCAATTAACGAAGCAATTACAGTAATTGATCAAATTGCTTTCCAAACAAATATTCTATCTTTAAATGCAGCAGTAGAAGCAGCAACAGCAGGTGAAGCTGGAAAAGGTTTCGCAGTAGTTGCCCAAGAAGTAAGAAATCTTGCAAGTAGATCAGCAGAAGCTGCTAAAGAGATAAAAGATTTAGTAGAGAATGCAAAGGTAAAAGCCAATGAAGGTAAAACAATATCTCAAGATATGATTCATGGTTATACCTCTTTAAATAATAATATCAATAAAACAATTTCTTTAATAAAAGATATTGAAGGCGCTTCAAAAGAGCAGTTAGAAGGTATTAATCAGATTAATGATGCTGTTAATAATCTTGATCAAAAAACTCAAGAAAATGTTGTGATTGCTAATAATACACAAACAATAGCTGAGCAAACAGATAATGTAGCAAAACTTATTGTTTCAAGTGCAAATGAAAAAGAGTTTGATGGAAAAGATTTAGTAAAACAAAGAAATCATTCACCTAAAGTAGAAGAGAAAAGTACAAGAGTAAACGCCTCTATACAAGTTAAACAAGAAACAAATATAAGAAAAATAAAAGAGCCTGTAAAAACTGAAACTAGCAAAAAAGATTTTGTTGCTAATAATGACTCAGATGACTGGGAAAGTTTTTAAGCTTTAACATTTTAGTTATGCACTTTTAGATATACTTTCTTAAATTTTATTAAGGAATATATTTGAAAGTTGCAGTATTTGATTCAGGTATTGGTGGATTAAGTGTAGTTAAATCTTTACTTGAACATAAACTATTTGAAGAAATAATTTATTATGGGGATACAGCTAGAGTACCTTATGGAGCAAAAGATAAAAATACTATCATAAGATACTCCCTTGAAGCCTTAGAATTTTTTAAAAATTTTGATGTTGATATGATAATAGTTGCTTGTAATACTGCTTGTGCTTTTGCAATAAATGAATTACGAGAGGTTGCAAATATCCCTGTTATTGGGGTTATCCAACCTGGTGTTTTAGCTGTGCAAGAACAAGTAAAAAATAAAAAAGACAATATATTAGTAATTGCTACAAAAGGTACAATTGCAACAAAAAGATATGAAACAAAATTAAAACAAATAGGTTATGAAAATATCACTTCTTTACAAACTGGTCTTCTAGTTTCTTTAGTTGAAGAAGGTATTTTAAAAGGTGAAGTTTTAAACGCATGTTTGGATTATTATTTTAAAGACTTAAAACAAAGCAAACAAATTGATGCGGTTATTTTAGGCTGTACTCACTTTCCTCTAATACAAAACGAGATATCAAAATATTTTAATAATTGTAAAACTATTCATTCAGGTGATGCAATAGTAGAGTTTATAAAAAAAGAACATAAGTATAATAAAAATTTTAAAAAGCAAAAAGTTTCATTTTTTGCAACAGAAAATCCAGAAAATTTAAAAAAAGTAGCTAAATCATGGTTAGGGAGTTTATTAGATGACTGAAGAAAAAAAAGTACTAGCACTAAAATATAGACCAAAAAGATTTGAAGATTTAGTAGGGCAAGATACGATTTCACAAACACTTAGTCTTGCTTTAGATACAAATAGATTATCTCATGCTTATTTGTTTAGTGGACTTAGAGGGTCTGGAAAAACATCAACTGCTAGAATTATGGCAAAAGCTTTATTATGTACAACTGGACCTACGTCAAAACCTTGTGAAACTTGTGATAATTGTTTAAGTGCAAATGCAAATAGACACTTAGATATTATCGAAATGGATGCTGCTTCAAATCGAGGTATTGATGATATTAAAGATTTAATAGAACATACTAAATATAAACCAAGTTCTGCTAGGTTTAAAGTTTTTATAATTGATGAAGTTCATATGCTTACTACCCAAGCTTTTAATGCCTTACTTAAAACTCTTGAAGAACCTCCTGGTTTTGTAAAGTTTATACTTGCAACAACTGATGCTTTAAAACTACCTGCAACTATTTTAAGCAGAACTCAACACTTTAGATTTAAAAAAATATCAAATAAAGATGTTATTCATCATTTATCTCATATCTTAAATGAAGAAGGTATTGATTTTGAAGAAGAAGCATTAGCAATATTATCACGAAGTGGACAAGGAAGTTTAAGAGATACTCTAACTTTACTTGACCAAGCTATAATTTTCTCAAAAGGTATGGTTAGTACTTCTAGTGTAGTTGAGATGTTAGGTTTAATTGATCCTAAGTTTATGGATGAAATTTTTGATTTAGTATTATCTAACTCAGATGTAACTGCAATAGCACAAAGTTTAGAAAACTATGAAATAAGCTCTGTTTGTGATGAAATGAGTATATATCTAAAAAATAAAATGTTCCAAAGAGATCCTAAGTTTGATTTATTGATTTTTGATAGATATTTTAGAATAATTGCAGATTCTAAACATCTCTTAGCCTTAAATTCTGATTCTTCTTTTGTTTTAATTTTAATGCTTTTAAAAATGATTGAAGCTAATAATTTACGAAGTATAAATGATATTATAAATGATGTTAAACAAGTAGAAGTAAAAAAAGACTTAGAACATGTTAATAACATTAGTGCTTCTTTAAATGAAGAAAAGATAATTGAACATTCACATGAAGCATCTAAAGAAGTTGTAAATGAGTCCGTTCAAGAACTGTATCATGAAAAGAAAGATAATATAGATAATTCTAGTAATACAATAATTCAAGAAAATCCAAGTTCAAATGAAACTTTAGATTTAGCAAACAATCAAGTACAAGAAAATGAAGTTCTTATAAAAGAGCAAAAAGATGAGATACTAGGACAAGAAATACAAGCAGTAGAAGAAATCCAAGTAAATCATACAGAGCAAGTGCCAAAAGTGCAAGAGCCTGTGCCTTTAGTTGCAAATGAAGATTTTGTACAAGGAAATGTTAATTCTCTTAATTCTCCTAGTTCTCCTACTTTGTCAACTGTACAAACTCTTGAAAAACCTATTGTTCAAGAAGAGAAAAAAGTAGAAGTAAAAGATGAAGGCAAGGTAAAATTTGAGTTAGTAATTAATAGGGTATATGATAGAGATGTAGAACTAGGTGAAGTTTTTGAAGATAACTTTATTTATAAAAATTTCAATAATAATACTTTAAATATTTCTTCTTTTGCCCAAGGAGATCAGAGAAAACTTTTATTTAAACATTTTGGTATTATTAAAACTTTCATTTATGACATTTATGGAAAAAATATTGAAATAGACTTCCTAAAGGAAGAACCCCGCTAAAGAAGTAAAAAAACAAAATATAGCTATAAATGAAGTAGAAGATAATAGTTCTTCTATGATAGAAGATATTGAACTAGGTTCTGGTTGTGTTGCTGATATGAATAAAGTAGTAAATCCTACTATGGCTCAAAGAGAGTTGCAGATTGAAGATATTTTAAACTCAGCTATGTTAGATAAAGCAAAAGAACTTTTTGATATTAAAAAGATTACTGTAAAGAACAAAATTTAAGTATTAATTCTTTGTTAATACTTAGATGTTAAACTCTTTTTTACTATAATATTTAAATTTTAAAAAGGTTAAACTTGATATATTTTATTTTATATATTTTTTTAGAAGTAATGGTTTCATCAGCAATTGCTGGACAAATTGGTGGTCTTTTTGTATTTTTGGAAATTATTTTTTCATGTATGCTAGGGATATATTTATTAAAAAACTATAAATATGCCATAAGAGAAAATTTGATGTCTGTTGCAAATAAACAAATTTCACAAGAAGACTTTATGAAGCAAAATATTTTTGTTGCTTTAGGTGCGATGTTATTGATTCTTCCTGGTTTTTTTACTGATTTCCTTGGTTTACTTTTACAGTTCTCCTTTTTTGCTCAAATCTTAGCAAGAAGAGTTCTGAAAAAGAATAAATCAAGTTTTACAAATAATGTAAACTTTGAAAACTTTGCTAATAATGAAAATTTTACAAATGCACGTAATTTTAAAGAAAAAAAAGGAGATGATGATGTTATTGATGTCGAGATTATTGATGATAAGCACCTTATTGACAAGTAGTATTTTTGCTTCTTCAATAGATGAGTCTATTATTAGTTTTGAGAAAAAGAAATTTTCACAAAATTCAAGAATAGAAATAAAAGATGTTAAAATAAATTTTAAAAAGAAGATGCCTGTTGAGGGTTGGTATGGTTATATAATGGATATAACTGCTTCAATAAACTCTCAAGATATTAGCGCAAAAGATATTGTTTTTACAAATGGTATTTATGTTGCTATTGATTTATTGGATATTAAAACGGGAAAGAATTTAAAAGATACTTTAGTCCCTTCTTTAAGTTCTAAATACCATGATGAAAAGAAATTAATTGCTGGTACTCATAACTCAAAAGATAAAATTGTTGTTTTCTCAGATCCTTTATGTCCTGATTGTATAGATTATATACCAACTTTAATCAAACATGTAAATAAAAACAAAGATAATATTGCTTTGTATTATTATCATTTTCCACTTCTAAGAATGCATCCCGCTGCTAAAACATTAGTGAAAATTATGCAAGTTGCTAAAATGCAAGGTTTTAAAAATCTTGAACTTAAAGTATATACTACAAGCTGGAATAAATATTTTACAGCAAAACAAAGAAGTCCTAAAATAATACTAGATGCTTTTAATAAAGAATTTAAAACAAATATTACTCTTAAGCAAATAAATGATAAAAAAATAAAAGATGTTATTTCATATGATTTACAAATGGCTCAAGATGTACTTGTACAAGGAACACCAACTGTATTTATAAATAAAAAAAGAGATAATACAAAATTAAAATATGAGACATTAGGAAAATAAATGCAAAAATTAGTAATAGCTACAAGAAGAAGCCAATTAGCTTTATGGCAAAGTGAATTTATAAAAGCGCAACTACAAGAATTCTATCCTAGTATGGAAATTGTATTAAAAGAGTTTGTTACAAAAGGTGATAAGATTTTAGATGTTCCTTTGGCAAAAATTGGTGGAAAAGGTCTTTTTACTAAAGAGCTTGAAATAGCTATGCTAAATGGTGAGGCTCATTTAGCCGTTCATTCTTTAAAAGATGTTCCAACTAAGTTTGAAGATGGTTTACAACTTACAGCTGTTTCAAAAAGATATGACCCAAGAGATGCTCTACTATCAAATAAATACGAAAGTATAGCTGACCTACCAAAAGGTGCTGTTGTTGGAACTACGTCTTTAAGAAGACGTATGGCTATTAAATTATTACGTCCAGATATTAACTTAAAAGATTTACGAGGTAATATTAATACTAGAATTGCAAAACTTAATGCTGGTGAGTATGATGCTATTATTTTAGCAGCAACTGGGGTTAAAAAACTTAAAATAGAAAATGAAGTTAAATATTTCACTCCTATTTCAACTGATGATATGATTCCTTCAATGGGTCAAGCAACATTAGGAATTGAGACTACAACTGATCCTGTGATAGTTGAGCTAATAAAAGTTCTAAATGATAAAGATGCACATATTGAATCAACAATTGAGAGATCTTTTGTAGATACTCTTCAAGGTGGATGTCAAGTTCCTATTGGAGTAAAAGCTACAATTATTGATGAAAATTCAATTAGAGTTCAAGCAATTGTAGGAATGCCTGATGGTAGTGAATCTATTACAGAGGATATAACTGCAAAATTAGAAGATTTTGAAACAATAGGAAAAACACTAGCTTCAAAATTTATAGATCAAGGAGCTAAAGAGCTTCTTGAACGTGCTGAAAAAGTAGCTTTTGTATAAGTTTTTACTTATATTTGCAAACAAGCATATTTAGAAATCATAGCTTATAAAAATAGACCTAATTCTTTTAGAATTAAGTCTATCTTTTCCCAAACTACCCACTTTTTTTTCTTAAAATTCTTTTATATCTTTTTCTTTTCTTTTTAATTAATTATTTAGTATCATAAAAGACATAGATTAAGGAGAACAGATGAAAATACGATTAGAAGATACAATATTTTGTTTAGTAGATGTTCAAGAAAAATTATTTCCCCTAATGTCAAATAGGGATATAATTCAAAGAAATCTTATTACTTTAGTAAAAGGTTTACAAGTTCATGAAGTTCCTTTTATAATTAATGAGCAGTATAAAAAAGGTCTTGGTGAAACAATTCCTTCTTTAAAAGAACTTGTATCAAAAGAGACTCATTTTGAGAAAACTACATTTTCTTGTTGTGGAAATGAGGATACATTAAAAGCTATTAAAAGCTCTGGAAAAAGAATGGTTATTGTTGCTGGAATTGAAACTCATGTTTGTGTACTTCAAACTTGTTTAGACTTATTAGAAGAGGGTTTACAACCTGTTTTAGTAACTGATTGTGTAAGTTCTAGAGTTGAGTATAATACTATTATGGCAATTGAGAGATTAGTTTTAGCAGGTGTTATTCCAACTACTTATGAATCTTTATTATTTGAACTAACTCTTAGTTCTAAAAATCCAAACTTTAAAGCTATTTCTGCTTTGGTTAAGTAGTTTATGGTTAAATGGTTGATGGTTTATAGGGAAAAGGTTTAGACTTTGTCTAGACCTTTTTTATTTTAATAAATTATATTAATCCATTGTTCCTGCTGGTACATGAACATTTCCATCCATTATAATTCTAGCAGATCTACTCATACTTGCTTTTTTTACTAAATATTTCCCATTTTCTTTTGAAATAATAGCTCCAACTTTAATAGCACCAGAAGGATGACCAAAAGTAATACTATTCTTTTCTTTTCCACCAGCTGCTATATTAACTAGTGTTCCAGGAATACAAGCAGCAACTCCAATAGCAACAGAAGCTGTTCCCATCATTGCATGGTGTAATTGTTGCATAGATAAAGCACGTACATGTAAATCCATTTCACAAGCTTTAACTTCTTTTCCAGATGAAGTTATGAAATCTTGAGCTGGTGAAACAAAAGCAATTTTTGGAGTATGTTGTTTTGTTTGTGCTTCGCTAGCTTCTTTAATAAGACCCATTTTTAAAGCCCCTGCAATTCTAATTTTTTCAAATCTTTCTAAAGCAGCAGTATCTGAGTTAATATCACCTTGAAGTTCAGTTCCTTTATATGCAATTTCACTTGCATTTACGAAAATAGTAGGAATTCCAGCTGTTATCATAGTTGCTTTAAACGTACCAACTCCAGGAACTTCTAAATCATCAACTAAATTTCCTGTAGGAAATAGTTCTTCGTTAGGGTCAACTGGTTCTAAAAATTCTAGCTGTATTTCTTGGGCAGCAAAAGCAATACCATCTATTTCATAATCACCCATTTCTTTAACTAGGCCATTTTCCATAGTAACATAACAAAGAATTGTTTTTTTGATATTTGCTTGCCAAATTCTTACACAGCAAACACCATTTTGTGGAACATTATCAACAAGTCCCTCATGTATTGCAAAAGGACCAACAGCAGAGCTTAGGTTTCCACAATTTCCACTCATATCTACAAAATCTTTATCTATTGCAACTTGGCAAAAATAATAATCTACATCATGACCAGCAAGATCTGATTTTCCAACTAAGATAGCTTTTGAAGTAGAAGAAGATGCTCCTCCCATTCCATCCATTTGTTTCTTATAAACATCAGGACTTCCTACAATTCTTTGAAGAAGTTTATCTCTTTTTGTTGTATCTTCTTGTGCTTCTTTTGGAAGATCTGCAATATTAAAAAAAGTACCCTTAGAAGTTCCACCTCTCATATATGTTGCTTTTACTTTAAACTGTGCTTCATATGCCATTTAAATATCCTTAATTATAAACTACTAAAACTAAAACCAAAAAACTTACTAACTTAAAAACTAATTCACTAACTTACTAACCTAGCAACTTAAAAACTTACCAACTACTTCCCCGCCACAAAATCAACAGCAAATTTCTGCAAAATTCCACCAGCATTATAAACTTCAACTTCAGCACTTGTATCTAATCTACAAAGAACAGGAATATTTACAACTTCTCCATTAGCTCTTGTCATGATTACATTTAAATCACCTCTAGCTTGTATTTCACCAGAAACTTCATAAGATTCGCTTCCAACAATATTGTAAGTATGTCTAGTATCACCTTCTTTAAATTGTAAGGGTAAAACACCCATTCCAACAAGATTTGTTCTATGAATTCTTTCAATTGATTGGGCAATTAAAACTTCAACACCTGCAAGTCTAACACCCTTTGCAGCCCAGTCTCTTGAAGATCCTTGACCATAGTTAGTACCAGCTATGATAATTAAAGGCTGTTTTCTCTGCATATATGTCTCAATAGCTTCCCACATTCTACTTTCTTTAGCTTCTGGCATGATAGTAGTAAGTGAGCCTTGTTTAGTTTCACCGTTCTCATCTTTAACCATTTCATTGTATAGTTTTGGATTAGCTAATGTTGCTCTTTGAGCAGTATAATGATCTCCTCTATGTGTTGCATATGAGTTCAAGTCATTAATAGGTAAACCCATTTTTAAACAATACTGCCCAGCAGCACTCTCAGGTAAAATCGCATTTGAAGGCGATAAATGATCAGTAGTTATGTTATCAGGAAATACACCTAAAGGTAACATATTTTTTAAAGCTGGTTTACCCATAAACTCATCATCCCAATAAGGTGGTTTATTTATATATGTACTTTGTCTATTCCATTTATAAAATGGCGAAATTTCAATATCACCTAGAATTTTTTTAGCAAACATAGGGTCATAAATTTTAGCAAACATTTCAGGTCTAACAGAAGCTTTTTCCACTGCATTAATTTCTTCATCACTTGGCCATAAATCTTTTAATGTAATAGGATTTCCATTTTTGTCATTTCCTAAACTATCTTTTTCAATATCAAATCTAATAGAACCAGCTAAAGCATAAGCTACAACTAAAGGAGGTGAAGCTAAAAATGCTTCTTTTACATAAGGATGAATTCTTCCATCAAAGTTTCTATTTCCAGATAAAACAGCAGTTGAATAAATGTCTTTATCAATAACTTCTTTTTGAATATCAGGATCTAAAGCCCCGCTCATTCCATTACAAGTAGTACAGGCAAAACCTACTATTCCAAATCCTAGTTTTTCTAACTCAGGAAGAAGTTTAGCATCTTTTAAATACTCTTCAACTATTTTAGAACCAGGTGCTAGTGATGTTTTAACCCATGGTTTTCTTTTTAATCCTAGTTCATTTGCCTTTTTAGCAAGTAAAGCAGCAGCAATTACATTTCTAGGGTTTGAGGTATTTGTACATGAAGTAATAGCAGCAATTAAAATTGCACCATCTGGCATATCTGTATCACCAATTTTAACAGAACTATCAGTAATACCTTCAGCTTTTAGAGTTGAAGTTGGTACTAGTTTATGTGGTTTAGAAGGACCAGCTAAAGATCTTGAAACAGCTGTTAAATCAAAAGTTAATACTCTTTGATATGTTGCATTTTTTAAATCACTTGACCATAAACCATTTGCTTTTGCATATGCTTCAACTAGTTTAATTTGTTTTGCTTCTCGTCCAGTTAAAGTTAAATAATCTAAAGTTTGTTCATCAATACTAAACATACCTGCACTTGCACCATATTCAGGAGTCATATTTGCAATAGTAGCACGATCTCCTAAGTTTAGGTATTCCATACCAGTACCATAAAATTCTAAATATGCAGAAATAACATTATTTTCTCTTAAAAATGAAGTCATTGATAATGCAATATCAGTAGCAGTAATACCAGAAGCTCTCTTACCTACTATATTAACACCAATAATATCAGGAGTTCTCATATAAGAAGGATTACCTAACATTACATTTTCAGCTTCTAATCCACCAACACCAATAGCTAAAACACCAAGTGCATCAACATGAGGAGTATGTGAATCTGTTCCTACAAGAGTATCAGGACTTGCAATTCCATCAACATTATGAATAACAGGAGACATCTTTTCTAAGTTGATTTGATGCATGATTCCATTTCCAGGAGGAATAACATCTACATTATCAAAAGCTTCTTTTGTCCAATTAATAAAATGAAATCTATCAGCATTTCTTCTATCTTCTATATCTCTATTTTTTTGAAAAGCATCTTCTTCAAATCCACCACACTCAACAGCTAGTGAGTGATCTACTATAAGTTGTGTAGGAACAACAGGATTAACTTTTTTAGGATCTCCCCCTTTAGCAGCAATTGCTTCTCTTAAACCTGCTAAATCTACAAGTGCAGTAAGTCCTAAAATATCATGAGTTACAACCCTACTTGGATACCAAGGAAAATCTCTATCAGTTCTTTTTTCAATTAATTGAACTAAAGAAGCTTCTAAATCTTCGCTTGGACATTTTCTAAGTAAGTTTTCTGCTAATACTCTTGAAGTATAGTTAAGTTTTTCAAAACTTCCTTTTTTAATATCTTCAACAGCAGCTTTTACATCATAAAAGCTTGTATTAAAACCTTCTAGTTCTTTAAGGTATTTTTCATTTGTCATATTTAGATCCTTATATAGTCTTATTTTATCTCTAGTATTTGTCTTAAGTATTTGTTTTTTGAAATGAATCACTAAAATATAAGATTTTTTCTTTTAGTAAAATCTCATATGTTAATTTTAATTTTAATTTTGCCCCTTAAAAAGGGGCAAGTTTAGAGTATATTATCTTTGCTCAATTGGAACAAATTTTAAACCCTCAGGTCCAGTATAAGTAGCAGATGGTCTGATAATCTTTCCATCTTCTCTTTGCTCAATTGCATGTGCTCCCCAACCAGTAACTCTTGAGATTATAAAAATAGGAGTAAACATATCAGTTGGAATTCCCATTTGATTATAAGAAACAGCAGAGAACCAATCAAGATTCGGAAACATTTTCTTTTGTTCCCACATAATTGTTTCAATTCTCTCAGCTACATCATACATTTTCATATCATTGTTTTCTTTAGATAAATCATGAGCAACTTTTTTAATAACAACGTTTCTTGGATCACTTGAAGTATAAACAGGATGTCCAAAACCAATAATGATCTCTTTTTTAGCCATTCTTGCTTTGATATCAGCTTCTGCTTCATTAGCAGATGAATATCGCTCTTGAATTCTAAATGCAACTTCATTAGCCCCACCGTGTTTAGGACCTCTTAACGCTCCAATTGCACCAGTAATACATGAAAATAAATCAGAATTAGTTCCAGATATTACTCTAGAAGTAAAAGTTGAAGCATTAAACTCATGTTCAGCATATAAAATCAAAGATACATGCATAGCTTTAACCCAAGAATCTTTTGGTTTTTCTCCATGTAATAAATGTAAAAAATGACCACCAACTGTATCATCATTTGTTACTACATCAATTCTTTTATTATTATAAGCAAAGTGATACCAGTATAATAACATTGAAGCAAATGATCCAATTAATCTATCAATGATATCTTGAGCTTCATCTTTAGGATGAGCTTCATCTTCTTGATTTAAAGCACCAAGAACAGAACAAGCCGTTCTCATAACATCCATAGGATGACAAGTTTTTGGTAATTGCTCTAGAGCAACTTTAACACCAGAAGGGATATCTCTATAAGATCTAAGTTTTTTCTTATATGTTTTTAATTCTTCAATATTTGGAAACTTCTCATGAACAATTAAATATGCAATTTCTTCAAATTCAGCTTTGTCAGCAAATTCTAAGATGTCATATCCTCTATAATGTAAATCATTTCCAGTTTTTCCAACTGTACAAATTGCAGTGTTTCCAGCAGATGTTCCAGAAAGAGCAACAGATTTTTTTGGTTTAAATCCTGTAGTTGTAGTACTCATAATTTTCCCTTAGTTTTTATTTTTCTAATATAAATTATTTAGCTTTACCAGCAGAAAAAAGCTTATCCATTTTAGCTTCGTATTCATGATAACCTAACATATCGTACAGTTCCATTCTTGTTTGCATAATATCTAATGTACCTTCTTGGGTACCTTTTTCTCTTAAGTCTTGATATACAGTTAAAGCAGCTTTATTCATTGCTCTAAATGCTGATAAAGGATATAAAACCATTGAAATACCAACTGAACCTAACTCTTCTGTTGTAAACATAGGTGTTGATCCAAATTCAGTAATATTTGCTAATACTGGAACTTTAATTACATCAGTAAATTCTTTGTATTCTTTTAATGTATGGATTGCTTCTGCAAAAATCATATCAGCTCCTGCTTTTACATAAGCTAAAGCTCTATCAATTGCAGCTTGTTGACCCTCGCTCGCATGTGCATCAGTTCTAGCCATAATTACAAAATCAGGATCTGTTTTACCTGATACTGCTGCTGTTATACGATCACACATTTCTTGTGTAGAAACTAATTCTTTATTAGGTCTATGTCCACATCTCTTAGCAGCAACTTGATCTTCAATATGAATCCCAGCAGCTCCTGCTTTAGTCATTTCTTGAACAGTTCTTACTATATTAAAAGCATGTCCCCAACCAGTATCAGCATCTACTAATAAAGGTAAATCTGTAATAGAAGTAATTCTTCTAATATCAATACATACATCTTCTAACATAGTCATTCCTAAATCTGGTAAACCATATGATGAGTTTGCAACACCAGCACCTGAAAGATAAAGTGCTTTATATCCCACTTTAGTTGCTTGTAATGCAGAATAAGCATTAACAGCTCCTACAATTTGTAATGGAGTTTCTTCACTTAATGCTTCTCTAAATCTTTTTCCTGCGCTCATATTAATCCTTTGATTTTTTTATATTTAAGTATACAAGATATTTAGATAGAACTATTGTATGTTTTTAAAAAGTAAATAACAATTTTTTTACAATAAAAAGTATTATGTATGATATTTGTACAGCATTGAGCATAAATTGTAATAATTTCATATACTTAATTCTTATAAGCAAAATTTTAATAAATAAAAAGAGTTTATTTCTTCTTGAATTTTTTTATAATTAACTTATTTGAGAAGTCAAATAAAAAAATTATTATAGATATATCTTACTTACAATTGTATTCTTTTTGTAAGTAAAATCCCAGTTTATAGACTATTAGATCTATTATGTACAAATTTTGTTTTTTTATTTAATTACTGTACAATAAAATAAAATATCTTTAAGGAATATAAATGTTATTTAAAACTGGTATTGAAAAATTAATAGAAATATATAAAAGATCAAATTTAAGTATTTCAAAATTTTCTTCCTTAATACAAAAAGATAGACGTACTGTTACATCTTGGGTTGATGGTATTACAGAAGTAGAACCAAGCTTAGAAATTAAAAATAAATTATGTCAACTTTTCAGATATCCTGATTATATCTGGGAAGATGCCTGTACTGATGATGAGTTTATGAAATCAATAACTCAAATACCCCAAAAAGAAGTTAGAATTATAGATGAAGACTATTATGGACGGTTAAGTTATATAATGGACTTAGAAGAGAGTAGAAGGTTTGTTATACAAGCTCAGTTTCCAGGGCCAATGTATAGAGATACTGCTGTACAAAAAGTATATAGAACAAAAACAAGTAAAGATATAGAAGAGTTAAAACAAAAAAGAATAAAACAAATGTTGAAATATGATTATGATACAACAGAGTGGTATTCTATTAAATCTATTTTATCTTTTTGTTTTGCAAGTATTGGTAACTTCTATACAAAAGAAGAAAAGATTAAAATACTAGAATTAATTTATGAACTATTTCACAATAACTATAATAAAAAACTTTTTTTGTTTGATTCTTATTCTAGAAAAATATATGGAATGGAAACAACATATATCTCAATTAATGTAAAACAAAAAATACTATTTTTTAAATCTCCAATAGAATCTATTTTTATAGAAATAAGAAATAAAAACTTAGTTGAAAGAATGCATAGGTATTATAGTTCACCTATTGAAGCTCCTTCTCATGTTAACTTCTTAGAATCAATTAAAATAGTAAAAATTCTACAAGATGCTTTAAAATATAATAACGGCATAAAACAAGCCTATGAAACTATAAATAGAACAACAGATTATGGTGAGCTTTTTTATCATAATCTTAGTTTAGATTTACAAAAAGAAGTAAGTCCTCCTAAAGAAGGGCAGAGACGTAATTAGTTGATAGTTAATAGTCGATGGTTTGTGTTTTTTAGTTTATAGTTAAGGGGACATATGGATTATTCTTTGTATTTACATGAGTTTTTGATTTTAGCAGGGGCTTTATTTATAGCACTTCTCTCACCTGGTCCTGATTTTGCTGTGATTTTAAAGCAAAGTATCAATTATGGCAAAAGAGCTTCTATTTTTACTAGTATTGGAATAGGTTTAGGAATTTCAGTTCATGTGATATATACTATTTTAGGAATAGGTTTGATTATCTCTAAATCTATTGTTTTGTTTAGTATTATTAAATACTTAGGAGCCTTGTATTTGATATATCTAGGATATAAGAGTTTAAAATCTAAAGGTATTAAAGTTGATATCGACTCATGTGAAGTTACAAAAGAGATAAGTGATATGAAGTCTTTTGGAATTGGTTTTTTGTGCAATGCTTTAAACCCTAAAGCAACACTATTCTTCTTATCAATGTTTACAGTTGTTATAAGTATTGACACTCCTTTATATATTCAAAGCTTATATGGAGTTTATTGTATTTTTGCAACTATGTTTTTCTTTATTGGAACATCTCTACTCTTAAGTACAAAAAGAGTTAGAGTTTTTTTTAATAATTTTGGAAAATGGTTTGATAGAGTTGTAGGTGGTGTTTTAATTACTCTTGGAATAAGTGTTGCGTTAAGTAAATAAGGAAAAGAATGAATAGTAAAGAAAAGCTCTTATTAGTTACTTTTGAAGAGATTTATGAGTTTGGATATTATTCAAGTTCAATTGATAAGATACTTAAGAAAGCTAAACTAAACAAAGGTACCATGTATCATTATTTTAAATCAAAAAAAGAGCTTGTATTATCTGTAATTGATGTACATGTAGCTGGTTATATGGATAAAAAATATGGTAAAATTTTAGAAACAAATGATAATTATATATCTTCAATGTTTAAAGTTTTAAATAATTTGGACTCTTTTAACTTTACTTATGGCTGTCGTTTAAACTCATTAGTTCAAGAACTATCCCATCAAGATAATGATTTTAAACTATCTTTAGAAAGAATATATTTTTCCTTTGAAGGAACTATACAAAAAGTTTTACAAAACGCAATTATAAATAAGGAAATAAAACATAATAATGTTAAAGATTTAGCTATATATGTAGTTTCTGTAATAGAAGGAGCTTTAAGTAGTGCTAAAAAATCACAAGATGGAAAGTACTTTACTTGTGCTATTAAACAGCTAGAAGAGTATTTTACTTATCTAAAAACATAAAAGTGTAAAATGCCTAAGAAAATCTTAGGCATTTTTTTATAAGGCTTCAAAAGCTTTAAAAATCTTTCCTGCCATTGTTTTATAGTTTCTTATATTTAATAATCGTTTTTGACCATTTTCTCCAACTATTGTTACTTCTTCTTTTGATAAACGTAAAATATCTTCAACTTTTTCTTGTATTGAGTTTACATCAAACTTCGCAAACCAAGCATCAAAATCATCAGTAAAAATATTTAAAGTATCAGCATTATCACTCATAATACAAGGAATAGCAGATGAATAATAATTTAGAACTTTAACTGGTGTTGAGGTATTAAATATAGAAACATCAGGAAGTAAAGAAATTCCTATATCTGCTTTTGCAATAAGTTCTAATAACTCTTGTTTGTTAGTAGCTACATAAAAGTCAACATTAACTCCAATTTTTAAACTTGGGTATTTAGCTATTAACTCTTTGGCATAATCTTCTTCTTCTGTTGCTAACATTAATTTAAAACCATTACTTCGCACTTTTGAAAATGCTTCTAAAACAGTATCAAATTCCCTGATTTTGTCCAAAGCACCTGCAAAGAAAAATCTTTTTTCCTCCCCTTTATGTTGAACATTAGGATGTAAAACTTCTGGATCAATTCCAGGAGGAATAATAAATGTTTTACTTGTAACTTCTTGGAAATAGTCATCTTGCATTCTTACTGAGGCTGGCATAAATAAGTCACATTGGTTTATCATAGTAGTTTCAGAATATGTTTTAATCTTGTCTGTAAAAATATCAAAAATATTTGTATTATTACTAAAAGCTAATTTTGCTCTTCTTTTTGGAAAAGAAAATCTGTAAGCAACTTTAAAATTATATTTATCTCTTTGTTTAAGAACTGATTTTAAAATTTCACCAGTATTTCTAATTGTTACATAAGAATATAAAGATACATCAACACCATATCTTTCTAATTCTCCTAAAACATCATCTTTAAAAGCAGAAGGAATAACATATCTATCATCTTTAAATTGTGTGTCTGTTTTAAAATCAGAAAAGTATACTACATCTACATCATAAAATTCTCTTAAATAGTTTTTAAATAATGGGCCAATAAAACTGTGGTCTGTGTATTCATCTTGATCTGTAATATACAAAAATTTTTTCATAATGTCCACCTTAAGGTTGTTTGCTAATTAGAATATTATACATAAAATATGAATATTTAGTTAATATAACTAAAATATTTATTTTAAAATCACAATAGTGGGAATAAAATAACCTATTTATTTGTTTTTATATATAATATACAGTAAACAAATAATTAAAAAGAGAAGAAATGATAATAGAAGATATAGATTTTAATGAAATATATATAAATGAAAAAAAGAACAGTACTTTTAAAGCAAAAGATAAAGAATCTTGGAATAAAAAAGCTACTTCAATGAATAAAAGTGTTCATAAGTCAATATATAACCAAGAATTATTATCTTTACTTAATACTAAAAATTGTAAAACTTTATTAGATGTTGGTTGTGGGGTAGGAAACTTATCTTTATTATTAGCCCCTAAGTTTGAACAAATCACTGCTTTGGACTTTTCAAGTAAAATGTTAGAACTATTACAAATAAACGCAAAACAGATGAATATTACAAATATAAATACTATTAACTCTTCTTGGTATGATTCTTGGCAAGCCATACCTAAGGCTGATTTAGTTTTAGCTTCTAGATGTATGGAAGTAAAAGATATGAAACAAGCCTTGGAAAAACTAAATGATAAGGCAAATATTAGAGTTTTACTTTCGTATAAAGTAGGGGGCTCTTTTGTAAGTGAGAATATATTAAAAGCAATAAATAAGAAGGTAAACAAAAAACCAGATTATATTTATTTGTTAAATATTTTATATAATATGGGGATTAGAGCTTCTTTAAATTTTGTAAGAAGCGAAGGAAGAAACTCTTCTTATGAAAACTTTAATGCTTTTAAAAAATCTATAATTTGGAGTATTGGAGACTTATCTTCTATCGAAGAGGAAAAATTAGAAGAATATTATGAAAAAGAAATCAAAAATAATAACCCTTCTACTTCTTATGTACAATGGGCTCTTATTTCTTGGGATAAAAAATAAAAGAAGCAAAAGCTTCTTTTTATAAAGATTCTAGTTTTTTTGCTAATTTTAAAGCAACACTTTTATAGTTTCTTATATTTAAAAGTCTTTGTTGCCCATTTATTCCAACAGTACTTACTTCTTCTTTTGATAAAGAAATTATATATTCTATTTTTTCTTTTATAGAATCTTTTGTAAAATCACAAAACCAAGTATCAAAATCATCTGTAAAAATTCTATTTGAATTTGCAGAATTTGTCATAAGAGAAGGAACCCCTGATGAATAATAATCCAAAATCTTTACTGGTGTTGATGTATTATATAAAGCAATATCTGGTAAAAGAGCAACCCCTACATCTGCTAAAGAAATTAACTCTAATAACTCGTTTTTAGTTTTTGCATTTTTAATTTCTACTTTGTCACCCAATGAGTTGTAAGAATCAACCATCTTTTGTGCATATTTTGGATCTTTACTCGAAATTGTAAGTTTCCACTTAGTACTTTTAACTTCGTTAAAAGCTTCTAATACTGTTTCGAATTCTCTCAATTTATCTAAAGTTCCAGCATAAAAAAATCTTTTTTCTTCTTTTTCATGTTGAACATTTTCATGTAAAATTTCTGGATCAATTGCTGGGGGACAAGCTATCATTTCTATAGTAACATCTTGGAAAAACTCTTCAAACATTCGAACAGAGGTAGGAAGAAAAAGGTCACAATCATTAATCATTTTTGTTTCATTATGTGTTTTGAACTTATTACTTAAAGTATCAAATAAACCAGCTGTTTTATTTGCAATATCTGTTTTCATTTTAGCAAGACGTTTTGGAAAAGATAATCTATATCCAACCTTATAATTATAAGCGTTCCTTTGTTTTAATACATGTTTTAATATTTCACTTGTATTTCTAACAACTATGTAAGAATAATCTTTTATTTGTATATCATTTCTTAAAAGTTCGTCTAAAATAGTAGTTTTGTATCTGCTTGGAACAATAAATCTATGTTCATCTTTTTTTTCAAAGTCAGATTTAAATTCTGTAAAATAAACAATATCAACAATATAATATTCTTTTAAATATTTTTCAAATAAAGGACCTATAAAACTATGATCTGCATACTCTTCTTGATCTGTAATATATAAAAATTTTTTCATTTTTTCTACTCCCTTGTTAATATTCAAAGTATAACAATGAATCATAGCAATAAACAAGCATTCATATAATTTATTTATACTTTTGTATTTTAATTTGTTTTTTTTGTAAAAAAAAACTAAGAATCGTATTCATTTAATTTTAAACTTATTTTTATTTAGTAAGATGGTTCAAATAAAATAATAAAAAATATAAGTTGGTAAAATGTCTAATAATAAATCTTTAAATTCTTTATCTTGTTCTTGTGCAATTGGAAATTCTTTAGATATAAATATGATGATTAAAGAACTTTATAGAGTTTTTGCCTATGAAACTTCTGCTATAAATGTAAGCTTATACTTGTTAAATAATGATATAAATAGCTATATTACTTTTGGAAAAAAAATCAAAATAGATATAAATAATATTCTTGAAGAAAATAATAATGCAAATATTATTAATTCTAGTTTTAATGAAAATACAAATAAAGTGCTTATGAAATTTGAAAAAGCAATTCTTTTTTTCTTCTATAAAAAAGAGCAGGCTCTTGAGCCTGTTGTCTCTCTTCTTGAGTCTTTAAGCGAAAAAATAAACCATAGTATAAATGCCTGTTTATACACAAATGCTTTAGAAAGTAAAAATAAAATATTAGAAGAGAATAAAAAAGAACTTGATAGTAAAGTATTAAGATTAATTAAACTTAATATTGAAAAAGAAAAACAAATTCAAGCTCAACATAAAATGGTTCAAATGGGTGAATTAATTGGAAATATTGCCCATCAATGGAGAGAACCTTTGTGCGTAATTTCAACAGCTGCTAGTGGAATGAAAGTGCAAAAAGAATTAGATATGTTAAATGATAATGATTTTTTTCATTATGTAGATAATATTACTAATAATGTACAAATTTTATCAAAAACAATTGATGAATTTAGAGATTATATTCAATATTCAAATAAAATAAAAGAAGTTATTATTCAAGATAGAGTAATTATGGCTTCATTAATGGTAAAACAATCTTTTGATTTTAAGCAAATAGAGATTATTCAAGACTTTATTGAAAAAAAACCGATTTTATATAAAATTATTTTAGGAGAATTATTACAAGTATTAATTTCTATTTTTAATAATGCAAAAGAAGCTTTTGAGGGTCAAAATATAAAAAACAAATGGATTAAATATGCAATATTTGAACAAAAAGATTCTATATTAATTACTATTGAAGATAATGCTAATGGAATCAATGAAGATATACTTGAAAATATCTTTGATTTAAATTTCACTACTAAGAGTAAAAAAAATGGAACAGGAATAGGTTTATATTCAGGTTTTAACATAGTAGTAAATAATTTAAAGGGTAAACTTTATGCAAAAAACACAGAATTTGGAGCTAAGTTTTTTATAGAATTTCCTAAAAATTAATCACAAGAAATACCAACAAGAATAAAATAAATCATTAGTACTACTTTATACAAAGTATGTTAAAATTGCCAATGCAAAAAAAATATGATATTTTAAAAAATACTTTTGGACATGAATCTTTTCGTTTTTTTCAAGAAGAAGTAGTTGATACAATTTTAAATAAAGAAGATGTTTTAGTAATTCTTCCAACAGGTGGTGGTAAATCTCTTTGTTACCAATTACCAACTCTTCTTTTAACAGGTGTTACTGTTGTTATCTCTCCTTTAATTGCTTTAATGCAAGACCAAGTAAGAGCATTAAGAGCCTTAAATCTTAAAGCTTCTATGATTAACTCTTCTTTTAGCGCAAACGAAAATTCTTTAGTTTTGCAAGAACTCTTAGAGGAAAAACTACAATTTATTTATGTTGCTCCTGAGCGTTTTACTTCAAATGATTTTGTAAGTGTTTTACAAAGAGTTAACATAAATTATTTTGTAATAGATGAGGCTCACTGTGTTTCTGCTTGGGGACATGAATTTAGAGCAGAATATAGAAACTTAAATAGATTAAAACAATTCTTCCCAAATACTGCTATTGCTGCTTTTACAGCAACTGCTACTAAAAAAGTGCAAAAAGATATGGCTTTGAGTTTAAACTTAGAGAATTTTAAAGAATTTAGAGCTAAAACACAAAGAGATAATTTGATTATTTCATGCTCCCCTAGAATAACTAATGGAAAAAAACAAATATTAAATTTTTTAAAAACACATAAGGGTTTATGTGGAATTATTTATACCTTTACACGAAAAGAGGCTGAAAATACAGCTAAATATCTATGTGTTGAGGGTTATTCTGCTAAAGCTTATCATGCTGGTTTAAGTGTAGAAATTAAAAATGATGTTTTCAATGATTTTGTATATGAAAAAATTGATATAGTTGTTGCTACCATTGCTTTTGGAATGGGAATTGATAAAAGTAATATACGCTTTGTTTTACACACTTCTATGCCTAAAACATTAGAAAACTATTATCAAGAAATAGGTCGTGCTGGAAGGGATGGAGCCTTATCTTATGTGCATTTATTGTATTCAAAATCTGATGAAATTAAAAGAAGTATTCAAATTGATGAAGGGTTTGATAAAGCTTATAATCAAACAGCAAAAGAGAAATTAGAAAAGATGTATAGGTACTGTATTTCTAATAATTGCCGTCATGTAATAATTGCTAAATATTTTGATGATGAAATAGAAGTTTGTAAAGAGTTTTGTGATAGCTGTACAAAAGAAGATGTTGAACAAATAAATGTAAATGTAGATGCTCAAAAACTTTTATCAGCAATTTATAGAAGTGAACAAAGATTTGGGATTAATCATATAATTGATATTTTAAGAGCCAGTAAAAATCAAAAACTATTAGATTTAGCCCATGATAAACTTTCTGTTTATGGAATTGGGAAAGAAAAGAATAAAAATGAATGGATTGCAATTGCTGATAAATTAATTGATTTAGAAGCTATTGTTTTAGGTGAATACAGAGTTTTAAAACTTAGTTCTTTAGCTTTTGATATATTAAAAAATAAGTTTGATGTTCTTATTGACTCTGATAAACTAGGAAAAATTCAAATTATCGAAGAAGAAGAGCAAGAACTTAGTTTTACTGATAAATTATTTGAAGAGTTTAGAGCTTTAAGAAGGCAAATCGCAAATGAAAATGAAGTTCCTGCTTATGTTATTTTTGGAGATAAAACCTTAAAAGAATTAAGTGTAAAATTACCTTTGAATAAAGAAGATTTTTTACAAATAAATGGAATTGGGGAAGTTAAATATGAAAAATATGGTGAAGTTTTTTTAGATCTTTGTAAAAGAATAAAAGAAGAAAATAAAAATGAACTCGAAAATAATATTAACTTAAAAAAACTTACTAAAACATATTTAGAAACGCTTGACTTATTAGAAGAAGGAAAATCCTTAGATGAAATATCACAAATTAGAGACCTCTCTTTAAACTCAATTCTTTCTCACATTTCATTGCTTCTTGAACATAATAAAATATCAAAGACTAAAAAAATTAGCTTATTAGAACCTATAAAAATACCCCTTGATATAAAAGCATGGATAGAAAATGGTTTAAAATTGCAAAATTATAAAGATTTAAGACAAAACCTTTATCTTCATGAATACTTAGAAAAAGGCTTATAATGAGTGATGAAATTAAAGATGTAAAAGATATTGAACAAGAAGAAAACTTTGACGTTTTTATTGATAAATATGAGGGTTTAACCGTGCCTTTACAAGAGTTAAAAGATGATATACCTAGTTTTGAGAAAAGAATTTCTTCTTTAATAAAACTCTGTACTATTAAAAATTATAAACTTATTTGGATATATTTAGATATTAAAGACTCCAAGTTTATTGCTTCTTTGCAAAAAGAAGATTTTTTTTATCATACTTGTCAACGCAATAAAATACTTTTAGTAAAAAGATTAATAAAAGATGCAATAATTCCAACAGCTTCTAACCATACTTTAGGAGTAGGTGTTGTTGTAATAAATGAGAAAAACGAACTTTTAGTAATAAAAGAAAGATGCTCAAACATTGGATTTAAACTACCAGGTGGTCATATTGATGATGCTGAGCTAATACAAAGTGCAGTAAAACGAGAAGTAAAAGAAGAAACAGGAATAGAAGTCGAGTTTGAAAGTATTATTTCTTTAGGTCATTTTTATCCTCATCAATTTGATAAAAGTAATTTATATATTTTATGTACTGCAAAAGCTTTAAGTAATGAAATTAATATAGAAGATACACAAGAGATAGCTGAGTGCAAATGGATTGATGTAGAAGTTTATTTAAATGATGAAGATATTTTTGATTATAATAAAAAAATTATAAGAGCTGCTTTACTTAAAGAAGGTTTTAGAGTTAAAGAATTAGAGTCTTTGAGTAAAATACCCAAACAGTATGAACTCTTTTTTCCAAAAAACTCTTTTTAGACTTTGCTTTAGTTTAAATAGATATAATAAAATATAAAAATGATAAAAGGTTAAGTCTTGGAATATAACTCACAAAGAATGGTAATGTATCCACATTTAAATGCTGCTGGAATCTTGTTTGGAGGTATGGCTTTAGCTTGGATAGATGAAGAAGCTATTATTTTTGCTTCAACTATTTTAAAAACTAATAAAATAGCCCTAGTTAAAATGTCAGAAGTTAGTTTTAAAAGTGTTGCAAATATTGGTGATATTGTAATTTTAGGTGCAAAACTATTAAAAATAGGAACAACTTCAATAACTGTAAGATGTGAAATAAAAAATAAAACTACAAATAAAACAATTTTACATATTGATGAAATTGTTATAGTTGCTCTAGATTTTAATAAAAAACCAGTAGCCCATGGTCTTCAAGCTTCATCTTTAAGTGAATATTTTTAAGATAAAACTATTTCACTTGCATCACTTCTTGTATTTTTAATAGCTTTATTATTTAAAGCTCTAACAGTATAAACAAATGATATTTTTGTTTTTAAAGAAGTGTTTTTATTTGCATGATGTAATGTTTTACAATGAAATAAAACTATATCACCCTTAGAAAGATTAGAATGAACTCTTGTTTTTATTAGTTCTTGATTTTCTTCATTGTTCTCTAAAAAGTTTGATTTATTATCAAATTGTTCTTTTTTTAAAGATAGTTTATGACTTTTTGGAATAAATTCTAATAAACCATTTTCTAAGTATTCTTCATCTAAACATAACCAAACAGAAATTAAATTGTCATTTGAAAAGTTCCAGTACCGTATATCTTGATGCCAAGAAGTTCTTGAACTTAGTTCTGGTAGTTTTGTCATAATTGAGTTATGGTGGGCTAAAGTAAGAACGGGAGTATCTTTTAATAAGGTTTTTAATATTAAACGAATTTTCTTATTTTCCATCCAATTTTTGAAAACATTTTCTCTTTGGTAAACCTGTCTTAGTCTTCTAATGCATGAATTCTTATTTGTTTTTTGTAAGTACTCATTTTCACTTTCAAAAGGAGCAACTTTTTCTTCTAAGTGTTTTTGTGCTTTTCTTAAAATCTCATCACAGCTATTTTTATCTGCAAAGTTTTTTATTATTAAAAAACCATTTGTTTCAAACTCGCATATTTGTTCTTTTGTTAAATTCATTTTTCTTCTTATTGATATTTATTGTATAACAAGATTAACAAAATCACTTAAAAACTCTTATTCTAATAAATCTTTTTTTAAGAAGATATAAAAAAAAGATAATAAAGGAACAAAAATTATTGCAATGATCCAAAATGTTTTTGCTTGTTTATTTTTAAACTTATTGCTTATTATAGATATAAAACAATAAAACCAAAGTGAAACAATTAAGATTAAAAATATAATTGTAATACTTGACATAATACTTCCTTTTTTTCTTATTTTACAGCTATAAAGTTTAAAATAAGAAAAAAATAAATAGCTAAGATTTATTTTAAGGATGTACCTCTAATAAAGCTTCTTTTATTCCTGTAATAGTTTTAACAGTGTAAACACCAGCACGCTGCAACGCTGCATATTTCTCAATTGCAGTTCCTTTGCTTCCATCAATAATAGCTCCTGCATGACCCATACGTTTACCCCTAGGTGCTGTTACTCCTGCTATATATGAAACAATGGGTTTTGTGATGTATTGTTTAATATACTCAGCAGCCATTTCTTCTTTAGCTCCTCCTATTTCACCAATTAAAACAATAACTTTAGTTTGTTCATCTTCTTGAAATAGTTTAAGCATATCTATAAAATCACTTCCAGGAACAGCATCTCCACCAATACCTACACAAGTACTTTGTCCATATCCTGCAAGTGTTGATTGATTTACTGCCTCATATGTTAAAGTTCCAGAACGTGATACTATTCCAACAGAACCTGGCATATGTATTTGTGCTGGCATAATACCCATTTTACACTCTCCTGGAGTTATAATACCAGGGCAGTTTGGACCTATTAAAGTAACACCATTTAAATCTACTACTGCTTTTATATCTAACATATCTAAAGTAGGAATACCTTCTGTAATACATACAATAGTTTCTATTCCATTCTCAGCTGCTTCAATAATTGCATCTTTACAAAAAGGTGCTGGAACATAAATAATAGAAGCATTAGCCCCAGTTAAATTCACAGCACAAGCTACGGTATTATAAATAGGGCGATCTAAGTGTGTTTGTCCACGTTTCCCTGGAACTACACCACAAACAATATTTGTTCCATAACTTATGGCATTTTGTGTGTGAAAACTTGCCTGTGTTCCTGTTAAACCTTGAACTAAAACTTTTGTATCTTTATTAATTAAAATAGCCATTATTTAGCTTCCTTTTTTCTAATTAGATCTATTATTTTTTTTGCAGCTTTGTCTAAATCATTTTCTTCATAAACTTTTAAAGATGATTGTTTAATTAAGTCTAAACCTTCTTTTGCATTTGTTCCTTCTAATCTTATAACTATAGGTATTTTTATATCTAGGTTTTGAACGGCAGCTATAATACCAGATGCAATAATATCACATCTAACAATTCCTCCAAAAATATTAACTAAAATACCTTCAACTTTTGTATCACTTAGAATAATTTCAAAAGCTTGAATAACTCTTTTTTCATTTACACTACCACCTACATCTAAAAAATTAGCAGGCATTTCTCCATAAGTAGCAATTAAATCCATAGTAGCCATTGCTAAACCAGCTCCATTTACCATACATCCAATATTTCCATCAAGTGATACATAATTAAGATCTAGCTTTTGTGCTTTTAATTCTCTTTGGTCTTCTTGTGTTTCATCTCTAATTTCATTCATTTTATCTTGTCTGTATAAAGCAGAATTATCAACTACAACTTTTCCATCTAAGCATAATAAGTACCCTTGTTTAGTGATAACTAAAGGATTAATTTCAATTAAAGATAAGTCATTTTCAACAAACATTTTATAAAGTTTTTGTAATAAATCTATCATTTGAGCACTAAGAGTTTTATCAAGCCCTAAATCATCACAGATTTGTCTACATTGAGCTGGCATAATTCCTACAATTGGGTTTATAGGGTTTCTTAGAATTTTATTAGGGAATTTACTAGCTACTTCTTCAATTTCCATTCCACCTTCACTTGAAGTTATAATCATAATTCGCCCAGTTGTTCTATCAACTATAAAAGCTAGATATATTTCTTCTAAAATATCACAAGGTTCTTCTATATAAATAGAGTTTACTGCTTGACCTTCTTTAGTAGTTTGATGTGTTACAAGATTACTGCCTAAAAGCCTTCTTACTTCTTCTTTTGCTTCATGTTTAGAATCAACTAAAACTACACCCTTAGCTTTTCCTCTTCCGCCTGCGTGAACTTGTGCTTTTATAACCCACTTATCTTTTCCAATAGTGTTTAGTATTTCATCTAACTGATTTGGGTGAGTTAATAACTTTCCTTTAGTCGTAGGAATGTCATATTTTCTATATAAGTTTTTTGCCTGGTATTCATGTAAATTCATAAGCCTAACCTTTAGTTCTTAACTATTTTCTTATATACTTTTAGCAGATTAATTATATGATATTTCTTAATTTTGCCCTTATGCTTTTGTAAATTTAGCCATAAATTCTTTTTTACTTCTAACAAATAACTCATTTGTAGTTGTTTTATAAATCACTGCTTCAATCCAAAGATCATTTTCTTGAATTTTACAAAAGTTAATAGGTATATATATTTCTTGATTTTTATAATGTTTATATTTTTCATTTAGTATCATTTTTATCTTTCTTTTCATTAAAAAAGGGAAAAGAATTTCTTCTTTTCCCTTTTTATGTTTAGTTTAAATATTTTTTATAAAACAGATGATTTAATAACCATTAGTTTTTCTTTAGACATTTCTACCATAGAATGATGAATTCCACCCATTCCTAAACCAGAAGCTTTAGCTCCTCCAAATGGCATCCAATCTACTCTAAATGCAGTATGGTCATTTACCATTACAGCAGTTCCACTTAATCTTTTAACTGCTTTTAAAGCAGTATCAATATTTTTAGTGAAAATTGAAGCTTGGAAAGATACTTCTAGGCTATTTGCTGCATCAAAAGCATCTTCAATATCACTATATGAATAAATACAAACAACAGGTCCAAATACTTCTTTAGTAGATACTAGTGCATCTGAAGCTGGGTTTAAAATAACAGTTGGTTCAAAAAGGGAATCAGAAATTCTTTTTCCACCAGTTAATATTTTTCCACCTTTAGAAACAGCTTCATTAACCCACTCCTCAACTCTATTAACTTCATTATTATTAATTAATGGTCCAACTTCAGTTTTAGGATCCATTTGATCTCCTACAACTAAAGCAGCTGCATAAGTAGATAATTTCGAAGCTACAACGTCTACAATTGATTCATGTACAAATACTCTTTGAACTGATACACAAACTTGCCCAGCATGGTAAAAACCACCTTTACCAATTGAAGGAATTAAATCATCAATATCGGCATCTGCTTCAACAATAACAGGAGCAACTCCACCATGTTCTAAGGCAACTCTAGTTCCAGGAGCAACTTTAGAATTTAAATACCAACCAACTTTTCCAGAACCAATAAAAGTTAAGAAATTAATTTTAGGAGATGTTGCTAATAATTCACCAGCTTCTCTTCCACAAACAACAGCTTGAGCCCAACCAGAAGGAAGACCAGCTTCTTTTAATATTTCTATTAATTTTAAAGCTGACATTGGAGTTTGAGTAGCTGGTTTAATAATTACAGAACAACCAACAGCTAGGGCTGGAATTACTTGATGAATTGCTAGGTTAAATGGATGATTAAAAGCAGAAACAGCAGCAACTACACCAATAGGTTCTTTAAATGTATAAGCCATTCTATTTGCACTAGAAGCTGTATGCCCCATAGCTATTTCTTTTCCTTCAAATGAACTTAACGATTCAATAGCAAGTTTAACACCATTTATAGCTCTATGTATTTCAACTTGTGAATCCATATAAGGTTTACCACCTTCACTAGCACAAAGTATTGTTAATTCTTCAATTTGCGAGCTCATAATCTCAACAACTTTTTCTAAAATTTCAATTCTTTTATATTTAGGAAGTGCATTTTTATGGTCATCAAAAGTACTTTTTGCTAAGTCAATTGCTGTTTGTACTTCTTTTACTGATGAAAATGCTACAGTTCCTACTACTTTATTATCAAAAGGTGATGTTACTTCTATTGTATTCATTGTATTCCTTATTTTATATCTTTTTTATTATATCATACATTGTTTTTTAGCTAATAAATCATTTAAAATTGAATGATTTAAAGAATAATCAACAGCTAAATCAATTAAATGAACACCTTTAGAATTTACACATTTTTCTAAGATTTGTTCAAAATCTTCACAAGAAGTAGGTCTATACCCATTTGCTCCATAAGCTTCAGCATATTTAACAAAATCAGGATTCTCTAAATCTAATCCATAGTTTTCAAATCCCATACCAGCTTGTTTCCATTTAATCATTCCATAAGAGTTATCATTTAAAATAATTACTGTTATATCAAGTTTTAATCTAACAGCTGTTTCCATCTCTTGTGAGTTCATCATAAATCCACCATCTCCACAAACAGAAACAACTCTTGAATCAGGTTTAACCATTTTAGCAGCCATACCAGAAGGCATACCAGCTCCCATAGTAGCAAGTGCATTATCTAATAATAAAGTATTTGGAAGTGCACATCTATAATTTCTAGCAAACCAAATTTTATAAATACCATTATCAAGAGTTACAATATCTTTATCATCTAAAGTTGCTCTTATAGTTCTAACTGCTCTTTGTGGTAAAATTGGGAATCTTGTATCACCAAAATATTTACTTAGTTTAGTTCTAATATCATCAGCTAATCTTTCATAATAATCAAAATCCCAATGTTCTTGTTTTGAAATTGCATTTGTAAACTGTACAATATTTCCAGCAATATCACCAATAACATCTAATTGAGGGAAGTACGTATCATCTACTTCTGAAGGAAAAAAGTTTACATGTAATACTTCTGTAGCACCTTCGTGATTTTCCATGAAAAATGGTGGTTTTTCAATAACATCATGACCAACATTAATAATTAAATCGGCTCTTTCAATTGCACAATGAATAAAATCATCTTTAGATAATGCAGCTGTTGAAAGACAAAGTTTATGATTCTCATCAATAACACCTTTTCCCATTTGTGTTGAGAAGAAAGGAATTCCTGTTTCATTTACAAAGTTTGTAAGTGCATCACCAATTCTGTTTCTGTTTGCTCCCGCACCTACTAATAAAAGAGGTCTTTTTGCTTTTTCAATCATTCTAACAGCATCATTCACAGCAGTTTTATCAGCTTGTGGGTATCTAAATTCTTTTACAGGATATAGGTTAAAATCTACTTCTTCTTCTGCAATATCTTCTGGTAATTCAATATGAACAGCACCAGGTCTCTCCGTTGTTGCCACTTTAAATGCTTCTCTAACCATTGATGGAATATTATTTCCATTTACAACAGTTTTTGCATATTTAGTCATAGGTTTCATCATTCCAACAATATCAATAATTTGGAATCTTCCTTGTTTAGACTTTTTAATTGGCTTTTGACCAGTTATCATCATCATAGGCATTCCACCTAATTGTGCATAAGCAGCCGCTGTTGCAAAATTAGTTGCCCCTGGGCCAAGTGTTGCCAAACAAACACCAACTTTTCCAGTAAGTCTTCCATATGTTGCTGCCATAAAACCAGCACCTTGTTCATGTCTTGTTAAAATCAGTTTAATATTAGATTTTCTCATTGATTCTAAGAAGTCTAAGTTTTCCTCACCAGGAATTCCAAAAATATACTCTACGCCTTCATTTTCTAAGGCTTTTATAAATAAATCTGATGCTTTCATGTTCTCTCCAAAGTTTTATTAGTTTTAATTAATTTGCATTAGTTTCTCACAATCTGAGTTAAATTTGTGTTAAAAAAAAGGAATAATTAAGTTTACTTTGTAAAAAAAACAAAATTGCGAATATTCGACACAGTCGTTAGTATATTATTACATTAACTTTAACTTTGTAGATTAAAGACTTAATTTAATAATTAAGATATTACTCTTGTTTTAGTGATATTTATTTTTACATTATTTTTCATATTTTTTTTCATATTTATAAAATTCTTTATAAAACTTTTTTAATTCTTTTATATCATCATCTTTTAAAATTTTAACATGAGTAATACTTGAAGATGCAGCTAATTGACTATTTTTTAAAAAAGAGTTTATATTATTGATTATTTTTCTAAAATCATTTCTAGCACTTTTATTGGTTCTTAAACTGGTAAGAGCAAGCATTGAGAGAAATATCTCTTTTGATTTTTTTACTATAAATGTATGCTTTTTTATTTGTGGATTAAGCTCGCTTAATAATTCATAACCAGCTTTTGAAATAAGACCAAGATTATTTTTATTAAAAAATACATCATAAACGACCTTACTCTCTTTAGATACAGTATTAAATTTAGGAATAACTTTTTTAAATGGCTTTTTAAATTCTTTATAAATTATACTTTTAAACCAATATAATGCTCCATTATTCCCTCCTCTAGTACTTATCTTATATTTTCCTATATTTTTCATGGGATTTTTTAATTTTTTATTAGCAATTAAATAGTATTGTTCTCTTTTCTGTCCATTTGTTCCAATTTCCCAAAGATGTTCTTTATTTACATCTAAAAGTTTTTGACTTTTCAAATAATCATAAGGTGAGAGAATTAATAAAAGTAAATCTTCTTTTAAATATCTTTTGAAAACTTCTTTTTTATTATCATAAGAGTTTATTTTAAATTTTAAGTGTATATCTAGGTTTCTTGAATTTTTATTTAATAACTCTTGAATTACTGTTAATATAAGTTCAAAATGTTTTTTATTTTTTTGATCTGTTTTCGAATATACCGCAATTTCTTTTAACTTATGATCAGAATAAGAAAAAGTAAAAACAAGTAAAAAAAGAAAAATAAATTTCACATATAATCCTAAAATAATTTTTTAAACAAAAGTATTATTATTATATTATATTTATATTTATGTTTTGATTTTATATACTTAGTATATATATTATGATAAAGTCAAAAAAATCTAAATAAAAGGAAAAAAATGTCAAATGAACAATATATATATTTAGCTATCTTTCTTTTACTTAGTTCTTTTTTTGCATGGAAATTAAATAAATAAAATTTTTATAAAAAGGTAAAAAAAGACTTTTATCTTTTATCTTTTATCTAGTTAAATGTCTTCTTTTATTTCATTTAAAGATAAAATCTTTTTATTATATTCTTCTTTTTTCTCTTCTATAAAAATTATTCTATCTTTATTTATTTCTAAATACTGCTCTTTTGAATATTTTATAATTTTATACAAATAGTTTCTTTTTGATGTTAAGAAGTCTTCAATTTTCTCAAAAGCAAAATTGGCTTTTAGTTTTGTTAAAATTTCATCTTCTCTTGGATGATGAACTGAAAACTTTGTAGGTTCTTTTTCATATAAAAGTGTTGATTCAATTATTTGTTGTTCAAAATGAGAAATAGTTGCTTGTGTTGTTTGAATATATGAATAAGACAAAGCACCATTAAAATAGGCAAACTTCTTTCTTAAAGCAGAAATATTTTCTAAAATAGCTTTTTGATAAATCCTTAAAACATTTTCATAAACTTTTGCTGCAAAATGCCTTGTAGTTGAGAATTCTAAATCAGAAGAAATTTCTCTATTTTTTTTGATAAGTTCATATGGTTCTTGCCATCTATGAATAGAAGCTTTAATAGTTCTATATACGTCACTATACGCTTCATTGCTATCAAGTTCTATTTGTTTTAATTTTTTAATTGAACGTTTAAACATTTTATCAATTGTTTGGTCATCATAAAATAAATTTTTGTAAATACAATCTGAATCAATCCAATATGTTTCATATTCAATTTGTTCGAACTTGTCTTTTCCAATAAGAGAACTTTTCCCTTCATATCTTAGTGCTTTTTGTTTTTTAATATTTTTATACGTTTCATTTGCAATTTTTTCCATTATTGTTTCGAGTGAGTTATAAACTTCAAATAACTGCTTTGAGTATACTGTTCGTATATCATCAAAACTGGCTAAAATATTTTCCTCATTTTCTTTTAAAATTACAACTAAAGAGTCATACACACCTATAATCGTCTCATTTTCTTTTACTAAAATATCACAAATTTGTTTTAAATCTTTTTTAATTGCAAACTCTTTATCACTTGCTGCTTGTGGTCTAATTGTATTTTCTATAAAATCTAAAACATCTTGAATATTTGAGTCTTTAAGAGTTTTTGTATTAGTTGAAGAATCAGCTTCTTGTATTTTTTGAACTTGCTTTTTATAAGAGCTAAATTTATTTTCAAAAAAGTCTAAATTTTGAACTTCTTTATCTTTTAAATCATTTTTAAATTCATTTACAATTTTTTCATACTCATCTTGAATTAAAATCTCTTTTTGTGCAGATCTTGATTCTAGTGCCATTTTTGCAGATATAGGTGTTACTTGAGCAAAATATTTAGAAAACTTATCTTTTACATATGAAGTTGTTGTTTCTATTTGTTCTTGAGTAAATTTATCTTTTTGATTTAATACACACAAAGATTTACTTTTAAATAACTGCATATACTCTTCTAATACTTCAGCCTCAGAGTTTTTACCAGCATTATCTATTAAGGTTAACCAAATAATACCACCAACGTCTCTTAATACTTTTCTAGTTGTATCTGTATCACTTTGGGACTGTGAGTTAAGACCTGGAGTATCTACAAAAGAGATTTCTTTTAAAATTGGCATTGGAGCATATAGAGTTAAATACTTAATATCATTCATATCTTGTGATCTTTGATCTGTAAACTGTGAAATTGCATCTATACTTGCATATTCTTGCGCTCCTGAATGATAAGTAATTTTAAGCTTATACTCATCCCCATAATTTATAAAATTCACTTTTGAAGTAACTGGTGTGATTCCAGTAGGTAGTATATTTCTTGAAAGCAGGGCATTTAAAAAAGTTGATTTTCCTGAGCTAAATTGACCCGTAATTGCTATTTCAATAGGGTATCTAGCCCTTCTTAATTGTTTGTCTAAAATTGATTTAAGTTGAACAGAGGGTAAAAATTTTTCATCAAGAAGTTTGGCTCTAATTTTCTTAATATCTCCAACTAAACCATCTTCAAAAACTTCTTCTTTTTCGAAAAAAACTTCTTTATACTCTTTTACAAAATTTTCTAAAATACTCATATCTTAAGTCCTTTTGTAATTATTTCTAGTTTTTTTAATTTTTTATGAACAATCATTGTTAATTCATCTTTTTTAATATCAGAATTTTCAACATCACTTAATCTTTTCTCTAAACTTATTTGGTCTTTTTTTACTTTTTCCTCAAAGTTATCTAAAGGAAGTGTAATTTGAACAAAAAAGTCTTTTATTAATATTTGTGAAATTTTTTGTGCTTTTACTTTTATAGTCTCTTCAATACTTAAAAACTCTTCTTTTAAGTATTCTTGTAAGTTTCTATCAAGTTCATTTAATTTGTTACTTTTTGATTTTTCTACTTCTTTTATGATTTTTGTTATTAGTACTTCATTTGAAGAGCTTAAAAAACCACTTTTAAAATCATCTTTGAAAAAACCCATAGCATCAAAGTTTTCATTTTTTCTATCTATTAAAAATCCGAAATCTTTGTATTTTTGTTCACTAAGTTCCCCAATACTTTGAGATTTTTTAATAAACTTATATCTATAATCTCTAATAACATCAATAATTCCATCTTTTATAGCTGTTTGAACTATTACTTTTATTCTTGAACTTTGAGGTCTTTTTTTAGTTTTTTCAAAAGAATATTTTACATCAGAAAAAACTCTTTGTTTTATAATAGTTTGTAAATCTTCTAATTCATTAATTAAAAAAGCATCAAGTGAGTTAATATAGTTTTTCATATCTTCTGCATATATATTAATATCATCTTTCATTGCAAGAAAAATCTTTTGATTTACTTTTTTCTTTTTATTAAACTCTTCTAACTCTTTTTCTAGTTCATCTTTACTTTTTGCTAATAAAATAAGTTCATAGTTAAATGAGTTTTTTTCTTTTTCAATAGTTTTTAATAGTTTAGTTTTTGCACTTTTTATAATTAAATCACTCTTAGAAGAGTTTGAACCAAATAAGGTTTCATGTAAATAATCTTCAATATCTAAAATACCTGTATCTTCTAGGGCATAACCCAAATCAATTGCTTCTTGTGATCTTCCTGTTCTGTGATATAAGGCCATTTTTCCAGATATTGCTATAAACTCAATACTTTTTAAAATATAATCTAAAGAAGAATCTTTATTTAACGCTTTTAACTGGGTTTTTATTGATGATTTAGTATATGCTATTACTTCATCTAGCTCTTTTTTACTAACAGTATCTGCTCTAGTGATAACTATTAAAATTTTTGTTATATTTTGATAAAGTAGGGCATCTATTATAAACTCAACATCTTTCAAGGTCGCACTTTGAGATACATTCATTAAATGAAGCATTAAATCACACTTGGCTATATATTCTTTTGTTATCTCTTCTCGCTGAATTACTGGATCATCAAGACCAGGTGTATCCACAATTTCAATTCCATTTTCTAAGAATTTTAAGTCTGATTTTAATTGTACATATTTAACAAGATTACATTTTTTTAAACTAGCTTCTGCTGATGTATAAGCGCTTAGATTATTAATATCAACATCTTCAAAAAAAGAGTCTTCTTTTATATAGGTGTCTAAGTCATCTTTGAATATATTTTTTGTCTCTTTTACAAACTCTTGTATAGAAGGAATCTCTTTTGCACTTTTTTCTATATTTTCCCACTCTTTTTTATTCCAATAAAATACTTGTGCACTTGGATGTTCATCATATTTAACTATAGTTAAATTGGCAGTTTCAGGAACAACAGCTGAACCTAAAATTTCTTGCCCCATTAAAGCATTTAACATAGTAGATTTACCAGCATTCATAACACCAGTTATTCCAATTGAGAACTTTTGTGTATTTAAATATTTATTTGTATCTTCTAATTCATTTATATAATCATTACTTAAAAAGAGTTCGCTTAAGTCAAGAATTAATTCTTCTAAGGCAAACTTTGCTTCCTTAAAAGGTTTTTTAAGCTCTAAACTTGGTTCATCTTTTACATCAATCTCATCACAAAATTCTAGTTCATTTGGATCAAAAAGTGAGATTAATTTATTATAATTACCTTCTTGTAATATTTGTTCATTTTTTAAATATTCAAAACTATTATGCAAAATAGTTATATCAGATTTTTTAGTATTATCTTGAATACTTTGCAATAAACAAAACTGTAACTGATTTAAATCTTGAACGTTTTTAACTTCTTTTCTTGTTATTTGGGCTATTAGAGATTTAAAAGAATTTAAACTTATAAAGTTTTGATAATCTTTTCTATTTGCACATAAAACTAAAGCAGCAATTTTAAAAAAATCATCTTGTTCTTTAAAATCAATTGTTTCATAACTAGTAACTTGAGTAAGCACTTTTCCATGATATAATAAAAAATAATCACTTGTTAAACTCATAAATTCTCCAAAATTAATATACTAATAATACAAAAAGTTAATTATCCATATTTAAAATAATAGGATAATTAACTTTTTATAATAAGCATATATGAGAGCTTTGCTCTCATATATTTATCTAAGTGCTACTAGTTTTCTTCTTAAGTATGCAATCTTATTTTGTAGAGGTAAATGTTTAGGACAATGATCTTCACAAGCTAATAGTGACATACAACCAAAAATACCATCATCATCTCCAATTAATTCATAAAAATCCTCAGCCGTTCTCTCATCATGAGGATCAACTTCAAATCTTGCAACTCTATTAAGTCCAACAGGTCCAATAAAATCAGGTCTCATTAGTTTTGTTCCACAAGAAGCTACACAAATACCACACTCAATACAACGATCAAGCTCAAATGTTTCATCTGCTACTTCTGGTTCAACTCTATCTTCAAGTTTACTAATATCTTTTTCTTTACTAGTTACTATCCAAGACTCAACTTTTTTACTCATATCATCCATCCATTTACCTGTATTAATAGATAAATCTTTGATAAGCTCAAATGCTGGCATTGGCATTAACTGAATTTTTCCTTCTGGATAATTTGCAATTAATGTTCTACATGCAAGAGCTGGTTTTCCATTTACTACCATTCCACAAGAACCACAAATTCCAGCTCGACAAACAAAGTCAAATGATAAATCAGGATCATACTCTTCTCTAATTTTCATTAAAGCAATGAATAGTGTCATTCCAGGAGTTTCTTCTAATTTATAATCAACAAAATGAGGTTTTGAAACCTTAGATCTAGGATTAAACTTAAGTACTGATATAACTACTTCTCTACCTTTTTCGCTGCTCATTATAAGTCTCCTATTCTTTCGTTTAATTCTCTATAATTCATAGGTAAATCAAAAGGCATTAAAGCATCTTGAACGGCATGTCTATCTTTACCTTCATTTTCGAGTTTTTCTTTGATTTCATCAACTTCTTCTTGTCGTACTGCTGAGATATCATTTTCAATAATCATACCCTTAGCCCCATAACCTCTAAAAGCAGGTGGCATTTCCATTTTCATAATATCTAGTGCTTCGTAAGTAATAGTAGGCATTGTATCATTTTCTTTAGGCCAAGAAGTAAGAGTTCTATTTAACCAATTTGCATCATCTCTTTTTAAGAAATCTTCTCTATAGTGAGCCCCTCTTGATTCAGTTCTATTTTGGGCTCCCTTAGCAACACAAAGTGCTAATTTTAACATTCTAGGAACTCGATAAGCTTCTTCTAATTCTGGGTTACCACATCTCTCTTTTGATTTAACATTGATTTGTTTAGTTTTTTTCAATAATTCTTCAAGTTCGATTACCGCTTCACTTAAACCCTTACCATCTCTAAAAATACCTACTTTATTATCCATAAGATTCTGCATAGTATTTTTAATTTTGAAAATACTTTCATGACCATCATAAGCTAATATTTCATTTAAATAATTATCTTGTTTATCTAAAAATCTCTGCACTGTAGAAGTTGGAATTGTTACATCATTTTCTATACAAAAATCAGCAAAATAATTACCAACAATCATACCAGCAACAACTGTTTCAGAAACACTGTTTCCTCCAAGTCTATTAAACCCATGCATATCCCAACAAGCAGATTCACCACAAGAAAATAAACCATCAAGAGTTTGTGATTCACCAGTTTTTTTAGTTCTAATTCCACCCATAGAATAATGTTGCATAGGAAGTACTGGAGCCCATCCTTTTTTGCCTTCATCAGCTGGATCAATACCATTAAAGATTTGACAAATTTCTTGTACATCTCTTAAGTTTTTCTCAATATGAGCTCGACCTAAAATAGAAATATCTAACCAAATATGATCTCCATAAGGTGAAGGAACACCTTTACCATTTCTGATATGTTCAATCATTCTTCTTGAAACAACATCTCTTGAAGCTAGTTCTTTTTTCTCAGGCTCATAATCAGGCATAAATCTATGACCATCTACATCTCTTAGAATTCCACCATCACCACGACAACCCTCTGTTAATAAAATACCAGAAGGAACTATTGGAGTTGGGTGAAATTGAACAGCTTCCATATTTCCTAAAGTTGCAATTCCCGTTTCAAGTGCAATAGAAGCTCCCGTACCTTCACAAATAACAGCATTTGTTGTTTGCTTAAATAGTCTTCCATATCCACCTGTTGATATACATGTTCCTTTTGCAACATAAGCTTCTAATTCACCTGTAATTAAATCTCTAACAATTGCACCATAACAACGGTTATTTTCGTGAATTAAACTTAAAGCTTCTTTTCTATCTCTAATATCTACTTCATGTCTTAAAGCTTCATTTGCAACACCAAATAACATAGTATGTCCTGTTGCATCTGCTGTATAACAAGTTCTCCATTTTTTAGTTCCACCAAAATCTCTTGATGTAATTAATCCATGTCTATCTTCATTTTCAGTAATAGTTGTTTTTTTAGCATTAATAACAGCTTCTCTATCACCTTGCTTAACTCTACTCCAAGGAACTCCCCAAGCAGCTAATTCTCTAATAGCTTTAGGTGCAGTGTGTACAAACATTCTTGCAACTTCTTGATCACAGCCCCAGTCACTTCCTTTAACTGTATCAGAAAAGTGTAAATCTTCATTATCTCCATCAGCCATTTTAGCATTACCTAAAGAAGCTTGCATACCACCTTGAGCAGCAGCACTATGAGATCTTTTAACAGGAACTAATGATAAAACAATAGTATTTAAACCTTTTTTTTGTGTAGCAAGAGAGGCTCTAAGACCTGCAAGTCCTCCACCAATTACTAGTGCATCACAGTAAGTAATTTTCATTATACTATCCTTTTAGCAGTGATTTGATACTCAATTACTTGTGCAGTAGGTTGGTATCTTTCACCTTGTTTATCAGCATGATCCATACCAATTTTCATATAAGCAGCTAGTGTAGTAAATCCTAAAATAAGGAAAAACCATGTTAATGCTTTTTTGATTTTTTTCAATCTAATTCTTGACGCTTTGGGGTCCTTTCCATCGAACCAACCCCACTTAACACAGAGTCGATATAAACCAATTGTTCCATGAAATTCAACTGCTAATAAAAGTAAAATATATAAAGGCCACATCCATTGCGACCAAACTCTATCTGCACTTGCATAAGGACCAATTGCATCTGAATTTGTCATAATAATAAATATATGAATTGAACCTAAGAAAAACATTGCAAAACCAGTAAATGCCTGAATAAACCATAACTTAGTATCTTCATGATTCATATAATTAGCATGTGCTTTCATAACTTGATATTGCTTATAATTAGCAGGTAGTTTTCTCATTCCCATTCCTGCATGTGCAATAAAAATAACAAAAATAATAAAAGCAATTCCTGATACTATTAATGGTTCTCCTCCATCAAAAATAAAATCAGCTTCAAATAGTTTTGTGATTTTATACATGAACTCTTTGCTTATTAAAATTGTTGAAACAAACAACATATGTCCCCACATAAAAAGACCAAGAATTAAACCAGTAGCACTTTGTAAATAATCAAGTTTTGCTGGCATTCTACTCTTTTTCCCCTCCACAGTTTTACCTAAATAACCTTCAATTAGGTCACTCATATGACATCCTTTCTTTTTAATTGATTTGCAAAAATAATAAATAAAAAAAGTATTTATTTTTTTTGAAAATTAATATTTAATAGCAATAGTATAGCAAAATACAGCTTGATTTAAATCAAAGAAATACTAGAAAAATAGGGTAATTAATGTACTAAAATTGTACTAAAAAAAGATAGAAGCCCCAAAATGAGGGCTTGAAAAAGTTAAATTAAAATTCTCTTAGATAAAAAATTATCTAAGAGAATTTTATAAAGTGTTTACTTTAGAAACAGTGACTCAACTGCAAGTTTAGAAATATCAATTAATGTATCAATACTTGGAATTGGAATAAAGAAAACAATAGCAGAACCAATACCACCCCATAAAACTAAAGCAGCTACAAACATTACAACATAAGTTGAAATTCTACTATCATCAAATGTTTCAGAGGTACATTCTTCTTTTGGTGGATAGAAATACATAACAGCAATTAATTTAAAATAATAATAAACAGATACTATTGTTGCAAAAATTGCAACAATAGCTAAAGATATATATCCTGCATTAATAGCTTCTGTAAAAACGTAAAACTTACCAATAAATCCAATTGTTGAAGGAATTCCAGCAAGTGAGAATAGAAAAATTGTCATTGATGCTGCTAAAAAAGGTCTTTCTTGTGCAAGACCTTTAAAATCATCATAAGTAACTCTTACTTTTGTTTCTGAAATAATATGAGAAATTAGACCAAATGCTCCAATTGCTGAAAGTAAATATGCAATTAAGTAAAACATTGTGGCATAAGCTGATGCTATATTTTGACCAATTGATATAAATGCTAATAATAAATATCCTGCATGAACAATTGATGAAGCTGCAAGCATTCTTTTTATAATAGTTTGATTTATTGCTAACCATGTTCCATAAGCAAGAGTGAAAATAATTAGAACATATAAAATAGGATCCCAAAAATCCATAATTAAAGCAAAGTCTTGTAAAAATGCTCTTAGAAAAAATGAAAAAATAGCAATTTTAAATGTTGATGCCATATAAGCAGTGATTACCATTGGTGCACCTCTATAAACATCTAAAACCCATGATTGGAAAGGAAAGGCTGCAATTTTGAAAAGAAAAGTAAATAAAACTAGGGTAATTCCTATATAAATAAGTGATAAATCATTTCCTTGATTTGCACTAATGTAATTACCAATTTCACTTAAATTTGTTGTTCCTGTTAATCCATAAATTAAAACCGTTCCTAATAAGAAAAACGCCCCAATAAATGAACCTAAAACAAGGTATTTAAAAATAGCTTCAACTCTTTTATTATCTTCTGTATTAAACCCAACCATAATATAAACAGAAAATGATGCAATTTCTAAAGCTACGTAAGCCGTAATTAATTCATTTGCGTGAGCTAATAACATCATTCCAAATAAAGCAAACATTAAAACAGAGAAGAACTCTCCTTTAAAGTATGACTTAGATTGGTAATAATGCTCACCTATTAAAACTGTAAGAAGAGTTCCTGTAATTACTAAAACATTAAAAAAGTTTGAATAAGTATCAAAAATGATTACATTATTAAAAATGTCATTATATGGTTTTGCTGAAAATAACTCACCAAAATCTACAAAAGAAAAACCAAGTGCAATGATTAGAAATAGTGATGAAACAATTATAAAAGATTTTATTTTAAAATGATCATACATAGACATAAACATTAGTACAAGGGCTGCAATTAATACTGTAATTGCAGGTATTAAATATATAAATTCGCTCATTATTTCATCGCTCCAATTTTTAATATGTCATGTAAATAATATGTTACTGTTGGTTCAAATTTGTCAATAAAAATATCAGGAGCTATTCCCATTAAAAAGATTAAAATAACCCATGGAGTAAGTCCAATAATCTCTTTTACTTTTAAATCTCTCATTTTAATTACAATACCATCTGCTCTATCTTGTAATAAAGCTCTCTGGAACATCCATAACATATATGAAGCTCCGATTATTACTGTAAAAGCAGAAATATAACCTAAGGTATGATTAAACTCATAAATACCAAAAATTACTAATAACTCAGATACAAATCCATTAGTTCCTGGAAGTCCTATATTTGCAAATAACATTATGGCAAACATAAAAGTTAAAATAGGAGCACTTTTAGCAAGTCCACCTAAGTCTTTAATAGTTTTAAAACCAGTTTCATCATGAATTAATCCTACAAGTAAAAACAGTCCACCTGTTGCAATCGCATGAGCAATTATTAAAAACATTGCACCATTTATTCCATATTCATTTAACGAAAATATTCCAGCTGATATAAAAGATAAATGAGAAGCTGAAGAGTAAGCAAACATTCTTTTTATATCATCTTGCATTAAAGCTGCAATTCCAAAATAAACTAAACCAAATAAACCAATTCCTACAAAATACATTGAGAACTCAACATAAACATCTGGAAAAATTGGAATCATAAATCTAACAATTGCATAAATTCCTAATTTTGCCATAATAGAAGATAGTAAAAACACAGCCCCAGTAGGTGCATTTTTGTATGTATCCATGATCCAAGTATGTAAAGGGAAAAGTGGAATTTTGATACCAAAAGCAATTACAAAAGCAAAAAATAACCAAATTTCTTCTTTTGAGCTTAGTGTTGTTAATTTAGTAAAATCATTATATTGAAATGACCAGTACCCAAATTCATTAAAGAAAGATACTCCTAAATACATAATAGCTACAAACATTAATAAAGAACCACCCATAGTGTAAAAGGTAACTTTTAAAGTTGTAAATACTTTGTTTCCAAAACCATTAATACCAATCATTAAAAATACAGGTAATAGCATCATTTCCCAGAAGAAGTAAAACAGTATAATATCCAAAGATAATAAGGCACCAGTTACTCCTGTTTGAACTAATAACATATTAATCCAATAACCTTTTGTTCTACCTTCCCATAACATTAAATATGCTGTAGGAATTAAAATAGCAATCATCATTAAAATAGTTAATGAAAAACCATCAACACCAATATAATAATTTATACCATATTGAGTAATCCAAGGTGTATTTGTAACAAATTGCATTCTTGCTTCTGGTTCGAAGTCTAAATAAATTTTTAATACAAGAACTAAAGTAATTACTGTTGTTAAAAAAGCTATATTTCTAACAGCCTCAACATTTTTTGTTGTAATCATTAGTCCAAATGCTGCAAGAGCAGGTAAAAATATTATAAACGTTAGTAAATCTGCACTCATCTTATAATCCTAACTTAAAAAATAAATATATAAAGATACAAGTCATACCTACTAGCATGAAACTTGCATAAAATCTTACATTTGCATTTTGCAATGTGGCAATTTTTTTACCAACATTAATAAATCCTGCGCACGTATTCATAATTGTTCCATCAATAATTTTTTCATCTATCACTTTATCAATAAAAACTGATAATCTTTTTGAACTTTGAATAAATAATTTGTCATAAAACTCATCAACATAAAATTTATTTCCAATTAAACCATCTTCACTTTCAGGATTAAATACATCATATCTTGCATACTTTTTATATGCAACATAAATTCCAGCAGCAGCAACCCCAACTGATAGAACCATTAATATCCACTCAGTTGAGTGAGACATATGTAATACTTTTGAATTTAACTGAGTTAACCAAGAATCAATAAAATGCTCACCACCTAAAATAGCTGGTAAATTTAAAAATCCTGCCCCAATTGCTCCAATACTTAGAATTAGTAAAGGAAGAGTTATTGTTTTACTTGTATAAACATACTCTTTACCAATTTTTTTATTAGGCGATATGAATAAAATAAAATACATTCTAAACATATAAAAAGCAGTTAAAAATGCTGTAAACATTCCAATAGCCCAAAGTAAATACTCACCTTCTTGAAATGCTGCTGCTAAAATAGCATCTTTTGAAAAGAATCCTGAAAAAGGAGGAATTCCTGAAATCGCAATAACTCCAACTAACATACAAAAACCAATAATTGGTGTTTGCACTCTGTTTTGAGCCATTTTAAAAATATTTTGTTCATGATGTAAAGAAAGAATCATTCCCCCTGCACCCATAAATAACATAGCTTTAAAGAAAGCATGAGTAAAAACATGAAAAAGACCAGATGAATAAAAACCAAGACCAACGGCTATGAACATATAACCTAATTGACTCATAGTTGAATAAGCAAGAATTTTTTTAATATCTTGTTGTTTGGTTGCAATTATTGCTGCAAATAAAGCAGAAAAAGCACCAACATAAGCAATATATAAACCAACACCCTCAATACCTTCATATAAAAAGTGAAATCTTGCAACCATATAAATACCAGCAGTTACCATTGTAGCTGCGTGAATTAGAGCTGAAATTGGAGTAGGTCCTGCCATTGCATCTGGAAGCCAAGTAAATAAAGGAATTTGAGCTGATTTCCCCATTGCTCCTACAAAAAGAAGAACACCTGATAAAATCAATAAATCATTTGAAACATTTCCTATATTTGATTCAAGAGCAGAAAAAGATAAATCTCCTTGACCAATAGCAAAGAATAGTGTGATTACTCCTAAAATAAAACCAAAATCACCAACTCTATTTACAATAAAAGCTTTATTTCCAGCTAATACATTTTGCTCATCATTATAATAAAACTTAATTAGTAAATAAGAACAAACACCAACGCCTTCCCAACCAATAAATAGTATAATTGGATTATCAGCAAGTACTAAAATAAGCATAGATGCTAAGAATAAGTTAAAGTAAGCAAAAAACTTACCAAAACCTTCATCTTTATCCATATAACCAATAGCATAAATATGAATTAATGAACCTACAAAAGTTACAAACATAGCCATGAAAATTGATAAATTATCACCTAATAGTCTCATTTTTACTAATAAATCATCAACTCTTAACCAAGTAAATAGTTCTTGATGATAAACTATATTATTATCTAATATATTTAAAAAGACAAGAAGAGTAAAAATAAAAGCAATAATTGGTGTTAGTGTTCCAATTAGTGAAAATAATTTTTGAGGTACTTTTTTTACTTTAATATGGTAAAAATAGAAACCTGCATTTAAAATAGCACCAAAAAGTGGAGCTAAAATAATCCAAACTAGTAAATTAGTATGCATTATTCACCCCCTTGTTTAAGTGCAGTAAAGATATTTGTATCTAAAGATTTTTTTGATCTGAATAATAAAATGATAACAGATAAAAAGATTGCAGCTTCAGCAGCAGCAATAGCAATTACCATAATTGTAATAATTTGTGGATCCATACTAAAATGGTATCTTGCAAATGTTACTAAAAATAAGTTAATTCCGTTTAACATTAACTCAATTGACATATAAATTACAAAGATATTTCTTCTTGCTACAACACCTATTGCTCCTAGTGAGAATAGCATCATTGAAACAAAAGCATATGCTGTTAATGAAATCATACTTTAGCTCCTCTAGTTTTTTTTCTTTTTGCAAGTACAACGGCACCTATTAAGGCAACTAATAATAAAATTGATATTAACTCAAAAGCTAAAAGCCAATTTTGGTATAAAAGCATACCAATTGCTTTTATTCCACCAAATTCAGAATCAACTACACTCATATCTTTTGAAGGTAGGTTTGAAACTGCTTTTAAAATAAGTACATTAAGAGGAATCATTACAATTGCTCCTAAAATTAAATACTTATTCTTATTTGGTTCATGTGGCATATCTTCTTCGCTTACGTTTAAAAACATAAGTAAAAAAAGTAATAATGTCATTATTGCACCTGCGTAAACAATAATTTGAACTACAAATAAAAATGTTGCGCTTAATAGTGCAAATAATCCAGCAACTGATAAGATTGAAATTAATAATCCTAGGGCTGAATGTATTGGGTCTTTATACGTTAACATTGCAATAGCACCACTTATTGCAAAAAAGCTTAGAGCTAAAAATAAAATATCAGCCATCTGGTAATTCCTTTGATCTATCGTTGTTCATTAAATAATCTTTGTCTACAAAAAAGTCTTCTCTTTTACTTCCAATAAATGAAAAAATACCTGTATCCATTCTAATTGCATCACAAGGACATGCTTCAACACAATAGCCACAATAAACACACTCTAATAAATCAATTTTAAATTGTTTTGGTCTTTTTTCGGCTTTTTCATCAAACCTTTCTTCTGCTTCAATGAAAATACAATCAGCTGGACAAGCTGTTGCACACATATAACAAGCTACACATTTTTCACTTCCATCACTCCATTTAGTAAGTCTGTGAACACCTCTATATCTCTCATTTGTTGCAACATCTGTTGGTTGAACTTCTGGATACTGCATAGTTCTTAAGTTTGTAGTATCTTTTAAGTTTTTTGTAAAATGTCCAATTGTTGTTTTCATTCCACCTATTATTGCTGGAATGTAAAGTTTATCTTTAAACGTTTGTCCGTGTCTTTTAATTACTTGAATTCCCATTTTATAATCCTAAAAATACTATTACTGAAGCAGTAATAACGATATTTAACAATGCTAATGGTAATAATACTTTCCATCCTAGCATTTGAAGTTGATCATATCTGAATCTTAAAAGAGTCCATCTAATCCACATAAAAACTAATACCATCATAAAAAATTTAATCAAAAATGTCATAACTTGAATAACAGTAACCGCTATACTTGCACCATTATCGCCAAGACCAGTAAATAATAAAAATCCTAAAAAAGCTACAATACCTAAAGCCATAGTCCAAAAAATTGGAATTAATTTTTTAGTTTCATTGGCTCTTGGATCACTTGCATCTGGCCAAGTATTATTTTTCTTCATCCACTCATTAAAGAAATATACTTTAATAGGAATTATAATCATAAAAACTATAAGAATTATGTTTATATTCTCTTTTAGTGCTGCTGTATCTAAGTAAGGAACTTGATAACCACCAAAAAAGATTGTAACGATTATTGCAGATGCTCCTGCCATTGCAGCAAATTCTGATACTTGAAAAAGACCAAAACGCATAGCTGAATACTCTGTATGATAACCAGCAACAATTTCACTCTCACCCTCTGCTATATCAAAAGGTGTTCTATTTGTTTCAGCAAAAGCACAAACAATAAAAATTAAAGCAGCAAGTGGTTGCATAAATACACCCCAAGCTGGAACAATTCCAAATATAGTACCAGCTTGTGCTACAACCATATCATTTAAATGAATTGATTCATAGGTTAAAAGCATAGAAATTAGTGATAAAGCCATAGCTGCTTCATATGAAATTACTTGAGCAGAAGCTCTAATAGCTCCTAATAATCCAAATTTAGAAGAAGAAGCATAACCACCTAATATAATTCCATATACAGAAAGACCAGCATAAGCTAAAAACCACATGATTCCAAGTGCTACTGGAATTGCCTGCATAGCATGAGAAACACCGTCTAATACTAAGTTATCAGCAAAAGGAATAACAGCAAAAGTTAAAAAATATGCAATAAATACAATAGCAGGAGCCATTGTATAAAAGAATTTATATTTAACATGATCAGGTGTAAAATCTTCTTTAAAAACAAGTTTTAACATATCTGCTATACTTTGAATTACTCCACCTAATCTAAAACCACCAATATGACATCTATTTGGGCCAGTTCTATCTTGTACAAAACCTGCAACTCTTCTCTCCCACCATACAAAAACAGGAGTAAGTCCAACTGCAAGTATTACTGCTAAGAGAATATTTACAATAATAATAATTATTGATGCGGTACTCATATATTTCCTTTTTCTAACATACTTTGAATTCTTTGTAATAAAGCACTAACATTTAAAGCTTGTTTATCTCTTTTCATAGCCGAAATTACTTTTTGTTTAACACCATCTTCATTTATATAAGTTCCATGTTTCTCATAAAATGATGCAAGAGGAATAGCTATGCTTGAGTTTCCAATAGTAAGTGAATTGTTAGAAAAACAAGATATTACTTTTTTATTTTCTAATAAGTCTAAGTTTTTATCAAAATAGTTATTATCAAAAACTACTACTAAAGAAGCAGCATCTAAGTATTTTTTAAACTCTTCTTCTTCTTGTGAAATTAAAGCTTCTTTAAATGCTGCTCTATTTGCACTTCTATCATCTCTTCTTAACATATCATCACCAAATGATTTATCAATATACTGAGGTGAATATCCAGATACATTTGCACCCGTTGCATTTGCAAAAGCTTTTAAGTTTTGTAACTCTTCTAGGCATAAATTAGGAGATACTAAAAATAATGTATTGTTATTTTTACTTATACTTGTATACATTTGTGTTATTGCATTATCTAAGCTTGAACTTTGAGACTCTACTAAAGAAGCTTCAAATCTGTTGTTTTCTTCATCTTTATAAGATAGTCTTCCTACATCACACATAAAATAACCATTAACTTCTTTGTTTAATCTTGGTCTAAATCTGAAAATTTTATCATCTTCATATTTTTCTTTTCTATGATCAACAAAGATATTACAGCCTTTTGAACAACCAGAACAAATAGCATTAAAAGTTTCCATAAACCAAACTCTTTGTTTGAATCTAAAATCTTTAGATGTTAATGCACCAACGGGACATAAGTCAACAACATTCATAGCATATGGATTTGATAAAGGAATACCAGGAAAAGTTCCAATAACACTATGATCTGCTCTACTTATTACACCTAACTCATTTGTTTTTGTAATATCTGAGCAAAATCTAACACAACGTGTACATAAAACACATCTTTCTTGGTCTAACATTACATTAGCACCTAGGTCAGTTTTTTTCTTAGCATTATTTTTAATATTTACATTAACTCTTGAACTATAAAAACCAGATTCCATATAATAATCTTGCAATTTACACTCACCTGCTTGATCACAAGTAGGGCAGTCAATTGGATGATTAATTAATTGAAGTTCTAAGATGTCTTTACGAACAGACATTATCTTATCACTTTGTGTTTTTATGTTCATACCCTCTTTAATAAGAGTATCACAAGCAATTTGCGGTCGTTTTTGGCCTTCGATTTCCACCATACACATTCTACAGTTTCCATCTTTACCTAATGCTTTATGATAGCAAAAATGAGGAATATGAATTTCTTCATCCAATAACTTATCAATTAATAGGCTACCTTTTTCTGCCTGCATTTCTTGGTCATTTATTATCAGTTTAACCATTTCACTCATTTTTGTCTATCCTTGCTTTTATCTATTTTTTTTATTATTTACCAGTATATAACTGTCTAGGTCTTGCAATTTTTGCAGTTGGGTCTTGTTTTAATTCAGACCATTGAGTAATCCATCCTACTGTTCTTCCAATAACAAATACAGGAGTAAACATTTCAACTGGAATTCTAAGTGCTGTTAAAATAACACCAGAATAAAAGTCAATATTAGGATATAAACCTCTTGAAATAAAATACTCATCAGCTAAAGCAGCGTTTTCAACAGCAGCAGCAATATCTAATAATTTTGAATCAAGATTTAACTCAACTCTAAGTTTATCTTGTAAGCCTTTTAAACTCTCAGCTCTAGGATCTCTATTTTTATAAACTCTATGTCCAAATCCCATAAGTCTAAATGGATCATTTCTATCTTTTGCTTTTGCTATATAAGTAGGTACATTTTTAACATCACCAATTAATTTTAATTGATCCATTACTTTCTCATTAGCACCACCATGAGCAGATCCCCATAAAGCAGCAATTCCTGAAGCTATTGATACATAAGGATGAGCTTCTGTTGAACCTACAGCTCTTACAGTTGTTGTAGATGCATTTTGTTCATGATCAGCATGAAGTGTAAAAATTGCATCTAAAGCATCAACTTCAACTTGTTTAATCTCTTCATTTAATCCATTTCCAAGATTTTTCATCTTACCACCTGGATAAGCTCTTAACATATATAAGAAGTTTTCTGTAAAATATCTATCAACATCTGGATAAATTAATGGAACACCAATTGAGTTTCTATAAGCCATAGCAGCAATTGTTGGCATTTTTGCTATAATTCTTCTTCTCATTTCTCTAAATTGTTCTTCATCTTCTAGGTTTAAATGCTCTTTGTAAAAAGTAGCAAGTGCCATTGTTGCAGCTCCTAATGTAGCCATTGGATGGGCATGGTCTGGAAAAGCATCAAAAATTCTAATAATACCTTCATTTAAAAATGATCTATGTCTGATTTCTAAATCAAAGTTTTTTGAAGCTTCAGGCGTTGGTAATTTACCTATCATTAATAAATAACAAACATCTAAATAAGAGTGTTTACCAGCTAAATCTGCTATGTCAATACCTCTATATCTAAGTTCAGAATTTTCCCCATCAATAAATGTGATTTTTGATTCACAAGAAGCAGTTGAAGTATAACCAGGATCGTATGTAAACATACCTGAGTCTTTGTAAAATGATCTAATATCAACTACATCTGGGCCTCTCGTACCATTTAAAATATCATATTCATATGATTTTCCATCTCTATTATCTGTTAATGTAAACGTATTCTTCGCCATGTTCTTTCTCCTTTGGGTTAAGTTAAATATATTATTTGAATTCTCTAACAAATTCATCTTTGAATTTTAAAACTATACTTTTAATAATATCTTTTACAGCTGGTGCAAATACACAAATAGTTTTACCATTCATAGTTTCACAAACATCTAATATAGTATCTAATGATTCTTGACTTCCATTTCCATCAATAATATCTTTTAAAATTTTATCAATCCAAGACGTACCTTCTCTACAAGGTGTACATTGTCCACATGATTCATGATGATAAAATTCAATTAAGTTTTTAGCAACTTCAACCATTGATGTATCTTCATCAATAATCATCATTCCACCCGTACCTAATGTTGAACCTATGTCCCACATTGATTCATAATCTAATACTGCTTTATAAACTTCATCTTTTGTTAAAATAGGACAAGATGAACCACCTGGTATTACAGCTTTAAGTTTTTTACCATCTTTAAGCCCTCCACCTAGTTCATTTATAACATCAATCATTTTATTACCAAAAGCTAGTTCATAAACTCCAGGATTTTTAACAGGTCCACTCATTGCAAAAAGCATAGTTCCTGGCGATTTTTGTGTTCCGTAAGCTGTATAAGCTTCATATCCATTTTGGATAATAAAAGGAACAGTTGCTATTGTTTCAACATTATTTACTGTTGCAGGATTATCAAAAAACCACTCACACTCTTTTTGATGTGGTTTTAATCTAGGATGCCCACGTTTTCCCTCAAGTGATTCAATAAGTGCTGATTTTTCACCACAAATATAAGCCCCACCACCTCTATGAACTGTAATATCAATTCTATAGTCATGATTTAGTACTTTCTCACCAATAAGTCCAGCTTCATAAGCTTCAGTAATAGCAGTATTAAGTCTATCTATAAACCATTTATACTCACCTCTTATATAAATATAAGCATCATGGGAATTAATTGCATAACAAGAACAAATTATTCCTTCTATTAATAAATGAGGATCATATTGAAAAATTTGTCTATCTTTAAATGTCCCAGGTTCACTCTCATCTCCATTAACAATCAAATAAGAAGGTCTTGGATCATCTTTTGGCATAAGTTGCCACTTAGGTCCACAAGGTGCTCCACCTCCACCTTTTCCTCTAAGACCTGATTTTATAACTTCTTGTGTTACATCATCTGGTTTCATAGAAAAAAGTTTGTCTAAGGTTTGATAAGCACCATTTTTTCTTGCAACTTCTAAAGTGTGCGAATCTGGAATATCGAAGTTTTTACTTACAACTTTTACTCTCATTATTTGCACTCCTTAATTAGTTTCTCTAAGCTTTGAATGCTTTGATTTTCATGATAAGCACCATTTAAAGCAAACATTGGAGCACCACCACAAGCACCCATACATTCAACTTCACTTAAGTGAAATCTTCCATCTTCACTTGTTTGCCCTGGTTCAATTCCAATACTATCTTTTATGAATTTTTTAAGCTCACGTGAGCCCATTAACATACATGATAAAGTTTTACATAACTCAATATGATATGTTCCTATTGGTTTTAAATTAAACATAGTATAAAAAGAAGCAAAACTATGTACTTCAATTGGAGACTTTTTTAATTTATTAGCCACAAAAATCATAGCTTCTGGACTAACCCAACCTATTTGTTCTTGAACTAACCATAAGGCAGGTAGCATCATAGAATCAGAGTTAGGATATTTTTTTACCTGTTCTTGAAAGCTCTGTTCATTTTCTTTTGTATATGTAAATGTATTCATTATCTATCAAACTCCCCAGCTATAAAGTTCATAGATGCCATAGTAATAACAGCATCAGCTAACATATCATTTTCACAAATTTTTGCAAAAGCTGCAAGTGAATAAAAACAAGGTGGTCTACATTTTACCTTATAAGGTGTTCCGCTTCCATCGCTTGTAATATGAAAACCAAGTTCACCATTAGCAGCTTCAGTTGCATTATAATATTCACCTTTTGGTACTTTAATACCTTCAAAAGTAAGTTTAAATTGATTCATTAAACCTTCAATATTCCCATATACATCTTTTTTACTAGGAAGTAAAATCCCAGGAGCACTAACATTAATAGGCCCATCTGGCATCTCTTTCATTGCTTGTTCAATTATTCTAATACTTTGTCTCATTTCTTCAAATCTACACATCATTCTGTCATAAACATCACCATGTGATCCAATTACAACATCAAAATCAAAGTCTTCATAACCATAATATGGATTATCTTTTCTCATATCATAAGAAATTCCAGTAGCTCTTAGATTAGGTCCAGTAATTCCAGCATTTATCGCAAATTCTGAGTCGAATTTTCCAGCATCTTGTGTTCTATCTAGAAAAATTCTATTTCTTTGTATCAATGAAAGTGAATCATCAATAGCTTTTTCAACATCTCTTAAAATTTCATCTAAGTCAGCTTCAAAACCTTCATATAAATCAAATTCTAAACCACCAATTCTTGTATAAGTATTAGTAAGTCTAGCACCTGTTAATTTTGAAAGTAAATCATAAGCTTTATCTCTTGGAGCAAAAATGTACCAGAAGTTTGTAAGTCCACCTAAATCAACCATATTTGCAGCATTACAAACAATATGATCAGTGATTCTTGATAATTCACCAATTAAAACTCTAATCATTTTAGCACGTGGAGTTATCTCAACACCTAACATATCTTCAACAGTTTTTGCATAACCAATGTTATTTAAAATAGCGCTACAGTAATTTAATCTATCTGTATAAGGAATTGCTTGTGAGTAAGTATGCGTTTCACAGGCTTTTTCAAAACCTCTATGTAAGTAACCAATTTCTGTTACACAAGCAGCAATAGTTTCACCCTCAAGTGCCATAAAGTTTCTAATAGTTCCATGCGATGCTGGATGTGAAGGTCCAATATTTAAATACATTAATTCTTCTAAATCTTCACTTGAAAAACCTTTTGATTTTAATAAAGGAGCCATTTCATCCATTAAATCTTCAGTTTCGGTACAAATTTGACCATCAGTAATATTGTAATCTTTTCTTAAAGGATGACCTTTAAATTGATGATGATTTAAAACTCTTTTTAAATTAGGATGACCAATGAATTTTATACCATATTGGTCATATACTTCTCTCTCACCCCAGTTAGCAGCCTCATAAACATCACAAAGTGAATCAATACAAAGATTGTTATCATCAACATAAGCTTTAAGAACAAATTGTTTTTTAAAAGTTTTATCTCTTAATATATAAATAACTGCAAATCTTGAAGGAGTTACATCTGGATATGTTAAAAAATCAATAGCAGTAATATCTAATAAAATATGATAATTATCTTCATTTTTAAGTTTTATAATTGTCTCTTTTATCTGCGAAGCAGAGATAACCATATCAGCACTAAGCATCTAATATTCCTTTAAAATCTCTAACTCTATCAACTATAATAGACTCTTTTTGTGCTAGTTTTTGAATTTCTATTAAAGCATCTAAAAATGCTTCTGGTCTTGGAGGACATCCTGAGATATAAACATCAACAGGAATAATTTGATCAATTCCTTGTAATGTTGTATAGTTATCATAAAAACCACCAGAACTTGCACAAGCTCCCATAGATATAACCCATTTAGGCTCACACATTTGGTCATAAATTTTCTTTAATACAGGTGCTTGTTTATAAGTAATTGTTCCAGCAACAACTAATAAATCAGCCTGTCTTGGAGAAAATCTTACAACTTCCGCCCCAAATCTAGATAAATCAAATCTAGAAGCTGCAACAGACATAAACTCAATACCACAACATGCCGTTCCAAATACCATAGGCCATAATGAATATGATCTTGCCCAGTTAACTGCTTTATCTAATCTTGTAGTAAATACTGAATCTCCTAATACTGATTCTGCTCCTAATCCCATGAAAGTGCCTTTTTCTTATATATATAAATTAAACCAGAGAATAATAGTCCCATAAACATAAACATTTCTGCTAAACCAAAGAAACCTAATTCTCTTAAGTTTACTGCCCAAGGAAACATAAATATAATCTCTACATCAAATAAAACAAATAAAATAGCTACTAAGTAAAACTTAATAGAAAATCTTAATTTTGTTCCACCAATAGGGTTTGACACACCTGACTCGTATAGAGTATGTTTTGACTTTACGCTTTTGTTTTGTGGTCCTATATATTTTGATAGTAAAAATACTGATACTAAAACAATACCAATAACTACAAAAATAATAGAAGAGAGTACTAATTCATCTGACATTTTAATTTTCCAATAGTTTTCTTTTATTTAAGTTAATTATACAATAAGATTGTTAGAAGAATATAGCGATAAGCTTAAATTTTTTAAAGAAATTACATAATGAGAATATAAGTAATGTTTTCCTTGATTATGGTCAAATTCTAAGAGAATTTTGTTACGATTCTACCCAATGCTTTTTCTAATTCTTTGTTTTGAAGAGCTACATTAAGCCTAAAATAGTTCTTTCCTTCTTTTCCAAAGGTAATTCCATCATTTAAGGCAACTTTACATTCTTGCAATAACTTTGTTCTCACTTTATCATGACTTAGTGATGACTTAGTAAAATCTAGCCACAATAAGTACGTAGCTTCTGGTTTTTTAAAAGTAATAGAAGTTTTATCTAAATAGTTTTTCGTTATTTTAATATTATTTTCTAAGTAAACTAATAATTCTTCTAACCAAATATCTCCAAATTCATAAGCAGCTTCTAGGGCAAGTAATCCAAAAACATTAATAGAACCAATTTCTCTTTTTTGTACAACTTTATCAAAACTATCTTTCATTTTCTTATTAGAACAAATAGTATAAGCACAATTTAAACCAGCAATATTAAATGTTTTACCAGCTGAGTTCAGAGTTAAAGTAATATCTGCAATTTTAGAAGATATTGAAGCAAGGGCCGTAAATTTTTTGAAAACCAAATCAGCATGTATTTCATCTGATATTATTTTTATATTATGTTTAATACAAATATCTGCTAATTTTTCTAATTCTTCTTTATTCCACACTCTTCCTACTGGATTATGAGGAGAGCAAAGGGTGAGTATTTTTGTTTTAGGAGTTATTATTGATTCTAAGTGTTCTAAATCCATAGTATAATAACCATCTTTTTGTACCAAGGGATTTTTAATCAGCACTCGATTATTGGCTTTAACTGAGTTAAATAAAGGAAAATAAACAGGAGTTTGTACAATTATCTCATCACCTTCTTGCGAAAATGCTTCAATAGCAGCACTATAAGCAGGAACTACTCCATTTATCATAGTAATATCATCTGTTTTTATATCAAAATTATGTCTTTTTTTCATCCATTGTTTAATTAAAACAAGAGTTTTTTCTGGAACTTTAGCATAACCATAAACACCATGTTTTACTTTATTTAAAATAGCCTCATTGATTTGGGAACATACCTTAAAATCCATATCAGCAACCCATAAGGGCTGTACATCAGAAACACCAAAGTATTTAGGTAGGGCATCATATTTAATACAGTTAGTATTTTCTCTATTTGTTTCTTCATCAAAGTTATACATTATTTTACTCTTTATATATAAGGTGTTATTTAATTCTATAATTTTCTATGTGCATTATATGTCATCTTACTTAGTTTTGGCTAATGACATATGATTAATAAAAGTCTAGTATTCTTTTTTAAACAATAAACTCAAAGCTCTTCAATCATTTTTTTTATTTTTACAGCTTTTTCAAAATGGTCTAATTTATGCTCTAATATCCACCACTGTGCAAGATACATCAATAATTGCGGGTCATCATTTTTATTTGCAAAAAATGCGTAAAAAGATAGACCTACATTAGAACCTTTTGCTTCAATTTTTTTATTACAAACATCTATTATTTTCTTTTTTAAAGATTCTTTCATTTTCTCTTTCTTTTCTTATGTTTTTTTATCTTCTATTCTCTTCTACTATCTTCTATTTTTTTGATACTTCCAAAAAATCTTTTATCATTATTTCGATAACTTGGGCTTGTTCTTTATGTACTTCATGTTGTGAAAATGAAACATTTAATAAAGATGAATCTTTAATCTCATTTTTTAACTTTGCTAAAGAGTCTAAAGATACTAAAAAATCATTATCTCCTCTTATTAATAATACTTTTGCAGTAATTTTTCTAACATTTTTATTAGGATGTCCTGTTTTACTCTTATCAAGCCACATATCAACATTTGCTTTTGTTAATTTATCAAAATCTATTTCTTGGTTTAATTTTTGATATAAGTCATAATTCTCGTGAAATATTTCTTTTGCACTTTTAGGACTTATTGTATTTACCATATCTTCAATTTCTAAAATATCTTGTTCTCTCCATGAAGCCCCTATTGTAATAAGTTTATTTACTTTTATCTTATTACTTGAAGCAATTCTATAAGCAACAACTCCACCGTCACTAAAACCAAGGATATTAATAGTATCAATGTTTAAATCTTTTAATATAGTTTCAACATCAAATTGTATTTGCTCATAGCTTAGTTTTTTATCTCCTAGGGTAGATTTTCCATGTCCTCTGTTGTCTATTCCAATGATGTAAAAATCTTTTGAAAGATAGGAAACTATTGAATTTAAATCTTCTATTGTTCCAAATCCACCATGAAGCACAAGGAGAATTGGTTTTTCTTTATTTCCTATTGTTTCGAAATATATTTTAGCTTTGTCAATGTTTAAGTATTGATTCGATTGGTGATTAAATGTTTTCATTTGTTTTCCTGTTTATGTAATGTTATAGATGGCAATGTTTACCCACCCTTGGATCAAATATTGGATTCTTCGTTTTGTTATGTCTTTATTTAAGCTCTTTCTTTGATTCATAGGACTTTTTTACTTTTCTTATTTCCGCAAGTTTTTTCTTTACATCCTCGTGAGCTATTTCTAGGAAATTATACATTTCTCTTTTTAATTTAAAATTGTCAGATAGAAGAGGAATTGTAATTGATTTATCTATAATTGATATATTTGCAAATATTCCAACTTCTTGTTGTTTAACTTTTTTTATTTCACTAGCTATTAAATATTTTTTCAAATCAATCGTGTTTATTCCTAATTTTGATTCTATTGCTGTAGTAAGACTTTTTAAAAATAATTCTGTATTTTTTTTTATATAGTTTTTTTTATTAAATTCAAAAGTAGAAGCCATCCTCATTACATCTTTTGGCATTAAATGAATATCAAAACTATAATAACAGATTAAAAATAAATTATTAGAAAATAATAATTCATGTTCTTTATCTAGTGAGTTTATAAAATCTAAAACAAGGTCGCTCCTTTTATGTAGCATACATGAAAGAACTACTGCATTAGCAGAATAAGATTGAAATGATTTATTAGTATGGACGTCCCTTAATTTTAAAATAACATAAATAGCTTCTTCAAAATTTCCACAAAGTAAGTGTCTCTCTAGGCCATAATATAAGATAAAAACAAAAGCAATGTCTATTGCTCTGTTATATGGGTTTGAGAGGAGTGTAAGATATACCCATTTTTGTTCAGGTGTTAATTCTGAATAAGTTGGCCAATATGATGGCCTTTCAATTGAAGTTAAATCTTTTATTTTATTTATCTTTTGATTTGTATATATTAGACTTGGTTCCTCCTTATTCTGAAAAGAAATTGTTACTCGAAAACCATCAACTTCAAATGAATTTTCATCTCCTTGTGATTGTTCATAGTTTTTATATTTTCCATCTCCAATCCAAACTAACTTTTTTAAATCTTCATGAATAACTAACCCCTTAACTGAAAGGTCAGTGTTTTTATTTTGAACTAAAGCTGTTTCTCTTCTTTTCCAAAAGTTAAATAATCCCATATGCTAATCCTTATATAAAATTTTTAATTAAGTAGAATATCATTGTGACATGACGTTGAACTTAGTGCCGCTCTTCGTTTGCTGCTAGTAGTTGTTATATTTTTTGTGCATATTTATCATAAATGGGAACGGCTAAATCTAAGAAACTATTTATTGATTCGGAGATTAATCGTGTATTTTCCTCAAATTCTTTAAGATGACTTTCGATTACACTAATTATCCTTTGTAAAGTTAGGTCATTAGATATACCAATTTCACCATTTGTAATATATTTTGCTTTACTCACCGTATCTAACCAATCTAGTTCTACATCAGAATACTTATCATGATGAACAACGCCATTCCTTTTAACTCTATAATACTCACAAGTTTTGTTGATTTTTTTCAATGCAGGTTTCAATCCTGCCATTTCAACTTTTCGGTTTGTAATAATTGAAAGGTGAGCAACTACTTCTTTAGCCATTTGAATATCACATAGGTAGTTTGTGAATATTAAAACTCTGTCATAAATAGAACGACTTCGGATCAAGTAGTTCTCGATATGGAATTCAATATACTCCGCAACCTCATGCTCATTGGGGCTATATTTATATGACTGTTTTATACATTCTTCTGCAACTTTTAGCTTCTTTAGTGACGTTTCTATAGCTCGAAACGTGTAATAGCAATCTACGTGATATTGCTCTAGTTCTGTTTTCACAGAGTCATTTCTATGCGCTTCTAAATCTCTCAAAAATGACTCAAATATTAGATGTTTCAACACAAACTCCTGAAAATATAGCCTTTTACTTCAGCGACGTTCTCTTTACGTCACTTATAGTTGTTGCATAAAAATAGAAAAATAGGGACAGGCACCTTTAATTTAAGTCTTATTGACTAGTAAATTTAGCCCTAGTTAGAACTTTTTCTATTTCTTTTTCAATTGAATTTTCATCAATATATTTTATTCCTCTACCTTTTATTATATTAGAGTTTATTTTTAAAGAACCATCTATAATAAATATATCATTTAATTCATGTCCATTAATAAAATCTTTATCTCTAATTTGATTAATAATTATATTTCCACCATAAATTGCTTTTGCAATAATGTACCCTTCAAAAGCAAAATAAATGATATCACCCTTTTGTGATTGTCTTATTTTTTTTGTATGAAAAAAATAGTTATTGTCTCTGCTTTTTATAGTATTTTTAAAAAAGTCTTTTGCCTGAGTTTCAGTTTTAAAAGCATTTATATCTTTTTTTAGCCTAAATAATAAATCCATAATTTTCCTTTATATTTAATTTATAACTACTTATTAGTAGGACACTTTATCCCTATTAACACAAATATACAGTATTAATAGACATCATTTTTTTACCTATAATAATGAGAAATAGTGATATCTTGAATATTTGTTCTTTTTCAATAGTTTCTTTAAAATTAATGTCTATTTAAAAACTAAAACTAAATACAAATTTTAAATTAATAATAGTATACAAAAAAGATGTCACAGTTTGTGTCACAAAAAAAGAAAAAGGGATTTAATTTAAAAATCTATAATATATTTATTAGTTTATACTTTTAAATAGTTTTAACTAACTGGCTTTTGCTCTTGTAAACTTTCAGTTCCCGCTTTCTTACTTTTGTATTGACAAAAAGTAAGCAAAAACAACTACGTTTCGGAGGTCTTCGACTACCTAAAGTTTTTTTATTTTCTTGCTTAGCCATAAAACTCGTTAAAATATGCTCCCAGCATATTTCTTCACACTCACACAGTTATGGCTGGGTTACGCAAGAAAATAAAAAAACTTTAGCTCCTGCAAATGTAGCAATCAACGGAATGATTTTTTGTCTACTTCGTAGATATAGTTTTAATACATATTTAGAAATTTATTTTATATTGGGCATTTTGATTACTTGCTCTTGTCCTGACTTTGAGGAAGCCGAACGATATTTTTTCTTTTCGGAAACCGCCCGAAACTGTGTGAACGTTTAAAAATGTGCAGGGAGCACATTTTAGTGAGTTGCCACCTTAAAATATAATAAAGTATTTACTGTTTTAAAAAGAAATTTTATCTTTTATTCACATCGAACCTTTCGTTATTTTTATATAAACTATGAGCTATTACTATCATCTTTCTCATAACTGCTATTTGAGCTACTGTGGTATGTTTACCATTTCCTTTTAGTCTTTCATAAAACTCTTTTAGTTTTTCATTTTTTTGTACTGCTACCATTACTGGCATAAACAGTGTTCCTCTACAAATCTTTGAGCCTGCTTTTGATATTCTTGTTTTACCTCGTACTGAAGTTCCTGAACTCTTTTCAATTGGATCAAGTCCGGCTAAAGAAACTATTTGTCTTTGGTTTGCATCTGGATATTGTAAAAAGTGATATATTAATATAATTGCTGATATTTGACCAATACCTACAATTGTTTGAATATTTAAAAATGATTGATACAACTTTTTATCTTTTGAAAGATAAGTAAGTATCTTTTTAATTATTCGCTCTTCTTGTTTTTTTAAGAATTTATATTGTATTTCTAATTCTTTAAGTACATAAGAAGAATCACTTTTTGCTTTCAACGAAGATGCATGATTTTTATTTTGTGTTTGTTGCTTAATAATTAGTTTATAACAGGTTATAGCTTCTTTAATTGCTTCAACATTATCATTAATGATAGGAATCTTTATTTCTTCTTCTCTTGCAGTTATAATCATTTGTGAGAGCAATCTAGCATCTTCTATATCATTTTTGTTTCTATTTCCTATTACTTTTGCAAAGTTAGCACTTTTTTTAGGATTTACAATAAAACAATTAATATTTTTACTTGCACAAAATTTTGTTAAAGTAAAGGAGTAAGTACCTGTTGGCTCATATACAAAAACTAATTTATCAAACTCTTTTTTATATAGTTTTTTTAACTTTGAGTATAAGCTTTTAATTGATTTCCTCTTTTCACACTTAAAGTGCAACATAGAGTAATGTAAGATGTAAGGCTGATTGATATACAATTTAAGCTCAATATCTTGCAGGATAAATGGAGCATTAAATGGAAAAGTATAAACAATTAACCTTAGGTTTAAGGTATCAAATATTTGCTTATAAAAACGAAAATTATACACAATCTAAAATTGCAGAGTTACTAGGTGTTAATAAATCAACCATATCAAGAGAGCTTAAAAGAAATAGTAACAATGATTACTACAGTCCTGAGGATGCTCATATAAGTGCTGTCTCTAGAGACAAGTTTAAAGATAGGTATCACAAGATAACAAAGAAGTTAAAACTAAAGATTGGCAAGTTATTAAAAGAAGGATTATCTCCTGAGCAATTAACAGGAAGACTAAAACTACATAAAATAGCTAATATATCTTATGAAACAGTATATAGGTATATTTATGCAAATCAAATAAGTGGTGGAAGATTATATAAATATTTAAGACATAAGAACAAAAAGTATGGAAATAGAAGTAGTCAATATAAAACAAGAGGTCAAATAAAGAATAGAGTTAATATAAGTCAACGAGCTAAAATAATTGAGACTAAAACTAGATTTGGAGACTTTGAAGTAGATACTATTATTGGGAAAGACCATAAAGGTGCAATTGTTACATTAGTAGATAGAAAGAGTAAGTTTACACTAATGAGGATAGTTGAATCAAAACAAGCTGGTGCAGTTACGCAAGCTATTATAGAGTTGTTATATCCAATAAGGAATTTAGTTCATACCATTACATCAGATAATGGCAAAGAGTTTTCTTATCATGAAAGAAATAGCAAAAGAATTAAATATAAAGTTTTATTTTTGTGATCCTTATTCATCTTGGCAAAGAGGATTAAATGAACATACAAATGGATTGGTGAGAGAATATATTCCTAAAAAATCAAGCTTTGAGAATGTAAATAATACTCAAATACTTATAATACAAAACAGGTTAAATAATAGACCAAGAAAGATACTAAAATATTATACTCCGAATGAGATATTTTTGAAGGAAGTTTCAAGAAAGATGGTGGCATAATTTTGCCTATATTTGTTGCACTTTAGAGTTGAATTGGCGTTTTAAATCATTAGTAATTACTAAATCTAATTCATTAATAGGCACATAGATATTAATTGTTGACTTACTTACATCTAATCCGATAGAATACATACTTGAACCTTTGTATTAATATAAAGAGTTCGTTAGAGTAGGAGTTTCTCCTACTCGATAATGTGTTACACCAAATTTAGACTTATAAAATTCGAACTAGATATTATCCGTTCTTGTTGCCACTCAAATTTAAAGTATAACTATTTAACTCACTATCAAGCTAGTTATTTTTATAACCGCTTTAGTTTTTCATCAATATATTATCTTTCAAACTCTTTGCAAATATACTATCATATTCACATAATTTCATTATATAAGTTTTACAGGGCAGAAAAGTAAAAATGTTAGTGAGGGAAGCTGGAAGCCTTCATCAACCGGCAGTCGCTTCTTTTGTTTCGTTTCTTTCGATAAAGAAAAGAAAAAAGCGCGAAGGTTCACCTTTGTAAGAGTTCTAAAAGTCAAAACTATATTAGGTTAGTTATTTGGAGTTACACGTAACTTCTTTTATTTTTACTTTAGTAAATAATTTACTTTGTGTCCAAGGAATTTTTATTTTAAATGTGATTATATATAAATAATTAATATACTTCTTTTCTGTGGGCTACTCTAATCAATGTAATTAATAATACATCATTTTCTTTTAAATATATAACTCTATAGTCTCCAGCTCTTTTTCTAAATTTACCTTGATGTTTACCTTTTAAAGATTTGTCATTTGTAAAAATACCATTTTGCAAATCTTTAATTTTATTAACAATTAATTGTTGATTTTCTTTATTGATTTTTGCTAATTCTTTTAAAGCAAATTTTGGAATAATAACTTTATACATTAGTCAAGTCCAAGTTTTTTAGCCACTTGTTCAAGTGAAAAAACTTCTACATTTCCTTTTTTAACTTCATCAATTCTTTGATCTGAAATCATTTCATCTAAGGTATCAAAATAACTTCCAACAGCTTTTTCAATAATATATGTTCTTGTTCTATCTAGTTCCCTTGCATAGTTATCTAAATCTGATAATAATGATTCATCTAATCTTATATTTATTGCTTTTTTCATACTAGTACCTTGTATTTTATTGTAGATACATTCTACTACATTGCAACTTTTTTGTCAAGGATTCTTTTCTTAGAGAAAAGAGGAAACTTCTTTATATTTATTATTTACTAATACCTTCTAATTTATCTCCATCTATATAAGGATTTTAATGAATAGCTGATGTAGACTTCTTCTTCCCCTAGTATTTGTTATACTTACTCTTTCCATTTCGGTTCAAATGGAACTCTTTTTCCATCACCTGTTGTGTATTCTTCCAATGAATTTTCTTTAGATTGAATGACTATATATGTCATTATATCTTCAGAAGAATTACGAATACCTCTTATTCCATTTGGAGCAACTCTTACAACACTTCCTTCTTTAATATCAAAGCATTTTTCATCAACTTGAAAAAATCCATATCCTTTTAAAATGATATACGTTTCTTCATTTTTATTATGTATATGAAAATAAGGTTGTTCTGATTTAGGAGGAAGGGAATTAAATGAAACTTCTGAACCAGTAGATTTTGTTGCCTCTTTTAAAAATACTTTTCCCTCAATTTCCTGTTTATTTACAGGATGAATTAAAGAATATTTCATTAAATCATTTAAGTTTCCTAAGTTAATAGCAGTATAATTTATATCTTCTGCTAACTTTTTAATTTGCTTCATATTATATATTCCTTTCTGAGTAAAACGTTTAACTTCAGCAACGCTTTACGTTCGCTGAAAGGTTTTGTTGCTTTTATCATCTTAATTGATGCCTGATATGAATTCTATTTTAAGTAAGTTAAAATTTCTTCATTAATATTAAGAGATTTTGGTTTAATATCTTTCATTAAATTTTTAAAATTTAATACTACTTCATCTTTATTTTCATAAGTCACTTTTTGTTTAGATTTAATTAAATAAACAGAAAAATCACTTAAAAATGAATTAATAAAAGACATCCATTGGGCTATAAGCTCTGTAAAATTTTAACGATTTTATATTTACATCAACTTTATAAATAATAAAAGCTTTATATTCTTCTAATTTAAAGTAAGCTCTTAAAAAACTTGAAGCTCTGTTTTTAAGTTTATTTTTTAAATTTTTGTTATTTGAAATCTCTGCTAAAACTAAAAAATAACCCATATGATAAAGAGGAGTTAAAAATGAAACTTGATTTACAGGGTACTCTTCCCATGCTTTAAATATATCTTCTATGCTTGAAAACTCATCTGATTCTTTAATCTCTTTTTCTGCTACTTCAAGGTTAAATTCTTGAGTTTCTGTATTGAAAAAAGAGCTATTTGATGACAGGTCACTTATCTTTTTAATAGAACGCTCACTGAAGTATAACTTGTTCATTTTATCAAAAAAAGAAATTATATTACTAGAGTTTCCATTATGAACTATCTCTGGCATATATCTTGTTGTGCATGCTATAAGTGCAAATTTTTCTGCTGATTCCTTATTACACTCTCTTTAAATTCAGAAGATTTAAATAAAACTTTAGTGTTAATTTCTTGATGATTTTTTTTTGAATAAATTATTTCCATTTTAATATTTCCTAAGTATTTATATTTGCTAATATATTTTTTGATTTTGTGAATTAATTGCAGTATATTATCCAAATTTACTCCTTAATAGTCTAAGCACAGTAATAAAGACTCTTTAGAGTACAAAAAGGTTGATTGAATTGTTAATTTAGCATGGTATGATACTGCCATTCTTAAGGATATAATATTTTATAAAAATACACCCAAAATTAAAATTATATTTCAATAATAGTATATAAAAACATGTCATAGTTTGTGTCAAAAATAAAGAAAAATAATATGATTTAAAGAAATATTATTTAACCCTTACTTACCAACTTACCAACTTACCAACTTACCAACTTACCAACTTACCAACTTACCAACTTACCAACTTACCAACTTACCAACTTACCAACTTACCAACTTACCAACTTTTAACTCCATCAGCCAAATATCCTTTCAACCACTTTTTTGGACTTATATTATGCCATTTTTTAAAAGCTCTAAAAAAAGAACTTATTTCACTAAATCCAAGAGCTACTGAGATACTTTCTATATCTATGCCTTTTATTAAATAATACCTTGCTAGTTTTTTTTCTTACATCTTCTAAAATTTTTCCAAAAGTTGTATCTTCTTTTTTTAAATGTTTTTGTAAAACACGCACTGAAAGATTTGCTTTATTTGCAATACTTTTTATGGAAATATCTAATTGACTAGTAGATACTAAAATAAAACCGGATACTTTTATTTTTAGTGTTTCACCTATTAATTTTAGGTTTAATATTTCTTGTGCTTCTTTTTCAAAGATTTTTAACATTTTGTTATTAGATGATGTTGTTTCAATATCTTCAATATTTTTATCAAAATAAATTGCATTTTCATCAGAATTGAAAAGTACTTTTATTCCAAGATTATTGCTAAAATCTGAAAGTGGAGGCTTTTCTTGAATAAAAGTAATACATGAAGGTTTTATTTTTTTATTTGTAATATTATTTATTAAATGGATTATTGCAAATAAATGTATTTGTGCTTTGTATTTCTCTAAGTTTAAAAGTCCATTTTTTTCATTATTTTCATATATTCCAATTTTATATCCATTTTGAGTTTTTATAAAAATAGGTTTAATGCTTTTGCCTATTAGAAGATAATATTTGCACATTTTATTTAGTGCTTCACATATATTGCTTGAATGAAGCATCATATAACCTAAAACTCCAATATGTTTTGGAGTTGCTAGAGTTGCTAAGTGAAATAGTACATTATAATCTTTTGTTTGTTTTATTACTTCATCAACTGCTTCATTTAAATAATGTATTTTTACTTCTAAATCACTACCTTGTATATTTCTTTTTTTCATAAATTCTGAGGTATCAAATTTATATTTTTTTTTAAAAAAATCAAGAATAGAGAAAAAGATCATACTAGGTAAGCTATCTTTGTTATTTTGCAATTTTATCCTTTGTTCGCAATATGATATAAGTATATTTCTTTAAAATTGTACACTATTTATAATTAAATTACTTGGAGTAAATATGGAATATTATGAGTTTATAAAGGCCTTACACTTAATATCAATTATCCTTTGGATTAGTATGTTGATATATTTTCCTAGATTGTTAATACATCATCTTGATATAGTGCATTTAGAAAATACTCTTATATTAAAAGATATAAAAAAAGAAGAGAAGATAATATATAGATATATAATGTCACTTGGTTTTATTCTTGCTGTTACATGTGGAATATCTTTAATAATAATAAATAAATCACTCTTAGAAAGTGGTATATGGATATATCTTAAGTTTTTTCTAATATCTATATTAGCAATAATTCATCATTTATATAAAATATATATGAGAGAACTTACTTCTAATGAATCGAATATAAAAATAACTAAAAAAAGACTAAACTTTTTAAGTATTTCATCTTTTGGCATCTTTTCTATGATATGTTTTTTAAGCATAATGAAGATGATATAATGAAAAAAAATACTGCAAGAAACAGATTTAGAATTATATCTTATATAGAAGGATTTTCTTATTTAGTATTGATGTTTATAGCAATGCCTTTAAAATACTTATTTGATAATGCAATTGTTATGAAAATCATAGGAATGACACATGGTATATTATTTATCGTATTTATTATTCTCTTATTTGATTATATGAAAAAATATCAAATTAAAAGAGATATTGCTTTTGATTATTTTATATATTCTTTAACACCTTTTGGTTTTTATTTAATAGAAAAACTGATTAAATTAGACCTAAAAAGAAAATCTAAAAACTAAAGTATAAGAGTTTATTTCTTTATATCCTAAACCTAAGATATTTATAAAGTTTTTCTATTTTTACAAGTCTTAGGCTTATATCAATAAAAAAATAGATAGAATTAGATAAAAATAATTTGGATATAAAATGAAAGAAGCGATTGAATTATTAAAGAAGAATGATTTATTAAGAATCATTGATGATGAATTAGATATATATTTAGAAATCCCGCATATTGCCTATATTGAAGTTAAAAAAGAGGATTCTAAGGCTTTATTATTTACTAATGTTGTTGATAAAAAGAATAACAAAAAATTTACTGAACCTATTTTGATGAATGTATTTTGTAATGCTAAAGCAGTTGAACTTTTTATTGGAAATGGTGATGAAATAGGTGCTAAGATTGAGAGCTTACTAAAGATGAAGCCACCTAAGGGGTTTTGCTGATAAGTTATCTACTTTTGCTAAACTTTTTAGCTTAAAAAATGTATTTCCAAAACGTTCAAAGAAAAAAGGTGAGTGTCAAGAAATAATCAAACTTGGGAAGGATGCTAAACTAAGTGATTTACCAGTTTTAACTACTTGGGAACAAGATGGAGGACCTTTTATTACTATGGGACAGGTTTATACTACTTCTTTAAGTGGAGAGATGCATAACTTAGGAATGTATAGATTACAAGTGTATGATGATCATACCCTAGGAATGCATTGGCAAATACACAAAGATTCAAATCATTTTTTCCATGAGTATAAAAAAGTTGGTAAAAAAATGCCAGTTTCTATTGGAATTGGTGGAGATCCTATGTATATTTGGTGTGGGCAAGCTCCTTTACCAATAGGTGTCTTTGAACTTATGTTATATGGTTTTATTAAAAACAAAAATGCACAATTAGTTAAAAGTATTACTAATGATATTTATGTGCCAAGAGATAATGATTATATTATTGAAGGTTTTGTAGATCCTTCTAAGCTAAGAATTGAAGGGCCTTTTGGTGATCATACTGGTTATTATACCCTAGAAGAAGAGTATCCTTTTTTAGAAGTTACAGCAATTACACAAAAAAAAGAACCTGTGTTCTTAGCTACAGTTGTTGGAAAACCACCTTTAGAAGATAAGTATATGGGACATGCAACAGAGAGAATATTTCTTCCACTTTTAAAAACAACTTGTCCTGATTTACTTGATTATTATATGCCAGAAAATGGAGTATTTCATAATCTTATTTTTGCAAAAATAAAAACTTTATATCCAGGACATGCCCAGCAAATGATGCATGCTTTTTGGGGAGTAGGGCAGATGAGTTTTGTTAAACATGCTATTTTTGTAGGTGAGGATGCACCGGATTTAACTTCTCATGATGAACTAACTAGATATATTTTAAATAGAATTGATATAGAAGAACTGTTTATCTCAAAAGGTGTAGTTGATGCCCTTGATCATAGTTCACCTAAGTTCGCAGTTGGTGGGAAACTTGGACTTGATTGTACGGGTGAAGAAATTTCGCAGCTTGGAATCACTTTATTAGAAGATAAAGAATTATTAGAAAAAATGCAAAATATATCTTCTGATGTTATATCTTTAAAACAGTATTATAAAGATACTAAAAATCCTGTTACTTTTATCAAAGTTATAAAAACAAGATCTCAAAAATATTTAATAGAAGAGTTAAGTGAAGTTTTAAAACATGTAAAAATATTGATTATTATAGATGAAGGTAATCAAAATGATTTAGATAATGCATATATGCTTATATGGAGAGTTGTTAATAATATTGATTCCAATAGAGATTTATATATACAAAATTCTTGTATAAGCTTAGATGCTACAAATAAAAACTCACATGATAACTTTAAAAGACGTTGGCCTGATGATGTTGATTGCACTAAAGAAGTATTACAAGACTTAAATAATAGAGGAATTCTTAATTTAAGTGATGAATTTACAAAAAAGTTTCAGCTTTAAAAGACTTAGATCTTATTCTAAGAAAAGAGAGATATTTTTGTCTCTCTTTTATCTCTTTTTCTTTTCTTTATTTGTTTATTAAAATTATATCTTCTTTTTTTATATCTAAATAAACATCATCATTCAGACTTAAGCTTTCTACATCTTGCATATGTATATTTACATAATACTCATTATATTGTGAAAACTGTAATGATACTTCATAATAATCTCCACAATAAGAGATGTCTAAAATTCTTAATTTATGTTCATCTTTTGCTTTTTTTATAAATGTTTTGTTTACTCTTATTATTACATCTTTATCATCTTTATTTTTTACTGAAAATTTTTCTAAGATTTCTTTTGGTAATTCGTTTATTTCACCTAAAAAGTTTGCAACATATTTATTTACTGGATTTTCAAATAATTCTTTAGGACTTGCAAATTGAACTATAGTTTTATCTTGAATGATTCCAATTTTATCAGATATACTTAAGGCCTCTTTTTTATCATGTGTTACTAATACAGCAGAAAAACCAAACTCTTTTATAATGTTTTTTAACCATATTTTAGTTTTATTTCTTAAAAGTGAATCAAGGTTTGAAAAGGGTTCATCAAGTAGTAAAATTCTTGGCTCATAAGCTATTACTCGTGCAATTGAAACTCTTTGCTGTTGCCCGCCTGAGAGTTCATGTATTTGTTTATATTTATGTGCAGTTAAGTCAAATTGTTTCAATAACTTATCTACGATTATTTCTTTTTCTTTTTTGCTCATGTTTTTTAAAGCAAAACTTATATTTTCTTCAACATTCAAATGAGGAAAAAGTGCATAATCTTGAAAGATATAACCAATATCTTGGTTTTCACAGGAATTATTGTTTCTACTTACACAGCATTTATGTAAAAATATATCACCCGTATACTTATCTTCTAAGGAAGAAATTGAGCGTAATATTGTACTTTTACCAGAACCACTAGCTCCTAAAATAGTTACAATCTCTCCTTTTTTTACATCAAAAGATACATTTTGTAAAATTTTTGTATCTCCAAAAGAAATAGAGAAGTTTTGTAAACTTATACTTGTCATTTTAGTCCTTAATCATTTTTTTTGCTAATACTAATACTGAAATTATTCCTAAAACTACTATAAACATAGCAGGAACTGAAGATTCATAAACTTGTGCTTGAGATACTAATTCATGAGAATATACAGCTAAGGTATCAAAGTTAAAAGGTCTTAAAATCATTGTTAGTGGCAGTTCTTTTATTATTTCTATAAATATAACTATTGCTGAAGCTAGGGCTGAGTTTTTAATTAAAGGGAAAATTACTTTTCTTAATTTTGAATTTTCATTTAAACTCATTGTAGATGAAGCATCATCATAAGACTTGGGAATTTTTGAAAAACCTGCTTCGTAGTTATTTATAGAAATGGCTAAAAATCTTACGCAATAAGCAAATAGTACAGATAGAATGGTTCCAGATAAAACAATATCAAAACTTTTATTTAATATTCCAAATAAACTTAATACTCCAACAGCTACAACAGCACCTGGAATAGAATATCCTAGTTTTACAATTTGTGTTAAGTTATCAGAAATTTTACTCTTATGTAGTCTTACATTATATACAAAAATAAAACCCAAAACTGTTATTAGAAGTGAGCCTATTAATCCTAAAGATACAGTTTGAATAATAATTCTTAAAAAATCTTCATCAATAATATCCATATATGTTAAAGAGAACCAATAACACATTTGAGCAAATGGTAAAATAAAACCAAAAAATACAGGAAAGAAACATAATAAGAAGGCTAGAACATTATGTTTCCCTTTTAGCTTCTTTTTTGAAATTGGAGCAAAATCTTTTCCAGATGATCTATATTTTATATTTCGTCTTTGGAATCTTTCTAAAAATATTAAAGTAAATATAAATAACATTAACATTGAGGCTAGTTTTGAAGCATCTTGCACTGATCCCATACCGTACCAAGTGCTAAATATACCTGTTACAAAAGTAGGAATTCCATAATAATCAACTACACCAAAATCAGCAACTGCTTCCATAACTGCTAAAATAGTTCCTGCAACAATAGCAGGTCTAGAAATTGGTATGATTACTTTTCTAAATGTTTTAAAAGGTGATAAACCCATTGTTTTTGAAGCATCTATAATAGATGAAGATTCTGCTATTAAATATGTTTTTGAGATTAAGTATACATAAGGATATAGAACTAAAGACATTACTAATACAGCACCTTGTATGGACATAATATCCATAAAATATACTTGTGTAATATTTTCTTTTCCTAAAAGACCTAAAATAAACATAGTTACAGAACCTGTTATATCAAACATTCCTGCATATACATAAGAAACAATATAAGTAGGAATTGCAAAAGGCAAAATTAGAGCATAGTGATAGAATTTTGAGAAAGTAAAACTATACATAGTTGTAATATAAGCAGTTGAGAAACCAATAACAGAAGTTAAAAGGGCTACTCCCAACATTATATATAAAGAGTTATATATATACTCACTCAAAACTGTATCTTTTAAGTGTATCCAGATCTCACTAGTTGGTGTGAAAATATTTGCTAATATTAGTAGGGCGGGAATAGAAATAAGTAGTGTTAATATAACACTACTTATTGTTAGTTTATTAAAAAATTTCAATTATTATCTTTATTTCCAAGATGCTTTGTTAAATATTTTAACAGCTTTAGTATTATTTTCACCTAAAGAGTTAATAGAAATATTATCTTCTGTAAAAGTTCCCCAAGATGAAACTAATTTAGATGATTTAGTTCCTGCTAAAACAGGGTACTCATAACTTTTTGTTGCAAATAATTCCTGTGCATCTTTTGAAGCTAAGAATTCAATGAATTTAATTGCATTTGCTTTATTTGGAGCATATTTAGTAACACCAGCACCAGAAATGTTTACATGAGTTCCACCATTTTCAAATTTTGGAAAATAAATTTTCATTTTAGCAACTGCATCTCTTTGAGACTTGTCTTTGTTATCAACCATTTTACCAATGTAATAAGTGTTTGCAATTGCAATTTTCCCTATTCCATTTGCAACAGCTTTAACTTGTGCTCTATCATTACCTTTTGGAGATCTAGCCATGTTAGCAACCATACCTTTTGCCCATTTAAGTGCATAAGCTTCATCATGATGTTCAATCATAGCAGCTAATAAAGATTGGTTATATATATTAGAAGAAGATCTAACTACAATCATTCCTTTAAATTTTGGATCTGCTAAGTCTTCATAAGTAACAAATTCATTTTCAATTCCAGAATCTTTTTTAACAACAGAAACTCTTGCTCTTTTTGTAAGTGCAAACCATTGATTATCAGAATCTCTATAGATTTTAGGAATATTGTCATTTAAGTATTTAGAATCAATTGATTGGAATAAACCTTTTGCTTTAGCTTTTTGTAATCTTCCTGCATCAACAGTAATTAGTACATCAGCTGGTGAATTTTTACCTTCACTTTCAATTCTGTTAATTAATGCATCAGCCTTAGCTTTAACTACATTAACTTTAATTCCAGTTTTTGCTTCAAACATTTTGAATAATTTTTTATCAGTATTATAATGTCTATGTGAATAAACATTTACCTCATTGGCTGCAAATACAGAACTTACTAATACAAGTGAACTTAATACAAGTTTTTTTAACATGTTTTACCTTTGTTTTAATTTTGTAAATGGATAATAAAGAAATAAAGCTTTAAAACGTCTTAATATTAATAATGGTTATCATTTCTTATAAAATTTTAATAATTATGTTTCTTTTTTTCCTAATTTAATTTCTTATGCTAATGTATTTAATTTTATCTTGTTATAATACTAATAAAAAAGGTTAATGATGTCTTTAGTTTTTGAATCAAGAATTAAATCAAGTGGTGAGTTAATGGATGATTGGTTTATTGAATTAGTTTATCTTGAAGATGATAAAAAAGAAATTTGCCAAGATATGAATGAATATTTTAAAAAACTGGATGAACTGTGTACAAACTATGGAATTATAATTGAGCCAAATGAGAATAAATGGATTCAAGATGAAAAAATTACAAATGAACAGTTTTCAAGTGTAAATGCCCAAATGAGAAAATATCAAGAGGAGGTAAATAATGATTCTAATGATTGATAATTATGACTCTTTTACTTATAATATAGTTCAATACTGTAAAGAATTAGGAGCTAATTTAAAGATTATAAGAAATGATGAATTAAGCTTAGAAGAAATTATAGCTTTAAATCCTAGTAAAATCATAATATCTCCTGGACCAGCTACTCCAAATGAGGCAGGTATTTGTTTAGAAGCAATAGAATACTTTGCTTCAAAATTGCCAATTTTAGGAATTTGTCTAGGTCATCAAAGTATTGCTCAAGTATTTGGGGCTAAAATAATAAGAGCAAAACGTATGATGCATGGAAAAACATCTAAAATAAAAGTTTTAAAACAATCTCTTATATTTAATGATTTACCACAAGAGTTTATTCAAACAAGATACCACTCTTTAAGTGTAGAGCAAACAAATTTACCATCAATTATCATTCCTACTTCAATTTCTTTAGATGATAATGAGATGATGAGTTTAGAAATTAAAGATAAACAAGTTTATGGAGTTCAATTTCATCCTGAATCTATTATGAGTGAATATGGTCATGAAATGATAAATAATTTCTTAAAAATATGAATATAAGCAGTAAAAGACAAAACTATTTATTTTATTTTATATTAAGTATATTCATAATAATTTTGATTGTTACTGCTGATACTTTAAGTATTTCATATAAAGAAGCTCTAAATGTTTTAAACAATAAATCAATTTTAACCTATATTACTTATTTACCCTTGCATATATTTGGTTTTAATGATTTTGCCCTAAGATTTCCTTTTATTATTTTTTATGCCTTAAGTTCAATTCTAATGTATAAGATAACTAAAAATTATTTTAGATATGAATTTGATAGATTAATCAATATACTTGTTTTTATGTCCTTGCCTGGACTTATTTCTGCTTCTTTACTTGTAAATACTGCAATTATAGTTATTGCTTGTACACTTTTATATTTGTACTTGTACCAAAAAAATGGCAAACACAACTATTATTTATTGGTGATTTTTTTATTTATAGATAACTCTTTCGCTATTTTATTTTTAGCGTTATTTTTTTATTCTTTAAATAAAAGAGAAAATAAACTTCTTATTATATCCTTACTTTTATTTACTTTATCTATGTATATTTATGGTTTTAATACAAGCGGTAAACCACAAAGTCATCTGATTGATACTTTTGGAATATATGCTTCTATCTTCTCTCCTTTACTATTTTTATACTTTTTTTATGCAATGTATAGAATAGGTGTTAGAGGGGAGAGAACAATTTACTGGTATATTAGTATTACAGCTTTGAGTTTTTCTTTATTATTTGCATTTAGGCAAAGAATATATATAGAAGACTTTGCTCCTTATGTAATTATTACTATTCCTTTAATGACAAAATTGTACTTACATACTTTAAGAGTGAGACTTCCACAATTTAGAGGTTTTTATAAAAATGTAGCTTATGCAACCTTACTCATACTTTTTATAAATGTGTTTTTGACCTTATTTAATAAACCAATTTATTTACTCTTAGAAAATCCAAAAAAACATTTTGCTTATAATTATCATATAGCAAAAGATATTGCTAAGATTTTAAAAGATAATAATATAAACAATGTTTATGTTAATAGTTATTCTTTAGGAAAAAGATTAAGCTTTTATGGAATTAAAGAAGGAGATGCTTATTATATTAGTTTAAAAAAACTAAATGCTTATGATGAAAAATTTGATATTATTTATTATGGAAAGATTGTTAATACTTTATATGTACAAAAAAGATGAAAGCTTTAACCCTTCTAGAGTTAGTTTTTGTAATTTTTTTATTGTCCTTAATTTCTTTTATGGTGATTCCTAAAATAAAAGACCAAGATTTACAAGTTGCCACTTCAAGATTAGTTCTATACTTAAAACAAACAAGATATCAAGCCATGATTAATGATATGTATTCACTTGATGATCCCTTATGGCATAAAAAACGCTGGTCTTTAAAGTTCTTTTCTTGCAATAAAAATGTAGAAGGATTATATTACATTATATATAGTGATAAAAATAAAACTGGTAAAATTAAAAAAACACATACACTAAAAGATCCCTTAGATAAAAAATACCTTTACTCTTTTCATACTTGTAAAGAAACAAAAGATTCAAGTAAATATGTTTTATTAACACAAGAGTTTAATATAAAAGAAGTAAATGTATCTTGCAATAAAACAAAATCACTAGGTCAAATATCATTTGGCAGTGATGGTAGAGTTTATTCAAGACTTTCAAATAAAAAAGGTGAACATTATAAATATGAGATTAAAAAACCTTGTCTTATCACACTAGTGCATAAAAATGGTGATTCTAGAACTATAATTGTAGAAAATAGCACTGGATATATTCATGAAAAAATTTATAAAAAACAAAACTTTGCAAATTTAAGCCAAATTGAAGAGTAAACCCTTGACAAAAGAGAATAAATTGTCTATAATTCCCGTCCAATTTAAGTGATACACACCAAACGAAAGAGCGGTGGTAACATGAGAGTCTGGATGTTCTTTAACAACTTAAGGTTTAAAAAGAGTAATCTTTATAAACCGAATATGATACTCTGTTTAACTATGTAATATGACATAGGTTAAACAAACATATTGATAATATTAGAAAACAAGAATATGGTAAAACATATCTTTGTCTATTAAGCTTTTACTACTTGTAGTAAAAACTATTTTGAGTGATGATTTTGTAATGTAACAATTATAAATATTGTCAGTTTCAAACTACCATTTTTGGAGAGTTTGATCCTGGCTCAGAGTGAACGCTGGCGGCGTGCTTAACACATGCAAGTCGAACGAGAACGGGTTATAGCTTGCTATAACTGTCAGCTAAGTGGCGCACGGGTGAGTAATATATAGGTAACATGCCCCAAAGAAGAGGATAACATCTGGAAACGGTTGCTAAGACTCTATATGCCTTTATCCCATAAGGGAGCAAGGGAAATATTTATAGCTTTGGGATTGGCCTGTACGGTATCAGCTAGTTGGTGAGGTAATGGCTCACCAAGGCAATGACACCTAACTGGTTTGAGAGGATGATCAGTCACACTGGAACTGAGACACGGTCCAGACTCCTACGGGAGGCAGCAGTGGGGAATATTGCACAATGGACGAAAGTCTGATGCAGCAACGCCGCGTGGAGGATGACACATTTCGGTGCGTAAACTCCTTTTATATAGGAAGATAATGACGGTACTATATGAATAAGCACCGGCTAACTCCGTGCCAGCAGCCGCGGTAATACGGAGGGTGCAAGCGTTACTCGGAATCACTGGGCGTAAAGAGAATGTAGGCGGATTAATAAGTCAGATGTGAAAGCCAATGGCTCAACCATTGAACTGCATTTGAAACTGTTAATCTAGAATATGGGAGAGGTAGATGGAATTTCTGGTGTAGGGGTAAAATCCGTAGAGATCAGAAGGAATACCGATTGCGAAGGCGATCTACTGGAACATTATTGACGCTGAGATTCGAAAGCGTGGGGAGCAAACAGGATTAGATACCCTGGTAGTCCACGCCCTAAACGATGCACACTAGTTGTTGCTATGCTAGACATAGCAGTAATGCAGTTAACACATTAAGTGTGCCGCCTGGGGAGTACGGTCGCAAGATTAAAACTCAAAGGAATAGACGGGGACCCGCACAAGCGGTGGAGCATGTGGTTTAATTCGACGATACGCGAAGAACCTTACCTGGACTTGACATAGAAAGAATTACGCAGAGATGTATAAGTGCTAGCTTGCTAGAACTTTCATACAGGTGCTGCACGGCTGTCGTCAGCTCGTGTCGTGAGATGTTGGGTTAAGTCCCGCAACGAGCGCAACCCTCGTGTTTAGTTGCTAACAGTTCGGCTGAGAACTCTAAACAGACTGCCTGGGTAACCAGGAGGAAGGTGAGGACGACGTCAAGTCATCATGGCCCTTATGTCCAGGGCTACACACGTGCTACAATGGGGCATACAAAGAGCCGCGATACCGTGAGGTGGAGCAAATCTGTTAAAATGCCTCCCAGTTCGGATAGCACTCTGCAACTCGAGTGCTTGAAGTTGGAATCGCTAGTAATCGTAGATCAGCAATGCTACGGTGAATACGTTCCCGGGTCTTGTACTCACCGCCCGTCACACCATGGGAATTGAATTCATTCGAAGCGGGGATGCTAAAGTAGCTACCTTCCACAGTGGATTTAGTAACTGGGGTGAAGTCGTAACAAGGTAACCGTAGGAGAACCTGCGGTTGGATCACCTCCTTTCAGAGTAAGTAGCATAAGATTCGTTTCTTATGCTAGTAACTAAAATATTACAGAGTATTATGTTCGGTTTATAAAGATTATAAGCCTTAATTAAAAGAATCGTAAATTAAATATAAGTTCTACATGTAGAATTTATATTTGATTTTCGGATCAAAACGTAACTTAGGTTACATGTTATTTAAAAATTTATTGTTAAAGTCTTTAATTTTTTCGTTAAATTATTTTCGTATGAAAGTAGTTTAATAACAAAATTTAAATTATCTAGAAATAGATAGAACACAATACTATATTATTAATGTACTTGTACATTTAATAAGATAGTAGCCAAAGAATAATTATCAAAAAGCGATAGAGTTTAACTCTATTTATTATTATAAGCTATTAAGGGCTAATGGTGGATGCCTAGACTGTAAGAGGCGATGAAGGACGTACTAGACTGCGATAAGTCTTGGGGAGCTGTCAAGAAGCTTTGATCCAGGAATTTCCGAATGGGACAACCCAGCATGGTGCGAATCATGTTATTCTTGAATTTATTCAAGAAGGCGAACGAGGAGAAGTGAAACATCTCAGTAACCTCAGGAAAAGAAATCAAAAGAGATTCCGAAAGTAGCGGCGAGCGAAATCGGATTAGGGCATTATGTGATAATATATAAGATAGTCGAATTAGTTGGAAAGCTAAGCTATAAAGAGTGATAGCCTCGTAGACGAAATCTTTTATATGGTACTAAACATAAGAACGAGTAGGTCGGAACACGTGATATTTTGACTGAATATGGGGGGACCACCCTCCAACCCTAAATACTACTTACAGATCGATAGTGAACAAGTACCGTGAGGGAAAGGTGAAAAGTACCCCAGTGAGGGGAGTGAAATAGAACCTGAAACCATTAGCTTACAATCATTCAGAGCCCTATGGTGCGCAAGCACCAGGGTGATGGACTGCCTTTTGCATAATGAGCCTGCGAGTTGTGGTGTCTGGCAAGGTTAAGTTTATATACGAAGCCGTAGCGAAAGCGAGTCTTAATAGGGCGAATTAGTCAGATGCTGCAGACCCGAAACGAAGTGATCTATCCATGAGCAGGTTGAAGCTGGTGTAAGAGCTAGTGGAGGACCGAACCGGTGTGCGTTGAAAAGTGCTCGGATGACTTGTGGATAGGGGTGAAAGGCCAATCAAACTTCGTGATAGCTGGTTCTCTCCGAAATATATTTAGGTATAGCCTCTAGTAGTAGCATAAAGGGGTAGAGCACTGAATGGGCTAGGGCTGCTTACCGCGGTACCAAACCCTATCAAACTCCGAATACTTTATGTGTAATCTAGGGAGTCAGGCGTAGGGTGATAAAATCCTATGTCGAGAGGGGAACAACCCAGACTAACAGCTAAGGTCCCAAAGTCATATCTAAGTGGAAAACGATGTGGAGTTACTGTGACAACCAGGAGGTTGGCTTAGAAGCAGCCATCCTTTAAAGAAAGCGTAACAGCTCACTGGTCTAGTGATTCTGCGCGGAAAATATAACGGGGCTAAGATATGCACCGAAGCTTTAGATTCAATATTTATATTGAGTGGTAGGAGAGCGTTCTATTCAGCATTGAAGCCATACCGGCAAGGAGTGGTGGAGCGGATAGAAGTGAGCATGCAGGCATGAGTAGCGATAATTAAGGTGAGAATCCTTAACGCCGAAAACCCAAGGTTTCCTACGCGATGCTCGTCATCGTAGGGTTAGTCGGGTCCTAAGTCGAGTCCGAAAGGGGTAGACGATGGCAAATTGATTAATATTTCAATACCAACAATTAAGCGCGAAGTGGGGACGCATAGAGTTAATGAAGCTCACTGATGGAATAGTGGGTCGAAGGACGTAGGTCGAAGAGTAGGCAAATCCGCTCTTCATGTGACCGAGATCTTACAGGCTCTTGACACCCCTCGGGGAAGATAGAGAATTCATGATACTGTCGTGCCGAGAAAAGCCTCTAAGTTTATTAATTGTTGCCCGTACCGTAAACCGACACAGGTAGGTGGGATGAGTATTCTAAGGCGCGTGGAAGAACCCTGGTTAAGGAACTCTGCAAACTAGCACCGTATCTTCGGTAGAAGGTGTGCCTACTTAAGTATATGCATTTACTGCAAAAAGCTTGAGAGGTTGCAACAAAGAGTCCCTCCCGACTGTTTACCAAAAACACAGCACTTTGCTAACTCGCAAGAGGATGTATAAGGTGTGACGCCTGCCCGGTGCTGGAAGGTTAACTGATGATGTCAGACGTAAGTCGAAGCATTTGATTGAAGCCCCAGTAAACGGCGGCCGTAACTATAACGGTCCTAAGGTAGCGAAATTCCTTGTCGGTTAAATACCGACCTGCATGAATGGCGTAACGAGATGGGAGCTGTCTCAACCAGGGATCCAGTGAAATTGTAGTGGAGGTGAAAATTCCTCCTACCCGCGGAAAGACGGAAAGACCCCGTGCACCTTTACTACAGCTTGACACTGTAGCTTGGATATTCATGTGCAGGATAGGTGGGAGACTATGAAACTAGAATGCTAATTTTAGTGGAGTCAACCTTGAGATACCACCCTTGAATATTTGAGTTACTAACTGGGACGAGTTATCCTCGTTCAGGACAATGTCTGGTGGGTAGTTTGACTGGGGCGGTCGCCTCCTAAAAAGTAACGGAGGCTTACAAAGGTTAGTTCAAAGCGGATGGAAATCGCTTGTTGAGTATAATGGCATAAACTAGCTTGACTGTGAGACATACAAGTCGAACAGAGACGAAAGTCGGTCATAGTGATCCGGTGGTTCTGTGTGGAAGGGCCATCGCTCAAAGGATAAAAGGTACGCCGGGGATAACAGGCTGATCTCCCCCAAGAGCTCACATCGACGGGGAGGTTTGGCACCTCGATGTCGGCTCATCGCATCCTGGGGCTGAAGCAGGTCCCAAGGGTATGGCTGTTCGCCATTTAAAGCGGTACGCGAGCTGGGTTCAGAACGTCGTGAGACAGTTCGGTCCCTATCTTCCGTGGGCGTAGGAAAGTTGAAGAGATTTGTCCCTAGTACGAGAGGACCGGGATGAACGTACCACTGGTGTACCAATTGTTCTGCCAAGAGCATCGTTGGGTAGCTACGTACGGATGAGATAAGCGCTGAAAGCATCTAAGCACGAAGCCAACTCTAAGATTAACTTTCCCTGAAGATCCCAGCAAGACTAGCTGGTTGATAGGATAGATGTGTAAGTGCAGTAATGCATTCAGCTGACTATTACTAATAGATCGTTTGGCTTATTTTTTTATTATTTCAATGGCTACTATCTTATTAAGTGTATGCTTAATAATTTAAGTGTTCAAAACAAGACTTTAACAATTTTTACTTTATTCTTTTAAGAAGAAAGTAATAAGTGAATTAATAATAAATTATACTAAAGTATGATTTTTATTATGAACAGAACTTTAGTTCTGCGTTTCCGTTCATTTATTACTTTTTTCTGGTGATTATAGAGAAGAGGAAATACCCAGCTCCATTTCGAACCTGGTAGTCAAGCTCTTCATCGCTGATAATACTGCAGGGTCCCCTTGTGCGAAACGTAGGTCGTTGCCAGATTTAAGTATTTTTTATAGCTTTTACTTTTAACCATTTCTTGGTTTAAAGTAAGAGCTTTTTTTTAGCCCAATTTTTATTGAAATATTCTTACATTTACGTTTAACTAAAGATAAACTCGCAATCCTTACCTAAAAACCTAAAAACCTAAAAACCTAAAAACCTAAAAATCTCTTCTAATCAAACTAAATCCATATCCAACAGTTTTATAAGGAATATTGATTTTGTATTCATCTAAGGCCTTTTTATCATCTTTAATATAAACAATATCCATAGTTTTATTTTCTTTTATATGATTAGCACTTAGTATAATTATATTTTCATTTTTATAAAAAGCTGTATCACCTTTTTTAATTTTTTCTTCATTATCGTAAAAAGCACACATACTAATCCTTTATTTATTCACTTGATATAAAAAAAGCCAAAACACATGTTTTGGCTTTTTATTTAAGTTATTGTATTGTTTTATTTAGAAGCTAAAATCTCAATAGTTTCTATGATATCACCTTGCGAAATTGAATCAAGTGTAATAAAACTATCTTCATCTTCATCTTGAATTTCTCCAAATACTGTATGACCACCATCTAAATGTGGAGTTGCTACAAAAGTTATAAAGAATTGACTTCCTCCTGTATTTTTACCAGCATGAGCCATTGATAAAGATCCTCTTTTATGTGTTTGCTTGTTCGCACTTGTTTCACATTCAATTGCCCATTCCGTTCCACCAGCACCAGTTCCGTCTGGACAACCACCTTGAGCCATAAAATCAGGTATTACTCTGTGAAATGTTAAACCATTATAAAAACCATCATTTGCTAAAGAGGCAAAATTAGATACTGTATTTGCAACTTCATTAACAAATAATTTAAGCCAAATAACACCATTTGTTGTAGTTATTTTTGCGTATTGAAACTTTTCTAACTCTTCTTTTGAATATTCATAAACTTTTAAATCTTTTGAACCGAACATTTTATTCCTTGAAATTTTCTTGAATTATAGCATTTTTAATGTTTTTTTTCTTTTAAAATATAAAAAGATTTATTTATTTTTCTTAATAGGTTTTAAATAATTTAATGAAACTAAATTTGCAACTAATTCTTTAAAAATAGGAACGGCTGAATGTGAAGCATAATGGTAGTACCAATGTTTTCCTGTTGAAATAGGGTTTAATACAGTTACCCCAATTGTATATGAATTATTTGCATCATTTGCAAAACCAAAAAAAGAAGATATATATTTTTTTAAATATTTACCACGTCTAGCTATTTGTGCTGTTCCTGTTTTTCCACCAACAATAATACCTTCTACTTGGGCTCGTTTTCCTGTTCCTTTTTGTACAGTTTTTATTAAAAGTCTTTTAATTTCATGAGCGGTGCTTCTTTTAATTATCCGAGGTTGCTCTTGATTATCTAAGGTAATTCTTTTCATATTTGCTATATTTAAATGAGATACGATTTTTGGAGTTACTATTTTACCTTCATTATTAAACACAGAATATGCTTTTAACATCTGCATAAAAGTAGAAGTCATACCTTGACCATAAGATACAGTAGCTTTAAATACATTATCTTTACCATCTCTCTCACCTGCTGCAAATCTATATGTTTTAGGTATTTTTCCAATTTTTTCATAAGGTAAATCAATTCCTGTTTTTTTTGTAAAGCCAAAATCTTTGATGCCTTTTACAAACTCTTTAGCTTTTAACCTTTGAGCTAATTGTAATGTTCCAATATTTGAAGAGTTAATAAATATATCATCTAAGCTAAGATAATTCTTTTTAAAATTATGATCATCTTTAATGGTATATCTTCCTAATTTATATTTACCTTTTGGATATTCACCTTTTGAATTCTTTTTTCCTTGATTAAAAGCTTTAAAAAGTTCATTTTTTTTGATTCTATTTTTATCAAGCACTAAAGCTATGGAAATAGGTTTCATAATTGAACCAGGTTCATATTGATGCTCAATTGCTGTTACGTTTAATGATGGTATATCTTCTTGTTTTATAGCCTGAGGATTAAATCTATTAGAACTAGCAAGTGAAATTATTTTTCCTGTATGACTTTGCATAATAGATACAATAATTTCATCTGCACTTAATTTTTCTTTATATAGGTCTAAAATAAGTTCAATATTTTTCTGCAATTTTAAAGGAATATTTAGAATTAAATTAGCACCATCAACTCTATTTTCAATAATAGAGTCTTTGTTAAAAGATATATATGATAAAACATCTCTTTTACCTTTTAAAATACCATCTGTTGTTTTATTCAGTAAAGAATTATAAGATTTTTCTAAACCTTTTATACCATTTACCTTTGTTTTTCCTTTTTTAGTTTCATACTTAGAAATGTATCCAATAACAGGGGTTAATGTATTTTCATAAGAATAAAGTCTTTTTTCTCCACTTTCATTTACACTTAAACCTCTTAGTATTTTACTTCCACCTATATTAACTGATTTAAAAACTTTTAAACGTCTAAGTTTGAAGCCTAATTCTTTTAAGTTTTTTGCAGCTCTTGAATCGATATTATAAGATAATACGACAGTTCCTGGTCTTTTTAATGATTTATTTATTTTTTTTAATATTTTACTTGTTGGAATATTGGAATATATTGAAAAAAGTTTTATAAAAAGATCTTTTTTATTTGTATCTAAATATCTAGTATCTATTGAGGCTTTATATATTTTTTTTGACGATACAATTTTAAAGTTATCTAAACTAATTATATCTCCTCTAATTGCTAGCTCTTTTTTCGTGCTATTTAATTGAGGTAATTTTCTTTTATTGTTAACTGTTACAAAAAGTGAACTTAATAAAAGTGCTAGGGCTAAAAAAATAAAGATAAGAATTATAAATATTTTCTTTATTTTTGTCATTTTGTTTGTAATTTGTTTAGACATATTTATCCATAATATAATATAATAAAAAATGATTTTACCAAAAAAATGTTTAAAGTGAAAACTAATTGAAAACTAATTCAAAACCAGACTATGTACTTTTCATATTTGTATCAATATTAATAATTACAAGTATAATATTTTCTTACTCACTTTCTGTTTATACAGTAGTATATTATGATTATAACCAGTTCCATTTTTTCTTACGCCAAGGCTTAGTTGGTTTTACTTCTATTTTCCTAATGTGGTTTTTAGCCCATCTTGATCCTGATAAAATAATAAATAAAATTGGAATGACACTATTTTTATTATTTTTCGCCATTATGATAATAATGCCATTTTTACCAGCTTCAATGGTAACTGCAGCAGGAGGTGCTAATAGATGGATTAGACTTCCTGGTTTCTCCCTCTCTCCTGTTGAGTTTTTTAAAATAGGATTTATTTATTTTCTTGCCTGGTCTTTTCAAAGACGTGTATTAGAACAACCTAAAAAAATGGATATAAAAGAAGAATTCTTATTACTACTTCCTTATTTTGGAGCTTTTTTTCTTGTTGTTTTTTTAGTAGCTTTTTTGCAAAAAGATTTAGGTCAGGTGGTTTTATTGGGACTTATTTTAATTTTACTTCTAGTTTTTGCAAATAGATCTTTTAAAATATTTTTATTTTTAGGAGCTGCTGCTATTATTACTTTAGTATCACTTATTTTAGCAGCTCCTCATAGAATTAAAAGAATATATTCTTGGTGGGCTTTAAATCAAGATAAAATATTAGGACTTATGCCATCTTGGGCCGATGATTATTTAAGAATAAACGAACTTCCCGAACCTTATCAAGTTGGACATTCCTTAAATGCTATAAATAATGGTGGATTATTTGGTACTGGTTTAGCTAATGGGAATTTAAAACTAGGTTTTTTGTCTGAGGTTCATACAGATTTTGTACTAGCTGGAATTACTGAAGAAATTGGTTTATTAGGTTTATTTTTTATAGTAAGTATTATTTATATAATAATTTGGAGAGTTTTTAGAATAAGTAATAGAGTTAAAAATCCTATTTATCATCTTTTTACTCTAGGAATTGGTCTTATGATAATTATCGCATTTTTAATAAACTCTTATGGAATATCTGGTTTAATTCCAATAAAAGGAATTGCTGTTCCATTTTTATCTTATGGGGGAAGTTCGCTTTTGGCTATGTCTATCTCCATAGGTTTGGTATTAAGTATTTCAAATGTGGCATATAAGGAAAAAAAGTAAATGAAAGAAACAGTTGTTATAACAGGCGGTGGAACAGGCGGGCATTTAAAAGTAGCTGATGCTTTTATATCTGAGTTAAAAAGTAGAGATATAGATGTTATTTTTATAGGTTCTTCTAATGGACAAGATAAACAGTGGTTTTTAAATGATGTAAGATTAAAAGAAGCATATTTTTTAGATACAAGAGGTGTTGTAAATAAAAACTTTTTAGGAAAATTTTCATCACTTTTTAATATTGTTAAAAAAATGTTTTTTTGTCTTAAAATATATTCTAAGTATAAAGTTACAAAAGTTGTATCAGTTGGTGGTTTCTCAGCAGCTGCTGCTACTTTTGCGGCTATTATTTGCTTTAAAACAAAATTATATATACATGAGCAAAATTCGGTATTAGGGAAGTTAAATAAAATTACACTTCGTTTCTCACATGGTTTTTACAGCTCTTTTGATAATAGATCAAAGATTAAAGATTATCCCGTATCTAATACGTTTTTTAAAAACTCAAGACTAAGAAGTGAACTTAAAACTATTGCTTTTTTTGGAGGTTCCCAAGGAGCTTTGATAATCAATGATTTTGCTCTTAGTATTGCAAAAATATTAAAGCAAAAAAACATAAAAATTATTCACCAAACTGGAAAAGAAGATTTTAAAAGAGTAAAACAAGAGTATGAGAACTTAGGCATACAAGCTGATGTTTTTGATTTTACTACAAATATAGCTAAAAAAATGAAAGAAGCTGATTTTGCTGTTTCAAGGGCTGGGGCATCAACATTATGGGAATTATGCGCAAATAAACTGCCTACACTTTTTATTCCATATAAATATGCTGCCTCTAATCACCAATATTTTAATTCTAAAGTATTAGAGCTAAAAAACTTGTGCTTTATTTTAGAAGAGAATAATTTAAATAAAGAAGTTTTTTTATCTTTTTTAGATTCTGATATTGAAAAAATGAGTAAAGATTTGGAGAATAGTATTAAACAAAATGCTGTTTGTTTAATACTAGATGATATTTTAAAATAGCTTTTTACTAAGAATATTAAAAAATAATTAGTAAAACTATTCCAAAAATAATTCTATATATTCCAAAAGCTACAAAAGTAAAATTTTGTATAAACTTTAAAAATAGTTTGATTGTTAAGAAAGCAACTAAAAAAGAGACAACAAAACCTAGGCTTAAATTTAATAAATTAGCATTTGAAAAAAGTTCTTCATGATGTTTTAATAAATCATAAGCTGTTGTTGCACACATTACTGGAAAAGCTAATAAAAAAGAGTATTCAGCAGAAGCGCGTCTATTTAATTTTACGAGCATTGCTCCTATTATAGTAGACCCAGCTCTTGAAGTTCCTGGAATTAGTGCAAAAATTTGAGCAAGACCAATGTATAAGGCTTGTTTATATGTTACATCTTCCACATCTTTGGTATGAGTTTCTTTTTCATTATAAAATTTCTCAACTATTAAAAATACAATACCTCCAAGTATAAACATATAAGCAACTATTTGTATAGAAAACAATGCTTTTACTTGTGATGCAAAAATAAAACCAATTATTGCAATTGGTAAAAAAGAGATAAGTATTTTAGTCCATAAGTTAATATGTGAAAAAGTAAACTTTGATGGATAATTTAAAATAACAGCTAAAATAGCAGCAAATTGAATTATTACTTCATAAGCTTTATTTATTGAGGTTTGTTCAATACCTAAAAATTCACTTGCTACTATTAAATGACCAGTTGACGAAATAGGTAAAAACTCAGTAATACCTTCTATTATTCCTAATATTAATGAATCAATAAGCTCCATTATTTAACCTTTTTGATAATTTAAAAAATAATTTCAATGATTTTTTTTCTTTAGTATTTATTGCATAATCAATTTTTTCTAAATACTCTAGAATATCTTTTTCTTTTATGCCTGTTCTTTTTGCATACTTTTGTAAGATATATCTAGGTATTTTAATATGTCTTTTATTAAATTTTTTTGTTATTTTTTTTAGATATTTTTCATGTGAATTAAAACATAATCTTGCAAAAACAAAAGGTAAATTATATTTGTCCCTCCAAATTTTTGCTAAATCTACGAACTCATCTTTATTTGTTTCAAGATAATATTTAAGTGCTTTATCCCCAATAATTATCTTTCCTTCTATGTTTAAAAGCTTTGCTAATATATTTGAAGTAGAAGACTCAAAATCTTCTTCATACTCTCCTTTTATTGCTAGAACAGAAGTAACTTCCCCTTTTGCAACAATACCTAAGTCTAAACTTTTTTTATTTCTTGAAGCTATTGAAGATATAAAAGCTGCATCTACTTCTCTTTTGTTAAACTTTTTATTAATTAAAGCAGGATAGGATTTTTTATAATTTATGATAGCTTTAACTTGCGTATTTCTAATATTTCTTTTTGTATAAATGTGGAAAGGTAATAGGTTAATATAGTCTATTTTTGAAAAAATCATTGTTTTATCTTTCTAGAAAATTGTAATAATTTGGATATAATATTAAAAATTTGGTAAATAAGGGGTTAAAATGGTTAAGATTGAATTTTTAGGACCAATTAATCATAATAATATGGAAGTCGATATTTCTAATTTAAGCCAGTTAGGTGAAATTTTAAAAGATAATAGTGAAATTTCTTCTTGGTTAGAAAACTGTGCAGTTGCAATAAATGATACATTAATAAGCTCAAAAGATATAGCCTTAAAAAGTGGAGATAAAGTCTCTTTATTACCTCCTGTTTGTGGAGGATGAGTTAGTAGTGAATAATGAAAAATTAATAATGAATAATACTAAAGCATTAGAACTTTTTGATGGTGATTTACCCGTAACACAAATAACAAATGCTTGGTATGATGAATTTAGAAACTCTAATTTTGGAGCTATTATTACTTTTGTTGGAGTAGTACGTGATGAAGATGATATTGAAGGTTTATCTTTTGATATTTATGAACCTATATTAAACTCTTGGTTTGATTCATGGCAAGAAAAAGCAAAAAAACTTGGTGCTATTGTTCTTATGGCTCATTCAAGGGGTGATGTTTTAAATCATACAAGCTCTTACATAGCTTGTGTTTGTTCACCTAAAAGAAGACTTGCATTAGAGTTAATTGATGAGTTTGTAGAAGATTTTAAAAAGTCTGCTCCTATATGGAAGTACGATATTATAAATAATAAACGTATTTATGCGAAAAATAGAAGTACAAAAATTTCTGGGGCTGGGGTATTACTTTAATGGCGAATATTTTAATAGTAGAAGATAGTAAATTAATTTCGTCTGCCTTACAAAGTTTAATCAGTACTGAGCTTGGATTTACTTGTGTTCTTGCAAAATCTCTTAAAGAAGCGGCTGATGTTATTTTAAAATATAAGGGTAAGTTTGATGTTGCTTTGCTTGATTTAGGACTACCTGATGCACCTAATGGTGAAGTAGTTGATTTAGTTACAAAGTTTGATATTGCTAGTATTGTTTTAACAGGTTCTAATTTAGAAGATAATGAAGAAAAATTTAGAAAAAAGAATATTGTTGATTATGTGATAAAAGATGGTTCTTATTCTTTAGAATATGCTGTTTTGATGGTAAAACGTATAGTTCTTAATCAAAGTATAAAAGTTTTAGTTGTTGATGATTCAGCAGTAGTTTGTCAAAAAATGTCAGATTTATTATCAAGATATAGATTAAATGTTTTAAGTGCAACTTCTGCTAAAGAGGCTTTAGAAATATTAGATAATAATTCTGATATTAAACTTGTTTATATTGATTATATTATGCCAGATATGAACGGATTAGAATTAACAAGAGAAATAAGAAAGAAATTTTCAAAAAAAGATCTTTCAATTATTGCTATTTCTGGCGAAATTAATAAAAAAATAATATCTAAGTTCTTAAAATATGGAGCAAATGATTTTATTTATAAAGGTTTCACTCAAGAAGAGTTTTTTTCAAGAATTAATTTAAATTTAGAAATTTTAGAATTGTTAGAAAAAAATAAATAAATGAGAGTTGATTTACATAATCATACAAAACTTTGCAATCATGCAAATGGTGAAACCCAAGATTATGTAAAAAGAGCAATAGAGCTTGGAATTGATGTCTATGGTTTCTCAGACCATGCACCAATGCCTTATGATTTTAAATATAGAATGGCTTTAGATCAAAAAGAAAAATACGAAGAAAATATTCTTTTTTTAAAAGAAAAATATAAAAATCAAATTAAGATATTATTAGCATATGAAGTTGATTTTATGCAAAACAGAGCTTTTATCTTAGATGAAGTATTGAATGCTAATGTTGATTATTTGATTGGTTCAGTTCATTTTATGCAAGAAAAAAACTCTTCTTTATGGGGTTTTGATAATCCTGAATTTATTGGAAAATATAAAGAAAAAAATATTAATGACATTTGGGCAGATTATTTTAGCGTTATAGAACAAATGGCTAAAAGTAGACTTTTTGATATAGTAGGGCACTTTGATTTAATAAAAGTATTTAACTTCCTTCCTACAAAAGATATAAAAAAACTAGCTTTTTTTGCTTTAAAAGAAATCAAAAAAGCAAATATGGTTTTAGAAATAAACTCAGCAGGTTTAAGAAAACCAATTAATGAAACTTATCCTTCGCGAGATCTTCTTGAACTAGCATATGACTTAGATATTCCTATTACTTTTAGTTCAGATGCACATGAATTAAATCAAATTGGTTTTGCTTATGATGAAGTAGTCAAACTTGCAAAAAGTGTTGGTTATAACAAATGTGCAATTTTTAACAAAAGAGATAGAGAGTTAGTGCACTTTTAAATAAAATTAATTTATAAATTCAGTACTTTTTGTATATTTTATATACATATAATTTCCTTAGTCTTATAATAGTTTTGATAAACTAGATAATAATTAAATTTAAGGAGTTATACCAATGGGTAAATTTGTAAACAATGCTGAAGAGTTTTTTAAATATTGTGAAGAGAATGAAGTTCAATTTGTTGATTTTAGATTCACTGACTTAAAAGGAATGTGGCATCATATATCTTATATGTTAAGTGCAGTTAGTGCAAAAGTATTTGAAGATGGTTTACCTTTTGATGGTTCTTCTATTGATGCTTGGCAGCCAATTAATGAATCAGATATGTTACTTAAACCAGAAGTTGGAACAGCATTTCTAGACCCTTTTACTGCTGATTCTACTATTATTGTAATCTGTGATGTATATGATATTTATAAAAATGAATTATATGAAAAATGTCCAAGATCTATTGCTAAGAAAGCTTTAAATCACTTAACTGAATCTGGTGTTGGTGATGTTGCTTATTTTGGACCAGAAAATGAATTCTTTATTTTTGAAGATGTTAAAATTATTGATTCTATTAATGAGTCATATTATAGAGTTGATTCAGAAGAAGGTGAATGGTCTGATAATACTACTTATGATATTGGTAATAATGGACATAGACCTAGAACTAAAGGTGGATACTTTCCAGTTCAACCAACTGATACTATGGTTGATTTAAGAGCTGAAATGATGCAAGTTTTGCAACAAGTTGGATTAGAAGTTATCTTAGGACATCATGAAGTTGCTCAAGGACAAGGTGAAATTGGAATCGTTTATGATGGTTTAATTGAAGCTGCTGATAATGTTCAAAAGTATAAATATGTTTGTAAAATGGTTGCTCACTTAAATGGTAAATCTTGTACATTTATGCCAAAACCTTTATTTGGTGATAATGGAAATGGTATGCATGTACATCAATCAATTTGGAAAGATGGAAAAAACTTATTTTATAAAGAAGGTGAGTACGCAAATCTTTCAGAAATGGCTAGACATTATGTTGGTGGAGTGTTTAAACATGCACGCTCAGTGGCTTCATTTACAAATCCGTCAACTAACTCTTATAAAAGATTAATTCCAGGATTTGAAGCTCCTTCAATTTTAACATATTCTTCAAAAAACAGATCAGCTTCTTGTAGAATTCCTTATGGTGCTGGTGAAGGTGCTACTAGAATAGAAATGAGATTCCCTGATTCTACTGCTTGTCCTTACTTAGCATTTGCTGCTATGATGATGGCAGGACTTGATGGAATAAAAAATAAAATTGAACCAATTGGTCCAATGGATGAGGATTTATTTGAAATGCCTTTAGATGAGATTAGAGAAAGAAATATTCCTCAAATGCCTCATACTTTAAGAGGTTCATTAGAAGCTTTAATTAGAGATAATGATTTCTTAAAACCTGCATTTACACAAGATATGGTTGATATTTATCAACATTATAAGTTTGAAACACAAGTATGGCCTGATGAAGCAAGACCTACTGCTTTTGAATTTAAATCTACATATTCTTGTTAGTAATATTTGTATTTTAGATAAATACTTTAAAATAAAAAAGGCTAAGTTTTACACTTAGCCTTTTTTTATGTAAAAAAATCCGTATATTTTTTTTAGAATTCTACTTCATTTTGAGATGAAGAAATTTTTATCTCAGGTAGTTTTGATGTTGTAGTAAAATACTCTTTTTTTCCATTTATTAAAGCTTCTCTTACTTCTTTAGGTTTTTGAAATTTTCTTGGGGTTTCTGGGTGTATTTTTAAATAGTTTTTATAAAAATAAGCAAATGCAGGCCCCGCTGTTCTTCCACCTGTTTCAGATTTTTTCATAGGTTTATTATCATCATTTCCAAACCATACAAGAGTTTGCATAGTAGGAGTATAACCACAAAACCAAGCATCTATATTTTTATTTGTAGTTCCAGTTTTTCCAGCAATATCAAGACCTTTAACTCTTGCTTTTCGTCCAGTTCCAGAATTTACAGTTTCAAATAAAATATCAGTTAATAAAAATGCTTGTTCTTTTGACATAATATATTTCTCTTCTTTTTCAAAACGCACTATATCATTGTTTTTATTTATTATTGAATCAATAATATATGGTTTAACTTGTATCCCTTGATTTGAAAACATAGAATATGCTTGTGACAAATCTAAAGGAGAAACGCCAAAAGAACCTAAGGTAATAGATAAATCAAAGGGCATATTTTTAAAACCATAGTTTTGTAAACCTTTATATATAACATTTATTCCTATTTCATTTACTAGATTTATTGTTGCTAGGTTTCTTGAGTGAACTAAAGCTTCTCTTAAAGTAATTAAACCCTTATAATTATTTTCATAATTTCTAGGTTGCCATCTTTTCTTTTTTATTTTTCCTGTTTTAGGATCTATCGTATTTTTTTTAGGATCATCAAATTCAAATGTTCTTGAAATATCTATTAAAGGGCTTGCTGGTGAATAACCTAGGTTTAATGCTTGTTGATAAATAAAAGGTTTAATAGCTGAACCTGGTTGTCTTAAAGATTGTACAACTCTATTAAAAGATGATTTTTTATAATCAACTCCTCCTAACATTGTTATAATCTCCCCTGTTTTATTTTCAATAGTGATAAAAGCTGCATTTAATTTATGAACATGAGTCGAAATAAGTTCAAGAGTTTTTTCTCCTGTTTCTTTATTTGTTACTTCTATTTCTTTTATATAAAAGAGTTTCTTAGGAATTTTTAAAGGACTATACCAATTTTCAATTTCTTCTCCATCTTTTGTAAATTTTGAAGGAACTTTATATGTTCCAGCTTTTACTGCAAGTTTGAGTTTTTTTATTTTTTCTTTAGCTTTTATATATTTTGGTTTATCTTTTTCAAATTGTGTTATATCTCTTTTTAAAACTAAATCATAAGCATGTTTTAAAGCATCTCTTGCAATTTTTTGAGCTTTTAAATCAATTGTTAAATGTATTTTATACCCTTGACCTTTAATATCAGGAATATGTTTTTTTAACTCTTTAAAAGCATAATCAATAATATAAGGTGCTTTATTTTGTGTTAATGTTTGTTTATATACTTCTGGTACTTCTTTTATAGCTTCTTCATACTCATTTTTACTAATCCAACCTAAGGTATTTAATCTGCTTACTACTTGATTTGCACGTGCTAGTGCAAATTTTAAGTTTCTAGTAGGGTCGTAAAAACTAGGAGCTCTTGGAAGTCCAACTAAAATAGAAATCTCTTTTAAACTTAGTTCATATAATTCTTTTTTAAAATACCCTAAAGATGCGGTTTTAATACCATAATATCCATGTCCGAAATAAACTTGATTTAAATATCTCTCGAGAATCTCTTCTTTTGTTAGTATTGTTTCAAGTCTAATTGCTAATAAAGCTTCTTTAACTTTTCTTATAAGTTTTTTTTCCCTACTTAAAACAAGAGTTTTAACTAATTGTTGTGTTAAAGTACTAGCTCCTTCAACTAAAGAGCCTGCTTTTATATCTTTAATAATAGCTCTGCTTATTGCGTCAGGGTTAATTCCATTATGTTCAAAAAATTGTGTATCTTCAATAGCTACTAAAGCTTCAATAATTCTAGGTGGAATATCTATATACTTTACATAAATTCTATGTTCTTTATCAAAAATATTAGCAACTAAATCACCATTTCTATCATAAAATTGAGTAGTGATTGTTGGTTTATAATCAACTATTTTATCAATATCAAATCTAATACTTGAGTATAAATAAATAAGACCAGCAAGTACTGCTAAACCAATTAGAACGAAAAAAGCTAATATATATTTTAACATTATTTATTTCCTAAATTCTTTATTTGAAAAATTTGATTTTATCAATTCTTTCGTATATGTATTTTTTGGGTTTTTAAAAACTTCTTTAGTTTTTCCCTCTTCTATAATCTTACCATTCTTTATTATAACAATATCTTCACAAATATCTGTAATCGAATTTATATCATGTGTTACAAATAATATTAATAAATTTAAAGTTTTTTGCAAATCTTTTATTAAAGAAAGAATAGTATTTTTACTTGTGTTATCTAAAGAAGTGGTAGGTTCATCTAATAATAAAAGTTTTGGTTTTTTACTTAAAATAATTGCAATCACAACTCTTTGTAACTGTCCCCCACTTAGTTCAAGTGGGAACCTATTAAGAATATATGTATCTAAACCTACGAGTTTTAAAACTTCTTCTTTCGTTTTATTTTCACAAAAAAATTGATTTTTAATTTTTGTCATTGGACTTAAAGAAGTAAAAGGATTTTGCGGAATCAAACCTATATCCTCTCTTTTAAGTTCAAAGTCACATAAAATTTCTTTTTCTAAGAGCAAAGTTGAGGGTAATAAGTCTAAAATAGCTTTTAAACTTAAAGACTTACCACTACCACTTTGTCCTATTAAAGCACAAGATTTAGTGAATTTAAAAGAAATATCTAATAAAATGTTGTTTTTATTTTCAATTTTGAGCTTTTTAATATTTATCATAATAATATTTTATATTAAAGCTTCATCCATCAATGATGGAATTTCTAAGTTCATTAGTTTTAAAATAGTTGGAGCTATATTATTTAAAGAACCATTTTTTACCTCTTTTACATTTTTTGCAATAATAAAGCAAAAAACATCACCTACTGTATGATTTGTTAAGGTATTTCCTTCATCGTCTTTCATTTTTTCACAGTTACCATGATCTGAGGTTAGAACTAAGTTATAATTTTCTTCTTCAAGAGTTTTTAAAATTATCTCTAACTCTTTATCCACTGCCTCAACAGCTTTAATAGCTGCCTTCACATCTCCAGTATGTCCGACCATATCACCATTTGCAAAATTAACAACTATAAAATCATTTTGTTCTTTCATTGCAGTTTTAACAGCAAGACCAACTTTACAAGCTGACATTTCTGGTTGCAAATCATAGGTTGCAACTTTAGGAGATGGAATTAAAACTCTTTTTTCATTTAAAAAGGGTTCTTCAACCCCACCATTAAAGAAAAATGTAACATGAGCATATTTTTCAGTCTCAGCTGTATGAACTTGAGATAAACCAGCTTTTGAAATAACTTCAGCTAAGGTATCTTTTGGCGTCTTTTTTTCAAACATAATAGGAAGTGGTAATGTTTTATCATATTGTGTCATAGTAGCTATATATAAATTCTCATTGTATGTATCAAAGTGCTCAAAGTTTTTATTACTTATTGCATTTGAAAGTTCTCTCATTCTATCAGATCTAAAATTACAAAAAATAATACCATCATTTTTACTAAATCCTTTATAATCATTAAAAGACATTGGAAGTAAAAACTCATCATATATTTCATTTTCATATGAATTTTGAACATATTGTAAAATAGAGTCTTTTGTATTTGGAATAGCTTTATTCACACTATCATATGCTTTTTGTATTCTATCCCATCTATTATCTCTATCCATTGCATAATATCTTCCTGAAATAGTAGCAATTACAATATTTTCTTTACATATTTGAAGTATTTGTTCAATATATGTTTTCGCACTCTTTGGTGCTACGTCTCTACCATCTGTAATAATATGAATAAAAACTTTTTTATTTGTTTTAGAAGCTATTTTTACTAATGCTAATAAATGATTTATATGAGAATGAACTCCGCCATTGCTTACTAAAGCAATAAAATGTATGTTATTTGATTTATCTAAAACATCTTTTAAAATGTGGTTATTTTTTAAAGTATCATCTTCTATACTAATATTTATTTTTACTAAATCTTGATATAAAACTCTTCCTGTTCCTAAACTCATATGACCAACTTCTGAATTGCCCATTTGATTTTTAGGAAGTCCTACATGTTCACCATAGGTATGAATTAAAGAGTTTGGAGTATTTTTAAACAAATAATCATAAGTAGGAGTAGTAGCTTGCGCAAATGCATTATCTTTATTTGATGAATTATGTCCAATTCCATCAGTTATAACAAGAATTGTTTTATTAGTATTATTTATAATTGACATTGTTTAAACCTTTTAAAAACTATAATAGTATATAATTATCGCGATTATATCAAAATTAGGAATAATACTTCCTAAAAAAAAGGTTTACTTTGTTTTATTGGTTTTACAGACACTTAGATATTAATATTTTTCAATACATTACAGTTAGAGCTGGAATAGCATTTTTTATTGCATTTTTTCTAACACTTTTTTTACTTCCTAAATTTATAAAATGGGCAAAAGCTAGAACATTAGGACAACCTATTTATGACCTTGCCCCTAGTTCACATAAGCAAAAAGCAGGAACGCCAACTATGGGTGGTTTTGTTTTTATTGTTGCAACACTTATAGCAACACTATTAACGGCAAAGCTCAATAACTTTTATGTAGTGGGTGCTTTAGTTGTTATTGCTCTTTTTTCTCTTATTGGAATTAAAGATGATTTATCCAAAATTTCTCATAATAAGAATGATGCAGGACTTTCATCAAGAGCAAAATTATTTTTACAAGTTATTTCAGCTTCTGTTGTTGTAATAGTTTTATTCCTTTATGATCATTCTACTACTTTATATTTACCATTTTTAAAATTACCTATTTTTGATATGGGAATGTTTGCAGCATTTTTCTGGATTTTAGTAATGGTTGCAACATCTAATGCTGTTAATTTAACAGATGGTTTAGATGGACTTGCTACTGTTCCCTCTGTTATTGCTTTTTTTACACTCTCAACTATAGTATATATAACAGGACATGCGATTATCTCTTCGTATCTTTTATTACCAAATATAAAACTTGTTGGAGAAGTAGCAATTGTAGGAGCTTCTTTTGTAGGAGCTTTGATTGCTTTTTTATGGTACAACTCACATCCAGCTGAGATTTTCATGGGCGATACTGGCTCACTTCCTATTGGGGCGTTTATGGCTTATATGGCAATTATCTGTAAATCAGAAATTTTACTAATTATAATTGGTTTTATTTTTGTTATTGAAACAGTATCAGTAATTTTACAAGTTGGCTCTTATAAACTAAGAAAAAAACGAATATTTTTAATGGCTCCAATTCATCATCATTTTGAAGAAAAAGGTTGGAAAGAGAATAAAATCATTGTGAGGTTTTGGATTATCTCCTTTATGGCTAATTTAGTAGCTTTAATGAGTTTAAAACTAAGATAGGTTGTATTAATGAAGCATGAAAAAAAAATTAGAGTCCTTGGCAAGGGACTAACCGCCCAAGCAATAAAAGAAAAGTTTCCACAAAGTATATTATATGATGAGAGTGATTTCTCTTTATATGATAAAACCTCAAATGATATTACTATTGTAAGCCCTGGAATTCCACCTTCTAATTTTATGGTAAAAAACTCTTCTAATATAATGAGTGATTATGATCTTATGGAAGAAAAAATGCCTTTTTGTATTTGGATATCTGGAACTAATGGAAAAACAACCACTACTCAAATGATTCAACATCTTTTAAAAGATAAAGGAAGTTTATATGGGGGGAATATTGGAACACCTTTATTTGCTTTAGATACAAAAGCTTCTATTTGGATTTTAGAAACATCATCGTTTACTCTTCACTATACAAACAAAGCAAGACCCAATCTTTATATTTTACTTCCTATCTCACAAGATCACATTTCTTGGCATGGTTCATATAAAGAGTATCAAAAAGCAAAACTTAAACCCTTAGATCGTATGAAAGAAGGTGAAATCGCAATTATTCCAAAAGAGTTTGAAAATTATCCTACAAAAGCTTTAAAAATAGTTTATAACTCTTCTTACGATTTATGTAATGAATTTAATATAAAACAAGAAGATATTAAATTTAAAGAACCTTTTTTACTAGATTCTCTTTTAGCTCTAGCTTGTCAAAAAATTCTTTTTGATGAAATTTCATATGAAAAAATTAATAGTTTTGTAATTGACGAGCATAAAGTAGAAGAGTTTCGAGATAAAAGAGATAGGTTATGGGTAGATGATTCAAAAGCTACAAATACTGACGCAAGTATAAATGCTCTAATTCCTTATAAAGATAAAAGAATACTGCTAATTCTAGGTGGAGTTGATAAAAAAGTTGACTTAATTTCTTTGTTTGAATATATGAAAAATTTAGATATTGAGATTTATTTAATAGGATTAGACTATGTTCGTTTTGAAAAATTGTGTAAAAAGTATGAAATAGCATATATAATATGCAAAACACTAGAAAATGCAGTAAGTAAAATGAGTGAAAAACATGACCAAAACTCTCTTGCAATACTGTCTCCTTCAACATCTTCTTATGATCAGTTTGACTCCTATATTCATAGGGGAAAAGAATTTAAAAAACTTGTAAATAATTTAAGCTTAAATTAATTAAAACACTATATAATTTCACTCCAATTTAAGATGGCTCGGTAGCTCAGTCGGTAGAGCAAAGGACTGAAAATCCTTGTGTCGACGGTTCGATTCCGCCCCGCGCCACCACTTTGGAATTTTTGGATGCTGGTGTAGCTCAGCTTGGCTAGAGCAGCTGATTTGTAATCAGCAGGTCGGGGGTTCGAGTCCCTTCACCAGCTCCATTTTGTGTCATCGTAGTCTTTAAAAAGACCAGCGCTTGACCAGAACAATAATAATAGTTCAACCGGGGAGGTTGGAGAGTGGTCAAATCCAAGGGATTGTAAATCCCTCGCCTCAGGCTTCGAAGGTTCGAGTCCTTCTCTCCCCACCATTAAATGTATGCGGGAATAGCTCAGTTGGCTAGAGCCTCTGCCTTCCAAGCAGATTGTCGCGAGTTCGAGTCTCGTTTCCCGCTCCATTTATTTAACATTATTGATACTGGGAGCTGAGTTATTACGCAAAATAGTGTAACTCTTATATAATTTTTATAATTTATATCCCAATTAATATTTTTTTTAGTAAACTTTGAGTATAATACTCGACCACAAATGATTAATGCTAATATTTTAGCAATATATTTGTAAATTTATAATACATATTCCCTCTGAATAGAGAAGCTAATGGGCTTATCTACTCAGAGGGCAAATAATAAATCTTTAAAGAAGGAAATTTTTATGGCAAAAGAAAAATTCGAACGTAACAAACCACACGTTAACATTGGTACTATTGGTCACGTAGATCATGGTAAAACTACTTTAACAGCAGCGATCTCAGCAGTTCTTACGAACAAACTGGGTGGAGAAATGATGGATTATGATGCAATTGATAATGCACCAGAAGAGAGAGAAAGAGGAATTACTATTGCTACTTCTCATATTGAGTATGAAACAGAAGCAAGACATTATGCACACGTAGATTGTCCAGGACATGCGGATTACGTTAAGAATATGATTACTGGTGCTGCACAAATGGATGGAGCAATTTTAGTAATTGCTGCAACTGATGGACCTATGGCACAAACTAGAGAGCATATCTTACTTTCTAAGCAAGTTGGTGTTCCTTATATCGTGATTTTCATGAATAAAGAAGATCAATTAGATGATGAAGATAAAGATGAGATGTTAGAACTTGTTGAAATGGAAATCAGAGAATTACTTTCTGAGTATGACTTTCCAGGTGATGATACTCCAATTATTGCAGGATCTGCATTCCAAGCATTAGAAGAAGCTAAAGCTGGTAAAGAGGGTGACTGGACTGCAAAAATTATGGAATTAATGGACGCTGTTGATACTTATATCCCAACTCCAGTAAGAGAAACTGAAAAAACTTTCTTAATGCCTGTTGAAGATGTATTCTCAATTGCTGGACGTGGAACTGTTGTAACTGGTGCTATTTCTCAAGGTACTATTAAATTAGGTGAAGAAATTGAAATCGTTGGATTAAAAGATACTCAGAAAACTACTGTTACTGGTATCGAAATGTTCAGAAAAGAAATGGATTTTGCTGAAGCTGGTGATAATGCTGGTTTACTACTAAGAGGTATTAAAAAAGAAGACGTTGAGAGAGGACAAGTTCTTGTTGTTCCTGGTTCAATTACTCCTCATACTGAATTCAGATGTGAAGCATATATTCTATCTAAAGAAGAGGGTGGAAGACATACTCCATTTTTCTCTGGATATAGACCACAATTTTATGTAAGAACTACTGATGTTACTGGTTCTTGTTCTTTACCTGAAGGTGTAGAAATGGTTATGCCTGGTGATAACGTTGAGATGACTGTAACTTTAGTTGCTCCTGTTGCACTTGAAAAAGGTACTAAGTTTGCTATTCGTGAAGGTGGTAGAACTGTTGGTGCTGGTGTTATTGCCGAAATTCTTAAATAAGGATAATTATGGGTAATGGATCAAATATAAAAATCGGACTAAAATGTGAAGAGAGTGGAGATATTAACTACACAACTTTCAAAAATCCTAAGACGTTTACTGAAAAGATGACTCTTAAGAAATATAGTCCTAGATTAAAAAAACATACACTTCATAAAGAAGTAAAACTTAAGTCTTAAGACTTAAGTTATTTAATAGTGAATTTTGAATATGATATTATTCATTATTCACTATTATTTATTAATTAAAAAATACAGGTCAGTAGCTCCAATGGTAGAGCGCCGGATTCCAAATCCGATGGTTGTGGGTTCGAGTCCCTCCTGGCCTGCCAGTAATTTTTTTTAAAGTAGTGGTTTAGACTTCTTTTAAAAGAATTTATGAATTTAAATTGGAGCCAATCGTGAATAAAATTAAAACATATTATAAAAATGCTAAAGAAGAATTATTTAAAGTAATTTTCCCTATTAAAGAACAAGTAAGATCTGCATATATTTCTGTATTTATCGTAGTAACTGTTATCTCATTATTTTTAGCACTGATTGACGCTTTAATGTCTGTTAGTCTATCTGCAGTTATGAACTAAGGAATTAAAATGGCACATCAATGGTACGCAATACAAACACACTCAGGAAGCGAATTAACTGTTAAAAGAGCATTAGAGCGATTAGCACAAGAAATGGACGATGGTCAAATAGCTAATGTTTTAGTTCCAACAGAAGATTTAATTGAAATCAAAAAAGGTAATAAATCAATAGTTGAAAGACCTTTATATCCAGCATATGCTTTTGCTGAAATTGATTTAGATACTGCTTTATGGCATAAAATTCAATCAATGCCAAAAGTTGGTAGATTTATTGGCGAGTCTAAAAAACCAACTCCATTATCTAAAAAAGATATTGAGTCAATTTTAGATAAAGTTAATAATAGAGCAGCTGCTAAACCAAAAGTATCTTTTGAAGAGGGTGAAATGGTTAGAATCAATGAAGGACCATTTGCTAACTTTAATGGAATAGTTGAAGACTTTGATATGAGTTCAGGAAATTTAAAATTGAATGTTTCTATTTTTGGAAGAAATACTCCAGTAGAAATTTCATATTCACAAGTTGAAAGAGTAGTTTAAAACTGCTCTTTTTTTATAGGCATTAGGCAAAAAAACTTAGCTTCTTCTATAGTTTTCTTGCCTAATGGCTAATAACATTAAATATAATATAAAACAAAGGAAATTAGATGGCTAAAAAAGTAACTGGTATTTTAAAACTTCAAATACCTGCTGGAGCAGCAAACCCATCACCACCTGTTGGACCTGCACTAGGACAACGTGGTATTAACATTATGGAATTCTGTAAAGCATTCAATGAAAAAACAAAAGATAAAGCAGGATTCAAAATCCCTGTTGAAATTTCTGTGTATTCAGACAAAAGTTTTACATTTACATTAAAGCAACCACCAATGACAGATTTAATTAAAAAAGTATCTGGAATTAAAAAAGGTAGTGATAATGCTTTAAAAAATAAAATTGGTAAATTAACTAAAGATCAAGTAATGGAAATTGTTGATATGAAAATTGTTGATTTAAATACAAATGATAAAGATCAAGCTGCTAAAATTGTTGCTGGATCTGCTAGATCTATGGGAATTGAAGTAGAATAATCTACTTTAATTTTTAATGCCTTACCACCAGGCTTAAAAGGCGGTAGCAAAAGAGGAAATCTTATTTCCTTATAAAATAAAATAAAATTGCGGAGAATAAAATGGCAAAAATTTCAAAAAGATTTAAAGCGTTATTAGAAAAAGTAGATGCTGAAAAAAGATATTCATTAGATGAAGCTTGTGCTACATTAAAAGAATTAAAATCAGCAAAATTTGACGAAAGCATTGAAGTTTCTTTAAACTTAAATGTTGATCCAAGACATGCAGACCAAATGATTAGAGGTGCTGTTGTACTTCCAAATGGTACTGGTAAAACTGTAAGAGTTGCAGTTTTTGCTAAGGGTGCTAAAATGGACGAAGCTAAAGCAGCTGGTGCTGATATTGTTGGTAACGACGAATTAGCGGCTGATATTCAAGCTGGTAATATTAACTTTGATGTACTTATTGCAACTCCTGATTGTATGGGTATTGTTGGAAAAGTAGGACGAATTTTAGGACCAAAAGGTTTAATGCCTAACCCTAAAGTTGGTACTGTAACTATGGACGTAACTAAAGCAGTTTCTGATGCTAAAGGTGGTCAAGTTACATATAGAGTTGATAAAAAAGGTAATATGCAAGCAGCAGTTGGAAAAATTTCTTTTTCTGCTGAAGCAATTAAAGAAAATATTGAAGCATTTTTAGGTGCTATTAATAAAGCTAAACCTTCAACTGCAAAAGGTAGATATTATACATCTGCTACTTTCTCATTAACTATGAGTCCAGCTATTAAAATGGATACTGCAGAATTAATGGATATTAAAGCTTAATTTTAAATAAGGAGTTTCTCCTTATTTGATTTTCTAATTAAGATTCAATAGTAAAGACAGTAGTCTTTATGTTTGAGTGTTATTCGAAGCACTGATATAAAATTAAGACAGCTGGTAAGATGCCCCACATCTTGTAAGACCCGCCGATGTTTTTGTTTTGAAAGGGGGAAATTAAAATGACAAAATTACAAAAATCTGAAATCATTGATTCATTAACAAATGAATTTAAAGGTTCTCAAGCTATTGTTGTATGTGACTATAAAGGTTTAACACACAAAGAGCTTGAAGTTTTAAGAGTTGATGCTAAAGAAAATGGAGTTTCTGTTCAAGTTGCTAAAAATTCATTAGTTACAGTTGCTGTAAAAAATGCTGATTTAGGTGATATTGAATTAAGTGGAACAAATATTTTCTTATGGTCTGAGGATCAAGTATCTGCTTGTAAAGCTGCTGATAAATTTGCAACTTCACAAAAAGACAAGTTTGAAATTAAATCTGGTATTATTGAAGGCGAAATCGCTGATCTTGCTAGAGTTAATCAATTTGCTAAACTTGCAAGTAAAGATGAGCTTATTGGTATGTTATTATCAGTTTGGACTGCACCTGCTAGATGCCTTGCAACTGGTCTTGATAATCTTAGAGCTAAAAAAGAAGAAGAAGCAGCATAATTATATTAGCTGGAACAATAAAATTAAAATTAATAAAAGGACCTTAAATGGCAATTTCTAAAGAAGACGTATTAGAATTTATCTCTAACCTTTCAGTATTAGAATTATCTGAACTAGTTAAAGAATTTGAAGAAAAATTTGGAGTATCTGCACAACCTACTGTTGTTGCTGGTGGAGCTGCTACTGCAGGTGAAGCTGAAGAAGAGCAAACTGAATTTAATGTAATTATTAAAGATTGTGGTGCTAAGAAAATTAATGTTATTAAAGCATTAAGAGCATTAACTGGTTTAGGATTAAAAGAAGCAAAAGCTATGGCTGAAGAAGCTGGAGCAATGGTTAAAGAAGGTATCTCTAAAGAAGACGCTGAAGCTGCAAAAACTGCTTTAGAAGAAGCTGGAGCATCTGTAGAAGTTAAATAATTACAAATTAGTAATTAACAGTTATACAAGGCATAAGGCCTTGTATATTTAGCATCTTTGAAGGCTAAGATTAGAATTTGAGCAAATTTTAATCCTATCCTTTAAGGATGCTTTTGTGCTTTATAGTAAAAAGCCAAAAATCAAATTTTAACTAAGGTCAATAATGATAAACTCTTTAAAATCTGGTAATAGACTTAGAGTAGATTTTGCAAAAAATCCACAACAAATTGAAATTCCAAATTTATTACAATTACAACAATCTTCGTATGATAACTTTCTAATGGTCGGATATGAGGACCGTAGCACTGCTGGTATAGAAAAAGTTTTTAAAGCAATTTTCCCTATTCATGATGCTCAAAACAGAGTAACATTAGAATATATCGGAAGTGATGTTGGTAAACCTAAATATGATGTTAGAGAATCAATGGTAAGAGGTCTTACTTACTCAATTCCTTTAAAAATCAAAATCAGACTTACACTTTGGGATCTTGATGAAAAAACTGGCGAAAAAATTGGTGTTAAAGATATCAAAGAACAAGCTTTATTCATAAGAGAAATACCTTTAATGACTGATAGAACGTCATTTATTGTAAATGGAGTTGAAAGAGTTGTTGTAAATCAACTACATAGATCTCCTGGTGTTATTTTTAAAGAAGAAGAGTCTAAAACTGCTGGTAATAAACTAATTTATACTGGTCAGATTATTCCAGATCGTGGTTCTTGGTTATATTTTGAGTATGATTCAAAAGATATTTTATATGTTAGAATCAATAAAAGAAGAAAAGTTCCTGTTACAATTCTTTTTAGAGCATTAGGTTATTCTAAAGAAGATATTATTAAACTATTTTACCCAATTGTTAATATTAAAATTAAACAAAATAAATTCTTAACAGAATTTAAAGCAGAAGATTTTTCTGGAAGAATTGAATTTGATGTTAAAGATGATAAGGGTAATTTAATTATTGCTGCTGGAAAAAGATTAACAGCTAGAAAAGCTAAAGCTTTAGTTGAAGGTGGTTTAAAACTAGTTGAATATCCTTTAGAGCAATTAATGGAAAGATATACAGCACGTACTATTTTTGATCCTGAATCAGGAGAAGTATTATTTGATGCTTTAAGTCCTTTAGATGATGTTAAATTAAAAAAACTTCTAGACTTAGGTTTTAAAGATTTTGATATTGCTAATGATTTAGCTCATGGTGTTGATGATTCAATTATTAATGCTTTTAAAGCTGATACTGAGAGTTTAAAACTTTTAAAACAAACTGAGCAAATTGAAGATGAAAATGATTTATCTGCAATTAGAATTTATAAAGTTATGAGACCAGGGGAACCTGTTACTAAAGAAGCTGCTAAAGAATTTGTTAAAAAGTTATTTTTTGATCCTGAAAGATATGATTTAACTAGAGTTGGTAGAATGAAAATGAACCACAAGTTAGGTGTTAAGGTTCCTGAATATGTAACAGTATTAACATATGAAGATGTTATTAAAACTGTTCAATATCTTGTAAAAGTAAAAGCAGGTCATGGTCATATTGATGATAGAGATCACTTAGGAAACAGAAGAATTAGAGCTATTGGTGAGTTATTATCAAATGAGCTACATTCTGGTCTTATTAAAATGCAAAAAGCTATTAGAGATAAAATGACTACTTTATCTGGAACGCTTGAAGATATTATGCCTCATGATTTAGTTAATTCAAAAATGATTACATCAACTATTACTGAATTCTTTACATCAGGGCAGTTATCACAATTTATGGATCAAACTAACCCCTTATCTGAAGTTACTCATAAAAGAAGACTTTCAGCCTTAGGTGAAGGTGGACTTGTTAAAGAGAGAGCTGGATTTGAAGTAAGAGATGTTCATCCTACTCATTACGGAAGAATCTGTCCTGTTGAAACTCCAGAGGGTCAAAATATTGGTCTTATTAATACACTTTCAACTTATTCTAAAGTAAATGCTTTAGGATTTATTGAAGCTCCTTATAAAACTGTTACTGACGGTGTTGTAACAAGTGAAATTAAATATTATACTGCTACTCAAGAAGAGGGTCTAATAATTGCTCCAGGATCAACTAAAGTTGATGACAATGGAAAAATTTTAGAAAATCTAACAGAAGCTAGAAAAGATGGTGAAATTTTACTAGTTGAAAAAGCTAAAGTTGATTTAATTGATATTTCTTCTCAAATGGTTATGGGAGTTGCTGCTTCATTAATTCCTTTCTTAGAACATGATGATGCGAACAGAGCCCTAATGGGATCAAATATGATGAGACAAGCTGTTCCATTATTAAGACCTAATGCTCCTGTTGTTGGAACTGGTTTAGAAAAAACAGTAGCACGTGATGCTTGGGAAGCTATTAAAGCTAAAAGAGCTGGAGTTGTTGAAAAAACAGATTCTAAAAATATTTATATTAGAGGTGAAGATGAAGATGGTGCATTTATTGACCAGTATTCAGTTGCTAAAAATGTAAGAACAAATAATAATACATCTTTTGGACAAAGAACTGCTACTAAAGAGGGTGCTTTTGTTGAAGCTGGTCAAGTTATCGCAGATGGTCCAGCAATGGATAGAGGTGAGTTAGCTGTTGGTGTTAATGCAATGGTTGCCTTTATGCCTTGGAATGGTTATAACTACGAAGATGCTATTGTTTTATCTCAAAAACTAATTAAAGAAGACTCTTTTACTTCTATTCATATTTATGAAAAAGAAGTTGAAAGTAGAGAACTTAAACATGGTAATGAAGAGATAACTAGAGATTTACCTGGTGTTAAAGATGAAACTATTACTCACCTTGATGATTCAGGTATTGTAAAAGTTGGAACTTATATCAGACCTGGAATGATTTTAGTTGGAAAAGTTACACCAAAAGGTGAAATTAAACCAACTCCAGAAGAGCGATTATTAAGAGCAATTTTTGGAGAAAAAGCTGGTCATGTTATAAATAAATCTTTATATGCTGCTTCTTCTATGGAAGGTACTGTTGTTGATGTTAAAGTATTCACTAAAAAAGGATACGAAAAAGATGCACGTGCAATTGCTGAAATAGAATCTGAGAAATCTGATTTAGATATTAAACATCATGATAAATTATTGATGTTAGATAGAGAAGAGATTTTAAAAATTAATGATTTATTATCAAAATCAGCACTTGCAAAAGAAGTTGAAGTTGATGGAAAAACATATAAAAAGGGTGAAAATATCTCTATTGATATTTTAGCTTCTGTTAATAGATTTGCAATGAAAAAAGTTGTTGCTTCTTATTCTAAAGAAATAGAAAAAACATATAATACTATTAAAGAACATTTTATTACTCAAAAGTCATCTTTAAGAACAGAACATGAAGAAAAACTTACTGTTTTAGAGCATGATGATATCTTACCTTCTGGTGTTATTAAACTTGTAAAAGTTTATGTTGCAACTAAAAGAAAGATTAAAGTTGGAGATAAAATGGCGGGTCGTCATGGAAATAAAGGTATTGTTTCTAATATCGTTCCTGAAGTTGATATGCCTTACTTAGAAGATGGTACTGGTGTTGATATTATTCTAAATCCTCTTGGAGTTCCATTCAAGAATGAACATTGGACAAATTTTAGAAGTTCACTTAGGATTAGTTGGTAAAAGACTTGGAGCTCAAATTCAAGAAATATTTGATGCTAAAAAATCTGATATTTATTACTGAGTTAAGAGCTAAAATGACTGAAATTGCATCTGTTGCTAAACTTATGAATGGTAAAGCATTTATGGAAAACTTAAGTGATGATGAAATTATTGATTATGGACGTGATTGGACTAAGGGTGTTAGATTTGCATCACAAGTATTTGATGGAGTTCAACAAGCTGAATTTGATAAATTATTTGAATTAGCAAAAATTGACTCTGATGGTAAAACTGTTTTATATGACGGTATGACTGGTGATCAAATGAAAGAGAGAGTTAATGTTGGTTATATGTATATGCTTAAACTTCATCACCTTGTTGATGAAAAAGTACATGCAAGATCAACTGGACCTTACTCACTTGTAACACAACAACCAGTAGGTGGAAAAGCCTTATTTGGTGGTCAGAGATTTGGAGAAATGGAAGTATGGGCTCTAGAAGCTTATGGTGCAACTGCAGTTCTTAAAGAAATGCTTACAACAAAATCTGATGATGTTGAAGGTAGAACTAAAGCTTATAGAGCTATTGCAAATGGTGAAAATGTTCCAAGATCAGGTGTTCCTGAAACATTCTTTGTATTAACTAAAGAGCTTAAAGCTCTTGGTTTAGATGTTGAGATTTTTGAAGAGGTAGAAGAAAATGAGTAAAACTGAAAAAATATTAATACCAATAGAGATTAAAGAATTAGACAGACCGCAGGATTTCTCTGCTTTCCAATTAAAACTAGCAAGTCCAGAGAAAATTCTTTCTTGGTCTTCTGGTGAAGTTAAGAAACCAGAAACTATTAACTACAGAACTTTAAAACCAGAGAGAGATGGACTATTTTGTTCAAAAATCTTTGGACCAATTAAAGATTATGAGTGCCTTTGTGGTAAATATAAAAAAATGAGATATAACGGTGTTGTATGTGAAAAATGTGGAGTTGAAGTAACTTCATCAAAAGTACGACGTCATAGAATGGGACATATTGATTTAGTTGCTCCTGTTGCTCATATTTGGATGGTAAGTTCACTTCCAACAAGAATTGGAACACTTTTAGGTGTTAAGCTTAAAGATTTAGAAAGAGTACTTTATTATGAGGCTTATATAGTATGTGAGCCTGGTGAATCTTTTTATGATAGTGATAAATCTAAGCAAATAATGAAATACGATATTTTAAATGAAGAACAGTATAGAACAGTTTATGATATGTTTGAACATACTGGTTTTGAAGCTAAAATGGGTGGACAAGTTGTAAGAGATTTATTAGAAACTATTGATTTATTTTCTTTATTAGTTAAAATTAAAGAAGATATGGGTGCTACTAAATCAGAAGCTAAGAAAAAAACTTTAATTAAAAGATTAAAAGTTGTTGAAAACTTTATAAATTCTGGAAATAGACCTGAATGGATGATGTTAACTCAACTTCCAGTTCTTCCACCAGATTTAAGACCACTTGTTGCACTTGATGGTGGTAAATTTGCTGTTTCTGATGTAAATGATTTATATAGACGTGTTATTAACAGAAATAACAGACTTAAAAGATTAACAGAACTTGATGCTCCTGAAATTATTCAAAGAAATGAAAAAAGAATGCTTCAAGAAGCAGTTGATGCTTTATTTGATAATGGTAAAACTGCAAATGCAGTAAAAGGTGCTAATAAAAGACCTTTAAAATCTTTATCTGAAATTATTAAAGGTAAACAAGGACGATTTAGACAGAATTTACTTGGAAAAAGAGTGGATTTCTCTGGACGTTCGGTAATTGTTGTTGGACCTACGTTGAATATGGATCAGTGTGGATTACCTAAAGTTATGGCTATTGAGTTATTTAAACCACATTTAATGTCTAAACTTGAAGAAAAAGGTTATGCAACTACATTAAAATCTGCAAAAAGATTAATTGAAGCAGAAACAAATGAAGTTTGGGAATGTTTAGCAGAAATTGTACATGATTATCCTGTATTACTAAATCGTGCTCCAACTCTTCATAAACTTTCAATTCAAGCATTTCATCCTGTTTTAATTGATGGAAAAGCAATTCAGTTACACCCTTTAGTGTGTGCTGCTTTTAATGCCGATTTTGATGGGGATCAAATGGCTGTTCATATTCCTTTATCACAAGAAGCAATTGCAGAAGCAAAAATTCTTATGATGAGTTCTATGAATATTCTATTACCTGCTTCAGGACGAGCTATTGCTGTACCATCTCAAGATATGATTTTAGGTATTTATTACCTATCATTAGAAAAAGATGGAGTTAAAGGTGAGCATAAATTATTTACTGGAGTTGATGAAGCAAGAATTGCTTTAGATATGAAACAAGTTAGATTTACATGCAAAAATTAGAACACAAATTGATCAATGGCAAATTAGCTCATACTACAGTTGGTAGATTAATTATTACATGAAATTATTACCTGATTTTGTTCCTGTAAGATTATGGAATAAAATTTTAAAGAAAAAAGATATTGGTAACATTAGTTGATTATATTTATAAACATGGTGGTTATGAAGTAACTCCTAGATTCTTAGATAATCTTAAAAACTTAGGTTTTAAATATGCAACAAAAATGCTGGAATTTCTATATCTATTGATGATATTATGATGTTCCAGATATCAAAAGATGGACATATTAATAAATCTAAAAAAGAAGTTATTGAAGTTCAAAAACAATTTGATCAAGGTTTATTAACAGAGCAAGAAAGATATAATAAAATTATTGATATTTGGACTGAAGTAAATAATAAACTTGGTACTGAAATGATGAACTTGGTTGAAGCTGATAAAGATGGATTCAATTCTATTTATATGATGGCTGACTCTGGGGCTAGAGGTTCTGCTGCACAAATTAGACAACTTGCTGGTATGAGGGGTCTTATGGCTAAACCTGATGGGACTATTATTGAAACACCTATTATTTCAAACTTCCGTGAAGGTCTAAATGTACTTGAGTACTTTATTTCTACGCATGGTGCTAGAAAAGGACTTGCGGATAGTGCATTAAAAACTGCAAATGCAGGGTATTTAACAAGAAAACTTATTGATGTATCTCAAAATGTAAGAATCACAGTTGAAGATTGTGGTACTCATGAAGGTATTGAGATTACTGATATTACTTCAGGTAATGAATTAATTGAATCGCTTAGAAGAAAGAATTACAGGTAGAGTTATTGCTAGAAGATATTATTGACCCAATTTCTAACGAAATATTATTTACTGAGGGTACATTAATTACTGAAGAAGATGCAAGAGTTGTTGCTGAAGCTGAAGTTAAATCTGTTGTAATTAGAACACCTTTAACTTGTAAAGTAGAACATGGTTTATGTTCTAAATGTTATGGTCTTAACCTTAGGAGAGCAAAGAAAAGCAACTCCTGGTGAAGCTGTTGGTGTTGTTGCTGCTCAAAGTATTGGAGAGCCAGGAACACAGTTAACACTTAGAACTTTCCATGTTGGTGGGACTGCAAGTGCTACGCAAACTGAGAAAGAAAAAAAAACTAAAAGCTAGTAAAGAAGGTTTTATTAGATATTATAATATTAAAACACATCTTAATACTGATGGAAAAAGAATTGTTGCAAATAGAAGAAATGCTGGTATTTTACTAGTTGAACCTAAGGTAAATGCACCATTTGCTGGTGAACTTACTATTGAAACTATTCATGAAGAAATTGTAATTACTCTTAAAGCTAAAAAAGAGACTAAAAAATTCTACTTAAGAAAAAATGATGTTGCAAAAGCAAATGAATTAGCTGGTGTTGCTGGTAAAATTGAAGGTAAATTATATTTACCTTATGTAACAGGTGACAAAGTTGATGAAAATGAATCAATAGTTGAGATGATTAAAGATGGGTGGAATGTTCCTAATCGAATTCCTTATGCATCTGAGCTTAAAGTTGCTGATGGAGATCCAATCACAACTGAAATTGTTTCTGGTTCAAAGGGAGTTATTAAATATTATAAACTTCATGGAGATTATTTAGAGAGACGAGAAGATATTAAGGCTGGTTATAAAGTTGTTGAAAAAGGTCTATTTTGTGTTATCGTTGATTCAGAAGATAGAGAAGCTTTAAGACATTATATTTCTAGAAATTCTATTGTTGAACTTAATGATAATGTTGAAGTAGAGAAAGAGACAGTTATTTCAAAGCCTGAAACAAAAGAACAATCAGTTGTTGCAGAATGGGACCCATATTCAAATCCTACTATTGCTGAAAAAGAAGGTATAGTTGCATTTGAAGATATTATTCCTGTGTTACTGTATCTGAACAGTTTGATGAATTAACTGGAACATCTAAGTTAGTTGTTAATGAATATATTCCAACAGGTTATAAACCAACTGTTGTAGTTGCTACAGAAGATGATGAATTACTTAGATATTCACTAGATGCTAAAACTGCTTTAAATGTAGTTGAGGGTCAAAAAGTCGAAGTTGCTGATGTTATTGGTAGAACACCAAAAGCAACACAAAAATCAAAAGATATTACTGGTGGACTTCCAAGAGTATCTGAACTTTTTGAAGCAAGACGTCCTAAAAATATTGCTGTATTAGCATCATTTGATGGAATTGTTTCTTTTGGTAAATCTTTGAGAAATAAAACTAGAATCATTGTAAGTGATGAGTTTGATAAAAAATCTGAGTACTTAGTTGAGAAATCTAAGCAAATCTTAGTTCATGAAGGTGAGTTTGTTCATGCTGGTGAGTCTTTAACTGATGGACAAGTTGGTTCTCATGATATTTTAAGAATATTAGGTGAGAAATCACTTCATTATTTTATTGTTTCTGAAGTGCAACAAGTATATAGATCTCAAGGGGTAAATATTGCTGATAAACATATTGAGGTTATTTTATCTCAAATGTTAAGACAGGTATCTATTTTAGATTCAGGAGACACTAAATTTATTATTGGTGATATGATCTCAAAGAAAAAATTTAAAATTGAAAATGCTAGAATTATTAAATTAGGTGGAGAACCTGCTATTGCTGAACCTTTATTATTAGGAATTACAAGAGCAGCTGTTACATCTGATTCTATTATTTCAGCAGCATCTTTCCAGGAAACTACAAAAGTTTTAACAGAAGCTGCAATTTCTGCTAAGATGGATATGTTAGAAGATTTAAAAGAAAATGTTGTAATTGGAAGAACTATTCCAGTTGGAACTGGTCTTTATAAAGATCAAAAAATTAAATTTGCAAGTATAGAAGATACTAAATAATAATAAAGCTTCGGCTTTATTATTATTACTTAGCAATGAGTTTAATTCTAACTTTAACTCTTTTTATTTGCTTAGAACTTTTTGAAGCCACTTGGCAAAAAAATCAAACCTTACATGGTTTAATACAAAATAATTATTTAATATATCAAAAAAATATCTTTTTATACTTTTTATTACATGGAAGCTTTTTTTATACTCTTTTTGTATCTTTTGCCTTCCATAATTTTGGTTTCTGGATGAGTAGTATTATTATTATGAAGTTTTTGATATTATTCTTAAACTATCTATGATGAAAAAATTAGCCCAAGGTTTAAATATAAATGAAGTTATGCCTATAAATATAAATATGAGTCCTTTATTTTCTTATTTTAATTTACTAATTTATCCTTTCTCTCTATACATGGCACTAATTGGCTTGTAAATACTATAGATAATACCAATTATCAATATTAATTAAGATTTCTTCTGCTACTATACCTTTATGAATATAGAAGAATTTAAATACTTAATACAAAATGCAAAATATTATACTAAATACGAAGCAATTATAGAGACGAAATCACAAGAAATTTTTGGCTATGAAGCTTTAAGTAAGTTTGATATTGATGTTAAACTTATTTCAACTGAAGAAATTTTTAGAAAACTACATCATTACAATGACCTCTTTTTTAATTTAGAAAAAATAAATAAACAAAAACAAATAAGTAATTATGATATAAATAAAAAATTATTTTTAAATTTTGATCCAGATATTGTTGTCAGTTCTGAGCAGCAAAGATATTGGGCTGCTTTTTTAATAAAAAGTAAAAAAGATGTTGTTGTTGAAATAACTGAAAATGGAAGTGATGATGAATCTAGTGCTCAAGTTATGAAAAACTTTTGTGATTGGTTGAAAAAATACAAAATTCAAATCGCCTTAGATGATTTTGCTCAAGAAGGTTCAATGTTCTCTTTTTATATTATGGGTAATAGCAATTATATAAAAATAGATAAATCATTTTTACAAGAAATTAGAAAAAATAAAAACTACATTCCTTATTTAAAAGGAATCTTACATACAATCTCCTTAAATGGCCAAAAATCAATTATTGAAGGTGTTGAAACTAAAGATGATTTTGATTTTGTTAAAAGCCTAGATTGCGATTTTATGCAAGGATATTATTTTGATGAGCATTTAATTATACGTTAATATTATGTTATACTTTTGTTAAATATAAAAGGATTTAAATGCAATATTTAGTAATAGCATATGATAATGATAATGCACTTGAAAAAAGACTAGAAGTTAGAGATGAGCATATAAAAGCTGCAAGAGAGCTAATGAAAAAAGGTAATATTATAACAGCTGGTGCTTTAATTGAAGATGATGTTATGGTTGGTTCTTCTTTGTTTGTAGATTTTCCTACAGAAGATGATTTTGACTCATGGTTAGAAAATGAACCTTATGTAAAAGCTGGTGTTTGGGACATGCAGCAGCTTCAAATAGTTCCTGTAAAAGTTCTAGCAAAAGACTAGTTAACTACTCATATAATCCCTTTTAATAGGGTTTATATACCTATATGTTCTCATAGCTTATTATACTAAATCATACAAAATCATATTAAATTAAGTTTTTTTAATGTACAAATACAATTAACTAAAAGTGAGTACCTGAAAAATATCAAAACCACTTACAACAGTCTAGGTAAAAAACTTCAAATCTAAAGATAAACAATATAAGAAATCAGATGGTAAAAAATTAAATATATTAAAATTCTAATTATAATTATAATTATAATTATAATTATAATTGTAATTGTAATTAGAATTTTAATATATTTAATTTTTACTATAGATAATTATATATTTATACAGTATAATGGTAAATATTATAACACTAAAGAGATAAAATGAAAAAAAGAACAGTAGAATCTATATTAGAAATAGCATTAAACACTTTTCCAGTAGTATTACTAAATGGGGCAAGGCAAGTTGGAAAGTCAACTCTTGCTCTTGATAACTTTCAAAACTATATTACTTTTGATGATGGAGAATTAAGACTATATGCAAAAGAAAACCCAAAAGGTTTTTTAAAAAATCTTGATTTTCCTATTTGTCTTGATGAAATTCAAAAAACACCTACACTTTTAGAGTATATTAAAATCCACGTAGACTCAAACCGAGTTAATGGAAACTTTTTATTAACAGGAAGCAGTAATGTGTTGGATCATAAAGATAGTAAAGATACATTAGCTGGAAGACTTTGTGAAATTAGACTTCACCCACTTAGCTCAAAAGAGAAAAATAATAAACCTTTTGAAAATGTTATAAAAAAGCTTTTAAAAAGAGATTTTAAATTAGAAAAGAAAGATTATAGTGAAGAAGTATATCAACATATTATAGATGGAGGGTATCCAGAAATCTTAGAGTTAGAAGGTTTATCAAAAGACCTATGGTTTAAATCATATATTGCCACATATATAGAAAGAGATGCAAGAGATCTTGCAGATATAAGAGATATGGATAGTTTTATTAAGTTTGTAAATATATTAGCTTCAAGAAGTGGAACAATTTTAAATAAATCAAGCCTGAGTAATGATATAGGTATAAAAAACATCACAGTAGACAATTATATATCTATTATTAGTCGTATCTATCAAGCATCAGTTTTAAAACCATATTTTGTAAATATTGGAAAACAATTTATAAAGTCACCTAAAGTTTTTTTCAATGATACAGGTGTATTATGTAGTTTACTGAAGATAAATTCAAAAGAACAACTTTTAAATTCAACATATAGCGGACAAATCTTTGAGACATATATATTTTGTGAACTGCAAAAACACCTTTCATATTTAGAAAAGAGTAATCAAATGTTTCATTATAGAACAAATGATAAAAAAGAGATAGATTTTATAATAGAAATAGAAAATGAAATATTAGCTATTGAAGTAAAACAAAGTTCTAGTATAAAAAAAGATGATTTTAAACATATTATAGACTTACAAAATAAATATGATAAAAAATGCTTAGGTATTGTATTTTACAATGGTGATATGGTAGTTGAGTATAGTGATAATTTAGTTGCCATTCCCTTTGGCGTATTTCTATAATACTTATATAGAACTCTTATGCTTTTTAAATTCATTGATTATTTATGCTTAAAAATATAAATGAAGACAGTAGAGAAAAGAAGGTCTATGGTATGGGCTATGTGGGTGATTTTATTTCATCTTTGCAAGAGAAAGTTTATGAAAAGTATTTAGCTTAGTTAGTTTAATGATGCAAGAGCAATTAGAAGAGTAGTTGTTTATAAATAGGGGATTCTTACATAAAAAAAGAAATTTAGATTTTATGTTATATTTCTACTAATGTAATCTTCTCTTTTTAGTTTCCATTGTATAATAATGATTAAAAAATTCTCTGTAAGGATAAAAAAATGAAAATATTAGAGGTATTCAAAAGCGATAACAATTTCTTTATACTGAAAATAAGTGAAAATAATATAGAAAACTATTTTGATGAAGATACCTTAAAAATATTAAACTTAGATTTAACTAAACCTTTATCTCAAAGTGAAAACAATAATAATGAAGTTTTAAAAAAACTTGAAGGATGTAATTCCTTAATAAGTCTTATATTTAAGGATAATGAACTTAAACTTAAAAATAATGATATAGAAGAGAGTCCAAGAAAAAAAATAGAAGAAGAAATTAAAAAAAGAAATGAATCGTCTATTAGTTTGTTTAATTTTATTAAAAATATTTTTTCAATAATGATTCCATACTATATTCCAACACCAGCTGAAGCTGAAATCATTGTAGATAATTTCATTAAAAAAACTGATGAGGCTGCTTTAAAAGAAAAGCAAAAAAAGGGTTTATCTCTTAAGTAAAAATTAGTATTAAGTGGATAAGAAAGTCTAATTTCAGAGTGTACACTCATCTTGTATAATAGAATATTGTAAAAGTTTTATAAAAGATATAAGAGCAGTGTATACTTCACTTATATCTTAAAGATTTTATTTTATTATTTGATACTATAAAATTATTTTATAAGTATCTATTTAAAATCAAGAATATGTTATAAATTTTTGCCTTTAACTAGATATATAATCGGGGTAATTTTTATATTACCCATGTTTTTACCTTGTTTTAAGGCATCAGTATAAATTGATTTAACCCATGAATAATAAAAAGATGATTTTATTAGCTAGTTTATTATTATATATATAGTAGTTTTTGATATAATTTATTATAATAAAATTACAAACTATTGAAACTACTTTTAAATAGTATTTTAGGATTATCATGGAAATAACACTTGCAAAAACTGCTGATATTGAAGGTATTTTAGACCTTCAAGAAAAAAACTTAGTATCAAATTTAAAAGATAATGAAAAAGCTGATGGTTTTGTTACAACTCCTTTCTTAAAAGAACAAATACAAGAGTTAATTGAGCTAAATGGCGTATTTATTGTTTTAATAAATAAAAAAGTTCAAGCCTATCTCATGTGTGCTTCTTGGCAGTACTGGATAGCTTGGCCAATGTTTGAATATATGGCATCTTTTTTAGAAGACTTAGAATTTAATGGTCTTAAACTTAATATGGAAAACTCTTATCAATATGGACCTATTTGTGTTTCAAAAGAGTGTAGAGGAACAGATGCTTTTAAATCTTTGTTTGAATATGCAAGAGAAGAAATGAATAAAAAATATCCTATTTTAATTACATTTATAAATAAAGTTAATAAAAGATCATATGAGGCTCATGTAAGAAAACTTAAGCTTGAAGTTATACATGAGTTTACGTTCAATAATAACAGCTTTTATGAACTTGCTTATGATACAAGTATAAGTGTAAAATAAAATGTATGGTATTACAGATTTGTATTTATTTATATTTGCTGGTATGCTTTTAAATATTACTCCTGGTGTTGATATGTTATATATATTAAATAATACCATAAATAAAGGGTTTAAAAGTGGTGTTATTGCTAGTTTTGGTATAAGTATGGGTTGTTTATTTCATGTTTTTCTTGCCGTTCTTGGTTTCTCTGCACTTCTTCAAGCTTCACCTATGGCATTTATGTTTGTTAAATATTTAGGTGTAGGATATTTGATTTATTTAGGTATTAGTATGTTACTTTCTAAAGATTCTAAAAATGTTAAAAATCTTGAAAATGCAAACTCCAAAAATGATTTAAAGAAAATATTTTTTAACGGCATTTTAATAAATATTCTTAATCCAAAGGTTGCGCTATTTTTTATAACATTTTTACCACAGTTTATTAATAAAGACTCTTTAAATAAAAGTATGGCTTTATTAATCTTAGGATTAGTTTTTATTTTTGTAGCTACTATTATAAGCATACTTACTGCTTATACTTCTTTACATCTAAGAACTAAAATTACTTTTTCCAAATATTTAACAAAATATATAAAAAAAGTTGTTGGTTTTTTATTTATATCTTTTGGTATAAAATTAGCATGGAGTTCTGTATGAAAAAAATAGGAATGTTAGGTGGAATGTCTTGGGAAAGTACAGCTTTATATTATAAAGAGATTAATGAAGAAATAAGAGCAAAACTTGGTTCTTTACATAGTGCCAAAATAATTCTTGCAAGTGTAGATTTTGATGAAATAGAAAAACTACAACACAAAGAACAGTGGAGTAAATTAGCCAATATTTTATTAATTGAGATACAAAACCTAGAAAAAGCAAAAGCAGATTTTTTAATTATATGTACAAATACCATGCATAAAGTTCTTCCTTTAATAGAAAAACAGATCAAAATACCAGTTTTGCATATCGCAGATGTTACAGCTTTAAAACTTCAAGAAGACTCTTTTCGCAAAGTGGCACTTTTGGGTACAAAATTTACTATGAGTGAAGATTTTTATAAAAAAAGAATTGAAGATAATTATAATATAGAAATACTTACTCCTAATAATAAATCTCAAGAGCTTATTCATAAAATAATATATGAAGAACTTTGTTTAGGTATTGTTAAAAAAGAATCAAAAAATGAGTATATAAAAATTATAAATTCTTTAAAAGAAAAAGGAGCTGAAGCTGTTATTTTAGGCTGTACAGAAATCACTATGTTAATAAAACAAGAAGATACTGACTTAGCTTTATATGATACAACAAAGATTCATGCCTTAAGTGCAGTTTCTTTTGCCCTAGAGTCTTAAGAAATGAAAAGAATATTTTTATTTACTTTTGTAGTTATCTGTTTTATTTTAACAATGATATTTGTTCAAAATATTGTTTTTTCTTTTTTATTGCATTGATAGAATATTCGAAGAGTAAAATAGAAAAAGAACTAAATTTTTAGCTATAATGGCAAAAATAAACAATTGGAGATTTATGAATTTTAATGATTTAGATAATAAACAAAAAGAAGACTTGAATAAAGAAATTACATCTTATGCAAATAAAATAGGTGGAGTTAACTCTTTTTTGCAGCTTGTTGAGTATGTTAAAAGTGCTAAACCAAATCCTTTATTAAATAAAGAAGCAAAAGCTTCTTGTAAAGATGTAAAACTAGCTTGGGGTAAAAGTATTTATAAAGAGACTTATGATTTATTATTTTCTTCTATGCAAAAAGAAGAAAGAGATGGCGATATGATTAAGGGCTTAAATCCTAAAGATTATAAATCTTGTATGAATATGATGAGAACACTTCAACCAATAGAAATTAGAGTTTTTTCTGCTAAGGAAGATGAAGTAAAAGGTTTTTCATTTAATATTTTAGATTCTAGTGAAAATAAAAAGACTAAAGTTTCTTTACTTTTTAAAATCATTTTTTTCTATAATATTGATTTTGCAAAAGAAGTTTTAGCATATAAGAATTCATAAATGATTCGAGATCATAGAGAAAGAGATGATATTACAATTGGTTTAAAAGTTAGTATTGTTTTAAAAAAAGATCAAAGAACTAATAAAAGAGTTGTTGGCGTTGTACAAAATCTTTTAACAAGTTCAAAATATCATGCTAGGGGAATAAAAGTTCGTTTAGAATCTGGCGATGTAGGAAGAGTTCAAGGTTTTTAGATGATAATTTATGTTGATGGAGATGCTTTTCCAAATGCTTTAAAAACTATTTTATTTAAGGCTATTACAAAACTTGATTTAAAAACTACTGTAATAGCTAATAAAAAAATAGATATAGGAACAGCTAAAAATATAAGTTATCAAATTGTTACATTAGGTGCAGATGAGGCTGATGATCAAATTGTAAAACTTGTACAAGAGGGTGATTTAGTTATAACAGCTGATATTCCTCTTGCAGATAGAATAATTTCTAAAAATGCTCATGCTTTAGATCATAGAGGAGAGTTATATACGAAAGATAATATCAAACAGTATTTATCAATAAGAAACCTAATGCAAGAAATAAGAGATAGTGGAGAGCTTACTAAAGGGCCTAAAGCTTTTAATAAAAAAGATATACAAAATTTTGCTAATTCTTTAAATAAATTCTTCCAAAGTAGAAAATAATACTTTAAAATAAATCTAATATATAGTATGCTAAGATTATCCTATAAAAGGAAGAAGATTTTTATATAATTATGGAGTGTATATGCTATCTAAAAATTCTAAACTCTTTTCACTAAATGAAATTCCAAAAACAATAATTTTACTTATAGATGAAAAACAAAAAGTTATTGAAAGTTGCGGAAAACAATTATCTTCTTTTAATATTGAAGTAGATAATAAAAACTTAACCAAGCTCTTTTCTAAAATAAATTACTCTTTTTTAAAAAGTTTATTATTAAAAATAACCGACTCAGTAAATTTAATCTGGCAAGATATTAATTTTGAAGTTAGCATTCAAGAGATTGAAGGCTCCAAAAACAAAGCCCTTTATTTATTTGATATAACAAAGTACTCAAAAGTTGAAATAGAATTCAATAAAAGTATACATGATTTGGTATCTAAAAAAGAGGAACAGCAGGCATTTTTTGATCTTGCGGCTAATGGAATCTCTATTTTAGATAAAAAAGGTATGTTTTTATATGCAAATAACTTTTTTCAAGAAATGATGGGATATACAATGGAAGAGTTGTATAAAGAGTCTTGTATATCTTTATCCTCAAAAGAGTTTAAAAAACCCTCTGAAACTGCTGTTGAAACTGCAATAAGAGAAGGAAGTGTAGTAAACTTTAGAAAAGTTTGTATCTCTAAAAGTGGAGAACATATGAATGCTAGTATGTCTCTTAGTTATCTTAAAAGTAGTGGTAAAATACTTATGATTACTTCTGATATAACTGATGATATAAAGTATCAAGAGGAACTTAAAAAACAAGTTGAACTTGAAGTTGAAAAAAGAAGACAGCAGCATGAAATAATGTGCCATCAATCAAGACTTGCTGCAATGGGTGAGATGATTGACTCAATTGCTCATCAGTGGAGACAACCCTTAAATGGATTAGGAATTATAGTTCAAGGCTTAAAACATATCAGTAAAAAAGAGAGTTTAAAAAAAGAGACTTTGTTGGAAATAGAGAGTGAAATTATGGAAAAAGTTAATTATATGTCTCAAACAATTGATGATTTTAGTACTTTTTTTAGACTCTCTAAAAAGAAAGAAACCTTTGATTTATTTACAAATATAAAAGAGGCTATACGGCTTATTGATGTTCAATTAAAGATAAATAATATTGAGGTAAAAATAGAGTCAAAGATTAAAGAAGATATAAGAGTTCTTGGTTTTTCAAATGAGTTTAGGCAAGTTATGATGAATATAGTTCATAATTCAATGATGGCAATAATAATTAAAAAAAGAGAAAGAGGCGCTATTGGTATTTGTGTTAAAGTAGATAATCAATTAATAAATATTGATATTATCGATAATGGTGGAGGAATAAAAAAAGAGAATATTTCTAAAATATTTGATCCTTATTTTACTACAAGAGAGAATGGTAGCGGTATTGGATTATATATGTCAAAAGTTATAATTGAACACCATATGAAAGGTAGACTTAGTATAAAAAATCATAAAGATGGAGCTAAATTTTCTATTAGTTTTAAGGGGCTGATTTAATGGATGCTATTTATTCTAAACTTGAAACAAAAACAATTTTAATTGTAGAAGATGATGTGAGTACTTTAAAATGGCTAAAAAGGGTTTTATCTATCTATTTTAGAGAAGTTTATTCTGCTTGTGATGCAATTGAAGGTTTGAATATTTTTAAAAAAACTCCAACTAATATAGTTCTAGCAGATATTCAAATGCCTGATATTGATGGCTTAACTTTTTTACAAAAAATAAAAAGTCTTGATGTTACTACTTTTAGAATTGTTATGACAGCCTTTAATAGTAGTCCTTATATTAATAAAGCAGTTGAAGCAGGAGTGCATTTATATCTAAAAAAACCTCTTGATATAGATGAATTGCTTTTTGCAATTAGCTCTTATGTTTTCACAAAAGAGGTTATTAAAAATAGAGTTGATTTGAAAGAATCTTTTATCTTTGATAGTTCATTAAAAACTCTTTATAAAGATAATACTTTAGTAACTTTAACAAAAAAAGAACTTTTACTTTTAGAATTATTATTAAAAAATAGAGATACTTTTGTAACTTTAGAACTAATAGAAGAAGTTATTTGGCAAGAAGATACAACTGCAGATGCCATGAGAATGGTTATAGTTGGACTTAGAAAAAAAACATACTCTTCTTTAATACAGAATTTAAAAGGTTTAGGTTACAAAATAAACCTTTAGAACTTTAAAACCTTATATTAATTTTATATATCCCTTATTTTAAACTTGTTTACCTTAGTTACAATATTTATATAAAATATTAAGGAGAACGAATGAAGAATATTCTTATTGTTGGTGGTGGTACTGCTGGAACAATGACTGCAAATAATTTAACTAAAAAATTAATGCCAGAAATTGACAAAAATGAAATTAAAATTACAATGATTTCAGATTCCGCAAAACATGTATATAAACCAGGGGCTATGTATGTGGCTTTTCACAAGTCAGATGGAAATGAGTTTATTAGAGATCAAAGAACTCTACTTATGCCAGAGATTGATTTTTTTGTAGATGCTGCTATTGAAATTAAATCAAAAGAAAATCATGTAATAACAAAAAGTGGTAAAAAATATGAATATGATTATTTAGTACTAGCAACAGGGTGTGAAGTAGCGGCTGATAGAATTCCCGGTTTACAAGAAGGGGGAGATTGGTTCTATAGTTATGAGGGGGCAAAAAAAATTGCTAAGAAATTTGCAAAGTTGAAAAAAGGAAGAGTTTTAGTTACTATTAACTTTCCAAAAACTCCAAATATTCCTCATCAATGTGGAATTGCACCTGTTGAAACTACAATGATGTTACATGACTATTTAACTGAAAAAGGTGTCAGAGATGATATTGAGATTATTTATACTTATCCCAAAGAAGCGCAATCTGTAACTAATGGACTGTTTTTGCAAACTCCAACTTCAAATGTTCTTCCTTCTATTTTTGATAGTATTAATGTTAAATATAAAACATCTTTTACTTTAAATAAAGTAGATCCAGTAAAAAAAATAGCTTATTCACAAGAGGGTGAAGAGATGGAGTTTGATATTTTAATGTCAACTCCTCCTTTTATTGCTGCAAAAGTAATTAGAGATTCTGGTTTATCAAAAGCACTTGATGATGAGGGGTGGTTGCCAACTGATAAACAGAGTCTAAAAGTAATTGGAAGTGATAATATTTATACATTAGGAGATACTGTTGATTTATCTGTTTCAAAAGCTGGGGGTACAATTCATAATCAAACTGATGTAGTTGCTGATAATATTGCAGCTGAGCTTAGATATGGCTATCCAACTGAGTCTTATGATGGAAAAGTGATTGCAGTAGCTCAAATGGGTCTTTCTTGTGGAATGCCTTTATGGTATGACTATGAAGAAGATGTTAAACCAACACCTTGTAGTAAGTTAGGAAGTTTTGTTAGATTAGGTTTTAACAAAGGTTTATATTGGGCAGCAGCTCGTGGAATGTTATAGGAGATAATGATGAGTGAAGAAGTAAAAGTAATAAAAACAGCAGAAATGCAAAAGATTGAAGACCAAATGACAATGTTGGTTCAAACTGGAAGATTAGATAATTTAGTTGATTTATTAGCTGTAGTTTCAGATCAAATTGAGATGACTACTACACCTATGGTTGAAAAAATGGTTACCTCTATTGATAATATGGCAACAGCTAGTTTTATAACTGAGAATGCTATACGTCATGCAAAAAGAGAGAATGCTAAAAATGAAGTTCCATCTTTATTCGGTTTATTAAAACTTATGAAAGATGAAGATACAAGAAGAGGTTTAGCTTTTATGTTAAATCTTACAAAAGGTATTGGAAAACAACTTTAAAATATAAAAAGAGGAAACCTCTTTTTATATACTATTTATATCTACAATTGGGTTATTATCTTCTAATAAAATAATTGCTTCTATAAATGGTGTAACACTCAAAATGAAATTTTGCTAATTCTTTAAATAATTTCCTTCAAAGTTTAAAAAAAAATATAGTATAATAAGATTATCTTATATAAGGAAGTGTTTATGAAAAAGATTTTTTTGATAATATTACTAATGATTAGTTCTGCTTTTGCAGATTTTAGAGAAGTTGATGAGATACAATTAGCAGAAGCTATAAAAAAAGGTACGGTAGTTATTGATATTAGAAGAGCTGATGAGTGGAGTCAATATGGAACTATTAAAGGAAGTCATAAATTAACATTTTTTGATAAATTTGGTAAATATGATGGTGATAAATGGATGAGCGAATTTAGTAAATTCGTAAAAACTAAAAATCAGCCTTTTGTTTTAATCTGTGCTCATGCAAATAGATCAAAAGTTCTTGGGAAAATGTTAAGCTCACAAATGAAATATAAAAATGTTTATGAACTTAAAGGTGGTATTAATTATGGCTGGATTGATAAAGGATTATCAACAGTTAAATAATTTATAAAATTTCTTTAAGTAAAAGAGTGTGTTTATAATAATTCACACTCAATTACTACTTGAGCATGGTCACTTTTTAAAAGATTTGATTTTATACTTTCTTTTATATGGCTATCAAAAACTTCATAAGAAGATATTTTAAAAATATTATTAGCTGAATCATTTTTAAAATGTTTTGAAACAAAAATATAATCTAACACATTTCCATTTCCTTGATAATATGAAGTAGCAGCTCTTTTGATCTCTTTTGCTTCAGGATGGGGATTATAAACTTTTTTCTTATATAAATCATAGGTATCATATAAAAGATAATCATTCGTATTCTTATTTGTATAATAAGATTTATTTCTTAATGCTTCATGTACTAAAGAAAACTCTTTATCATTTAAATCACACATAAAAACTATTGGTGTACCTTTAATTTTTTTCATGTCAAAAAAAAGTGAAGATGCTTCTGCCAAACGTTGTTCTAAAGAGAGTGCTTTTCCAAAATCAAGAGCTTTTTTACTTTGTTCTTTTTTATACTCTAAAGAATCATTTTTACAAAAAATATACTCAAATTCATTTTCTCTATTTGATTTAAAATGAGCTACATAAACAAAAATAGATGTTTTATCATTTATTTTAATTTTAGCTTTAATAGGAAGTCTAGCAAAGGTAAAATGTGTTTTAAAATTTAAATCTTTTAAACTTTTTCCATGAGCTTTAACTGTTGAAATATCTGTAATTTCATATTTTGAAGCAAGGGCAACGGTAGTACTAATAAAAACTTTATCATTAGTTAAACTTTTCTTAGGAACTTGAACTGTAGCAAAATATTTAAAACCTAAGCTTTTTACTAATTCTTCTAATTCATAAGTAGAAAAAACTTCTTGAAAAGCAATTACATCACAGTTGAGTTTAATTATTTGCTCACCTACCCAAAGGATTTTTGTTTTCCATTTTACTTGGGAAAACCTTCCTTTTTTTGTGTAATAAGAATAAGGATAAGCAGCAAATTGGAAAAGATTAAATGTAGCAAACCTCAGAGTCATTTTACCACTTATCTAAAACCCAGATTTTTTGCTCTTTTTTGCTTAAAAAACTCCAGGCAATAAATCGAGATATTTTTTGACCTTGTGCCATTTGTATAGTTTGAATTTCTAAAGCTTTTGCTTTTTTAAGCTCAGCATACAATAAGGGTAAATTATCTTTTTTAGATACTAAAGAAGTAAAATATAAACAATTGTTTTTATATTGTTTACTCTCTTGTATCATTTTTTTAATAAATTGTAGTTCTCCACCTTCACACCAGAGTTCATTATTTTGGCCCTCAAAATTTAAAACAGAGTTTTCTCTATTCTTATTATGGCCATTTTTATTTAAGTTCTTTACTTTTTTGCTACTTTGTTTATTTGCTTCTTCTTTTGAGTTATGGAAAGGAGGATTACATATAGTTAGATCAAAATAATCATTTTCTTTTATTATTTCTTTAAAAATACTGCTTTTATCTTTTTGTACAAGTGTTTTTATCTTATTTTTGATATTTTCATTTGCAGAAATTATATTATTTGCAATTTCTATACTCTTAGAATCAATATCAGAGCCTATAAAGTCCCAATCGTAAATTCTAGCTCCCAAGATACTATAAATACAATTTGCTCCAATTCCTATGTCTAATGCTTTTATTTTACTAGGAATTTTATTATTGTTGTTTTTTGCTAATAAATCTGCTAAATAATGAATATAATCAGCCCGTCCTGGAATTGCTGGACATAGGTAGTTTTCGGGTAAGTCCCATGTTTTAATTTTATAAAAATACGCTAAAAGTGCTTTGTTTAAAGCAAATACTGCCTTAGAGTTTGAAAAATCAATTGATAAATTATCATATTTATTTTTTACAACAAACTCTTTTAGTGAAGGTTCACTTTTACTTAAAGCTTCAAAATTATATAAATCTTTATGTAAGTTTCTTTTATGTAAAACATTTTTACTTTTTTTTAAATCTTTCATATTAAATAATTACTTTTTATTCTTCCAACTAATTTTTCTTCTAAATTTAGCCATCTTTTCTTTACTTTTAGTACTTAAGTCTACACTTGAACCACTTATATCATCACCATAAGAGATATTTAACATATCAGATTTACTCATTTTAAGAATTTGTGATTGAAATACACTTCTATGCCCTGTTATTAAAAAAGTAATTACTGCTGATATTGCAGCATAGTGCGCAATATCAATACCAAATAATTCAACAGCCATAATAGTAGCTGCTATTGGTGCATTTGTAGTTCCTGATAAAACAGATGTAAGACCAAGAGCTGCAAATAAAGCTACGTTGTCACCCATTATTGAACCAAAAAGATGTCCCGAACTAGCACCTATATAAAAAATAGGAGTAATAATTCCTCCACTTCCTCCAACTCCTAAAGAAATAGAAGTATAAATAGTTTTAGCAATAAAAGCATACCAAGGTAGCTCTTCTGCAAGGGCAGGATCACTATAAAATAAAGATGAAATAGTATCTAAACCTAAACCAAAATATTGATCACCTATAAAAAAAGATAGTATTACTAAAAAAGTACCACCAGAAAAAGCTTTGATATAAGGATTAACTTTTATTGCCCTAATATAGTTTTCTGTTTTTTTCATAAAAGTAATTAAAAAATCAGAAATTAGTCCAAAAAATAAACCAGCTAACATTACTTGCATTACAAGTGTTAAATCAACAGGAATAGAGTTTGAAAATTGCATATGGTAATAGGTGTATTTTATTCCTAATAATTTAGCAGTTGTAAAAGCTGCAAAACCTGAAATAAAAGATGGTAATAAAACATCATACATTATTATTCCAACTATTAAAACTTCTACTCCAAAAATAGCTCCTGAAATAGGTGTTCCAAAAACAGTTGCAAAACCTGCACTTATTCCACAAATTACTAATTTTCTTCTATCTTTTGGGGAAAATTTAAAAAGTTGTGAAATAAATGAAGCTGCTCCCGCTCCAATTTGAGCCCCTGGACCCTCTTTTCCAACTGAACCACCTGTAAATATAGTAATAACAGTTGCTAAAAGTTTTATAGGGATTACTGCGGCATCTATTTTTCCATCATGCTTATGAACTGCTTCAATTACTTTTTCAGTTCCATGACCTTTTGCATTAGGCGCAAATCTTTTTACTAAATACACTGTTAGCATTAGGCCAAAAGGAAGTAAATAATATGAGTGAAAGGGCAGCAAAGATTGAGCTGATTCTGCTTGATGGAGAGTATTTAAAAAGAAAGTAACAATTGCACCAATTATTACACCAATAGCAGAGGATAAAAGAACCCATTTGCTTACGCTAAAAAAGATAAGAGCTTGTTCAATAAAATGTTTTTTCATTTAATGTCTTCAATTGTTGATATAGGTCTAAATTATAACTTAAAGATATATAAATGTAAATAGTTTTTTAATCATTTTATAAGAGATTTTCAAATATATTTGAATTATGCTTTTTCTTAAAATCTAAAACAATAAATTAGAATGATATAATGTATTTTATAAAACAAAAAGGATTTCTTATACTTTTAAGTCACAAATCAATACAAGAACAATTTTCATATTTTTGCAAGAAAAACTCTTTCAAAGATTTAGAAGAAGCTATAAACTATTTTACTATTTTTGGTGGTTTAGATATAAAACTAGATTTAGAAAAAGATTTAGAAGAAAATATAGAAGAAAATATTTTAAAAAAATATTATCAGCTAAAAAGTGATGTTCATGACTTTACATCAGGATATGGAGTTGCTCATGCTATTTTAACCGGAGTAGCGCAAGGTGATAGAAGAACAAATTCAGCTTTTAAAAGATCTAAAGTGTCTTTTGAAGAAGGAATTAAAATAATTGATGAACTTTGTGATAGTGATTTACTTCTTTTAGAAAAATCTTTTCAAAAATATAGTAAAAAACAAAATCAATTAGTTGTTTCAGAAAAACTTATATTTACTTCAGCTTATTTACGATTTTGGTTTGCTTTTGTTTCCCCAATATACTTAAGTATTACTGAAAGACGATTTGATGAATTTAAGAAAAAGTTTTCAAATAAAAAAATAGAGTTTAGAAATCAAATTTTTGAAGAATTATCTCATGCTTTAATAAAAAAATCTTTTAGCGAAGATAAAATAATAGAACTAGGAAGATATTGGGATGATAATATTGAAATTTCTTTACTAGGAAAAACAAAAAGTGGAAAAGTAATTGCAGGAATCTGTAAGTATACAAATCAAAAAATCAAAAAATCTGAACTAACAAAGTTTAAAGAGCTTTGTAAAAAAGCTGAAATAGATGTTGATATTTTTGCAATTTTTTCAAAAAATGGTTTTTCAAATGAACTAAAAGCTTTAAAAAGTGATGAATTAAAACTATACTCTGTAAGAAATTTCAAAAACTTAATTTAATAAAAAATACTTAAAAGATAAAAAAATTATCTTTTAAGTAATATATACAGCAAAACAAACCACACCTTCCAAACATACCAACTTACAACTAAACCTACCAACTTAAAAACTTACAACTTAACAAATAAGCTTCCTTTAATCTAAGATTATATACTATAGGGGGTATAGTATAAGGAAAGAAAATGAAAGAAAAAAAGATTTTATGGATTATAATATTTAATCTTATAATTATTGTATTTGAAATTATGTTTGGTTTGATATCTAATTCATTTGCTTTAATTGCAGATGCTTTACATAATACTGGTGATGTTATTGCTATTATGATTACTTATTTAGCTATTAAATTAGCTACAAAAAAATTATCATACAAATTTACCTTTGGTTTTTTAAGAGCAGAAATGATGGCAGCTTTTGTAAATACAATTTTTTTATATATAACTATGATAGTTATGATATATGTAGCAATACAAAGATTTTTTACTCCTGAGATAATTGAACCAATATATATGATAAGTGTTGGTATTGTTGCTGTCTTTGCAAATGGTATTTCTGCTTATTTATTAAATAAAATGGGTGTTGCATCTTGTTCTTCGCATGAGCATTCTCATTCCCTTAGCCATAATCATTCTTCTCATTCGCACAATAATGAAGAAGATGCAAATATAAAATCAGCTTATTTACATATGTTAAGTGATGCTTTAATATCTTTTGGAGTAATAATCGCAGGTATTTTTATATACTTTTTTAAAATATATTATATTGATTCAATTTTAACAATTATTTTTTCTGTTTATATTTTATTTCATTCTTATTCTTTATTAAAAAAGAGTTTCTTATCTTTAATGGATGCAAATCTAAGTAATATAAAAAAAGATGATTTAAATGAAAAAATATTAATTGATGATAATATTTTAGAGTATCATGATTTGCACTTACATAAACCAAGTTCAAAACTTTCTTTTATCTCTTTTCATTTAGTACTAAAAGATGATTCTACAATTTTAAAACAAAGCGAAGTTTTAAGAAAAAAAATAAAGCATAACTTAGAAGATTTAGGTTTTAATCATATTTTAATACAGTTTGATACAAGTTCTTCTTGTGAAAATGTAAAAAATTGTATTTTAGAGTTAAAATAAAAAGTAAAATATTTACTTTTTATTTTAAAAACTCTTTTTTTAGCTCTTGTAAGTTTATTACAGGTGGATTTGGAAGTGCAGGGTAGGCTTTTTGAACTAAAGATGTTACCCATTGTGGATATATTCTAAAGTTTAGTTTTACTGAAATTTCAAGTGGATAATTTAGTTTTTCTTTTATATTATAAACTTCTACTCGTCTTTGTTTAGCAGGTATTCTAGTATCTTTTAACAGTGTTTCATACCTCCAAAATAAAAGTCCAACTTCTTTACCATTTTTATCTGCAAATACTTTCATAAAAGGTCGTGCGTCTAAAGCTAAATTACCATCTTTTTTTAGTTTTCCACTAGAAAAAATAGTTCTATTCTTTGCATCTTTTAAAGTAATATCTAACCATAACTCTCTAAAATCTGCTACTCCTGTAGGTAAGTGATGACCTGCTCCTATATTTGTAACTCCCACATAGATTTTATTGTTTTTGATAGCTACATCTAGAGTGGCGGAGGTTTTTAGTAACTGTATACTTTGCTCTTCATGTTTTTTGCTTTTAAGCCCTGATAAAAAATGATTTGCTCCTGTAAAATAGTGAACTTTTACATCATCTTTTATTTTTCCACCTTTTGTTGATCTATCTTTTAGTGGTGAAAATTTATTATCTGACAAATTTGTCATATGGCAGTCTATACAAGTTTTATGTTTTGTTTTATCGCTTAAATTATTATAAGGAGATTTTTTCCATTCTCCATAAGTATTTACAATTTTCTTATTAGTAAAAGGAGATGTTTCATCATGGCAAGAAGCACAATAAGAACTTTTTTTATATAAATCTTTTGAATATGCTTTTTTGTGCTCTTTAGGGTTTGCATTTATAAATTTATGTCCTAAAAAATTTGCAATACCAGTATCTGATTCTTCAAAAGGATATTTTTTTTGAGATCTTAGGTTTATTGAATATGAAGCATTACCTTCTTCTTTTGTTTGCATGATCCTATGACAAGTTATACAAGATACCCCTTCTTCTAATTGATCGTTTCCATGTTTTTGGAAATCTTTTACTAGCGTATTTGCATTTTTTTCAAAAATTGTATTGTTTAAAAAATTTCCACTCATACTGTGACCTGTTTTACTTTCACCTGTAGTAAGTGAACTTGGATTATGACAAGACATACACCATTTTCTAAACTCTTGCCCTTCAACTTCTCCTGCTAGAGTTTCTAAAACCATATAATAAGGATTTGAATCTACTAAGTTTTTATGATTTGAGTTTGCCCATTGATTAAAAATCTCTTCATGACAAGCTTTACACTTAGTAGAATTGCTCCAGTCTTTTGAAACATAAAATTCTACATTTTTCTCAATTTTAAAATTACTACTTTTGAAAGATTTAAAAGCTCTAAAAGACTCATCACTAAAAGAATAAACATCAGAACTTAAGAGAAATAATAGAAACAATATACTTTGAACGCTTTGTCGATTTTGTTGATTTTTAAATTTTTTAACTTTCTTTCTAATATGTATAAAAAATGCTAGAAGAAAAACAAAAGAGGAATATAAGTGAATATCAGAAGAAAGAATACCAATAATATCTCCTCCTGTATTTCCAATAAAAAAAAGATAGAAACCAGAAAAAATATTTAATAATAGAATAAAACCTAAGAACCAACCATTTATAGAGTTGACTTTTTTTTCAACAATATAAAGATATGAATGTTTATTAACAAAAGGAATTAAAAATAAAATAGCAATTAAAAGTGAGCAGAAAACATGAACAAGAAGAATTTGTGTATGTACTTGCCATTTTATATTAAAAACATCCATTAATAAAACACCAGATATAAACATAAGAGCCAACATTAGTTTAATATTTAAATTTTTCATTTTATTCTTCACTCATTTTATAATCAACTCTTTTACCTTCAAGGGTTTTTAAAAAAGCTAGTATTTCATATACTTTTTCTTCTTCTAGATTTTTACCTAATTGATGTCTTGCCATTATTTGAACTGCCTCTTTTAATTTTGAAACTGCACCATTATGAAAATAAGGGGAAGTTTTACTTACATTTCTTAAAATAGGAACTTTGAAAAATTGTGTATCAGCCCGTCCTTTATATCCTCCTGTATTTACAAAAGGAAAAGTATTATCTATAATTTTAAGTTCTGGATAAAGAGTAAAGTTTGGTTTTAAGTCATGAATTCCTGCAAAAGTTCTTAAGGGAAATCTCTGTATGTTTTGACCTCCAACACTTCTACCTGTATGGCAACCACTACAGCCATAATTTAAAAAATTAACTAAACCTCTTTTTGCTTGTTTTGAAATAGCATTATTATTTCCTTCTAAAAATAAATCAAAACGGCTTCTTGTTATTACGGTATTAACATAAGCACTAAGTGCATTTTGTACATCCAAAAAACTTATTTTTTCATTATTGAAACTTTTTTTAAAAGACTTTTTATATTTTTCATCATCTTCTAGTCTTTCAATCAGTTCCTTTTCTTTTAAATTTAATTTATATTTTCCTAAAATGGAGTTTTTTACCTGCTCTTGCATACTTTTAACTTCCCCACTCCAGCTTAAATATTTTGATAAAGAAGAGTTTAGAATAGAAATAGTATTTAAATGTAATGGATTTTGAATTTTATCATGGCCTAAGGCTGTTTGCCTTCTATTTGTTCCACTTTGATCATTTAAATGACAGCTTAAACAGGAGTTTTGTTCCTCAACTTTAAGAAGTTGTGTTAACATTATATTTTCTTGCTTAACATTTTTGCTAAGCCAATGACAAGAAGCACAAGATAAATCATTGTGTTTTGATAAAATAGTATCATAAAACAGTTCTTTACCTAAAAGAATTTTATTTATACTCATACTTTTGCTATTTTGTTTTAAAACTTTTTTAAGCTTTAACAAAGTAGTAGGATTTGCTTTTAAACCTTTATCAAAAGCACGCTGTCTTAAATCATTATCATTTTCGTATTGTAGCTGCACTTTTGTAGGTAAGATATAAGGAAGGCATAATAAAAAAACTATAACAAGAAATGAAATAATAAGTGTTTGAATAAATGTTTTCATAAAATATAAAAATCCTTAATTTAATACTTATAATAACAAAAGATTTTTTATAAAAATTAATCTATATCAAGCAAAAAATCTTATAAAAATAATTAATAAAAAATCTTAGCTCTTACTTTGTAAATATTAGTTATAATTATAAAAAAATCAAAAGAAGTCATATGGAATTTTTACAAGATATTACACTTACTTGGATAATAGTTTTTATAATAACAGGTTTTATAGCTGGATATATTGATTCAATTGCAGGAGGAGGAGGAATGATACAAGTTCCTGTTCTTCTTTTATCAGGAATTCCACCTATTTTTGTACTAGCAAGCAATAAAATGGCATCACTTTTTGGTACTTTAATGGCAAGTATAAAATATGCAGCAAGCAAGAAAATTTCTTGGAAAGTAGTTTCTATTGGAATTATTCCTTGTTTAATAACATCTTATATTGGGTCTAGTTTAATTATGTTTATAAATGATGAGATAATACAGTGGGCAATTTTATTATCAATTCCTATTGCTTTACTTTTTTTACTTAAAAAAAGTAAAAATATAAAAGAAGAGAAGATAGAACTTAGTAAAAAAAATATTATTTTAAGTACAGCTCCTATTGGTTTTTATGATGGTTTATTAGGACCAGGAACTGGAACTTATATGACTATTTCTATGAAAAAGTTTTTAAATCTACCGTATTTAATCTCAACAGCCTCAACAAAACCTTTAAATTTAGCAACCAATGTAGGTTCTGCTATTGCATTTTTATTTGCAGGAAAAATTATCTGGATGGTAGCTATCCCTATGGCATTAGCTAATATGTTAGGTTCTTATATTGGAAGTCATTATGCTATTAAAGGTGGAGAATCTTTTATTAAAAAAGTTCTTATATCTGTATTAGTTTTTATGCTTCTTGCTAATATTTTAAAAATAATTTTTACCTAAGAGTTTTATAAATATGCCCTATGTCTTAAAAAAATATAATATAAATAAAAGTATTAAAATAGAAGACTTTTTATTAGATACTCTTAAACTTAAAGAAAAACTTGCTTTAAAACTTCTTTCAAAAGGCAGAATCATTGATCATAAGAATAGACGTTTACAAAAAGGTCTTATAATTAAAGATGGTTTTATTGAACTTAGTATCTTTGAGCCTAGAAGTAAAAACTTAAAAGCTATTTTTGAGACTGAGCATTTTGCTATTTTTGATAAACCAAGCCCTTTAAAGGTTCATCCAGTTTTAAGAAGTAATGAGTATACACTATTAGATGAAATACGCTTTTTTTATGGTGACAATGCCCAGTTGGTTCACCGTATAGATGCACAAACTTCTGGTTTAGTATTAGTTTCAAAAAATAACTATGCTCATATGATTTTATCTTCAATGTTTGAGGAGAAAAAGTTTGTAAAAAAATATAAAGCCTTAGTTAAAAATGAAATAAAGCAAGAATTACTTATAAATGAAAAGATTGGAAAGTCAAAAGGTTTAATTTCTATTAAGATGGAGGTTAGCAAAGAAGGTAAAGATTCAAGCACCCTTATAAAACCTATTTTCTACAATAAGATAAAGAATCAGACCTTAGTTGAAGCTATTCCTTATACAGGAAGACAGCATCAAATAAGAGTGCATTTAGATTTTATAAATAACTCTATTGTAGGGGATCCTATTTATGGATTAGATGAAGAGTTTGTAGATAAGCTTTTAAAAGGTGATATCTTAGAAGAAAAAGCACAAAAGATATGTGGAGCTAAACGTTTAATGTTACACGCTTATTATCTAGAGTTTGAGTTTTTTTCAAGAGTTTACAAGATATCATCACAGCAAAATGTGTTAAAATCTTAGAATCTTAATTTTTTAAAAGTTTAGATAAAATAATAAAGTAAATTTATGGAGTGTGTTTTGAAAAAAAGTATATCTTTATCAAGAAGATTATCCCTTATTCTTATTATGGGGGTTTCTTTAGTTTCAATATTAACAACAGTATTATTATATACAATCAATAAGAATATTGCCTTAGATCATTTTAATAAGCAAAATGAAGTTACTTTAAATGCTTTAGTATCTGCTGTTACTTTTCCTATTTGGAGTATTGATTTGGTTTCTATCAAATTAATTGCAAAATCTTTTGAAGCTGATGAGTCTTTAGTTTTTTTAGAAATAAAAGATGATTTAAATAATTCTTTATACTTATATAAGAGTGTAAAATATAATGAAAAACTAGATTTTACTAATCTTGATATTAAATATAATAAAGAAATAATTGGAAATATTAAAATCTATTTTTCAAAAGATAAATTAAAAGAAAATCTTCTTGATATTTTATATACTAATCTTGCCTTATTACTAATTACCTTGCTTACTATTGCAATTTTAACTCTTATAGTATTTAAATTATTACTAAAAAGACCATTAGAGCTTTTAGCCTTATCTGCTCATGAAATTGAAAGTGGAAATTATACAAAAGAGCATAATATTGATATTGTTGAATTTGAGTCTTTATTTAATGTACTTAATAAAATGAAAACAAAAATATCTAAACAATTTACTCTTTTACAAGAACATCAAGATAACTTAGAATCCAAAGTAAAGTATGAGATAAATAAAAGAAAAGAGCATGAGCAAATTTTAATTCAAAAATCAAGATTAGCAGATATGGGAGATATGATATCTATGATTGCCCATCAGTGGAGACAACCTTTAAGTGCTTTAAATACAATTACACAAAATATTCAATTAGCTTATAAACTAAATAAATTAGATGAAAAGTTTTTAGATGAACAATGTGAAAGAAGTAAAATTATTGCACAAAATATGTCTACAACAATAGATGATTTTGGAAATTTCTTTAAAGATAATAAAATAAAAGATGAGTTTTATATAAGTGATGTTATTACAAATTCAATCTCTTTATTAAAAGATACACTCAAGCATGAAGGTATTAAAATACAAAAAGATTTTGGAGAGCAAAATACAAAATTACTTGCATATAAAAATGAATTAGCTCAAGTGATAATAAATCTACTTATGAACTCAAAAGATGCTTTTATCAATAAACATAAGTTAACAAATAGCAACAAAGATGCAAAAATAAATATTTCAATTAAAGAGAATTTAGAAAATACTCAAATATTACTTAGTGATAATGCTGGTGGAATTAAAGAAAATATTATTAAAAAGATTTTTGAACCATATTTTTCAACTAAAGATAAAAAGAATGCAACAGGGCTTGGTTTGTATATGAGTAAGATGATTATAGAAAAGAATATGAATGGAAGTTTAGAAGTTAAAAATATTCAAGGTGGTGTTGAATTTTGTATAACTTTAGTAAATAACAATTAAAGGTTGATAATGTTTAAGGTCTTATATATCTTAGTATTTTGTATTAGTTTCTCTTTTGCAAATGAAAATGTTGAAATTTTAGCAGAAGATGAGTGGCCACCTTATTCAAATATTGATGGTTCTGGTATTGCAAATAGTTTATTACGTACAGCATATGAAGAAGTAAATATCACTAGTGATTTTAAAATTCTGCCTTTTGCTAGAATAAAAGAAAAATTAAAAGCAGGGGTTAGTATACTTGGTATTAGTTTTGGAAATGTAAGTGTAAATAGGAGAAAGTATTTATTTGGTAAAAAACCTTTATTTTCTGTTTCTTCTCATTTTTACGTTTTAAAAGATTCATCTTTACTTAGCTTGAAAAATATGAATGATTTAGACTCTTCTATCAAAGTTGGAATAATTGTAGGTTATAATTATGGTGATTTTATAGATTTAAATAAAAACAATATAACTTTAGAGCGCGTAGCTACACATTTTCAAAATTTTGAGAAATTAAGAAGAAAAAGAGTAGATATGATTCTTCTTTATGATGATATAGCTGCTGAACTTATTAAAAAAAATAAATTTGAAGGTTTATTAAAAAAAGTATTTAAAGGGGAATCTTTAGATATATATGCGGCTTTTTCTAAAAAACACAAAGATAGTAAATATTTTATGGATAAGTTAGATAAAGGTCTTTCTCTTATAAAAAAGAATAAAAAATATGAAAGAATATTTAAAAGTTGTGGAGATAAAAATCTTATGGGTGCTGAGGTACTTTGTATAAAACCTTAAAAGGTTTTATACAGTTTTAGAATATATTAGTTTTTTAAGCATCAATCTTAGTAAGTTCATGAGCTAGGTATTTACCTTTATGAGCTTGGGCTATAACATTTTGTTTTATTTTTGTTGATGATGTTTCTGGATTATAAGAAACTTGAATTATTCTTTTACCTTTTGATTTAAGGTATTTCTCAACTGCTATATTATGTGCACTGTCTCCCCAATCTTCTCCAATAACAAAAATATCAATATCTAAATCTTTACAATTAGTTACATAATCAAGTTTATTATAAGATACAACATCATCTACACATTGTAAAGCTTTAAGCATTTCCATTCTTTGGTTTAAAGGAATAACAGGAACATTCCTTTTATATGAGCCTACAACTTCATCAGAAGCAACTCCTACAACAAATTTATCACCTAATGTTTTACAATATTCTAATAAAGCCAAATGACCAACATGTAACAAATCAAAAGTTCCAACAGTATATACAAGCATAATTTATTTTCCTTCAAATAATAATAGTATTTATGGTAAGATAGCATTTTTATGCCAAATATTTGGCATCATTCAAAGAAAATTATTACTCCTAAGGACTTCTTTTATGTTAAACAAAAATTCTAACGCTTTAGAACCAAAACAACCTACAATTCTATCTTATGTTAAAGACCTTCCAAATCTTTTATCTCTTAGTGGATTGTTATGTACTGTTTTAGCTATTTATTTCTCAATCATAGGAGTTTATTCTGCGGCTATGATTGGAATGGTTTGGGCTGTTGCTTTTGATTGGGCTGATGGTTTAGTAGCTAGAAAACTAAAAGGTAGAACTACTAATGATGCTAAATTTGGTGGACAACTTGATGTTGTAATTGATATAGTAAGTTATGGGGTAACTCCAGCCATTTTACTCTTAAGTTATGGAAAATTTGAGCCTATATATTTGATAGGAGCATTTATAATGTTAAGCGCAGCTGCTATTAGACTTAGTTATTTTAGTACTTATGGTTTAGCAGGTGGTACTAAGTATACAGGTTTAGCACTTGACAATAATAGTTTAATCTTAGTTTCTATATTTTTATTAGAAAGTATAATGAGTCATGGTGCTTTTACAATAGTTTTATATTCAAGTGCTGTTGGCCTTGCTATTTTAAATGTATCAGAAATTAAAACACCAAAACTTTCAGGAAATCCTAGAAATGTATATTTGCTTGCAGCTTATACTCTTAGTATTACTGTTATTTATTCTTTAAAACTTATATAAACTAATTAAAAAGGCAAATAATGAATAAAAAAGATAATTTTTCAACACTAATGAATTTTAGACATGCTTGCAAAATATTTGATGAGAGTAAAAAAATCAATGATGAAGATATCTCTTATATTTTAGAAATGGCAAGAATATCTCCTAGTTCTTTTGGAATGGAAGCATGGAAGTTTTTAGTTATAAGTAATAAAGAATTAAGAGAAAAAATAAGACCTTTTTGTTGGAATCAAGCTCAAATTACAACTTGTTCTCACTTAGTAATTGTATTAGCTGGAATAAATAGCCTAAAAGTAGAAAGCGGCGTAGTTCGCTCACAACTTCTTCGTCGCAATTTACCAACTGAAAAATTAGATTCATTTATAGAACTTTATGCTTCACATCTGAGCAATGTTCTAAATGATGATGATAAAATTTTTCAATGGAGTGCAAGACAAACTTATATTGCTGCTGCTAATATGATGAATGCAGCTGCAAGCTTAGAAATTGATTCTTGTCCTATCGAGGGTTTTGAAAAGGAAAAGCTTGAAAAAGTTTTAGAACTTGATACTAGTAAATACCAAGTATCTATGGTTCTTCCTTTTGGATATAGAATAAATGAACAATCTAAACAACTAAGATCAAAATTCGAAGATGTAATTGAATTTATTAAATAAGTTAAGATAAGCAAAAGAGTTTCTTTGCTTGTTTTATGTAACCATCTTGTAATTATTTATAGTTAAACTATAAAAAAAGCAGGAAAATCTTTTGAAAATTACTCCAAATGTTATAGAACAAAATAAAAATATACATTATGAACTTTCTTTAAAAAATACAAGAAATATTGAATCTATAGAAATTCTTTCTCGTAGTGATTATTATCATAAAGATGAACTTGAATATAAAATCAAAAACAATAATATACTTTTTTCATATAAAATGCCATATATAGGTGAGTTCATAATAAAGGTGAATTTTACTTATAAAGAGAGTAAAACAGTCTGTTTATACTGTTTAGATAAAAATATGATTAAACTTAGACCCTTAAAGGGTGATTTACATATGCACTCAACATATTCTGATGGTAGAACAAGCCCTTTTGCTCTTGTTTTAGCTTCCCTAGATAAAGGAATGGATTTTTTAAGTGTCACTGATCATGATACTTATGAAGGTTCCGAAATAGCAATAAAAAAAGTTAAGAAAAATAATATTGATATTTTAGTTTTACCAGGAGAAGAAGTAAGTGTAGGTGGAAAACGAGATATGACTATTTCTCAAGGTAATGGACATATTTTAGCAATAAACACAAATAAGTCAATAGATAAGCAAAGATCTAATAAAAAAGAATATGAAAAAGAATTAGATACTATTGTAAAAGATTTAAAAAAAGAAAATATTAATAAAAGTATTGATTTAAAACATTATGCTAAAAATATCTGGGTAATAAATAAAATAAAAGAAGCAAAGGGTATTTCAATTCTTGCCCACCCTAATTGGGTATATAAAGATGGGAAATATCATCTTCATCAAGCTTTTTATAAAGAAATGCTAAAAAGTTCACACTTAGATGGAGTTGAAGTTTTTGGAGAAGAGAAGATTAAAGAGCATAATAATATGACTCATTTAACAGCTCTTCAAACAAAAAATAAATATAAGTATTTATCGCCATTTGCTAATTCTGATGCCCATGATAGTGACCATGAGATAGGTGAAAGATTTACTATTGTTTTTGTAAAAGATAAAAGTGCAGAAGGAATAATTAGCGCTATTAAAGAAGGACTAACCTGTGCTATTTTTAAAAGAGAAAATTATGAGCATCAATTTATTGCTAAAGATGATTTAGCTCAATATGTATATTTTTTAGTAAAAGAGTATTATCCAAAACATTATATTTTAAAAAGTAGGCTGGCAAAACTTTATATTGATCAATTAATAAATGATGAAAATTTTGATAAAAAGATTTCTGTTCTTAGAGAAAAACTAGAAAATTATACAAATAGTTTTTATGGCATTGAAAATTCATAATCTTTATCAAGCATGTTTTTATTAAAATAACTTGCTTTTTCAAATTCAATTACATTTGTTCCTATATTAGGAACAAGTGGAAATATACTTGCTAAATTTTTAACTATTGTTTTTGAAAGATTCGCTTTTTGCTTTATTGTTCTTCCTTCCATGATATTTGCAAAAACATGAATAAAATCTTCTTTTTTCTCTCCTGTTACATAATCATCAAAAGAGTTAAGTCTTACTTTTATATCTTTTTTATGAAATAATTTTGTGGAAATAGCACTTTTTTGAACTTCAGAAATTATCTTTTTGGAAGAATGTGTTTTAAGCACATCCTTTGAACAATCTATTATAAAATGTGGCATATTCTCATCCTTTGTAAGTGCATATATTTTACTAGAGTATAAAAGTATTTTTATACTTATTATTATATCAAAGTTAGGGTTTATTATAAAAAATACAAAGAATAATAAACTCTAATTTTAATTTAGAACCAATAAGAAGGATATTGTTGGTCTTTTTTTAAATTTAGATAAAAAACTGCGATTATTACTAAAATGATTGAACCTAATAGTGTAGGTGTTATTAAAAATTGCCAATTTGATCCTGCTAAAAATACTATAACAGGATTTGAACCAGCTGGGGGATGAACTGTTCTTGTTATAAGCATAAAAGCAATTGCACTAGCTAAAGCAAGAGCTAAACTCCACCATTGCTCACCTACAAAATGTAAAAAGCATAAACCTGTAAAACTTGATATACAATGCCCCAATATAACATTACGTGGTTGGGAAAATGGACTTTTAGGAAAAGCAAAAACTAATACACAAGATGCACCAAAAGAGCCTAAAATAAGTGTTTCATTTAGATTTGTACTTAAGAGCATAAGTATAGCTATTGTTAAAAATGAACCAATCCATGCTAATAGTATTGTTTTAGATGCTGCTCTTTTGGGAAGTTCTTCTTGAGTCCCTTTAAATTTTTTAAAATACGAAATCATTATTATCCTTTTGTGTTTGATTTATCTACCAAACGATTGTTTTATTATATAGTTCAAAAAAAATTACTCGATAAGAGCAATTAGTTTTTTACCAACTTTTATATAATTATCTTTAGAATTATATAAATTCATCATCATTATTTCTCCTTGAGTTAAAGCAATAAACTCTTTTGATAAGTTTAGGGCTTCTCTTTTAGAATAAGATTCTTCAAGAATATTACTTAGTGCTTTTTCCCAATTTATAAAATATTCTTTTATTTCATTTTGAAATAATATATTCCCTAATGAAACTTCTAAAGCTAGGTTTCCTAATAAACATCCACCTTTACTATTTAAAAAATAAGTATCAATTTTTTTTACAAATAATTTTAACTTTTCTTTGTTTGTTAAAGTTTCTTGATATGAAATATTAAAAATATTGTCTTTGAAATATGTATGAATATATTTTAAGGATTCTAATGCTATTTCTTCTTTGCTTTTAAAATAATGGTAAATACTTCCTTTTTGTAAACCACATTCATCCGCAATATTAGACATAGTAGTATGGTGGTATCCATTTATTTTAAAAAGTTTGATTGAATGTTCTAATATATCTTCTTTAGATGTTTTTTTAATAATAATTCTCCCAAACGCTTGTTTGGTAAAATTATAATACTATTTTTCTTTTTTGTCAAATAATTATAAATATCTTATAAAATATTTTCGCAATAATGCTCAACTATTGGAAATGGTTCATAAAAATGATGCAATAGTTTTTTCCACTGCAAATATTCTTTAGATTCTCTAAACCCAATTGTATGATCTTCCAGGGTTTGCCAAGTAACCATTAATAAATATCTATTATCTTTTTCAATACATTTTTGAAGTGAATGTGATACATATCCCTTTTTAGAAGAGATTATCTTTGAAGCTTCCCTAAAAGTTTCTTCAAAATTTTTTATTTCTTCTTCTTTTACATCTAAGATGGCTACTTCTAATATCATTTCTCTTCCTTTAAATTTATTCCCCATTTAAAACAGCTAAAACTGTTGATCTACTTGTTTTAAGTTCTTTTGTTATTTTTGATATGTTTATTTCACCATTTTCATTATAATACTCTTCATTATCTAACATTTTTAATATAGTGTCTTTTTTCTCAAGTATTTCTTTAGATGTTTCCCTTTTTTCAAATGTAAAGTCTTTTTCACTCATAGTTTTAAGTGCTTCTAAATCTCTTTTTATTGTAGAAGTTGTAACTTTTAATTCTTTTGCTAAATCTTTAGCTTCTGTTATTCCTCGTAAAATTAAAGCTCTTAAAGCAATTCTTCGTGTTTTCATTTTACGTCTACGATGATAAGATATTTTCACTAGTATTTATCTCCATAAATTAGATTTTTTATTTGTTATTACTTAACTAAAAACTGGTCTAAAAAAGCTTCTATCGTAGCTAATAATACAGTTGGTTTCTTCTGCATATTTAAAGGCTTCTATACATTCTTTATCTTTAAAAGATTCGTTTCTATATTTTTCATAACTTGCAAAACTTGGAAATGTAAATAGTGCTAATGCAACATTATTCTTTCCTTCTGAAGGAAGAAAATAACCATGGTGCTTACCTCCAAATTTATTTACTAATGGAATCCATAATTTAGCATAATGTTCAAACTCTTTTATTTTCTTTGTATCTATAATATAATTCAAATAACACGTAATCATTTAGTTTTCCTTTTTTTATGTAATGTTTGACTTGAAGAACAAGGTAAATAACGTTTAGATAATTAAATTTATTTATATCTATTTATGACATATAATAATTCAAATTTTCACGACTACTACCTTGTTTTCTCCAAGGTTTTGTCGTGTGTATCTACCTAAATCTCTATCTTACCTAGTAATCTATCAAAATCACTCTGATATGATTTATTTTGTATTACTTTAAATCTTTCAAATTCATTTATAGCAAACTCTTTTGCAATTTTTGCTGTAATTTTTCCTGCATCTTGTAAAATATCATGCTCATTGAATTCTAAAAAAGTATTTAGTCTCTTAGACCAATCACCCATAGTCATAGGAATTTGTCGTTCTGCTTGATGTTCTGCATAATCAAGGTACATTGTTACAACCCTGTTTAATGTTTTTAACTCTTTTTCTTGTAAATAGTTTTTAGCTACAATTACATCAGTTTTTCTTATTCTCCCTGTTGGAGCTGTTTTCCAAGTAGTTAATCCCATATTATCTTTTTCATGGTTGGCTCTTGAATATATTATTTCTGAAGCTGTCTGATTAGTTATAGCCCAATGTAATTTATTTTGAACAGTAGCAAAAAACACTTTCGTAGCTTTCGAATTTTTATCATAATCAATACTACATTCACTATAGATATCTGTGATTTGTTGATAAAATCTTCTTTCACTAGAGCGAATATCTTTTATACGTTCTAATTGCTCTTTGAAATAATCTTTTCCAAAAGGTTGTTCTGGATTTTTGAGTCTCTCATCATCCATAGTAAAACCTTTGATGATATACTCTTGTAGTCTTTTAGTTGCCCATTGTCGGAACCTTACACCTTGTATTGATTTTACTCTATATCCAACTGAAATAATAGTATCAAGATTATAATAATTTGGTGCTTTTTGCTGAAATTCGGAATTTCCGAATTTCTGTATAACTTCTGATTCTATAAGCTCTTCATCTTTGAAAATATTTTTAATATGTTCATTTATAGTTGATTTTGCTTTACCAAATAATTGTGCCATTTGCTCTTGTGTAAGCCAAATGTTTTCATCATGTAAGAGTACATCTACTTTTACATCATGATTATCTGATTTGTAAATTAAAAATTGGGCTGTTGTTTCTATTTGTAGGTTTTTTTTCCATCAGTTTTTGCCTTTTGTACTATAATATATTTTCATATCAGACCTAACTCTTCTGAAATATCTTTTGTAAGTTTACTAAGTGGTCTTTTGTGTAAATCTTTATCCTCTTTGTAATTACAAAATAAATATCTATACACTTCATCACTACTAAACCCAAACCCTTTTAACTCTTTGATATAACTTTCAGGATAATAAGCTTTTTTAATCAAAAGTTCAAGAACAATATCTTTGTGTTGTTTATATAATTCTTCTAATTTAAAGGTTTTAATATTTTCGTTTGTTGAAGTAAAATTAATATCAAAACTATCGAAGTTATATTTTTTATTTTCAACTTCTATAAAATCAATGCTTTTAGGTTTATAAGTCAATGTATAATCGTATTTTTTAACATCATAAGGATTAATCCAATCAAAATTCACCTTATCGCTTTTTGTTTTATTACAAGTTTGACAAGAAGGTATTAAATTAAAAAAATTAACTGCTAAATATGGATATACTGTTTTAGGATAAAAATGGTCAATCTCAGGTCTTAACTTACCTTTTTTTACAACAAATATATAATTTCTATTACAATAAGGACAAGTTTTTATAGCTAACTTCTCTACTAAAGTGTATGCAGAGTAATTTTTTGCATTATTACCCTTTGTAAAACATTTCATATATCCTTTTTCAACAAAGATATAAAATAATAATTTATATTCATCTGAATTTTTAAGAAACACTCCCATTTCATTAATTCTTTCTTTTATACATTTAGATTTTAACAACATCTCTAAATTTAAATTGTTTATAAAAGTAAGTAATGAAGTAGTTAAAGTTAGGAAAGTATAATTTTCAAAAGTTCCATCAGCTTTTTTTCTTTTTTTTGTAATTTTTTTATCAGTATTTAATTTATCAATTAAGCTTGTTAATTCTATTTTAAGTATATTGTAATGTTCGTCCAAAAGTGTAGGGTTAAATTTTAATTGAATCACTTTCTTAACTCTTCTTCTAGTTGCTTTATTCTTTCCTCTTTTATGACTTGAAATTTGTCATCATACATTTTTAAAAGCTTTTCTTTTAAAAATGGTTCACCAATTAAAGATATTAAATATTTGCAATATTTCTGATTTTTCTTAGATACTCTTCTCTTTGATCCTAATACTTTTATCACATCATTTATTTTATCTTTTGCAGACTCACCCATAAGTCCACCTTCCATAAAAAAACCATGAGATAAAAGAGTATGTATATTTGCTCCAAATGGATTTATATTTGTTGATTCACTTATATTTTTACCATCTTTTAAAAATATTACATTTTCTTTTGGTAAATCTGAAATAATAAATGGAGAGTGTGAAGTTAAAACAATATTAAAGCTAAACCGTTTAGGATATTTCTCTAAAAAAGCACTCAATACATCTGTTAGTAATTTTATAAACTCTTTTTGCCATTGTGGATGAAGACCATTTTCTACTTCATCGAGTAACAGTAGAATATCCTGATATTCAGGATGAGAGTTTAAATTTCTTAACTGGTTTAAAAGACTATATAAAAACCTAATTATAAATTTTTGTCCATAACTTAGTTCAGATAAAGAAACATCTTTATCATTATAAACATCTATTGTTATCCAAGGTACTAAATTTTGAATTAACTCTTTATTATTCGAAATCAACTTTTTTTCATCTGATAATTGAAATTTCTCTTCTTGTTTTCAAGAAATTTTATAAACTTGAAACTATCTTGTATTTTATATATTTCATAATAATGTACAGAACTAAAAAGATTTTCAAAAGAATTGTTTTTAACTATTTTCAATGCCTCATTAAACTTTGGAAAAGGAACATTTAAAAATTCTTTTAATTTTTTATCAATAATTAAATTTATTTTTTCATACTTTTTTTCAAAATATAAAACTGAGTTAATAGTATAAGTCCATCTCGTGTAATATGTCCCAAAGATGCTGAATAATCTTCTATTCCATATGAATTATTATAATCGTGAATATCTAAATTACCCTTTATGGAACGAGTTTTGATATAATCAAATAATGAAGTGTTATTAGAAGAATCTTCGTTTTGCTTTGATTCTCCATATATATATGAAAAATGAAAAGATAGTTTAAACTTTTCAGGCTTAAAAAACTTCTCTATATTTTCAACAGGTAAGTTTTCTTTAAAAACAAACTCAAACATATCTCTTGTTGCAAAATAGTCTATTATATTAAGATTAATTTTTATTATCAGTTTTTATCAGTTTTATCAGGTTGCAGAAGTATTGGAACTTTATAATTATCTCTTTTATGATACATTTTATTAAAATGAATATTATTCTCATCATTATCTAAAAAGTCAAGAGTATAATTATAATGTAAAAGAAATGAATTTTTATCTTTAGAGCTATTATTTTGTATATCTTCAATAGTACTTAAGGGAATACAAGAACTACAGTTTATATCTTTTGAATAATAATCATCTTTATCTTTATCATAAAATATAGCACACATATGATAATCAGCATCAATAGGTATCCCTCTTTCATAAAATAAAGAAACTAATGATTCTAATATATTACTCTTTCCGCTTCCATTTTTACCAACAATAGCAGTAATACTTATATTATCAGGGAATATATTTACATAATTATTTTTGTCATTTTTTTATTGGTTTATTATTATATTTACAATCAAACTCAGGATTAAAACTAAACCCTTGATTTACTATGTTTTTATACTTTTCTACCCATAAATAAATTAATTCCAAAATTTTATCCTTGATATTTTATAGATAAGATTATATCATATAAAAGTATTCAATTTTTAAGTTTAACTATGACTTAATAAACTCAAAAAATGAGGATATATGAATATTAAATGTTTTATCAATTTTATATATTTGGATAAGATTAAATTCCTTTTCATTTTTATTATACTCAGTACAAGCATGAAGATCTTAACTTTTTTATTCTATTCTTAAAGCTAAGTCAAATTGTACATACAACTATTTATTAGTAGTATACTTTATACTAATATGACTTAATATAAATGTTAAATAAATATTTTTAATGGTATTTAATTTTTTGTTAAAAAACATATCTTTGGGTTTAATCCGTCTCTTTGTTAGTTTTTACATGAAGTATATTTTTAATAGTATGGCTTTTGCTCTTGTAAACTTCCAGTTCCCGCTCTTTTCTTCTTTTGCCAAAAAGAAGAAACAAGAAAGTGTCTACGGTTTCGGAGGTCTCCGACTACCTAAAGTTTTTTTATTGATTTACTTAAAAATAAGAACTCATTAAAATATGCTCCCAGCATATTTCTTCACATTCAAACAATTATTTTTGGGTTACGTAAAGAAATAAAAAAACTTTAGCTCCTGCAAATGTAGCAATCAACGGAAAGATTATTTGTCTACTTCGTAGATATAGTTTTGATACATATTTATAAATACGTTTTTATATTGGGCATTTTGATTACTTGCTCTACCCCTGCCTTTGAGGAAGCTAGAGTTTGAGAGTTTATTTTCGGTAACAAGCGAAGCATGTCTGAGCGTTTAAAAAGGTGCCGTAAGGGCACGTTTTAGCGAGTTCTGTAGCGCAGAAAATGAATTTTTGAACTCTAGGCACCCGGAGGGCTTCATCAACCGGCAGTCGACTTTTTTGTTTCTTTTTGATCGACAAAAAAAGATGCCTGAACGAAGTGAACAATCCTGTAAGGGAAAAAAGCGCGAAGGTTCACCTTTGTAAGAGTTCTATAAGTATGTTATTTTAAGATTAAGTTAAGAAAAGTTACTATTTTGTGCCCGATACTTTTTCTAATAAAGTTCGCGAGGGTAACTTGTTTTTTTTCCTGTGTTTTGTTATCTTATTCTCCATAGTGTGACCACATTCTTGATATTCTGATGACTTTATCTATTTCCCTTACTTCATAAACTATTCTATGTTTGATATTTATTCTTCTTGAATAAGAGCCATTAAGATTACCGACTAATTTTTCATAAGGTGGTGGGTTTTTAAATGGGTTTATTTTAATAATTTCAATTAGTTCTTTTGCTTTATTTGCTAAATTAGCACTTGATAGTTTTTTAGCATCTTTTAATGCTAATTTACTATATAGTATTTTATATTCTACCATTCAATATTTTCAGTAAATTTACTATCTGGTGCATTCATTGAATCTTGTATAGACGATGCCATATTTGGTACAGTATTTAAATATAATGTTTCTTCTATTGCTTTCCAGTCTTCTTCTGAAATCATTACAACATTATTTCTTTTTCCTGTAATAAGTACTGGTTCATGTGTTAGTGCTGTTTCATCCATTACATTATAAATATCTGCTCTAACTTGACTTACTGACATAGTTTTTGTCATGAATAACCTTTTATTTCTTTTTCTATATTGTACATAATATCGTACGTTATGTCAAGAAGAAATATCTAGCTTATCTACAGCAAGACATAACGGCTGACTTCAGCGACGCTCTCTTTGCGTTCGCTGCTAGTATTTGTTATACTTTAAAGCCCAAGAATTTCAACTAATATAGTTTCCCTCAACTCTCTTGCTTTCTTCCCATTTACGGCTTCAGTACAAGAAAATCTATAATCTTTAAATAATTGCATTTCTTTTTCTTGTGTCGCTTTTGAAAAATCTAATAAAGCCATTTTTGTAATGTTTAAGTCACTAAAGTTATATTTAAATAATAAAGTCAGGAATGTATATAAATTAGATTTACTAAACCAAAACTTCTTTTTTAGTTTACCCAAGTCCTCTTGTTCTAATAAACTATATAATTGTAAAAATTTATCAGCAGAATCATTTAGTTTTTCTATAATAGGGAATAATGTATCTTCAACAAACTTTTGATTAGAATAAGCTTCATATTCAGTCCCTTTTACATTTCTACCTATATGTTCCTTTTTAATTAATGAACCAAGTATGTTTATTAGATGTTGAATTGACGTTTGTCTATTTTGCTCATGTGTAGTAAAAAATCTTAAATCAGAAAATATTGTTTGAATATTACTTGTATCTACTTTTGAAAAATATATATTTATATAATCTTTAACGAAATATGTTTCATTATAATCACTTTTAATTACTTCTGATTCTGTGTTCTCCACAATTGATTCTTTATCATACTCATTATTAGATGTTTTAATTTCAATATAAGAACATAGAATTTTACTTATGTTTATAAAATCATAGTCAATATATTGAGATAATGATTTTTCAATTTCATTAAGGTTATATGAATTTTTATTTAATCTTTTAAAAATTTCTTGTACTTTATCTAATTCTTTATGTACGTCAATATACATTTGTACAACAGGCAAACTAAAGTTCAAAAACATTGTCTGTTCTTCTTCAGAAAGTTTTCCAAAAGTGTCACCTTTATATGTTATTTTATTTTGTAAAAATAAAGTGATACTTTCAAGTCTTTGCTTTCCATCTAGTACAACATACTTTTTTCCTATCTGCTTAAAATCGGTACTTCCTTCACAAATAAAAATTGCTGGAACTTGGAAATCCATTCATTATTGTGTCAATTAAGTCTTCTCTATCTTTGTTTTTCCAAACACTAAGTCTTTGAAAAACTGGACCAGTAATTATTTTTCCACCTTCAATCCATTCATATATATCCACTATATCCATTCGACCTAATTCAAATGTTTTTTGACTATTTCCCATTTAGTATATCTCCCAAATTTTCTAATGGACGAAAGCCATTAGAAACAAGTTTTTTTATTTTTTGGTTCTTCTATTTTATTTTTAAAGTATTGTATCAAGTCATCTGTTAAATATTCACACAAATTATTAATAAAGGCATCTTCAAATGCATAAATACATATAGATGACTTCTTTTCATGTACATTTAACTCACATAATCTATTTTTTATATCTCTTTATATATCTTTCCATCTTGATTTAAATGAAATGGGTGAATTTTACCTCGTTTTAAGTAGTCATAGAATAATTTATTTTTTCTAGTAACTAATGAAACTTCATTTAAATCATTATTTAACATAATCCAATATTTATTAAATAAAGAAGTGTTTATTATAGCAAAGTCATAATCATTAGGATCAAGTTTATCTTTTAACTCTCCACTCTTTTTTGAAAAACTTGTGTGTGCAGACCCAATAAGCTTTATATCTTTTAATGAAACATTAAATTGTTTAGAAATAACTTTTTTATACTCATAAATTTTATCATTATCTTCTGATGAAGAATAATTAATATATATATTTTCAATTATTGATTTTATTTCTTTACCTTGTTTATGTAGTTCTAAACATTTATCTAAATAACTATTCATAATCCTCCTATTGATAATTTGATTGTATAACTATTTATTAGTAGTACACTTTATACTAATATGACTTAATATAGATGTTGAATAGACATTTTTAATGTTATTTTATTTTTTTGTAAAAACCCTAGTTTCGGGCTTTTATTTAAAATAGTTTGCAAAAAATAGAGTTTTTTTATAAGGTACAATTATTTCAATGTATAGTTTAGCTAGTAAATACCTAGGTAAACTGTACATAATGTAGTACTAATTGTTGTATTTGGGTTTAATCCGTCTCTTTGTTAGTTTCTACATGAAGTATATTTTTAACATTAAGGCTCTCTCTTGTAAACTTTCAGTTCCCGTTTTCTTACTTTTACCTTTAAGGATTTAGTCACTTTGTTCCGGCATGTATTGACAAAAGATAAGCATGCACGAGGTACGAGCAAATTCTTCGATAAAAAGCGCGAAGGTTTACCTTTGTAAGAGTTCTAAAAGCTAAAACGTTATAAATGTAATTTATACTGCTAAAGAAAGATTAAAGCAAACTTGGGTATAATCACGCTACTTTTTAGAAAACTTACTGTTTCTCTAGAATGGAAGTATCGTTTTGATTATACATGGGTATATGTCATGGCGCATTTAGTGCGTAACGAGAAGCATGAACATTGCTTGAATTGTTCAAACCAAGAATAGAATAGAGAATCTTTACATATAAATACTATATTACTGACAATCTATTTTACCATTAAAAGGGAAAAGATGCCTACAATTAATCAATTGATTAGAAATGAGCGAAAAAGGGTTGTAAAAAAATCTAAATCGCCAGCTTTAGAAAAATGTCCACAAAGAAGAGGGGTTTGTACTAGAGTTTATACTACTACACCAAAAAAACCTAACTCGGCTTTAAGAAAAGTTGCAAAAGTTAGATTAACTACTGGTTTTGAAGTTATTTCATACATTGGTGGAGAAGGTCATAACCTTCAAGAACATTCAATTGTTTTAGTACGTGGAGGTAGAGTTAAAGATTTACCTGGTGTTAAATATCATATTGTTCGTGGTGCTTTAGATACTGCTGGTGTTGCAGGAAGAACTGTTGCAAGATCTAAATACGGTACTAAAAAACCAAAAAAATAAGTAGAAGGATAATAAAATGAGAAGAAGAAAAGCTCCAGTTAGAGAAATAATGGCTGATCCTATCTACAATAGTATAGTGATTACAAAGTTTATTAATACAGTTATGTTAGATGGTAAAAAATCAATAGCTCAAAAAATTATGTATGGTGCAGTTGCAAACTTAGATACTCGTGGTGAAGAATCAGGAATTGAAATCTTTGAAAAAGCAATTGAAAATGTTAAACCACTTTTAGAAGTTAAATCTAGAAGAGTTGGTGGAGCAACTTATCAAGTTCCTGTTGAAGTTAGACCTGTTCGTCGTCAAACATTAGCACTTAGATGGATTGTTGAAGCTGCTAGAAAAAGAAACGAAAGAACTATGGTTGAGAGATTAGCTAATGAGTTATTCGAGGCTTCAACTGATAGAGGTGGATCTTTCAAGAAGAAAGAAGACATGCATAGAATGGCCGAAGCTAATAAAGCATTCGCTCATTATAGATGGTAGGACTTTAAAATGGCAAGAAAAACACCACTTAATCAAGTAAGAAATATCGGAATTGCTGCACATATTGATGCAGGTAAAACTACTACAACTGAAAGAATTTTATTCTATACAGGTGTTGAGCATAAAATAGGTGAAGTACATGATGGTGCTGCAACTATGGATTGGATGGAACAAGAGCAAGAAAGAGGTATTACAATTACTTCAGCTGCAACTACTTGTCACTGGGAAAATCCAATGGACGGAACTGATACTATGATTAATATCATTGATACTCCAGGTCACGTTGACTTCACTATTGAAGTTGAGAGATCTATGAGAGTACTTGATGGTGCTGTTGCAGTATTTTGTTCAGTTGGTGGGGTTCAACCACAATCTGAAACAGTTTGGAGACAAGCAAATAAATATAGAGTACCAAGAATCATTTTTGTAAATAAAATGGATAGAACTGGTGCTGATTTCTTTAATGTTGAATCACAAGTAGCTGAGAGACTTAAAGCTAATCCTGTGCCTATTCAGATTCCTATTGGAGCTGAAGAAAACTTCGCTGGTGTTGTTGACTTAGTTGAAATGAAAGCAATTGTTTGGGATTTAGATGCTGAAATGGGTTCTAACTACCACGTAGAAGAAATTCCTGCTAACTTAGTTGATAAAGCTAACGAATATAGAGAAAAAATTAGTTGAAGCTGCTGCAGAACAAGATGATATCTTAGGAATGAAATACCTTGAGAGGGTGAAGAAATTACTAATGAAGAAATCATGGCTGCAATCAAAAAAGGTTGTTTAGCAATGAACATTACTCCAATGATTTGTGGAACTGCTTTTAAAAACAAAGGTGTTCAAACTTTACTTGACGCTGTTTGTAGATACTTACCTTCTCCAGTAGAAGTTGAAGATATTAAAGGTGAAACTCAAGAAGGCGAAGCTGTTATTGTTGCATCATCTGATGATGGTGAAGTTGCAGCATTAGCATTTAAAATTATGACTGATCCTTTTGTTGGACAATTAACATTTACTAGAGTTTATAGAGGTGTTCTAAAATCTGGTACTTATGTTTAAATTCAACAAAAATGAAAAAAGAGAGAATTGGAAGACTTCTTAAGATGCATGCTATCAAAAGAGAAGAAGTTTCTGAATTATATGCTGGGGAAATTGGTGCTGTTGTTGGTTTAAAATCAACAATTACTGGTGATACACTAGCTAGTGAAAAAGATCCAGTTATATTAGAGAGAATGGACTTTCCTGAACCAGTTATATCTGTTGCAGTTGAGCCTAAAACTAAAGCTGATCAAGAAAAAATGGGTGTTGCTTTAGGAAAATTAGCTCAAGAAGATCCTTCTTTTAGAGTTAAAACAGATGAAGAATCTGGTCAAACTATTATTTCAGGAATGGGTGAACTTCACCTTGAAATTCTTGTTGATAGAATGAAAAGAGAATTTGCAGTTGAAGCTGAAGTTGGTGCTCCTCAAGTTGCTTATAGAGAAACTATTAAAAATGCAACTAAAGTTGAGTATAAATATGCTAAACAATCTGGTGGTAAAGGTCAATATGGACATGTTTACTTAGAAATTAAGCCATTACCAGCTGATAGTGAAGAAAACTATATTTTCCATAATAAAATCAAGGGTGGATCTGTTCCAAAAGAATATATTCCTGCTGTTGATAAAGGTTGTATTGAAGCTATGGCTGGAGGTATCCTTGCTGGTTATCCACTAGTTAATATTGAAGTTACTTTATATGATGGTTCATACCATGATGTAGATTCATCTGAAATGGCATTTAAATTAGCTGCTTCTATGGGATTCAAACAAGGTTGTAGATCAAATGAAGCGAAAGCTATTATCTTAGAACCTATGATGAGAGTAGAAATAGAAACTCCTGAAGATTATATGGGAGATGTTATTGGTGATGTTAATAAAAGAAGAGGACAAGTTCAATCTATGGATGATAGAGCTGGTGTTAAACTAGTTGTAGCAATGATTCCATTATCTGAAATGTTCGGTTATTCAACTGACTTAAGATCTATGTCTCAGGGTCGTGCAACATATTCTATGATTTTTGATAACTATTCTGAAGTTCCAAGAAATGTAGCTGAAGAAATTATGAAAAAGAGAAATGGTTAAAACTGTATAAAAAGAGTGAATAATTTCACTCTTTTAAGTTTTAACGAGCTTTCGTCTATGTAATAGAAATTTTAATTTCGTAATTACATCGAAAGGTCCGTATAGAACAAAAGGGATGTGCTTTCGGCATGTCCCTTTTTTTATGCAATAAAAAATGATAAAAAGAGTGAATAATTTCACTCTTTTAAGTTTTAACGAGCTTTCGTCTATGTAATAGAAATTTTAATTTCGTCTTACATCGAAAGGTCCGTATAGAACAAAAGGGATGTGCTTTCGGCACGTCCCTTTTTTTTATGCAATAAAAAAGAGTGACAAAGTCACTTCTCTTATATTTGTACTTTATAATTCCCTCTTAATAAATCCAAATAAAATAAACAAAACTCCCCAAAAACCCCAAAATAAATTTAATAATATTAAAAAACACTTATATCAAGTAAGTAGTAATAATTACTAAATTAATCAAAGCATTTGTAATAAAAAAAGACTAAATAAAAATCCATAAAAATTATAATAAAATAAACTTAGTAATGATGTAATTATTCTATAAAAATTAAATAAAATTTTAAGAAATCAGAAAAGCCTTAAAAAGGTTTATGTAGAGAATAAAATAATTAATAATAATAAAATAATTAATTATTATCATTAATAATAATAAAACTATATATTTTGAAAAAATTATATAATATTAATTTTTTAATAAATATTATGATAGACTACGCTCAATTTAAAGATTAAAATAAAATAAAAGATTTTTATGAAAACAAAAAATATAGTAATATGTTTATTCTTAATTATAAGTATACAAAATCTTTATTCTCTTCCTTTAAAAGAGACCCTAAAGAATACTCTTAGTACAAATCCTGAAATCAAAGCCTTAAGAAGTAATACTGATGCTTATAAATATTATATAGATGAGGCCTTTAGCTCGTATTTACCGAAGATTAGTATTGATTATTATTTAGAAAATAAAAATAGTATGAATGAAAATCTCATAAGAAAAACAAATACTGAAAAAAAACAAAATGGTTATAATGCAATAATAAAATATGAGCAAATGATTTTTGATGGTTGGGATACACCTTCTAAAGTTAAAGAAGCAAAACATAATTATAATGAAAATAAAATAAAGAATATTGCTCAAGTAGAAAATTTATTATTTGATACGATTGAAGCTTATTTAGATTCTGTAAAATTTAAAGAGTTTTCACTTTTAAGTAAAAATAATATAGAAATACATGAAAGGTACTTTGAGATTGCAGTTGAAAGTGAAAAAGTAAGTGGAGAAAAACTTGATAGATTACAAGTTGAATCAAAACTTGTAGATTCTAAGGCTAAATTTATTAAAGAAAAAAGAGATGCTGATTCTAAGTATGAAACACTTTTAAAACTTTCTGGCTTAAGTAATAGCTCATTAATTTGTAGACCACTTATAAATATCAAAGATTTGAAGTCTAAAAAAATTCTACTAGCAAAAGCTTTGAGCTCTAATTATGCGATTTTAGCAGAGTTAGAAAGAATAAAAGCCCAACGAGATTTAATAAATCAAAAACGTGCAAATTTTTTACCTACAATAAAAGCAAAAATCCAAAAAGAGTATGATGATGATCTTGATGCCCAAGGTTTTTATAAAGAAGAAACAAGTGCAAGAATCACATTATCATATAATTTATTTAATGGTTTAAAAGATAGAAGTTCCTACTTAAAAGAGAAAAAGTTTTTGTTTGAAGCTCAAAAAACTTTAGATAATAAAGTACGAAGTGTAAGTAAAGAGTTAAATAGTGAAAAAACAATTTTAGATAGTTCAGTAGAAAGAATTAAGTATTTAAAAAAATATGTTGTTCTTTTAAAAGATATTTTATTAATAACACAAGAACAATTTGAAGGTGGAACGAAAACATTCTTAGAAGTACTTTCTTCACAAGCTACTTTAAATAAGGCAAAAAAAGATTTAATAGAAGAAGAATATGTTAATTTAATGGCGTATTATAAACTTCTTAATATAACTTCAAATTTAAGTGAAACTGTTTTCTCTTCTGCTTCACAAATTTGTAAAACAATTAGTGCTGATCTTAGTATTATAAATGACAAGCAAAGTGAAGAAGATGAAATAAATAACTTATTGAACGAAGAACCACTAGAAAAAAATAAAAAAGAAAATACAAAAAAAGAGAATAAAAAAGAGATAGATAATATGCTTAGCGATTTATTAGATGAAGTATATGAAAGTGATGATTATACAAAAAAGATTAAACCTAAAGTTAAAGACAACTTAATAAATAAAAAAGATAATTCAAATAAAATAAATGCTTCTTTTAAAATTAGTAAACGTTATACTATAACTTTATTACAAAGTTCTGATGTTAAAAAAAGTTTAACAAGATTAAAAAAACAATATAGTTTAGATGATGATATATTAAAACATACTTTTTCATCTAAAAATAAAAGACTAACCAAAATAGCATATGGTTCTTATGATACCTACCTTGAAGCATTTACTGATATAAAAAATCTACCTAAAAGTTTACAAAAAAACAAGCCTTATGTTAGTTTAATAAATAATGATTAAAATGTACTCTAAATATTAAAAGTGGAGAAAGTTTTGGCAGAAATAAGTAATGATTTTAAAAACCAAAATACAAAAGATCTTGAAGAAATAAGCAAAAAAACAAAAGTAGATAATTTATTAGAGTGTTTAGTGTTTTTATCTAAATATTATGACAGAAGAGCTAGTGTTGAATCTTTTATCTCAAGTTTAGCAATGTATAACTCTATTATGACTCCTAAAATGTTTATAGAATCTGCAAGTAAAATATCTTTAAATGTTAATTCTGTAAAAAGAGATATTCAAGATATTTCAAATGAAGCACTTCCTTCTGTTTTGATTTTGCAGAATAATGAAGCTTGCATTTTATTAGATATTAATTATTCTTCTCATGAAGCTAAGGTAATTATGCCTAATTTATCATTAGGCGAAACAATTATTTCTATAAATGATTTAAATAAACTTTACACATCTTTTATGTTAGTAATTAAACCAAACTATAATTTTGAAAATAGAATAAAAAAAGATATTAAACTAGGTCATGCAAGAGATTGGTTTTGGGGAACAATGAAGAGTAATAAGGTAATTTATAAAAGAGTTATTCTTGCTGCTTTATTAATAAATATGTTTTTATTAGCTACTCCAATTTTTACCATGAATGTTTATGATAGGGTCTTGCCAAATAATGCGCTCTCAACCTTATGGGTTCTATCTTTTGGAATTTTACTTGTTATGATTTTTGATTTTATTTTAAAACTTTTGAGGGCTTCTTTTATAGAAATGGCTGGAAAAAGGGCTGATCTTATAATGTCAAGCAAAATTTTTAACCAATTAATGAATATAAGACTTGATCAAAAACCAGCTTCAACTGGTCAGTTTGTTTCACGCTTACAATCTTTTGAAAGTGTAAGAGAATTTTTTACATCTGCTACTATTGCTTCTATTGTTGATTTACCATTTATTATTTTATTTATAATTATAATTTTTTATATAGGTGGAGCTGTTGGGTATATCTCAATATTTACAGTACTAATAGCTTTTGGTTTTTCTTATTTTATGCAAAAACCAATAAAAGATGCGGTTGAAAAAAGTGCAAAAGAAGAGCAAATAAAACAAACTATTTTAACCGAGTCTGTATCTGGTTTAGAAATTATTAAAAGTGTTAGAGCTCAAAATAGAATGAAGTCTCACTGGGAAAACTCTGTTGAGAAAACTACCAAATATGGAAAAAAATCTCATTTTTTATCTCAAATAGTTACTTTTTTTACAGCCTTCATATCTCAATTTTCAAATATTGCTATTGTAATAATGGGTGTTTATTTAGCAAGTGAAGGTGAAATGACAATGGGAGCAATTATTGCAGCTATGATGTTAAATGGTCGTGTAATTGCACCAGTATCTCAAATAGTTGGAATGATTATCAGATTTGATAAAACAATGTTAAGCTTAAAAAACATTGATGAAATTATGAATATGAGTGTTGAGAGAGATGATGATAGAGATTATTTATCAAGAAGTGATTTAAATGGTGATATTGAATTTAAAGATATTAGTTTTTCTTATAAAGATCAAAAATTTGATGTATTAAAAAATATTAATATAAAAATTAAACAAGGTGAAAAAATTGGAATTATAGGTAAAATTGGTTCAGGAAAATCAACTTTATGGAAACTTATAATGAATTTATATGAACCTCAAAAAGGTTCAGTATTAATTGACAAAACTGATATAAGGCAAATTGATCCTGTTGATTTAAGAAGATCAATAGGTTGTGTTCCTCAGGAGCCATTTTTGTTTATGGGCAGCATTAAAGATAATATTTCTATTGGTGAGTATAATGCAAATGATGAAGATATTTTAGCTGCTGCTAAAGTAGCAGGAGTACATGATTTTTTAGGTAAACATGAAGCTGGATATGATTTAATTGTAGGTGAGAGAGGTGAAGGTTTAAGTGGAGGTGAGAGACAATCAGTTACTCTTGCGCGTGCTATTTTAACAAATCCAAATATCTTAATTATGGATGAACCAACAAACTCTATGGATGGGCAAACAGAAGAGGTATTTAAGCGAAGAGTTAAAAACATAGTAAAAGATAAAACATTAATTTTAGTAACCCATAGACCATCTATTTTATCTCTTGTTGACAGACTTATTGTTATGGATGATGGAAAAATCATAGCAGATGGCCCTAAAGAAGAAGTTCTTCATGCTTTATCTTTAAAAGCAAATACGAAATAAGAGGATTAATATGGCACAAGAAGATATTGATTTTGTACATTCTTTAGAAGCACAGATGAATATTACATCTAATAAAAAGATGGACTATTTATTATTTACAATAGTTGCTTTTTTTTCACTTGCAATTATTTGGGCAAGTTTGTCTAATATTGATGAACTAGCACGTGGACAAGGGAAAGTTATACCTTCTGAAAAACTTCAAACAATTCAAAGTTTAGATGGTGGAATAGTATCCCAAATATTAGTTAAAGAGGGTTCTTTTGTAAAAAAAGGACAGCCTTTAATGAAAATTGATACTACAAGGTTTAAAGCTTCTTTAGATGAAAATAAAGAGTTTATGTTCTCTCTTCTTGCTAAAAAAACAAGATTAGATGCTGAGTATGAACTAAATATTAAATATAAGGCAGAAAAATTAGTTTTTCCTAAAAAAGTAATTGAGGGTGCTCCTTATTTAATAAAAGAACAAAATGCTCTTTTTAATATTCGTATTGCTGAGTATAAAAGTGCTTTAACTATTTTAGAAACACAATTAGGTCAAAGTATTCAAGAAATAGTTAGTTTAAAATCACAAAAAAAACAGTTAGACAAAACAGTTGCAATTGTTAAAGAAGAGATGAGTACAATTAAAAAACTTATTAAAACTGGTTCTAAATCAAAGTTTGATTTATTATCAATTAAAAAAGAGTTGAATACTATTGTAGGAGAACAGCAAGTAACTAAATATGCAATTCCAAAAGCTAGATATGCTGTTGATGAAGCGAAAAACAGAATAACTGAAAAGATTAAAAGTTTTAAAAGTGAAGCTTTAAATCAGTTAGAAACACTAAACACTGAACTTAAAAAATATGAATCAATTTTAATCTCAGAAGAAGACAAATTAGATAAAACTGTTGTTAAATCACCTGTTAACGGAATTATTAAACAAATTAATATTAATACTATTGGGGGTGTTATAAAATCTGGAATGGATTTAATTGTAATCGTTCCCCAAAGTGATATTTTAGTAGTTGAAGCAAAAATTGACCCTAAAGATATAGCTTTTATAAGTCCTAATTTAAAAGCAATAGTAAAAATAACAGCTTACGATTTTTCTATTTATGGTGGATTAGAAGCAAAAATTACAGAAATATCAGCTGATAGTATTAAAGATAAAGATGATAAAAACCAAAAATCATATTATAGAGTTTTAGTTAAAACAAATAAAAACTATTTAGAACGAAATGGAGTTAAACTTCCTATTATTCCAGGAATGATTGCTTCAGTTGATATAATAACAGGACAAAAAACTATTTTAGATTTTTTATTAAAACCTATTTTAAAAACAAAACAAGATGCTTTACATGAAAGATAGAAATAAAAGATAAATTAGATATAATCTTTTTATGAAAATTACTAAAAATAGTGAAAAATTATCTTCTATTAAAAAAGCTGGTTTTGTTTTAAAACCAAATGCTTCGCATATTAAAAAAGAATTTAAAATTATAAAAAAACATTTCTTAAACGCTGGAATAGAAGTTTTATTAGAAGCTAAGAGTGCCTCTCTGATAGAAGAAGAGGGTGTTTCATTAGAAAAACTCTGTAAAGAGGTTGATTTCTTAGTTTCTATTGGTGGAGATGGAACCTTAATCTCTGTAGTAAGACGTTCTTTTTCTTTTAATAAACCTGTTTTAGGAATAAATCTTGGAACTTTAGGTTTTTTAACAGATATAGCTTTTGATGAAGTTGAAAGCTTTTTACATTCACTAAAAAATGATAAATACAGAATTGATTCAAGAATGATGATAAAAGGTTCTGCTAGTTTACAAAATTTTGTAGCCTTCAATGATATTGTTATTTCAAAGAAAAATATTTCTTCTATGATTAGAATAGAAGCAAAAATTGATGGGATTCCTTTTAACTCATATTATGGGGATGGGGTAATAATCTCAAGTCCAACTGGTGCAACTGCATATAACCTTTCTGTTGGAGGTCCTGTTGTTTATCCTTTAACAGAAGCTTTTATAGTAACTCCAATTGCCCCTCACAGTTTAACTCAAAGACCTCTTGTTTTACCAGCAGATTTCAAAATTGAGTTTACAGTATGTGATGCACAAGGGGCAATTGTGATTATTGATGGACAAGATATTTATGAAGTAAAAAAAGATGATAGTATTAAAATTGAGATAGAATTAAAGAAAGCAAAATTAATACATAGAATTGAGAGAAATTATTTTAAAGTATTAAGCGAAAAACTACAATGGGGAAATTAATTGATTAGTAGATTTTATTTAAAAGATTATTTGTGTTTTGATGAAGTTGATTTACAGTTTGAAAAAGGACTCATCGTTTTTACAGGACCTTCTGGTGCTGGAAAATCAATTCTTATGGACTCTTTTTTAGCCTTATTTGGTATCAAAGAAGCAAAAGCAGCCCTTAGTGAAACTGTTATAGAAAATAAAAATTATGAAAATGAACTATATAATATTGAAGAAGGTGATGAAATTGTAATTAAAGAGATTAAAAAAGAAAAAGTTAGATATTTTTTAAACGCTCAAAGTTTATCTAAAAAAAACTTACACTCTTTTTGCTCTTCTTTAGTTAAGCATCTTCACTTAAAAGACGATTCTGATTTTGATAGTTCAAAATTAATAGATTTTCTTGATAAACTAGCTTCTAAAAATGATAAAAAATTTATAAGCTTAAAATCTTCATATCATGAGTCTTACAAGAGTTTACAACTTAGTAAAAATGAGCTTAAAAAGATAAATGATGATGAGAGTAAACTTGAAGAATTAAAAGAATTTGCAAGTTATGAAATCCAAAAGATATCTTCACTAAATCCAAAAATTGATGAATATGAAGAGCTTAATAATATTAAAAAAACACTTAGTTTAAAAGATAAGGTAGAAGAAGCAATGTCTGAGGCTAAGGGAATTTTTGACTACAGCTCAAAAGTTTCAAAGGTCTTATCTCTTATGAATAAAGACTCTTCTTCTTTTGATGAAATAATGAATGAAGTAAATAACTCTTTTGAAGAGTTTAATGATTCTTTATATGAACTAGAAGATTTAGACATTGAAAATGTTTTAGACAGAATTGAAAAACTTTCAAGTTTACAAAAAAGATTTGGAAGTATAGAGAAAGCTTTAGAATATAAAAAAGAAAAAGAAGAAGAACTTTTATCTTATGATAATATAAGTTTTTCAAAATCTATGCTAGAAAAGAAAGTAGCAAAACTAGAAAGTGAAATTTATATTCTTTCTGAAGAACTTACTGTTAAAAGAGCGAAATCATTACTTTTATTAGAAGAAAAAATAAATTATTATCTTAGATTTTTATATCTTAATAATGCAAAAATTACTTTAGAGAAAAAAGAATTAGACCTAAGTGGTGAAGACAAAATATTGTTTTTATTAGATGGTGTATCTTTAGATACTATAAGTTCAGGTGAGTTCAATAGACTAAGGCTTGCTTTATTAACAAGTATAACAAAGTTTGATATTACTTCTAATGGAATACTTTTTTTAGATGAAATAGATGCAAACTTAAGTGGAAAAGAATCAGATGCAATTGCTAGTGTTTTAAAAGACTTATCAAAATCATACCAGATTTTTGCAATTTCCCATCAACCCCAACTTACGGCAAATTGTAATCAACACTTTTTAGTTGAGAAAAAAGATGGTAAATCTTCTATTAAACTTTTAGATAAAGAAGGACAGATTGATGAAATATCTAGAATGATTAGTGGTGAGAATATTACAAAAGAAGCATATGATTTTGCTAAAAATCTTTTAGAAAATAAGTAAAATTGAATATACTAAAATCTACTTTTTTAAAGTAGATTTTTACATATAAACTAGATTTTTACACTAAACTCTTTTATCATATTATTAAGTAAAGTTTTCATCTTTTTTTGATTTGCTGGATTTCTTGTATTTTCTAAAAGCGGTTTTATATTTTTATGAAATTTTTTTAAGAAGTTAAAAATATAAGGTGTTTTTCTATATGGATTATTTACATATGAACCTGAATCAATTAATTCTATTACAAATTCCCCATAACCTAAGAATGCAGCATAATTAATAGGTAAAACTCCAAATTTATCAGCTTGATTTATCAGTTTCTTATTATATGAGTATAAAAGTCTAAATATTTTTACCTTGTTTTGCCACATGGTATTATGAATCATATTTCTACCTCTATTATCAACCGCGTTTATATCAGCCCCTGCATTTAATAAAACTTTTATAGTTTGTAAATCATTATCTAAAATTGCCTTATGTAGTGTTGTTCCCCCAAAATCATCTCTTGAGTTTACATCAGCCCCTAGTCCTATTATATTTCTTAACATTACTAAATAATTTTGCTGATCTATTACTCTTCTAAAAGTTATATTTTTTGCCATTAGATAATAAACAATATTATAACCTTCTTTATTTTTCACATTTATATCAGCTCCATATTTTACAAGCATTTTAACTAGGTTAAAGTTTCCATGTAATACTGCATCGAAGAAATAGGGATTTTCTTCTGAGTTAAGCATAGATAAATTTACTTCTCCATTTAATAAAACTTCTTCTAGAACATTTTTATAGTTTTCATGTTCATCTAAACCTTCTCTATATTTCATCTTAAGTTTTTTATTATTTCTTAAAAATAGTTCAGCATCAATAAGTTTCTCTATTATGGTTTTTGCATTTTCATCTGCAATATTAGGACGTGCGCCATAATCTAAGAGTAAAGAAATTACTTTACTATTTGATTGCCCCTTCATAGCAGCAAAGGCTAAGGCAGTTTCATTTCTTTCGTTTATATAATTAGGATCAACTCCAAATTCAAGAAGGTTTTCAACAATTTCTAAATTCTTATGTTTAGTTGCTAGCATTAATACATTATCACCATCACTATTACATAAGTTGTAATCAATTTCTTCTTCTATTAACCAAGGAATCATATCAATTAAGTTTTTAATTTGAATTGCATCATTTTTGGCCTTTTCCCCTTCACTTTTTGTTAGAATCTCTTGAACTAAAGCCATCAAAACAGTATTTTTATTATGATCAAGATGATGGATATTGGCACCTTTACTTAGGGCATAAGTAAATGCTTCTGAACTTAAAGCTCCATTTTTAACTAAATAAAATAGAGGTGTTCTTCCTTTATCATCTTGGGTATTTAAATCTAAATTCCCTGATAGAAATTTTAGTATTTCTGTATTTTTATACGTACCTGCATAAAAAAATATATTTTTATCTACTTTATTTTGTAATGTTTTTAATACATTTTTTACAATATCAATATTTTTACTATCAATTGCATCATAGATTAGTGATATACCATTGTCATCTTTATTATTTAAGTCTTTTGTTACAGGTTTTAATAAAGTAAAAATAGTTATTGCATTATTTTTAGCAGCTTCTTGAATAGCTAGTCGTCCTTCATTATTAAGAATATTAGCATTTGCTTTTTTACTTAATAAAACTCGCACAGAAGAAGTTGCTGCTTTCTTGGTTGCTACCATTAAAGCTGTATCTCCATGAATATCTACTTCATTAATTTTTACACCTTGAGAGATTAACCACTTTGTTGATTCTACTAAATTTAGTTCAACAACTATATGTAAAAAAGTTTTATTCGTACTATCTTTGTACTGAATATCAACATTTTTTAACATTCCTTCTGCTGTTGATGCTTTAAATACTTTATCTTTTAAAGCTTCTAATAAATCAGTTTCTGTATATTTTTTAAAAAATTTATCAAACATATTGTTACCTATTTTCTTTCATAGTATATACTAGCATATTTTAAATATAGTATAAATAAAAAATAACATAAAATAACAATTATTGAGAATAGAAAAAGAAAAGAAACAATTTTTATAAATTAAGTTTTCTATAAAAGCTGATATACGCGAATGAATCTAATAAAAGTAACATCATTATAAAAAGATGATAAAAAAGTTATTTATAATACATTTTATTATTAACATAGAGCAAAAAGTAACTTTTAAATATATAAAAAATTATTTATTTATTACTTATGTTACAATATGTATCTTTCTCTTAGAATTATATAAGGTGAAAAAATAGATAAGTACATTTCTTGACTTTTTTTAATTTTATAAGCTAGAATGAAAATAACAAATAAATAATTATTGGAGCACTAAATGAAATTTTCCTTATCAATTAAGTCAAAACTACTCCTTTTGACCCTCGTATCTCTTGTTATTGTTGCTAGTGTTTTAGCTATTGAATCACTGTATTCAATAAACAAATTATCTAAAAATAATATTGATAACTTTAGAGCTGATGCTTATGCTAAAAAAGAGCAAGAGCTTAAAAATTATGTTGCTTTAGCTGTTACGACTGTAAACGCATATTATGAAAGAACTTCTAAAGATAAAATTAAAGTAGAAGTACAAGATGATTTAAAAAAAGAAACTGGATTTTTATTCTCTATTTTAGAGGGTGAATATAATAGGTTAAAAGATACTTTAAGCCAAGATGAAATAAAACTAAGACTAAAAAGTATTGTACAAGCAACAAGATATGGGAAATCTGGTTATTTTTGGATAAATGATTTAGATGCTGTAATTATAATGCACCCAATTAAACCAAGTTTAGATGGTAAAAATCTTGTAAATTTTAAAGACAAAAATGGAAAAAAAATATTTGAAGAATTTGCTAGTGTTGCTAAAGCCAAAGGTGAAGGTTTTGTGGATTATGTTTGGCCAAAACCTGGTTTTGAAAAACCTCAAGATAAAGTATCTTACGTAAAACTTTTCAAAGATTTTTCATGGGTAATTGGAACTGGTGAGTATCTTTCTGATGTAAGTGCTAAGATGAAAAAAGAAGCCTTACATACAGTAGCTCAAGAAAGATTTGGAAAATCTGGTTATTTTTGGATTAATGATTCAAGTGCTAAGATGATTATGCATCCAATTAAACCAAGCTTAGACGGTAAAGATTTGTCAAAAGTAAAAGATAAGGTAGGAAAGTTTTTATTTACTGAAATGGCAAGTACTGCAAATGCAAGTAAAGAAGGTGGTTTAGTTAAATATATGTGGGCTAAACCTGGTTTTGATGAACCACAACAAAAATTTTCATATGTTAAGAAATTTGCTCCTTGGGATTGGGTTATAGGAACTGGTGCTTATGTTGATGATATTGAAGCTGATATTATAAAAATGCAAGAAGCAACACAAAAAGAGATTGATGAAATTATGCTTACGATTATAATCTCAACACTAATTGCTGTTTTTGTTATTTACTTAATTAGTATTTATTTAGTTAAATTTGTAATTATTACTCCTTTAAACTCATTAAATGATTCTATTACTTATTTAAGTTCTGGAAATAAGAATAGAAGAAGAACTATACGAGTTTCAAGAAATGATGAAATTGGTATTGTAATGAATAGTTTAAATAAGTATTTTATGAAACTAGAATCTGATGCAGCAGAAGATGCTGTAGTAATACAAGAAGTAGAAACTGTAATTCAAAAAGTAAATTCTGGTTTTTATGTTTATTCTGTTCATTCAAATTCTGATAATCCAAGTATTCAAAAACTTAAAACGTCAATTAACGAGATGATAATCAGAACAAATCTTAAACTAGAAGAGATAAATACTGCTTTAAGTGAATACGGTAAGGCTAACTTTGCTTATCAGTGTAGTGATAGTAAAACACATAAAGCTTCAAATGGTTTAATAGGTTCTTTGGAAACTTCTGCTGATTTAATTGGTAGTACTGTTTCAGAGTTTTTAGCAATGATAACTAGTTCTGGTGAGAAACTTGATCGTGATACAAAAGTTTTACAAAGTTCATCAAACAAATTATCAACTTCTGCAAATTCTCAAGCAGCTTCTCTAGAAGAAACAGCAGCTTCAGTTGAAGAAATAACAGCTATTATCAAATCATCTGGTGAAAAAATAAATAGAATGTCAATTTTAGCAAATGATTTAAATACTTCTGCTAAAGATGGAGAAGCTCTTGCTTCTAAAACAACTAAAGCTATGGAAGAAATAGATACACAAGTTTCATCAATTAATGATGCAATTACCGTAATTGATCAAATTGCTTTCCAAACAAATATTCTTTCACTTAATGCAGCTGTTGAAGCAGCAACAGCTGGTGAAGCTGGAAAAGGTTTTGCTGTAGTTGCCCAAGAAGTAAGAAATCTTGCCTCTAGATCAGCTGAAGCTGCAAAAGAAATTAAAGAATTAGTTGAAAAAGCAACTTCAAAAGCAAATGAAGGTAAAAAAATAGCAAATGAGATGATTGGTGGTTATGGTGATCTCAATTCAAAAGTTTCTGAAACTATTAATTTGATTGAAGATGTAACAGAAGCTTCTAAAGAACAAGAAAGTGGAATTGTTCAAATAAATTCTGCTATTAATGAACTTGATCAAGCTACACAAATAAACGCATCTTCTGCTACACAAATTAATGAGTTAGCAAATGAAGTATCTGCTTTATCTGAAAACTTGTTATCAATTGCTGATATTGCTAAGTTTAATAAAAGTAAAAAAGATGAAACTTGTGATGTTGATTTAGTATTTAAAATCAATAAACTTAAAAATGATCATGTTAGATTTAAAGATGTTAACTTTGCTAAAGTAGGAGAACTTAATGCTAAAGCTTGGAGAGTTGTTACTTGTAAAGATTGTGATTTAGGTAAGTGGATTAGTGAGCAAGAGAGAAAAGAAAGCACTTTTACAAAAACACAAAATTGGAAAGAGTTAAAATCATCTCATGAAAAAGTACATGGTTTTGTACAAGATTATATAAATGATAATGCAAATGGTGCTGATAACTTTACTCTTGATTCCCACTCACAAGAAGTTGATATTGCTACACGAGCTGTATTTACTGCCTTAGATATAGTGAAAGTTGATTATTGTAAAGAGTATAAAGTTTCTGATACTATAGCTTCTTCTTTAGCAAGCGAAAAACCTACAAAACCAGCTTCTCAAAATATTTCAAAAGATAAACATAGAACTCCTAGTTTTTCAAGTAAAAACAAAGCTACAATACCTACAGCAGCTTCGGTTGTTGTATCTAATAATAATGATGATTCTGAATGGGAAAGCTTTTAAAAGCTTTCCTTTTTAGATATTTATTTAAGTTTCTTAAAAAAAATACTTAGGTATTTATAAAATCTTCTTTATAATTTTCTTTAGATATAATCGCCATAATAATATATTTTAAGGTTGTAAATGAAGAAAGTAGAACTGTTATCCCCCGCTGGTAACTTAGAAAAATTAAAAATTGCTATTGCTTATGGAGCTGATGCTGTTTATGGAGGAGTATCACACTTCTCTTTACGTATTAGATCTGGTAAAGAGTTTACTCTAGAAACTTTCAAAGAGGGAATTGATTATGCTCATGAGAGAGGTAAGAAAGTATATGTAACAATTAATGGTTTTCCTTTTAATTCTCAAATTAACTTATTAAAAAAACATATAAAAAATATGGCTGATTTAAACCCCGATGCTCTAATCGTTGCAGCTCCTGGAGTTGTAAGATTATGTCGTGAAATTGCACCTCATATTCCTATCCATTTATCAACACAAGCAAATGTTATGAACTACTTAGATGCCCAAGTTTATTATGATATGGGTGTGCGACGAATAATTGCTGCACGTGAAATATCTTTAAAAGATGTAATTGATATAAAAGAGTATCTTCCTGATATGGAAATAGAAATTTTTGTACATGGTTCTATGTGTTTTGCTTATTCTGGACGTTGTTTAGTTTCAGCTGTTCAAATGGGAAGAGTTCCAAATAGAGGAAGCTGTGCAAATGATTGTAGATTTGAATATACTTTATATGCTGCAAATGAAGACCATGGAACTATGTTTAGATTAGAAGAAGAACCAGGAGTTGGAACATATATTTTTAATGCAAAAGATATGAACTTAGCTTCCCATGTTGATGAAATATTAAAATCAAATGCTATTGATTCTATAAAAATAGAAGGTAGAACTAAATCTCCTTATTATGCAGCGGTTACTGCTTTTTCATATCGAAATGCAATTGATGATTTTTATAATGACTGTTTTGATGCAAAGAAATACCAAGAAGAGTTGCATACAACTAAAAATAGAGGTTTTACTGATGCTTATTTAATTCATAGACCTTTTGAGCGTTCTGATTCACAAAATCATGATTATGCTCTTTCAAGTGGTTCTTATGAAGTAAGTGGGCTTGTAACTAGTGATGAAAATCATTTTATGTGTAAGTATAAAACTTATCCTAATGAAGAGACTGAAATATTTGCACCTTTAAACACTGTAATCGAAGAAGTTTCAAATGAACTTGGATCTATTTTTAAAAAAGATGATGGTAAATATTACGTAAGTTTTAAAAAGATTATATGTGAAAATAATAAAGAATTAGAATCAGTACATAGTGGAAATTTAAACAAAATAAAACTACCTGGTAAACTTCCTTATTTAACAATGTTAAGAGTTAAAAATCCCCAATGGGCTGAATGCTCTTATTAATGGTTTTTTTTAGAGTAACGCAAAATATAAATATTAAAACGACAGATGGTTCTTTAATTAAGTATACAAAATTAAGGGACCCTTCTAATTTATTAAATAATGCTATTTATGTTTCTACTTATGAAGAGTTACAAAAACTAAATGATGTTTTTAAAAAAGTTGGGCCTGATTTTGAATCAAAGATTTTATTGGAGAATTCTGTTTGCGAGAACAGAACTTTTCCAATAGAGCTTGGAATTTTAAACAAATATGAATATAAAAGTATAGAAAATCTAAAAAAGAAAATCAAAAATAATGATTTTTTACAATATAAAGTAAAAGAAAAATTTGACTCTTTTATTTTTAATGAAGATAGTAAAAAGTTATATGAACAAATCTCAAAGTGTAATAAAAAAGATATTAAAGTTGCAATTATAGGTAATGTTGGTGAAAAAATTGGTGAAATGATTGCTTCTTTGAGTGCTCTTAGGCTTTTTAAACAATATTTAAATAAAAAATTCAAATCAGTCCAGCTTGATATTTATTTAGAAGCTGCACAAAATGTTTATTATTCAAGAGATAAAGAGATTTTACTAACGCAAAATTATATTGATAATATAAAACCCTTAGCCCTTGATGTTAAAACCTTATGTGAGTATGATTTTTATGTAGATAACTCTTTAGTTAAAAATAGAAGTTTTTATAAGGTTTTGCCTTATGTAGATGCTTATTTGTATAAGTTTGCTATGCCTTATAAAAAAATACCAACAAAAGATAAATATAATTCTTTAGATATTTCAAAACTAAAAATTAATCCAAGGCTAAAAGAAGAAATAGCTAAGCTTAAAAGTTCTAAGGAAAAACTTCTTTTATATCATCCTTTCTCAGCAGAAATAACTCGTTCAATTCCACAAGAACCAGCATATAAGTTTTTAAAAAAGCTTATAAAAAAAGCTAAAAACTATACTATAGTATCAGCTTTAAATTTTTCAAATTATAAAGGTGGCAATTATACTAATTTAAGTATACATTCAAAAAGTATTTCAGATTTTATGTATTTGGTATCTTGTATGGATGGAATTATTACAAGCGATACATCAACATATCATATAGCAGATGCTTTTTTTATTCCTAGTGTTGTATTTTTTACTAATGATGATTATCAACTTAGACTTAAATATTATTCTTGTACAAAAGCTTTTAAAATAGAAGATAAATCAAAAAACTTCTCAAAGTTTACTTTTGATAGAGAATCTTTAGTTTTACATAAGTTTGATTCTTATAATGAGATAAAAGTATCAAAGGTTATAACACTATTAGAAAGTATTTGATATAATTTTAAAATTAATTAAAAAAGGCCAAATATGAATTTTATTTCTATTATTATGGGAAGCAAATCTGATTATGAAATTATGAAAAACTGTAGTGATACTTTTGAAAAGTTTAATGTTAAATATGAAATGATAATATCATCAGCTCATAGATCTCCAACTAGAACAAAAGAATATATTAAAGAAGCAGAAGAAAAAGGTGCTCAAGTATTTATAGCTGCTGCTGGAATGGCTGCACACTTAGCTGGAGCAATAGCAGCAGGTACAACAAAACCAGTTGTTGGTGTACCTATGAAAGGTGGAGCAATGGATGGTATGGATGCTATGTTATCAACTGTTCAAATGCCATCAGGTATGCCAGTTGCTACTGTTGCTTTAGGAAAAGCTGGTGCTATAAATGCAGCTTATTTATCAATGCAAATTTTAGCAATTACTGATAAAGAACTAGCAATTAAATTAAAAGAAGATAGATTAATGAAAGAAAAAGCTGTTGAAGCAGATTCAGCTGTAATAGAAGTTCTTTTATAATAAAAAAATAGGAATTAAATAAATGATTACATTCTCACAAATGTTATTAAAACTACAGCAGTTTTGGGCAGATCAAGGCTGTAATATCGTACAGCCTTATGATATTCCTGCAGGAGCTGGAACTTTTCATCCTGCAACACTATTGCGTTCACTTGATTCAACTCCTTGGAGTGCAGCTTATGTAGCACCAAGTAGAAGACCAACTGATGGAAGATATGGTGAAAACCCAAATAGATTAGGCTCGTATTATCAATTTCAAGTTTTAATAAAACCAAGTCCAGATAATATTCAAGAACTTTATTTGAAATCTTTAGAGTTTTTAGGTTTAGATATATCTAAACATGATATTAGATTTGTAGAAGATAACTGGGAATCACCAACGTTAGGTGCTTGGGGTCTTGGTTGGGAAGTTTGGCTTGATGGTATGGAAGTTACACAATTTACTTACTTTCAACAAGTAGGTGGAATTGCTTGTGATCCTGTTGCTGTTGAGATTACTTATGGAACAGAGCGACTTGCTATGTATTTACAAGAAGTAGATAGCGTTTTTGATATAGTTTGGAATGAAAATGAACATGGAATTACTACTTATGCTGATGTTCATAAACAAAGTGAATATGAGTTTTCAAAGTATAATTTTGAAATAGCAAATGTTGAAATGTTATTTACTCATTTTGATGATGCTTTTAAAGAGTGTAAATCTTGTTTAGAAGCATCTTTACCTCTTCCTGCATATGATCAGTGTATGATAGCTTCACATGCTTTTAATACCCTTGATGCAAGAAAAGCAATTTCAGTAACTGAGAGACAAAATTATATACTAAAAGTGCGTGAATTATCTCAGGCTTGTGCTTTAATGTATAAAGAGCAAGAAGTTGAACGTTTAACTAGAATTGGAAATAAAAAGAAATTAGCTTATTTAAAAGAAAAATCTCCTGAATTATTTAACTAAGGAAAAAAAGTGAAAGTTAAAGAGATATATGATTATTTAGATGAATTATCACCTTTTTACTTACAAGAAAAATGGGACAACTCCGGTTTACTTGTAGGCAATATGCAAGATAAAGTTTGCTGTGTTTATATTTCTATTGATTTAGATTTAGAGATGTTGCAAGAGGTAAAAGAAAATTCTTTAATAATCACCCATCATCCTTTAATTTTTACTGCATTAAAAAGTATTACTTATGATTCATATGCAACAAAGTTATTAAAAATATTAATACAAAAAAATATTTCTTTAATATCAATGCATACAAACATTGATAAAACTCACTTAAATAAATATGTTGCAAAAGAAATTTTAGATTTGGATATAATTCCTAGTGAACAAGATGATGATTTTATTGTATATGCAAATGTAAATTCATCTTTTGATAGCTTTAGAGCTAAGATTTCAAGTAAACTTGGATTAAAATATACAAAAACAGTAAAATGTAATGAGAACATAAAAAAAGTTGCCTTAGTAACTGGGGCTGGAATGTCTATGTTAAATGAGGTAAAAGCAGACTGTTTTTTAACAGGTGATATTAAATATCATGAAGCAATGGATGCTAAAATTAGAGGAATTTCTCTAATTGACATAAGACACTATGAAAGTGAAGAGCACTTTAGTCGCCTATTATTGGGCCTACTTGAAACATATTTGGAAACTAATGAATTAAAGGCTATAATATCAGCTTCAAAAAATCCATTTGAGTTTTGTTTATAAGGAGACAGGTTGAATAAATATTTAGAAGATTTAGTAAAGTTATCAAAATATGATACACAAATTAGCGCATACGAGCCAGAAATCGCAAACGAAAAAGAGAAATTGGCAACTTTTATAGAAGTAGCAGAAGAGATTAAAAGCTCTATTGATTCGACTTATGCAGAGATTGATGATGTTAAATCAAAGGGAAGTAAAAACAATATTCATTTAGCTGAATTAAAAGCTAAACTAGATGAAATTGCAAAGAAAAACTCTTTAGTACAAACAGAAAAAGAGTTAAAAGCTCTACAACTTGAAGAAGAAATTGCTAAAGAGCAAATTTCTTTCGCAAATGAAGAGATTAATAGACTTGGTGAAATTTCAACTGTAAGAGAAGAAGAATTAAAAGAGTTACAGGCAAAACTTCTACTTGAAGAAGAAGATATCAAAGAACTTAAAGTTTCTGTTGATAGTGCAATAGAAGTTATAAATAAATCTAAAAATGAAGTGTATGAAAGTAGAGGTATCTTATTAGAAAAATTTGATACTAAAATTTTAACATTTTATGAAAAAATTAGAAGATGGGCTAAAGATACAGCTGTAGTTCCTGTTAGAAAACAAGCTTGTTATGGTTGTTTTATGAAAATTTCTGATAAAGCATATGCAGAAGTTATAAAATCTGATGAAATTATAAATTGTCCACATTGTGGAAGAATTCTTTTTAAAGAAAAAGAAGAAGAAGTTAAAGAAGAATCGCAAGAGGCATAGATTGAGCCTCTTTTCGATTTTTTATTATATACTAGCTTTAATATTATATATTTTAGCACTTCCTTTTATCATATATAAATCTACAAAACTAAAATACTCACAAGCTCTGCCAGCAAGATTTTTTTTAAAAAATAATAAATCTTTTAAAGAAGATGGTGTTTGGTTCCATTGTTGCTCTTATGGTGAAACAAAAGCAATTGAGAATATTGTACAAGAAGTAAAAAAAAATAATGATGTAAATATTTCTGTTACAACAAATACTGGTTATGAACAAGCAAAAGAGTTATCTTGCCATGTTAGATATTTACCTTATGAGTTGTTCTTACCTTTTTGGATAAAAAGACAAAAAATTTTACTTGTTATGGAAGCTGAACTTTGGTACTTACTCTTTTTATGTGCAAAAATGAAAAAAACAAGAACCATTTTGATTAATGCAAGAATCACTGATAAATCATATTCTTCTTATAAAAAGTTTTCTTTTTTTTATAAAAAAATTTTTGCAAACGTTGATAAAATATATGCACAAAGTGAAGTTGATAAAACTAGACTTTTATCTTTAGGGGCTAAAAATATTGAAGTAATAGGAAATATTAAACTAGCAAGTATTCCTAAAGTTACTAAGATATATGAAAAAAGTGATAAGTTTTTAATAGTAGCAGCCAGTACACATGAAAAAGAAGAAGAACTAATTTTAAATGCTTTTAAAAAAGAGCAAGGAAGATTAGTACTAGTACCAAGACATCCAGAAAGATTTGAAGAGGTAAATCTCTTATTAGCAGAATTTACAGCTAAAAATTCTTTATCATACTCACGTTTATCACAAAATGAAAGTTTTACTAGTGATATTATTTTATGTGACAAAATGGGTGAGCTTAATAATATTTATAATATTTGTGATGCTGTTATTTTAGGTGGTGCTTTTGAGTATATTGGAGGGCATAATCCAGTAGAACCTGCTTATTTTTCTTGTAAATTAATTAGTGGTGAGCATATTTTTAATCAAAATGCTTTATTTGAAGTTATAAATGATTATAAAATTATAAAAAAAGATGAGTTAAAAGATATAATGAAGAATATACAAAGTTTGAAAAACTCTTCGTTAAAACAAGTAGGTGATATAAAACCTATAATAAGGGAAATAAATGGAATACGAAAAAGCATATAAATTATTAGCAACACAAGAGGGAATATCTAACTCTAAAGCTAAAGAGATGATTGATAAAGGGCTTGTTCATGTTAATGGTAGGAAGCTTACTATTGCAAGAGGAGAAATTAGTGTTAGAACTAATTTTAATGTTAAAGAAATAGATGATATTAAAATGATTTTTCAAGATGATGATATTGTAGCTATTAATAAACCTGCTTTTTTAACAGCTGATGAAATATCAAAAAAATTCTCAAACTATATTTTATTAAACAGATTAGATAAAGAAACAAGTGGTGTTATGTTATTTGCTAAAACTGAAGAGTTTCAGAAAAAAGCAATACAAGAGTTTAAACATAATAGAGTTTATAAAGAGTATGTTGCTATTGTTGAAGGTAAAGTAATTGATGAAATTGTAATTGATAAACCAATTCTTACTAGTAAAGATAGGGGAAAAGCTAAATCTAAAGTTGATAATAAAAAGGGTAAACCTGCAAAATCAACTGTAACACCTATGTTTGTTGAAGGAAATAAATCAAAAATAAAAGTTGTGATTGAATCTGGTAGAACACATCAAATTAGAGTACATTTAAACTCAATTGGTATTCCTATTATTGGAGATACAATATATGGTAAAACTTCAAGCCATGTAAATAGAGTTCTTCTTCACTCACGAAAAACTAAAATATTTAATTATACTTTTGAAGCAAAAGAACCAAGAGAATTTAGAGTGTTTGGACTTAATTAATTTTTAAGTTTTAAAACAAGTCTATTTCTAAGTAAAGCCTACAAAATTGGGCTTTGCTCTTTCTCTTAAATGTGCTCAATATTAAATTTAACTTAAACCTAACACCTTTTAAACAAAATTAAAGAATATTTATAGTATTATCCAAAAATAATATAAATGGAGAGATAGTTTGTTTGATGTATTAACCGGATCGATTAAAAATGCTGTAAATAAAATAAGATTTAAAGATGATGCTACTTCATTAAAAAAAGCAATTGTAGAGCTGAAAAAATCTCTACTTAAAGCTGATGTTCATCATAAAACAACTAAAGAATTAATATCTTTTGTAGAACTTGAAACTAAAAAATTAGGAATAGGGCAAGAGTCTTTTCTAAAAGCTTTAGAATTAGGTTTATTAAATATTTTAACTGTTGAAGGTAAGCAAGGTTTTGTTTTTTCAAATAAACCACCAACTACTATTTTGATGACAGGACTGCAAGGTTCTGGTAAAACTACTACAACTGGAAAACTAGCAAATTATTTAAAACTTAGAAATAAAAAAGTTTTAGTAGCAGCTGCTGATTTACAAAGACTTGCAGCAGTTGAACAATTAAAACAAATTGCTGCTTCTATTGAAGTTGATATTTATTTTGATGAAAATGAAACAAATCCAGTGAAAATTGTAAAAGCTGCAAAGAAAAAAGCACAAGATGAGCATTATGATGTTCTATTGATAGATACAGCTGGACGTTTAGCAATTGACAGTGAATTAATGGCTGAGCTAAAAGATGTTCAAAATGCAGCACAACCTGATGAAGTTTTTTATGTTGCTGATTCTTTAACCGGACATGATGCTACAAGAACGGCTAATTCTTTTAAAGAACAAATTGGAATTAATGGAGTTATTTTATCTAAATTTGATGGAGATGTTAAGGGTGGGGTTGCTATCTCATTATCTAATCAAGTTGGAGTTCCTTTAAGATTTGTAGGAACTGGTGAAAAAATGCCAGACCTTGAAGTCTTTATTCCTTCTCGAATTGTTTCAAGACTTATGGGTGCTGGAGATATTGAAGGACTTGCTGAAAAAACAGCTGCTGTAATTGATGAAAAAACTGCAAAACAAGTTGCTAGAAAAATTAAAAAAGGTGAATTTAACTTTAATGACTTCTTAGATCAATTATCAATGATGAGTAAATTAGGATCTATGAAATCTATTATTGGAATGATACCTGGGCTTTCGCAAATGGGTGCACAAATAAAAGATATGGATTTTGAGAACTCTGATGAGATTAAAAGAATTAAAGCTTTAATTGGGTCTATGACCCATAAAGAGAGAGAAACACCTTCTTTAATAAATCCAAGTCGAAAGAAAAGAATGCAAAGAGGATCTGGTTTAAGTGATGTTCAAATTAACAAAATTTTAAAACAGTTCAAAAATGCTTCAAAAATGGCAAAAAAACTATCATCTAAAGGTGGAATGAAAGGTTTATCAAATATGATGAATCAAATGCAAGGTGGCGGAATGCCAGGCGGAATGAGTGGTTTAGGCAGATAAGTTTTAGTGTTTTATTAGTATTGAATTGTAAACTTAATGGAGTTTAGAGCTCAATACTATAAAATTAAGTATAAATAAAAGGAAAATAACATGACAGTAATTAGACTAACAAGAATGGGTAGAAACAAGAAACCGTTTTATAGAATCGTTGTAACAGATTCAAGAAAAAGAAGAGATTCAGGTTGGATTGAATCAATTGGATACTATAACCCAGTATCAGAACCAAAAGTTCTTAAACTTGATAAAGAAAGATATGAGTACTGGTTAGGTGTTGGAGCTAAAGCAAGTGAAAAAGTTGCAAAATTAGCAGCTAAATAATTTAAAGAGCTAATATGATTACAGATTTCATTAAAAATTATGCAAAGTTGATTGTAAGTTCTCCCCAAGATGTAAGTATTTCTATGGAAAAGATTGATGATAGCTTCTGTGAGATCACTGTTATTGCTAATAGCAAAGATATTGGTAAATTAATAGGAAAGAACGGAAATATGATAAATGCTTTAAAAACTATGGCAAATGGATGCAAGGCAAAAGATGGTGTATCTTATAAAATTCAAGTTTTGGCGAAATAGGTTTTAAATGAATAGTATTTATATAGCAAAATTAGGAAAAACAGTTGGACTTCAAGGTGAACTTAAAATTCATCTGGAGTCTGATTTTCCAGAGCAGTTCAAAGTAGGCGCTTGTTTTACAACAAAAAACAAAATTAACTTAGAAGTTTTATCTTTTAATGATAAAAGAGGAACTATAAAATTTAAATCAATTAATAATATTGATGATGCAAAAAAACTCACAAATCAAGAACTTTATACATCTTATGAAGAAACTATAAAAAATTGTAATTTATCAAATAAACAGTATTTCTGGTTTGATATTGAAAATTGTTTAGTTAAAGAAGATGATATCCTTTTAGGAAAAGTAATTGATGTTCACAGATACCCAAGTAGCGATTATTTAGAAATCGAAACAGCAAGTGTTTTAGTAGAAAAAGGTTTAGCTAAAACTTTTCTAATCCCTTATATTGATCTATATATAATAAGTGTAGATATAAAAGATAAAAATATTATAGTAAAAGATGCTTTAGCCGTCCTACAGAGTAGCTAAAACATCCTATTAGTAGTTTTTACTACTAATACTCACATCTCTTAATAAACTCTTCTTGTGTGAAATCTATTGCTAAAGCTGAAATATCATTTTGTATAAATGTATCTAAAATCATATCTCTGTTTTCATTTTCTAAAAAAGGTCCAATTAATACCTCTATTTGATTTTTATTATTTCTACATAAGGTAATATTATTATCAATTTTTTCAATTTCATTTAAAAATGATTTATAAATATTTTTCTTTTTAGTTTCTATTGAAATAAATTTAATAAATTCTTTATTTTTCACTTCTTGTATTACTTCTTCATTTTGACTTATGTTTTCCTCTTCTTCTACTATATCTGTATTTTCTTCTGTGTTAATTTCTTCTTTGTTCATATCTTCTTTTTCAAGAGTCTTTTCTTCATCTTGAACTACAATAACATCTTTACTTTCTGCATCTATTTTTTTTATAGCTTGAACTTGTTTTTCTAAATTATCTAAAAGTTCTTCTTTTTTTGCAAGAATATTTATATTTTCTTGTTTTTTAGCATCTTCTTTTAGGCTAGCTTCTCTTTCTTTAAATTGTTCTGCTATTAATTCTGCTCTTGCTTCTTCTTTTGCAGCTTCAATCATCTCTTTTATTTTTAGATTTTCTTGTTCTTTTATAGTATTTATTTTTTCTTGTCTTTCTTGATCTTTCTCTTCTTTTGTTTGTTTTTCAAATGCTTCTTTTTCTTTTTCAGATGATTTAGCTTGTTTTTCATCTTCAATTATCTCATATTTAGTTAATAAGTTTAACTTCTTATTTAATCTATTAAGGTCAATATCTTTTTCCTTAAAATCAAATGATTTTTTAACAAGTTCTTTTTTAGTAGGCATTTTATTTTCTTTTACTTTTACCTCTTCTTCATCAAAAACTCCAAGTAAAAAGAGTATGAAACCTAAGAATATTACAATAACCAGTCCAGTTATAACCATCATTAAAATTCTTTTTAACTTTGATTGTTTTACTTGTAACGAACCTGTATCTTCATCTTCTTCATCTTGCATCTCTTCTAATTCAAAGTCTTTCATCTCATTTTCTTCATTATTATCTTCTGATAATAAATCGTCATCTTCATTAGTATCTAAAGCTATTTCATCATCACTGGAAGAGATACTAAGTTCATCTGAATCTTCATTTAGAACAATATCTTCTTCTTCATTATTACTACTAAGAGGTAATTCATCTTGATTTATTTGATCATCACTATCAAGTTCTAAATCTTTCATCATCTCTTCATCTGTTTTTTCTTCATTTGTTGCCATATTATTTCTCTTTTTTTAGATTTCTTTTTTCTTTTTGTTTATTTAAAATTTCTTCTTTATTTAGTTCATAATACTTTTTTCTATATTCTTTTAACTCTTCTTTTTTACTATCTCTATACTCTTTGTCATAAACAAGTCTTTTTTCTTTATTTTCTTTGTAATACTCTTGTTTTTTATCTTTATACTCTTTCATTTTTGCAATAATTTTGTCTTTTCTACTATCTACATGTGCTTTTTGGTTCTTTATAATCTCTTTTATCTTAAGTTCAAAGTTCTCTTCACTTAAATCTTGCTCATAATCATGAACTTTTTTTGCAATTATTTTTTTAGAAGAAAGATTTTTCATTTTATTTTTAAGATAATACTCTTTTTTCTTTTTCTTATGTAAGGAAAAATTTTCTTTTCTAATGTTTTTTAATTCTTCTAAATTCATCAATTACCTAAAATTAATTTTTTAATCTATTTACAATAGCTAACATATCATCTGTTGTTGAAATTGATTTAGAATTTGCTTCATAAGCTCTTTGAGCTGTAATTAAATCAACCATTTCATTAACTAAAGAAACATTAGATAACTCAATAAATCCTTGTCTTAGACTACCTAATTGATCACTTCCTGGATTAGCTTCAATTGGATCACCTGAAGCAGAACTTGCTTGAAACATACTCTCCCCTAACGGTGTTAAACCAGCAGGATTAATAAAATCACTAATTGTAATTTGACCTAATTCTTGCACTGTTCCTGTTGTTGGATCAGTTGCTGAAACCATACCATCTTTTGCAATTGTAAGTTTTGTTAAATTTGCAGGTACTACTATTTCTGGTTCTAGTTTATATCCATTTCCATTTACAATAGCTCCTTCAGAATCAAGTTTAAAAGCTCCATTTCTTGTATATGCTGTTTCTCCGTTTGGAGTTGTTATTTGAAAGAAACCTTTTCCTTCAATAGAAACATCAAGAGTATTTCCAGTAGGTTTAAAATCACCTACAGTAAAGTTTTTTTGAATTCCAGATACCCTAACTCCAAGACCTACATCCATACCTGTAGGGTTTCTACTTGATTCAGAAGTAGCTCCTGCTGTAAAATTTAATGAATCGTACATTAAATCTTGAAATTCTGCTCTATCTTTTTTAAATCCCATTGTATTTACATTGGCAATATTATTAGATGTTACGTTAATTTGGTGCTGCTGGGCGTTCATTCCTGTTGCTGCTGTATATAAACCTCTAATCATAAGAAATCCTTTTTTGTATATATTGAATAGATTATAATTAAAGAACTTTTAAAATTAGATAAATTAAGTAAATTATTTTGCTAAATATTATTAATTGATGAATAATTTTTATATATGAGATTTTATATTAAGTATATTTAAAACAAATTCATTATATTATATATAAAATTTTAAATTAAATATTATTGAGGGCAGAAAATGAAAATATTAATAGTTGACGATAGTTCAACAATGAGAAGAATTATTGGTAATGTTGTTACACAATTGGGTTATTCAAAAGAAGATTTCGATGAAGCTGAAGATGGAGTTAAAGCATGGAAGTTATTAGAACAAAGCCAATACGATGTTATCTTAACAGATTGGAATATGCCAAATATGAATGGTTTAGATTTAGTTAAAAAAACTAGAGCTTCTGGGGCACATATGAAAACTCCAATTATCATGATTACAACAGAAGGCGGGAAGGGTGAAGTTATTACTGCTTTAAAAGCAGGAGTAAATAATTATATTGTAAAACCATTTAATGCAGAAATATTAAAAGAAAAATTAGACGGCGTATTTAAAAAGTAAATAAAAAAGGTTTGTTATGAGTATGAGTCAAGAAGAAATAGAATCATTAATGAATGGTATTGATTTGGCTGAAGATGAAGCATCAGCAGCAGCTGAAGAAGAAAATACTAATACTTCTATGTCTGAAAATGACATTGCTGATTTAATTGCACAAACTGATTTAAGTGAAGAAATTAGTAATCCTGTAGAAGTAGCAAAAGAAGAAGAAGATACTAATGTTGATGATATTTTAAAAGAACTTGATGTAGTTTCAAATAATGATTCTGAAGCTAGTGGGGAATTAGATGTAGATAGTTTAATAAAAGAACTTGATGCAACACAAGACAATGCTGAAAATAGTGAAAATATTGATGATATTTTAGCCTCAATTGAAAATATGGATACTTCTACTGTTGATAGTGTAGATAATATTCCTTTAGAAAAAGAAGAAGTAGAACAAAAAGAAGAAGAATTAGCTAAAACAATTTCACATGAAGAATCTGGAAAAGAATGGGCTGAAACTAAGATACAAGAAGGTGTTTTTCCTTTTCCTGCTGATGAAGATACTAAAGTAGTAAGCCAGTTAAGTGAAGTTGCAAATGATACAGAAGAAAAATCTTTACAAATTTTTGATGTTTTAAGTTTAGTATTAGACAATAATGATGATTCTTCTAAAGAGATAAAAAAGAATATGGATTTTGTTGAAAAGCAGATTGTTTTATTAACAAAATTAAATAATAAATTTCCAAATATTCCTGAATTCAAAGAAAATCTTGATTTGGCTATTTCAAGTAAAAATGGAAATGTGAATTTATTAAAAGGAATTGATGCTGAAAATATGAAAATATTTGGAGCAATGGAATTAATGCAATTTAATGATATCAATAGACAAAAGATTGAACGAGTTATGTCTGTAATTAGAAAATTATCTTCATACTTAAATAATTTATTTGAAGATGATACTCCTGAAAATGAAATTATTGTAGCTAAGCATATTCATGGTGATAATTCTGACGATTTATTAGCAGATGAAGATTTAGAATCATTAATTTCTGAATTTGGAAAATAGATATTAAAAAGGTTATAAAATGAATCAAGGAACATATTCTTTAGCTGCTTCAATGATAAATCAGCTTAATAGAGTTGATACTATTTCTAATACTTTAGCAAATGCTAATACTACTGGTTTTAAACAAGAAGGTTTAGTTGAGGGCTCATTTAATAACTATTTGAGTAAGGCTAAAAATAAGAGTGAATATATTTCTACTTTAAATACTATAACTAATACTGTTCCAAAAATTGATGGAAAATATATTTCAAGTGTGCAAGGGGCTGTTGTTCCTACTGGAAATGAAATGGATTTTGCTTTAAATCATAAAGATACATTTTTTATGGTTAGAGGTCTTAATGGAGAAACATTATATACAAGAGATGGTTCTTTTAAAAATCTTGATGGTGCTTTAGTTACCAATACAGGAGCTGCAGTATTAAGTTCGGATGGTGAACCTTTAAGTGTAACAGAAGGGTTTTCCTTAAATCTTGGAGTTTCAAAAATCGATTTTAAAAATTTAGATAAAACAGGTGATAATAATTATAGAGCAAAAAATATAAATCAAATTGAAGTTATTGAAAATACAGATGAGCATATACTTCAAGGCGCATTGGAGAAATCAAATGTAAACTCAGTTACTGCTATGGTATCTTTAATTGAAGCACATAGACTTTTTGAACAAGCTCAAAAAGCTGTAAAAGGCATAGATGAGCTTAATAGAAAACTTATACAAAAACTTGGAAGAAGGTAATTATGCATGCTAGTGAAGTTAGTTCAACCTTATTTTCTCAACTTAATTTTAGAGCTGAGAGACAAAAAGTAATTTCAAGTAATATTGCTAATATTAATACACCTAATTATAAAACTAAAGATTTAGTTTTTGATCATGAATTATTGCAAGCAAAAGATAAAAATGATTTAAGCTTAGTTACCACTGATAAAAATCATATTAGTAAAGAGATAGAAGAAAATTCAAAAATTAATCCATACCTAATAGAAGTTCAAAATTTACAAGAGCAAAATGATGGAAATAATGTAAGTTTAGATCAACAAATGGGTGATATGGCTAAAAATAGTATGATTTTCCAAGCTTTACAAGAATCAATAAAAAAAGATTCAAAACTGTTTAAATCAGTTATTGCATCATCTCAAAAAACATAAGTAGGATAAGGTATAAATGGATCAACTTTTTAAATTTGTAAATAATTTAAATTCTGCGCAAAGAGCAGTAATAATGGGGGGAGTTTCTTTATTATTTGTTCTTTTAATTGCTTTATTAATTTACTCTAACCTTAAAGCAGAAGATAAAAAATTAAATTATACAATTGCAAGTAATTTAACAAAAAACCAGGTAATGTTGGCAAGTGATGAATTAGAAGCTTCGGGCATTGAGTTTGCTGTTATTGGTAGTGGTAATTCCTTAACATTAAAAACTTCTAAGAATTTTATTAATATTGCAAAAATAAAACTTGTAACTTCAGAAGCTTCAACATCTAAACATGTGGGTTGGGAAATATTTGAAAAATCATCTTTAGGTACAACTAATTTTGAAAATAAAGTAAAATATTTAAGAGCTCTTGAGGGCGAATTATCAAGAACCCTAGAATCACTAAATGGTGTTATAAGAGCTAGTGTTAAAATTGCTATTCCAAAAGATTCAATTTTTACTGAAAGAAAAGCTGAAACTACTGCTTCTGCTGTTTTAAATTTAAAACCAGGAGTTTTTTTAACACAAAAACAAATAAATGGAATAAAAAACTTTATTTCTTCTGCTGTTTCTAATTTGAAAACTGAAAGTATTTCTTTAATTGATCAAGATGGAGCTATGTTAGAAAAATCTAAAGATGACCAAGAAAATAGAAGTTTAAATATACAAAACAAATACAAAATTGGTTTAGAAGAAGATTATGAAAAGAAAATAGTAGATTTACTTGAGCCTTTTGTTGGAAGTGGAAGAGTAGTTGCAAGAGTTAATATAAAACTTAATTTTTCAAAACAAAATATTCAAGAAGAAATATATGAACCAGAAGGAACAATAAGAAGCCAGCAAACAACAGAAAACATATCTTCTTCTGAGGGAAAAACTGCTGGTGGTGGTGGAATTGCTGGAGTTGAAAATAATATTGAAGATAAAGATGCCAAAAACAATGATGGTTCGTCTAAGTCATCAAATGAAGCTAGTAAAAATATAACAAACTTTGAAATATCTAAAAAAGTAATAGCTTACACAGATAATAATTTTTCAAAAATAGAAAAAATTTCGGCGGCTGTTACTTTTGATTCTTCAGTTTTAAAAGATATTCAAAATAAAGATGAGTTTATCTCTTCTTTAAATTCAATTGTGCAAGACACTATAGGTTATGATTTAAAAAGAGGAGATAAGGTAACTGTAAAAGATTTTAAATTTTTAGGTTTAAAAGATTTAGGAGCTGGTTCAAATCTTGCTTTAGATGAAGATGGTAATCCTCTCGTTCAAGGTAGTAATGTTGATACTTTAACTATGATAAAATCTATTTTAAAAGATTTTTCAGATTATATACAATATATAATTGCAGGTATTTTACTTCTTATTTTTTATAAAAAATTTATAGTAAATAATGAGATTATAATTTTAGGTGATAAAGTAGATGGTGATAAAAAATCAAAAGCAGATGAATTACTTGATGCTTATAATGATGATTATGGAGATGGTTTTGATCCTGATTCTGAAAAAGGCAAATTAAAAGCTAAAATGAGAAATCAGATTTATAGTAATCTTGATGGTTTAGATGAAGAGAGAATGATAAAGTATGAAGTATTAATAGAAGAGTTAGATAAAGATATTAGTGATAATACAGAAGCTGTTGCAAAAATGATAGAGTTACTTTTAAATGACGGTAACAAGAAACTAAAAAGATAAGGTGAAAAATGTCAGATGATCATGATAAAAACAAAGAATTATTAAAAGGTATGTCAATGGTAGAACGTGTTGCTACTTTCTTTGTTTTAATTGGAGAAAATGCAACTGTAAAAATATTTCAATTTTTACCTAAAATTATGGTAGAAGATATTTCTACTGCAATTAGTCAAATTAATTCTATTGATAAAGACACTTCTTTAGCTATATTAGAAGAATTTCATTTACTTTGTAGAACAAAAGGTTTCATAAGCACTGGTGGTTATGATTATGCTAAAGATATTTTATATAAATCTTTAGGAAAAGGTGAGGCAGATGAAGTATTAGCAAGACTTTCTCGTATGGAGTTAGCTTCTCAGAGTTTTACTTACTTAAATGCTATAAATCCTAAGCAATTAAGTGATTTTATTAAAGACGAATCTCCTCAAACTATTGCTGTAATTCTAGCTCATATGGATCCTCCTGGTGCTGCTGAAGTTTTACAACAATTAGATGAAGATATTAAAGTAAAAGTTACTATGCAAATGGCAACGATTAAAGATGTATCTCCTGATGTAGTTAGAACCATATCAACAGTATTAGAGAAAAAATTAGAATCATTATTATCATCAATTGTTGATGTTGGTGGGGTTAAAGTTGTTGCTGATATGTTAAATAGATTAGGACCTAAATCACAAGATATATTGAAAAATATTAATGGTATTGATACTTCACTAGCAACTAAAATTAAAGAAAATATGTTTGTATTTGAGGATTTATTAGAGCTTGATAATGAGTATATTATGAAAATACTACAAAATGTAGAGTCGAATGATGTTGCAATTGCTTTAAAAAATTCAACAGAAGAGTCTTTAGATAAAGTAACTTCATCAATGTCTCAAAGAGCAAGAGATAGATTCCAAGAAGAGTTTGAAATGTTAAATAAAGTTAAAATCAAAGATATAGAAGCTGCTCAGAGAAAAATGCTTGATATAGCACAAAAGATGATAGAAGAAGGTGTTATTGATAGAGAAATGGATGAAGAATAATGGCAAAGAATAATGTTTACTCTAATGCAAAAGTACTTAAATCAGATAGTGATGCAGTTCAGAATTACCAATTAGGTACTTTTTTAAATAATGTTGATTCTAATCAAAGTGCTAGTATGCAAGATGTGTCTAAACTTAATGAAAAATCTATTAATGGTAATGTTGATCCTGTTTTAACAGAAGTAAAAGCCTTAAGTGTAATGGTTTCCTCCCTTCAAGATAAAATGACTCTTTTAGAAAATAATGGAATGAGTGGAAGAGAAATTGATAAGCAAGTAGTTGAGGCTATAAAAGACTTGAAACATTATGCAACATTTTTTGAACAAGCAAGTTTCCAAATGGAAACAAAATTATTAAAAACTTCAATGGCAATTGCTAAAAAAATTATTAATATTGAAGTTGGTGAAAATTCTTCTAGTATTGCAAAAGAAACTATAGCAAATATTTTAGGGAAGATAAAAAGTGCTTCTAAAATCAAGATTCATTTAAACCCTAAAGATTATGCTATTTTAAAAAGTGAGTTAGATATTGAGCCTTTTATTGAACTTTTAGAAGATAGTAATGTTACAGCTGGTGGTGTTGTAATAGCTAGTGATTTAGGAAATTTTGATGGTAATATTGAATCCAAAGTTGCAAGTATTTTAGAGTCCTTAGATATGGTTATATAAAATAGCCATTTATTAAATCTAGTTTAATTAGACTACTTTATTCAAAGAATACTTCATTGCACACATAAATAAGATAATTTACTGTGTTATAATTAAAAATATTTATTAAAAAGATACATTATGGAAATAAGTGAAAGAGATTACGATTTATTAGTTGATACAGAAATTGTTGTTGATGTTATGTTAGGAAATTCTATGGTTACTATTAAAGAATTTTTGGACTTAGGAGAAGGTGATATTTTATCACTTGATAAAACAGCAGGTTCAGGTGGAGATATTTTTGTAAACTCTAGAATTATTGGTACGGGTGATATTATAGTAATGGATGAAAAACTAGCAGTTAGAGTTCAAGATTCTATGGATTGTGATAATGTTGTTCGGTATTTTTTTGAAGAAAAAGCTTAGGAGTTTAAAATGGCATATGAAAATGTAAAAGTTAATACAGGAACTGATGTAAATGGTAATACCTATACAAAAGCTATCTCAAATGATAAATTAACAACAAATGATTTTCTAAAACTAATGATTGAAGAGTTAAAACTTCAAGATCCAACTAAACCTATGGACTCATCAAAAATGTTAAGTACTCAAATGCAAATGACAGGAATTGAAACAAATCTTGCAACAATAAAAGCTATGGATTCTTTACAAAATTCTTTTGCTCAAAGTGCTTTATCTAATGCTTCTAATATTATTGGAAAAAATATAGAAGATGGTAATATTAATCAAGCTGGTGTTAATACTGCGTATAAAGTAAGATCAGTTGAAAGTAATAATGGTGTTGTTGAAGTTACTGCACAAGAGTTATTATACTTAGAAAGACAGATTGTCGATGGTGATTCAAAAGTTATATCTTATAATGCAATTGGAGAAATTCTTGATTCTAAGGGTGAAAAAACTGGAAAAAAAGTAGCCTTAGAAAGTGTTGGAAAACCTTTATTAAAAGATGGAAAACCTGTTATTATGGATAAAGATAATAATGAAATTACTGATCATGCATATAAATTAAATGGAGAAGTTACAAGTGTTTATTCAAATCTTTTAACTACCCTACCTTTTAATAGCATTACGAAAATATTTTAGGAATAATAGATGATTAGTGCATTATGGAACGGACTTTCTGGGGTTGAGACTCATTCAAAAGCTATAAATGTTGAGTCTACTAATGTTGCAAATGTAAATACAGTAGGACATAAGTCAGATAGAATTAGTTTTGAGAGTTTAATGTACCAAGATTCTATTGGTAAGGGAGTTTCTAGACAAACAGTTTCAAAAGACTTTACTCAAGGTGGTATTAAAAATACTGGTGTATTTTTTGATGCTGCTATTGATGGAAAAGGTTTTTTCATGGTTAAAGAACCTGATTCAAGTAGAACTCAGTATACAAGAGCTGGTAATTTTTCTATGGGAGTTGATGGAACATTAAGAACAAGTGATGGTTCTTTTGTTCAAGGAGCTATTACTAATGTCTCTTTATCTTCTTCTTCAAATCCAGCAACTGCAATGTTTGAAGATAAACATAGTGTTTTTATTGCTTCTCAAGTTTTAAGCTCAAATACATTATTGGAATCTTTTAACGCTAAATCAAGTGATTATGAAAAAAGTGCAAGTTCTACAGGAAGTTCTGGTAGTAATGCAAGAACTGCCCACTCTTTAATATCAGATATTGAAGCTTTGAAAGTTGATTATCGAAATAAATTATCCTTATATGCAAGTGCTTCAGATGCAGCTTCCCTTGCTTCTGTTTCACAAATAAGTTCTTCCGACTTTTCAAGTTCTTTAAGTTCTTTAAATGATGCTAGTGATTTTGTTGAAATTACAATAGGAAATACTCACATCAAACAAGATTTTGATAGCGACAGCCTTACAACAATGAAAAAATTTGCAGATAGAATTTCTGCTAAACAAGGATTTGTTGCAAGTGTAGATGCTCAAGGTGTTCTTAGTATTACCTCCCTTGTTCCTGGAAAATCAACAAGTATTACAAACGCAAGTGTAAGTGCGCAAGTAAGTATTAATACTTCAACTACAACACAAGCAGTTCAAGGTTCAGGTTTAGCAATGGTGGAAAGTTCACGTGACTCTTTAAAAGCTTTAATAGAACTAGCTAATGGTGAGTTCCTAGAAATGAATACTTCTGTTTCACTAGCTGCTGAAAAAGCTTTAAATGTTGGAAATATTCAGTTAAAACTAGACAATCTTGGGTTATCTGAAAAAAGTTTTGGAAAAGTTGAAATAGAAGATGGAATTATTTTTTCAAAAATAGGAAAGAATAAGTTTGTAATAGGAAAACTAACAACGGCAACTTTTACAAATCTTGATGCACTCAGAGCTGAGGGTAATAATGTTTATTCAAAAACACCTGATACCGGAGAGGCTATTTATGCAGGTGATTTAAATACAATAAGAGGTTCTGCTTTAGAATTATCAAATTCAAACCTAGGAAAAGAGTTAACTAATTTGATGGTTTTTCAAAGAGGATTTGAAGCAAGTGCGAAGTCTATTACAACAGCAGATGAGTTTTTAAATATTGCTATAAAACTTAAAAAATAATTAGAAATTAGTAATAAAAGTATTAAGAATTAAAAACTAAAAATTAAAAAATTTAAGTTTTAATGTTTAAGTTTTTATACTTTAAAGAAGTATAAAAACTTAAGCATTAGCTTAATTTTATCTAAAAGGATAAATCATGATCGGAGCATTATGGACAGGAATTTCAGGACTTGCAGCAGAACAAACTGCATTAGATAACGAAGCGCATAATATTGCAAATGTAAATACTATAGGTTATAAAGCATCAAGAATATCTTTTGCTGATCAAATGTATCAAGACAAGATAGGTAAGGGTGCTAAAATATTAGACGCTGAAAAATTATTTAAGCAAGGTGGTCTTAAATTAACAGGTGTTGCTCATGATATGGCACTTAATGGTGATGGTTTTTTCCCTGTTGCTAATAAAAGTGCAAATGGGACTGTTGAAACTTTTTATACTAGAGCTGGAAACTTTAGAATGGGAGATAATGGTACCTTACAAGATTCAGCTGGAAATGAAGTTCAAGGTTGGGCTATGTCCCCACTTGATAAGAAAGTTGATGTAAAAAGTACAAATCCAAATGTTTCAGTTTTTACAAATGATTATAATCAATTAATTACTACAAAAATAGTTAGTCATTCTAAGTATATTGAAACGTATACTGCAAAAGCAACTGATTATTCGCAAACTGCAAAATCTGATTCTTCAACTGTTTTTGATGGTGCTGGATATAAGTCAAAATCTGTAAAAGTTAAAGATGTAGAAGAGTTAATTAAAGATTATACTGCTTGGGTTACAAAAATTCAAGAAACACCAGATGGTCCATCTGCTACATCTATTGCTCAAGCTAGTCAAATTAGTTTTGCCGGAACTGATTTTAAAAAAGAGGGTGATCAAATATATGTTTTTATTAATGGAGATAGAGTTGGTCAAAAATTTATATCTGAAGTTACAACACATCAGCTAACCACTGATGATTTAGATTCTTCTGGAACAGTTGATCAAGCTGATCAGAATTTAGCAGCAAGTAGAATAGCAACATATAAAGCTTTAGCTAATAAAATTTCTAATATTGCTGGTTTTGAAGCCAAACTAGTAACAGATGGAACAAGTGGAAATGGTATTTTTGAAGGAAGTGATACTTTTAGAGCAATTGCTAAAATTGATGGTACTTCAAATGCTACTTCTTTAGCTGATGCTAAAGAGATGTTAAAAGGTATGATTGAAATAAAGTCTTTAATTCCAGGAAAAGCTTTTACTATAACTGAAGTAGCTGAGTTAGCAGGAAGTAATACAATTTATGGTTCATATAATGAATCAGTTAGTGCAACAGCTTCCTCAACTGGTCAAGGTATTGGTGCTTTAGAGTCTTCTCGTGAAGCTTTAATGGAAGCAATTGTTGGTAAACAAAGAGATGTTTATTCAGCAACTTCTGAATTATCAGCAATGGATGGAATAGAAGATTTTACATATCAGTTAACTATTTATGATAAAGATTTAGGAAAAAATATAACTGTTCCTACAGTAGCATTAAGTATTACAAATCCTACTAATATAGATGATTTTGTAACAGCTATTAATAGTGCTCCACTTTCTAGTTATGTTAGAGCTGAGAATATTAATAATAATCTTGTAATTAAAACTTTAGATAAAAACTCAGATGTTGAGTTTTCTGGAACACTAAAAGGTTCTGATAAAAGTGATTTTATAGCTAGTCCTTATAGTGCTTCAGTACCAGCATCAGGTACTGATGCAGAAGTAGGAACTTTTACGATTAATGCTCCTATTTCAACAACTAAAGCTTATCAAGTAACTTTTGACTATGATGGAGTTTCTAAAACTATAGATATTGCAATAAATGCTGCAGCTACTCCAGGAACTATTGCAACAGCAATTGCTGGTCATGGTGATATTACTACAGCTACAGCGGCTGGTAATAATATTACTATTACAGCTAATGATACTAATAAAGCAATAACAAACTTTAAACTTGTTGAAATCACACCTGATACAGTTTTAGATAAAAATGCTGATTTCTCTGGTCGAGAAGGAGCTGGGGCTGAGTTTATTGAAATTATTAATACTATTGATCAAACGTCATCAAAAGGTTCTTTACAATTAAGACTTGATACTCTAGGTATTTCTAATTCTCCTTTTGGTAAGTTTAGAGTTGATGCTACTGGTTTAATTACTATGAAACAAGATGGGGCTGAAATTGCTGTTGGTCAAGTTGCAATTGCTTTATTTAATAATCAACGAGGATTAGATCCAGTAGGTGATAATTTATTTGCAAAAACAAATAATTCAGGTGATCCTATTTATAATATAAATAATGATAAAACAGCTAAAATAGTAGGTAAATCTTTAGAACTTTCAACAGCTGATTTATCTGAAAGCTTAGTAAATTTAATGGTTTTTCAAAGAGCTTTTGAAGCAAATGCTAAATCAATTACAACAGCTGATCAGCTTTTAACTACCTTAATTGGTTTAAAAAGATAATAATAAAAGAATTTTTTTCTTTTATTATATTTACAAAAGGAAGTTTTTGGAAAATATTTTACTAATAAGCGTTTTGGCTATTTTACTTATATACTTTTTTTCAACAATGAGTGTTTATAAATCTTTATACCAAAAAGTAAATGAAGAAAAAAATATTTTAGAAGCTGATCATTCAAAATATCAAACTTTGTTAAATGATTATCAAAAACAAGTTGAATCTCATAGTGGTGCTATAGAAAAAGTTCAAAAAGCTTTGAATAAAGCAAGAAGTGATTTACAAGAAACAAAAAGTGAGAATATATCATTTAAACATAAGGTTGATGTTTTAGAAAGAAGAACTGAAGATTTATATGCTCAAGTTAATACAATGGTTTAAATAGGAATTATTTTGAAAAGTTTTAATATAAAGTTTATACTAATATTATGGATAATTTATTTACCTACTTTGCAGGCTAAAGATTTAATTGAATCTCAACCAGAAATATTATTTAAGTATAATAAACTAAATAAATCTTATCAAAATCTTACAGTGCAAGTTGCTTTTAATAAAGCTGTTTTACTCTTAGAGAAAAAGAAATATCAAGAAGCAATAACTATATTTAAAAGTACTGCAAGTGTTATGAAAATACCTTCTTTCTTAAATATAGCAATTGCATACTATCAAATGAAATCTATTTATAATGCAAAAATATACTTTCAGCGAATTTATCAGCATGATGAAGCAAGATATTCTAATACTTACTCTTTTATGAGTGCATGTTTTTATTTATACCAATTAAGTAAAGATAAAAATTACTTAGAACAAATCATTAATATTGCAAAAAAAGAAAAAAAACTAAGTGAACACTCTAAAAGAATGATAGCAGATACATATATTGTTCTAAAAAATTATAAACAAGCCTTAAAAGTTTTGGAATCAATGGATTTTTCAAAACCTTTGAAAAAAGCACTTTTATATATTAAACTAAAAGATTATAATAAAGCAGAACGTTTCTTGCAAAATGCAAGAGATAATACCTTTAATCCCAAAAAAGTAAATAATATTATATGGTTTATGATTTTTAGAGATCTAAAATCAAATGAAATAGGCAAATTAATTGAACATATAGATGAATTAAGTCCTAGAATTTCTTATTTTTCATCAAATAAAGACTTACCTCTAAAAATCTTTTTTAATAAATATAAATATACTCCAAAGCAATATCTAGACTTTGTAGTAAAATTTGATAAAGATAGAGAAATGGATTATATCTTTTATTTTGCTCCATTTATTTTCTCAGATTCACAAGAATTGATTTATGATTTATCAAAAGGTTTTATTTTTAATTCTAATGAAAACATTGAACAACTTGATGTTATGCTTGAGTATAATGCTAATTTATTAAACTTAATAAAAAAAGACCCAATAATTAGAGTTAAAGAGTTAGAAAAATTAATAAAAACTGATACTAAATCTTATATATATTATAATCTTGGTTTAGCTTATGCACATATTTATGATTTTCATAGTGCTTATAAATATTTTACAAAAGCATATAAGTTAAATCCAGGAAATAAACTGTTTTCAGTAATGACTCTTTTATCTGCTAAAAAGATTTCTAAAAAATTAAAAGATAAGGATTATATTCAAAATAATATAAAATCAAATAATGGTTTATATAAATATTTTGGGCATAAGCTTTATTCTATGTTTATAAACCCAAAGTTTAAGTTTTTAGATAAACCAGGTAAATATAAAAAAGCTATTTTTTATAAAAGTCTTCTTTTTTTAGATAAGTTTCAAGAAGGAACAGCTTCTTTTGATGAACCTTTATTAAAAGAATATTATAAAGACCCTTTTATATATTTGATTAAATTAAGCATGAGAAAAGAGAATGAAAGTGATTATTCATATTTCTCAAGATTGCAAGATACCATTCCTTTAAAAATTAATAATAACTTTTTAGATGGCCCTTTACTTATAACACAATATTATATTGATATTTTAAAATCTTTGGGTTTATTTTACAAAGCAGATTTAAATATAGTAGGTTATCATAGCCCTTCTTACTTAAGAACAAAAGCTTTAAGAGACTTACATAACAATAACCCAAAAGCTGCTGTTAGCATATTAGAGTTTTTACAAGAAAAGTATAATCTTGAGGATAAATATACTATGTATTTAATAGTAGCAGGCCTGCTTGAAGACAAAAGATACAATGAAGCTTCTGTTCAAATCTCACTTATAAAAGCTATTTTAAATGATAGTGGAGCTGATTTTTTATCAGGTGTTCAACTTATTCAAGATTTAAAACTACACTCTGCTAAAGAGTATTTTAATAAACCTTATCTTGATTCTTTAATAGATTTTAAACTTATAGGTTTTGATGACTTTTTAGAATCTTTATAATAAAAAAACTTATTATAACTTTAATGTTAATTCTTTTATTAATTTTTTAGCTAATTTAATTTTTTTTAGGTATAATTAATCAATATTGTACTTAATAAAGGAGGTTACTATGGAGTTAGGAAGAATTTCAGAAATAGATAATGCTCAAACAAATCATGTGTCAAAGATACAAAAAGTTAAAGAAGTAGATAAAAAAACTGAACTTATAGATGAAGAAGAATATAAAAAACATGAAAATAAGTCAGCAATTGATGAAACAAATGAAGTTATCTTAGATAATGTAAAGTTTGGATATAACAAACAATCAAAAGATTTTTTTGTTAAGATTGTAAGAGGAGATGCTGAGTATAAGTATCCTACAGAAGAAATGATGAAAGTAAAAGCATATTTACTTGATTCTATTGAAAAAGATTTAAATAAATAATAAAAGGCATTTTACTTGGCATCTGATATTTCAAATATTATAAAAGAAGAGTTAGCTAATACATTAGAACAGCTTTTATCAAAAAAAGCTAGTGTTGAAGATGTAAAAGAAGCTAATTTTGATGATTTAGAATCTTCACAATGTGTTGAAGTTTTAGCAAAATTTGATTTTTCAAATATTTCATCTACATGGAAAATTATAGTGCCAAATCAAAGTGCTACTAAATTTGAGTACTTAATGTTAGGTGGAATGGGTGATTTAAAAGAACATATTGATGATGAAATTACTGATGCAATAAATGAAATTGTTTCAAATATTTGTGGTTCAATTTGTACTTCTGTAAATGCCCAAGGTTTTGCCGATGTTCATGGTTTAAAATCAGAAATACAAAGCTCTAGAATAATTGAATGTAAGTCTTGTTCTTCAAGTGCAAATTTATATGAGTTTGCTCTTTTATTAGGAGGTGAGAAATTTCAAGTTTTTGTTAGTTTTGATGATGTTATTTTATCTTACATTAGTGAAATAAGTGGTGAGAGTGGTATTGATGATATGGGAATGGTTCCAATTAATGAAGCTTCTTCCTTTGACTCTCCTTCTGGAAGTGCTCCTGCAAACACTAATGTTTCTGCTCTTCTTTCAGATGAATCATCAAAAAATTTAAAACTTCTTTTTGATATAAAGTTAAAACTAAGTGTTCGTTTAGGAACTAAAATGTTTTTATTAAAAGATATTCTTAGATGGGATATTGGAGAAATTATTGAACTTGAACAAATGGTTAATGAACCTTTAGAAATTTTAATTAATGGAATTAAAATAGGTGAGGGTGAAGCTGTTATTGTTGAGGGAAAATTTGGTTTAAAAATTAAAAATATTGGTTCAGAGTCATCAAGACTTAATCAAATTGGATTAGGATAATATATGGATAAAACAACCGCAGTTGGGCTAGGTGCTGGATGGGGACTAGTTGCTTTAGCTATTATTTTAGGAGGAGTTGGTTTTGGTCCTTATCTTGACGTACCTTCAGTTATTATTGTAATTGGTGGAACAATGGCTGTAACAGCAGGTCAATTTGAAGGCTCTGATTTAAAACGCGTTACTCCAGCTTTAAAAGTTGCTTTTAATATGGTAAAAGTTGAACCTTTGGAAGAATTAATTGAAAAAATGACTTTTTATGCAACTGAGATTAAAAAGCATGGAGTTATGCATATTGAGCAAAAAGTTTTAGGAGAAGCAAATCCTTTTTTTAAAGAAGCTTTTCAACTTTTAGTTGATGGAACTAAAGCTGATGTACTAGTTCCTTTATTAGAAACTAAAATGGAGCATATTGATAATAGACACTCGGTTATGATTGCTTTATTTGGAAATATTGGAGGAACGGCTGGAGCTATGGGAATGATTGGAACTCTTGTTGGTCTTGTTGCAATGCTTGCAAACCTTTCTGATCCTGCTGCTGTTGGTCCTGCTATGGCTGTTGCTTTACTTACAACTATGTATGGGGCGCTAATAGGTACACTTTTTGCAGGAATAATTGAAAGTAAACTATTACAAAAACATAAGGTTGAGGCTATCTCAAATGAAGTTATTATGACAGGAACGGCTATGATTGCTTCAGAAGAGTCTATTGGAAATATAAAGATGAAACTAAACGCTATGTTAGTTGACTCTTCTGAGTAATTATAATGGCTAAAAACAAATGTCCTGAATGTGAAACATGTTTACCTGGTTGGTTAGTGCAATTTGGTGATTTGATGTCTTTATTATTAACTTTCTTTATTTTACTTCTTTCTATGGCTGTAATGGATAAGAAAAAAGTTGAAGAGTATTTTGATGTAATGAAAAAAGCTATGGGTTTCTTAGATGATACAACTGATGCTGAAACCCAAAGCGATATGACAGATACAAGTAAAGGTGAAGCTGAAGGAAAAGCTGATTCTGATGAAGAAGCTGAAGATGCTGAAGAAGAAATAGAATCTTTGGTTGAACAAATGAATGAATCAGCTCAAGATGAAAATGAACTATTAGAAATGGTAAAAAAAGAGAATGAGTTTAGCTTAGATATTCCTTCTTCTGTTATGTTTAATGAAGGAGAATATGCCTTAAGTAATAAAGCAGCAAAGCGTTTTATTTCAAAAATTGCAAGAGTTATTAGAACTATGCCAAATAGTTTTAATATTGAAATTATAGGGCATACAGATAGGGGTAATTATGTTAATGATACTATTCCTAGAGATGGCTGGGATATTTCAGCCTTGCGTTCAATATCTGTTGTTAAAGAGCTGATAAAAAATAGAATTGATCCTGCACAATTAAAAGTATCAGCTTTTTCCTCTTATCATCCTAAAAGTGATAATGCTGCTGATAATAGAAGGGTTGAAATTAGATTTTATTCTAATAATGATAAAGATAATATTTTAGCAGAAGAAAACTTTTTTGATAGATTGGAAGAATGATGGATATAAGTGCTACAACAAATATAGATGTTTCTAAACTTTCTAGTGATAAACTAAAAAATGTAGATACCTCAAAACTACAAGGTGATAAGTTAAAAGATGTATGTAATGATTTTGAATCGTTTTTTATGCAACAATTAATGGATGTTTCTTTACGCTCAACCAAAGTTGCTGGTGAAGGTGTTGGTAGTGATATTGTTAAAGGTATGTATACAGAAGCTTTGAGTAAAAACTCATCTGGTTCTTTAGGTATTAGTGATATGTTGTATAAATTTTTAAGTGAAAAAAATTAGGATTTAAAATGATTGATAAAACAATAGATGAAATGCTAAACTTAGTAGAAAAGTTAAAAGATGCAATACTTATAGATATAGAAGATATAAAAGAAGCAAAACATGAGAATTTGCTTACAAGAAATGATATAAAACAAGAAATGATGGAAAAAATCGTTTCTTTAAAAGGTGAACTAAATTCTTATTTAGTTCAAGCCATGCAAAATGATGAAGATGTAAATGAATATAGGCAAAAAGTTGATAACTTAGAAGATCGTCTAAAAGAACTTCATAAATTAAATGGAAGACTAGCTTCGATTGTTCTTCCCGTTCAACAAATGTACAAAGATATTGTTGATGATTTAACAGCTCAAAATGGAGGATCTGTTTTTGAAATTAAAGTATAAAATAATACTTTCTTTTTTTATTGTTTTTTCTTTAAATATATATGCAATTGATGTAATTATAGCAAAAGATGATATAAAATATAAAGAAAAAATAGATTCAACTAAATTAATGTTATTTAAATCAGCTAGACTTAAAAAAGATTGTAAAGCTTTTACTATTAAAATGTACAATAATAATACTTTTGTATCAAAACATTATATAAATAAAGGTTCAATTATTTGTTTAAAAGATATAAAAGTATATAAAAAAGATTCAGTAATTTTTCAATTTGGTAGTTTAGAAATAGAAAAAGAGGGAAAAATACTTTTTCAAAATAATAAATATATTACTATTAAAAAAAGTAATGGAAAAATAGAAAAAATATATAAAGATGGAAAAACTAGATGAAGATGTTGTCCTTTTTAGGAAAAACTCCTACTTATGCCTTAAGAAATGCTCAAGATGAGTGTGGTGAAGATGCTATAGTTATCTCAACTAAAAAAATCTCTGATGTACATTCTCCTGCTATGTATGAAGTAATTGTTGGAATTGAAGATTTGTCTGAAACCTCAAGTATATTTACAAAAAAAGCTGTTTCAAAAACTTCTAATAAAGAAGAAAAAGTAATTACAAAATTTTATGATTTTAAAGAAGAAATTCTTAAAATGCAAGATGCCATTGTAAATGTTCAAAAATCAATTTGGGAACCTAAGTCACAACTTTATGATTTAAATATTCCCTTAGAATTTGTTGATATGTATAATCTTTTTGAAAAAAATGAATTTGATCAAGAAATGACTTATACTATAATGAAAAAAACGATTAAACAACTTCCAATTGCTATGAAATCTAATCCAAAAAAAGTAAATGATTTTTTTAAATTAATTCTAAGAAGAATTATTCCAATTAAACATGAAGTTCCTTTAAGAAAACATCAAAGAAAAATTATGATGATGGTAGGACCTACTGGTGTTGGAAAAACAACAACTATTGCAAAACTTGCTGCTCGTTATGCCTATAAATTAGGACAAAACTATAAAGTTGGAATAGTGACTCTTGATTCTTTTAGAGTTGGAGCGATTGAGCAGTTACAAGCTTATTCTAATATCATGAGATTGCCTCTAGAGGTTGTTAAAAAACCAGAAGATTTAGTTGAAGCATTGTTGCGATTAAAAGATTGTAATTATATATTTATTGATACTGCTGGTTCTTCTCAATATGATGTAGATAAGATTGAGATTATTAATGAATACCAAAAAAAGGTTGACGAGTTACCAATTGAAAAAATACTTGTTATGCCTGCTAATGTCAAACAAAGCGATTTATTAGATATTTATACTTCATATTCAAGATTGAATATTGATTATTTAACTTTTACAAAACTAGATGAAACGAAAAGTTTTGGTAACTTAATTTCTTTTGCACATAAAACTAAAAAGTCTATTACATATTTTTCAATAGGGCAAAATGTTCCTGATGATTTAATTGTTTCAGATTCTTCTTATTTAATTGATTGTTTTATGAATTCATCGTGTAATAGGTTTTAGATGTTAAATTCTATCTCTTCACAAGCAAGTAAATTAGTCTCTATTGCAAAAAAAGCAACACTAAAGTCAGAATCAAAGTCAAAGATTTTAACTATAACTTCTGGAAAAGGAGGGGTTGGTAAATCAACCTTTACTGCAAATATTTCTTATCTTTTAGCTCAAAGGGGTTTGAAAATTGCAGTAATTGATGCAGATATTGGTTTAGCAAATATGCAGGTTTTATTTAATTTAAAACCAAAAAAAACTCTTTTTGATTATATTGAAGGGAAAGTCCCCTTAGAAGATACTTTATTAGAAACTGAGTATAAAAATATAACTTTAATTGCAGGGAAAAGTGCCTATCAGTACGCGAATAATTCAAATTCTTCAGTCTTTGCTAGAATTGTTGAAGATGTGGTTGCTTTAAATAAATTTGATTATATTTTAATAGATACTGGTGCTGGATTAAATGAATATGTAAAAGAATTTTTATCAGTTTCAAGTAATATTTTAGCAATAACAACAACAGACCCAAGTGCACTTACGGATGTATACGCTTTAATGAAAATGTTATCCAAAGATAAAAGTTCGCTTATGTTATGCTTTAATCATACAAAAAACTACAAAATAGGAGAATCTATAACTAATTCTTTGGAAAAACTCTCAAGGAAAAATAGGCTTAGAGCTGATTTTATGATAAAATACATAGGTAATGTGAGTAGTTCACGCAACGTTTCAACAACAGGAAGATTAAGAAAACTTTTTGTAAATGAGTTCAATAAAGAGCCCGTTTGTAAAGAGCTTGAAATGATAGTGGAGTCATTACTAATTAATATGAATTAGGAATAAATTTGGTAGTAGAAAGATTTTCAAAATCTGTAATAAATAGTGGTATTTTCAAAATATATATAGCCACTGGATTTTTCGCTACTTTAATTTTTTTCGTACTAAATGCAGAATTATTTACTTCTGTTGAGATTATATTAGGAGTTGTTTTTGTAACCGTAGTGTTAAAAGGTGTTGCAAATATGATGTTTTCAATGATAATACTTTTATTTAGTTTAGATAATAAAAAAAATGAGCTTGAATTTAATGCTCAAGCAGAAAAAATGGAATTTTTACTTAATGAACTTAAAGCTCAAGAAGTCGAACTAAGTAATATTAAATCCTAAAAGGAAGATAAATGGATATTAATTCAATAAATCAAATTTCTAATCTTGGAAATATAAATAATGTTAATAATGTAAATAATAATGCTAGTTCTTCTGTAAGTTTTCAAGCCATGCTTAAAGATGCTATTGGTGAAGTAAATGAAGCACAAGTACAAGGGTATAAAGCTATGGAAGGAATTGCAACAGGTAAAGTTGCAAATCTACAAGAAGCTGTACAAAGAATTGAAGAAGCAGAACTATCTTTAAAACTAGCCTTAGAAGTTAAGAATAAAGCTATTGGTTCTTTTAAAGAAATAATGAAAATGCAAGTATAAATAAGGATTTATTATGGGATTTTTTGATGGTTATAATATTGCAACATCAGGTATGGGTGCTCAAAGAACTAGGATAAATATAGTTAGTGCGAATATCGCAAATGCTCAGACCACACATACAACAGAAGGTGGTCCTTATAAAAAGCAAAATGTAGTATTTCAAGAATTATTATTACAAAACCAAAATAGACAAGATGCTTCTTTAAAAGGTGTTGGAGTTAAATCTATTACAAGTTCAAATGATAAACCAATATTAAAATATGAACCTGAACATCCTGATGCAAATGATAAAGGATATGTTGCTTATCCAAATATCAACCCAGTAATTGAAATGGTAGATTTAATTGAAGCTATGAGAGCTTATGAAGCAAATGTTTCAGCTTTTACTACGCAAAAAACTATGGATACTAAAACTTTAGCAATTTTAAGAGGTATGTAAAATGACTAAAGAAATTGCTTTTGATCTTACAGAGGTAAGAGCTGTAAAAAGTAGTAATAATAATCATATTGAAGAGAAAAAAGAACCATCTTTATTTGATTCATTAATGAATAAAGCAAAAGAAAAAGTTTCTACTTCAAATGAAGTAAGTGAGAAAAAAGAAACACAAGATATAAAAGAAGCAAAAATTGAAAAAAATACATCTGCTTTAAATAAAACTTCAAAAGATGAAAAAAAAGAAAAAGACTTATATAATAAAAAAGAATTAAATAATAGTAAAAAAAATAATAAGTTTATTACTACTGATTCTAGTAAAAACAATATAAGTAAAGAAAGTGGAGCAAAAACTAGTTCTTTATTAGATAGATTGATAATTGAGGCTAAAAATACTATTTCTAATAGTGAAAATAAGCCAAGTGATACTAAAACTGGAAAAAAAGCTCAAGAAAAAGATACAAAAGATATAAAAGAAAATAATCCTAAAAATAAACTTTTAAAAAAAGAAAAAACTCTTAGTTTAGAAGATGAAAAGAATTTAAAAAATAAAAATGTAAATGAAGATAATAGTGATAAAACTAATCTTTTAAAAATCACAACAAAAGATACAATCACTGAGTCTGTTAAAAACAAAAAACAAAGTGATAAAAGCAACACTAGTACACTTGAGACTATACTTAAAAGTGATAATAAAGATAGTGGACCTAAAGATATTTCACAAAATTCGAATGAACTTAGTACTAACAAGAAAGTTAAAAGTGATGACAAAGATAGCAAAAATAATAAATCTAATAATATAATTGAAACTAAAAATACCTCAAAAAATCTAAAAAACCTAAAAAACCTAAATAAGGAAAATTTATTAGATTCAACATCTAAAAACAATGAAAATATAAAAACTGAAAATAACAGTAATACTTTAAATACACTTTCTTCAAGTAAAAATAATAAAGAGATAAAAAGCAATGAACTTTCCTTGAATCCTTTGCTTAATAAAAATGATACTTCTAATAAAGAAGAAAAATTTTCTTTAAAGTCTTCTTTTTTGAATCTTGAAGAAAATGATAATAAAATAGAAAAAAAAGATATATTTTCAAAGAGTGTTCTAAAAAAAGACTCAAATGAGAATAAAACATTAGAAATTAAGAATAATAAAGAAATAAATATTTCAGATAATTCTAAGAATTTAAATAATTTTAGAAATCTTAATGTGACTAAGAATCTGGGTTCTGTAAATAATGTTAAAAATGTAAAACTTGCAAATGATTTAGCTTCTTTAAATACAAAAGAAACTCCTGTAAATATAAACAAAGATATTTTAGTAGAAGCTAAGAGTTCAAATAAAATAAATAATAAATCATTTTTTGATCAATTAATTAATACTAAAACTAAAGTAGAAGAAATTAAAGAAAAAAAAGTTAATGTATCTAGTAAAATAGATACGAAAAAAAGCTCTAATTCTAAAAATGATGTATTAACAAATATCTTTCTAAGCTCTCAAAAAAAATCTTATGATGATATGACAATTCAAAATAAACAAAATGCTAAAACAATTGTAGAAGACAAAAAATCCATGGAAGGCGTAAAAGAAGCTGCAAAAGTTTTAGGTTTAAATATGAAAAGTTCAAAAATTGAACATGAAAAAGTAGATAATGGTAAAAATGGCGATTTAAAAATTGATCATGTTAAAAATGATCATGCAAAAAATATTAAAAAATCTTCTTTAGATAGAATTGTATTTAATAAAAATATTGCAAAAATTGATATTTCAGAAATTTCAAATTCTTTAGCAACTCTTGAAAAAAACTCTACTTCGTCTACTTCTAAAGTAGAAGAAACAACTCTTAGTGTAAGTCCTATACTTGCAAATAATATTATTAATAAAATAGTAGGTGCAAAACAACGTATGTCTTCAATGATGTCAGATATAGCAAAAAAAATGTACGAAAACTATAAACCTCCTGTTACTGCTTTTAAAATCAACCTTTCACCTGGTAATTTGGGTTCTATTGCTATTATGATGAAATCAAGTAAAACTGCTGGTTTAACTGTCAGTTTAAGTGCTTCTAATTCTTCTACTTTAGATGCTATGATTGATTCTCAAAGTTCTTTAAAAGCAGCACTTGCTAAGAACTTTGAAGGAATTAATGTTTCTTTAGATTTTAGTAATAGTGAGCAGGGTTCAAATAATTCATCATTTGATAATATGTCTGATAATCAAAAAGAAAATAAGAACTTCACAAATAATGTTAGCTCTGCTTTATATAATAGCAATGAAAAACTAAGTGAAGAAAATAACAATTATATGTAATGGAAGCCTTATTATCTTTATTAAATGAAGAGGTATTATTTAAGTTTTTACTTCTTTTAGCTAGAATTTTGTCTTTTATGGCTTTTATGCCAATTTTTGGACACCCTTCTGTTCCTGTTAAAGTAAGAATAGGTTTATCTTTTTTTATTACAATTTTTCTTTTTCCAATAGTTACTACACAAAATAATATTAGTGAAAATGAATTTGTCTTAGCTTTGCTTTCTGAAATTTCTTTGGGTTTAGTAGCTTCTTTTCTTGTAAATATCATTTTTTCAGCAGTAAAGATTATTGGTGAATTTGTTGGATATGCAACAGCTTTAGCAATGGCAAACTTTTTTGATCCTGCTTCTGGATCACAGCAAGGTATTGTTGCAAGATTGCTATTTTATATCTCTTTGGCTTTGTTTTTTGAAACAGGAATGTATGAAATGACTTTTGTTATTTTAGCAAAAAGTTTTTCTTTAATTACTTTAGGAACTTTTGATATTTTTTCATATGATGGGGTAGGAATTGCTATTGATGAAATCAATAGAATGTTTGCATTCTCTTTTGCATTTGCTTTTCCTTTATTTTTTATAGGTTTTATTGTTGATATGTATTATGGTTATGGTACAAAATCTATGCCTGCATTTTCTCCTTTTGTGATTACTTTTCAGTTAAAATTTTCATTAATTTTCATTTTTATGATGTTAGGTATGGAAATTTTTGCTGATAGTTTTACAAATTATTTTTTAAGTAAATTTGAGTAAGGTAAGTTATGGCTGATGATGATGATAAAACAGAAGAACCCACCTCCAAAAAAATATCTGATGCTAGAAGTGAGGGTAATGTAGGTAAATCTGCTGAAATTGTAGGAGCTACTACAATTTTATTTGGAACTATTTATTTACTATTTTACTCTTCCCATATGTTTAAAACCATACAAGATTTAATGAAATACTCTTTTTCTTTCATAAAAGAAGATTTAAGTCCTGAAGTGTATGCTTCACTTTATTATACCTTTGTAAGAACAGGCATTACAGTCTTATTACCTTTTTTTATGCTAGTTGTTTTTTTAGCCCTTGCTGCTAATTGGGCTCAATTTGGAATGCTTTTAAACCCTTTAAAAATGGATTTCGCTAAATTAGACCCAATAAAAGGTTTAAAATCTCTTTTTGCCTTAAAGAAAATTTTAGAAGCTTCAAAATTAACAGCTAAATTAACTTTAATTGTTTTTGTAAATATTCTTCTTTTATCTTTAACAGGGGAAATGTTTTTAGAAATGATGGATAAAGAATTATCAGCTTCTATGGATACGATGATTCTTTTAATAACATATTTTTTAGCAGCAATAATATTTATTATACTTCTTTTTGCTATAATAGATTTTTATTTTACGAAACATTATTATATTAAATCTTTAAAAATGTCTAAGCAAGAGATTAAAGATGAACATAAAAATATGGAAGGTAATCCAGAAGTAAAAGCTAGAATTAGAAGAATTCAAATGAAGATGGCTATGGAGCGTATGATGTCTAATGTTCCTGATGCTGATGTTGTTATTACTAATCCTAGTCATTATGCTGTTGCTATGAAGTATGATAATGAAGTAAGTAATGCGCCTAAAATTGTTGCAAAAGGAATTGATTTTATTGCTATTAAAATAAAAGATTTAGCAAGAGAAAATGATATTCCAATTATTGAAAACCCTGCATTAGCAAGGGCTTTATATGATCAGTTAGAAGTTGAGCAAGTTATTCCAGAAGAGTTTTACAAAGCGATTGCTGAAATATTCTCTTATGTATTTGAATTAAAAAAAGGTTAGGAAATGAAAAAAATATTATTGATTTTATTAACACTTACTTTTCTTAATGCAAAAAAAGATTTTTATTATGGTTTTATAAATTCTAGTGGAACACAAATTTCTGAGAAAAGAAAACAAGCGATTTCTGATGGTTTTGATATTATTAATCATGTTAAAAATCAAGCAAAAGAGGGTAAAATCAATGAAGCTTATGACCAGATTTTAGCTTTTAAACTTCAAAATAGAGTTAAGGTATTAGATTCTGATATTATGATTGCTTATGCTCAATTAGCAATTAAAAAAAAATTTACACGAATAGCACTTGATGCAACTGATGAGTTAGAGCATGCTATTAATGATTCAGTTATAAGAGACTCTGATTTACCTAAGGCTTATATGTTATTAGTTGAGTTAAAGCTTAGAGTAAATAAAGTTAATGATGCAAAATATTTTGCACTTACTATTATAAATAATTTTGATGATCCTATTACTAAGGCTTATGGTAAAATATATCTAGCTAAAGTCTATAAACATACAAAATCTTATAAAAAAGCTACAAAAGTTTTATATGAAATCTTAACAAAAACTACTAATATTTTAATAGCTACAATTGTAGCAGATGAACTTTTTGATACGTATATTTTAAATAATGAAAAGGAAAAAGCATATAATTTAGTTTCAAAAGTATTAACAAAAAATATTGAATATTATGCAAATGATTCATATCTAGCAATACAAAAAGTAAATAAGTTAATAAAAGCTAATATGCCAGAATTTGCAGTCGAAATACTTCAAGAACTTTTGTTAAAAACCACAAAAGATGAGTCTATTGAAGATTTTAAATATAAGTTAGCAAATACATATATGTTAATGTATGATAAAACTGATTATTATTTATTTAAAGCAAAAGAGTTATATAAAGATGTTTTAAACTTTTATCCAAAAACTATGTATGCAAGAAAAATTAGAATGTCAATTGATGAAATTTTGATGAGAGAAGGTCAAATAAAACCTGCTTCTTTGTCTAAAAAGTATAAAAATTCTCAATCAATGCAGCAAAAAATCTTATTGCAAGAATTATTAAATGATAAAGAAAATAAAAAATTTGCTTATATTTTAAAAGCAAAAAAAATATATAGAACAATTTCAACAAGTATTACAAAAAGGTTTGGATATGAAAGTGTTGAAACAATTTTTGATGAAATAAATATTTTAAGAATAAAAGAATTGTTAGCTCAAAATAAATGTTTTGACTTAAATGAAGCCTTGAAAAAAGTTAGAAGAAAAACTCTTCTTCTTTTAGTAGAAGATAAAGAAAAAAAGTTTGATTTTTTTCAATGTTTAACAGAAGTACCAAATAAAAGAGCATATGAGCTTATAAAAGATACTTTTAATTCAAGAAGAGATGCTGAAGTTTATTTGTATTTAGAAAAAATTGCTTTTTCTTTAGGTTTATATGATGAAGCTTTAGGTTTTTCATCAAAAGTTGATATGGTTAATAATGAAGATATCTTATCAAAAGAGTTTTTACAAAGATTTCTAATTTTAAGCTCTAAAGAAGATACAGTTTCAATGCAAAAGTTTTTTGCTTATGCTTTAAAAAAACAAAACTATATTGAAGATAATTTAAAAAATCCTTTAATTATTGATTTTTATTATCAATTTTATTTATATTTACTTAGTAAGGAAAATAATCTTTTTGCTTATGATATTTTAAATAAATTATATGAAAAGCAAAAAGATTTTAAAGCTAGGGTTTATAGCCCTTTTGTTGAGATCCAACTTGCTTTAAATGAGAAAAATAAAAATAATAAAGAAAAATCTATGGATTATTTATTAGAAGGTTTAGATATTAAAAGAAAAATAAAAGATAATGATTTAGCTCAAATGTATTATGAATTAATAAATTTATATGAAGATTTAGGAAATAATGTTAAAAAAGATGATTATATTTTAAAGTGTAAAGAGCTTAAAAATACAAAAGATTCTTTATATAAAAATATGTGTGATAAGTTGTAAAATGATAAATATTGATGAACTTTTAGATTCCATTGACACAAGTAGTTTAGTTATTCCTTTTGGTAGAATTAAACATATTAGTACAACTACAATTAAAGCTTCTGGTCTAGAGGTTGCTGTTGGAGATATTGTTAAAATAGAATCCCAACAACATTTATATACAGTTTTAGGAATGGTAGCTTCAATTGATTCGGAAGTTTTTACTATTGTTCCTTTTTCTTTTATTGATGGGTTTAGAATACATGATAAAGTTTATTTGCAAAAAGATGGACTTAGTGTTAAAACAGGTTATGGTTTATTAGGTCGTGTTGTAAATGCCTTAGGTGACCCCATTGATAATAAGGGGAAAATAAGAGATTTAGAAGAAACCTCTCCTATTAATAAATTATCAATGCCTGCACTTGAGCGTGGAATTATAGATGAAAGATTTTCGACTGGGGTTAAAGCTATTGATTCTATGTTGACTTCTGGAAAAGGTCAAAAAGTAGGAATTTTTGCTGGAAGTGGTGTTGGAAAGTCTACTTTAATGGGAATGATTGTAAAAGGATGTGAAGCTCAAATAAAAGTTGTAGCTTTGATAGGGGAGAGAGGAAGAGAAATCCCTGAATTTATTCATTATAATTTAAATAACGATTTAGAAAATACTATTATAATTGCAGCAACTTCTGATGAATCGGCTTTAATGCGTAAATATGGTGCTTTTACTGCTATGGCTATTGCTGAGTTTTTTAGAGATAAAGGACATGATGTTCTACTTATGATGGATTCAGTAACAAGATTTGCAATGGCGCAAAGAGAAATTGGTTTAAGTACAGGTGAACCTCCTGTTTCAAGAGGTTATCCACCTTCAGTATTTGCTTTATTACCACAACTTATGGAGAGAGCTGGAAATAATGCTAAGGGATCTATTACTGCTTTTTTTACTATTTTAGTTGATGGTGATGATATGAATGACCCAATTGCTGATCAAAGTAGATCAATTCTAGATGGACATATTGTTCTAACACGAGATTTAACAGAACAAGGTTTTTATCCTCCTATAAATATATTAAAATCAGCATCAAGGGTAATTGATAAAGTAGTAAGTAGTGAGCATTATAAAGGTTTTTTAAAGCTAAAAAGAGTATTATCATTAATAAAAGAGAATGAAGTTTTAGTTCGTGTTGGTGCATACAAAGAAGGTATGGACAAGGAACTAGATAAAGCTTTGGCTAAAAAAGAACAAATTAGAGAGTTCTTAGTCCAAGGAGTTGATGAAGAATACAGTTTTGATACCATATTAAAACTATTTATGGAGGTACATAATGATTAGCACTACGAGTGAGACCTTATTTCGACTTTCTAACTTAAATGAGAAACAAATACATCTTTCTTTTCAGTTAAGTTCACATAAAAAAATTGATTTCGGAAGTGAAGATACTTCTGTTTTTACACAAGAAGTTTATGTAAATGACAAAATGAGAGTATATAAAGGTTTAAAGCTTCAAATTGATAAAACAAAAGCTCAAAATACTATTTCTGATTCTTCAATGAATTCAATTAAAGAACTTATGGATTACGTGAAATCTGAATTAATGAAATCTTTAAATGCAGGAACAGATATTGCTTCAAGGGAAGCTATTGCTGTAAATATTGAAGGTGTTAAAGATAATATATTTATGATGGCAAATGAAGAAGTTGAAGGCGAGTATATATTTGCAGGATCAGACTCTACTGTTCTTCCTTTTGTAAAAGATGCAGACGGTAAAGTTACTTATATGGGTGATGCACATACAAGAAGAGTAGCTGTTGAATATAATGAGTACAGAAACAAAGGTATTACTGGTTTTGATATGGCTATGTATTCAAGTGATACAGCATATAATGGTGATAAACTTACTTTTTCAGCAGATGAGCGAGTAGTTGATCAAGATAATAATGAGTGGAAGAAACCACCTGTTGTTTCAAGTGGAAATGTTATTACTTTTGATTCTTCTCAACCAATTTTAGATGAAAGTGGAAAATCTTGGACTTTAAATGCAGGAATCCCTCAATTAGAAGATGGATTAGGTGGTACAATTCCAGCAACTCAAGTATCTGGAAGTACATATAATGTAACAGTTCCTACGAGTCCAGCAACTCCAATATCTTTAGGTATAGGTCAACTTATCAAACATGATATTGAAGGTAAAATTACAAATGAATTTAAAAATATAGTTCAAACAAAAGAAGCAACTGCTTCAACTCCTGCTGTTTTTGAATTTCAAAATCCTATTTCAACACCAGGAAATGTTTTTGATGCAAAACATAATATTTTTGATGATTTAGATAACATTATTCATGCTTTAAGAAATCAAAAACCTGATGGTAATCCAACTAGTGGACCAGGAGAAACAAGAGATCTTTTAAGTGCTGAGCTTGACCATATGCTCAAATCTTTTGATGGAATGAATGTAGCACATGCTAAACTAGGTGGAAAGAACAAAGTTTTTGAAATAGCTGCTTCTAATATTTCTGCTAAATTAAATCATTATAAAATTATGCAAGTAAATGTAAGTGCTGCTGATTTAACACAAGCAGCAATAGAAGCTAAATCTTTAGAAATGACATATACAGCTTTATATTCAACTATTAACAAAATGAGTTCATTATCATTAGTTAATTTTATTAAATAGTTTATCTAAATAACATATATGAATCTAAAGAAGATATTTTCAAAAGATTTAATTGTAGTTGGAATGATGGTTGCTATTTTAGCAATTATCATTGTTCCACTTCCAAAGTTACTTTTGGATTTCTTTTTAATTGTATCTTTATCTTTAGGTTTATTAATTCTTTTAATATCTTTATATATTCAAAAACCCTCTGATTTAACTACTTTTCCTACTCTTATTTTAATTTTAGCCCTTTTTAGACTTGCTTTAAATATAGCAACTACAAGGTCTATTTTAAGTGAAGGACATAATGGTCCAGAAGCAGTTAGTTCTATAATTGCTGCTTTTGGTGAATTTGTTGTTGGTGGAAATATTGTAATTGGTGTTATTATTTTTATTATTTTAGTACTTATTAATTTTATGGTTGTAACAAAAGGTGCAACTAGAGTTGCTGAAGTAACTGCAAGGTTTACACTTGATTCTATGCCTGGGAAACAAATGGCAATTGATGCTGATTTAAATGCTGGATTTATTGATGATATAGAAGCACAGCAAAGAAGAAAAACACTTATTTCAGAAGCAAATTTTTATGGGGCAATGGATGGGTCTTCTAAGTTTATTAAAGGTGATGCAGTTGCTGGTATTGTAATTACTATTGTAAATTTAATTGGAGGACTTCTAATAGGTCTTTTTCAACATGATTTATCAGTAGCTGAGAGTGGAGAGATATATACAATTTTAACAATTGGTGATGGTTTAGTTGCTCAAATACCAGCCTTAATTCTTTCAACTGCTACAGCTATTATTATTACACGATCTAATTTAGATGAAGATAAGTTTGCAACAGAAGTAATAAATCAATTAGTTAAAGATTCAAAAGCATTAATTCTCGTAGGTTTTGGAATGATTCTTTTTGGATTAATTCCAGGTTTTCCTTTTGGAATTTTAGCGATTATGGGTATTGGTATGATACTTATTGGTTATACCATATATATGATAGAAGATAATCAAGATAACGCTATTACTAATTTCTTTAAATCAAAAGATAAAAAAGATGAAAAAGGAAATATGCTTAAAAATAGCACTTCTTTAGAAGAATTAAAAAATAAAAAACTAGCAAATGCTCCAAATGAAAAAGAACAAATTGATAATATTATGAAACTAGAAGTATTAGAGCTTAAATTAGGTCTTAGATTATTGCAACTAGTTCGTGGTAATTCTGAGTTATTGGATAAAATTAAAGGTATTAGAAAAACAGTAGCAAGTGAACTTGGTTTTATTATTCCACAAATAAGAATATCAGATGATGTTAGTATTGGAGCTAATGAGTATCAATTATATTTAAAAAGAATACCTTTAGCTTCAGGTAAGGTTGAAATTGAGCACCTTTTAGCCATGGGTGGAATTGCTGGGGCAAAAATGAAAGGTTTAAAAGTAAAAGAACCTGTTTTTAATCTTGATGCTACTTGGATTAAAGAAGATTTAAAAGAAGAAGCTTTAATGAAAGGTTTTACTGTTGTTGATGCCCCAACTATTATCTCAACTCATCTTTCAGAAGTTATAAGACAGCATGCTGAGGATATTATTACAAGGCAAGATATAGTTGATATAATTGATGGATTAAAAGCTGATTTCCCTATTGTTGTTGAAGAAGCTATGAAGGTTACTTCTTATGGTTCTTTATTAAAAGTATCAAAAGATTTATTACATGAGAAAATTCCTATCGTTGATATGTTAACTATAATTGAAGCAATTGCTGATATTGCTGAGTTTACTAAAGCACCTGATGTATTGCTTGAGCATGTTAGATCAAAATTATATAGATTAATTACTCAAAGGTTTAAAGGAAATGATAATATTTTACATATTATTACTTTAAAACCAGACTTAGAGCAACAGTTTATAGGTAAACTACAAGAACAACATGGTGTTTCTCAATTAATGTTATCAATTGGTGAAATAAATAATTTAGTTACAAAAACAAAAGAGCTTATGGAAGAAGTTGAAGCAAAAGGATTTAATAAAGTTGCAATGGTGCTAGACCCAAGTTTAAGAAAAAGAATTTCAGAAATTTTTGAAAAATTTGGTTTAGATGTTGCCGTTTTATCTCATGCAGAACTTGATTCAAAAGCTAATTTTGCTATTGAAGGTACTTTAGAGTTTTAATGATGATTAAAAAAATTATAATCCTTATCTTATTAACTAGTTTTTTATTTTCTAGTGTAAATATCAAAGCAGCTAAAACTTTTATGCCAAATGAAAATATGTATTTTGAAATAGAAGCTTTTGGAAAAGATGTAAGTTTTCCTAAAATTACTAAAATCCAGGAATTAAGTGTGCAAAAAGCTGGACAGAGCAAGTCTATTTCAAATATAAATGGAAGAATAAGCACAAAAATCACAAAAAGATATTTTATACGTCCCCAAAAAGATTTTATCATTCCGTCTTTTTCTATTTTAATTGATGGTGTTTATGAAAAAACAAAAGTTTTACATATTAAGAAACAAAAACTTACAAAAACAAAATCTGATTATTTTGATCTAAATATTTCTCTTGAGGAAAAAACATTATTTGTAGGTGAGCAAAGTGTTTTAACAATGAGTTTTAAATATAAAGAGGGTTTACAAATTATAAATAGCTCTTTATCAAATGTCGATTTTAAAAATTTTTGGTTCAAAACAATGGATGCAAAAAAAGCTTATAAAAAAGATGGATATATAGTACAAGATTTAAAATATATTCTATTTCCCCAAAAAGAAGGAATCTTAAAGATTGAACCTTTGCGCGTTGATTTATCTTTATTAGATGCAAATTCAAATGAGTTTTTCTCTTTTAGAAGAGAGGCAAAGATAGTAAATATTTATTCTAATTCTTTAGAAGTAGAAGTTAAAAAACTAAAAGGTAATGCAGTTTTAATTGGTGATTTTTCAATTACTTCGAGTATTGATAAAAATGAAATAAAAGAAGGTGAAGCTGTATCTTTTAAATTAAACATTGAAGGTTTTGGAAATATTGATGATTTGGAAGATATTAAATTAGATATTAAAGATACAACAATTTATGAAAATAAAGCCAAAATAAGCTCTAAAATTATAAATGATTTATATTTTGCAAAGTATGAAAAAACATTTTCTATACTAGCTAAGAGAGATTTTATTATTCCTTCTATTAAACTTAGGTATTTTGATGAGAAACTTCAAAAAATACTTATTAAAGAAACCAAGAGTTTTAAAATCAAAGTAAAAGCAAAAGTGCAAAAAGAGATAAAACTTGAAAAAAGCATTAATATAAGTACTGCTGTAAAAAATGACCTTCAAAATAAAGAGATTTTTATTAAAAGCTCTTTATTTACAAAAAGCTTATATTTTATTATGGGAATTATTTTTACATTATTAACTATTGGTTTATACTTTTATGTTATAAATAAATCTAATAAAAAGCAAGATCTCCCAATTATTATCAAAATTAAAAAAGCTTCTTGTAAAAAAGATTTGCTTAAGTGTTTATTCCCATATTTAAGTAAAAATGAAAAATTAGACTCTTTGATTTTTGATATAGAAAAAACTGATAATAAAAATTTATCAAGTTTAAAAAAAGAAATAATAGAAATTTTAAAGGAATTTAAATGAGATATATGATTCTAAGTGTTTTGTTAATAAGTAGCCTCTTTTCAATGCAGTATTATGCAAAACTAGAACCTATTAATACGTATATTGTAAAATCATCAGTTAGTGGAAAAGTTGTTTTCTCAAATGAGGGAATAGAGGGTTTTAAAGCGAATAATTCAATTATAATAAAAATAGATTCTTCTGTAAATATTTTAGAATTAAAATATTCACAAGAAAAACTAAATTCATATGATCAAATGATAAAAATTGAAGAAAATAACTATAAAAGATTAAGTAAAATATCTTCTCGTTCTGTTTATGAAAAAGATAATCAAAAAATAAAAGTTCTCAATTTACAATCACAAAGAACAGATTTATTAGTAAAAATTGCAAACTTAAAAGATACTATTAAAAATAAAAAACTACTTGAAAAAGATGTTTATATTTACAATATAGCAGTAAAAAAAGGTGATTATGTAAACCCAGGAACCGTACTTTATGAAGCAAAAGACTTATCTAGTGCAAAAGTTGAAATTTTTATTCCTATTTCTGATGTAAACATTATAAAAGATAAAAAAGTTTTTCTAAATGATAAAGAGAGTGATATTAAAATTAACAAAATATATAAAGTAGCTGATTCTAAACATATATCATCATACAAGGTTGAATTTATTATTCCTACGGTTAAAAATTTCTCTACCTTGGTTAAAATTGAATTCAAATAATAAAATAGCCTGTCCTTTAGACTGTTATGATACTTGTCAAGCAGAAATAAGAGATGGTAAGATAAAAGGCTCAAGTGAGCATAAATTTACTAATTCTAAGTTATGTGCTAATTTTGCTCATTTATTAAATGAGAATAGATTAGAAGTCTCTTTATATGAAGGTTGCGAAATCACTTTAGATGAATCCTTAGGTATTTTGAGTAAAAAACTAAAAGAGGCAAATCCTTTAGATGTTTTATATTACAAAGGAAGTGGAAACTTAGGAATAATGCAAAGTGCCCCTAAGGTTTTTTTTAGTAAGTTTGGAGCAACTTTTACAAAAGGAAGTTTATGTGAGGGGGCTGGTCAAGAAGGAATCATCCAGGGTCGAGGTTCTTGTGTAAATCCAAGTGATGAAAATCTTTTAAACTCAGATGTTATTGTAGTTTGGGGAAGAAACTTAAGCCTTACATCTGCTCATATGTATGATTTAATAAAAGATAAAATTTTTATAACAATTGATCCCATTGAAACAAAAATTGCTAAAAAATCTGATGTTTTTTTACAAATAAATCCAAAAACAGACCATGACTTAGCTTTACTTATGACCAGATTAGCTTATATGGATGATATGGAAGATGAAGAAAGCTTTTCTTCTTATTCAAGTGGGGCAGATTGGTTTTTTGATTTAGCTAAAAGTAAACCTTTGCTTTCTTATGAAAAAACAACAGGTGTTTCTTTACAAAAAGTTATGAAAGCTATTGAATTAATGAAGGGTAAGAGTATTGCCTTTTTAGTAGGTCTTGGAGTTCAAAAGTATTATGAAGGCGCACAAATCATGAGAACAATTGACTCTTTTGCAGCTTATATAGGAGCTCATAATAAGAAAGCTGGAGGTCTTTGGTATTTAGGTGATTCTTCATATGGATATGAAAAAAAGCTTATATGTAAACCTAAAAAAGAAGTTGACCTTATATCTGTTGATTTTTCAGCTTATAAGCTTGTTTTTATTCAAGCTGCTAATCCTGTTATTAGTGCTCCTAATACAAAAAGGTTAATCCAAGGCCTAGAAAAAACATTTGTTGTTTATTTCGGAACAACGTATAATGATACTTGTAAGTATGCTAATTTGGTTATTCCTTCAAGTAATTTTTTAAGCAAAAAAGATCTTCGTTTATCTTACGGTCATGATTTAAAAGCAATATCACAAGAAGTTGAGCCTAAGAATTTTAATACTCTAAGTGAGTATGAATTAACAAGTTTTTTAAATAAAGAATTTTCTTATGAAGCTTTATTACAAGAAGATGAAATTATTAAATACTATAGTGAAACTATTGTAGAAAAAGAAGGAATTAAAAATTTTGAATTTATAGAAGAGCTTGAGATTGAGAATTTATATGAGCAAAAAAATGATAATAATTTCTATTTTATTACTGCAAAACAAAGAAATACTCTAAATTCACAGTTTAAAGTTGATAATCATTTATATATTAATTCTAGTAATAATTTTAAACAAGGTGCTGAAATACTTCTGAAATCTTCTTTTGGTGAAGCTAAATTTATTATTAAACATGATGATAATGTAAAAGATAACTGTGTGTTAGTTTATGCAGGTGCCAAAAATGCTAATTATTTAACACCACCAACTAGTGATGAAGTTTCTTGTTCTGCTATTTTTCAAGATATATTGGTTTGCATTGAAGTACTCTAAACTTCTAAGAAACTATCCTTTAATAAGAAAACTTTCAATTCTGCAATGTATTGCATATTTTGGAGCTTGGTTTTCTTCTGTTGCAATTTATACTATGTTGGTTGAATTTAACTCTTCTGCTTTAGTAATCTCTTTAGTAACTGCTATGCATCTTATTCCAGCTGTAGTAGTTGCACCTTTATCTGGTGCTATTATTGATAAGTTTAAGATAAAAAATTTAATGATGACTCTTTTATGTTTAGAGTTAATAATGACCTTACTGTTTTTACTAATTAATGATGCTTCCCAAATATGGTTATTAATGATTTTCATTTTTATAAGAATGGCTTGTGCTTCAATATTCTTTTCAACAGAAATGTCACTTTTACCTAAACTTATTTCAGGAAAAGCTTTACAAAAAGCAAATGAAATACATTCTATTATTTGGTCTTTTACTTATGCAATTGGAATGGCACTTAGTGGAATAATAGTAAATGCTTATGGAGTTAAAACTGCAATAATTATGGATAGTGCAGTTTTATTTACAGCAATAGTATATTTTACTTTTATTGATTTTAAAATTGATGTAATTCATACAAATGAAAAAATTCTAACTATGATTAAAGATGGATTTTATTATATTAAAAATAATAAAATCATTATTCATTTAATGTTATTACATGCAAGTGTAGGATTAACTGCTTTTGATACTTTAGTTACATTATTGGCTAAAAATGAATATAAGTTTATTATTGCTGTTCCTTTATCAATAGGAATTACAAATGCTCTCAGAGCTTTTGCACTTATGTTAGGCCCCTTTTTTATAACTAATAAGGTAAATAAAAATAGCCTAACATATATTTTTATTTTTCAAGGTTGTGCAATAATTTTATGGGGATTTTTGCAGCATAATTTTTACCTTGCTTTAATTGCAGTATTTTTAACAGGTTTTGTTACAACTACAATTTGGTCTTATACTTATGCCCTTTTACAAGATAAGGTTGAGTCTAAATATTTAGGAAGAGTTATTTCTTATAATGATATGGTTTTTATGTTAAGTAATGTAGTAACAACACTTTTTATAGGTTTTATGGCTTCTTTTACTTCTTTACAAAATATTACAATTATGATTGGTTGTGCTTTTTTTGCAGTTGCCATATATTATACAAGGATAAAACATTGGATATAGAAAAAAGAGTTTTACTCTTAGCAATTTTAAAAAAAGCTAATAGTGATAGTTTAAATGAGGTTTTGTTATCTTTAGAAGAAATGTTTTCTTTAAAACAAGGGAAACAGTATATAAAAGAGCTAAAAAAAGACTCTTTTATAATAAATAATGAGCTTTCATTTAAAGGTCTTAGTTTAGCAAAACAAATAGAAGAAGAATTTAAAATATGAAAGTCTAATAATATATTTCTTAGTCTAATTCATCTAAAAATTTTACTTCTTTAAAATATTCTTTATAAAAAGGGTAAGTAACTTCATCAAAGCTATCTTTATCTTGAAATAAATTTATATACCAATCATGAGAAATATTTTCATCTTCAAGAACTTTAAGTGATAATAAAGTGTCATTAATACAACCTAGTTTACTAGGCGTTATTAGTATTGTTTTAGAATTTATATTAGAGCTAAACTCTTTAATTAAATCAATTATAAAATAATTATTAGAAATTGGAACCATTAATCCTCCAGCCCCTTCAATAATTAAAACATCACAAAACTTAAGTAAATAATCTCTTTTCTTTTTTAAAAAGTTTAAATTTATACTTATATTATCTTGGGCTTTATTAGCAATATATGGAGCAGCAGCTAGTTTAAATTGATAAGGCACTATATCATTAATATTTATATTCAAAAACTCTTTATTTAGTTCTTGGGTTAGTTTAAGCATCTTAGAACCATCATAAGGAAAATCTTTAACACCTGTTTCGAAGGGTTTAAAATATCCAACCCTTAGTCTTTTTCTTGCATAAAATCGTAAGAATTTAGCTGCTGCATAGGTTTTTCCTATATCTGTATTAGTAGCTGTGATAAAAATTTGTTTTTTATTCATTTTCTCTCTTTTATCTTTTTTTTTCTAAATAAAAAAAGTTTTCTTATATTATCTAATTTAAAATTATTACTTAATATATTTTAAATATATTATTTGTTTTTTGGTATAATAGTTAAATATATAAATAATAAGGTTTTAATGTGGCAAATGAGTTTGAAATAGAATTAGCTGATGAGATAGAAGTTAGTGAGCCTAAAAAATATAAAGTTTTTTTATTAAATGATGATTATTCTACTATGGATTTTGTAATAGATGTTTTAATAAAAGTATTTAGAAAATCAAATAATGAAGCTTCTGCAATTATGTTAAACATACATAAAGAAGGAAGAGAAAGTTGTGGTGTTTTTACTCATGAAATAGCAAGCACAAAAGTTGCACAGGTGAAAACAATGGCTAGAACACAGGGCTTTCCTTTAAAAGCTTTAATGGAAGAAGAATAAAATGATAAGTAAAGAGTTAAGAGAAGTTTTTGCCCAAGCCGTATCATATGCTAAAGCTAGTAGACATGAATATTTAACAATTGAGCATATCTTTTTAATGCTTATAAATGATGAGTTTATATCTTCAATGTTTGATGATTTTGGTTTAGATACTAATAAAATTTTTGATGACACTAAAAAGCATATAGATGAAAGCACACCTGTTTTACCTGAAAATATTGAAGATGAACCAATTGAAACTGTTGTTTTAACTTCTGTTATTGAACATATGGTAGCTCATATTCAAGGTTCTGGAAAAGGTCTTGCTACTGTTGATGATATGTTTGTTGCTATTCTAAAAGAAGAAAAATCATTTGCAACATATTTGCTTAAATTAAAAGGTGTTGAAAGAATTGATATCTTAGAAGAAATTTCACATAAAGAACCACTAATAGATGAGAATGATGATGAAATACAACAGAGTGATATTTTAGAAAAAAACTCAAGTGAATTAGTAGCTCTTGCTAAAAATGGTGAAATAGATCCTGTTATTGCAAGAGAAGAAGAGATTAAAAGAGTTATTCAAATCTTAAGTAGAAGAAAAAAGAATAATCCTATTCTTGTAGGAGAACCTGGAGTTGGTAAAACAGCAATAGCAGAAGGTTTAGCCTTAGAAATTGCAAATAATACAGTACCCCAAGTTCTTAAAAATGCAAAAGTATATTCTTTAGATATGGGTTCTTTATTAGCTGGGACTAAATATAGAGGTGATTTTGAGAAAAAATTAAAATCTTTATTAAGTGAGATTAGTAATATTCCTGATGCAATTTTATTTATTGATGAAATTCATACAATTGTAGGAGCTGGAAGTGTTGGAGGTTCTGCTATGGATGCTTCAAATATATTAAAACCTCTTTTAGCAAATGGAAAACTAAGATGTATAGGAGCTACTACTTTTACTGAGTATAGAAATGACTTCTCAAAAGATAAAGCATTAAGTAGAAGATTTGCTAAGGTTGATATTAATGAGCCTGATATAAAAGATTGTATTAAAATCTTAACTGGTTTAAAGTCAAAATATGAAGAGTATCATAATGTTAAATTCAATGATAATGCAATAAAAGTAGCAGTTGAACTTAGCAAAAAATTCATTAATGATAGGTTTTTACCAGATAGTGCTATTGATGTTATAGATGAAGTTGCTGCTAAGAAAAAAATAGAAGCTAATTTTGATGGAACAAATAAAAAAGTTATAAATATTGTTCAAAAAGATATTGAAACTACGGTTGCTTTAATGGCAAATGTTCCACCTAAATCAGCTACAAAATCTGATTTAACACTGTTGAAATCTTTAGAAAAAAATATGCAAAAAAGAGTTTTTGGACAAGATGAAGCTATAAATACTGTAGTAAAAGCAATTAAGTTAAATAGAGCAGGCTTATCAGGTGAGAAAAAACCAATAGGAAGCTTTCTATTTACAGGACCAACAGGAGTTGGTAAAACAGAAGTTGCTAAAGAGTTAAGCTCACAACTAGGTATTCATTTTGAAAGATTTGATATGAGTGAGTATATGGAAGCTCATACTATTTCTAGATTAATTGGAGCACCTGCTGGTTATGTTGGGTTTGAAAATGGTGGTTTATTAACAGAAGCTATTAGAAAACACCCTCATTGTGTACTTTTATTAGATGAAATAGAAAAAGCACATCCTGATTTAATGTCAATTTTGCTTCAAGTTATGGATAATGCACAGTTAACTGATAATAATGGAAATAAAGCAGATTTCCAAAATGTAGTTTTAATTATGACTTCAAACCTAGGTTCAAATGAAGCAAGTATCATGGGCTTTAATAAAGATGAGTCTTTAAATGAAGATAAGGCAGTTAAAAAGTTTTTTGCCCCTGAGTTTAGAAATAGATTAGATGCTACTGTTGCTTTTGCTTCTTTATCTTTAGGTGTTGTTTCTAAAGTTGTTTCAAAATTTATAAGTGATTTATGTGAGCAAATAAGTGATAAAAAAATTACTATGGCTATTAGTTTACGAGCTAGAAATGAAATTGCTAGATTAGGTTATGACAAAACAATGGGAGCTAGACCATTAAGCAGAGTAATAGTGCAAAAAATCAAAATGCCTTTAACAGATGAAATATTATTTGGAAAACTAAAAAATGGTGGTTTGGTTAAAATTGACTTTGTTAAAAATGAGTTTAAGTTTATATTTAAAGAAGAAGATTAATACTAATATAAAAAATATTATATATAATGTTTAAAATTATTTAAAAGGAAAATTTATGTTTAAGTTTTTAAGTGCCTTACTTTTTGTGGCTGTTGTTTTTTCAGCCTGTGGCGAAGATAAAAAAGTTATAGAAGAAGATGTTACAACAGTTAAAACAAAGCAGAGTGTAGTTATTACAGAAGAGAAACCAAGTAAAGAGCAAGTTATTGATGAGGTTGCATCAAAACTTAAGTTAAGTGCAAGTAAAACTATTGATAAAGCCGCTGTATTAGCAAAAGATATTTCTTCTTCATCAAAAGAAGTTATTGAAGATATGAAAGAAAAAAGCTCTGTAATTGCCCAAAAAAGCTTGACTTCGGTAAAAGAGGTAAGTAAAAGTGTTAGTGCAGAAGTAGGAAAGAAAATAACTTCAGCTGTTGATGTAATAATGCAAAAGAAAAAAGAAGAAGCTTCTTTAAATATTGATGCAAAACAACTATATATGAAATGTGCAGGCTGTCATGGTCAAAAAGCTGAAAAATCTGCTTTGAACAAATCACAAGTTATACAAAACTGGTCATCTTCAAAGCTTGCTAAGGCTTTAAATGGTTATAAAAATGATACTTATGGTGGAATGATGAAAGGTTTAATGAAAAGTCAAGTCTCTTCTTTAAGTGCTACTGAAATTAAACTATTAGCTGATTATATTTCTACTTTAAAATAAATACGATAAGCTTCGATATAAATATTTTATAGCGAAGCTTAGAATTATATTAACTACTATAAACCATAAACCATTAACTATTCTAAACTATAAACTTATAAACTACTCTTAACTACTCTTCCTCTTTATTCTTAACTTGTTTATAAAAATCACTAGTAGATAATTCATTTGAATAATTCTTAAGAAGTGAAATAATTGAGATAAAAAAAGTAACCATTGCAGGTCCTATAATCATTCCCCAAAATCCAAAAGTAGAAAGTCCAGCTATTATTGCAAAGAAAATTAAAAGTTCATTTATTTTTGTAGGTGTTTTTACTATTTTTTTATTTATGAATTTAATTATAATTGGTTTTACAAAAGTATCTGCAATTATAGAAATAACTACTATTGAATAAATGGCAATAATAAAAGCATTTGTACTAGTTCCTGTAAAAGCTTCATAAATTGCAAGAGGAAGCCACATAATAATACCACCTACAACTGGAATTAAAGAAGCAAAACCATATAATACTCCAAGTAAAATCCCATCATAAGAGAAAAAACTCATAAATATTCCAAATAATAAACCTTCTAAAATAGCTGTTGCTAAAATAGAGTATAAAACAATACTCATAACATTTGATGATTCATTAAATAAAGTATTTGAATCTTCTTTTTTTAAAGGAAGAGCCTCTTTTAAATAATGTGATAAAGAACTTGCATAATAGTTAAAGAAAAAATAAAATATTAAAATCATAATAATATCTATAATAAACTTAGCAGAATTCTTACCCAAAGCAGCCGCATAAGATAATAAATTTTGAATAAATGAAGGAATATCAACTTTTCCCAAAGTATCTTGTAACTGCCCTTTTATAAGTAATAAATCATCAGGTAAATGTTTAACCCAAGATTGTATTATTGCTATTATATTTATTAAAGCTTCTTGATCAATTTTATTAATTAATGTAGCTAGGGAAAAGATACAGTATAAAATTGGTATAAAAAATAAAGCTGTTAATATTATTGTCATGATAAAAGATGAGAAAAAACGACTAGATATTCTTTTATATAAATAATTGTTAAAAGAATTTGTTGCTATTGCTAATAAACTAGCAACAATAATCGCTTTTAAAAAAGGATTAAAAAGTTCAAATAAAAAAAATAAAGTAATAGATGCAAGAATTATTAAAAAATATTGTGGTTTCAAAGAATTATTCCTTTTTCTTCACTTGGATAAGGTAAATTAAATAGTGTATATGTTTTCAGACTAGCAATTCTTCCTCTAGCTGTTCTTTCAATATACGCATTTGCAAGTAAATATGGCTCAATAGCATCTTCAATAGTTCCCTCATCTTCACTTAAAGCAGCAGCAATAGTGGCTAAACCCATAGGCTTCCCTTTATTTGCAACTAAAAGCTTAAGTAAGTTTATATCCATTTCATCAAAACCAGTTTCATTAACTCCTAGTTCATTTAAAGCATAAGTACATCTTTTTAATAATATCTTATCTTCATTTGCAACTTCTGCAAAATCTCTTACTCTTTTTAATAATCGCAAAGCAATTCTAGGTGTTCCTCTACTTCTTCTTGCAATTTCGTAAGTAGCACTATCTTCACAAGATTTATCTAATTTAATTGAAGCAATTTTCACTATTTTTGCTAAATCTTCGTTTTTATAAAATTGCATTCTAAAATGCATTCCAAATCGCTCACGTAAAGGATTTGATAACATTCCAGCTCTTGTTGTTGCTCCTATTAAAGTAAACCTTGGTAAGTCAATTTTAACAGTTTGAGCAGCTGGCCCACTTCCTATTATAATATCAAGTCTATAATCTTCCATCGCTGGATATAAAATCTCTTCAACCGCAGGACTTAGTCTATGAATTTCATCAATAAATAAAATATCGCCTTCTTCTAGGTTTGTTAAAATAGCAGCTAAATCTCCTGCTTTTTCAATCATGGGACCTGCTGTAATTCTTATGTTTGTATTCATTTCATTTGAGATTAAATATGCTAAAGTTGTTTTTCCAAGTCCAGGAGGTCCATAAAAAAGAATATGGTCTAAGGCTTCAGCTCTTTTTTTAGATGCTTCAATAAAAACACCTAAATTTTTTTTTATTTTTTCTTGTCCAATATAGTCGTCCCAAGATGTTGGTCTTAGAGTAACTTCAACATTTTCTTCTTCAAAAGATATTTGTTCAACTTCAACGATTCTTTCCATAATTATTTAGTATTCCTCATTTTGTGATGGAAATGATTTATCTTGTACATCATTTTTATACTGCTTTACAGCTTTTTTTACTAATGAAGCCCCATCTAAATAATGTCTTACAAATTTAGGTTTAAAATCTTCAAATAAGCCTAACATATCAGAAAATACTAATACTTGTCCATCTGTTACATTAGAAGCTCCTATTCCAATTACAGGAATATCAACTGCTTTTGTAACTTCTATTGCTGCTTGTGTTTTAACACCTTCAAGAACAAGAGCAAAAGCACCTGCTTTTTGAACTGCTAGAGCATCTTTAACTAATTGTTTTATATCCTCAGGTGTTTTTCCTCTAACTTTGTATGAACCATGAGCTCTTACAAATTGAGGCATAAGACCAATATGTCCCATCACTGCAATAGAGTTTGAAGTTAAATGCTCAATTATAGAAGCCTTATTTTCTCCACCTTCAATTTTGATAGCATTAGCATTACACTCTTGATAAACTTTTACAGCATTTTTTAGAGCTTCATCTTTATTATTATATGTTCCAAAAGGCATATCTAAAATAATAAAAGATTTTGAAGCACCTGTGCAAACTGCTTTTGTATGATAAATCATTTGATCTAAAGTGGCACCAAGAGTATCTTTTTTACCAGCAAAAGACATATTTAAACTATCTCCTACTAAAATCATATCTGCATGTTCTTCAAAAAGTTTTGCAAATAGTGCATCATATGCTGTAATCATTGTTAGTTTATACGCATTTTTGGCTTTCTTGATTTTGTCTATATTCATAGATACAAATTTTTCATTAATTATACTCATAGTCTTAATTTACCTTGTTTGTAATTAAGATGATTATATCTAAAATATTAAATATTTCATTTGCTTTTTACGCAAACCCTTACAAAGAATATGTTATTATAATTTAAATATACAAATAGGATTTATTTTGAAAAAACTAGTAGCATATATAACTTCTTCATATCCACAAAATAATTTTACTATTGATTTAGCCTTGTCTTTAAAAGAAGCAGGTGTAGATACTTTAGAATTAGGAATACCATTTTCAGACCCTGTTGCAGATGGGCCAGTTATTGAAAAAGCAAACTTAGAAGCTTTAAAAAATGGGTTTAAGTTAAAAGACTTATTTGAAGTTAGTGAAATAATAGCGAAAGAAATGAATACTTTATGGATGGGATATATGAATCCTTTTTACCATTATGGAGTAGAGAATTTTTTTAAAAAAGCTCAAGAATACGGAATTAAAGGTTCAATAATTCCTGATCTTCCTTATGAAGAAGCTAATGTTTATAATAAACTAGCTAAAAAATATAATCAAAGCATAATATCTTTTGTAGCTCCAACGCATAATGAAAATAGAATTAAAAAAGTTGTAGCTAATGCAAGTGAGTTTATATATTTAGTTGCATATGCTGGAATAACGGGAAGTGCTAAGAGTGAAGATTTAACTAATATTATTAAAACAGTGAAAAAATACTCTAATACACCTTTATATATTGGTTTTGGAGTTGATGAAAAAACTTGTAAAGAGAAAGTAAAAGGGGTAGATGGAGTTATTGTAGGTTCTGCTTTTGTAAAACATATGATTGATGATAGTTTATCTTTTAGCGAAAAAATACAGCGTATTTCTTCAAAAGCTAAAGAAATAAAACAAAAAATTAATGAGTAAAAATGCAGTTAGTTGAAGAAAATATTGAATTTCTTGAAGAAAAAAAAGATTGTTCATATTTTGACAATGAAATATCAGATATAAGATATAAGTATATGCACTCTTGTCCAGCGTCTGAGTATCAAAAAATGCTAGAGCGAGGTTGGAGAAGATTTGGAAAAATGCACTTTGTCCCTGAGTGTAAGAATTGTACTAAATGTATTTCAATGAGAATTGATGTTAAAAATTACAAGTTTTCTAAATCTGAAAAAAGAGTATTAGCAAAAAATAAAAATACCAAACTATATATTCAAGCTCCTAGTTTAACCCTAGATCATTTAAAACTGTATGATAAATATCATGAAAGAATGAGTATTAAAAAAGGTTGGAAGCATACTGCTATTGAACCAATTGAATATTCAAGATCTTATTGTGAAGGTAAAGAGTCTTATGCTAAAGAGTTTTTATATATGATAGATGATAAATTAGTAGCTGTTGCACTTACTGATGTTTTACCAAAAACATTATCTTCAATTTACTGTTTTTATGATCATGATTATGAAGAATTATCACTTGGTAAATATTCTATCTTAGCGCAAATAAAAATAGCAAAAGAGTTAAAAATAGATTATATATATTTAGGTTATTGGATAAAAGACCACCCTTCAATGGGCTATAAACTTTCATATAAACCTTTTGAAGTTATGAAAAACAGAGCTAAAATAAGCGAAGAAGTTATATGGAAGAAATATGAATTATAATATTGTATCTCTTATATCTTTACTATTAACTGCTTTTTTATCTTTTGTTATTTCATATTATTTCTCAAAGTATTTTTTTGAAGATACTTCTTGGGAAAAAATATCACAATTAATACTAGCAATATTATTTTTTACTACATTTTATTCTCCTTTAAAATATTTTTTGTTAAAATATATGGAAATAAAGGATGAAGATGAATAAAATATTTTTTATAGTTTTATTATTTAATACTTTTTTATTCTCTTCTGAATTAACTGGGGATATAAAAAAGATAGATTGTTTAGTTTTAGAGAAAGAAAATTCTATTATTTGTAAGTATGAGCAAACAAGATCCCAAGAAGATAGATTTATTGAGTTTATTTGGATAAATCCACAGGGTGAAGTTTCAAGACAAAGAGAAGTTCTTTTAGCAAAAGGTCATGGTTCAATTTATGATCTTAGATATTTATCTGGGCGAGAGAAAGGCATATGGACTTTTAAAGTTATTGATAAGGAAGCTACCTATTTAACTGAGTTTGAAATACAATAAATCTAAGCTTTTCTAATATTATTATTTAGTTTATAAATTAATTCTAAACTAATTTTATTTATTTGTCTATCATCTATTTCTAAAGAGTTTATTGTTTGAACATATGAATCAATTTCATTAATGATTTTCTTGTCATCTAAAAGTAGAATAAGTCTAGCAAAAGATCTTTTAATATTTCTTAAACTATTTTGTAAGTTATTATTATCTAAAATTAATAATTCTTCTGACAAATTTGCAAATAAATCAAGTTTTTTATCTCTAATCCATTTTTTTTCTTCAAAATTTCTGTTTATTCTTGATACTAAAAGTGTATCAATTGTTTTTGTTATGATAGCACCAACTACTGCATTTCTAGCAAGAGTTCCTATTAAGGCTAATCCAATCATTTTCTTCCTTGTTTTGATAATAAATATCAAATAATACTAAAAATTTTCTTAAATGTAAATTAGAACGATAATTGTTATCATTAATATTTAGTTAAGTAAAGATTATGTAGAATAATGATTCTTAATATTAAATGATAAAGAGTGTCAGAATTACAGCTTTTGCGTAATTTTTTAGATATGATTCTTTTTAAATATTTAATGTGCTTATAACAATAGCTAAAGGAGTCAAATAGTGAACAACTATGAAATAAGTTTTGATAAATTTTTAAAAAATTTTAAAGAACATGCAACAAAAATTGGGTTTAAGAATTCTATACAAAAAGATTACATTCTTAAAATATTATATTATTCAAATGATCACTTAAGTGCAGAACAAATTGTAAGCACTGCTAAAAAAGAGTATAAAGTTGATATAGGAATTGCAACAGTATATAGAACAATGAAATTTTTTGAAGAGATGAATATAATTGATTCTTTAGATGTAGGTGATGGAGTTAAAAGATATGAGCTTAATCTTTCTTTACATCATGATCACCTTATTTGTACAGCTTGTCATAAAATTTTTGAGTTTACTGATGATTTAATAGAAGATCAACAGCTTAAAGTTGCTAAAGAGAATAATTTTGAGTTAAAAGACCATACTATGACAATATATGGTATTTGCTCATCTTGTCAATAAATTAATTATACATATATAAGATATGAAAAATTCATATCTTATATATTTTTTTTATGTTAAAGCTAATGTTACGTTATACGCAATATAAGCAAAACTCCAAGCCGTTACTGTTGTAAATACAAATAAATAAGCTAAGTACTTAAATCCACCTGCTTCTTTTGCAAATACCATAGATGCTGCAAGGCAAGGTAAATATATCATAGAAAATACTAAAAATGATATTGCTGATGCGAAAGGGATAGCTGTTTTAATTTTTTGAATTAAAGAATCACTTGTTTCATCATTATCTTCTCCTAGTCCATATAGAATACCTAAAGTTGCTACAACAATTTCTTTTGCTGCTAGTCCAGTTTCTAAAGCAACTGACATTTTCCAATCATAACCTAAGGGAGCAAAAAATGGTTCTGAGAATTTCCCTAGTTTCCCAAGATATGAATTTTCTAGATTATATAAAGCTAGTTCGTTTTTTAATTCTTGCTTTTTAATATCACTAGAAATATTTTCTATTTTAAGGTTAAACTCTTCTTCTATTTCTAAATGCTTAGGATAATTACTTGCAAACCAAATTAATATTGATGCAGCTAAAATATATGTTCCAGCTTTTTTTAAATACATTAAAGCTGATCCTGAAACACTATGCCAAATCAATTTTGATGAGGGTAATCTATATTTAGGCATTTCCATTACAAAAGGTTCATCTTCATTTTTAAAAACAACAATTTTAAGAACTTTTGCAGCTAATAAACCAAATAAAGCACCAGATATATAAATTAAAAACAATATATTACCAGCATCTTCAGGAGCAAAAAATGCACCAATAAATAGAACAAATATTGGAAGTTTAGCTCCACAAGACATAAATCCAATTATAAAAAGTGTAAGTAATCTATCTCTTTCATTTTTCAAAGTTCTTGCAGCCATATAAGCAGGAACAGAGCATCCAAATCCAGAAACCAAAGGAATAAAAGATTTTCCATGTAAGCCAAATTTATGAAAAACTCCATCTAATAAAAAAGCAACTCTACTCATATATCCTGTTGTTTCAAGTAAAGCAATACCAAAAAATAAAATTATTATATTAGGTACAAATAAAACTACAGCTCCAACGCCAGCAATTGCACCATCTGCTATCATAGATGATATATCATTATCTCCTAATACTTCTTTAGTTTTATCAATTAATAAAGCAAATACTTGATCAATATAATCCATAGGAATACTTCCAATTTCAAAGGTTAATTGAAATAATGACCACATAAAAATTAAAAAGATTGGTAATCCAAAATATTTATGTATAAGTATTGAATCTATTACAGCTGTATAGTCTTTTTTCTTATTATGTTCTTTCTTCTGAGTTTGTTTTACTACTCCTCTTGCAAAAGAGTTTCTTTCATCTGCAAAAATATCTTCAACATCTTTAGTATTAAAGTGTGTATAAATATGGTTTAATGATTTGCTTAGAATTATCTGGAGTTCTATGAAAATTGGATCATTATTAAGACTTGTATAAACATTTTTATTTTCTTTTAAAAGTTCAATAGCAATTTTTTTATATGACATTTTACTTTTATATTTTTTTTCTTCTAAAAAATTCATAATTTTCTTACTTTCTTCTTCTATAACAGTAGAATAAACTAATTTTGAATTTATTTTTTTACCTTCATGTTTTTGAATAAGTGTTTGAAGTAAAAGTTTAATACCAGTTTTCTCTTTAGCAGATGTTTTAATACAAGGCTCCCCTAAAATATCAGACATATGTTTTGAATCAATTATTATGCCTTCATCTCTTGCTTCATCACTCATATTTAAAGCAATTACAAGTTTTTCTTCTAGAGCTAATAATTCATTTGTTAAATATAAGTTTCTTTGTAAATTTGTGGAGTCAAGAACATTTAAAATAATATCATACTCTTCGTTTTCTAGGTATTGCTTAGTTACTTTTTCTTCTAAAGTATAATCATTTAATGAATAAGCACCAGGTAAATCAGTTACAATAAATTTATATCCTTCATATTTAAAGTTTATTTGTTTCTTTTCAACTGTAACACCAGGAAAATTTCCAACTCTTAATTTTGAGTTTGAAATTGAATTAACTAGCATTGATTTACCAACATTAGGTTGACCAACTAAAGCTATTTTAATTATTTTTTCACTTCTAAACTTTTTATTTAACATCATATACCTCTATTTTTTTTGCTTCAGAAAATCGTAAAGCTACTTTGGTTGTATCATTTGCAAGTAAAATAAGTGTTTTTTTTGCAAGTGTAATTGCCAAAATCTGAACATTTGTTTCTTTTGTTATTCCTAAGGAGTTAAATCTTGATTTTAGATTTACTTCTGCTTTAATATCATGTATAATCGCAAGTTGGTTAACTTTTAGTTTGTCTAGGGTCATGTCATATCCTTTTTATAATAAGAATGATAACTAGTATCATAACTTACGTAATAATAATACAATTAAATTTAAAGCTACATTAAAGTAATTATAATGATAATTAATATCATTTTAATAAATAATTAATTATACTAATTTAAATTTTTAAATAAATTAATGAAAAAAAATATTATAATCACTTTAAGTAATAAAATTATTTTTTATGATAATGATTCTAAGTTGATATTAAGGTTTTTTTAATATTTGATAGGTAAAAATTAGACATAACAAAGGTAAAAATAGTGATAAATACAGATGACATAATTAAAATAGCTTCTTACTTTTCTATTATAGCTCATACTCCTGGAAGACTAAGAGTAAGAGTTAGTTCACAGATAAAAAAAGAAGGTTCGAATATAAGTATAAATGATATAGAAAACTTGCCAAATCAAATAGATGGTATTATTAGTATAAAAATTAAAAAAATTATTGGTTCTGTTACTATTATGTATAATCCAGAAATTTTCCCAAAACAATTATGGGATGATTTAATAGCTAAGAAAAATTTAGATGAAATAACAAGTTTAATAAATAAACTAATGAAGGAGGTTTCTTAATTGGAAACAAATATAGATGAACAAGTATTAATATCGCAAAAGGTTGATTTAAATTCTGATCAAACTGTGATTTCTCAAGTTTTAAGAATTGCTGTATATGATGAATTTCATGCTTATGAAACATATGTAGCAATTATTGAAAAGTTTGGTAATGTAAATCCATTTGTAAATATAAAAGAAGCAGAAGCAGTGCATTATACAGCTTTGATGCCTTTATGTGAGAAATATGGAGTTAATATACCTATTAATGACTGGGCTAATAAAATTGAAGTTCCAGCTACCTTACTTGAGTGTTATGAGTTAGGAGTAGCTGCTGAGATTAATAATATCAAGATGTATGATAACTTAATTGAGCATACAGATGAACTTGATATAAAAGATACCTTATATAAGTTACAAGCAGCATCTTATAATAATCATCTACCAGCATTTAGAGCTTCTGTATTAGCTTATAATTCAAATAATGCAGATGAAACTTTTACTAGTGATAATATTATGAGTAAAGTAGGAGAATATCAAGAGTTATTAGAAGATATTACAAGTGGAAATATGGATGAGGCAAAGATTACTCAGCTTTTAGGAAAGATGAATATTTCAATGATTTCAGGAGCGGCAATTGGAAGTGCAGGTATTGCACTTTTAAATACATATAATAAAAACAACAAGGAATAAGTTATGGCATTACCATTTATTTTAGGATTAGCAGTAGGTGCAGGAGCGATAGTTGCTTTTAACAAAAGTGATAAGTTAAAGAATAGAGTTGATGAAGTAGTTGATAAATCAAAAGATTTAGCAGTAAACTCATTTCAAAAAGGTAAAGAAGTAGTCTGTGATGTAACAAGTAGTATTAAATCTGCTTATACTAAAGAAAAAAAACTTGAAGAAGAAGAAGAAGAAGTAGTAGCTGAAGCTAGTACTAAAAAAAGAGTTAGAAAAACTAAGCCTAAGGAAGATTAATGACAAATGAAATAATGATTAATACAGGTGAACCTAGAAATGTTGTAGGTCATATTGTAAGTGGAGCTGTTGCATCTGCTATTGTTTCTGGAACTATAAACTATAAAAAAGTAGTAGATAAAAAGATATCTACTTCACAAGCAATTGCTGATACTGTTAAATTAACTTCTCAAGGTGCAATAACAACAGGTGCAGCAATTGCTACATCTAATTTTATTGGACAAAAAGGTGGTTTTATGAAAGCACTTTATGCTTTATCTGTAGGAATGGCAGGTATTTATGCTATTGAAGTATTAGATGAAAAGTATAAGGCTAAAATGATGCCTAAAAAAGTTAATAAAACATTAAAAGAGAGTAAATAATGAATCAATATGATATGAATATAGAAAGTAGTAGAAAAGTAAATAATACTAATGTAGTTAATCAAAATCCATATCTTAATCAAAATGTGGGTAATAATCTTCCTATGAATGCAAATAATAAAGCTAATAATCAAGCAGGAATGATGGGTGGTTTTAATCAAAGTGATTTTATTAAAGGAGCTTTAATTGGAGCTGCTGTTACTTTTTTATTAACTAATAAAGGTGCTCAAGAAAAAGTTATGGGTGCTGCTTCAAAAGCTAGTGATTTATTTCAAGCTGGAATGGAAGAGATAAAAGAGAGATATGAAGATGCAAGAGCTCAAATGGAAAGTAAATAAAAATTAATATAAGAGATAATAAAAATGAGTAATACATTTAAAAGAGTACATTTTACAAAAAACAGAGCTAGATATAAATTTTCTTTGTTAAAAGAACAATACATTGATGAAAATATATTAATATCTTTTTTAAAAAAAATTCCTGGAGTTATAACTTTACGAGTTAATAAAAAAGCAAATAGTATAGTTTTTGATTTTACTAGTGATGAGGTATGTACTTTAATAGAAGAGAGTTTATCTTCTTTAAGTATTGATGATTTATTAAATCAAAAAAGTGAAGCATCAGTTTGCGTATCTTGTGTAAGTGAAGAAGAACCTAGTTTAAAAGGACTAATTCGTGCAAGTTCTGCTTTAGTAGGGGAGAGATTTGTAAACAATGATATGTCAAAAGCTGCTATTACTACTTTTGCTTCAGCGCCTTTATTAATAGGAGGAGCTAAAGAGTTATTTCAAGAAGGTCTTACTTCTAAAGTACTAGAAAGTGCAGCAGTTGGTATTTCAATTTTAAGAAAAGATTATTTAGCTGCAAATTCTACAAATGCAATGTTAGAATTAGGTGAATATATTGAAGAAACTACTGTTCATAAAAGTGACGATTTATTAAAAGAGTTATCTAAACCAAATGTAGAAGAAGCTTGGGTTGAAAGAAAAGAGGGTGATAAAACTGTAGAAGTTTTAGTTTCAGTAGGCGAGATTAAAACAGGTGATATAGTTGTTGTTGGAGCCGGAAGTACAATTGCAATTGATGGGCATATTATACATGGAAGTGCTTCTGTTAATCAAGTTTCTATGACAGGTGAGGCTGAACCTGTTGCTAAAAGTAGAGGTGATAGAGTAATAGCTGGAACAGTTATAGAAGAAGGACGTATAAAAATTTGGGCTGAGTATGTTGGCGAAAATACTTCGACTCAAAGAATTAAACATTATATTGAAAACTCAATTAATGAAAAGTCTTCTGTTCAATTAAAAGCAACAAAATTAGCAAATAAACTAGTTCCTGTTACTTTAGGACTAGCTGCTGCTTCTTATGCTTTTTCAAGGGATTTTGAAAGAGTAGCTTCTGTTTTACAAGCTGATTATTCTTGTGCTTTAAAACTAGCTACTCCTGTTGCTTTTAAATCAACTATTTCAAAAGCTGGACATAATGGTATTATGATTAAAGGTGCTAAATCTATTGAAGCACTTGCTAGTGCTGATACTTTTGTTTTTGATAAAACAGGAACATTAACTTCTGGTGAACTTGAAGTTATAGAAGTTGTTTCATATAGTAAAAAATGGACTAAAGAAGAGATTTTAAATTTAACTGCTAGTACAGAAGAACACTATTTTCATCCAGTTGCTGATGCTGTTGTTAAAGCTGCAAAACAAAACGGTTTTGTTCATATGCATCATGAAGAAGTTGAATTTATTGTAGCGCACGGTGTAAAAACTGAAGTTAACGGAAAAACAGTAATTATAGGTTCAAGACATTTTTTACAAGATGATGAAAATATTTCTTTTGTTAAACATCAAAAAGAGATAAATAAATCCTTAGAAGATGGTAAAACTCTTTTATACATAGGTTATGATCATGAGTTACTTGGAACTATTGAATTAGCTGATGATTTAAGACATAATGCAAAAGAATCAATAGCTAAACTAAGAGACTTAGGTGTTAAAAATATAGTTATGCTTTCAGGTGATACAAGTAAAAAAGCGCTAATGATAGCAGATGCTTTAGGAATTACAGAAGTTCATGCTGAACTTTTACCAGAAGATAAGGCAAAAATAGTAAAAGAGATGATGGGAAATGGGCGTAAGGTTGCTTTTATAGGTGATGGAATTAATGATGCTCCTGCTTTAATATCTTCTCATGTTGGTATTTCTATGAGTAAGGGTGCTGATATAGCTAAAGCTACTGCTGATGTATCTTTATTAAAAGATGATATAGCAGCTGTTGTTGAAGCAAAAGAGTATGCTAATAATACTATGAGTTTAATAACTAAGAATTTTAATGCAACTGTTGGTATAAATTCTGTTATTTTAGCAGGTGCAACACTTGGATTGTTTTCTCCTATGACAACTGCTGTGTTACATAATGGAACAACAATAGGATTATTACTTAATTCTATAAAAGGTGTTAAATTAAATTAAAACTTTTAATTTGATAATAATTATCAGTCTATTTTAAGAAAAATAGGTTAAAATATTGATAATTATTATTGAAATAAAGGATTTAAATGCCGATTTTACTACCACTTGCTACATTATTAACAGCAGCATTGACATATGAAACAATTGTTGGAACAAAAAAAACGATTCAAAGAAGAGAAAAAAGAAGGAAAAGAAGGAATGAAAGTTGACTTAGAAACAAAAAAGGAAATTGCTAAAATAGCAATGACTGCAACATTAGGTGCAACTGTTGTAACTTCAATGTTTATGAAAAATAAATTATCAAAGAAGATACATATTACTGCAGGGGCTGCATTTTGTGGCTTTGCTCTATGGCATCACCTTTTGTATAAGAATGATAAAAAAGAAAAAGTAACTTCAAGTAAGAAAAATATCACTTCAGCAAAACAAGAAATTAAAGATTTATAATAAAAAAAACTTATATTTATAGTTTTGTAAAGTTTAATATAAGTTATTATAATATATGAATATACAATTAAATGTGTTTAAGGACAAATAATGTCAAATAATGAAAAAGTCATAGAAGAGTTAAAAAATATTGTTAAACAAAAAGGTTTAAAATATACAGAACAAAGAGAGATTGTTTTATTGGTATTAATAAATAGTACTAGTCACTTAAGTGCAGAAGATGTATATAATGAAATCAAAATAAAATACCCAGATTCTAATGTTGGAATTGCAACAGTATATAGAGCTTTAAGCTTTTTAGAAGAAGTTAATTTAATTACTTCTATTACTTTTGGAGCTGATGGTAAAAAATTTGAATCAAATTCAAAAGAGCACCATGATCATTTAATTTGTACTGCATGTGGAAAAATTGTTGAATTTGTAGATAATGAAATAGAAAAAAGACAAGATAAAATTGCAAAAAAGAATGCTTTTAAAATTAGTAGTCATTCTATGCAATTATATGGAATTTGTAAACCCTGCCAAGCCAAATAAGTTTATACTTATTCTAGGTATAAGTGAATATTTGAACTTGCTTCAAATATCAAAATACTTAAACTATCAGCATATTTATAAAAAATAAATATACTGATACTAAGAGGAAAAACGCTTAAAAGATAAATTATAATATTTCTAATTTTATTTTTTCTGTCCATTCTTTTACTCTTTGTGCGCTTAAATCATCTTGATTATCTTCATCTATTACTAGACCTACAAATTCATCACCTCTTTGGGCTTTTGACTCATCAAACTCATAACCATCTATTGATGTAAAACCAATAATATTTGCACCTTTTTCTTTTAAAGAATCATACATAATACCTAAGGCATCTACGAACTCATCTCCATAAGAATCTTGATCTCCTAAACCAAATAAAGCTACTGTTTTATTTGTAAAATCTAGTTCTTTAAACTCATCCCAAATATCTTCCCAGTCATCTTGTAAATCACCTTCACCCCAAGTTGATATTCCAAAAATTACTTTATCATAATTGTTTACTTCACTTATACTAGTATCACAAATATTATATGTTTCTATTTGGTTTAATGCACTTGAAATATCATTTGCTATTTCTTCTGTGTTTCCTGTACTGCTTGCAAAAAATATTGCGCTTGCCATTATGGTCCTTTTATTTTAAATTTCTAATTGTTGATCGAAGAGAATAAGGTATTACTTTTATATAATAATTTTCGTCTTTAAGTTCTTCGACTTTTATTGGTACATGTCTTTTAAAGTTTAATGCTTTTGGGTAAACCAAATATATTTTTTTAAACTCACTTTGTTTGATACTCTCAATTGCATGATTGAGTTCATGACTAATATTTAGTTTTTTTGTATCTATGCTTTTCCAAGAAGTATAAATTTTTAATGGCATATCTGTATTTGATAAAATGCAAATAGAATCTCCACTATCAATTACTTCTTTATTTTTATGTAAGTTTTTTATTTTATTAAAAACAAATTGATGAAATAATAAATTAATATCAAATTGCACTTGCATTTTATTGTTAACAAAACATAATGAGATTAGTTTTGCTAAAGAGTTTAGATTTTTATAATAAAATACAATACTCTTTTGTTCTTTATTCTTATAGTTATTAATTATAATTGTAGATTCAATATCAAGTGTAAAACTTTTAGTTTGACTAAAAGTAAGAACATATGAAATCGGCATTAGTGTTTTTATTTTTTCTTTAAAAATCTTTTCTAAGCTTAATGCGCTAAGTTTTTTTCTTTCATAAGAAGAAAATGTACAGTATTCTTTAATAAAAGGATTAATTAAAGCTAAAAATAGTTGTCTTAATTTAATTTTTGAATTAAATTCATCAAAATCTTTAGGCAGTGATTCTACATTATTTATAAAACCAATTAACACCTGATTACAGCTAGTTATACTCATAATAGTTTACTTGTTTTTCTTAACACAATCAGCATAACACTGAGTACAATCTGTTATTCCCATGATTTTTACATATTCATCATATACACAAGATATTGATCTTTTAGCACATACAAAAGGAATTTTTTGTTTTTTAGCTTGAGTTTTATACTTAAGCATAGTATTATGATTTAAAAATGATGTTAGCATTACTATACAATCAGTATCCTGAGGGATTTTCTTCTTAGGAGCAGAAGATTTTTTTCTAGCATCCCAGTGATTAATAGTTTGTGCACCAAGGTTTGTTAACATTGACCTTATTGAATTTATCTGATCTCCACCTATAACTAAAATACTCATAATACAATCCTTAACATGTACAACCAGTTGGTTGTATTAATTTTTTTTTATTTTCAAATACAAGTTCATAATATAACATCTTAACTCCTATTGTGATAATGATTATTAATTCTAGTATAATAAATCTTAAAGATTCTTTAATAGTGATAACTATTATCATAAATATTAAAATACATAAAAAAAGGAAGCATATGCTTCCTTTCTTTTTAAATATTATATTAAGCTTTTAAATATGGCAGTATTTAAAAACAGTTATTTAATGTAATGCCAGTAACATTAAATTATTCAGGAACTTAAATAATAAGTGTTGTTAAAACAGTGTAAGTATAATAGGAAATTCTTAATATATTATTAATACTGATAGTTATTATTATAAATAAATATTATTCTTTCTTTTGTGTTATTAAAGAGATATTAAAAAGCTTATTTTTTTGTAAAATATCTAAAATTTTTACAACTTTATTATATTTTACATCTTTATCAATTTTAAATAAAACTACATCTTCTTTATTCTTTATGTTAATAATATCTTCTTCAAAATCTTTTAAATTTGTTATTTTCCCGTATAACGCAAGACTTTGCACATTTAGTTCAATTATCACTTCTTTTGGTTTTATTTTTATTTCTTGGGCTTGGGATTTAGGAAGATTTAAAACTAAAGCAAGTTCATTTTTTTTAAATACAGATGAAACTATAAAAAATATTAAAAGAATAAAAACTACATCTATTAAAGGCGTTAAATCAGGACTTAAAAGCTCTCTTTTTCTCATAAAGAGTCTATCACTTCTTCTTCAATTCTGTGCTCAATATAATCTAATGAGCCAATAAAATAGTTATATCCAATATAATGGGGAATTGATACAATTAAACCAGCAACTGTTGTAATTAGAGCAATTGAAATACCTGTTGAGAAGATACTTGGATCTCCAAGGCCTGATTTAGAAATAGAGTCAAAAGAGTTAAGCACTCCTATTACTGTTCCTAATAAACCAAGTAATGGAGAAATTGAAGCAATTATTTTAATAGTATTTAATCCACTTTCTAATGAATTGATTTTTTTACGAATAACATTTTGAAAAAGTTTTTCATTGTAAATACTTTTTGATAGTTTTATTTTAGTAACTATTTCTTCTACAAAATAAGACAACTCTCTTTTAGCATATATAAAAACAAACAATTTCCATAACATAATAGTAAATCCTATTATATTTAATGCAAGTAAAACATAAACAATTATGCCACCTCTATTTATGTAATCAACTAATTCTATCATCTAACTCTCCTAAACATTTATAATATAATACTCAATAGGTATATTAACTTCTATGCTAGTTTTACCTAGTTCTTTTGGAATTGGTATAAACTTAGCAATTTTTTCTAAAATAGCAATAGCAGCATTATTTAAACGTTTATAAGGGCATTTTCCTCTAAGTTTAATTTTTGAAATATGACCACTTTTATTTATGATAAAAGATAATTCAACTTTTCCTTCTTGTTTTAATCGTTTTGCTCTTTTTGGATAATATTTATATTTTTCTATATGCTCTTTAACCATTAATAAATATTCATTTTTGATAATATTTCTTTGATTTTGAGAAATTATAATTTTTTCTCTTTTTATTTGAGGTAATTTTTTTATATTAGTTTGAACAAGTTTTTTTTGCTCTTTTATTTCTTTTTTAAATATTTTTTTTCTAATTGGTTTTTTTATTAACTTAACTATTTTTTCTTTTTTTATTATCTTTTTTATCGCTTTTTTAACTATCTTTACTTTTTTTATTAGCTTAACTTTTTTAAATTCTTTAACTATTTCTAGTACTTTTTCTACTTTCTTAATTTCTTTTTGTTTAATAATAACTTTCTTTAATGAAATAGGAATTATTGTACTTTTTCTTGCAACAGCTAACTCTTCTTTTTGCAGAACAAAAGAGCTAATCACTGTAAAGTGAACAAATGAAATAATAATAAAAGATAAGCTTAAAGTAAATTTACTGTACATAATAATATTATATACTAATATTGATAATAATTATCTTAATTGATATTAAATCTTTTGTTAAAACTATATAATAAAGGAATATAATATAAGTTAATAATAGTTGAAAATATTAACCCAAAACCAATAGAAATTGCAAGCGGTTGCATTAATAAACTCTCTCCTGAGGCAAAAAATATTAAAGTACTTAAACCTAAGATTGTAGTAAGTGAAGTTAATAATATGGGTCTTAGCCTTATACTAGCATTTTGCAGTAACTCTTCTTTGTTTTTTGCCTTGCTTATAAATTTTAAATTATTAGTGTATCATTTATTACAATTCCAATTAAACCAATAAAACCTAAAAGTGAAGAAAAAGTAATGTTTATATTCATTATACTATGACCTATTAAAACTCCAAAAATAGATAAAGGAATAACACTTAGGGCAAATAGTGATAAAAATAGTGAGGAGAACAACCAAGTAAGAACTAAAAGTATTCCTCCTAAAGCAACAAGAAAAGATAATAAAATATCTTTTTGTATTTGTTTATTAGTTTTTTCTTCTCCTTTTATAAGCAGTTTAACACCATCTTTTTTTATATTTTCAAGTAAAGGATTTATTTTTTCAAAAAATTCTCTTGAGCTTAGATGCTTTTTCTCTATATTAGCTGTTATTGTAAATACTTTTCGTAAATTATCTTTTTTTATATTTGTAACATCTTTAGTAAAATATAAGTTAGCTATGTCTTTTAAAAAGATTACTTTAGAAGAATTTGGAACTTCTAAACTTAAATTCTTTATAGTTTTTATATCTTTTTTATTTAAAAAGTCAACTTGTAATTGAATTAAATTTAATTTTGTATTTATAACTTTTGATAAGTCTTTATTTGAAATAAGATTTCTTACTTTTTTTACAAGACTTGTTTGTGTGAAACCAAGGCTTCTACCATAAGTATTTAAATCTATATCAATTTTAATTTCATCAAAATTCATATCATCATTAATATTATTAATATATTCCATATCTTGCATATTCTTTTTGATTGAATTTATAACTTCTTGAATTTTATTATTGTTTTTATGTGAAACCGAAATAACTATATCATTTTTAACAACTCCTGTTTGGGGAATATTTATATTAAACTCAATAAAATCATCTTCTATATTGTTTTGTTTTACTAAAGTATAAATCTTAGCTTTTATATCTTGAGCAAAGATTGTTCTTGTTCTATTTTTATAATCATCTTTTAGAGGTATAAAAATTGGATTTATATATTTATTGAAAAAATCATCTGGAATCTTTTGCTTTAGGTGCAGAGTAAAGGTAAATAAATTATCCCCTCTATCATGCTTTGATCTTCCATCACTATTCATTCCTATTATTGTAGAAATTGAAGCAATATTTTCTTTTTTTAGTTTTTCTAATAATAGTTTTTCAAGTTTTGCTATTTTTTGATTTGTATAAGTTAAAGAGTTGTTTTTAACTTTTCCTGTTATGTTTATACTCATTGCATCAAATTCTGGAAAAAGTTGAAACTTGGCATTTTTTGCAAAAATGACAGTAAAAAAGAGTATAAAAAATATTAATAAAAAAGCATTTATATACTTTCTTTTTATAAAAAAAGCTAAAGATTGTTTATATTTATTTGTAATCTTATTCCAAAATCGTTCTCTAAAATCATTTTTATTATTTTCAAATATTTTAAAACTCAAATCTTTATAATGTAGTGGTAAAAATAAGAAACTTTCAATAAAAGAGCTAATTATTAAAATAATCACCATTAAAGGAATAATCTTAATAAACATTCCTAATCCACCTGATAACATAGTTAAAGGAGCAAAAGCGATAATACTAGTTAACATTGATGCAAATAATATAGGCATTACCTCACTTGTTCCGTCAATACATGCAGTTTTAATATCTTTTCCATTACTTTGATGCCTATGTATATTCTCACTTACAACAATGGCTTCATCAACTAATATTCCTAAACTTAAAAGAACTCCTATCATAGATAAAGTATTTAAAGAAGCATCAAAAAAATCAAGTCCAATTAAACCAAAAGCAAAACTAACTGGAATTCCTAAGATTACAACAAGAGCTATTTTTAAAGAGATAAAAATCCAAATAGCAAAAAATAGAAGAATTAATCCTATTATTATATTTGAAGAAATTACATTTAGTCTCGTTTTTATCCAAAAAGAACTATCACTTAAAACTTTAAACTCAATATCTTTGTAGGTACTTTGATAATGAGCTATAGTTTTTCTTATTTGTTTTGATAATTCTATACTATCTCCACTTTTATCTTTTTTAATATTAATACTAACACTAGGTTTTGCATTTGTTTTATTTATTAAACTACTTTCCTCATATGCATATTTTATTTTTGCTATATCTTTTATAAAAATTAAACTATTATCTACTTTTATAAAAGAGTTTAAAATCTTTTTTATGCTTATATTTGAATTTTGTGTATTTAGATAATATTTTTGATCTTTTGTATTTACTTTTCCAATTGGATATAAAGAATATAAACTTTTTAAAGCTTGTATTGTTTTTGATACTGAAACATTATATGCTTTTATTTTCTCTTGATTAAGAGTTATTTGAAGAATATTTTCATAGTTTTCATTTAACTCTACACTATATAAATCTCTTAATTTCTTTATTTCATCTCGTAATTGTTTTGCTACTTCAATATAATTTGTATTAGTTTTTGAAGAAATTGAAATATAAAGTAAGGAAAAATAACTTTCAACTGTGTCAACAGTTGGTAAATCCATATCAGATGGAAGATCTTTTTTTAAGTTCTCAATTTTATTTTTTATATTATTAACAATTTTTTGTTTTTTATATGAGTCCTTAATTTGGGCATTTATATGAAATGTTCCACTTGAAATTAAGGTATGAATATCTTCTAAGTTTTGATTATCTAATAAAATCTTTTCTATATCTTTTACTATTAATTTATCTAAAATAGTAGGACTAGCTCCAATATAAGTACCTTGTACTATAACTCTATCAAGAGAATTAGGAGGAAACATCTCTTTTGCAATTTTAGAATATGAAAAATATGCAAATATTATTAAAAATAAAAAGAATAAATGATTTAAAGACCTGTTTTCTAAACTTAATTTTATAATTGTTTTCAATTTTTACTCATTTATTTTAATTTATTTATAAAGATATAAAATATCAGCTTTATTTAAAGGTATAAGTATTTCTTTGTCTTCTTCAATCTTATAGTTTGAAATTGAGGTAAAAATAGTGTTATTTAATCTTGAAAAACGAAGTGGTATTCCTAGACCTTGTTCGATATGCAAGGCACCTACAAAAACAATAAGTTTATCTTTTTTACTTTTTAAGACTTTTTTTGCCAAAATATTACTTTGTTCTGCCATATATGTATCCCAAGCAACTTGAACTCTATACATTCTTTGTTCGCAAGGTTCACTTGATTTTTTCTTCATTTTAGAACAGTGTTTAAAGTAGGGTGCTACCATATTTTTATGAGGAAATACATTTAAATCTAAAGATTTAAAAAACTTTTTTTCTTCTTCAGACATTTTATCTATTTCTTTTAAAGATATTTTAGCTCTAGAGCTTTTTAATATATTTATACCATAAAGTCTACCATTTGATTTTTTTACAGTTTCATATAAAGGAGATACTATATCCCATTTATATTTTGTGAATTTTTTCCATTGTCTTTTTTCTTTAAGCTGTACACTTGAAATCTTAGAACTTGTATAAGACTCTAAGAGTGCATTATGAGATGGAGAGAACCATTCATTTGCTAAATGTAAGTTATATCCTTCTTTAGCTAAATTTTGTAAAACTTTATTAAAAAACTTATGTGTTGAATTATTATTATGATGATCCCCTACAAATATTACTTGATAGGGCGATATTTCATCTATAAGCTCTTTCATAGTAATACTTGAAGCTTTTTTACTTGAATAATACTGCTCTTTTTTTTCTTTTATTTTAAAAGCTAGATTTTTATTACTACAAGATGTAAACAGTAAAACACTTAAAATTAATAATATAGTTTTTTTCATTTTTCTTCTTTTTATTTTTTTATTTTAATCTTCTTTTTTATATCCATAAAACAAACCAGTAAAAATAATAGAAAATAGAAATAGTAAAACAAGGTATGTTGTATAGTCTTCTTTTTCTTTATGTATTGCTTGTTTCTCTAACTTTTGACCTTTTATTTGTTTTTGCATTTCTGCTTCTTTTGCTTGTTTTGTCTCTTTTTTCATTTGTGCGCTTTGTCTTAAGCTTGCTAATCCAAATCCTTGTGCTGCTTTTTTCTTAAACTCTTTAAATTTTAAGTTAAAAGTTTTTACCTTATAGTCTTTTTCTAATTCTTCATAAAGTTCTATAAGCTTTTTAATAGTTTTCGCATCAGCATTCCAATAATCTTTTCTATAAGCTTCTGTCATTTTTTCTAACATATTAGCTAAAGCTTGTGGATTTTTTTCTTTAAACCACTTTTGTAAATCTAAGTTATATTTATCTTCAATATAAACATCAACAAACTCTTTCCACTGATCATCTCTTACAACATCAGGATCAACAACTTGCCAACCCCAAAAATTCGATACAACACTTGAAATTTCACCAGCTCCTGAACTTCCCTCTTTTTTCATATTTTTAATCCAATTTGGATGAAAATAACGACTTCTTAGTTCTTGAGCCATAAATTTAGCTGTTGTTTGTATTTTAGCATTATTTGGGTCTCTTAAATTAGTTATGTAAGTTTTAGGGTTTGTTCCATCAAGTTTTTTGATAGCTAAAGATAAAGAACCAAATAAACCATAAGGATCATCAGAAGTTAATAAACCATAAAGATTAGATGATCTTGAAAATATTACACCTTGTGAGCCACTTAAGTTATTTCCAAATAAGTTAATATCATTTCTTTGCTCATTCCATTTATCTTCATTTGCTCCAAAATAATAACCTCTAGTTTTAAAATATTTCTTTGTAATAACATCAGAACTTTCCCATTTACCACTTTCTTGAATTTCATCAACACCAGAACCATAATTTCCTGTTTTATTTGAAAAAATTCTAATAGTAGATAATCTTAGTGCTTCCTCTTCTTTTAATCCCTTTTTTATAAGTTGGTTTTTTAAATTATTTGCATTTAGGTAAATATAATTTGTTTCTTCTTTTAATGTGGCAACTTTATTAATCGCTTTTGCAAGTAGTTTCATGGTTCCTGGAAAGGTATCTCTGTAAAGTCCAGTAACTGATAAAACAACATCAATTCTTGGACGTTTTAGCTTGCTATATGGAATGATCTCAACATCTCTTACTCTTCCTCGTCCATTACTAGCAAAGGTTTTTATAACTTTTTTAGCTTTAATAAGCCAAGTATCTGGTGTTAAGTTTAAAATATATTCAATTCCATTTAAAGTGATTTTAGTAGATATCCATTTAGCAATAGTATCTCCTATATATGAAGATAATACATCTCTTAACATACCTTGCATAAAAGTATTTGAAACTCCGTTTTCATTCCATATAGGTCTTACTCCAATAGCTGCCATGATTTGAGCTTCCATAACCCCATGATGTCGTACAGTTTCTAAACCCCATAAATTAAAGGTAAGTTTACTAGGATATTTTGAATTTTTTAAATAATAATCAGCTATAAAGTCTTTCATTAAAACTTCACCTGTTTCATAAGCAGCTTTAGAAGGAACTTTACTTGGATCAAAACTAACAATATTTATTCCAGTAGGAAGTGACTCTGGGTTTCTAATAGGTCCTCCTCCTGTACCACTTTTAATATGCTCACCATTTAAGGCTCTAAATAAATTAATACTCTCTTTTTGATCTACAAAAAGTTTTTTAAATTTTCTAGCTTCTTTTATATAAAATTTAAACTCTTCTTCTTTTAGATTTTTTAGGTCTTTATTATTTATTACATAATCATTTATTAGTTTATATGCTTTAGATTTGTCAAAATCTTTGTAATCTTTTTTAGCATAGTCTTCGCCATTTGCTTTTTGTAAAAACTCTTTACCTAACATTTGTATTATTGTTGTTGTAAGATTTTTATTATTTGCATTAGTTCCAAATACATGTAAACCAATTGGTTGAGCTAAAGAAGAAGTTTCTTCAATATACTCTTCAAGTTCATGTAAAAAATGCTCAAAATCTTCGTTTATTTCTTCAAGGCTTTCTTCCATATCTTTATGAATATTTAGTTTTACTACTTTGTCTATAATTTGTTTTTTAACTTTTTCTTGTATTAAACCTTTTGTAACTATTTCATATTGATTTACAAGTTCATTTATTTCACTTATTTCATTATATGTTCCACTTAGTGCAAAAGGAGGGGTTTGGTGTGATAAAACTACTCCTCTTGCTCTTCTTTTTACTTGTAAAGTCTCAGCAACATTATTCATAATATATGGATAAAAATGAGGTAAAGAACCAAGGGCTAAAATAGGGCTATCATAAATACTAAGTCCTCTAGCTTTTCCATAAGTCCACTCTACTGTTCCATGTGTTCCTAAATGAATTATTGCATTTGCTTTAAATTGTTCTCGCACATATAAATATGAGGCTAAATAAGAGTGAGAAATTGGAACACTAGTATTATGAATATCTTCTTTTTCTTCACTTATACTAATATCTTCTAACATTTTTATTTTATTTTTATTTTTATCAACTCTTTCTGCATTTGGTTGTGGCATTAAAATAATATTGCCAAGCTTGATTCTAGGTATTAAAAAATATCTTTTATTGTTTTTCCATACAATCATTTTTGAAAATCTTGCACTTTTATGTGTTTTATTAATAGATTTTTGTAAAGATATAGGAAGTTTTCTAAAAAATTTTATATATTTATCATAAGGAAAAAGATCTGCTGCATTTTCATTTAACATTTTTTCTTCTTGATTTTTACTATGATAGGCTAAAAGTGTTTTTGGTCCTTGCTTCTCAAACCAAGCAGCATCTTTAAGTTTAGTATCATATCCTTTTTCTTTTAAATCTTTTAGAAACTTCTCAATAGTTTTAGGAATATTTAAACCAGATGCTCCAATAGAATTAATTCCTCCACCATAATACATAAGTGCTATTTTTTTATTCTTATTTTTAGTTATTCCCAATTTTGCTAAATTAATTGCTTTTAGGGCAAATGAGTCCATTTGATAACTTATTGTTTTTATCTCTTTTGTTATTTTCTCTTGTGCGGCTATTACTAAACTATCTGTATATCCAAGAGTCTCAGGAACAATATACTGCATAGCAATTGAACCAAAAGCTAAACCTTCTTTACTATTTTCCCACTCTTTTTGGTCTCCTTGTCTATAATAAATACCATGTAAAATTGGAATATTTAGTTTATCATAGGCTTTTTTCATACTTCCATCATCCATAATAAAAGATGAGAATACTACTAAAGAGTTTGCTATAGTTTTATTATTTTCTCTTAAAAACTTAAAACCAATAGCATCATCTTTAGTAGATTCAAAATAATAAGCCAAAGGAGTTGCATTTTTGTTTTCAAGTTCTTTAATTAAATAATTAATTGGGTCTAAAATATTTGATACTATTGAGTTTCTTGAAAATGTTAAAGCAACTATTGGTTTCTTTCTATCAATATTAAAATATTCAAAATACTCTTTTGTTGAAGAAAAAATTAGGTCTGGGTAAGAAGGGTGATATATTCCACTTTTAGGTAAAATAACAGGAGCATCTATTTTTAGATTTTTCTTTTGCAAAATATTATTCTTAATATATAAAAGCATATTTTGAGTATTTGTTTTACCTCCATTTCTCCAATAATCATAAATTAAATCACTATTTTCTTTTGAAATGTTTCTTAAATAAGGATTTTCATCTGTTTTTATAAGAGGTAATATTTTTATATTATCTAAGGTTTCAACTATATCATCAAAGTTATCTAACATTCTTTTTAAAGAAGACACACCGGCAAGTGAGTCAAAAATAACTAAATCATATTGACCTAATAGTGAGAATCTAGCTTCTCTTAATTCATCTTTTTTATTTTTTTTGCTTTGTAAAAGTTTATCTGCTTTATCTCTTGGTGTAATTTCATCAAAAAATTTATAATCAAGTATAAGATTTATTTTTTTAGCTTCATTTTTAATAAATGATAACTTTGCATCTTGTGATGATTTTGCCATAGCAGTTGAAATTATAAGCACTTTTTTTTCTTGAGCAAATAAAAAACATGAAATAAGAGTTAGTATTAATAGTATTTTTTTCATTAAGTATTTTTTCCTTTTTATACTCTTGACCCAAGAGGTCAAGAGTTAGTGACTAAAATTTGTAATTTATTCCTAAATAAAGTAATCTTCCTTTTAATTGATAGTTGAAATCATCAGATAATTTTTTATCCATTAAGTTCTCAATTCCAATTCTAGCAGTAAGATTTTTTGCAAATTCTTTAGATAATTGAACAGAAGCTGTTGTATATCCACTTAAAGTCTTATTTTCGTCACCTTTTTGAACTCCTGTATAATTAAGTCTTGCATCAGCATTAATTTTATAATCAAGAGCATAAGATAATTTTAAATTTAAATTATGTTTTGGTCTAGCAGTTAATTCTTTTCCAGTATCTTTATTTTTTGTTTTAATAAAGTTATATCCAATATTAAAATCTAAGTCTTTTAAAATTTCTTTTTGTGTATATTCAAGTTCAAGTCCATTAATAGTAACTTGTCCTATATTTGAATATTTGTGAATATCTTGTGTGTAAAACGTACCAGGCCCCGTTGGTATTTTATTCTCACCAATTTTTAAACCTTCAATTAAATCTTTTATTTTTGTATGATAAATTGTTGACTTAAATAATTTTTTATCTTTTTGATACTCATATCCAAGTTCAAAAGTATCAGAAACTTCAGGTTTTAAATCATCATTACCCATAAAAACATGTGCACCACTAAATGAGTAAGCAGATGAGTTTTTTGTTACAGTTGGTGCACTAAAACCATGCCCATAACCAGCTTTTAATCTGTTATTTGAATCAAGTTTATAAACTATATTTGCTTTAGGACTTAATTCTCCTCCAAATTTTTCGTGTTTATCATATCTTGCTCCTAAAGTTAATATTAATTTAGAATTTACTTCAATTTCATCTTGTAAATAAACTGATTTGTATGTAATATCATCTTTAAAATCAACAGTTGCTTTCCCTTTTGAAGTTAGCTTATTATCATAAGCTTTATTATATGACTCTTTTCTATATTCTAAACCAGCAACTATAAAGTGTTTATCAAAACTATCAATTTTAAACTCTGTATTTAAAACACTGTTTTTTAATTTATGTGTATATTGATGTTCATCCGTATGTGAGTCAGATTTTGTTACATAATATTTCAAATCCATTGTAATATCTTGGAATCTTTTTAAATATCCTAAAGAATAATTACTTTTATCAATGTCATAATATTCATCTCTTAGTATAACTGCCTTTGTTCTTCTATTTACAGTTGTAAAACTTCTAATCTCTTTACCTTTTAAATAAGATGCTGAGATTTCTTGTGTATCATCAATGTCAAAGTTAAAACCTAACATTGCATTTTTAATTCTTTTACCTTCTCTGTCATATAATTTAGCATTATCCTCTTTTATAACAGGGTCAATTTCTTTTTTTTGTAAGGCTAAAGTCATAGAAAGTTTATCAAAAACTTTTCCACCAATATTAAAAGAGATATCTCTTTCAGTTCCTCCTGATTGATTATTATTACCAATTGTAACATCAACATCACCATATATCTTTTTATTATTTTTCTTTGTTATGATGTTAATTACTCCACCAATTGCTTGTGAACCATAAATTGAACTCATTGGACCTTTAATAATTTCTATTTTACTAATAGTACTAATTGGAAGCCAGTTATATTGGAAATCTGAATGCCCAATCTGTGCATCGCTTCCTGATACAATTTTTCCATCAATTAAAATTAATGTATGCTTACTAGCTGTTCCTCTTATAGAAATTGATTCCCTACCACCAAAAGTACTATCGTTTACACTCATATTAACACCTACAACTTCTTCTAAAATATCTTGAACAGAAGAAGCATGCATTTTTGAGATGTCTTTTGCCGTTACAATTGAGATACTACCCGCTGTATCTGCAATTGATTGATTTGATTTTGCAGTTACTACTACATTATCTAAGTTATCACTTGCGAATAGTGATGAGGCTAAAACTGCACTAAGTGCAATGTTTTTAATAAGCTTGTTTTTCATTTTTTCCCTTTTAATGATATTAATTTTAATAGTTAATATCATTCAATACTTAAAAAAAAGAGGATTAATCCTCTTTTTTCAACTCATAAATAAATCCAAATGATAATAATAATAAAAAGAAAGCTATTATTATTTCATTTACATAATCTTTTTTCATCTCCTGTTTTTGTATTTTTTCTAGTTTTTGACCCTTAACTTTTGGTTTTGGTTTTAAGGCTTGTTTTGCTTTTTCACTTTGATTTGTATTTTTTGCAATTTTTTGTAAACTTGCAAGTCCAAAACCTAAAGAAGCCTTCTTTTTAAACTCATTGAAATCTAAGTTATAAGATTTAACCTTATATTTGTTTTCTAATTCTTTATATAATTCTAAGAGTTTTTTTATAGTTTTTTCATCTGCTTTCCAATAACCTTTTCTATAAGCTTCTGTCATTTTTTCAACAATTTGAGCTAAAGAATCTGGATTATTTTTTGTAAACCACTCTTTTAAATCTAAGTTATATTTATCGTCAATATAAACTTCAACAAACTCATTCCATTGGTCATCTCTTACAACACTTGGATCAACAACTTGCCAACCCCAAAAGTTTTTAACTACATCTAAAACTCCAGTTGTTCCAGAATAACCTTCTTCTTTCATAGCTTTTATCCATTTTGGATGAAAATATCTACTTCTTAACTCTTGACTCATAAACTCAGCCGTACTTTGAAGTCTTGCATTATTTGGATCTCTTAAATTACTTATATAAGTTTTAGGATTTGTTCCATCAAGTTTTCTAATTGCTAAAGAAATTGCTCCAAAATATCCATAAGGGTCATCAGAAGTTAATAAACCATAAAGATTTGAAGTTCTTGAAAAAATTACACTTTGTGTTCCACTTAAATTCTTAGCATATAAGTCAACTTTTGGCATTTTTTCATTCCAATATTTAGTATCAGAACCAAAATAATAACCTCTTGTTTCAAAATAATTATCAGTTAATCTACTCTCATCATCCCATTTATCAGTATCATCAATATCTGCAATTCCAGAACCATAAGAACCTGTTTTATTTGAAAATATTCTAATAGTTGATAATCTTTTTATATCATCTCTTTTAAGACCTTGTTTTTTAAGCTCTTGTTGTATATTTAAAGTATTTATTCGTAAATAATTATTGTCTTCTTTTAAAGCAGCCACTTTTTCAACTGCTTTTGCTAAAACTAACATAGCTTGTGGAAAAGTATCTCTATATAAACCAGTTACTGAAATAACAGTATCAATTCGAGGACGTTTTAACTGGCTATAAGGAATGATCTCAACATCTTCTACCGTTCCTTTATGAACTTTAGCTGCATGTCTTAGCATTTTTTTAGGTTTTAGAAGCCAAGAATCAGGTGTTAAACCCAATAAAAATTCAATTCTTTGCATAGTAACTGCTTTTGAGAAAAAGCCTGCTAAACTATCTCCTAGATAGTTTTGTAAGAATTGTTTTACAATATTTTGAATAAAACTATTAGAAATTCCTGTTTCATTCCAAATAGGTTTAACTCCCATTGCATATAATATTTGTGATTCTAAAACACCATAATGTCTCATTGACTCTAAAGACCATAGATTAAATGTTAATTTTGTAGGATATTTACCATGTTCATCATAATAATTCTCAATAAAATCTTTCATAAGTTTTTTACCAGTTTCATAAGCTGCTTTAGTTGGAATTTTTGTAGGGTCAAAACCATACATATTTTTTCCAGTAGGAACTGATTTAGGATTTCTTATAGGATCTCCTCCAATACCAGTTTCAATAAACTCACCTTCTAACGCTCTTAAAAGATTTTTTGTCTCTTTATTTGTTTTGAAATTATGTATATACTCTTTTGCAAGTTCTAAATAAACAAGTAATTCTTTATTATCTAAATCTTTAGTATCTTTTTTATCAAGTGCATAGTTTTTTACAAATATATATGCTTTTGATTTAGTAATTTCTTTATAATCTTTTGAAAAATAAAGTTCTCCATCTGCTTTTTTTAAAAAATCTTTTCCAAGCATTTGCATAATAGTAGTAATTAAATACTCTTCTTTAGGATAAGTTCCAAAGGTATGCATACCTAAAGGTTGAGCACTTCCACTCATTCCTAAAATATAATCTTCTATTTTTGAAAGATATTTAGAAAAATCTTTGTTTATATCTTCTTTAGTAAATTCTATATCTTTATTCATACTAAGTTTTAAGCTTAAATTTGTGATTTGTTCTTTTAGTTTACTGGCTAACATACCATCATCAACACTTTTGTATTGATTAATATAGTCCATTATTTCTCCAACTTCTTTATACGTTCCAGAAATTGAAAAAGGTGGAGTTTGATGAGAAATTAGTGTTGCTCTTCCTCTTCTTTTTGCTTGCATGGCTTCAGCTACATTATTTGTAATATAAGGATAAACTACAACTAAATCTCCTAAAGGCAATAAAGCTGAGTCATAAACACTTAATCCTCTCTCTTTTCCAGGCATCCATTCTTGTGTTCCATGTGTTCCTAAATGAACCAAAGCATCAGCCTTAAAAGCTTCTTTAATATAAAGGTATGAAGCTAAATAAGAGTGATTTACAGGAACTTTTTGATTATGCCACAAAGATGTATCTTCATCTTTTAGTTTTTTAAGTTTTAAGCTTAATTTATCAACTCTCTCACCTCTTCTTGGTTGTGGTAAAATTACTAAGTTTCCTAATTTTATTCTTGGAATTAGAAAATATCTTTTTCCATTTACTCTTGTAATCATTTTAGAATATCTTGGACTTTTCCAAGCTTTGTTTATAATTTTTTGTGTTTTTAAAGGTAGGGCTCTAAAATATTTAATATATTTATCATAAGGATATAAAGCAGCAACATCATCTTTTAACATCTGGGCATCATGACCTTTTTCATAATATGCCTTTAAAGATTTTGTAGCTTCTTTTTCAAACCAAGTTGAGTCTTTTAAAATAGTTGTATAACCCTTGTTTTTCATATTTTTTAATAAGAGTTCTAATGTTCTTGGAGTATTTAAAAATGATGCTCCCATATTATTAATTCCAGCAGGATAGTTATAATACATAATTGCAATATTTTTATCTTTATTACTTTTTTGCTTTAACTTTGAAATATTTATTGCTTTATTTGCTAAAGAGTATAATTGTTCTTTAATTGGCATTAGTTTTTTTGTTTTTTTATCTTGAGCTGCTATGATTAATCCATCTGTATAACCTAAAGTCTCAGGAATAATAAAACTCATAGCAATCATAGGAAACTTAACCCCTACATTATCATCTCTCCATATTTCTTCATCACCTTCACTATAATATAAAGCATGTAAAATAGGTACATTTAAGTTTTTATATTTGTCTTTTAAACTTTCATGATCAATTATCATAATTTGAAAATTAATAACTACATCAACAATCGTTTTATTTTTATATCTTAAAAATTTATTTCCAACAAAATCATCTCCCGTAATATCAGTAAAATATGGAATTGTCTGATAACCTTTGTTTTCTAAATAATTTATCATTTCATTTATATGTTCTAAGGCATTTGAAACAAGTGAACCTCTATGTAAACCTATAGCAATTAGTGGTTTTGATGGTTTTTCTAAATCTATTTTAAAAAACTTTGCATACTCTTCTAAAGAAGAAAAAACAATTTTTGGATTTTTTGGATGATATATCCCTTCTTTTGGAATAACCATAGCTTTCTCATATGTATTAGTACTTCTTTCCAAAATTTCAGTATTTAGATAAATTGAAAAGTTTTTGAAATTATGTTTTCCTCCGTTATACCAGTACTTATTTAAATCAATATTTTGCTTAATTGATATATTTTTTCTATATGGATTTTCATCTTCTAGTGAAATAGGAATAATTACTGTATCTTTATTTAAAAGTTTTAAAGTACTTGAATATTTTTCTAATAAAGAATTGATTCCACGTGAACCAGCAAGGGAGTCAAACATTATAATTTTATATTTATTAAATTCTTTTAATAATTCATCTTGTTTAATTTCATTTTCAAATTTAAAAACAATATTTAAATTATTTTTTTTTGCAACAGCAATAAGCTCATTCGCTTTTGAAGCTTGAGGAGCTTTTCCCATTGTAGTACTAAATATCAGCATATCTGTTTTAGCATAAGAATTTATGCTAAATAGTATTAGTATTAGAAATAATATTTTCTTCATTAAAATCAACCTTTAGTTTTATTACTTATTCTGGTATATAAACCATACTTCCATCTTTTAGTTTATATGCAACACCAGCTTTTTCGCCTTGACCTTGACCAATTTTTCCTTCTGATTTATACTTAGTTATTTTTTTACCTTTTTTGATAATAATTTCCATATTTTTCTTTCCAGGATTTTTAATAACTGTAACATCTTCACTTGAAAATGGATTTAATGGATTTTGCGCAAGAGTAATTAATAAAGCAGCAATAATCACTAAAAATACATCAATTAAATTAACAGCTGATAAAATTGGATTTAATGATTCATCATCATGTAAAATCTTCATTATTTTTCTTTATTCATTTCTAAAATATCTTTAATTTCATGTGCATACCAACCACGTCTAACAGTTGTAATCCAATAAGTAATAGAAGCAGTTATAAGTGAGAAAATAACAGCAGCAAAAGCAACAATTAGGTTATCACTAATACCTTGGATATTTCCACTTGATAATGCTTTTAAAGCTGGTCCCATTGGTATCATTGTTGCTACTAATCCTAACATTGGAGAAATTCTTGTAACTATTGATGAAACTTGAAGTACTTTATGTGCATGAACTTCAAGGTCTTCACATGAAGAAAAAGTTTTCTTTATTACATAAGAAAGTATTGGATAACCAGATATTTTGTTTTTTACTTGTGAGGTAACAAAAGTATTATAGTTTTTAAGAGTTCTTTTTCTTTTGAAATATTGAGAAACAAATACACCTGTTTCAAAAATAGAGTATAAAAACAAGGCTATAATAAGAAGTAAAACCGGGGTTAAAAAGGTGTTTGACACCTCGTACATTAATATTTCTAAAGCTGAAATCATTTAAATCCTTTAAATTAAAAAAAGATTATATATTAATAGTGATAACAATTATCTTAATCAATAATAAATTATGTAAATTTCTTCATTTTTTATAGATATTTTTAAGAAAGACTAGAACACTTAGGTATTCTAGTCTTATACTTATGCTGCATTTAATCTTTGAAGATTTACATACCAATCATCTTTTACATCATCAAGCTCTAAATCATGTAAAACTATTTCTATTCCTTCTGCTGTATAAATAGCATTTAAAATCTTTTCTTCTGGAATCAGAAGTGCCTCTGTGCAGTATTCTATAACTACTTCTTCGTATATAAATTCACTGTGTCTATAACCATCTTCAAAACGGTTAATTAAAAAATATTCTTCCATTAGTTTGACAAGCTAAAAAGAAAAATTACATCTAGTATAAACTTCATTGTTTATACTTGATATTAAATTTGTGTTAGTTTTATTCTTAATCATTTTTAGAATCTTTGCATCTTTATTATTTTTAATGCCTAAGAGGTCTACGTTTTTCTTCATTTATTTCCTTTTATTTTTAATACAGTAGTTTTATTTTTTTTAAAACTATCTTTATTTAGTACTTCTTTTTTTAACTTATCAAACCTATTTTGTAAGACTTTCATATCAAGATAGTTATTTTGCATTTTATTTTTTACCTAAAACAATAATGTTTAAATTACTATCAACTTTATAGTTCATATAAGTAGAATCAAGTATATGAGATATTTCAAAGAAGTCATCAAGATTAACTCTTTGAACACTATTTAGGTTTAAAATACTTTGTTTGGCTGAATCAACTTTATATGTTTCAAAATTGTTCAGTTTTTTTAATAAAATGTGACTCATATTATTTCCTTTTAATTATAATAGTAATAATGGTTATCAGAATAGTATAGAAAATAAACTTAAAGAAAGATAATGTGGATTATAATAAAAAATTATATTTTAAATTTAATTTTTCATTTGAAAACAAGGTCGTATTTATGGACTTTTACTAGAATTAAACTTTTTATAAATAGAATTATTTACTTATATATATTAGAATAATTTAGATAATATTATAACATACATAGTGTTTTTTACTTAAAAAAAGAGTTTTTAAAAGATAAAAGACTTAAGTCTTTTATCTTTTTTTATTTTTATCAAAATAATAAATTGATACTATACTTGCATTTCCTAAACTAAGAACTGCGCCTAGCATATAATAAAATATTTCCATTTTAAATCCTTATAATAATGAGTATCAATATCATACTGAATAAATATAAAAATTAAATTAAAAATAAAACTAGAATAATTTTTATATTTTATCCAGGAATACCATCTGCTCTAGCTTTTATTAAGAATGGAAAAAATATCTTCATATAAATAATGAAAGGAATAACCCACAGAATAGAAGATACTATATAAGCTTCCATAGTATACTGCTCATAAAAAGGAATAAAAGCTCTTATAAAGGTTGCTATTATTATTAAAATAACACCAATTGAAGTTAAATAATTAGTAAAAATATGTCTTCCTGTGTGAACAGTTGAAACTATTACCATAACCATAAAAAAGACTAAACCAAAAACACCTGTTGTTAAAAAATGTCTAAAATGATTTAAAGCATAAATATTATCATTTAAATAATCATATCCCATAAAACCATATCCTAAGCTCATCAAAATCAAAATACTCATCATGTACATAACAAAAGGTTTTAATAAAATATTATTATCTTTTAAAACAAAATCACTTAAAATACTTAAAACAGAAGCAGCACACGATAGTGCAATCCATCCTAAAATAGCATTTGTAGGATAGAAAAACTCAACAGTTGTATATAAAGTAATACAAAAAATAGCAAGGTTATATCTAGGTGAGCGTGAGTAAAATGTTTCATCTATATCTTCATCTTCTAATAACTCATTAATAGCTTCCATATTTACTCTTCTTAAAGCAACAAGTTCTAATACTGTAAAAGCTCCAAGGGCTATTTTTAGAATATCCATAGTAGATGTCTCTACTAATGATGCAGCAGCTAAGAAAAACCAAATCTGAATACTTATTAGAATAACTAACATATAAGCAAATGAGATGTGTTTTCTTTGAGGATCTAGCACAACTGGTTTGATTACTAAAAGAGTTATCCAAATAATTAAAGGTATATTTGTAAGGGCTACAAAATAAACACCTAAAAAATCAATAAACCAAAAACTTATTCTTCCTATGGCCCAAAGTGCTGTTATATAAATGAGATGACGTCCTACGATAGGAATAGTGCCTGGAAATAGTTCAGGTGCTCCTGTTAGAAAAAAAGCAATTATTCCAGCACTTCCAATTCCAAATATCATTTCATACATATGCCAAGTTAAAGGATCGTTCATAAAACTAAGATTAATATAACCAGAGAAACTTAAAGACCATAAAATTATACTTATTATTATATATGGTGCTAGTAATAAAAATATAGGTCTAAAACCATAAGCTAATACCGCAGGATACTCACCTTTTGGGTAGTGTGTATAATGACTTGTTGCGTACTGTTTTTTTTCTTTTTGCTCACTCATTATTTACCTTTTAGTTCTAATTCAAATGTTTGAATAATTGTTTCATCACTTAATATTTTTGCAGTTTGCTCATAAACAAACTTATCATCTCTTAATTCTTGAGGTAAATCATAAGTAAATGTTTTTACAACATGTCCTACTGGTTCAGCTTTTAAGAGTAAAATTTCATCACTTAGTTTTATAGCTTCCATTAAATCATGAGTTATAAATAAAACAGTTAAGTTCTCTTCTTTAATGGTTTTAATTAGAAGATTTTTAAGCTCTTTTTTTAATCCTATATCTAAAGCAGAAAAAGGTTCATCTAAAAATAATAAAGATGGTTTAATAACCATTGCTCGTGCAAAAGAGACTCTTTGACTCATTCCTCCACTTAAATCTTTTGGAAACTTATCAAAATCATCTTCTTCTAAACCAAATCTTAAAGCTATTTTTCTAGCTTCTTTTTCTCTTTGTTTTTTAGAAACTCCTTTGGCTTTTAAACCCAAAGCAATATTATCAATTACATTTTTCCATGGTAATAATCTAGCATCTTGAAAAGCAAAAGAAGAAGATGTAAAAGAGTTTTTAATCTCTCCTTCTTCTAAATCAAGTAAGTGTGCACATAAGTGAAGTAAGGTGGTTTTCCCTCCTCCACTTGGTCCTACTATTGATAATACTTTTCCTTTTTTTAAAGAAAAAGAAATATCTTTTAAAATATCAGTAAAACCAAAACTATGAGATACATTATTAACTATTAACTCTTCAATTTTTCTATTTTCTTTTATTTTTTTTTCTGGCATATTTTCTTCTTTTATTTTCTCCATAATTCAACTTCTCTTTTTAGTGGTTCAAGTAATAAATACTCAATTAATAAAAGTGAACCAATCATTATAACAACTAAAGCTAAAGCTGTTGGGGTATCTAACTGTGACCTAGCAATTGCTAAGGCTGCTCCTATCCCATCATTTGCAGATAATAACTCAGCCATAACTACAATTTTCCAACTCATTCCTAAGGCACTTATCCATGCAGGAAAGATATATGAAAAAATATGTGGGAAATATAAATCAAAAAGTTTCATTGAAAAACTAAGATTAAAACTATCTGCCATCTCTTTTAAATCACCCTCAAGTGTTCGTGTACCTTGCAAGGCACCTACAAATACTATAGGAAAAGAAGCTACAACAACAGTAAAAATAACAGTATCATTACCCATGCCAAACCAAATCATTGCTAAGACTATCCATGCAATTGGAGGCATACCTACTAAAATAGTAACTATTGGTCTACTCATCATAGAAGCAGTTACAAAAAGCCCAGAAATTAAACCCAATACTGAACCTAAAACTAAAGCGATTGAAAAACCAATTAATGCTCTTTTAATAGTAATATAAATATCAAGCCAGACGCTATCTTCATGTAACATAGTGAAAAGTGTGATAAAAGTTTCTTTTGGACTAGGAAGCACCAAATCTCCATAAATTTGATTTCCTAAATCCCATAAAGCAATAAATAATAAAATTGAAGCAATTGAACTCCAACCACTCCATAAGTATCTTGGAAAATCTTTTAATAGTTTTATTAAAAAATTCATTTATTCTTGCTCATTATAATAAAAATCTTCACTAGGAAGTTTTCCCCCTATAGTCTTTGCATTACTTGCTTTTAAAATCTCATAAAATGATTTTAAATCATCTTTAGCATCTTGTGCTTTTACAAATTCAAGATTTATATTAGCAATAGAATCAGCAACACCAGGTGCACTTAGCATTTTTAAGTTTTTAGCAACTAATTTTCCTGCTTTTACAGGATTGTTTTTATACCAAGAAATAGATTTTTTATACTCTTCTTGAAATCTTTTGATAATGTCTTTTTTTGAAATTGTTTTTCCTAAAACAACAATACCTGCTTGTGGTAATTTTGCTTGTGTTTTAAAAACTCTTCCCCACTCTTCTTGTAAATCAACACTTCTATATAAATCAGGAGCAATAAGTTTAATAGGAAAAGATTTTGTTTTTCGCAAAGCAATTGAGATAGCAGGTTCTGCTAAAAGTGCATGATCAATTCGTCTTAAAATTAACATCTGCATAGCATCAATAGGGCTTGCTACATATCTTAACTTGAAGTCTTTTTTAGGATCTAATCCTTCTTTTCTTAATATTTGTTCAAAAACAATATCAGGCATATCTGCTCTAAAAGGAATAGCAATCTCTTTACCTTTAAAATCAGCCAATGTTTTTAAACTAGGATCTCTACTTATCATTCCTAATATACCCCAAACTGATACATTTATAAGTTTAAGTTTTTGTTTTTTATTGTGTAAGTTTGCAGCTACATTTGTAGGAATTGCCATAAAGTCAACATCACCATTTAGAACTAGAGCTCTAAGTTCATCTGGATTTTTCCAAAGTTTAAATTCAACTTTTTTTGCAATATCACCTAAAGCATTTGTTTGAATCATTCTAAAAAAAGGATGCGATACTGAAGCAAAAGGACCAGCTAAGATGATTTTATCTAGTTTTTGAATCTTTTCATTTGAGAATAGGGCTAAACTCAAAGAAAGTATAAGAAATATTTTTTTCATTTTTTATCCTAAATAAGTAATTTATTTGAATTATAATGAAAGTGATATTAATTATCATTGATATTTGTCAAAAAATTATAAGAATTTGTTATTTCTTTTTTGAACAGTTGCCTACAAGTAATGTTCTAATTACAAAATACAAAATTGAGAAAATTATACAAAAACCAACAAACTTTTGTGTTTCTATAATATTCTTGTATTCTAGAAAAATCCCAAGGCTAATTATGATTATAAAATATAGTAAAACTATTTTATTTTTAGAAAATAAAACAAACATTATTTTCTTTTTTTAGCTTTAGCTGTATTTGCAGTAGTTGTTTTTTTCATTGCCTGAAGTTTTTTATAGTTTCTATTTGGAATATATTTAAATAAAATATAAATAACTATAATCATAACTATAACACTAACAAAAGACATTGCAGTAAATTCAATTTCTGCTGTAACCCCTCTTTGATAGTTTTGAGGTACGAATAAAATCATTGATGACATAAACATAAAAGAAGCAGTAACAACTGCTATTAAGTGAGAAAAAACCTTATGTAGTTTTGTTTTATAAAAATCAAAAACCATTTTCCATGTTAAAAAAGCTGCAAGAAAAGTAGTTATAAGTACTAAAATCTTATCTAAGTTTTCCATTTATGTCCTTATGTTTTAATTCTAAACATTGTAGATATAATTGGCTTAAATAGGGCTTATTTCTTTTCTTTAAACACCTTTTTCATCATCCCAAATACGAATATGTGTTCTATCACAATAAATATAATTATTTAGTATGCATAAAGCTATGATACTTTTGTCGTTTTTTGCTAATTCTTCTTGATTTTTTGCTTTTGGCATTAAATATATATCACTTTTAGGAATTTTTTTTGTAAGTTCTTTAATCTCTTTTATTGCTTGCACTGTTTCATTTTTATCAATAACAAATTTTAAATAAGACTCTTTTGTATTATTTAAAATATTTTGCAAACTTAAAATATTTATTCTTTTTTTATAAGATTCTTTAGAATTTGAAAGTTTTACACTCATTGAAAACATGATTCTTTTTTGATATTCTTTTGTGAAATTTATATCTAAAGAAGCGTTAGTTTCAATAGTAATCTTATGATTTCTTAAAATAAAATATGAAAGTATTTCTTGAAACTCTTTTTTATTCCAAAGCAGTAAGGGTTCTCCTCCTGTTATAATAATATCAAAAATACTATTTTTACAAAGGGCTGAAACTTCTTTTATAATATCACTTGAGCTAAGTTGTTTCCATTTATTCTTAAAACTTTTATCAACAGCATAATACGTATCACAACCATATTTTTTCTTGCCCTCTTTATTTATATACTGCACTTCAAAACCTGAACAAGTCATATTGCATTTTGCAAATCTTATAAAAATCGAAGCTCTTCCTACTCTTTTTCCTTCACCTTGAATGCTTGGACCAAAAATTTCACTAAGATCAAGCATATACGGTGCTCTTACTCTTTGGTGTTTCTAAAAACTCCAAATGTGAAACTTTCACATTAAGTTTTTTCATCTTTTTTTGTACAATTTTAAGTAACCAAGTTGAAATATTTTCACTTGTAGGAACATAAGACACTATTATATAACCTTCATACATCTCTTGTATATGGCTTTCTTCATCTTTTACATGATTCATATCAGGTCGTAAAAAACCTTCATCATGCGAGATCAAATTCTTTTTATCTTTAAAATGAGGTAATAAAGTTTCAAATAAAGGATCATTTATATCTATAATAAATTTATGATCTAAGGTTTTGTCTAAAAATGCTTTAAACCAGTTTAGATGCTTAAAATCAGTTACCATTCCAGCTTTTAACTCATTTGCTTCTAAATGAACTATTACTTTGCCTTGGTGGCCATGTAAATGTCTACATACTAAACAATCATCAAGAGCAAACTCAATATTTAGTTCTTGTGACCAAACTCTGTGCCCATAACAAAAATCAAACTCTTTTGAGATATTCCACTTCATTATAAAACCTTATATTGTATAGGATCTTTAATTTTTGCAAGTGCAAAACCATTTAATCGTAATCTACATGAATCACATACCCCACAAGCGTTTTGTTCTTCTTGATAACAAGACCAAGTATGCTCTAAAGGAACATTTAGCTCTTTTGCTTTTAAAACAATATCTTTTTTCATTAAATTAACTAAAGGTGTTTTAATCTCTAATTTAGTCTCTTTTTTAGTTCCTTCATTAATAGCTTCAATCATTTTTGAAATAAAACTATTTGTACAATCAGGATAACCAGAACCATCTTCTTGTACTACTCCTATAAATAAAGCTTGCGCTTTTTCTTTTTCAGCAATAGCGCTTGCAATTGATAAGAAAATACCATTTCTAAAAGGTACATATGTACTAGGAACTCCATCTTCTATTCCTTTTACTGGTATATCTATTTCTTTGTCTGTTAAAGATGATGCACCAATTTGTGTAAAAAATGGAATATCTACTTCATATTTATTTTCTATTTTCAAAGCAGAGCATATTTTTCTAAAAGATTCTAATTCTTTGTTTTGTGTTCTTTGACCATAATTAAAATGCAAAGCTATTATTTCATAACCTTCTTCTTTAGCTATATATGAAGAAAGAGTTGAATCCATTCCTCCACTTAATATACATATTGCTTTTTTACTCATATTAAAAAAAATCCTTTTTATTTCTTAGTTTTAATTATACCAAAGTATCATTAGTAGTTTTATCAAGAAATTCTAAATAAGAATAATATTAATAATGATATAAGTTAAGATTGATTAGAATTCCGCTTGTTAAATTAATGTACTAAATAAACTATAGTTAAATCTTCTAGAAACTCATGACCTCTTTATCTAATCATTATATAAAATCCTAAATAAAAAAGTAAAAAATACCTAAAACTCTTATTTTGGTATAATTTATTTAAGTATGCTTGTTTTAGTTTTATTTAAGAGTATCTAATTACAATTTATACTTATATTATTTATAAAGAGTTATATATGAATATATTTTCTAAAAAAATACTAATATTACTTATCCTAATTGGAATTAGTTTATCTTTGTTACTTGGTTATATGCTTTATAATAACGAGAGTAATAAAATAAAGCTAGAATTGAAAAAAGATTTACATGATAAGGTTTTTTCTTTAGAGAGAGAATTTTTATTAAATTTTGAGACTTTACACTCAATAAAAGGGCTTTTTATTGGTTCTAATTTTGTAAGTTCAAGTGAGTTTAAAACTATAAGTTTAGATATTTTATCAAGACATAAAGATATTCAAGCCTTAGAATGGATTCCAAAAGTAGAGCATAAAAATAGAGAAGCTTTTGAAAAAGGAAGAAAAACTGAATTTGCTAACTTTGAAATAACACAAATACTTTCACAAGGTAGTATGATTAGAGCTAAAGAGAGAGAAATCTATTTCCCTATATCGTATATAGAACCTTTTTATGGAAATGAAATTGCCTTAGGTTTTGATTTGGCTTCAAATGTCAAGAGATTAGAAACTTTAAAAAATTCAATGGATTTAGGACAACTCTTATCAACTAAAAGTATTATCTTAGTTCAAGAAACTTCCAAGAAAAAAGCTTTTTTAACTTTCATGCCCATTTACAAAACCCACTCTAGTACAATAAAAAATAAACGTCTAAATCTTGAAGGTTTCATACTTGGTGTTTTTAGGATAGAAGATATGTTTAATACTGCTATGTCAAGAGTTGAAACAAAAGGAATTAATTTATTACTTATTGATGAGACTGATGAAAAAATAGATATTCTTTATAGTGATTTTATTACTAAATCTAAACAAAATACTTATTTTACTTATGAAAAAAAACTTATGAAGCTAGGGGGAAGAGATTTAGTATTAAAAGCTTTTGCCTCAAAAGTATATATTGAACAAAGAAGAACATTAACCCCCTTATTCGCTACATTCTTTATACTAATTTTTGTATTATTTGGAACTTTATATATATTTTTTATAAATAAAAGAAAAGAGTTAGTTGAAAAATTAGTAAAAAAAAGAACGCAAGAATTGGATGCTTTAAATAAAAAACTAAGTATTTTATCAAGAACTGATACCTTAACAAATATTGCAAACAGAAGATATTTTGATGAGTATTTATATTCTCAATGGAATAGGGCATTAAGAGATAAAACACCTATCTCTTTAGTTATGATTGATATAGATTATTTTAAATTATATAATGATAATTATGGTCATCCTAAAGGGGATACTTGTTTACAAGATGTTGCGAGCATTTTAAAAAATACATTAAAAAGAGATTCTGATTTAATTGCTAGGTATGGCGGAGAAGAATTTATTATCGTTTTACCAAATACAAAAGAATCTCTTACTATTGCAAATAAATGTTTAGAAGCAATACTAAATGCTAAAATAGAACATAAGTTTTCTAAAATTTCAAATATTATAAGTATCAGTATTGGTGCTACAACAATAGTACCTACTTCAGATTCACAATTAAAAGCCTTTTTGCAAAATGTGGATAAAGCTTTATATGATGCAAAAGAAACTGGAAGAAATAAAGTTTGTGAGAGATAAAGATAAATTTCATGATTAAACAAGTTAATTAATAAGCTTATTTTCATATAATAAGTTTATGATAAAACTTCCTATAAATGACGTTCTTCTTGAAATTAAAAACTCTCTATCTAAAAGTACAAGATTAATACTTGAAGCTCCTGCAGGAGCTGGAAAAAGTACCCTTGTTCCTATTTCTCTTTTAAAAGAATATTGGCTAGAAAAAAAAATTATAATCATGCTTGAACCACGTAGGGTAGCAGCACGTGCAGTTGCATCTCAAATGGCAAGATTACTTGGGGAAAAAGTAGGACAAAGTGTAGGATATCAAGTGAAAATGGATTCTTGTTTTAGTAAAAATACAAAAATACTTGTTGTAACAGAAGGAATATTAACAAAAAAGCTACAGTATGATCAAGCTTTAGAAGATGTAGCTTTAGTGATTTTTGATGAGTTTCATGAAAGAAGTATACATAGTGATCTCTCACTTGCTTTATGCTTACAATCACAAGAATTAATAAGACCTGATTTAAAAATACTTCTAATGTCAGCAACACTAAATTCTTCAAAGTTATTAAACTTACTTCCTAATACTTCTTTAATTACAAGTAAGGGAAGAATGTTTGAGATAGAAGATATATACTTGCCTCTTAGTATTAAACACCCAGATATAAACTCTTTAAGTCTTCTTCTTTACAATACTATATTAAAATCTTTAAAAGAAGACAAGGGTGATATTTTAGTTTTTTTAGCTGGAACTAAAGAGATTAGGTCTTTAGAAGAAAAATTAAATACTTTTTTAGAAGCTAAAGAGGTAGAAATTTTACCCTTGCACTCAAGCCTTTCAAAAAAACAACAAGATGAAGCCTTAGGAAAATGTTCTAAGCGAAAAATAATACTATCAACAAATATTTCTCAAACCTCTTTAACAATAGAAGGCATAAAAGTAGTAATAGATTCAGGACTAGAAAAACAAAGTAGATTCTCACATACAAATGATATGAATCACTTAGAATACTGCTTTATCTCAAAAGAATCAGCAACGCAGAGATCTGGGAGGGCTGGAAGATTAAGTTCTGGTAAATGTTATAAGTTATGGCATAAAAATAGAATATTACAAGCTTCTAATAAGCCAGAGATTTTAAGATCAGACTTATCTTACTTTATATTAAACCTAGCTCTTTGGGGAGTAAAGCATTTAAGTGAAATACAACTATTAGATATACCCCAAGAGCAGATTATAAACTCAACTAAAGACTTATTAAAAAATATAAATATGTTAGATGAAACATATAATATTACAGTATATGGAAAACAAGCACTAAATTTAGGTGTTCATCCACGTTTTGCTAATATGATTTTAAAAGCCAATGAATTAGGCCTTGCTTATGATGCTTGTTTATTAACTTCTTTATTAGAAGAGAAAGATATTTTAAAAGACTCTTTTTCTTGTTGTGATATTTATGATAGATTTCTAAGTTTAAAAAATAAAGACTTTAATAGTGCTTTTATAGATATATTTAGGGCAAAACAAGTCTTAGTACAAGCAAAACATCTTTTTGATAAGTTGAAAAAAATATCTGTTATTAAAAGTAAAGAAAAATACTTAGATAGAAATTTACAAAAAGATATTTTAGGTGTTCTTTTACTTTTTGCTTATCCAAATAGACTAGCAAAACTAAGAGAAAAAAATGACAATAGATATAAGTTATCAAATGCAAAAGGAGCAGTACTAAATAAAAAAGATTTACTATTTAATAGTGAGTATTTAGTAGTAGCTAATATAATAGCAAAAGATAAAAATTCTATAATATCTCTTGCTGCTTATATTTCATTTGAAAACATAAAAAAATACTTCTCTTCTTATTTAAAAGAAGAAAATACTTTTTTATATAATAAAGAAAAACAAAGTTTTGAGATAAAAACAAGAACAATGTTTTTAAAACTTGAACTAGCCTCAAAACCTAATACAAATATAGAAAATAAGGAATATGAAAAACTATTTATAAATCTTATAAAAGAAGAAGGTCTTGAACTTTTAACTTGGAGTAAAAAAGTACAAGGTTTGATAGAAAAAGTAAACTTTTATAATGCTCACGATAAAGAAAATACCTTAAATTTACCAGACTTTACAAAAGAAGCTTTATTAAAAGACATAGATAATTTATTAGAAACTCAATTGCAAAACATAAAAACAATCAAAGCTCTAAAAGAACTTGATATGTACAATATTTTACAAGCCAAAATACCATGGAATACTTTAAAAACATTAGAAGATTATCTTCCTTCTAGTATAAAAGTACCAAGTGGCTCAAATATAAAAATAGACTATTCAAATGTAAAACATCCAAATTTAAAAGTAAAGATACAAGAAGTTTTTGGTTTAAAACAAACACCAAAAATTCTAAATAATACTCTTTCTTTACAAATATATCTTCTAAATCCAGCTTTACAAGAGATACAAATAACATATGATTTAAAAAGTTTTTGGGATAATTCTTATGCTGAGGTAAGAAAAGAGTTACGAGGTAAGTATAAAAGACATTATTGGCCAGAAAACCCATATGAAGCTGTTGCTACTTCTCGAACGAAGAAGAGGATGTTTATTATTTTTCTTGAAATTATAAAGAGGTTAAAAAAATTCACCTAACAAATATCCTCCTACCATTGTAAGTAATGGTATTATCCATTCTTTATGTTCTTGAAAAAAACTATACTCAATTCTTTTTTTATTTAAAATAAATTCATTTTTATATTCAAGTATTTTAAAATTAATCAATGCTAATAATAGTGTGATTATTCCAGAAATTAATATAATAGTTCTTTCTAATTCTTCTTCGTTAATGTCTAGAGTAGAAAGTATAATTCTATTAATTATTAACCAAAGAGTAACAAGAATTACCATTTTTATAGGTACTTTGAATGAATGTAATTTTTTTGATTTTTCTATTTTCTGAAGTGTCTCTTCTATTTTTGAAATAATACCTACTGTATATATTGTTTTAGCATTTGAATAAAAATTAGTTTCTTTTTCATTAAATTCAAGATAAATATATTCAGATTCTTTATTTACTATAAACTCAAGACTTTTTATTTTAATGTCTTTTATTTCATCTAAAGAGCTAATATCATGATATTTATCGGTTGATATCTTTACAGAATTTTTGTATTCTCTTAATATATTATAAATCTCAGATATGTCATCAAAATACAGAGTGCATAAACTTAAGCTTTTAGTTATATCTTCTATTTTTTTTTTCATTTTCTTCCTTGTCTTTTTCTAAGTATAACAAAAAAGAAACTTAAGGCAAACTTAATTACTTGAATTTTATTTCTAAGTTAGTTTTAACTTTTAGAACTCTTACAAAGGTAAACCTTCGCGCTTTTTTTCTTTTTTTGTCGATCAAAAAGAAACAAAAAAGTCGACTGCCGGTTGCTGAAGCCCTTCGGGTGCCTAGAGTTCAAAAATTTATTTTCTGCGCTCCAGAACTCGCTAAAACGTGCCCTTACGGCACCTTTTTAAACGCTCAGACATGCTTCGCTTTTCACCGAAAATAAACTCTCAAACTCTAGCTTCCTCAAAGGCAGGAAAAGAGCAAGTAGTTTAAATGCCCAATAAAAAATGTATTTATAAATATGTTTTAAAACAATATCTGCTTTAGCAGACAAAAAATCTTTCCGTTGAAATGCTACATTTGCAGGAGCTAAAGTTTTTTTATTTATTTACGTAACCCAAAAATAACTGTTAGAGCGTGAAAAAAGATGCCTTGAGGCATGTTTTAGTGAGTTTTATTTTTAAGTAAATAAATAAAAAAACTTTAGGTAGTCGAAGACCTCCGAAACAGTAGTTGTTTTTGCTTACTTTTTGTCAATACAAAAGTAAGAAAGCGGGAACTGAAAGTTTACAAGAGCAAACACCAGTTATTTAAAACTGCTTTAAAGTATAAACTAATAAATTAAAACTATAATTAATAAATAGAATTGAATATTAATGCATCAATAATAGTGTCTATTAAATCAGAAGAAGTGAATGTATCACTTTCTTTTTCTACAGTAGTGGAGATAGAGGAAGAGGGCACAAAAGTACCTATTTCAATTCTTTTACCAAGTGGTGCGCCACATTCAATTTCATCATCATAAGAGAAATGCCATGTATATCCTTTTTTTAAACATATATTTCTCATCTCTTGTATATTTTTAGCTTCTTCTTTTAGTCTGTAATCATTTAAAACACTATTTTCTTTTTCAATATTATTAACTTGATTTTTAAAGCTACATCCATTAAATAGAAGTATAAGAGTTATTATAAGTATATTTAGTTTCATTCATTTTCCTAATATTATAAATATTTATTTTAGTTTTATGATATTAATAGTTCTTTTTTATTATAGAAAATAAATTCTTAAATTCTAACTTCCTCAAAGGCAGGAAAGAGCAAGTAATCAAAATGCCCAATATAAAAATTAATTTATTAATATGAATCAAAACTACATCTACGAAGTAGACAAATAATCTTTCCTTTAAATCTACATCTGCAAGAGCTAAATATTTTTTATTGATTTACGTAACCCAAAAATTTCTGTTTGAGCGTTAATAAATATGCCCTCAGGCATATTTTAGTGAGTTATATTTTTAAGTAAATCAATAAAAAATATTTAGGGAGCCTTTAGGCCGATGAAGCCGTAGACACTTTCTTGTTTCTTCTTTTTGGCAAAAGAAGAAAAGAGCGGGAACTGAAAGTTTACAAGAGCAAACACCAGTTATTTAAAACTATTTTAAGGTATAAACTAATAAAGTTAAACTACTGTTAATAGATATAATTGAATATTAATGAATCAATAATAGCATCTATTAAATCAGAAGAAGTGAATTTAACACTTTTTTTCTATGGTAGTTGAGATAGAGGAAGAGGGTACAAAAGTACCTATTTTACTCTAGCGGTAAGCTAAATTTAGTTATCTTTGTTTAGTGTGATAGCTTTTTAGATATTTCTATATCTTGTTTAATAAGTGAATTAATAATCTTATTTAAAGAAAAATCACTTGCTTTGTCTTTTATATTTTTTAAGAAAAAGTTTTTAACTTCATCATCTAAATATATTGGTATATCTAACTCTTCAATAGGTCTATAGAATTTACCTTGTTCTGCATTTGTAAAATCATATTCTTTTTTCATTATGGACACCTTTTTTGATATGTTTGTTTTTCTTTTTTACTTGCTTTTCTAGCACTTATTATTCTTACAAATTCCGTACCATCTTTATCTCTGAATGTATGTACAACAAGTAATAAAGTTTCATTTAATGATTTACCTAATAATATCCATCTATCTTCATTCTCTGAGTGTTTATCATCAAATTTATTTAAAGCAAATTTATCGGTAAATACATATGAAGCTTGTTCAAATGTTACATTATGCTTTTGTATATTTACTTTTTCTTTGTTTTATCCCATTCAAATTTCATAATAAAATTATATCTAAAATATTTATTTTTTTATGTATTAGTTGAATTTATTGTGAGCTATAATGCCTAATTTAAATAACAAGGTAATTTAAGTTTATTCCCTTGTTATTCTAAAAAGTTTTGTTATTTATTCTTTGATTTTAACATTACAATACTTCGAGATAAGAATATACCAGATATTAATCCATATACTAAACTTATACTTAGTATAAATCCAATTTGATGTATAATTGGTAATTGCATAGCAACTACCTCCCCAATAAAGTATTTAAGAAAAAAATGCCTAGAATAAGAGTCATAGGAAACCAACTACCTGGAATACAAAAAACTTTTTTTAAATTATCATATTTAATATTTTTAGGAAATGATAATTTTAATCCTATAATTAAAGATAAACTTACTCCAACAAGCCATATTATTAATGCCGTTGGCATTACTCCAAAAGCTGATGTAATACCAAATATTGATAATAAAATCATAGCTAAAGGTAAAGTAATAATTTTTTCAAATTTAAGTTCTCTATCTTTAGTTTGAGAGTATCCCAAAAATAGTAATGCTCCAAATAATATGAAGACCCAAGTTGGTGTGTGTGCAATTATTTCAATTAACATGATAACTCCTTATATGTAATTAATTTTTAGTAGAAAATTGTAGTCCTATTCCACTTGCAATAACTTATTAATATATTTTTTATCTTTTCTTTATAATAAAATAAATACCTAAATTTTAGGATTCACTTTATTCTTAAAACTAGATAAATAGGAGATAATTATGCGAAGAAACTACTGATACAATTAGAAGTAAACATTATAGTTTTAAGAATGAACAAGTTTATATATGCTGAAATTAAGTTCTTGAGACAGCCTTTACTTAGAACAAAATAGTTATGTTTAAATCTTACCTTTAGTTCTTTGTATGAATTTAGCTTACAATTCTAACTTGCCCTTACTTCACCTTTCTATACTCTCAGATATGCTTCTCTTTTACCTTAAATAAACCCTCAAACTCTAGCTTCCTCAAAATCAGAAAAAGAGCAAATAATCAAAATGCCCAATATAAAAATGTATTACTAAATATGTATCAAAACTATATCTACGAAGTAGACAAAAGATTATTCCGTATGATTTGCATAAATTAATATCTTCTGTTATAATTACGTAATATATTACGGTAAATTACAAGGGAAATATTATGATAACTTATTCAACAAACGAATTAATCTCATCATCTGATTTAGCAAGAAAATTTGGCACTTATTTAAAACAGATAAAAGATTCTAGTGTTGAAAAAATTGCTGTTCTTAAAAACAATAAAGTAGAAGCTGTTCTAATTTCTAAAAATGAGTACGAAAAAATGAAAGAAGCTTTGAAAGAAGTAGAAGCCAAAAAAATATTAATCTCAATTCAAAATGGACTAGATGATATTAAACATGGAAGAACTAAATCAATAGATAATTTATGGAATGAGCTTGATGATTGAATATAGTCATAATTTTTTAAAAGAGGCTAAAAAATTTAAACTATTAAAATCTGATTTAAAACAATTAGTATCTGAACTTGAATCAAAAAATGATTTAGGTGTTTATCTTGGTTTTAATATATACAAAAAAAGATTTAAAAACTCATCTATCCCAACTGGAAAAAGTGGTGGGTACAGAATAATTATATATCAAGAAATAGAAGATAAAATAGTACTTATTTCGATTTATTCTAAAAGTGAAAAAGAGAATATAAGTGATGATGAATTAAAAGATATATTAAAACAATATACTCAAAATTCTAATTAATCTTCAAATTAAAAATGTAGCATTAAATCATCACTTGAACTTATTATCATAAATTTTAGATAAAATCTTTTATGATTAAAACTAAAAACCAACTTTTACAAAACACTTCTAATCCAAAAGCTTTTTTTGATATTTTACTCTCTATTGGAAATGATGAATATCTACAAAAAATATTAACTTTAGTAAAAAAAGAGAAAGAACTTGATTTATTTCTTTTGGCTAACAAAGCTTTAAAAAACGATTATGAAGTTTTTAAACTTCAACTAGTTCTTGATAAACTAACCTTTAGCTCTATTTTAAATATTACAACTTTATTAGATTTATATAAGTATTTATCTTCTTTGCATTATGAATATATAACACTTAGTATCACACAAAATATTATTGAAGTATCGTCTTCTTTTTCTTTTAAGTTATATGAAAAAATGATTGATGAAAAAGAAGAGTTTATGATTTCTCATATAAGTATTTTATTTCTAAGCATTTATAAAAATAAAGATCAATATAAAGAACTTAAAAAACTATTTAAAAATGATAATATTTACATTCTTCAAAGTGCTGTTGAACTTTCTTGCCTTATAAACTTATCTTTAAATAATGCAAAAGAGATATTAGTTTTATTTAATGATTTGAAAGAAAAAAATAGTATAAACTTAGATAAAACTATACTGTCATCTGCTTCTAAAATAAAAGAAAAATATGAAATTTTTGAGAATATTTTAGAATTATATTCTACAGATAAGAGAGTTGAAATAAAATATGCTCTTTCAAAAATATTATTATTAAATAAAAGCAAAGATATAACTAAACCTTGGTTTAAAATGTGTTTATTCTCTTTTGGTGAACTAAATACTTACGATAAAGATATTCTTAGAAATATATCTTTTATTTTAAATAATATAATTAATGAGACAGAAGATTATAAAACTCTTATAGAGTTTTTTAAGAAGTATTTAGAAGAGTCTAAAAAAGAAATACTTTTTTCCTAAAAAAGATTTCTCATGTTTTATAAAAAACTTTTCTACTAATCATAAAACTTTATTTGATAAGTTTATAAAAGAGATAAACCTTAGTAAAAATGAAGAGTTAATAAAACTTGGTTCTTCTTTTATAAATATTATGGAGTCTTAATGTCATATTTTATTTATATCTTAGAGTGTAGTGATAAGAGTTTGTATACAGGAATTACTAAAGATATGAATAAACGCTTAGATGAGCATAATAATAGCTTTAAGGGCGCAAAATATACTAAAGCTAGACGACCTGTAAAACTTTTATATAAAGAGAGTTCAGATAATAGAAGTACTGCCTCAAAAAGAGAATATGAAATAAAAAAGTTTACACGTTTAAAAAAACTTGAACTTATTAAAACTGCCCCATTTATTTAAACAAATAGGGCAATTTTTTAGTGTGATAAAAATACAGGAATACTTGAATTTTCAAGTAAGTATCTAGTAGTTCCACCAAACATAAGTTCTTTTAAACCCTTATGTCCAAAAGCTCCTGCTATTATTAAATCAAAATCTCCATCTATTGCTGCATTTAGAAGTCCTTGTCCTGGAACTCTTGTTGTTTTTACTATTTCATAACTAGCTTTTATATTGTGTAAAGCTAGATACTTTACTATTTCTTCTAGTTCACTTTTATCTTGAATATATTCATTAGATGAAACTATTTTTACTCTTTTTGCTTCTTTTAAAATTTCCAATGAAGAAGTTAAAGCTTTAGAAACTTCTGGTGAATTATTCCATCCAATTATTATGGAATCGTGTGAAAATTTTCTCATAATTCTAGGAAACATTAATACAGGTTTTCCACTTTTTAAAACAGCTGTTTCAAAAGTTGCTGTTGTAATTCCTGAAGGAGGTGCTGCTGCTATTACTAAATCACAATACTTTGAGTGTTTCTCAACTAAGCTACTTCTTATACCTTCTTTTATTTTTAAATCAACTAAGTTCTTATTTAGACCTACTTCACTAATAACTTTAGAAATTAAGTTTTTAAACTCTTCGTCTTGTTCTTTGTACTGAGCTTCTAATACTTCATCAATTGATTTTTGTATCTCTTTTGGCAATCTCATTTCATCAGTCATTCTTATATTAGATTTTAGTCTTGATTGTAAAACTTCTAATGTAAGGTCAAAATGTTTAGCTATTAAAAAAAGCACCATATAGTCTCTCTTCTAACTCTTCTCCTCCACCTATTGGAAAAAAAAGTTTTTTATATATCATGTCAAATCCTTAGTTGTTTTATAAAATGTAGAAATATTCTTACTACATTATAAAAGTAAAAAATGTAATAAAAATCAAATTCATAATTTTTTATAAAATTTAGGAAGTAGTTATTTAATTAAGGTATTGATATTTTTATGAAAGTAAGAATTGAAATTTAGAATTTATCTAAGAAAAATAAATCATCTTATTTTTCTTTATAATTATATTGGTGGAGGTGTGGGTATCGAAACCCAGTCCTAAAACCATTACTACCAGCGTCTACAAGTTTAGTGGGATTGTAAAATTTCGCTTTTTAGCAGCACAATCCGCAAGGCAACTCAAAAGCTAAGATCAAAAATGTCTCTTTAAAAGTAGATCAAACTTCAAAAGATAATCTATCTAGGGTGAGCTTGCTTTATTCAGCGTAGATAGAATCTGCTGAGCAAGCCTCCAAAAGTCTCAACCCAATTAAGGGGAGTCTATAGGTTAAACTTACGCTGCTGCGTAAGCTGGAGAATAATTTGTATTATTTGCGTTTAAAAAAATGAGCTTATTAAGGCGACTCAAACCTACTTGCAACTGATCCTCATGGCTCCAGTCGAAGCCAGTTCACCCCCGTTACTAAAAAAAGAGTTTAGCTAAAAAGAACTAAAAGTTTTCTGTTGAATGAAAAAGCTTAAAAGCTTTCCCATTCATCATGTGAACTTGTATCTTGATATGAAGAAGTCTTGGTGCTTGTTTCTGCTTTTCTTACTTGTGATACAGAGCTTGTTGTAGAAACACTACTTGGTTCTTTTCTTTTAGTGCTTGGTCTGGTATTTGTTGGAGAAGTTGCATTAGCTACTTTTATATTATCTTTACCAATAAATTTCTTTTCATCAGCTTTTAATACAATCTCATGAGCAATATCAGAAGTACTTACTGCAATATCGTGAGTTTGACTAGCGGCTTGTGCTATTTGCTGTGTTTGCTGATCTTGATTTGTAATTGCATCATTAATTTGCTCAATTCCAGCTTGTTGCTCTTTTGAAGAAGTTTCAACATCTTTAATTAATTCAATTGTTTTTCTAATATTTTCATTTAATGATGAATACCCTTCAATCATATTATTTGCAATATTTTTACCTTCACTTGCTTTTGAACTAGCATTTTCAACAATATTTTTAATTTCTTTTGCTGCTTCTGCTGATCTACTTGCAAGATTTCTTACTTCTTGCGCAACTACTGCGAAACCTTTTCCAGCTTCACCCGCTGTTGCTGCTTCAACTGCTGCATTTAAAGAAAGTATATTTGTTTGAAAAGCAATCTGATCAATTACAGAAATCGAATCATTAATTTCATTTACTTGATCATTAATATCATCCATTGATTTCATTGTATTATTAGCTAAGTCTTGACCTTCTTGGGTTGCCTTATTTAAGCTAGTTGCATATTTTGACATTTGTGAAATTGAGTTTGTATTATTAACAATAGTAGATGTTATTTCTTCTAGGGCTGCTGCTGTTTCTTCTAAGGATGCTGCAGCTTGATTTGAAGAAGTATTTAATACATCAACATTTGTAAGTAGATTATTTGCACTGCCTTGTAAGTTTACACCATTTGTTTTATTCTCAACTAACATTTGTGTTACAGCTTCTCGTAATTGATTAATTCCAATTACTAAAGCTTCAAAAACACCATCTTTTTCAATTCCTTCTACTTTAAGCTCTTGCGTATAATCATAGTTTGAATATAAGCTTAGAATATTATTCATTTTAATAAAGTTCTCTTTAGTTGCTGTAATCATCTCATTAACATCATTTTTAAAATTCTCTAAATCTGTGTTTGAAGAAGATTTTTCTATTAGCTGGCTATACCAACCTTTTTTAACTCTATTCATTACAACTTGAGCATCAGCTATTAACTCTTCATCAATTTTTATATTTTGTTGAACAAGTTTTATATTTTTATTTACTTCTTTTGCCATAATCCCAAGTTCATCATCATTTTTATCATCTAATAACTCTACTGTTGAACTCTCTTTGTTTAAGTATTTAAAGAAAATATCTAAACCTTTTTGAAAAGAATTAATTGGTTTAATTATTGCTTTTATAATAATCATATAAGTAACAAATCCTAAGATTAATAATAAAACTAAAGATAATTCAATAATATGATTTCTTAAATTATGTGGAGCTATTAAAACTTCTTCTTCAGCTATTTCTGAAATAACTGCCCATTTTAAATTATTGTTTATATTTAAAAGAGTATATGAAGATAAAACTAAACTATTATTATAATCAAGAATTATTTCAGTTTTAATAATTCCTTTAAGTGCATTTTTACTAGCTTGTGTTTTTACACTTCCTTTTAAAGGATTAGAAAAAGAAGCCAATAAAGAGTGTGTTTTAGGAGCTAAAAAACTATCACTTCTCATTTTATAATCACTTCCAACTAAATAATCTTCTTGCGAAGGTCCATATCCTTTTCTAAACTGCATTATTTTATTAATATCTCTATCAGAAATTTGAAATACTAAAATAGAGTTTATTTCCCCATCAATTACAATAGGTGTTCCTAAAAACATTGCAGGAGCATTATTACTTGGAGCATAAGGTTTCATATCAACTAAGGTAGGTTTTTTATTTTCTAAGGTTTGTCTCCATACATTACCTAAGCTTGAATCTTTTAGTGCACCATATTTTAAATTTGATCCATAATCTGATTCTTTTGCTGCTGAATAAATAACATGGCCATCTATTGCATCAATAATAAAAATATCATAATAATCATACTCTTTCATGTATTCTTGAAAATACTCTTCATGAGGAGCAGTTGTACTTATTACAAGTTCATTTTTAACGGGGAAACTACCTTTTGAATCTATTCCTAATTGCTCATCTAAACCATTTAATGCTAAAGCTAAAGATTCAACATTTTGACTATGAGCTAAAACAGAAATATCAATAATTGATGACTTAAAGAAATTATTTAACTGCTCCGCTTTGCTATCTCTTGCTGCTGTTAAACTTGAATAACTCTTTTTTACTAAAGCTGATTTGGCTTCAATATAAGAAATTGTTCCAACTGATATTGACATAATTAATAAGGCAATAATACTAATTAATAATATTTTACTTTTTATACTTAACGATTTCATTCTTTCTCCTATTTTGCTTATTATACTACTTTAAAGCTTTCGTTTTATTGGGTTTAATAATAAATTCAATAATTTATATACTAAGTAATGTTATAATAGATGTATATATTACAACTATATTAATAATTTTATAATAATTTTAGGAGACAGATATGAATAAAAAAGGTATTTTAATAATTGGAGCTGGTGGTGTAAGTCGCGTTGCTTCTGTAAAATGTGCTATGAACATTGATACTTTTGAAGAAATAACTCTTGCATCAAGAACTATTTCTAAGTGCGAAAAAATACGAGATGAGATAAAAAACAATCAAAATGTAGATATAACATATAGCTTGTGTTGATGCCGATGATACAAAATCTTTAATAAAATTAATAAAAGAAATAAATCCTAAACTTGTTTTAAATGTAGCTTTACCATATCAAGATCTCACAATAATGGATGCTTGTATACAAACAGGTGTTGATTATGTTGATACAGCAAATTATGAACATCCAGATATTGCTAAGTTTGAATACAAAGAACAATGGGCTAAAAACCAAGAGTTTAAAGATGCAAATATAATGGCTTTATTAGGTTCTGGTTTTGACCCTGGAGTTACAGGTGTATTTTGTGCTTACGCCCAACAAAATTTATTTGACAGTATTGAATATATTGATATTATGGATTGTAATGATGGAGACCATGGTTATGCTTTTGCAACAAACTTTAATCCTGAGATTAATTTAAGAGAAGTAAGCTCAAATGGTAGATATTGGGAAGAAGAGAAGTGGATTGAAACTAAACCTTTGGAAATAAAAATACAGCATGATTATCCTGAAATTGGAGTAAGACCATCTTACTTGCTTTATCATGAAGAGTTAGAGTCTTTAAGTAAAAATATTAAAGGAATAAAGAGAATTAGATTTTTTTATGACTTTTGGAAATTCTTATATTACTCATATGAATTGTTTACAAAATGTAGGAATGTTAGGAATTAAAGAAGTTGAACATAAGGGAGTTAAAATTACGCCAATTGAGTTTTTATCCACTTCTTTTACCAGATCCTGCATCTCTAGGAGAGAGAACACATGGTAAAACAAATATTGGTTGTATTATTGAAGGACTTAAAGACGGAGTTCGTAAAAAAGTATATATTTATAATATTTGTGACCATCAAGAGTGTTATAAAGAAACAGGAGCTCAAGGTGTTTCATATACAACAGGAGTTCCAGCTATGATTGGTTCAAAACTTTTATATAAAGGAATTTGGAAAAATAAGGGAGTTTTTAATATAGAAGAATTTAATGCAAAAAGATTTTATGGATGAGTTAAGTGCGCAAGGACTTCCTTGGAAAATTCTTGAACTAGATGTATAAATTCAAAAATCAAAAATCAAAAAGCTAAAGATTAAAAAATTATTTTAGCTTTTAATTTTTAACAATAATGGGTATTTAAATATATAAAATAATTATTATATATATTAAATTTAAGTATTAGGAGTTTATTATGCAAAAGTATATTTGTACAGCCTGTGATTATATTTATGACCCCAAACTTGGAGATGAGGATAGTAATATATCTCCTGGAACTGCATTTGAAGATATTCCAGCTGATTGGGAATGTCCTATATGTGGAGTAAGTAAAGAGGATTTTGAAATATATAATGAATAAAATTGTAAAAAAGTTTAAAGATTTACCAAGCCCATGTTTTGTACTAGAAGAAGATTTACTGAAAAAAAACCTTGAGCTTTTAAAAAAAAATTCAAGATGAAGCTGATGTAAGTATCTTACTTGCATTAAAAGGTTTTGCTTTTTATGAAAGTTTTTCTTTATGTAAACAGTATTTAAAAGGATGTTGCGCTTCTGGATTAAATGAAGCAATGCTTGCTTATGAAGAGTTTGGAGGTGAGGTACATACTTACTCTCCTGCTTTTAAAGATGATGAAATTGATAAAATATTAGAAATCTCAAATCATGTAGTTTTTAACTCTTTTACTCAATGGAATAAATACAAAAGTAAAGCTTTAAAAAAAACTTCTTGTGGTTTACGAATAAATCCCCAATGTTCAACTGTCAATATTGCTTTATATGATCCTTGTTCTTTAAATTCACGCCTAGGAATTACAAAAGATAATTTTGATGATAATAACTTAGAAGGAATTGAAGGTTTACACTTTCATGCTTTATGTGAGCAAAATGTTGATGATTTTAAAAAAGTTTTAGAAAAATTTGAGTTAAACTTTTCTGAATATTTTAAAAACTTAAAATGGATTAATTTTGGAGGTGGACACCATATTACAAGAAGTAATTATGATGTAAAAGCTTTAATACTTTTATTAAAAGAGTTTAAAAAAAGATACCCACATTTAAAAATATATTTAGAACCAGGAGAAGCAATTGCTTGGAAAAACTGGTTATTTAGTAAGTACTGTTTTAGATATAGTAAATAATGGAATGCAAATAGCCATTTTAGATACTTCAGCAGAAGCTCATATGCCAGACACTTTAGCAATGCCTTATAAGGCAGAAATAAGAGGTGCTAAAGATGAAAATATTCAAGAATTTACTTACAAACTTGCTGGAAACACCTGTTTAGCAGGGGATATTATAGGAGATTATTCTTTTAAAGAAGCGTTAAAAGTAGGTGATAAAATTATACTTGAAGATATGATTCACTATACTATGGTTAAAACCACAACCTTTAATGGTATTAATTTACCAGCTCTTGTCATACGTAAAAACGATTGTTACCAAATTGTAAACGAGTTTGGTTACCATTCGTATAAATTAAGATTATCATAGGATATTTAATGGGAAAAACTTCTGGAATTATTGTTGATGAACTAAAAGATATGGAAAATTTAGATTCTTATGTTTTAAATAAGAAAGAAGAAGCAAGTGATTCAAAACCTTCAAAAAGTAAAAAAGGTAAAATCAAAAAAGTCCAAATTTGGGTTAAGAAAGAGACATTACTTTATGAACAAGAGTTAAAAACTTTACAAATAGAGTTATTAAAACTTCAAAACCATGTAAAAGAAAATGGTTTAAAACTACTTATGATTTTTGAAGGTAGAGATGCTGCTGGTAAGGGTGGAACTATAAAAAGAATTACTGAGCATCTTAATCCAAGAGGGGCTAGAGTTGTTGCTTTGGAGAAACCAAGTGATGTTGAAAAATCACAGTGGTATTTTCAAAGATATGTACAACATCTACCAAGTTCAGGTGAAATAGTACTTTTTGATAGGTCTTGGTATAACAGAGCTGGGGTTGAACCTGTTATGCAGTTTTGTACAAAAGCAGAACACCATGAGTTTTTAAAAGAAGTTCCTGAGTTTGAGCAAATGCTTGTAAAATCAGGAATAGTTTTATTTAAATTTTACTTTTCTGTTTCGAAAAAAGAGCAGGCAAGAAGATTTAAAAAAAGAGAAATAGATCCTTTAAAACATTTTAAACTCTCACCTGTGGATAAAGAGTCTCAAAAATATTGGGATAAATATACTATTGCTAAATTTTCCATGCTTATGTCTTCTCATACAGATTATTCACCTTGGATAGTAATTAGAAGTGATGATAAAAAAACAAGCAAGACTAAGTTTGTATAAAACATATTCTAAGTAATGTTAATTTTGAAAATAAAAATAAAAATTTAAGTATAAATAAAAATATTGTTGTTTCAGGTGCTAAAGAGATTGAAATAATGGAACAAGAAAATAAATTTGCAAAGGTATAGATAAATGAATTTAAGTGATTTTGATAGAACAAATTTTGCTGGTTTATATATTTCAAAAGCTACACATATAAGTTTTGGAAAAAAATATATTGCCAGATTTCAATATGATAAAAAAAGATATGTAAAAGTTTTAGGTTATACAAAAAAAGATAAACTTACTAAAAAAGGAGCTGTTACTTTACTTCAAAGTTTTAAAGATTCGGTTATTAAAGCTAAAGAAGTTAAAATAAATCCTAGTGAAAAAATCTTAGTGGAAAATTCAGCCCTAGAGTTTTTAAAAGAAGAAAATGAGTTTTTAAAATCTTTAATAGGAGATTATAAAAAACTAGATTCTCATGTTTTACAAGCTGGTATTCAAAAAATATATGATTTAGAAGAGCTAAAAAAATATCAAATAGAGTTAATTAAACTGCAAAACTATTTAGAAGCTGAAAATAAAAGAATGATAATCTTATTTGAAGGTCGAGATGCTTCTGGAAAAGGTGGGGCTATTAGACGAATTACTAGATATATGAATAATAAGCATTACCGTATAGTTGCACTTGGTAAACCAACAGATACACAAAAAAATCAATGGTTCTTCCAGAGATATATACAGCACTTTCCAACAGGTGGAGAAATAGTTTTATTTGATAGGTCTTGGTATAATAGAGCTATGGTAGAGCCTATTTTTGGCTTTTGCACAAAAGAAGAATATGAAATATTTATGGAAGATGTTGTTAATTTTGAGCAAGATTTAGTAAGACAAGGAATGATGCTTATTAAACTTTATTTTTCTGTTTCAAAAGAAGAGCAAAAAGCTAGATTTGATAGAAGAATAAATGATCCTTTAAGACATTGGAAGTTTTCAGAAGTAGATATGCAAGCGCAAGATTTATGGGGTGAGTTTTCTGAGAAAAAATATGAAATGCTTAGACGTACAAATTCAAGAAGTGCACCTTGGTATGTTGTGCGAAGTGATAATAAACATAAGGCAAGAATAGAAGCTATTAAAATTATTTTAAATTCTGTTGATTATGATGGAAAAAAATTATTCTTTAAATTATGATGCAAATGAATCAATTAATATTTCTGTTCAAAAAGAATTATTACAAATGAGAAAATTCTCAAAACTACTAAATATATTAACTACCAAGGAGTTGAGATATTTTCCTCACTCTTTGAGTTGAATTTTCTAAGTAAAATAGGACTTTTTTGATTTTGTATTTTTTTAAGCCATTTTTTCTCTTCTAATTCACTTCATTTCATCTTTATTTTCTTTTGTATTATTCTGACTTTTACTTTTCTTACTATCTTTTTCACTTTTCTTTTGACTTTTTTTCTTTGAAGAATTTTTATTTTCTTTGTTTTCTTTATCTTTTTGCTCTTTACTCTTTTTCTCATCAGAATCTTTTTTAGACTCTTGTTTGTCTTTATCTTTTTTATCTTTATTATCTTTATTATTTTTATCTTTTTTATCTTTTTTATCTTTATTCTTGTCTTTATTTTTTTTGTTTTTTTAAGAGTTTATTTACGAACTCTAAGTTTTCTCTTGTTTCTTTGTTCTCTTCTAGCTTTAAGGCATTTTCATATAGTTTTTTTGCATTTTGTAAATCTTTTAACTGTACATAGGTATTTCCCATATTATGAAGTTTTTTAAACTCTAGGTTTTTATTGGAACTTATCACTTTTTTATACTCACTTAAAGCATTTTTATACTTTTTGTTTTTATATAAAGCATTAGCATAGTTATAATGTCCTTCTTTAGTACTAGTAAGCTTTGAAAAGCTTTTAGAAGCATTTTGATACTCTTTATTTAGATATTGCTTATTTGCCTCTTTAATAGTGTTAAAATCCATAATAGAAGCTTCTAGTTTATTTTGACTTGCTAAAAACAAAGATAATAAAATTAAGAGTGCTTTTTTACTTGGAAAAGAAGAAAATGCTAAAAATAAAAATAAAATACCTAAGCTAAGAGGATAATAAAATAGTTCAGTATAAACCTTATATTTTTGCTCTTGTAACTCATCTTTTGAACTTGAACTAATTATTTCATTATAAATAGTACTTATGTCTTTATTTGAAATATCATATTTTATATAAGCTGCATTTGTTTGTAAAGATAAGTCTTTTATATTTTCATTTAAAGCAACAGTTACTATATCTCCATTTTTGTTTGTTAAATACTCATCATTTATTTTAATAGGAGTAGCTTTAGATGTAGCAAGAGCTAATGTATATACTTTAAGATTTTTTTCATTTGCATAATCTATCTCAATTGAAAAGTCTTTTTTACTTCCTCCATCACTTAATAAAAGAACATTTTTATTTTTATAATTCTTAAGAAGTTTATTGCTAGCTTCAAGCGAAGCTAATATATTAGAACCATTGTCAAAGTTTTTTGTATCATCAAAATTATTTACTAAATACTTAAGAGATTTAAAGTCTTGAGTAATAGGAGAGAGTATAAAAGCTGATTTAGCAAACAATACTACAGCTAAAGCAGAGTTTTTTGAAAGTTTTATAAGTTCAAGTAGTTTGTACTTTGCCATTTTAAGTCTACTTGGTGAAATATCACTTGCCAACATAGATTTAGAAATATCAATTATTACAACTATTGGAGTGACTTCTTGTTTAAAACTTTGTATTTTTTCATTTGTAACAGGTCTTGCAAGTGCTATTAACATTAAGATTAAACTTAGGAATAAAAGAATGTTTCTTCCTCTTTTTGTCATATGTTTATTTGAGACCAATAGTTTTTCTAAAGTAGCAAATGTAAATATTTTTTGCATAGAATCTTTTTTTGTTGAAATTAAAAAAATTAACAAAAGAATCGGAACTAACATCATAAATAGTACGTTTTGGTATAAAAATTGCATTAATAAGACTTTATTTAAGGATTTTTAAAAAGTAATTTTATTAAAGCTTTAGTAAAACTTAGCTAAAATCGCACAAAATTATAATAATTGGAGTAAATTTAATGAAATTTAACGCAAAAAAAATTGACGAAGCAAATGTAACTATAACGGCTACACTAAAAAAAGCTGATATTGATACAAATGTTGACAAAATAGCAAAAGAAGCTGCTAAAACTATGGATGTTCAAGGGTTTAGAAAAGGTAAGGTTCCTACACATATTGTAAAAGCAAGATATGGTGAGAAATTAGTTCAAGATGCTGAAAGTGATGCTTTAAGAGAAGTATTAACTGCAGGTTTAGAAGAACTTAAAATTGCAAATGAAAATTTAATTGGTGAGCCAGCTGTTACTAAGTTTGAGAAAAAAGATTCTGGTGATATTGATATTGAAGTACAAGTTGCTTGCAAGCCAGAAGTTGATTTAGGTGATTATAAAGCTTTACTTCCAAAAGTAGAGTCTAAAAAAGCTAAAGCTAAAGATGTAACTGATAGATTAGAAGATATGGCTAAATCAGGAGCAACTTTAAGTAAAATCAAAAGAAAAAGAGCTGCTAAAGATCAAGATCATGCTTTAATTGATTTTGAAGGTTTTGTTGATGGTGTTGCATTTGAAGGTGGTAAGGGTGAAAATTATGCACTTCAAATTGGTTCAAATTCTTTTATTCCAGGTTTTGAAGAACAAATTATTGGTATGAAATATGAAGAAAGTAAAGACGTTGTTGTTACTTTCCCAAAAGAGTACCAATCAAAAGATTTAGCTGGTAAAGAAGCTACATTTAAAGTAACTTTACATGAAATTCAAGAAAAAGTAGCTGGTGAGCTTGATGATGAGTTTGCTAAAAAAATGTTACCAGGTGAAAAAGAAGCAACTTTAGATACATTAAAAGCTAAAATTGAAGAACAAATCACAGCTGAACAAAAAGCAACTTATTATAGAGATGAGTTAAAACCTGAGTATTTAGATGCTTTAGTTAGATCTTTAAACTTTGCACTTCCAACTTCAGTAGTTGATCAAGAAATTAACATGGTTTTAAATAACAAAGTTAAAGATATGAAAGAAGACGAGATTAAAGCTTTACAAGAAGATGCTAAAAAAGTAGATGCTATGAGAGATGAACTTAAAGAAGATGCACAAGCAGCAGTTAGAGCTACCTTTATTGTAGATGCACTTGCAAAAGCTGAAAATGTTGATATTAATGATCAAGAAGTTTCTCAAGTTATATATTACGAAGCAATGCAAATGGGTCAAAATCCTCAAGATGTATTAAAACAATACCAAGAAGCTGGATATTTACCTGCAATTAAAATGTCAATGATTGAAGAAAAAGTTATTACTAAATTATTAGACGAAAAATTAGCTAAATAAAAGAATAGGAAAATATACTATGAGTTATATCCCATATGTAGTTGAAAAAACTGGTCGAGGTGAGAGATCTTACGATATCTACTCTCGATTGTTAAAAGATAGAATTATTATGTTAAGTGGTGAAATAAATGATGCTGTTGCTTCAACTATTGTTGCACAACTTCTTTTTCTTGATGCAGAAGATCCAGAAAAAGATATTTATTTATATATTAACTCTCCAGGTGGAGTAATTACTAGTGGTATGTCTATTTATGATACGATGAACTATATAAAAGCTGATGTTAGTACGATTTGTATTGGACAAGCAGCTTCTATGGGTGCATTCTTATTATCAGCTGGGCAAAAAGGCAAAAGATATTCACTTCCAAACTCAAGAATTATGATTCACCAACCTTTAGGTGGAGCACAAGGGCAAGCTACTGATATTCAGATTCAGGCTGCTGAAATTCAAAGAATGAAAGATAGTTTAAATGCTATGATTGCAGAACAAACAGGTCAAGATATTAAAACTATTGAAAAAGATACAGACAGAGATAATTTTATGTCTGCTTCTGAAGCTTGTTCTTATGGTTTAATTGATGAGGTTATTAAAAGTCATAAATAATGATTAGAGATGTAATAACTTACCCAAACCCACTACTTAGAACAAAATCACATGATGTTGTGAAGTTCGATAATGAACTTCACACTTTATTAGATGATATGTATGAAACTATGCTCTCTCATGAGGGTGTAGGTTTAGCAGCTATTCAAGTTTCAATTCCTTTAAATGTTTTAATTATTAATGCACCAGATGAAGAAAACATGCAAGAAAAAGAAAATTTAATAGAAGCTATTAATCCAAAAATAACATATAAAAATGGAGTTCAGATTTTTACTGAGGGTTGTTTAAGTGTTCCTGGGTTTAATGAAGATATAAAAAGAGCACAAGATATTATAGTTGAATATTATGATAGAAATGGAAATAAAATAATTCTTGAAACAAGTGATTTTTTAGCTGTTGCTTGGCAACATGAATTAGATCATTTAGAAGGACATCTTTTTATTGAGAAACTATCATTAAACAAAAGAAAAAAATTCGAAAAAGATTGGAAAAGAGCTTTAAAAGAGAGATTATAGTTTTTTTATAAAAACATAAAGCAAAAAGATATTATAATTTAATAAATTATTTATTGGATTGTTTATGAAACTTTTAAAAGCTGCTTGTATTAACTCTTTAGAAGCTATTAGTATTGATGTTGAAGCATCCTTTACTAAAGGTCTTCCCTCTTTCTCAATCGTTGGCCTTGTAAGTTCTTCCATACAAGAATCACGTGATAGAGTTAAATCAGCCCTATTAACAAATGATTATAAATTTCCCCCTAAAAAAATTACCATTAATCTATCTCCTTCTGATATAAATAAATCTGGAACGCATTTTGATTTAGGAATCGCTCTTTTAATTGCTTTATATGATAAAAAAGTATCATTTGAAGATTTTTATGTTTTTGCTGAACTTGGTTTAGATGGAAAATTAAAAGATACTAAAACTATGTTTGCAATAATTTTATCACTTGTTGAACAAAAATTACTAAAAAATGTTCTTATTCCCTATGAGTCTTATGAAAAAGTGTCAAAAATCCCAAATATAAATATTTACTGTGTTAAAACATTTTCACAAGCTTGTGATTTTTTTACCTTTAATAATAAAGAAAATAATAGGGTTAAAAATATTGATTTTAAATATAAAAAAATTGTACTTAAAGAAAAAGAGTACTTTTATGAGGAAGAATTTCTATATGATTTTAAAGAAGTAAAAGGACAGCAGCTAGCGAAACAAGCAGCTCTTATATCTGTTTGTGGAAATCACAATATTTTATTTACAGGAAGTCCTGGTTGTGGTAAATCTATGATAAGTAAACGAATGCAATATATAATGCCTCCTTTATGTATAGAAGATATTTTACAAAAAGCAAAACTAGATTCACTAGAATTAAGAGAACCAGATTTCTCACCTAAAGTTGTTTTTAGAAATCCTCATCATACTTCAACAAAAGCTTCAATTTTTGGAGGAGGGAGTCTTAGTGCTAAAATAGGGGAAGTGGCACTTGCAAATAATGGAATACTTTTTTTTGATGAATTGCCTCATTTTGCAAAAATGGTTTTAGAAGCTCTTCGAGAACCTTTAGAAGATTATAATATTTTAATCTCAAGAGTAAATTCAAAAATAAATTATCCCACAAAGTTTTTATTTATAGCAGCTCAAAACCCCTGTGCTTGTGGTAATTTACTAAGTTTAAACAAAAACTGTATTTGCTCTGATTTAGAAATAAAAAAATATAAATCAAAGTTATCTGAACCTTTTTTAGACAGAATTGATTTATTTGTTACTATGAATGAAGTTGATTATGAGCAGAAAACTGATATTTCTTCATCTTTAATGTATGAAAAAGTACTAAATTCTTTTATTATGCAAAAAAAATAGAGGTCAGAGTGAATTAAATGGAAAACTAAATGATAAAGAAATTAATAAGTTTTGTATATTAGATGAGCCAAGCAATAAGGTTTTAAATCAAGCTATTGTAAACTTCCAATTATCATTTAGAGCCATAAATAAAGTTTTAAAAATTTCAAGAACAATCGCAGATTTAGATTCTTCTTTAAAAATTGAAAAAAAACATCTATTACAAGCTTTAAGTTTTAGAAAAAGATAGAGGTTTTACAAGTTAAGTATTTATCTTGTAATTGATTACAGGTGTTATATAGTATAAAACACCCTTATAAAAGGAATAAAATGACAAAATGTGGATATGTATCAGTAGTAGGGCGTCCTAATGCTGGAAAAAGTTCATTAGTTAACTGGTTAGTTGGCGAAAAAATAGCAATGGTTTCTCATAAAGCAAATGCAACAAGAAAAAGATCGAACATAATAGTAATGCACAAAGAGAATCAAATAATCTTTGTAGATACTCCAGGTCTTCATCAAACAGAAAAACTTTTAAATATTTATATGTTAGAAGAAGCTCTAAAAGCAATGGGTGATTGTGATTTAATTTTATTCTTAGCTCCTGTTACGGATAAAGTTTCTCATTATGAAGATTTTTTAGTAAAAAACAAAAAAAATGTAAAACATATTCTTCTTTTAACAAAAATAGATTTTGTTTCAAATGAAGAAGTATTAAATAAAATGAAAGAGTATGAGAGTTTTAGTGATAAATATGAAGCTATTATTCCAGTTTCTATTAAAAAAGCAACTACTCATGATGATATTTTAGATGATGTTATAAAATATTTACCAGTACATCCTTATTTATTTGATCCTGATATTATGACAACTGAACACTTAAGAACTATTTTTAAAGAGTTTATAAGAGAAGCAATTTTTGATAATATCTCTGATGAAATTCCTTATGAAACAGATGTTTTAATTAATAAAGTTGATGAAAAAAATAATCTTGATGTAATAAAAGCTACAATAATTGTTCAAAAATCTACTCAAAAAGGTATGATTATTGGAAAAAATGCTGCTGCAATTAAAAGAATTGGAAAAGATGCTAGACTTAAAATAGAAAAACTTACTGGAAGAAAAGTATACTTAGAACTTTTTGTTTCTATTAAAAAAGGTTGGACTAAAAATAAAGCTGGTTTACAAGAACTAGGATATGATATAGATTAGTTGTCTATGATACCTAGGAGCTAATAGCTCCTAGGTCTAAGAAGAAACAATCCTAAACTAAGTTTTTTAACTTAATATCTTTTCTAAACTTACTATTCTTTAACTCTTTGTAATTCTAACTCATAATTATATGAAATTATAAAAATAAAATTAATATAAAGAATATTCTATTTTAAGCTATTAATAATAAAAGAAATTATATTATTACTTATGGATTATTTTATAAAACCAAAAGATATCTTTTCTACTCTAATAAAAGTAAAATCTGAGATTTTAGAAGAAGTGCTAAATGAGTTTTTGCTTACTTCTTTAAAAAAAAATAATATTAAACTATATTCTAATAGTAAGATATTCTATACATATTTAAAACAAGCTAATTATTATCAAATTTCAACATTTAAAACAAAAAACAAAAAACCTATATTAGAGTTTGAGTTGATATGTTCACATATAAATAGTCTTAATGATAATTTTAATAATACTACTGAAGATAATTATGTTTTATGTTTATTGCAAGACTATTTTGTTTTATTTAAGAATAGTGAGATTTATTATTATCAAAAAAAATCAAATGAAATGACTGGTAGTGAAATTAAAAGTTTTTTAGAAAAAAAGTTTTTTTTAATTATAAAAAAAGAGTATCTAATAGAAGAAAATACTTTAAATGAATTTAAAAGTAAGTTTAATATAAATAGTTTTGAGAGTAAAACTTTATATATAAGTAAAACTTCTTTTTTTTCATTTAAGTTTTTGTTAATTATTTTATGTCTTTGTTTCTTTCTTTTTTATTATTCAAATAATTTATTTTTTACGAAAAATAAAAATATTTTAAACTCTTTACATAATGAATATAAAAACTTACAAAAAGAAAAAAAGAATAAAAACTACATATCTCTTAAATTATTAGATATATATTTGGAAATTCAAAAAAGTGATATGAAAATAACTAAATTAATATTTGAAAATAAGAATATTTCATTAGATATTATTTCAAAAAAAAGAATTTTTTTATATGATTTTATGAAAAATTATCAAAATAGTGTTATTAGTTCAATAAATAAGAATGGATCAGATTATGAAATACATGCAAAAATATATTTTTAATATATTTGTTCTAATATTTTTTCTTACTATTTTTAGTATATATATATCAAATAAGTATTTTTATAAAAAAGATAGTCAAATAAGTAATAATATATTTATATTAAAAGAAAAAATAAATAAAATAAAAATTGGGCTTACAGGTAAAAAAAACTATCTAAGAATAGCTTTTAATATTGAAAACTATATTAAAAAAGAGAAACTTTTAATATTAGAAACAAAAATTTCTAAGTATAAAATAATATATAGTTTATCAAGTGATTTAAAAAGTTTATTGAAGTTTATTAAATATTGTGAGACTAATTATTCTAATTTATTAATAAAAAACTTTACTATAAAAGATTTAAATAATAGCAAAGAAAAAAATCTTGAAATAACTCTTGTTTTGAAAAAAAATTTATCTAATAAAATTTTTGATGATAAACTTTTTGCTAAGAATCTCTTAGAGTTACAAGAATATGAGGCAAGATTAAGTATTAAAAAGGAAGATAAACTTTATGCAATAATTGGAAATAATGTTTTGTTAAATACAAAATGGCTTAAGATAAATGAATTTTATAAAGATTATAAACTTATTAAGATACAAAGAAACTATATAGAATTAAAAAAAAATCTTACAAGTGAAAAAATTAAGTTATACCTAGATGAATAGTTTAGATGAAGAACTTATTGATTATTCTTTAGTTCTAAACTATGAGTATAAATATTTATTTGCTAATAAAATATTTCCAATACATTCATATGAAATATATACAAAATTTGCAGTTTGCAAAAATAGTAATTTAACTGTATTAAATAAAGAAAGCATAAAAACAATTAAAGTAAAAGAAGATGAATTACTATTTTATCTAAGTAATATTGATATTCAAAATAATTTATATACTTTATTATTAAGTAAAAATGACTTTGATATAAAAGAGTTTCTTTCACTTCTTTTAATCTTTGCACTTAGTAAGAATTCTAGTGATATTCATTTTGAAAGTTGTGAAGAGAGTTTTATTGTTAGATTTAGAATTGATGGAAGTTTGAAAGTATTTGCAAGATATGAAAAAAAATATTTTTATCAATTGTCTTCATATATTAAGCTTAAAGCAAAACTTGACCTAACTCTAAGTAGACTTCCTCAAAATGGGCGTTTCTCTTCTTTTTTAGATGCTAAGAAGTATGATTTTAGAGTCTCTTTCATGCCTACAATTTTAGGTGAATCTCTTGTTATAAGAATTTTAAATGAATTTACAATAGAAAAAAATTTAAATAAAATCGGATTCTTGGAAGATAATCTTCTTTTAATTAAAAAATCAATTTTACAAAATAGAGGTTTGATTTTAGTAACTGGACCAACAGGAAGTGGTAAAACTACAACTTTATACTCAATTTTAAGTGAATTAAATAATTCATCTAAAAAAATTATTACAGTTGAGGATCCTATTGAATACCAAATTAAAGGAATACAGCAAATTCCTATAAATAATGAAATAGGTCTTAGTTTCTCTAAAATCTTAAAAGATATACTACGACAAGACCCAGATATAATCTTTATAGGAGAAATAAGAGATGAGAAATCTCTTTCTTTGGCAATTCAAGCGGCACTAACTGGGCATTTAGTATTAAGTACTTTACATACAAATGATTCTATTTCTACAATTAATAGATTATATGACTTAAAAGCAAAACCTTTTTTGATTTCAAACACTTTAAAAACTATTATTGCTCAAAGATTAGTTCTTAAACTTTGTTCTTGTCTTAAAGGTTGCGAAGCTTGTAATTATACTAAGTTTCAAGGTAGAGTTATGATAAGTGAGGTTTTAAACATTGATTCTACTCTTAGTTTTCTAATTAGCAAAAATAGTTCATATGAAGAGATAAAAGAATACTTGAAAACTAAAAACTTTAAGAGTTTAGAAGATGATGCAAAAAAGAAAATAGAAGATAAATTAACAACTTATGAAGAAGTTTATAAAGTTATTTAATGAGAAATTATAAAGTATATTATCAAGATAATAAAGAAATTAAAACAAAGGTTTTAAATGAATTTGAAATAAAAGATTTTTCTAAGGATATTATAAAAATAAAACGCATATATCAATTTAAAAATATCTTTTACAAAAAGAAGATTAAAGATGTAGAATTATTAAATCTCTTTTCTCAATTATATATTATGTTAAATGCAAAAATATTGTTTATGGATGCAATTGAAATACTTTTAAAAAATTCTTATCATAAAGAAATAAAAAATTTATTATTAGCTATAAAAAATGCTATAAATAGTGGAAAAGAGGTTCATAAAGCTTTAGAAGAGTTTAGAAATATAATAGATTATGAAATAATATATTTTTTTAAATTAGGAGCTAAAAAAGGTAATTTACAAGATATAGTAGAAGCAATTAGAAACATATTACAACAAAAATATGATAACAAAAAATTAATTATTGCAAAACTATCTTATCCTATGTTTGTATTAATATCTTTTATTTTATCTCTTATAATGATTTTTACAATTGTAATACCTAAGTTTGAATATATTTTTACTGAGTATAAAATGAAACTGCCACTGGCAACTAAACTTTTACTTAGTACTAAAGACTTTCTTTTCTCTTACTTTTTACTTGTTTTAATTAGTATGATTGTATTTTATTATGTTTTTAGTTTTTTATATAAAAATAATAAGAGATTTTGTTTTTTTCTAGATAGTCTTATTCTTAAAATTCCTTTTTTAGGAAAACTAATTTTAATGTATGAATTGTATAATTTTTTCACTTCTTTAAATATATTGTTAAAAGCAAAGTATGATTTCACTTTTTCTTTAGAAAATTCAATGCTTTTACTTAAAAATAAATTTTTATTAGATAGAATTACGAATATAAATACACAGCTTAAAAGTGGGTTGGATATAAGTACTTGTTTTAAAAATTCTAATATCTTTGATGGTATTGTATTAAGTCTTATTGATACGGGAGTTAAAAGTTCTTCTTTAAATCTTACAATTAATGAAGTTGTTAAAATATATGAATATAATTTTAATAAAAGTATAAAAGATTTTTCGTCTTTAATAGAACCTATTTTTTTTATTAGCATAATGTTTTTAATTTTATGGGTGATTTTATCGATTTTTGTACCTCTTTGGAGCATGCAAGAAGTGATTAATGTGTAATTTGTTTATAAGGAATATGTTTTGAGTAAAGAAAAAGAGTTTGAGCAAGCAGTAGAAACAATGCTTGAGTATATAGGTGAAGATGTAAGCAGAGAAGGTTTAGAAAAAACTCCAAGCAGAGTGCGAAAAGCATATGAGTTTATGTGTAGTGGGTATAAACAAGATCCAAAAGAGATAATAGAACAGGCTTTATTTACTTCAAGTAATGATGAAATGGTTGTAGTAAAAGATATAGAGTTTTATTCTCAGTGTGAACACCATTTATTACCTATTATTGGAAAAGTTCATGTTGCTTATATTCCAAATGGTAAAGTAGTTGGACTTTCAAAAATACCTAGAGTTGTTGATGTATTTGCAAGAAGATTACAAATTCAAGAACAATTTACTGAGCAAATTTGTGATGCATTAAATGAGCATTTAAAACCAAAAGGTGTTGCTGTTATTGTAGATGCAAGGCATATGTGTATGGAAATGAGGGGTGTGCAAAAGATTTGTTCAACTACAGTTACTTCAGCGTTAAGAGGAATATTTAAAAAAGAGAAAAAAACTAAAGATGAGTTTTTAGCAATAGTATCATCTTCTTTAGGAAAATAATCTATATAAGAAATAAAGCAAAGTTTATTCTTTTAAACTAGAATAAGTTTTGCTAACATTAAAAAAGAGAAAAAACCAACAATATCTGTAACTGTTGTTAATAAAACTGTACTTCCAACTGCTGGGTCAATATCATACTTTTTAAGTAATAAAGGAATAGATGCTCCAAAAAAACCAGCAGCGAAAAGATTTATTATCATGGATAAAGCAATTACTACTCCTAGAAGTGCTGTATGAAACCAAAAATATGCAATTATTCCTATAATAAAAGCAAATAATAAACCATTAAAAAGTGAAATGAAAACCTCTTTTTTTACAGCTTCTTTAGCATTTTCTAAGTCAATATCACCTAGTGCTAACTGTCTTACCATTACTGTAAGTGTTTGAGTCCCTGCATTTCCACCCATAGAGGCTACTATTGGCATTAAAATAGCTAAAGCAATAAATGATTTAATTGTTTCATCAAAGATACCTATTACTAAAGAGGCTAAAATAGCTGTTGCTAGATTTAAAAATAACCATGAAGCTCTTTTCTTTGCTGTTGTTTTTAAATCATCTTCATGCTCAAAATCATCATCAACACCGGCTAATTGGTACATTTGTTCTGTTGCATTTTCTTCAATAACATCTAAAATATCATCAGCTGTAATTCTTCCCATTAGCATATTTTGATAACCAACCACAGCTACAACAGAAAGATCATATTTTTCAAACTGTTTTGATACTTCTTTAATTTCTTCATCATCATGCACGCTAAAAGGTTTAAATTTATTATCTTCATGCTCATTTATAATATCATCATATGTTTTGTTAAAATCAAAAATAATCAAATCTTCTAATAAAATAGAAGCTATTAATGATTTATTTTCATTTATTATAAAAACTTGATGAATATTTTCTAATTCATCATCTTTTTTTGCAAGTTTAAGCCTATTAATAGATTCGCCAATTGTTTCAGTAATTAAAGCGGAGAATAACTCCGTTTGCATATAAGCCCCAGCTTCTTGCTCTTCATATTTTTTAAGCCAAGTAATTTCTTGTTGATCTTCTTTTTCAAGTCCTTCAAAAATTTCTTTTGCTTTTGCTTCATCTAACTCTTCTAATTCTTGAATAATATCTGTTTGATCATCTGATTCTAACTCATCAACTGCATCTGTTAATTGTTTAATACTTAATGCACTATAAGCATCATCTCTAAGATTATCTGGTAACTCAAGTAAAACATCACCTAAAATATCATCAGGTAATTCTTTTAAAACAAATATAAAATCATCTTCACTCTTTTGCTCAATTTTCTTTAAATTGTAAGCAATATCACTTGGATGTAACTCTTCTATAAGAGCTAATAATTTCTTTGGATCTCTAATTGCATTTTTATTTTGCATTATAACTCCTTAGGCTTCTAATATAGTTTTTGTTTCAATAGTTTCTAATCGTAAAGGGATATCTTTATTTTTTATGATTTCTAATAACTCTTTACTTAAAGATTGTGTATATTTTAAGAATTTTCTTTTCTCTTTTCCTTTTAATTTTGTTTTAGTAACTTTAACAATTTTAGAAGGATTTACAGCCCGTCCATTTTTATATAAACCAAAGTGTAAATGTGGTCCTGTACTTCTTCCAGTAGTCCCTACATAACCAATTTGTTGACCTTTCCTTACTCTTTTACCTCTTCTCATGCCAGCTTTAAATTTACTTTGATGGGCATATAAGGTTTTATAGCCATTTTTATGTTGTATTTCTATTACTTTACCATAACCACCTTTTCGTCCAGCAAAAACAATTCTTCCGTCTGCTGAGGCATAAATTGCACGTCCTCTTGGAGCTGCATAATCAATTCCTAAGTGCGCTCTATATCGCTTTAAAATAGGATGCCATCTTTTGTAGGTAAATTTACTAGATATTCTTGAATAAGACAAGGGTATTTTAAAAAAATATGAGCTTAAACTTTTTCCCTTATCATTGTAGTATTTTCCATCATTATCATTTTTAAAAATAAAATATTTTTTTTTATTAACTTCACTTAGTGCTGAAATTATTTGAGGCATTCCATAATATTGACCTAATCTAAATCTCTGTTTGAATTTAATAGCAATATTATCGCCAACTTGCATACGCCTAAAGTTAACAGAACCAGAAAATGCTCGAATAAACTCATTAGCAAGTTCTTTATTACCTGTTTGGTTTAAAATATCTTGATAAGGAGAGTATTTGATTTTAAGATTCAGTTCAATTACTTTTTCGTCAAAAACAATTGGAGTAATTGTAAATAAATACTTTTTTTCCTTATCTTGATATAAGTGCAATTGCATCTCTTCTGAAATAGGAATTAAAACTTGTTTTAAACTTCCATCATCATTATTAAGTATTTGATACTTAATACCAGCTCTTATCTCAGAACAAAGTTCTTGATCTTCTTTGTTAAGATTAAAATATAGTTTAGAAGAAATAGAATGTTTTTCTAAAAAAGTTAAAAAGCTTTCGCCTTTTGGCCAAAATAATTCTTTTACTTCTAAAGCGTAAGAATTCGTTAATAATAATAAAACAATTAGTATAAATTTCACAGTGATTTCTCTTTATTTGAAAATTAGGAGGCTTATTATACAATTGCACAACTTAAAGATATATGGAGAAAACTTGTTAAGATTATTTTTGTTATTAATTTTCATTATAAATATAGTAAATGCTGATTTAGCATATCTATATAGAACTCAAGGAATTGATGCTGTTAAAGTAAAAATAGAACAGCAACTGATGCAAAAACAGTACTGGGAAAAATATCTTCTTAAAAAAGATGTTAAGTTTGGTTATTACGAATCAAAACAATTTATTATTTACTGTGAGAAACAAAGTAAAAAATTAAGTTTATATAAAAATGAAGATCACCAATTCTTAAAACTATCAAGTTCTAGTGTACTTGTAGGAGAAAAAGAGGGTGATAAACAAATAGAAGGGGATCTGAAAACACCAGAAGGGGCTTATGACTTAACGTCAAAAATTACAAAACTTGACTCTTTTTATGGTCCTTTAGCTCTTGTAACTTCTTATCCTAATTCTTTTGATAAAGCTAGAAATAAAAAAGGTCATGGAATTTGGATTCATGGAATGCCTTTAGATGAAACAAGAGAAGAGTTTACAAAAGGGTGTATTGCTTTAGATAATAATTCATTAAGCGAACTAGAAAAAAGAATTGTTTTTGAAAAATCAATTCTTTTAATTTCTGATTTGGCTGTTAAAGATGCAACAAAAGATGAACTTAGTACAATTTTGTCTTTTATTTATTCTTGGAGAGATGCTTGGAAGACTTCAGATGTAAACTCATATTTATCTTTTTATTCTAAAGAATTTACAAAAGCAAATGGTTCAAACTTTGAGAATTTTAAAAAATATAAAAAAAGACTTTTTTCTAAAAAAGAGGAAAAATCTATAAGATTCTATAATATTAATATTATGCCTTATCCTAATTCAATAAATAAAAGAATGTTTAAAATTAGCATGGATGAGAATTATAAAACAAAATCATATGTTTTTAATGGAAAAAAAGAATTATATATTGAACTTAAAAATGGAATAGTTTCAATTTTAAATGAAGGTTAGTTTTTTTATATCTTAAGAAATAAAAGTTATTATTTTATTAGGATTTTATCTTTTTAAGTTCTTTTTTTATAAAAAAAATACTTTTTTAAAAGAAAAATTAACACTATTTTAGATACAATCGCCATAATATAAGTAGAGCATTATTTTAAGGGAAAACATGGAAAAAACTGAACTGAACCTTGAAGAGATGGCATTAGCACACTCTTTAAGTCTGGAAGAATTAGATAATATAAAAGAAATATTAAAAAGAGATCCAAATTATGTAGAAATTGGAATTTTTTCTGCAATGTGGAGTGAGCATTGTTCATATAAATCAAGTAAAAAATACTTAAATGGTTTTCCAGTCAGCGCACCTTGGGTTATTCAAGGTCCTGGTGAAAATGCTGGTGTTATTGATATAGGTGATGGTTATGCTGCTGTTTTTAAAATGGAGTCACATAATCATCCTTCTTTTATAGAACCTTATCAAGGTGCTGCTACTGGTGTTGGTGGAATTTTAAGAGATGTATTTACTATGGGTGCTAGGCCTATTGCAAATATGAATTCTATTAGATTTGCAGGAATAGAAGGTAATAGCGAAACTGCAAAAAAACATAGATTTTTACTTCGAGGTGTAGTTGCTGGTATTGGTGGATATGGTAACTGTATGGGAGTTCCTACTATTGGTGGGGAGACTACTTTTGAAGAGTGTTATGCTGGAAATAATATTGTAAATGCTTTTACTATAGGTCTTGCTAAAAAAGATGAAATCTTTTTAGGATTAGCTGAAGGTATTGGGAATCCTGTTATGTATGTAGGATCTAAGACTGGACGTGATGGTTTAGGTGGGGCTGTTATGAGTTCTGCTTCTTTTACCCAGGATAATGAGAGTAAACGTCCTACTGTTCAAGTTGGAGATCCTTTTACTGAAAAACTTTTATTAGAAGCTTGTTTAGAGTTATTTAAACATGATTATATTATTGGTATTCAAGATATGGGAGCAGCTGGTTTAACTTCTTCATCTTTTGAAATGGCAGGACGAAGTGGTTCTGGTATGAGAATGGATTTAGATAAAGTTCCTTCAAGAGAAGAAGGTATGACACCTTATGACTTTATGTTAAGTGAATCTCAAGAGAGAATGTTAATTTGTGCAAAAAAAGGTTGTGAAGATAAGATTATTGAAATCTTTGAAAAATGGGAACTAGATGTGGCTGTTATTGGTGAAGTTACTAATACTGGAAATATGGAGTTATATTGGCATAATGAATTATGTGCAGATATCCCAATTCAACCCTTAAGTGAACAAGCTCCAATTTTAGATAGACCTGTTAAAAAACCAGTTTATTTAGAAGGTATTGAAGATATTACTTTAGATAAAGATATTTCAAATCAAAAAGCTTTTGATGAAATGTTTAGTGATATGGAAATTGTTGATAAATCATGGGTTTATAATCAATATGACTCGATGGTTCAAACAAATACTATTAAAGGTCCTGGAAAACTTGATGGTTCAACTATTCGAATCAAAGAGACTGGAAAAGCTTTAAGTATGAGTGCTGATTGTAATACAAGATTATGTTATATAAATCCCGAATTAGGAGCAGCAGCTGCTGTTATGGAAAGTGGTCGTAATGTTGCAATGACAGGCGCAGTTCCAAAAGCAATAACAGATTGTTTAAATTTTGGAAATCCTGAAAATCCTGAAGTTATGTGGCAATTCGCTGCTTCTTGTGAGGGTATTAAATCTGCTTGTAAGGCATTAAATACTCCTGTAATTGGTGGAAATGTTTCTTTATATAATGAAACAAATGGAGTTGGAGTTTTTCCAACACCTTCAATTGCTACTGTTGGAATTAATGAAGATGCGAATAATGTTTTACCTTCTTGCTCGCAAAAAGATGGAAATATTTTACTTTTATTAGGTGATACAAAAAGTGAGTTTGGAGCTTCTTTATATATGAAAAAAATGTATGGAAAAGTTGCTGGTACTCATCCAGAAGTTGATTATACTAAAGAACTTGCCTTATGGAATACAGTAATTGATGGAAATACAAACTCTTTAATAGCAGCAGCAAAAGATGTAAACCTTGGTGGAATTGCAGTATCTTTAGCAAAAATGGCAGTTGTTGGAAATAAAGGTGTTGATGTAAGTGTTAATTTAGATGATTCAAAAGATATTTTCTCTGAGACTTTATCAAGAGCAATTATTGAAGTTGAAGTTTCAAATGTTGATATTATCTCAACAATGGCAAGTGTTCATGGAATATCTTGTACTAAAATAGGAACGGTAGGTGGAGATAGTATTAAAATAAATGATATTTCTACTTCCTTAAAAGATGCAAGTTATATTTATTATAATAAATTTCAACAAATAATCGAACAAGATTTATAAAAATTAAAAGCCAAACTTTTTTAAAGTTTGGCTTTTTTTATTTAAATACAAAATATTAAATTTAAACATTAAAGTATAGGATTAAAATGAGAGCATTAATTAGTGTAAGTGATAAAAATGGTGTAGTAGACTTTGCAAAAGAGTTAGTATCTTTAGGATATGAAATTATTTCAACTGGTGGAACATATAAAAAACTTCAAGAATCTGGAATTGCTGTAATTGAAGCAAATGAAGTAACAAAATTTCCTGAATGTTTTGAAGGAAGAGTTAAAACATTAAATCCTTTTATTCATGGTGGAATTTTATACAGACGAGATAAAGAATCACACATTAAAGAAGCAAAAGAATTAGGAGTTGTTGGTATTGATTTAGTATGTGTTAACTTATATCCATTTAAAGAAACAATTGAAAAGACTGATAACTTTGAAGAAATTATTGAAAATATTGATATAGGTGGTCCAGCTATGGTTAGATCTGCTGCAAAAAATCACGATTCAGTAATTATTATAACTGATGTTATTGATTATGACCTAGTTTTAAATAATTTAAAAAATAATACCAATACGCTAGAGTTTAGACGTGACCTAATGATTAAAGCATATGAGCATACAGCTGCTTATGATTCAATGATTGCAAATTATATGAATAAAAGATTTAATGCTGGTATGGGTGCTAAACAGTTCATTGTAGGGCAAAAAGTATTTGATACTAGATATGGAGAAAATCCACATCAAAAAGGTGCATTATATGAGTTTGATAAGCATTTTACTTCTAAGTTTTTAAGCTTAAAAGGAGAAGCAAGTTTCAATAATATGGGCGATATTAGCGGAGCTTCTAAAATTGCAGCTGCTTTTGGTGATGCTAATTCTGTATGTATTGTAAAACATGGAAATCCTTGTGGTTTTGCAATTAAAGATACTTTACTTGAGTCTTATAACCAAGCTTTAAGATGTGATCCTATTTCTGCTTTTGGTGGTGTTGTTGCTGTTAATGGAATTATTGATTTAGAACTTGCAAAAAAAATGAATGAAATCTTTTTAGAAGTTGTTTTTGCAGCTGATTTTACAAAAGAAGCATTAGAAGAGTTAAACAAAAAGAAAAGAATTAAATTATTCTCTCAAGGTACTAAAAAACTAGAACTTGCAAATGATGCTTTTAATTTTAAAATTCTTGATGGTGGTTTTGTATATCAAGATGCTGATAGAGTTGACGAAGATGAAGTTAAAAACTCACAACTTAAATCAAACAGAGTTGCAAGTTCTGCAGAAATAAAAGATATGGAAATTGCATATAAACTAGCTTCTTTAACAAAATCAAATTGTGTTGTATATGTAAAAGACTCAGCTATGGTAGCTGTTGGTATGGGTATGACTTCAAGAGTAGATGCTTCGAAAGCAGCTTTGCGTAAAGCAGAAGATTTAGGAATTGATGTAAGCGGAGCTGCCTTAGCTAGTGAAGCATTTTTTCCTTTTAGAGATTCAATTGATGCTGCCGAAGCCGCTGGTGTAAAATGTATAATAGAACCAGGTGGTTCAATTAGAGATGAAGAAATTATAGAAGCTGCAAATGAATTTGGAATGGCATTATATTTCTCAGGTAAGCGACACTTCTTACACTAAAAATAAAAGGTTTTGAACCTTTTATTTTTATATAAAAATTATTATTAAAATATATGAATAATAATTCATCTAAAAAAGCTTAAAATAAGTAGTTTATATGTAAAATAAAATATTTCTAGAAATTATTTCTTAAAGGCTTTTTTTGTTAGATACTCGACGACATTTAAATAAACTCATAAACTATAGGTTTAAAATACCTCTTAAAAATGCACTCAGTAAATTTATTTTTTCTTTGCTTTTTGCTTTTGTACTTACTTACTTCCCTTCTTTTTCTTTAGAACAAGATGCTTTATACATGTTATTTATACTTTTATTTGCAGCTTGCTTATGGGTAAGTGAAGCAATACCAGCTTTTTCAGTCTCTTTATTAATAATAGGATTAGAAATCATTCTAATTGGTTTTACTGATTTTGATTTCTCAAAACATAATACTTCTTGGAAATATTTTTTACAGCCTTGGTCTTCACCTTTAGTATTTTTATTCTTGGGTGGTTTTATTATGGCAATTGCAGCTTCTAAAACAAAACTTGATCTTTGGCTTGCTAAAAAAATGCTTTTTTACGTAGGCGATAAACCTGAGAATATCTTATCTGGTTTAATGATAATTACCTTTGTTTTATCAATGTTTATTTCAAATACTGCTACAACTGCTATGATGATAACTGTTACAGTTCCAATACTAGCAAGCATGAAAAAAGACAATAAGTTTCAAAAAGCTATTTTATTAGCTGTTGTTGTTGCTGCTAATATTGGAGGAATGAGTACAATTATTGGAACTCCTCCAAATGCTATTGCTGTAGGTGCCCTAGGTGTGAATGCTCCTTCTTTTGTTTCTTGGATGTATCATGCCTTGCCTCCTGCTATTGTTGCTGTAATCATTTTAAGGTATATTATTATTAAACTTTACCCATCTAATGAAGAAAAAATCATAATAAAATACTTAGAAGAAGTATCCCATTATGATGATTCAACAACAGACTTTTCAAAAGTTCCTTCTTATCCAAGTTGGAAAAAAGCTTTAGTTATTTTAGTTCTTCTTACTACGGTAAGTCTTTGGCTTACTGGTCCTTTGCATCATATTCCTACAACTGTTGTCTCTTTTTTACCTATTATTGTGTTAACAATTTTTGGAATAATTGATGTTGAGGATATAAAAGAAATTAGATGGGATGTAATTATTTTAATAATAGGTGGTTTATCTTTAGGTTTAGGTGTTGTAAAAACAGGACTTGATACTTGGTTAGCTTCTTTAATTGATTTTTCAGGTTTTAGTGTTTTTTTACTTGTATTAGTATTCTCATACATAGTAGTTTTAGTTTCAAATTTCATGAGTAATACAGCAGCTACAAATATTTTACTACCTTTAATAATTGCAATTTCTAGCTCTTTTACTGAACATCTTAGTACTTTTGCAGTAATTGCTGTTGCTTTATGTGCATCTTTTGCTATGACATTACCTGTTTCAACTCCACCTAATGCTATTATGTATTCAAGTGGAAAACTCCAGGCAAAAGATTTCCTAAGTCTTGGTGTTATTATTGCAATTTTAGGGCCACTATTAGTCTTATCTTGGTTATATTTAATATATTAAAATGTTAAAAAATACTTTATAAGTGATTTAGTGATAAACTTTGTTTCAAAATTAAAAAGAAGAATATATGAAAAAAAAAGATTTAAAAAGACTTGCAGAAAATCTACCTAAAAGACCTGGTATTATGGGAAGACATAGATTATTCAACTCTAGTGTTTTAATACCTTTTATAAAAATAAGAGGCAAGTATTTTATCTTATTTCAAAAAAGAGCTAAACATATAAGCCAAGGTGGAGATATCTGTTTTCCAGGTGGAGGAGTTGAGAAGTGTGATAAATCTTTTAAACAAACTGCTTTGCGTGAAACTAAAGAAGAGCTAGGAATAAAGAAAAAAGATATGAAAGTTATTGGAAGACTTGATACTATGCTTACTAGTTTTGGAGCAGTTGTTGAACCTTTTATTGCAGTTCTAAAGAAAAAAACCCTAAAAAACATGAAGATTGATAAGAATGAAGTTGAACGAATAATTTTAATTCCTTTGGAATATTTAAAAGAGCATAAACCAGAAATTTATTATTTAAGAAGTGAGGTAAAACCCTTTCATATTAAAAAAAATGGAAAGAAAGAGGTTTATTTTCCTGCTAAAAAATTAGGTTTATCTAAAAATTATAGAAAACCATGGGGACATAAAAAACATAAGATTTATGTTTATAAATATAAAAATGAACGTATTTGGGGAATGACTGCTGTAATATTAAATGATTTATTAAAAAAATATTAAGAAAAAAAACTAAAAAATAATATTAGTTTAAGTGAAATAATGCGAAAATAACTTTATTAGAATATCTTGAAATACATTATTTCGCTAATTAAGGGGAAATTAAAGTTTAAATAACTTTATGTAGTTAAATGAAAATAATAATAATTTTAGTCTTTATCTTTTCTACTCTTAGTGCAAATAAAATAATTACGCCCTCAGAAGTTTACTCAGAAGTAAAACAAATACAAAAAGAACTTATTTTAATTAAAAAATATTTTAAAATAAATAAAAAAATTGAAATAAAAAAAATTAAAACAGCCTTAGAACCACGTCATGCTTGGCAAAAAACCTATGAAATTATGATAAAACTTAATATTTTAAGAGTATCTAATAAAATGCCTAAAATCGAACCTTCTAATATGGAAGCTGTATTAAATCTTGACCCTATCTTAACTTACGAGCAAACACAAAGAATTTTAACTGAAATAAAAATATTTAAATTTAGAATGAATATAAATAAAAAAGTATCAAAAGCAAAAAAATATAAAAATAAAAAACCCTTAGATGTTTTTAATGCCTTACAAGAATCTTCTGCCTTACTTGATCTTATAAATGGTAGTAAGTTTACACCTTCTTACGTTTTTGGTGAAACATTAAGAATATTTGATGATATTACAACTATTTTACAATATTTAAATATTAAAGATCATACTATTCCTACAAAAAGAAGAATTTACTCTAAACCTATTGATACTTTTAGAGCTGGTATGAAAATCTTACTTAAAATTCAGAGTTTACAAAATACAGTAGGAATTAAAAGTGTAGATTTTTATGACTTTCAAAAAGATATTATAACTCCAAGTGATGTATTTGGTTTAACTCAAATGATTTTAGCCGAGTTGCAAACAATTAAAGCTTATATTGGACTTCAAGGTTTTGTAACTCCTACTGCAATGCAATATAAATACAAATCTCCTGCTGATGTTGATCAAATGATGGGTTGGTCTTTAAGACAAATATCTTTAATTAAAACTTTAAATTATAAAGAGCAGAGTAAATAATGAATTTATCAATTAAAAATAAAATATTTTTATTATATATTTTAGTTATTATTTTAACAGTAACAAGTATCGGGTATATGGGATTTTCAAGTGCTTCAAACTCTTATATTAACTCAGCACTTACCTTAAGTAAAAATAAGGCTAATACTTTAACTATTTATATAGAAGAAAAACTATCAATTGTTCCAAAAGATTCAAAATATTTTGCAAACTTTTATGCTTTACAAAGATATTTTATTTGGAAATCAATTGGTGAAAAAAGTAAGGTTAAAAAATGGGAGCTACTTTTTTCAGATGCCTTGTTAGATTTTATGCAAAAAAGACAAACATATTATAAGGTTAGAATTATTAATAATAGTGGTTTTGAAACAATGGCTTTTACTTATGATTTATTAAGTAAAAAAGCTATTAAAACTCCTTCAAATATGCTACAAGACAAGTCAAGAAAAGATTATTATATAAAAAGTAAAGATTTAGAAAAAGGTGAGTTTTATATTTCATCTGTTAATTTAAATGAAGAAAATAATAAAATAGAAGTTCCTTATATTCCTGTTATTAGATATGCAACTCCTATTATTGATAATAATGGAGAGAGACACGGTACTTTTGTTGTAAACATTTTTGCTTATAATTTTTTAGATTTATTTTATAATTTACATAAAAATAATGAACATGATATAAGTTATTATTTAGTAGATAAGAATGGAAATTATATTTATAATAATGATAACACTAAACTTTGGGCGAAACAGTTAAAACATGGAGCAAACTTTAATAAAGATTTTCCTTTTTTACTTAATAACTTTACAAAAGATAGTGATTCTTTTATGAGAGATGATAATATTTTTGCTTATAAAAGAATGCATACTTATGCTAAAAAGACTAATGAATTTTTATATGTTATTTCAAAAATTAATAATAGTGATGCTCTTAAAGAGCTAAAAACATTTAAAAAATATTTTTTAATTATCACTTTACTTATTTTAATAATTGGTTATTTTATAGTTACAAAATATTTAAATAAAATCACTGCTCCCCTAAAAGATGTAGCGCAACAGCTAAGACTTTTATCTATTGGGGAAATTAATGATAAAGAGATAAAATATACCGCAAAAGATGAAATAGGTGATTTAGTAATATCTACAAAAATTCTATCTAAAGCTATGATGATGAATATTATTCAAACCCAAGCTGTTGCAAATGGAGATTTTACTCAAAAGATTACTCTTTTAGGAAAAAATGATAAATTAGGTCTTGCTATTAAGAATATGACCCAAAGATTAAGTGAAGTTGCTTCTTTAGCTGATGAACTCTCCAGAGGTAATTATGATGTACAAGTTACCCTTAAAAGTAATGATGATAAATTAGCAAATGCTTTAGTTCAGATGGTTAAATACTTAGAAAACATTACCAGAGTTGCTGAATCTATTTCTTTGGGTAATTTAAACGTAAAATATATAGTTAAAAGTGATAAAGATAGACTAGGTGAAGCAGTTTTAGGAATGACTTCTTATTTAAAAACTGTTATGCTTCAAGCAAATGCTATTTCTCATGATGATTTTTCACAAAAAATTGAGCAAAGATCTAAAGATGATGATTTAGGTAAATCACTTTTATTAATGACAAAAAAATTAAATACTAATATTGAAAAAAATAAAGAAGAATTTTGGTTTAGTGAAGGAATTAGTAAATTCAATGATGAATTAAGATATCTTGATTCTATTCATGAACTATCAACAAAAGCTATAAGTTTGATTTCTAGATATATTTCTACTTCTTTAGGAGTTTTATATATTTATGATGATTTTAATAAAAAACTTAATTTAGAAGCTACTTATTCTTTTGTAAGACAAAAAGAGCTTGAAAGTTTTAACTTAGGTGAAGGTTTAATAGGACAAGTAGCAATTGAGAGAAAAGCCATTTTGATGAATTATTTTAAAAATTCTAAGTATAAGGTTCAAAGTGGAATTAGCTCAATTGTGCCAAATCAAACTTATACTGTGCCAATTATAAAAGATGAGGAGTTATTTGCAGTAATTGAGTTAGCTAATATTAGAGAATTTACTTCTTTAGAAAAAGATTATATATTAAAAGTTTCTCATATTTTAGCAAATATTTTTTATAATACAATTCAAAATTTAAGAATAAAGAGCTTATTAGCAGAATCACAAATTTCATATGAAGAGTTACAAATAAGTTCATTAGAACTTAAAAAAACAAATACACAAATGGAAAGCCAAGCGTTACTTCTAGAAGACCAAGCTAATAGTCTAAAAGATCAAAATGATAAACTTGAAATTGCAAAAGTTGAAATACAAAATAGAGCTAAAGAATTAAATAAATCTAATACATATAAGTCTGAGTTTTTAGCAAATATGAGCCATGAATTAAGAACTCCCTTAAATGCTATAATTTTATTATCTTCTTTATTACAAAAAAACAACTTAGATAATTTGAATACTAAAGATATTCAAAAAGCAAGTGTAATAAATAAATCAGGAAAAGAATTATTACGTTTAATTGATGATATTTTAGACCTTTCTAAAGTTGAAGCTGGAAAAATGACTTTAATTATTGATTCAATTGATTCTTCTTTATTTTTAAAATCGCATAAAGATATGTTTGAAGATATTGCTATTGAAAAGAACCTAATTTTTAAAGTTGAAGATAGATTAAATTACAAGTTCTATAATGATAAAGATAGATTATCTCAAGTTATAAAAAATCTTATTTCTAATGCTTTTAAATTTACAAAAGAGGGAACCGTTTTATTAAAAATCGAGCAAAATAATGATAATAAATATCCCATAAAAATATCTGTTAGTGATACTGGTATTGGTATTGATAAAAATAAACAAGATCTTATTTTTAAAGCTTTTATTCAAGCTGATGGTAGTACAAGTAGAGAGTATGGTGGAACTGGTTTAGGTTTATCTATTTCTAAAGAATTATGCTCTTTAATGAAAGCAAAAATTGAATTATCTTCAATTAAAGATAAGGGTTCAACTTTTACAATATATTTACCAAATTTACAAAGTGATTATAAAAAAGATAAAAATAAAGTTTTTTCTAGTTCTGATAAATTAAGTAATGAAAATGAAAAGTCTATGAAAACTTTACATAAAAAAGAGAATGTAAAAACTTCTAAATTAAGTAATAAAAATATATTAATTGTAGATGATGATATGAAAAATATATTTGTTTTAAGTACAGCATTACAAGAGTATGACATGAATGTATTTCATGCTAAAAATGGAAAAGAAGCTATTTCTATTATCAAAAGTAATAATAATCTTGATATCGTTCTTATGGATATTATGATGCCTATTATGGATGGTTATGAAGCAATTAAAATAATAAAAGAAGAAAAACTTTTGGAAAATAAAGCACTTATTGCTTTAAGTGCAAAAGTGACAAAAAAAGATAAAGAAAAAGCATTTTCTCTTGGTGCTGATGATTATATAACAAAACCAATTGATTTAGAAGTTTTAGTTCAAACACTTTTAAAGCATATAGAAGAAGGAAGTTAAAATGAAAATATTAATTGTAGATGATGTTAAAACAAATTTAATCTCATTACGGGCACTTTTAGAAGATATTGATAGCTCTTTTGTGCTTATTGAAGCAAATAGTGGAGAAGAAGCCTTAGAAAAAGTTTTAATAAATGAAATTGATTTAATTCTTTTAGATGTGCAAATGCCAACAATGGATGGTTTTGAAGTTGCTGAATTAATAAAATCAAATAATCAAACAAAACATATTTCTATAATTTTTTTAACTGCTATTTTTAAAGCAGAAGAGTTTATAAATAAGGGATTTGCCTTAGGTGCTGTTGATTATTTGACTAAACCAATTGATGAAAACTTATTTATAAATAGAATTACCTTATATTCAAAACTTCATAATGAAGTTATAAAAAATAGAAAAAAAGACCAGTTAATGTTTCAACAAGCTAAAATGGCAGCTTTAGGAGATATGATTTCAAATATTTCACATCAATGGAGACAGCCTTTAAGTGCAATTAGTACAACAGCAAGTGGTATTATTCTAAAAAAAAGCATTGATAATTTAACTTCTAATGATTTAGATAAAGAGTTAGAAAATATCATTGAAATTACAAAATATCTTTCTAGAATCATTGATGACTTTAGAACATTTTTTAAAAAAGATGCTGAAAAACTTGAATATACTTTACCTACATTATTAAATAAAAGTATTTCTTTGGTTAAAGTTTTATACGATAATGCGGAAATTAAGATTATTAAAAATATACAAGATGATATAAGTTTATATATTTATGAAAATGAATTAATTCAAATTTTAATAAATCTTTTTACTAATGCTTCTCATGCTTTAGATGATGTTATTTATGAAAAATTAATATTTCTAGATGCTTATGTAGATGATAGTAATATGGTAATTATTAAAATAAAAGATAATGCTGGTGGAATAAAAAATGATATTTTAACAAAAGTATTTGAACCTTATTTTACAACAAAACATGAGTCACAAGGTACAGGACTTGGTTTATATATAGCAAATGAAATTATTACTAAACATATGTCTGGAAAAATAGAAGTAGAAAATTCTTCTTACATCTATAATAATATTGACTGTACGGGTGCTTTATTCACTCTTACCTTACCTTTTAAATAATAAATATGCAAAATTAGCAGGTTTATTTATATATTTTAACCTTTTTTTAGTAGAATATAATAAAAAATTAAAGGTTTTTTATGAAATCAATATTACAAGACGGTAAAAAAATTATTCCTTCAAAGATAGTTTGTATTGGAAGAAATTATGTTGAGCATATTGTTGAGCTTAATAATGAAGTTCCAAAAGAGATGGTTTTTTTTAATAAAGTGAACTCTTGTTTATCTTCTACTTTAATTTTTCCTAAAAATAATACAACTTGCCATTATGAAGCTGAATTTTCTTTTTTAATAAACAATAATAAAATTACAGCTCTTGCTTTTGGTTTAGATTTAACTCTTAGAGAAAAACAAAGTGAATTAAAAAAGAAAGCTTTACCTTGGGAGAGGGCTAAATCTTTTGATGGTTCTGCTGTATTCTCACCTTTTGTTTCTTTTAAGCAAAATTTACATGATTTAGAATTAGAACTATATATAAATAAAAAACTTAAACAAAAAGCAAATATTTCTTTGATGATAAATAAACCAGAAGAGATAATTAAAGAGTATTTAACTTTTAGTTCTTTTGAAGATGGTGATATTCTTATGAGTGGAACTCCAAAAGGTGTTGGGACTTTTGAAAAAGGTGATGTTTTTTTAGGAAAAATTTTATATAAAAATAAAATATTAATAGAAAAAGAATTTTTAGTACAATAAGTTTTAATACTCAAGTATTCAACTTAAGAATAAAAACTATAATTATAATTTATTCTCATTTCTTTTTCTTTAGTTAAAATATTATTATTGATAAAAAGAGAGAATATGACTAATAAATTAAGTGATGAAGAAAAAAGAGTAATTGAGAATAAAGGAACAGAAGCTCCTTTTTCTGGTAAATATAATGATTTTTATGAAGAAGGTATTTATACTTGTAAAAAATGCTCAAAAGAGTTATATAGTTCAAATGATAAGTTTTCCTCATCTTGTGGCTGGCCTAGTTTTGATGATGATTTAGGAAAAATTAAAAGAGTTCCTGATATTGATGGACATAGGGTTGAAATTGTTTGTTCTTCTTGTAATGCTCACTTAGGTCATGTTTTTGAAGGTGAAAATTTTTCTTCAAAAAATACAAGACATTGTGTAAATTCTATTTCTCTAAACTTTAGAAAAAATCAAACAGATGATTCATCAATAAATAACTCTTTTGCATATTTTGCAGCTGGTTGTTTTTGGGGAGTTGAGTATTATTTTAAGAAGCAAAAAGGTGTTAAAAAAGTAAAATCTGGTTATATGGGTGGACATACTACTAATCCAAGTTATGAAAGCATTTGTACAGGTTTAACAGGACATTTAGAACTTGTAAAAGTTCAATATGATAAAAATGAGATAAGTTACGAAACTTTGACAAAACTATTTTTTGAAATTCATGATTTTACTCAAACAAATGGTCAAGGACCAGATATAGGATCACAATATTTATCAGCTATTTTTTATGATAATAGTGAAGAAAAGAATACGGCTTTAAAATTAATTGATACTTTAGAGGGTTTAGATTATCAAGTAGCTACTTGTTTATATGAGCTTGACTCTTTTTATGAAGCAGAAGCTTATCATCAAGATTATTACAATAGGCACCAAACGATGCCTTATTGTCATACGTATAAAAAGATTTTTAAATAGTTCCTAAAATATAATAGATTGACTTGTCATTTAGTTTTTTTAGTTCTATATTGTATTTACTTGCCCAATGTAGAACTTCTTCATTAAATTCTTCTAAAATTTCTTTAGCATCGTTTTCATCACATTTTATTTTTAAATAATCAGTTTTATTCGATAAACCTACATAAGCATTCATTTTCTTTAAATGGTCATTTAAAGAAATAATATGCTTAGCAAATTTATTAAAATTTTTTGTATTTACTATCATTAATTCTGCTTGTTTTAAAGAATTTTCGCTTTTTGTATATCCAAGTTGAGATAATACTACTTCTGCTGTCATTTCAATTTGCATCATTTTTCCTTATTAGTTTTGTATTAAAAATATATCAAATTATTTATTTATTTTATATAAATTTTCCCAATTATTTTATAAAAATTATATATTTTAATATTAAATATCATTTAATATTAAATTCTTTCTTCATTGATGATAATAAAAGATTTAAGTTTAATTTATTTGCTCTATTATCATCTAGTTCTACTAAATCTTTTATATTTTTATGGAATTTTTCAAAAAATTTAAGCATTTTTTCATCAATTTTATTTTCATTGTTGATTAGTGCTCCTGCTTTTAACATATCAAGAACTAGTTCATTTTTTCCCATAAAAGCAGCATAATTAATAGGTCTAATTCCATAAGAATCAGCTATATTTATTACTTCCTTATTATAAGAATGTATTAATTTAAAATACCTTGAAGTGTCTTTCCAGATACAGGCATGGATTACACTTCGTCCTTGTTTATCAACAGCATAAAAGTCAGGTTTAGCTTCAAGTAAGGTTTTAACTGTATATTCACAGTTTCCACTAACTGCTTTATGTAAGGCAGTTCCACCCTTATCATCTTTTTGGTTGATATCTACTTTTAAGTTTATTAAATTTTGTAAGGTTTCTAAGTAAATTTCTTTTGTATTTGAAGATGTATCTTCATTTTTTTCATAATGCTCTAAAATATTATAAATTATATTATGACCTTCTTTATCGTTTTGATTTATATTTGCACCAAAACTTTTTAATATTACAAATAATGGAAAATTAAAATATAAGATACTAGAATAAAAGAGTGGTTTTCCTTTATGGTCATAATCTCTTAAATCTGCTTTTGTATTTTCAATAATAACTTTTAGAACTGATATGTATTCTGCATTTTTATTAATTTGATTTTTTAAATGAATATCTATTTTTTTCTTACTTTGTAGATGTAAAATAATATTAAGTAGTTTTACAATTACAGTTTCGTTTTTTTCATCTTTTATATTTGGATTTGTTAAAGTAAGAAGGTTTGAAATAAACTTAATGCTTTTTATTCCTCTTAATGCCATTATCATTAAGATTGTTTCACCTTTGCTATTTTGTTGATCAATGTTAATTTCATTAGGAATTGTTTTTATTTTAAGAAATAAATCTATTAGTATTTCATCTTCACTTCTAATTATTTTAAAAAATTCACTCTCTCCATCTTCATCAAGAACATTTATCTGTACACCAGCTAATAAAAGCTTTTCTAACATTTGCAGATGTTCATTTTTTTTATTTGTATCTTCTTCTAATAAATAATTATCAATTGACTCAATTAATATGCTTGTATTAAATTGGCTTCTTGAATTTATATTACAGCCTAAAGAAATAGCTTTATCAATAATTTCTTCATTTTTAATACCTTGTGAAACGGCATAAAATAAAAAGTTTTTTCCATTTTGATCTATAATTGTTGGATCTGCCCCTAGTTCCATTAAAATCATTGCAAGTTTATTATTTATTAATACTGCTTCTTTTTGAAGTATAGTTTTATTCTCTTTATTAACTTGATTAATATTAACGCCTTTTATCGAAGCTACTGTTCTTAATAAACTTTCACTTCCATTTGCAACAGCATCAAAGATTATATTATTTCCATATATATCGCAGTTATTGATGTTTTTACTTAAAGGAAGTAAAAAATCAACTAATCGTGCATTTGAAACTATTACAGATTCTTGCAATAATGTTCTTTTATAATTATTTACTTCATCAATATCTACATTATATTCAATAAAAAGTTTTAAAATATTAGTATTTCTTAGATAAACAGTATAAAATAAAGCAGTAATTTCTTCATCATTTTGCATGTTTATATCAATTTTTTTCTCAAGTAACCACTTACAAGCTTCATAAAGATTTTTTTTCACACATAAGTGAAGAAGTGATTCCATATTTTCATTAGTATCTGATATATTTGGATAAGATTTATATATTTCTTCAATATTATTAAGATTAAAGACAGGTTTTAATAACTCTTTTTTTAAATCTTCTTTAGTATAGTTCTTTGTTTTTTTAAAATTTGAAAACATATTAATCACTTTAAATAGTTATTTATTAAAGATATTATTTAATAACTTAAAAAATGATTTATTTTATAAATAATATCAGTATTTTAGCTTAGAATGATTTAAATCCAATTTAATAATTTGATAATTTTAACAAAATTTAAGAAAATAAATTAATAAATAATTTTTACACTAGATAAAATTAAGAATTTTGTTCCTATTTAAAGGGATTTTAAAATATTTGTAAATTTTACTATTAATTAATAATATATTAATAAATAAAATTTTTTCCTTAAATGAAAAAAACTATTCATTATGTTATTATTAAATAAAATAATTCATAAAAGGAAGTAAATGAGTGTTTTATTAGAAATGTCAATGTTTCCAACCGATCATGGGGAGAGCAAGAGTGAATATGTTGCCCAAATTATAGCTTTAATTAGAGATAGTGGATATGAGTATCAACTAACGCCAATGGCAACTATAATTGAAACTAATACCATGTCCCAGGCTTTAAATCTTGCGTCTAAGTGTTATTTGGTTTTAGAAAGCTTAGGATGTAATAGAGTTTTTGCAACGTTAAAATTTGATATTCGTAAAAACCATGATAATAGAATGAAAGCAAAGGTTGAATCTATTCAAAGACATATAGGTGATGTTAAATTATAAAACTATAAACTAAAAACTACAAAACTATAAAGCTTTATAGATTAAATAAATTAGATTCTTGTATTTTAATTTTTTTAAGTTTTTCATCTTTTATTTTTTCTTCACCTAGAGCTTTTAGTTTAAAACTATATCTATGTTCTTCACATCTTCCAAATTCTTTAATTTTTTCTACATGGGCTTTTGTACCATATCCCTTATGTTTTTCAAAATTATAGTTTTTGTATAGGGGCGCTATTTTATACATATATCTATCTCTACTTACTTTTGCTAAAATTGAGGCTGCGCTTACCTCTTGTACACTTGCATCTGCTTTTATCTTATGTTCTAAAGAACTTATTCCAAAAGATGTATTTCCATCCATTAAAAACTTTATATCTTTATCTTGCAAGTTTTGCATTATTTCTAAAATTGAATCTTTTAAAGCTTTAGAAAGACCTTTTTTATCAAGTTCTAAAGCAGAAGTAAAAACAATATGATATTTAGTTTTATTTTTAATAATATCAAATAAAGCTTCTCTTTTTTTCTCACTTAAAACCTTAGAATCATTTAAACCTTCAATCTTTTCGTTTATAATTACACCTGCTACAACTAAAGGACCTGCTAGTGGTCCTCTTCCTGCTTCATCAATTCCACATAATTTCATATTTAAACCTACTTTTATCAAAAAAAAAATATAATAACATTAAATATTTAATTATTAAGGAGTTTTTATCAAAAAATTATATTTTCTAATAACAATAATTCTTCTTATACTTTTTATCTTTTACAAGAATAATGACTCAAAAAGTATAAAAATTGGCTTTATTGCTGGTTTAAGTGGAAAATACTCATCCTTAGGTATTTCTGTAAAGAATGGGGTTTCTTTAGCTTTAGAAGAGATAAACTATACAATTAATGATAAAAGCATTAAATTAATACTAAGAGATGATAAACAAAATGAAGAAATTGCAAAAAAAAATATTACTGAACTTATAAAAAATGAAGTTAAAATTATTATTGCTAATTCAACAAGTTCTATGACAAAAATATCTTTAGAAGAAGTGAAAAATAAAAAAGATATTTTATTAATCTCACCAACTGCAAGTTCTGATGAATTTTCTGGGATAGATGATAACTTTTTACGTTTACAAGTTGCAAAAAATTCCTCAATGTTTGATACTTTATCAAAATATTTACTTAAAAAATCTTTATTAAAAATTGCAGTTATATATGATGTTGATAATTTCGCATATAGTAACTCTTTTTCTTCTAATTTTGAAAAATCCTTGTTAAAAACTGTAAACCATGGTTTTGTTTCAAAAATTAAAATAAATCAGCCTTATGAAAATATATTAAAATTAATTAAAAAAAAAGATTCTAATGTACTTCTTATTATCGCAAATTCAATGGATTCTTCTAAGTTAATACAGTATTTAAAAATTAATAAAATAAATAAAAAAATAATATGCTCAGGTTGGGCTAAAACAAATGATTTTATAAGTAATGGTGGTAAAGCAGTTGAAAATGTTATTTTCTTTACTAGTTATGATGATAGTTCAAAAAATAAAGCATATTTGGATTTTATAAAAAAGTATAAACAAAGATATTCAAAAGAACCTTCTGTTTTTGCAGCCCAAGGTTACGAAACAGTACAAATTTTAATAAAAGTATTGCTAAAAAATCCTGATATAAGTAAATTAAAAGATTCTATTATAAAAGAAAGAACTTTTGAAGCCTTGCAAGGAGATATAATTTTTGATAAATTTGGTGATGTTAAAAGAGATAATTTTTTAATTACTGTTAAAAACTCTAAATTTGTGAGATTGAAGTAATATGAAAAAATATTCACTAAAAAATAAAATTAGTCAGCTTTTAATTGTTTTTACTTTTATAAGTTCTATTTTAATTACTGGTATTTATTCTTATAGTTTATATCAATCTAAGATAGAGTCTTTATCTCATAATCAAAAGCAAGTATTAGGGCAGGTTAAATATGAAATAAACTCTTTACTTTTAAAAATAGAGCGTACGGCGTTTTATATAAAAAATAATTTAAATAAAAATACTTCTTTACTAAAAAATACAGTTTCGCTGAATGATAATATCACCTCAATTGTAATTTTGAGTAAAGAAGGAATTATAAAAAAATTTTATGCAAAAGAGAATTTAAATATTTATAAGGGATTTGATTATTCCAATAAAAAGTATTTTAAAGCAATAAAAAATAAAGTTGAGTTTTACTGGTCAGATGTATTCCTATCAGGTATTCATGAAACTCCATCTTTATCATATAGTTTTAGAACACCTAATTCTGATATTGTTGTAATTTTTATAAAATTAGAAGATTTACTTCTTTTCTCTTATAGATTTCAAAATGCAGATACTTCATATATGATTAGAATTTTTGATAATGAAGGAATTATAATTTTAAATCCAGATAATCAAGCAATGGTTTCTCAAAGATTTAATGCTAAGTCTTCTAGTGTTTTTAATGATTTAATTTATAAAGTACCAGAGTTTAATCTAGGAAGTTTTAGCTCTATGTCTTTTTTACATATTAAACATTTAGAGAAGAAACAGATTTCAATGTATACAAGTATTGTAAAAACTGGTTGGAAAATAGTTGTACGAGAAAACTATTCAGAGATTTTAAAATCTTTAAAATTTATGATAACAATTACAGGAATAATTTTAGCTCTGTTTTTATTATTTGCTATATTAATAGCTTTAAAAAGTTCTAAAAATATATTTTCTTCATTAAATGCTTTAAATTCTAATATTTCAAATATTGCTAATGGTAATTATGATCAAAAGGTAAAACAATCAGATTATATTGAGTTTGATTTATTAATTGAGAATTTTAAAAAAATGCAAATAGAAATTGATAAAAGAGAAGATTCTTTAGAAAAATCACTTTTAAGTTTTCAAGCACTAGTTGATTCTACAATGGAAGCTATTATTTTACATAAAGATGGTATTTGTATTGATGTGAATAATGTTGCTGTTGAAATGTTTGCTTATGATTCTAAAGAAGATATGATTGGAAGAAAATTTTTAGATTTTTTTGCACCTTTAGCTAAATCTTTAGTAGGAGCTAATCTTAAAATTAATACTCAACCTTATGAGTGTGAAGCATTAAAAAAGAATAATGAAATATTTACTTCTTTAGCTAAGGGTGAATTTTTATTAATTAATAATGAAGAAATTAAAGTTTCAACTGTTATGGATATAACTGAGCTTAAGAATAAAGATAAGTTAATATCACAACAAGCAAAAATGGCAGCTATGGGTGAAATGATTGAAAATATAGCCCATCAATGGAGACAACCTTTAAGTACAATTTCTACTGCTGCTTCTGGTATTAAACTTGAAGATGAATTTAATATTTTAACAAAAGATAAATTGCATGAGTCTTTAGATGTAATTATGCACAATACCCAACATCTTTCTAAAACTATTGATGATTTTAGGAATTTTTTTAAAACAGATAAAGAAGAAATTGAATTTTACTTTTGTGATATTATTTCACATTTATTTTTACTAATTGATTCTAGTTTTAAAGATAATAATATTTCATTTATTAAAAATATTAATAGCTCTCTTAAAATCAAAAGTTATCCAAATGAATTAACTCAAGCCTTGATGAATATTTTTAATAATTCAAAAGATGCTTATATACAAAAAAATATCACTAAAAGATATTTACAAATAGATGTTTACTTAGAAGCCAAAAATATAGTTATTTCAATAAAAGATAATGCGGGTGGAATAAAAGATGATATTATTTCAAAAGTTTTTGAACCTTATTTTACAACTAAACATCAGGCTCAAGGTACAGGTATTGGACTTTATATGACTCATCAAATAATTGTAGATCATATGAAAGGTTCTCTTGAAGTTAAAAACTCTATTTTAGAAGTAGATAAAGAGTCTTATTTTGGATGTAATTTTATAATAAAGTTTCCTACTTTATAAAAAACACTTGACAAGTTATCACTCAAGTTGCTATAATGAATTAGCAGTTTAAATAAAGGAGTGCTAATATGAATAAAATATTCGATAAATTAACAAATCAAATGAGTGAGAATCTAGATGCAGCTCTTGCATTAGCCTTGCATAATAAAAATCAAGAAGTTCAAGTTGTTCATTTTTTATGGGCAATGTTAAGTACTACAAACTCAGTACTAAATCAGTTATTAAATAAAATGAATATAGATGTGAGCTCAATTTTACTTGAAAGTAAATCTTATGCTGCCTCACTTGCAAGTGTTTCAAGTGTAGATAAACAAAATATTAAAATAAGTTTAGATTTTATGAGTTCTTTGGAGAAATCAGAAGGTCTAATGGTAAGTTTAGGAGATACATTTATTGCTATTGATACTTGGTTAATAGCAAATTTTTCAAATAAAGTTTTAAAAGATATTTTAGGAAAATATATAGATTTATCTGAAGCAAAAAAAGAACTAGAATCGCTTAGAGCTGGAAATACCATTGATAGTGCTTCTAGTGATGATAATTTAGAAGCAATAAAAAAATATGGAATTGATTTAAATAAACAAGCTTTAGAAGGTTTATTAGACCCTGTAATTGGAAGAGATGAGCAAATTCATAGAATGATGCAAATTCTTATAAGAAAGACTAAAAATAACCCTATTTTACTAGGAGAGCCTGGAACTGGAAAAACTGCTATTGTTGAGGGTTTGGCTCAAAGAATAGTTGATAAAGATGTTCCAACGTCACTATTAAACAAAAGAGTTATCACTTTAGACTTAAGCGCTTTAATAGCAGGAGCTAAATATAGAGGTGAATTTGAAGATAGATTAAAATCTGTAATTAGTGAGGTTAAAAAATCTGGAAATATAATACTTTTTATTGATGAAATTCATACTATTATAGGAGCTGGAGCGGCTGAGGGTTCTATGGATGCTGCTAATATATTAAAACCTGCCTTAGCAAGAGGTGAGTTACATACTATTGGTGCAACTACCTTAAAAGAGTATAGAAAGTATTTTGAAAAAGATACAGCTATGCAAAGAAGGTTTCAAACGATTAAAGTTGAAGAACCTAGTGTAAATGAAGCTATTTATATGTTAAGAGGAATAAAAGATAAGTTAGAAACTTTTCACAATGTTAGTATTAAAGATACTGCTTTAGTTCATGCGGCTAAGTTATCACATAGATATATAACAGATAGATTTTTACCAGATAAAGCTATTGACTTGATTGATGAAGCTTCAGCTGAGTTAAAAATGCAAATAGAATCAGAACCTTTAGTTCTTTCTAGTATTAAAAGAGAAATTCAAAGTTTAAATGTTGAAAAAGAAGCTTTAAAAATGGAGAGTTCAGCACAAAATACAAAAAGATTAAAAGAATTAGAAAAAGAACTAGCTAATAAAAATGAGGAAAAAGTTTCCCTAGAAAGTAGATTTTTAAATGAGAAAAAAACGTTTAATGATATCTCGTCTTTAAAAGTACAAATAGATGAGTTAAAAACAAAAGCCCAAAGGTTTAAAGGTGACTCAAAATTTGAAGAAGCAGCTTCTATTGAATATGGAAAAATACCAAAATTAGAGCAAGAAATTAAAATAAATGAAGAAAAATGGTCAAAAATGCAAAAAGAAGGAACTTTATTAAAAAATTGTGTTGATGAAGACTCAATCTCTTCTATTGTTGCAAGATGGACAGGAATACCGGTTTCAAAGATGTTACAAAGTGAAAAATTTAGAGTTTTAGAAGTTCAAAAAGAATTAGAGCATGATGTAATAGGACAAGAAGAAGCTCTAAGAGCAATTTCTAGAGTGATTAAAAGAAATAAAGCTGGATTATCAGATGTAAATAAACCTATTGGTTCTTTTTTGTTTCTAGGGCCTACTGGTGTTGGTAAAACGCAAAGTGCTAAAACTTTAGCTAAGTTCTTATTTGATAATGAAGACTCTTTATTACGATTTGATATGAGTGAGTATATGGAGAAACATGCAGTTTCAAGATTAATTGGAGCAGCTCCTGGTTATGTTGGTTATGATGAAGGAGGTCAACTAACAGAAGCTGTTAGAAGAAAACCTTATAGTGTTATTTTATTTGATGAAATTGAAAAAGCCCATAGCGATGTATTTAATATATTATTACAGGTTTTAGATGATGGAAGACTAACAGATAATAAAGGTGTGTTAATAGATTTTAGAAATACTATTATTATTTTAACTTCAAATATTGCTAGTTCTAAAATAATAGAAATATCAGATAAAGAGCAAAGACGAAAAGAAGTTTTAAATGAAGTAAAATCATATTTTAAACCAGAATTCTTAAATAGACTTGATGATATTGTAATTTTTAAACAATTAGACTTAAAAGCAATTACAAGTATTGTAGAAATTTTATTTAAACAAATACAAGCTAAGCTAGAGGAAAAACAAATTATCATTACTTTAAGTGCTGAGGTAAAAGAGTTTATTGCAAAAGCTGGTTTTGATCCTGTATATGGAGCTAGACCTTTAAAAAGAGCTATATATGAACTAATTGAAGATAAGTTATCTGATTTGATTTTAGAAGACAAAATCAAAGAAGGAAGTAGAGTTGATTTTACTTATAAAAATGATAAAATAATAGTAAATATACAATAAAAAAAGAATTTTAAATTATTAGCCTTGTTTTGTTTTAAACTAAAGTAAATTTAAGCTAATCTTAACTATAATCGCCAACTGAATTTACAAAAGGGATAAGATAATGAAAAGAACATATCAACCGCATAATACTCCAAGAAAAAGAACTCACGGTTTTAGACTAAGAATGAGTACAAAAAATGGTAGAAGAGTTATTAAAGCAAGAAGAGCTAAAGGTAGAAAGAGATTAGCTGTTTAAATAAAAAACATAGACTAAATAATTCAAAAGAATTTAACTCTATTTATAAAAGCGGTAAAAGATGGCACACTCCATCCTTTGTCGCTTTTTTTAAGTCTTCTAAAACATTAGATCTAGCATTTGTAACTTCCAAAAAAGTGGGAAATGCTGTGAAAAGAAATGCTGCAAGAAGAAGACTCCGTGCAATACTACTGACATTAGAAAATAAAATAGAACCTGGAAAATATATCTTTGTTGCAAAAGAAGCAATACATGAAAGAACATTTACTGAACTTGTAAAAGACTTTAATTTTGCTTTTAAAAGACTTGAGTTATATAAATGAACATAGTTTTTAGATTAATTGTGAGATTTTACCAAAAGTTTATATCACGATTTACACCTGCATCTTGCAGGTATTACCCAACTTGTTCAAATTATGCCCTCTGGCAACTAGATAATAATTCATTCTTTAAGGCTATTTATTTTACAATAACACGCATATTAAAATGTAATCAACTTTTTGATGGTGGATTTGATTATCCAATGGTAAAGTTGCCAAGACATAATAATATTTTATATAAAAGAATCAAAGTAATATATTGGTTTGTTCCAACAAAACAAAATAGATACTTTGTAGTAAAAAATCGGGAGTGGAAAACAACATAATGAATGAAAATCAAGGTATGCAAAAAAGAATGTTACTATTTACTGTAATAGTATTCGTTTTATTTATAGTTTACGAATTTACAGTATTAAAGCCTCAACAACAAGAAAGAGAAGCCCAAGCTGCCTTAGAGCAAAAAAAGGCTAACTTAGCACCAAAACAAGATCAAGCTAGTTCAAATGCACTTAATACTGCCTCTAGTGCTGCAATAAGTCCTTTGAGTGCAAAAACTGTTTCAAGTAAAAATATTATTGCTAGAATTAAAACTTCTAAAAATATTATTGAAATTGATAACTTAGGTAGACTTGCGCAAGTTACATTAAGTGAAGCTAAGTATAAAAATGAAGAAGGTGAACAAATAAAACTTTTTAACATTTCACATTTAAGAGCTTTGGAAGTAAGATTTTCTAATGCTGATGTAAATGATGAAGCTTTTAAAGTTTCTATGACTTCAAGTGCAAAAGATTTAGATGCAAGTAAAAGTAAACAAACATTAGTATTAACTCAAAAGTTAAGTACTACTACTTTAGTTAAAACATTTACTTTTTATCCAGCTGGGCATTATTCACTAAATGTTAAATCAACAAATAAAGAAGCTTTTTTCATAACAAATGGAGCAAGACCTAGTGTTGCAACTGCAAATGTTGGTGAAATGGTTGCAAAAGGTGTTTTATTAAAATTAAATGATGATACCTTAACTATAATTGAAGATGAAGACTTAGATAAAAATGAAAACTTTACAGGTGTAAAAATAGTATCAAATTTTGATAAATATTATACAACTTTAGTTTACAATTTTGATAAATCTTTAGCAGTTACTTTAATGCCTGATGAGGAAAATAATCCACAAGCTTTTATTCATGGTAATGATAATATCTCATTTGGTGGATATGTTGGACCTAAAGAACATATTGTATTAAAAGCAATTAATCCTTCTTTAGTTGATGTTGTTGAATATGGTTGGTTTACTTTTATAGCTAAACCTATGTTTTCATTCTTAAATTTTATTCACTCTTATGTTGGAAACTGGGGTTGGTCTATTGTTTTATTAACAATCTCAATTAAATTAATTTTATTCCCTTTATCATATAAGGGTATGATGTCTATGCAAAAGATGAAAGATTTAGCTCCTAAGATGAAAGAAATCCAAGCTAAATATAAAGATGATAAACAAAAACAATCTATGCATATGATGGAATTATACAAAAAACATGGTGCTAATCCTATGGGTGGATGTTTACCTTTAGTTCTTCAAATTCCTGTATTCTTTTCAATTTATAGAGTTTTATTAAACTCAATTGAATTAAAAGGTGCTGAGTGGATTTTATGGATTCATGATTTAGCATTAATGGACCCATACTACGTACTACCAATTTTAATGGGTGTGTCAATGTTTTTACAACAGAAAATCACTCCAACAACTATGCAAGATGAAATGCAAAAGAAAATATTCCAATTTTTACCAGTTGTATTTACATTCTTTTTCTTATGGTTTCCTGCAGGTCTTACGTTATACTGGTTTATTAATAATGTGTTTACAATTGCACAACAATTTTATATCAATAAAGTATTTGAGAAAAAAAGAGCACTTCAGAAATAGGAATATATTATGAAACAGTTTGAATCAAAAAGTTTAGAAGAAGTTTATGAATTAGCAACAAGCGATTTTTCTTGCTCAATAACAGAATTAGACATTGATATTATCCAACAACCAAGTAAGGGATTTCTTGGTTTTGGAAAAAAAAATGCAATAATTTCTGTTGAAGTTAAAAGAAAAAAATTTAATTATAAAAATAACAAAAACCATAAATTAAGAAAATCTAATCTTAAAATAGAAGATGTTTCTAAGAAAATTGAAGCTTCCAAAAAAGAAGTTTTTGAAGAAGAAAATAAAAAACCTTATGAGAAAAAGATAAACGTTCCAAATATTGAAGCAAAAGAAGAGATTTTTAATAAGTTTTATAGTGAAGATGAAGAAAATTCACATGATTCTACCTTAGTTATCAAAAAAGATAATAACGAAATTATACAAGAAGTAAAACAAACAGTAAATATGTTATTTGAAAATACTTGTTATGAATTAGATGAAATAAAAGTTGATTTTTATGATGAAAATACTTTATATATAGAATTTAATGGAAATGATTCTGCTTTATTAATTGGAAAAGAAGGTTATAGATACAAGGCTTTATCTTATATTTTATTTAATTGGATTAATGATAAGTATTCTTTAATGGTAAGACTTGAAGTTGCACAATTTCTAAAAAATCAAGAAGAAGCTATACATAATTATTTAGAACCAGTTATTCTTACGATTAAGGACAAAGGTTCTTTTAAAACAAAACCTTTAGATGGTATTTTAGTTCATATTGCATTAAAAAGATTAAGAGAAGAATTTCCTTCTAAATATGTGGCTGTTAAAACAAATGTACGAGGAGATAAGTATGTCCTTGTTAATGAGTATAGACAAAAACAACAATAATGTTTGATGATACAATTGTAGCTATTGCTACAGCCAATGGAATTGGTTCTATCTCTATTGTAAGACTCTCAGGCGCAAAAGCCCTTAGTATAGCCTTAAAACTTTCTAAACGAAAAGATTTAAAACCAAGACTTGCAACATTAAGTTCTTTATATAATAGTGAAGATGAAGTTATAGATGAAGCTTTGTTAATCTTTTTTAAAAACCCTTTCTCTTTTACTGGTGAAGATATTGTTGAGTTTCAATGTCATGGTGGTATTGCTATTTCAAATATAATTTTAAATGAAACAATTATTTTAGGTGCTAGAATTGCAAATCCTGGTGAGTTTTCAAAAAGAGCTTTTTTAAATAACAAAATTGATTTAAGTAAAGCAGAAGCAATTGCAAAGATTATTGAAGCTAGAAGTGAAGATGCTGTTAAATTATTAGCAAAACAGTTAAAAGGGGAACTTAGCTCTTTTGTAAATGATATTAGAGAAGACTTACTTTTTATGTTAGCTTATACAGAAGTTTCAATAGATTATGCAGAAGATGATTTGCCAAGTGATATTTTTGAGCAAATTACAAATAAAATTAAAAATATTAAAATAAAATTAGAAAATACCTTAGATGCTTCAAAAAGAAGAGAAGGTTTAATAAATGGTTTTAAAGTTGCAATAATAGGTAAACCAAATGTTGGAAAATCTTCTTTATTAAATAAACTTCTAAATTTCGACCGTGCTATTATTTCTGATATTGCAGGAACTACTAGGGATACTATTGAAGAGAGTGTTAAAATAGGTACTCACTTAATTAAAATAGTTGATACAGCAGGTATAAGAGAAGCCTCTGATGCAATAGAAAAAATAGGAATTAAAAAATCTTTAGAAGCAGTAAATGAAGCTGATATTATAATTGCTTTATTTGATAATGCAAGTATAAATGATGCTCAAGATATAAATATACTTAATATTCTAAAACAAAATGATTCTAAGAAAATTATAAAAGTTTTAAATAAAAATGATTTAGAAAACTCTTTTGATAAGAGTATTTTAGATGATTTCATTTCTTTAAGTGCTAAAGATAATATTTCAAGTTTGATTTCAAGCATTGAAAAAATTCTAGATGAAAATACACATAGTGATGAAATGACTCTTATTTCTAAGAGACAAGTTGATGCTGTATTTAATACACTTTCATGTATAAATCTTTCTTTTGAACCTTTAAGAACAGGTGAGTTAGAGTTTTTCTCTCATCATATACAAGAAGCTTTGGAGAATATTTCACAAATTACAAGACCTTATGAGAACGATCAGATGTTAGACGTGATGTTCGGCTCTTTCTGCCTCGGCAAATAAAAATTCAATGTAGGGGTGCATCTTTTTGCTGTATTTCTGCGTTGTCTCATAAATTTTATAAACTCACGTACTGATGTACGCTCCTTCATAAATTTTATGTTCCGCCTTGAACTGCAGCAAAAATATACACCCCTACATTGAATTTTGTTTTTTTTGGTTATGTCCAGTTTCGTAAACTCACTTGCTTGTATTTTAAACTTACTTACTAACATACAACTTACAAACCTACTAACCTTTTTAAACGTACTGATGTACGTTCCTTCATAAATTTTATGTTCCGCCTTGAACTACGGTAAAAATATACACCCTACATTGAATTTTGTTTTTTTTGCTTATGTCCAGTTTCGTAAACTCACTTGCTTTTTCTTTTAAACTTACTAACTTAACAACCTACTAACTTACAACCTTTTTAAACGTACTGATGTACGCTCCTTCATAAATTTTATGTTCCACCTTGAACTACAGTAAAAATATACACCCCTACATTGAATTTTGGGTTTGATTTATTTCCAGTTTCGTAAACTTACTTGCTTTTCTTTTAAACTTACCAACATAATAACTTAGCAACTTACAAACCTTTTTAAACGTACTGATGTACGCTCCTTCATAAATTTTATGTTCCGCCTTGAACTGCAGCAAAAATATACATTCTTATATTTAATTTTAATTAATGAAAAGCTAACTTTATTTTAATTATTTATATAATTATTATATTTTGTATTAATTATTTAAATACTAATAATTTTTAAATAATCTATTAACTTATCATTTAGTTTAAATAGGATAATATTTATTATCTTATATATATACCTCCTTATGGATGTTTTTACATATGATTTTTGCTTAAATTAATTAAAAATGGCTTTTTCTGGCAGTAATGTAGCTAATTTTATTTATTTTTTTCAATAAAATATAAAAATAATGTATTATTTATTTATAAATTTAGATATTTATATATTATTTTAAATAATGACTTAAGGTATTTCTTTTTTTATTTTTTTTTTTTTTATTTTAATAAAAGAT